>NZ_JH114232.1:810346-819239 GCF_000224655.1 Bilophila sp. 4_1_30
GGCGTCGCCGGGGCGGGGCTCGTCCTGCTGTGCCCCGGGGAGCGCGTGTCCACGCCGTGGGCCTATGCGGCATGGGATGAATGGAACAGGCCATTGACAGAAGTGCGTAATGGCGCTATAAACCATGCCTCTCAGAAATCTCTCGACGGGGCTTCCTCCATCCATTGGCTTGAAAACAGTTTTGAGCCGCCGGTTTTCGAGGCCTTCCCCCGTCTTCGCCGACTCAGGGAGCAGCTCCTGCGGCAGGGAGCCTTCGCCGCCGTCATGAGCGGCAGCGGCTCTTCCCTCTTCGGGCTCTTCCGGGATGCGGGCACCGCCTTCCGGGTGGCGGAGGGGTTCCGGGAAAAAGACGTGGCTGCTTATAGCCACGCATTGTAAGATTTCCACTTTCAAGGAAATCTTTGTCACGCTGGGGTGTAGCCAAGCAGGTAAGGCAACGGGTTTTGGTCCCGTCATTCGAGGGTTCAAGTCCTTCCGCCCCAGCCATTTTTTTGCGCTTTAGAGGTTTCTTAACCGGAAGGCCTCCCCCTATGTACGGTGATCTCAAGATTCTGACCGGCACCTCGAACGCTCCTTTGGCTCAGGCCATTTGCGAGCATCTCGGCTGCCAGTTGACCCCCGCCCTGTGTGAGAAGTTCAGCGACGGCGAAAGCCGCATCGAAATCAGCAGCAGCGTCCGCGGCGACGACGTGTTCGTCATCCAGCCGACCTGTGCGCCTGTGAACTTCAATCTGATGCAGCTCTGCCTCATGCTCGACGCGCTCAAGCGCGCC
Source organism: Bilophila sp. 4_1_30 (assembly GCF_000224655.1). Taxonomy (NCBI): domain Bacteria; kingdom Pseudomonadati; phylum Thermodesulfobacteriota; class Desulfovibrionia; order Desulfovibrionales; family Desulfovibrionaceae; genus Bilophila; species Bilophila sp. 4_1_30. The sequence goes on from NZ_JH114232.1 coordinate 811,120, forward strand.
AGCGCGGGCCGCATCACCGCCGTCATCCCCTACTACGGCTATGCGCGTCAGGACCGCAAGGTCAGCCCGCGCGCGCCCATCAGCGCCAAGCTCGTGGCTGATTTCCTGTCGACCGCCGGTGCGAACCGCGTGGTGACCGTGGACCTTCATGCCGGACAGATCCAGGGGTTCTTCAACTGCCCTGTGGACAACCTGTTCGCGTCTCAGGTGCTGCTCGAACCCTTCATGTCCATGAAGGGCGAGATCGTGGTGGTTTCCCCCGACGCCGGCGGCGTGGAACGCGCCCGCTCCTTCGCCAAGCGCATTGAAGCGCCCCTCGCCATCATCGACAAGCGCCGCGACCGCCCCAACCAGGCGACCGCCACGCACGTCATCGGCGATGTGGACGGCAAGATCGCGGTACTCGTGGATGACATCATCGATACGGCAGGGACGATCTGCGCCGGAGCCGAAGTCCTGCTCCGCGAAGGCGCCCGCGAAGTGTACGCCTGTGCCACGCACGGCGTGCTTTCCGGCCCCGCCCTCGAGCGGCTCAACAACTCGGTGTTCACCAAGGTCGTCGTCACCGACACGATCCCGTCCGGTGAACGTTTGGACGTGTGCTCGAAGCTGCAGGTCGTTTCCGTGGCCAGCCTTCTCGCCAAGAGCATCCACAACATCCACACCGGGTCGTCCGTAAGCGTGCTGTTCTAAAGCGGATTGCCTTTGAAATGCTGAACATTTCAAAGGTGCCGTTCTGCCGGAAAACATCGTTTTCGGTAGAATCAGCGCCGTGTTGCGGCGCGCCGAACCAGCGTTCGGATTGGAGCGTTTCGCTTTTGAAACGTTCCGGGCGAACGGAAAGAAACCTCTCCGGCGTCCTCCGGGGCACCGGCTCATCTCAGCGAATCTACCACCACGGCTTTTTTCCCGTGGAAGGGTAAGGAGAACATCCATGTCCGATCTCAAAGTGCTCAGCGTGCAGAAGCGCGCCGGTCTCGGCAAGGGCGCCAACCGCCGCGCCCGTCAGGAAGAACTCATCCCCGGCGTGTTCTACACCGCCAAGGGTGAAAACCTGCCCGTGCAGATGTCCGTTCGCTCTTTCGCGAAGCTTTTCTCTCAGGTTGGCCGCACCACCGTGTTCAACCTCGAGATCGAAGGCGACGGCACGCATCCCGTGCTGATCTGGGCCACGCAGCGCGACCCGATCACCAGCCGCTTCACGCACATCGACTTCTACGGCGTCGATCTCGACAAGCCCGTGAAGATCACCGTTCCGGTCGAATTCACCGGCGTTGCCCGCGGTACCAAGGTGGGCGGCAAGCTCGAAACCTACCGCGAACAGATCCAGCTCATGGCGAAGCCTCTCGATATGCCCGCCAAGGTCACCATCGACATCTCCGGCATGGATGTGGGGACCACCATCCAGATCGCCGACGTGAAGCTTCCCGAAGGCGTCAAGGCCGCTTATGACAACAACTACGCCATCGTGTCCGTGCTGATGCCCGGCGGCGATGACGCTGCCGCTGAATAAGCGCATTGTTTGGGAGTGGAAGGGAGCGTCCTCACTTAAGGCATTCCTCTCCACTCCCTTGCCTCCTTTCCCTGTCGACATGTTCGGCATCCCGTTGATGCCGTAGGAAAGGGGCTGCCCCGCATGGGTTGAGGGAACGAATTGGCGAGGAATCCGGTGGATTCCTTTTTTTGTAGCCTGCGTCCGTCAGGCCGGAAGTTTTCCGAGAGGTTTGATATGGCTGTCGCCGGACTTATCGTGGGCTTGGGCAATCCGGGCAAGCAATACGAATCGACCCGTCACAACATGGGGTTTTTGTTTGTGGATGAACTCTTGCGCGAGGCGAAAAATGTTTCCTCCATGTCAGGGGACAAGTTCCGCTGCGAGCTGTGGAAGGCGGCCCTTCCGGGCAGCCCGGACCAGTGGCTTATCGCCAAACCGCAGACCTTCATGAACCTTTCCGGCGAATGCGTACAGTCTCTCGCGGCGTGGCACCGTCTTCTGCCCGAGAATATCCTTGTCGTGCACGACGAGCTGGATATCGCGCCGGGCCGGATGAAATTCAAGAAGGGCGGGGGCAATGCCGGGCACAACGGTTTGAAGTCGATCACGCAGCGTCTCGGCACGCCGGATTTCTACCGCCTTCGCCTCGGCATAGGCCGTTCCCCGCATGGCGGCGAGGACACCGTGAACTGGGTTCTCGGGCGGCTCAGTCCCGAGGCGCAGGACGCCTTCCGCAAACAGCTTCCCGCCGCTCTGGAGGTTGTCCGTCTTTTTGCTGAAGGGAACATTCCCGCCGCCACGCACGCGGCGAACGCGTTCGTGATCGAGTGAAATTGGAGGGGGGAAGGAGAAACTTTCTGAAGAAAGTTTCTCCTTCCCCCCCTCCAAAACTTCCCCCCCTTCCTCTTCAAAGACTTTTGTAAGTGGGGCAGATCTCGGCTGCGGTTTCTTGACAGCCTGTATGTTGGCGTGGGTTTCCCGGCGATCCCCTCTTGGAAACGCAGTAGTTTTTACAATATATTGTTTTTTATAATTAATATTCTAAAATAGAAAACATCTGGCGTCGACAGGGCGCCCGTAGAAGAAACGGTTCCGGAGCCAGCGCAAGCTGGATGCGGAACCGTTTCTTCTACGGGCGTTGTGCCGGGGTCCGGGGGGCGGCTCGCCCCCCGGACAGGGTCAAGGGGCGGTAGCCCCTTGCCGCCGGAGGCCTCAGCCTCTCTATTCCCCTGTAGCCGTTTCCAGTATTTTCCGTGCCTGATCGGCGTCCTTTTTGATCTGGGCGACGAGGGAGTCGGGGCCGGTAAAGGTGACTTCGCCGCGCAGGCGTTCGACGAAGGCGACTTCAAGATGCTTGCCGTAAAGATCCGCGTCGAAATCAAGCAGGTGCGTCTCGACCGTGAGCGCGCCCGGCCCGAAGGTCGGGTTGTACCCGATGTTCGTCACCGCCGGATAGGTGTTTGGGGTGGGGTGCGCCGGATCGAAGACAAAGGGGAGCCCGCTCCCGGCGGATTCCGATGGCGTGGCAAGCGTCACATACACGCCGGGCTTGGGGAGCATGGTCGGCGTGGGGGCGAGGTTCGCCGTGGGGAATCCGAGCAGGCGCCCGCCCCGGTTTTTGCCGTGGATGACTTCGCCCTGCACGCTGTACAGGCGGCCGAGCAGGCTGCTGGCTTCCCATACCTGCCCCTGATGCAGCAGCTCCCGTATGCGCGTGGAGCTGACCACTTCGTCGTGCACGGAGAGCGCATCCATCCGATCGACGTTGAAGCCTTCGGCTTTGCCGAGCTGGGCGAGGACTTCGGGCGTCCCGGCGCGGCCCTTGCCGAGGGTGAAGTCGTAGCCGAGGAGCAGCTCGCGCATGTTCAGCGTGCCGAGAAGAATCCGGCGCACGAAGGTTTCCGGCGACATGGCCGCGAATTCGGGCGTAAAGACCACAAGCATCACAAGCGCCATGCCGGAGGCTTCCAGCAGTGCAAGCCGTGCCTGCGGGGTCGTGAGGCGCGGGGGCGCGTATGGCGTCAGCACTTCAAGGGGATGCGGGTTGAACGTCATGGCGACGGGAAGCGTTCCCGTCGCGGCCGCGCGTTCACAGGTCATGGCAAGAAGCGCCTGATGCCCCAAATGGACGCCGTCGAAATTGCCTACCGTCACAGAGGTCCCCTGAGAGAGGTCCAGCGGCAGCGGCAGATCAAGCGCATCGGGATTGCGGGTGATGATCATTCGTTACTTCTGCCCGGACGGAGCGGCCTGCAAGGCCATGTTGATGGCTTCCTTGAACAGATCGGAAGACAGCGCGCCACGGGCCACAAGGTTGTTGATGAGGAAATACGGGGTCCCCTGCACGCCTATGCGCTGGCCTTCGGCAATGTCGGCGTCCACTTCGGCGCGCACGTCCTTGCGCTTCACGTCGGCGGCGAGCTTCTTCATGTTCAGCCCGGCGTCCTTGGCGGCGTTCACGATGGCGGGTTCGCCGTCCTTGAGCACGTCGGCGCGGCGGGCGAAGAGCAGGTCATAAAACTTCCACGCCAATTCCGGATCCTGACGGGCGGCGGCGACGTGGTATTCGGCGGCGAGGCGGGCGACGCCGGTGGTTTCCAGCGGGAAGTGCTTGAAGACGTATTTGATCTTGCCCTGATTTTCCTTGAGGACCTTTTCCATCGTCCCGGCGGCCTGCTGGCAGTAGGGGCAGGTGAAATCCGAATAGGCCACGATGGTCACGGGCGCATCGGCGGCCCCGCGGAACGGGCGGTCCTTGATGTCCACTTCTTTGGGCTGGTTCAGCTCAGCCTTCCACTGGGCGATCAGGCTTTTGTGGCGGCGCTGGTTGGAGCCTTCCTGAGCGATGTCGAGTACGGCCTCGCTGTTTTCGCGCAGGACGCTGAGCAGCAGGTCAGGGTTTTTCTGGAGGGTTTCGCGCAGCAGTTCCGCAAAATTGTCCGTGGTGACGGCGCTTGAGGCCGCGTAGGACGGGGTGGCGGCGGACGCCCATTTGTTGGACAGGAACAGCAGGTAGGCGGTCAGAATGAGCCAGATGATGAGAAAAGCCCAGAGTATTTTACGTTTCATCGAGGTTTCCTTGATAGCTGGATTCGAAGAGAGAGCGTGCATACGAACTTCCTTGTTTTGCCGGGCAGTTTACCGGGACAGAGGAGCTGTGGCAAGGGCACGATAAAGGCAAAAAAAGACGGGGAAAAGCGAAAATGGAACGCTTTTCCCCGTCCTGCGTCGTTCGAAGGGGAGGCCCCTCAAACCGTCTTTACATGTTGTCGCCGCGCTTGATGAGCGCCTGCATGCCGCCGAGGGCGTTCACCACGTCGGTCACGCCGTGGTTGTGCAGGTACAGCATCACTTCGTAGGAGCGCAGGCCGGTGTTGCACACGAGGGCCACCGGGCGATCCTTGGGGATGGAGTCGAACTTCGCTTCAATGTCTTCCAGCGCGATGGCGTGCCATTCGCCGGGATACTTGGCGGCGGTGGCGTTGCCGGCCACGGCGGGGCGGGCGTCGGCGAAGAAGACGTTATTGTTGGCGCGATCCTTCCAGAGTTCGCCGAATTCCTTGGAAGAAATGGGCTTAAGCTGGCCGGAGAGGATGTTGTCGGCCACGTTGGCCACGGCGTTTACGGCGTCCATTGCGGAGGCGAAGGGCGGGGCATAGGCGATTTCGGCATTGGCGAGATCGTCGATGGTGGGCTTGCCGAACTGGAGCATGGTCGCCACGGCGTCGATGCGGGCCTTGAGGGCGTCGCCGTCTTCGCACACGCCCTGAATGCCGAGCACGCGTCGGGTTCCGCGTTCGACCACGAGTTCAAGGGTCATCATGTGCTTTTCAGGGTAGAAATGGGCACGGTCGAGCTGTTCGAGGCTGGCGGAAATGGCGTCGAACCCGAAAGCTTTTGCGCGTTCGATGGTCAGGCCCGTGCCGCACGCGGACATCTTGAAGATTTTCACGCACCACGTGCCCACGGCGCCGTGGAAGGCGGCCGCCTTGCCATTGTCGCTGGCGGCGTTGGTGCCGATGACGCGGCCCTGCCGGTTGGCGAGGGAGCCGAGCGCCAGCACGAAGGGCTTGCCGGTGATGAGGTTCGGAATGGCCACGCAGTCGCCGCCCGCATAGATGTCGGGATCGGAGGTCTGCATGTATTCGTTGACGAGGATCGCGCCGGTGCGTTCCTCAAGATCGAGCCCGGCGGCGCGGGCCAGCGCTGTGTTGGGCGCGAAGCCGGTGGCGAAGATGACCAGATCGGCGTCGAGGGTGCGCTTGTCGGTCACGACGCGGGCCACAACCCCGTTTTCACCTTCAAGGCGCTGCACTTTTTCGCCGGTATAGACGTCGACGTTGTGTTCTTCGAGGTCATGCCTGACCATATCGGACAGGCTGGCGGACATGACGCCGGGCATGGCCTGCGGCATGAATTCCACCACGCTGGTCTTGATGTCCCACATGTCGGCGAGGGCCACGGCGATTTCCATGCCGATGAACCCGGCGCCGATGACCACGGCGTTCTGCACGCTGCCGGAAGCGCAGGCCTTGCGGAGCGCGTCGGCGTCCTCAAGGTTGTTCGCGCCGCCCACGTTTTTGAGGTCGCGGCCTTCGACCGGGGGCACTTTGGGAGTGCTGCCGGTGGCGATGATCAGGCGGTCGTAGGGGAGCGCCTTCTCTTCGCCCGTGACCAGGTTCTTGGCCGTCACGGTCTTGGCGGCGCGGTCGATGGCGGTCACGCGGGTCTGGTTCAGGGTATGCACGCCCTTATGCTCGAAATACTCGGGGGTGCGCACGGTCCCGTAGGTCGTGGAGCGCAGGGCGTCCAGCGAATTGATTTCGCCGGAAACATAGTAGGGGATGCCGCAGCCGCCGAACGAAATATTGATGTTTTCGTCGATCATGGTCACGTTGGCCGTGGGATCAAGCCGTTTCAGGCGGCTGGCCGCCTTGGGGCCGAGGGCCACGCCACCGATGACGATAACGTTTCTGGACATATTTCCTCCCTTCCTGAAAACAGGGGTAAAGGTACAAGAAAGTCGGTTTTTGGCATACACGCTTCCCTGCGAATGCGCAAGGCGGGGATAGAATTACATCGGTTCCGTACGGATTGCGGCAAGAAACCTCTGCCCCCGATACGTTCCGAAGGCGTTTTCCCCCGGCGGAACCAGCCGGGGATGAAGCTTTCCGCACTCAAGGGGCAGCCCAATGAAACGGTTTCAAGGCCAAAGCAACGTCCGGAGGCCATGCCCGTACGGAGCGCATTCCTTGAGGCGTCCGCCCCGGAGATGACGGATGCCGTACTTCCTTTCAATAAGGCGTTTGCGGCGAAAGACAACGGGACGGCATCCATCAGAAAAAGCGGAGAGAAGAGTGAACGCGGATCCGAGGCGTATGCCCGCTTTTTCGGCGGGTTCCGACTTGATCGGCCCCGCCGTGGGGCTTCAAGCCGAGAAATGAGACATTGCAAAGGGATGGCATGTTTGGCATAATCTTCCCAAAGTATTGTTCACTGAGGGGGAAATATGTCGGATAGGGAAACTCAGCCGGGGAGCATTATTCCCGGTGTTGATTGGGAATCCGGCGTCAAGCGCCTGATGGGAAACGAACAGCTCTACCGGAAATTGCTGGCGAAATTCGCCGCGTCGTATGGGGATACGGCGGGGCGGATTCGTGATGCCCTGAATGCCGGTGATCGCCAGACGGCTCATAATGAACTGCATACGCTCAAGGGCGTGACCGCCAATCTTTCCCTCGCGCCTCTGGCCGATCTGGTCCTTGCGGCGGAACAGGCCGTCAAGCACGACGATACGGAACACGAAAACGAATGTATCGACGCCATGAGCCGTGAGCTGGATGCTGTCATCAAGGTCCTGAGTGATCTGTAACAATTTGACATTTATGATAAATACAAGCCCTCGCCCGAACTTTCCGGAGAGGGCTTTTCTCTCTCTCTCTCTCTCTCTCTCTCTCTCTCTCTCTCTCTCTCTAGCATCTTCATATAATAGAACTTTTTCGTTCAAATCCGGTGGGGAAAGCTGCATGTCGGGGGGATGCCCCTGTTGTGAGGACAGATCCGGAGACGCAGCTGAAGAACCCGGAAACCGGGGAATGCAGGGTGGTGCGCTCCCTTCTGAAGGGGGGAGCAGTCGATCGGTGGATTGGATACAGGAAGCGACTGGCTCTCGCTCAGGCCCGCACCCGGATATGATGCTGTTTTTGGCGGTTCCTTCATCCGGGCACAGCGTCGGACGGGCAGCGAACAAGGTGGGAGTTGTTGAGGGGCCGGATTGCGCAACGGCGGCGTCGCGTCGCCTTTCCCGGTGATCTTGAAGAGCGGCGAGGCAATCGATCCGATACGGCTCCACAAGACCGCTTACCGCTCCATCATGCATGGAAATACCGCGGTTTCCCAGCAGTTCCGTATCTGCCATTTGAACCCCGGGCTCTCGATCGGAAAGCAGGGAAGATACCGCGTCATCCACTATAACAGGGAGAACTTGCCCAGCCTGAAAACCGTGCGGCATCACGTGTATTTTCTCGCCCACTTGAAAAGACCCGCTCTCCTCATCGCTTCCCCCGGAGGGGCAGGAGCGCAGGCCATTCAGCTTTGGCTGGGTCCAGAGTTCTCTCTCTCTCTC
>NZ_JH114232.1:819356-821492 GCF_000224655.1 Bilophila sp. 4_1_30
TTTCCATTGTCTTTACCAAATAAAAAAAGAGCCGAAGCTCCTTTTCCTGAAAAACAGGGAAATCCGTGAACAGAGATTCGATAAGCGCGAAAGTCTTGGGAGAGGATGGGGTGGGGTGTGGGGAGGGGAAGGGGAACCTTTCTCCAGAAAGGTTCCCCTTCCCCTCCCCACATGCTTTTTCTAGCAACTCGCTTCGTTCTCAAGCTCGGGCATACGCTTGCCGCGAGAAAGGAACAGCACCAGCGAAGCGGCGGCCGAGGCGATACCGATGAGCGTGGACATCTCGACGGACATGCCGAACCCGATCTTCGCGTAGCAGAGATAGGAGACGCACACCACGGTCATGAAGGCCGCCGGAAGGGTCGCTATCCAGTGGAAGCGCTCGCGGCGGGCAAGGTAGACGGCGATGGCCCACAGGGTCACGCAGGACATGGTCTGGTTGGCCCAGCCGAAGTAGCGCCAGATGACCGCGAAGTCCACGAAGGTCAGGGCGATGCCCGCAGCGAACAGCGGAACGGCGATCATCAGGCGCTTGCCGATGGGGCCCTGATCGATGCGCAGGGTATCGGCCACCAGCAGGCGGGCGCTGCGGAACGCCGTGTCGCCCGTGGAAATGGGCAGCACCACCACGCCGAGGATGGCGAGCATACCGCCGATGGGGCCGAGTAGGGCCATGGAGATTTCCTGAACCACCAGCGTGGGCGTCCCGGCCTTGATGACCGCGCCGAGGGCTTCGGGCGATTCGTAGAAGGACAGGCCAAGCGTCACCCAGATGAGCCCAAGGACGCCTTCGGCGATCATGGGGCCGTAAAAGAGCATCCGGCCGTGCTTTTCGCTTTCCATGCACCGGGTCATGAGGGGCGACTGGGTGGCGTGGAAGCCGCTGATCGCGCCGCAGGCGATGGTGATGAACAGGAGCGGCCAGATGGGAAGGCCGGCCGGGTCGGTATTCACAAAAAAGTCGGTGTTGGGCAGAACGGGGCGGTCGCTGAGCATGAGCGAACCGGCAAGCCCGAAGGCCATTACCAGCAACAGGATCGAGAAGAAGGGGTAGATACGCCCGATGATGGTATCAATGGGCATGATCGTGGCAAGGAAGTAGTAGGCGAAGATGAGCGTGGCCCAGAAGGGCAGGCCGAAACTCGTCAGGTTGGCGAGCAGGGCGGCGGGGCCGAGCACGAACACAGCGCCGACCATGATCATGAACGCGATGGCGAACACTTCCATGAAGCGGCGGACGCCGGTGCCGAGGTTGCGCCCGATGATCTCGGGATAGGACGCTCCGCCGTAGCGCAGGGACATCATGGCTGAACAGTAGTCATGCACCGCGCCGCCGAAAATGCAGCCGAACACGACCCAGAGCAGGGCGGAAGGCCCGTACAGCGCCCCAAGGATGGGGCCGAGCACCGGGCCGAGCCCGGCGATATTCAGAAGCTGGATGAGAAAAATCTTGTAGCGGGGCAGTTCAATGTAGTCCACGCCGTCGCGCCGGCTTTTGACCGGCGTGGGACGCCCGAAATCGGCTCCGAATACTTTTTCCACGAACGCGCCGTACACGAAGTACCCGCCGAGCAGCAACGCGAGGCTGCCCCAGAAATACCATAAACCAGACATGATCTCCTCCCATATCTGTTGAACCCGCGGGGCCGTTTCCGCCCCCGGAGACCGGAAGGACGGTATGCCGTTCCTGTGCGTTTCGCTCCTCGCTTGTCCGCATCCAGCGCTTTTCCGGGACGCCCCGTCCCGGACCCCGTCCTGACCCGCCGGTCGTGAACGAGAACGATTACTCTCCTTTTTTCACCTTGTACATAGCCGAAAAGACCTAAAAAGAGTTTTCTGCTCCTGTTATTTCGGCCTGACCAGCATGATGGCCATATCCATGACATTGGTGCGCGTGGGGCCGGTGCGCAGGAGGGTTCCGGCCTTGAGCAGCAAGGGGTAGCTGTCGTTGGCGTCGAGGCTTTCTTTCGGGTGCAGCCCGATGGCGCGCAGCCGGGCCAGATCGCCGCTGAAGGCGTAGCCGCCCGCCGCGTCCGTGGGGCCGTCCGTGCCGTCGGTCCCCACGCAAATGAGGTCGATGCCGCGGTCGTCCGCCAGTTCCAGCGTGGCGGCGAGCGCCATTTCCTGATTGCGCCC
>NZ_JH114232.1:821830-835433 GCF_000224655.1 Bilophila sp. 4_1_30
GCTTCGCCGCTCATGGCCGTCGTGAGGATGCGGGGCACGAAGCCGCACCGCGCGGCCTCGTCCGCCGCCGCTTCCAAGGCCTGTTTCACCGAGGCCACGAGCACGTTGCGGACGCGCCCGAAAGCCGGTTCGTCCGCCTTCGGCGTTTCCGGGGTGCGGCCTTGGAGCCCTCCTTCAATATGGGTCCAGATTGATTGCGGCATTTTCCAGCGCAGGCCGTAATGCTCCACTACCCGCAGGCAATCGTCGAAGGTGCTCGGATCGGGCACGGTGGGGCCGGAGGCGATGACGTCAAGGTCGTCGCCCACCACGTCGGACACGATGAGCCCGAGCACGGTGGCCGGGAAGGCCGCGCGCACGAGGCTGCCTCCGCTGAAGCGGGAAAGGTGTTTGCGCAGCGTATTGATCTCATGGATTGTCGCTCCGCATTCCAGCAGCATACAGGTAAGCCGCTGCATATCGGCCAGCGGGATTTCCGGATGCAGGGCCGGGGTAAGCGCGCTGGCCCCGCCTGTAAACGTGCACAGGACAAGATCGTCCTCGCGGCTGTCCCGGGCCATGTCCACGATTTCGCCCGCAGCCGCCGCGCCCGCCTCATCGGGGACCGGGTGCCCGCCTTCCTTGATCCTGATGCGTCTGGTGCGCTGGCCTTCCGGCAGATCGTGCCCGTATTTGACGATCACGAGTCCGTCGCTGATACGGTCGCCGAGCAGGTTTTCCAGCGCAGCCGCCATCGGTGCCGCGCCCTTGCCCGCGCCGAGCACGCGGATACGGCGGTAGGCGTCGAGGCCGCCCGACCACGCGGGGGCTCCGGATTCGTCGATCAGGGTCAGTTTGCCTCCATCAAGGTGAAGGTGGCGCAGTACGGCCCCGTCGGGTGCTACGGCGCTCAGGGCCGCGTCCGTGAGGCGGCGCAGTTCGGAGGCTGCTTGGCAGGGGGGCAGATCGGTCATGGTGCGGCTCCTGTTGTGTTGGTGGGGGAGGGGAGACGGCATTGGGGAGGGCAGCAGTCGAGATTTGGAAAGTCAGTAAAGGTGGCCTGTTGGGAAAGAGCGTTTTTGAGGGCCGGGCAAGGGGATGTCCGGAACGCGCTCGGAAGCGTGAGCTTTTCTTTTGGCTCAGGCCGAGGCTCTTGTCAAAGGGTGAACGTATCCGGTATCCTCTTTGTTCCTTTGAACATCAACCGAACATCAATCGGAGCGGTGCCATGAAAATCGTTGTTCTTGACGGCTATACCCTGAATCCCGGCGACAATCCGTGGGACCCGCTGGCGGCGCTCGGCGAGTTGACGGTGTATGACCGCACCAATCCTGAAGATGTGCTGGAGCGGAGCCGGGGCGCGGAGATCCTGATCACCAACAAAACCCGCTTGAATGCGGACACGCTGGCGGCCTTGCCGGACCTGCGCTGTATCGGGGTCATCGCCACGGGGTACGACGTGGTGGACATCGCTGCGGCGGGCAAACGGGGCATCCCGGTGATGAACGTGGTGAACTACGGCACGGAAGCCGTGGCGCAACATGCCTTTGCCCTGCTGTTGGAACTGTGCCGCCGCACGGCCCTGCACGACGCGGGCATCCGCTCCGGGCGCTGGGCTGCCGGGCCGGACTGGTGTTTCTGGGATACGCCGCAGGTGGAGCTTTCGGGCAAGGTTATGGGCATCCTCGGTTTCGGGACCATCGGGCGCCGCGTCGCCGAACTGGCGCACGCGTTCGGCATGAAGGTGATTGCCGCTTCCGTCCGCAAATCCGCCGCCGAACTGTCGGCTTCTTCCGCTCCCGTATCTTTCCCTGTCGAGTTTGTGGAGATGGACGAACTGTTCCGCGCTTCGGACGTGCTGTCCCTGCATTGCCCGCTGACGGAGCAGACCCGCGCCATCGTCAACGCCGCCAACATCGCTTCCATGAAGGACGGGGCCATCCTCCTGAATCTCGCGCGCGGGCCGCTGCTTGATGAAGCCGCCGTCGCTGAGGCCCTCGCATCCGGAAAGCTTGGCGGGCTCGGGGCGGACGTGGTGTCCGTGGAGCCCATCGCGCAGGACAATCCGCTGCTGACCAGCCCCAATACCCTGCTGACTCCGCATATCGCCTGGGCCACTCGTACCGCCCGGCAGAACATCACCCGGATCATCGCCGAGAACATCGCCGGGTGGATGGCGGGCCAGCCCAAAAGCGTGGTGAACAAGGCCTATCTGAACGGATAAATGACAGGGGGAGCCGAAGGGCTCCCTTTTTTAACCCCGCGCTTCCCCTTTGGACGAGGAGGCGCTGACCAACCGGAAGACACAATGAAAGAGAATAAATACGACGACCCGACGTTTTTCGACAAATACAGCCGGATGCCGCGCTCAAAGGAAGGGCTTGCCGCCGCCGGGGAGTGGCATGTGCTGCGGAGGATGCTTCCTTCGTTCGAGGGCAAGCGGGTGCTTGATCTGGGCTGCGGCTTCGGCTGGCATTGCCGATATGCCGTCGAACAGGGGGCTGCCTCCGTGGTGGGCGTCGACCTGTCCGAAAGGATGCTGGCCGAGGCCCGGGCTATGACGGATTCACCCGCTATCCAGTACCTGCGTATGCCGATTGAAGCTATCGATTTCCCGGCGGGCTCGTTCGATGTGGCGATAAGTTCTCTCGCCTTCCACTATATCGAGTCGTTTGGCGGCCTGTGCGCCAAGGTGAACCGCTGCCTCTCCGCCGGAGGGCACTTCGTCTTTTCCGTGGAGCATCCGGTATTCACCGCGCAGGGAGCGCAGGAATGGCATTGCGACGCGCAGGGGAATCATCTCCACTGGCCCGTGGACAGCTATTTTTCCGAGGGCGTCCGCAAGGCCGTTTTCCTCGGCGAAGAGGTTATGAAGTACCACAAAACCCTGACTACCTACGTCAACGGCCTTCTCCAGAACGGATTTGAATTGCTGGAACTTGTGGAGCCGCAACCGGACCCCGGCCTTTTGGAAGCCTATCCGGAAATCATGCGGGATGAGCTCCGCCGTCCTATGATGCTGCTCGTGTCGGCCCGGAAGCGCTGACCCCGCCTTCCGGTTCCAGAGCGTCCGCGTTGCGCCTGTTTTTAGGCTGATGCGGGCGGGCTGTTTTGCCCCATAAAGGAGAGGCGATCCCAAGGGATCGCCTCCTGCCCTTTCAGCAAAGGACCACGGGAGGTTCCCCTCCCTTATTTTCCAGGGCTTCTGGCTGCATCGAAGGCCCCGTCGCGGCGTTGCAGTGATGCGGCCTCGGCCCGGCGATGGAGCGGGCTACAGCCAGCTCGGCTTGCTGCCGGATTCCGTCACGACCGCGTCGCTCATGGTGAAGCCTTCAAGACTGCCCGCTTTGGCCTGAATACAGATGAAACGCATGGCGCTGTCGTCCGCCGCGCGCAGGCAACGTTCCCCCTGCGGGTCAATGCGGAAGCAATCCCCTTCCTTCAGCGGCAATTCTTCCCCGTCGATGTACAGCATCCCCTTGCCCTCAAGGATGAGGTAGACTTCCTCATTCTGGGTATGGTGATGCACAAAAGGCACGCTGGCCCCGGCGGGCAGGGTGTTGCAGGACACTTCCGCGCCCGTGAGGTTCAGGAGGTCGTGCAGTTCGCCGCGGTTTCCTTTCATGTCGATGTGCGCCAGTTTGTACTGAGCCATGATTCGTCTCCTGTTTAGTTTGATATCGAACTAATTAATCCGAAAAAAGGGCGGTTGCCCCTAGCCGTTCACACACTTGTCCAGAAGCCGATCCAGAAGAGCCGCTTCTTCTTCGCTGAGCCGGTCAGTGATCAGCCGCTGCAGTCCGTTGGAAATCGCTTCAAAAGCCGGTTCCAGTGCGCGCCCCTTGTCCGTCAGGCGTACCAGCACCCCCCGGGAATCCTCCGGATCCGGTATGCGCAGCACATAACCGTTCCGCTCCAGTTTTTCCACCAGCGCCGTCACGGTGGACTTGGTCCGGTGTACCTGCTTGGCAAGCTCGCTCATGTTGCAGGCTTCGCAGGCCAGAAGCCGCACCAGAATGTCGCCGTGGCTGGGGGCGATGTCGCTGAGCCCGACCTTTTCGAGTTCCGCAAGGATGAAGCGGTTGCCCGACTCGCGGAGGCGGCTGGCATGGGAGAAAATAGCGCTGTACTTCATGGAGAGACTTTTAGTTCGATATCGAATTATTGTCAAGGGCCGGAGAAGGCGGTACGGCTGAAAGCGGCTTATTTTTTCCTGTCTGTACAATATGAATCAATAATTCCAATAAATTGGTTGGAATAAAATGTGTTTCTCCCTTCGGAACATCATAAAGCCGCCTTTTCCTATAGGGAAAGGCGGCTTTATGATGTGATGGGGAAAATTATCTGAAAAGGAAGAGTATTAGCTGAAGGAGGGGCCGTTTTCTCCGGCTCCCTCCCTCTCCTAGGAGTTCCCTTATCGTTGTGAAACGATCAGCCCTGTAAGGGTGAGGGCCGTTCCGACGACGGCGAGGGGCGTGATCGTCTCGTGAAGGATGATCACCGAAGACACGACCGTCACCACAGGGACGAGGTAGATGTACACGGTAGTCTTGACTGCGCCGAGAATCCTGACCGCCCAGTTCCACGTAACGAAGCAGAGGGCGGACGCGCCGAACCCGAGGTAGAGGAGGTTCAGCGTATTGACCGGGGACGCGAAGCGTTCCAGCCCGAGGCGGCAGTCAAAGATGAACAGCGCGGGAAGCATGAACAGCAGGCCGTAGAAGAACACCTTGCGCGTGCAGAACACCATATTCATGCGGAACGCGCCGATTTTCTTCATGAGGATGGAGTAACAGGACCAGACCACCGCCGCCAGCGTGGCGAGGATGTCCCCGACGGGGTTGAGCTTGAGGACGAAGTTGCCGTTCAAACCGATGAGGATAATGCCCGTCAGCGCAGCGGCGAACCCGACGAAAAAGCGTTTCCGCAGCGGTTCGCCGTCCAGCAGCCAGTTCGCCAGAAATGCGGTGAAGAACGGTGCGATCGAAATGATGACCCCCACGTTGGACGCGAACGTATAGGTCAGCGCGATGTTTTCCAGCAGGAAATAGAGCGTTACCCCGCACAGCCCCGCCGCCGCGAAGAGCAGCTCCTGCCGCAGCGTGCCGTATGTGCCCTTGCGCGGATAGATGGCCCACAGCGAGAGGTAGCCGAGCGTGAACCGGAAAAACAGGATTTCAATGGGAGTGAACGCCTCAAGGAGCACCTTGGTCGAAACGAAGGTCGTGCCCCAGATGATGATGGTCATGAGGGTCAGCACATGGCCGAGTGCGGTTTCGTTTTTCATGCTTGCCTGCCGCCGAAGATTTCCGCGTATTGCCGGGGCGTGACCCCGATGAGCCGCTTGAAGAAGCGGGAAAAATGGCTCTGGTCCGCAAAGCCCGTCTGGAGCGCCACCTCAATCATCGGCACGTTCCGCTCAAGCAGTTTCCGTGCCTTGGCGATGCGGATGGTTTCGAGATACCGGTACGGCGAGATGCCCTTCTGTTTGGTGAACGAGCGCAGGAGGTAATACTTGCTCAGCCCCGCGACTTCTCCGAGCTGATCCAGCGAAACCGGCTCGGCGAAGTGTTCCTCAAGGTAGGCACATACGGCCCCGATGTCGGATTCGTCCTTGTACGCATCGGGCAGGGGCGTTTCTCCGGCATTGTCGCGCAGCAGTTGACCCAGAAGCATCAGAAAGATTTCTTCCTTCCGGAACTCCTTGTCCTCCTGAACGATCATGGCGTGCAGATCGCGCAGCGAACACGCCAGTTCGCTCTGGCTCAGGATGCGCTCCCGGAACCGCGGCAGGATGGCCTGCCCCGTGATTTCCCGCATGGCCGCGCGCATGACGTCGGGCAGCACGCCGATGCCCCGGTAGCTGAACGGTTTTCCGTCATAGGAGCGGCAGCCGTGCGGCTCATGGGGGTTGAGGGTGAACAGGTCGCCTTCGGTGGTGATGTATTTCTGTCCGCCGCAAGTCAGTTCCCGCGCTCCCTTCTCGATGAACCCGATCAGGTAGTAGTCGTGGAAATGATCAGGGAAGGGCTCCAGCACGTTTTGGAGCCAGTAGGCTTCGATGGCGAGTTCCGCGTCGTAGTGTATGGTTCGTGTTTCTTTGATCATGGGCCTATGCTACTCGTCCCTGTCTTTGTGTCTTGCATGATATTGCGGTTTAGGAGGAGAAGAGAACCGAAGGTTTTCGGCTGGTGGGGAGGTTGCGCAACGGGAGTTCTGTGCCGGCGTCATGCTAGACAAAACAACAGCCAGCACTTTTTTTCAGGTAACCTGCCAAGAAAAAATCCAAGCTCTTAAAAAAATAGCAAGGAAAACAGGACAAGCAAATAAAGAAAAATACCATACCGCCTTCTCCGTGCACAGGGAAAGACGGCATGAGGGATTCGATAAAGCCGAAAGTCTTGGGAGGGAGAGAGGAGGGGGGTGGGGAGGGGAGAGGGGGACCTTTTCCAGAAAGGTCCCCTCTCCCCTCCCCAATTTTTTCCCTTCTACAAACAGCGCAAACCGCTGGCGGGATCGAAGACGTGGCCGTGGCCGGCGCGGACGGAAAGGCGGATGGCGTCGCCGGGCGCGGGACGGCGCGTGCCGGGAAGACGCACGATAATGGCGCTCTGATCGGAAACGCCGCCCGCCTTCCCGGTGATGGGATGGCAGTAGGCCAGCGTGTCCGGACCGAGCGCTTCGATGATGTCCACGGTGACCTGTACGGAACCTTCGGGATCGAGCAGCAGGTCTTCGCAGCGCAGGCCGACGAGGACGTCCTTGGTGGGCGCGGCGGAAAGCCGGATGTCGGAGGCGGCGACGCCGGAAAGCGGCGTGCCGTCGGGCAGGATCAGCTTCTCGCCGTCCGTGGTCGCGGGGATCATGTTCATGGACGGGGAGCCCATGAACTGGGCAACGAATACGGAGGCCGGATGCAGGTAGATGTCGTCCGGCGTGCCGTACTGTTCGATGTTCCCGGCGCGGAGCACGAGGATTTTCTCGGCGAGGGTCATGGCCTCCACCTGATCGTGCGTCACGTAGATGCTGGTGGTCGCCAGACGCTGGTGCAGACGGCGCAGCTCGATGCGCATCTGGTTGCGGAGGTTGGCGTCGAGGTTGGAAAGCGGTTCGTCGAAGAGGAACACGCTGGGCTCGCGCACGATGGCCCGGCCCATGGCCACACGCTGGCGCTGGCCGCCGGAAAGCTGTTTGGGCATACGGTCGAGCAGTCCGTCGAGCCCGAGGAGCTTGGCGGCGTCCTCGGCGCGGCGCTTGCGCTCGTCCGCCGGGATGCCGCGCACCTTGAGCCCGTAGGTGATGTTGTCGAACACGTTCATGTGCGGGTAGAGGGCGTAGTTCTGGAACACCATCGCAATGTTGCGATCCTTGGGTTCCTTGCTGGTGACGTCCTCGTCGCCGATGAAGATGCTGCCGCCGGTGACTTCCTCAAGCCCGGCGATGCAGCGCAGGGCCGTGGACTTGCCGCAGCCGGAAGGCCCGACCATGACCATGAAGGAGCCGTCCGGGACTTCGACGTTGATGCCCTTCAGTACCTTATTTTTATTGAAAGTCTTTTCTACGTTCTTGAGCTGGACGCGTGCCATGCTGGTATCCTTTTGGCGGGCTTATTTTTCGGTTTCCACGAGGCCACGGACGAAAAGCTTCTGCATACCGAGCACCACCAGCAGGGGGGGCAGCATACCCAGAAGCGCAACGGCCATGATGAGGTTCCACTCCGGCACGGCGTCGGGGATGTTCACCATGCGCTGGATGCCCATGACGATGGTGTACATGCTTTCCTGGTTGGTGACGAGCAGGGGCCAGAGGTACTGGTTCCAGCCGTAGATGAACAGCACCACGAACAGCGCGGCGGTGTTCGTGCGGGAAAGGGGCAGCACCACGTCCACGAAGAAACGCCACGGCCCGGCCCCGTCGATGCGCGCGGCCTCAAGCAGTTCCGCCGGGATGGTCATGAACATCTGGCGGTACAGGAAGGTCGCCGTCGCCGAGGCGATGAGCGGCAGGACAAGGCCGAGGTAGCTGTCGATGAAATTGAGGTTCGCCGCCACTTGGAAGGTGGGCACGATGCGGACTTCAACCGGCATCATCAGCGTGATGAAGATGAGCACGAAGCACAGCTCGCGGCCGGGGAAACGGAAATAGACGATGGCGTAGGCCGCCGTGATGGAAATGGCGATTTTCCCGATGGCGATGCCGAGGGCCATGACGAGGCTGTTGGCCATCATCACCCACACGGGGATGCCGCCCGCCGCCTTGAGGCCCTGCGTGAGGACGGTGGTGAAGTTCTTGAGGAACTCGCCGCCGAACCACAACGGCGTGGAGCCGATGAGCACGTCGAACGTGTGGGTCGTGGCGACCAGCGCTATATAAAGGGGAAAGAGCACAATGGCGATGCCGAACCAGAGGAAGGCGTGCCCGATGGCTTTTCCCAGTCCTTTCTTTTCTACCATACTGCGTTCCTTGACCTAATAGGTCACCTTGCGTTCCACGTAACGGAACTGGAGGAAGGTCAGGACCATGACGATGAGCATCAGCACCACGGACTGGGCCGAGGAGCCGCCGAAGTCGAGCCCGATGAAGCCGTCGTTGAAAACCTTGTAGATGAGGGTTTCCGTGGCCTTTGAGGGGCCGCCCTGTGTGACGGCATGGACGATGCCGAAGGTTTCGAACAGCGTATAGATCGTGTTCACCACAAGCAGGAAGAAGCTTGTGGGCGACAGAAGCGGGAAAATGATCGTGCGGAACCGCCGCCACGGGGACGCGCCGTCGATGGCCGCGGCCTCGATGAGCGAGCGGGGGATGGCGTGCAGCCCGGCGAGGAAGAACAGGAAGTTATACGAGATCTGTTTCCATGAGGCCGAAACGATCAGCAGGAAAAGGGCCTGATTGCCGTTGATTTTGTGGTTCCACGTATACCCGAAGTGATGGAGCAGCTCGGTGAGCACGCCCCCGGAAGGGTTGAACAGGAACAGCCAGAGCACGCCCGCGAGCGGCGGCGCGACGGCGTAGGGGATGATGAGCATGGATTTGTACAGCGTGCCGCCCCAGTTCACCTGATCGGCGAGGACCGCGAACAGCAGGGCGGTCCCCATCGTGAGGACGATGGTAGCGAGGCTGAACACAAGCGTCAAGCGCAGCGTTTCCAGATAGCTCGGATCGGAAAACAGCGTGATGAAGTTGTCCAATCCTACGAATTCTTTGGAAAGACCGAAAGAGTCTTCCATGTAGAACGACCCCATGAGCGCTTCACCGGCGGGGTAGAAGAAAAACACCACCGTGATGGCGAGCTGGGGCAGCAGGAAGAGGAGGGGAAGAAGCAGGTGTTTCTTGCCCCTGAACGCGTAACGTCCATCCTGCATAGCGGCTCCTTGTGCGGGTTGGGGGCGTCCCTTGCGGCGGAAAGGCCGCGAAAGACGCCCCGGAGGAAACGGGGGGAGGCCCGGCGGGCCCCCTCCCTCTGTGCTGCGGATCAGCGTTTACTTCTTGTTGGCCTTGGCGAAACGCGCCAGTTCGGCGTTGCCGCGTTCCACAGCGGCGCCGAGCGCCTGCTTGGCGGTCTTCTTGCCGGCCCAGACGGCTTCGAGCTCTTCGTCGATGATGTTGCGGATCTGGACGAAGTTGCCGAGGCGCAGGCCCAGCGAGTTGATGGTGGGCTTCTTGTCGGAAAGGGCCTTCACGGCGATGTCGGTGCCGGGGTTCTTGTCGTAGAAGCCCTGCTGCTTGGTCAGCTCGTAGCCTTCCAGGGTGACGGGCACGTAGCCGGTGAGCTGGTGGAAGCGGGCCTGCACTTCAGGCTTGAGGAGGTAGTTCAGGAACGCGGCGGCGCCCTTTTCGGCGTCCTTGGAGTGTCCGGCCATGGCCCAGATGGCTGCGCCGCCGATCACGGTGTTCTGG
Organism: Bilophila sp. 4_1_30; assembly: GCF_000224655.1. Lineage (NCBI taxonomy): Bacteria > Pseudomonadati > Thermodesulfobacteriota > Desulfovibrionia > Desulfovibrionales > Desulfovibrionaceae > Bilophila > Bilophila sp. 4_1_30. The sequence continues at coordinate 831,707 of NZ_JH114232.1, forward strand.
GGAGCGCCCTTCACGTCGGGCCAGTAGGGGAGCAGCGCCACGCCCCACTGGAACTTGGCACCGGCCTTCACGGCGGCGTAGGAGCCGGAGGAGTTCATGAGGATGCCGGCTTCGCCGGAGGTGAACGCGTTGATGGCTTCGGACTTGCGGCCCACGTAGACCATCACGCCGTCCTTCTGGAGCTTGGACAGGAAGTCGATGTGCTTGACGTGCAGGGGGCTGTTGAACAGGAGCTTCGTGTCGAGGCCGTCGTAGCCGTTGTTGTTGGTGGCGAAGGGGACGTTGTGCCACGCGGAGAAGCTTTCAAGCTGCACCCAGGACTGCCAGCCGGAGGTGAGGCCGTACTTGCACGCGCCGGATTCCTTGATTTTCTTGGCGAGTTCGGCCACTTCGGGCCACGTCGTGGGGAAATGGTCCGGGTCGCCGCCGGCCTTCTTCACGGCGTCCTTGTTGTAGTAAAGGACGGTGGTGGAGGCGTTGAAGGGCATGGCGATGAGCTTGCCGTCCGTGGAGGAGTAGTAGCTGGCCACGGAGCCGAGGAGCTTGGAGGTGTCCACCGGGGTGCCGGCGGCTTCCATGATTTCATACACGGGGCGGATGGCGCCCTTGGCGGCCATCATGCTGGCGGTGCCCACTTCAAAAATCTGGATCAGGTTGGGGTGCTGTTTGGCGCGGAAGGCGGCGATGGCGGCGGTCATGGCTTCGTCATAGTTGCCCTTGTAGACGCCCTTGACTTCGTATTTGTCCTGAGACGCGTTGAATTCCTTGATCATCTCGTCGGTGATTTCACCGAGTTCGCCACCCATGCCGTGCCAGAAGGTAATGGTGGTCTTGGCCTGGACAGGCGCGGCCAACAGCATCAGACACATGGCCAGCAGGGCCATCAGACGGAAGGAACGCATATGCTCTCCTGCGTTGGCGGACGGAAAACGTCCGGTTGTATCCTCTCCGGGGCCAGTCCCCGGAACGTCCGCCGGGGCGCGCCCGGCAAGATGGGTATCACTCCCCGGTATGGGAAGTCTGAAAAGGGAGGAAAAACCTTCTCCAGAAAGTCTCTCCTCCCTCCTTCAGTGCGTCATTCTCCGAGCGCCTTGCGGCAGGCTGCGGGAAAATCGGTAATGATGCCGGTCGCGCCTTCGGCAACGAGGCGTTTGGCTTCGCTCATGTCGTTGACGGTCCACACGTTGACGGCGAATCCGGCATCGCGCAGCGCGGCAAGGTCGCCGGGCGCGAGGATACGCTGATCCGGGTGGTAGGCGTTGACCTGGAGCCGGCGGCACAGGGCTGCCGGATCTCTGGGGCGTATGTGCTCGACCAGCGCGCCGGTGGCCATTTCGGGGCACAGGACGCGGCATTCTTCCAGATAACGGTGCTGGAACGAGGAAATGATGACTTGTTCCACCATATCGAGGCGGCGGATGAGGTCTAACACGTCCTTTGTTACGGTTTCGTGACCGATGAGGTGCGAATGGTTCTTGATCTCGACGTTGACGTACCAGCCGTTGTCCTTGGTGAAGGCAAGGGCCTCCTCAAGGGTGGGGACGGTCAGGCCGTCAAAGCTTTTCAGCGTGTCGGCGTCGATCTCCCCGGCGGCGACGCGGCCGAACTGATCGCGCCCGGCGTACCATGATCCGGCGTCGAGGCTCTTGATCTCGTCCAGCGTGAAATCGCATACGCGGTAGGAGGGGCGGCCGGGGAAGGCCGTTTCCACGTCGGTGGTACGGACGAGGGTGTCGTCGTGCATCACCACCAGTTTGCCGTCTTTGGTATAGTTGGCGTCGAGTTCCCAGAGATCGGCCTGAACGGCATAGCCGAGGGCGGCCGCCGTAAGCGTGTTTTCCGGGGCATGTCCGCGCGCGCCGCGATGGGCGACGACCAGCGGGACGGGGGGGCAGGTATGGAAGTCAATGTATTTCTGCATGAAAAACGACCTGAAAAGGTTCTGGAATCACGAAGTTCGAAAGTGAAAACGGAAAAGGCCTCTGCCAGAATGAGAAATCTGAAGGCAAAATACCCTGAAAGCAGAAAGTTGTCGAGATTTCCAGCGTCCCGTTGCCGTTTCATAAGGGAACGTATTCTGTTGCAATGGCGTATTGAGGGGCGTTTTCTGCTTCGGGAACGCGCCGGCTCTTGGAAAATCTCTTTATCATGCCGCCGGAAGATTGTATCTTCCACGTATCAACTTTCGAAATCGAACGTGCAAGGAGTCCCTATGAGCCGTTATATTCTTGCCCTCGACCAGGGTACGACCAGTTCACGCGCCATCCTGTTCGACCGCTCCGGCAACATCATTCAGATGGCCCAGCAGGAATTCACGCAGCACTATCCTCAGCCCGGCTGGGTGGAGCACAACCCCAACGAACTTTTCGACAGCCAGGCGGTGGTTGCGGCCAAGTGCCTTCGGCAGGCGGGGATTACGGGTTCTGAAGTCGCGGCGGTGGGCATCGCCAACCAGCGCGAGACCACCGTCGTCTGGAACCGCAGGACCGGCGCGCCCGTATACAACGCCATCGTCTGGCAGGACCGGCGTACTGCGGGCTTCTGTGACAGCCTGCGCGAACAGGGGAAGGCCGGCCTGTTCGCGGAAAAGACGGGGCTCGTGCTCGACGCCTATTTTTCCGGCACGAAAGTCCGCTGGGTTCTTGAGAACGTGCCCGGCGCGCGCGAACAGGCCGAGGCGGGCGATCTGCTGTTCGGGACCGTGGATTCGTGGCTCATCTGGAATTTCACCAAGGGCGCGGTCCACGCTACCGATCCCTCCAACGCCAGCCGTACCCTGATGTTCAATATCCACACCGGGGACTGGGACGACGAACTGCTTGAGCTGCTTTCCGTGCCGCGTTCCATGTTGCCGAAGGTGGTCCCCTCATCCGGGATCATGGGGCACATGCATCCGGAATTCCTTGGCCACAGCCTTCCTCTGGCGGGCGACGCCGGGGATCAGCAGGCCGCGACCTACGGCAATGCCTGTATGCTTCCGGGCATGGCGAAGAACACCTACGGGACCGGGTGCTTCCTTCTCATGAATACCGGGACTGAAGCCCGGCGCAGCGAGAACAACCTGCTCACCACGGTGGGCTGGAACTGCGGCTACGGGCTGCGCTACGCCCTTGAGGGCAGCGTGTTCATCGCCGGGGCGGTGGTGCAGTGGCTGCGCGACGGTCTCCAGATCATCAGCGACGCCGCCGAGATTGAGCCCCTTGCCTCCACGGTGCGGGACAACGGCGGCGTGTTTTTCGTGCCCGCCTTTGCCGGGCTCGGCGCGCCCTACTGGGATCAGTACGCCCGCGGGGCCATCGTGGGCCTGACGCGCGGCGTGACCCGGGGACATATCGCCCGTGCCGCCATTGAGGCCATCGCGCTCCAGACCTTGGATATCATGGATTGCATGAAGAAGGACTCGGGGCTGCCGCTTTCCACGCTCCGGGTGGACGGTGGGGCCAGCCGGAACAACATGCTTATGCAGTGTCAGGCCAACGTGCTCGGCGTGCCTGTCGAGCGCCCCATGATCACCGAAACCACGGCTCTCGGCGCGGCCTATCTCGCCGGGCTTGCCGTCGGCTTCTGGGACAGCGAGGAAGAGGTGTCCAACCTGTGGAAGCTGGATCGCCGCTTCGAGCCCGCCATGGACGAGGAGCGCCGCGCCGAGCTGCTCCACAACTGGCATCGCGCCGTAGGCCGCGCCGCGAACTGGATTGAATAGGGGGTAGGGGGGGAGAGAACCGGG
>NZ_JH114232.1:835854-847843 GCF_000224655.1 Bilophila sp. 4_1_30
GTCCTCGAACAGGGATTCGATAAGGACAAAAACCTTTGGGGAGGAGGGGCGGGGACTGGGGAGGGGAAGAGGCCCCTTCCTTCAGAAAGGGGCCTCTTCCCCTCCCCGAATTTCGCCTCTGGAAAAAAGAACAAGAAGGCGGGGGGTTGCCTAATCGCAAAAAAATAAACATACTATCAAGAAACACTTCTTGTAGCGGGACCGTTTCCGAATTCGGAGACGGGGGGTCCGCATCACTTGCAACCAGGAAAAAACAATGGAACAGACTCCTGCTGAACTCTGGAAACAACGGTCCATAGCCATTGCGGCTACGGTGAAGGAAGTCGCGTCGGTGGACGAGGCTTTGCAGTACGCCCTCGAACTGTGTCAGGCCGCCGAGCCTCATGAGCAGCTCATGGGTGCCGAGCCGGAACGCAAAGGCAATATCCTCGCAGCGCCCGGCCTGCCCGCTGAACAGGCCGAGATCCTCCGCAAGGGATGCGAAGAGAAGGGCCTCGTTTTCGTTGAAGGGGGCCTGCGGGAATACGCCGGCGGCATGGAAGTCGGCGTTGCGTGGGCCGCGTGCGGCCTCGCCGATACGGGGACCTGTGTGGTTGAGAGCACCAACGAAGATATCCGGCTGGCGACCATGCTTCCGGAAACAAGCGTGCTGCTCATCCGCCGCTCGACCATCCTGCCCGGCAATGAAAACGGCGCGGAGGTGCTCCAGAAGTTCTTCGGCAAGCCCGAACCCGAATTTTTGGCTTTCATCAGCGGGCCGAGCCGTACCGCCGACATCGAGCGTGTGCTGACGCTGGGCGTTCATGGCCCGTTGTATCTGCACGCCGTGCTCATCAACGACTAGTTTTCGTACGGGAAGCCGCTTCCCAGTCGATTTACCATAAGGATTGCCATATGAAAGAACCCGCACGCGATATAAAAAACTACCGTACCGACCTGTCCGCCGCGCTGGAGGATACGTTCCAGCGCCGCGCCTTGGACAAGTTCGCGGTGGATTACCGGGCCAGCCGTGAGCGCATCTACTCCGGTCTGAACGACCGCGAGCTGATCGCCGAAGTCGCCGCCCGTAAGGACGAATCGGTCAGGCACCTCGACGAGCTGTTCGTACAGTTCAAGGAAGAGGCCGAAAAGCGCGGGGTGCAGGTGCATCTTGCCAGAGATGCCGCCGACGCCAACCGCATCATCGCCAAGATCGCGGAAGAAAACGGCTGTAAGATGGTCGTGAAGTCCAAATCCATGACCGTCGAGGAAATCCAGACCAATACGGCCCTTGAAGCCAAGGGCATGGAAGTGGTGGAAACCGACCTTGCGGAATGGATCATCCAGCTTCGCCATGAAGGGCCTTCCCACATGGTCATGCCCGCTATCCACCTGTCCCGCACGCAGGTTGCCGATACCTTCACCAAGGAAACCGGCAAGCACCAGACCGAAGACATCACCAGCCTCGTGCGCGTGGCCCGCCGCGAGCTGCGCCGCAAGTTCGCCGAAGCCGACATGGGCATTTCCGGCATGAACTTCGCCGTGGCCGAATCCGGCGCTATCGGCCTCGTGACCAACGAAGGCAACGCCCGCATGGTCACCACGTTGCCCCGCGTGCATGTCGCGGTGGGCGGCATCGACAAGCTGATCCCCTCGTTCGACGACGCGATGGCGACCCTCCGCGTGTTGCCCCGTAACGCCACGGGCCAGCATCTGACCTCTTACGTCACGTGGATCGCCGGCGGCGTGCCCACGGCTTCCGCGCCCGACGGCAAGAAGAGTATGCACGTAGTGTTCGTGGACAATGGCCGTAAAGCCGTGCTCAACGATCCCATCCTGTCGCAGGCCCTGCGCTGCGTGCGCTGCGGCGCATGTGCCAACGTGTGCCCCGTGTACCGTCTCGTGGGCGGGCACCGCATGGGCTACATCTACATCGGCGCCATCGGCCTCATCCTGACCTACCTGTTCCACGGCAAGGACCGCGCCAAGGCGCTCGTCCAGAACTGCGTGAACTGCCAGGCCTGCAAGAGCGTCTGCGCGGCGGGCATCGACCTGCCCGGCCTGATTGAGGAAATCCGTATGCGGTATATTGAGCAGGACGGCAACAGCCTGCCCATGAACCTGCTGGCGTCCACCCTCAAGAACCGCAAGGCGTTCCATACGCTTTTGAAGTTCGCCAAGTACGCCCAGAAGCCGCTCACCGGCGGCGAGCAGTTCATCCGCCATCTGCCTTCCATGTTCGCCAAGGACAACGAGTTCCGCGCCCTGCCCGCCATCGCCGACAAGGCGTTCCGCGACCGCTGGGAAAAGCTGGATCGCCCGGTTTCCGCGAACCCCTCGCTGCGTGTGGCCATCTTTGCGGGCTGTGTACAGGACTTCGTGTATCCCGAGCAGCTTGAAGCGGCTGTAAAGCTCATGCAGGGCCACAACATCCGTGTGGACTTCCCGATGGATCAGTCCTGCTGCGGCCTGCCCGTGGTGATGATGGGCCAGCGCGAAACCGCCCGCGACGTGGCGCTCCAGAACATGGATGCCTTCGAGAAGGGCGATTACGATGTCATCCTGACCCTCTGCGCCTCCTGCGCCTCGCAGCTCAAGGAAGGCTATGTGGAACTGTTCGCCGGGCAGCCCGGACGTCAGGCCCGCGCAAAGGCGCTTGCGGACAAGGTTATGGACTTCAGCACGTTCGCGAAGGAAAAGCTCGGACTGAGCGCCGAAAGCTTCAACCACAGCGACGAAAAGGTAACCTATCACGCCTCTTGTCACCTTTGCCGTGGCCTTGGCGTGAAGGAAGCCCCGCGTGAACTCATCGCCGCTGCCGCCGACTATGTTCCGGCTGCCGAAGAGGAAGTGTGCTGCGGTTTCGGCGGCACGTACTCCGCCAAGTTCCCCGAAGTGTCCGCCGCGCTGCTTCGCAAGAAGCTGGACGGCATCGCGGATACCGGCGCGGCCCGTGTGGTCATGGACTGCCCTGGCTGCGTGCTTCAGATCCGCGGCGGCGCGGAGAAGGACGGCAAGGGCCTCAAGGTGACGCACATCTCCGAGCTGCTGGCTGAGAATCTGAAGAAGTAAATGCCTCCCCGGCGGTCTGGGGGCATGATGCCCCCAGACCCCTCGAAGCGAAAAGAAGCGGTTCCGTCTCCGGCTGAAGCTGAAAACGGAACCGCTTCTTTTCGCTCCAAGTCCGTCAGGAGTACCTTTTTCGAAGTGAGCGGCACTGCTGAGGGGGTCCTCGGGCAGGCTATGATGAACTTGTTCTCCTATTTGTTTTGAAAGTGTGTTGTTAACGCTGTTCCTCTTTGAAAGAAGTATTCTTCTGATGGCAATCCGCGCCGGAAAAGCTGTAAAGAGGGATTCGATAAGCACAAAAGTCTTTGAAGAGGAGAGGGTGGAGTTTGGGGAGGGGGAGGAGAAACTTTCTCCAGAAAGTTTCTCCTCCCCCTCCCCAATTTCTTCTCGCCCTAATCGTGATGCGGGGTGTAGTTGATGGCCGCTTCTTCGTCGGTCCGTTCGACTTTGAAAATGACGGGGCGCAGACCGTCGTTGCAGCTGCATATGGCTATGCCCGGCTTTTCGATCCAGTCGCCGTAATAGAATTGTCCGCTGCCGTGCGCCAAGGCGAAAACATACTGGTAGATGGCCTTCCACGCTTCATCACAGAACCCCTCCGGCTTGGCGTAGTCGGCGTAAAAAATTTGCCCTTCCTTGAGCATCGGACACTTGCCGATTCCCTTGGAGCCGTATTCCTTGGCCAGTTCCTCATCAAAATGCCGCTTGAGGACGGTGATCCTGCATCGTTTCATGTCGCCTCCGTGATGTGTTGGAAAAGGCGTCTCCGGAAAACTGCCGCCAAGGGACAGCCTCCGCGATCCTGAAATCATATTCTGTCCCACTTACGAAAGTCTTTGGAGAGGAAGAGGAGAGGTTTGGAGGGGGGAAGGGGAAACTTTCTCAGAAAGTTTCCCCTTCCCCCCTCCCATTTTCTATTCCCCTCCATCCTTCTCCGAGTGCAGCTTTCTGAAAATGGTACTGCGGTTGACCTTGAAGACCTCGGCGACTTTTTGGACGGAGCCGTGCACCTTGAGAGCCTTGCGGAGGATGCCGCGCTCGATGTCGGCCATGATGTCCTTGAGGGGGCGCTCGTAGTTGATGCCGTCGTCAGGGAAAAACAGCTCCTCATTCTCGTTGCCGGTCATGTGCCGGGGCAAGTCCTTGACGGAGAGCGGGCCGTGATCCTTGGTGATCACGATGCTGTGCATGAGGTTCTGGAGCTCGCGCACGTTGCCGGGCCATGAATACTGGCGCAGGGCTTCCATGAGGCCGGGCGTGAGGTTCATGTGTTTGCGGTACTTGGAAGTGAACATGTTCAGAAAATGCGTCACGAGAGGCTGGATGTCGTCAGGGCGCTCGCGCAGGGGCGGGATGTTCACCACGGCCACGTTGAGACGGTAATAAAGATCGCGCCGGAAGAGGCCCTTTTCGACACGTTCCGCAAGGTTGCGGTTGGTGGCGGCGATGATGCGGACGTTGACCTTGCGGGGCTTGGAGGAGCCCACGCGCATGATCTCGCCATCCTGAAGCACGCGGAGCAGGCGGGTCTGCATGGCAAGGCTCAATTCGCCGATTTCGTCGAGAAACACCGTGCCGCCGTCGGCCATTTCGAAATAGCCGCTCTTGCCCTTGTTGCCTGCGCCGGTGAAGGCTCCGGGCATGTAGCCGAAGAGTTCCGACTCGGTGAGGCTTTCGGAAATGCCGCCGCAGTCCACCTTGAGGAACATCTTTTCCTTGCGCGGGCTGAGTTCGTGGGTGAGGCGGGCCACCACGTCCTTGCCGACGCCCGTTTCGCCGAGGATGAGCACCGTGGCGTCGGAACTGGCGAACCGCTCCACAAGGCTCATAACCTCTTTCATCTCGCGGCTTTCGAAGACGGGGACGAGTTCGCGGGTCTGTTCGCGGGCAAGGAAGGCGAGACGGTCGTGGAACTGCTCGATGAGTTTCTTCTGGGCGGTCATCTCCTCCTGCAGCTGGGTCAGGACGGTGATGTCGCGGGCGAAGGTCACGACAAGGCACAATTGGCCCTTGTCGTCGAAAACGGGATAGCCGGTCAAGACCAGACGCTTCCCGTTGGCGAGCTGCTGGACGTGGGTGGCCGATTTCCCGGTTTCGACGATCTGCGGATTGACGACCTTGTCGAAAATCCCCTGCTGGACGAGCGTGCGGATGTTCTTGCCCCGGATTTCCCCCTGCCTCAGGCCGGTCAGGGTTTCGTACATTTTGTTGACGAACAGGGTCGTCCCCTCCGCGTCACTGATGAAGACGCCATCAGAGAGGGTGTCGAGGATACTTTCAAAATGGGGAGCAAGAGACGTCATCGAAGTGTTTTCCATAGGCATCGCACGAGAAATAAAATGATTGCAGGGAAATTGGTTTCTCATGCTAGTGCCTGTACGCAAGAACGTCAAGGCGTGCGTGGAAAGGGGACGAGTGGACGGAGGGGAAAGCAAAAATCCCCGCCCGGATCGCCGGGCGGGGATATCTTTCGGAAGGGAGGAGCGGAAGCTTACTTCTTTTCTTCCGTCACGGCACCGCGGGTTTCATCGACGATCCGCTGGATGCGCTGCGCGACGCCGTCGGGCAGGCTGACGTCGCCCATGGCGTATTCGCGGCTCAGGAAGTCGTACTTCTGGGTTCCCAGTCGGTGGTAGGGCAGGGCTTCGTAACCCACGTTCTCGTGGCCTTTGAGGAACTCGCCGAGGGCGTAGGCGAACTCGTCATTGTCGTTGAACCCGGGAATGATGGGCGTACGGACCTGGACATGCAGGTTGGGGAATTCGGTGAGCAGCTTTTTGAGGTTGCTGAGGATCAGTTCGTTGCCGACGCCAGCGCCCTCACGGTGTTTTTCGCTGTCCATCTGTTTGACGTCGAACAGGACATAGTTGAGGTATGGGGCGGCTTCCTTGAGGGTATCCCACGGGATACAGCCGCACGTTTCAATGGCGGTCTTGATACGGCGATGACGGGCCTCCCGGAGCAGCGGGAGGGCAATGTCGGCGTGCATGAGGGGCTCGCCGCCGGAAAGGGTCATGCCGCCGCCGGAGCGGGCATAGAACAGGGCGTCCTTTTCCACTTCCTTGAGGATCTGATCGACGGTCTTGTTTTCGCCGTAGATGATCATCCCCTGTGCGGGACAGGCGTGGGCACAGTCGAGCGTCTTGCAGACGTCGCACTTGCTGCGGTCGAGCGAGAGTGTGCCATCTTCGTTGACGGTGATCGCGTCGTGTTCACAGGCCTTGATGCAGCGGTGGCAGCCGATGCAGCGGCCCTTGTTGTAGGCGACCTGCGGATGCGAGGCCTGGGATTCGGGGTTACTGCACCATTTGCACGACAGGGGGCAGCCCTTCAGGAAGACGATGGTCCGGATGCCGGGACCGTCGTGAACGGAATATTTCTGAATATTGAAGACGGTTCCGGTCGCCTTTCTATCTTCAAAGGAACCCATGGACTACCTCTTTTTCTGAGCGTTAGAGTTGGAAATGGCGGGCCAGATAATTCCGGCCCGCCATTTATTTAATCATTCATCTTGTGTGCCGCAAGCGGCCAGAACTTACATCTGGTCGTGGCCGGTACGGGCGATGAGGTCGTTCTGCAGGTCGGGGGTCAGGTCGACGAAGTAGGCGCTGTACCCGGCGATGCGGACGATGAGGTTACGATACTTCTGAGGATCCTTCTGGGCCTTCTTCAGGGTATCGGCGTTGATGACGTTGAACTGGATGTGCCACAGCTTCAGGTCGCACCAGGTACGGATGAACTGCACCAGCTTTTCGGTACCGGCATCGCCTTCAACGCACTTGGGAGTGAACTTCACGTTGATCAGACGGGCAGCACGGGCGCGCATACCGTAGTTCTTCGTGTTGTGGTTGGAGAGCAGGATGGCGGTGGGACCATTGTGGTCGGCGCCGTGAGACGGGGAAGAACCGTCAGCCAGCGGGAACCACGCCACGCGGCCGTTCGGGGTAGCGGAAACAACCTTACCGAAGGGCACGTGAGAGGTGAAGGGCACGTAACGGGCGTCGTTGTTGATGCCCATTTCCTTGCCGTACTTGGCGGCGAAGGACACGGCCATGCGGTCGAGTTCGCGACCGATTTCGTCGGCGTATTCGTCGTCGTTGCCGTAGCAGGGAGCCGTGCGGAGGAGCTGCTGGATGTCTTCGTAGCCTTCGAAGTTGGCTTCGAGAGCGTCGATGAGCTGATCCATGGTGAGCTTCCTGTCTTCAAACACGAGCTTCTTGATGGCGGCCAGGGAGTCGATGACGGTGCCGAGGCCCATGAATTCGAAGTAGCCGAAGTTCAGGCCTTCGGGGATCTGGGGCTGATGCAGGTCGATGCAGTGCTTGCGGCAGAGAGCGTGCAGCACGGAGCCCATGGGCTGGGCGAAGTGCTTGGCGCGGGTCTGGATAACAATGTACTGCTGGATGAACGTCGTGCGGAGCAGGAGCATGTGCTGCTGCACGTAGGCGTTCCAGAATTCGTCCCAGCTCTTGAACTTGCGGGCGTCGCCGGTCTGGATGCCGAGCTGCACGTCGCCGTACTTCTTCATCTTGCCGTCGTACAGAGCCATTTCCACAGCGGAGGCGAAGTTGGTATAAGCGCCGCCGGAGGTGTAGGTGTCGCGGTTGGGCATACGGATTTCGATGCAGCCGGACACGGCGTAATCAAGGGCTTCTTCAAAGGTCGCGCCCTTGGAGACGTACAGCGGGATGCATTCTTCGTCGTTGCACAGCTTGGGGAAGCCGGAGCCGAACTTGATGGTTTCGGCGACGTCCCACAGGTAGCGTTCAGGAGCGCGGCTGTGGATACGGGCGGCGAGGTCGGGGTAGTGCAGCGGGAATTCGCGCTTGGACTTCAGGAACAGGTAGGTCAGATCGTTGGTCGCGTCGCGGCCGTCCGGGGTCTGGCCGCCAATGGTGACGGCTTCCCAGTGAGCGTAGCCTTCGTTGAAGGCGCCGCCGGCGGGGGAGATGTACATGTCGATGAATTCGGCCATGCCGACCCACATGCATTCCAAGTATTCCAGGGTCTTTTCATCGGTCAGGATGCCGGCTTCCATGTCCTTCTTGTAGAAGGGATAGAAGTACTGGTCCATACGGCCGTTGGAGATGGTGGTACCGGTCTTCTGTTCCAGACGGGAGAACATCTGGGTGAAGTACTGGGACTGAACGGCTTCGTAGAAGTCGCGAGCCGGGTTGGCGGGCACGTGTTCGGCGTTTTCAGCCATGCGGATGAGTTCGGCCTTGCGGACCGGATCGGCGCAAGCTTCGGCGGCCTTGCGGGCGGCGTCGGCGTGGCGCTTCGCCCACAGAACGATGGCGTCGCACACGAGGATGGTGGCTTCGATGAAGGGACGCTTGTCCACCTGATCCACGGGAGAGGCGGGATCAAGAGCGGCCAGCTTTTCTTCCATTTCCTGCTTCAGACCGTTGAAGCCGCGCTTCAGCACCACTTCGTAGTCATGCACCCACTGGATGGAGGAGCGGAAAGAAGAGGTTTCGTTGACGATGAAGCGGGAGATCAGGCCGTCGGGATCGTCGTAGGTCAGCTTGTGAACTTCGGCGGGAAGAGCCTTGTTCAGAGCTTCGTGATAGGTGCGGCCCTTCCAGAAAGGAGCGATCTGCTCAACCACGATCTTGGCGTCTTCGGGGCTGATGGAAGCCGGAGACTGCGGGCGGGTGGGAAGGTCGCGCACGGCGATGTCGAGGAAGTCGCCGTCGAGTTCGGGGTACAGGATGCCGTAACGGCCGTCATGACCACCGCAGCGGCCGAGGAGGAGCTGATCGTCCTGCACCATGACGGTGATGTTCTTGGCAACGTTCATCAGAGCCTTGGCCCAGCGGAGAACCAAGGGCTGACCCACGGTTTCGGCCATGGACTGCGTGAAGAACAGAGCGCGTTCGACGTCGATAGCGGGCTTCTGGCCGTCGAAACGTTCCAGCAGCTTGAACACGCGCTTGTGGGATTCGCGATAGATGTCTTCTTTACCGGCGATGTTGTCTTCGAGACGCTGCTCATGAGGCGATTTGATTTCAGCTACCTGAGTCATGTCACTTCTCCGTGTAGGAATTAAGGTTGTGTAGTATGATGTGTGGAGCTTTCCGGCAGACCGCTCGGAAGTTCTCGTTCCCTTCTTCACTTGTCTTGCTTATAATAAAGCAAGTGCCGTGCCAGATGGGTTAGAAAAAATGTTTACTTGTTATTTCATGGTATTGTGAAAGAGAGTGTTTTGAGACGTCTTTCTGGAAAAGGGTGCAGTCGCAAAATTGCATCGCTTATCAGGAATAATCCGCAAAGAGTAGTCGTATAATGTTGCATTTTTGCGACAGAGAGAGGTTTTCCTGCAACCTGTGTCCGTTTTTGCGCAGCGAAAGAGAATAGTTCCTGACAAGGGTTTTTATCTTACTGATATTATATCAGAAAAAACTCCCTTTGAAGGAACAGCGTTGGTTGGGGGTGGAAAGTATGATGCAAAAATGCGACATCAGAAAAATCCATTTTGTGAAAAAAGTATTTTTAAAATGGCCTCTACAAACTGGAACTATCGGAAAAGACACCCAATCCGAGTTGAAGCGAGTACTTTTTCGAGGAATGCATGTGCCCAAAAAGACCGCAAGCAGGGATTTGATAAACGCAAAAACCTTTGAAAACAGAAGGATAGCGCCCAGAGAGGGAAAGAAAAAGCTCTTTTTTAGAAAGACTCTTCCGCTCTTCCCCGGCATCTCCATATCCATAATAAGAAAGGGGGAAGGGAACCAGTCCCTCCCCCCCATAAAAGGCGTACGCTACAATCAGACGATGCGGAAGTTGTCCACAACGCAGCAGCGGCGCAGACGCACGAACGAGCGGGCGCAAGTCACACCTTCACCAGTGGGGGTGGAGATGGTCATGGTCGTCCAGCCTTCGCCGCCAGCGCCGAGGGCGGCGAGGTGCGGGCCGTTCTTGACGAACAGGCTGGTGTTCATGGCGCGGGCCATCTTGTCCATGTTGTCGATATTGCGGGAGTGCATACCGGCGGTGTGGGACAGGCCACGTTCGAGGATGAGAGCCCATTCAATGGCTTCGTCCACGTTGGCGGCGCGCAGCAGCGGGATAACGGGCATCAGCTGTTCCACGCGAGCGAACACGTGGTTGATGTCGCGCTTCACGTCCACGATGAGCAGACGGCAGCTGTCGGGCACGTCGATGCCGGCGGCCTTGGCGATGAGGGCGGCGTCACGGCCGACCCACTTCGGGTTCGGATTGGGAGCCTTGCCGCCTTCAACCTGAGGATAGTTGCGCAGAACCACGCGAGCCACGGCGTCAGCCTGTTCAAGGCTGATTTCCACGGCGCCGATGGCCTTCATTTCGGCCTTCAGCTGATCGGCGATGGAATCCACGGCGATGATTTCTTTTTCGTCGGCGCAGATGATGTTGTTGTCGAAGGAAGCGCCGTCGTAGATGCTGCGGGCAGCGCGGGCGATGTTGGCGGTTTCGTCGACGACGACCGGCGGGTTGCCGGCGCCGGCGGCGATGAGGCGCATGGTGGCGACCTTGCGGGCCTGAGCCACAACAGCTTCACCACCGGTCACCACGAGCAGCTTGATGCGAGGATGCGAGAAGAGCTCCTGCGCCACTTCGATGGTGGGTTCCTTTACGGCGACAAGCAGGTTGGCAACGCCGGTGGCTTCGATGATGGCCTTGTTCAGGACCTGAATGGCCGTCTGGGAAGCACGCTTGGCGTTGGGGTGGGGAGCAAAGATCACGGAGTTGCCGCCAGCGATCATGCTGATGGCGTTGTTGATCACCGTGGCGGTCGGGTTGGTGGACGGCGTCACGGAAGCGATCACGCCCCAGGGAGCGTTTTCGATAAGGGTCAGGCCCATGTCGCCGGAAATGGCCATGGGGGAGAGGCATTCGGTGCCGGGAGTACGCTCGCAAACGAGGATATTCTTGGCAATCTTGTCGCTCACGCGGCCCATGCCGGTTTCGTTGTGGGCGATTTCAGCGAACGCCTTGGCGTTTTCAAGGCCGGCCTTGCGGATGGCGGCGATGATTTTGTCACGCATGGCGACGGTGCTGATCTTCTTCTGAGCGGCTTCGGCGGCCTGCACGGCGTCTTCGAGGCGATCGAAGAGGCCGAAGTCGCCGCAGTCGCAGCCGCTGGCGGCGACGACGGTCGTAGCAGCCGCGGTGGGCTGATCGGACATCATCTTTTTCAGAACTTCAACGACAATGCGTTCCACGTCTTGTTGGCGCACGTCCATATCTATACTCCTATGCTGGAAGCCGGACCCCGCGGGACTTTGAGGACTGCCGGGCGGGGGGCCTGTTTTTTCTGTTTGTCATCCTCGTCAGGAGACGAGGCAGAGCGGAAAACTCGGGGTCTTCCGGTGGGCGGCGGACCGCCCGCAGGGGCTATTCCCCCTGATTCTTGCGATAAATAGCTGCCTTACCGGCGTTTACATGGTCGACGATGCCGACAATGACCAGATCCAGCGGCGCATCTTTGTCGATGGCAAAACGTGCGGAACTGCCGCGGGACACGATAACCCATTCGCCCTCGCCCGCGCCGATGGGATCGGCGGCAACCTGAGAGCGGCCGATGGATTCACCCTTCTCATTGAGCAGATCAACGAGAAGCAGCGAGTTGTACGGCAAACCGGGACACCGGACCGTGGAAACGACCTGACCAATGACTTTTGCGAGTTCCATGTATGTCTCCGTTCCCGGAAGACGGTCTTCCGGGAGCATTCCGTAAGGAAGCTGACGGCCGGGCCGGGGCGCGAGGCCCCGGCGAGACCGACGAGCAGGGCTTAACCCAGCTTAAGTGCGCGGACGAGCTTACTTGCGGCTCAGGGGGAACACGGCTTCCAGGTCCTGATGGGGGCGAGGAATGACATGGACGGCCACGAGCTCGCCACCCACGCGCTGCACAGCGGCGGCGCCGGCGTCGGTAGCGGCTTTGCAGGCGGCCACGTCC
>NZ_JH114232.1:848290-858022 GCF_000224655.1 Bilophila sp. 4_1_30
GAGGGCGGTCACGTAGCCGCCGCCGATCTGTTCGTAAGAAACGAGCTGCACGCGAGCAGCCTTGACCATAGCATCAGCGGCTTCGATGAGACCAACCAGACCACGGGTTTCGATCATGCCAAGAGCGTCCATTGTGAACTCCTTTTAGGATTGTTGTTAGCTTGGTTACCCGGAACGGAACGATCGGGTAACGCGTTACCGTGTTGTGTGCCGTTCCGTTTTATTGCTGTCCTCCGCGGTTCATGCCCAGGCCGACGACACTTATTTTGTAGATGTCGTCGCTGCTGCATCCCCGCGAAAGGTCATGCCAACCATGCGCAAAGCCCTGGAGCAGGGGGCCGAGGGCCGTCCAGCCGCCGAAGCGCTGCGCGATTTTATAACCGATGTTGCCGGCTTCAAGGGAGGGGAACACGAACACGTTCGCGTTCCCGGCGACCGGGCTCCCCGGCGCCTTGAGCCTGGCGACTTCGGGCTCGACGGCGGCGTCCAACTGGAGTTCGCCGTCTACAAGCAGATTGGGTTCGCGGGTCTTGATTTCTTCAAGAGCCGCGCGCACTTTGTCGACGCGCTCATGCTTGGCGCTGCCCTTCGTGGAGAAGGAAAGCAGGGCTACACGGGCCTCGTCGCCCATGACGCGCTTGTACACGTCGGCGGTGCTGATCGCAATGTCCGCAAGCTGCGCGGAAGTGGGTTCCGGAATGACCGCGCAGTCGGTGAACATGCAAACTCTGTTGTCCTTCAGCATGAAGAAGAAGCTCGACACGGTCTTGCTTCCGGCGGCGGTGCCGACCATGCGCAGGCCGGCGCGGATGACGTCGGCCGTGGAGGACAGGTTCCCGGCAACGCCGATTTCGGCTTCACCGCGGCGGACCATGAGGGCACCGGCAGCGAGGGGATTCTTGACGGCCTTGACGGCTTCCTCTTCCGAAATGTCCTTGCCCTTGGCCTTCTGGATGGCCATGTACTCCGCGGCATTGTGCTGAAGCAGGGCCGGGTTGTACGGATTGACGACCTGGAGGGAAACGCCGGTTTCGCCGCTTTCCTGCAGCGCGGTGCGCACCTTTTCAGGATCGCCGATGAGGATGGGTTCGACGAGGCCTTCGCGGATCAGTTTGGCGGCGGCGGAAACCACGCGCCGGTCTTCACCGTCGGAGTAGACCACGACACCTTTCCGGGCGCGGCATTTTTCGAGGCAACGTTCGAACACGCTCATTACAGACCAACCTTGCTGATGTCGCGGCCGGATTCGGCAACGACGGTCAGGAGCATGAGGACATAGATGGCGCTGCTCAGGCGGTTCAGGGACGCGAGGATGTCTTCGCGTTCCATGCCGACCTGAACATAGGCCACTTCAACTTCGCGGGCCTGGGCGCGCAGCCAGTTGAGCAGCGCGACGTTCGGGCCGAGAGCCACGTCGGGGACGATGTGGCCCTGGCCGAGGTATTTCATGGGATCGTGGGAGACGAGGCGGATCGCTTCGGCGTTCATGCCGCACAGGGACTGCGCGGGCACGGCTTCGCCGGAGACTTCGGCCTGGAGGATCTGCCACAGCCACACGTTGATGTCGGAAAGGCCGTTTCTGAGGACGGCGGGGAGCTTGTTGTTGCCGTCGAATCCGGTCTGCACCAGTACCGTGCTGGAAATGAGGGTATCCAGCTTGCCGCGCAGGAAAATGCGCGGGTGGGACTTGGAGACGACCGTATTGGCGTCAAGGTAGGTTCCATCGGGGAACGATGCCTGTTCGGCAGCCGGAGCGGCCGTGGCGGCAGGAGCCGCTTCCGCAGCGGGAGCCGCGGGTTTGGCTTCTTCGACAGGCGCCGCTTCCACGGTGCACTGACCGGGCAGGATCACGCGGCAGTTGCGACTGCGCAACAGCTCCGTGGCCGCCGGAGTCAGGCGTTCGCCGGCCTGAAGGCAGAATTCGCCTCCCTGGCCCAGCTCGCAACGCTGTCTGACATCTTCTTCGGTAAGAAAGATCATGATTGTTTCCTTCGTTATGGTCTAGGAACGCGGCTAGGCGGCTACCGCGACCGTGGCGCACCGCACGTGCCCGGAAGAGGAGAGTTCCACTTCCGTGCCCGCAGGGATGCTGAACACGTCGCCGTGGGCCGCGCTGAAGGTCGTGCCCTCAATGCTCAGGTTCAAGTCGCCTTCCAGCACGACGAGCACTTCCGTACGCCGGAACGTCCAGGAAAACGAGAGGTTTTCCCAATCCAGATAGCCCACGGAGGCGGCATCCCCTTTGGCGGGGGAAAGCACGTCCATGACGGCCACGCTGCCCTTCGCCCGGGAGCCTCCCCAGTACTGCGCTTTGCTGTCGACGTGGGTGACGCCTCCAGCCTGCCTGACGCCGGGGCGCGTCTCGGGAGCCGCGCAAGCGCCCATTTCGGCAAGGACGGATGCGATCAACCGATCGATCAACGCTTCGTCGGCGGTCCCTGCGGGAAGAGCCGACAGGACCCCGCGCCGGATGGCGACGAGGAGGTCATCGGAACGCTGCTCTGCCGGAGCGGAAGCCGCCACGGCCTCGGCGGCCATGGGGTTGCTGCCGGGGGTGAACACGACCGGAGGCACCGGCTGCGCCGCCGGAGCGACGGACGCGGTCAGGGCCTGCGTCAGCGGGATCAGCGCTTCCTGCAGCTGCCGGGCGGCGGCCGCAAGCTGATCGGCGGTCAACGCCGGCGTGGGAACGTGTACAGGTTCCTGACTGGCGGGCACTTCTTCCAAAACCGGCGAGACCGGCGGGACAGCCTCCGCCTCGGGCTCCGCCAGAGCGGAGGACGGGGCGACGGGCGTTTCCGTCGTCAGGGTTATGCCGTAATGCCGGGCATCGTCCTGGGCCTGCTGGGTGACGATGTCGCCCTTGGCATAGACGATGACCGACTCGCCGGCTTTCCATGCGAGCCGGACCGTTTCGGCAGTGATGATCTGTTTGGTCATGCCCCAATTCCTTTAGGTGGCGTGCGGCGTATCCTGTGCAGGGCGGCACCGTTTCCCGGTGCCTGTCGGCACGCCTCCGTTACGCGAAACGACTACTTCTTGGCCTTGCCCTTGGGGGACTCTTCGGCGGCGGGAGCAGCAGCTTCGCCTTTGGCCGCGGCCATACGAGCCAGCTTGGCGGCCTTGCGGGCGGCCTTCTTCCGCTTGATGTCCGCAAGCATGTCCATGAGGGAGTCGGGTTCTTCAGCGGGGCTGGGGATGATGTTGTACCCGTTCAGGCCGTTGAGGCTCTGGGCGAGCAGGGCGCCGGTTTCCACGGCGGCCTGACAGGCGGCCACGTCACCCTTGCAGATGACGCAAACGCGCAGCCCGTCGACCTTGTGGGCCGAGATGATTTCCACTTCGGCGGCCTTGGCCATGGCGTCGGCCACCTGAATGGCGATGACGAGGCCCGCGGTTTCGACGAAGCCGAGGGAAGGTTTATATTCCAAACTCATAGGTTACTCCTGACTGCCTTAGGCAATCTGCTCGAAGACGGTTTCAGCCGGGCTCGGGATGACGACCTTGCTCACGAGGAGGCCGCTTTCGGCGGCGGCCGTGGAGCCGGCTTCGACGGCGGCGTTGACTGCGGCCACGTCGCCGGTCATGAGGGCATAGCCCTTGCCGCCGAGTCCGAGGGCCACGCGGACGTCAAGGAGCTGCACGTCGGCAGCCTTGACGGCGGCATCGGACGCCACCACGATGGAGGCGGCGGAGAAGGTTTCGATGATGCCGAGCGCGCCGCGTTCCGTGATGCCCGTGGCACCGGCGAGGGCGCCGATCACATCCCGGTGGATGTTGGGGATGATGAACCAGTCCACCAGCGCATCGGCATGGGTTTCGCGTCCGGCATTCACGGAAGCGGATACGGCAGCCACGTCGCCGGTCACGGCGGCCACGAACTTGCCGGGGCAAATCGTCTTGAAGAACAGCGGATCGACCTGAGCGGTTTTCACCATCTGGTCAGCCGCGTCGATACCAGCGGCAATGCTGTTGAATTCCACCATTCCTACGGCTGTGTATGATTCAGACACAGGGCCTCTCCTTTTTTGTCAGGGGGCGGGCTGGCCGCCCCTTTCCGTATCGTGTTGCGGGCTACTTGCCGATGACGACGGCGCCGTCGACGCTCTTGACCACGCCGTCCATGCTGGCGTGGATACGGGCGCCGAGACCCTGTTCGGGGATTTCACCAATGACGTCGCCGCACTTGACGCGATCGCCGACCTTCACCACGGCCTGGGCCGGAGCGCCGATGTGCTGCCGCAGCGGGATACGCACTTCAGCCGGGGAGAGAGAGCCCAGATCGTTGGTGGGCAGCTCCATGTAGCGGCTGATGCCGATCTTGTTGACCAGGCGGGGCACGGGCACCCGGCGGAATTCACGCCACTGGGTGTAGGCTTCGTTCACGTCGCGGCTGCCTTCATACTTCATCCCGGCCGCGCGCAGCTCATTCTTGATGGCCTGGTTGATGCGGCGGGGGGACAGGCCCATGGGACAGGCCACGTGTTCGCACACGCCGCAGTCGCAGCAGAGGAGCGCGAGCCTGCCTGCTTCGGCGGTCAGCTCGGCGTTGCTGCCGAAGGCGCGCATGACGCGATGCGTTTCAAAAGGATGGCCGAGGAGGTGGCGGGGGCACAGCTCGGAACAGCTGCGGCACTGGATACAGGCCGAAGCGGCGCGGCGACGCATGAAATTGAGGGGCGTGGTCGCGTTCCGGTGCAGGTAGTGCCCGCGGGGCAGGATGATGAGACCGCCGGAGGTCTTGGTGACCACTTCCTTGGCGAAGGCGTCGGCGTTGTCCACCATGCGGCCCATCATGGGGCCGCCGAGAACGAACACGGGGTCGCTCACGGTGGGTCCGCCCGCAGCTTCGAGGCAGGCGGAAAGCGGAGTGCCGATCGGCACGCAGACGATGCCGGGCTTCTTCACTTCGCCGGTGACGGTCAAAAATTTGTGCGTGACGGGCTTGCCGTCAAGGGCGTGGGCCACGGACACGAGCGTGCCGACGTTGGCGACCACCGCGCCCACCATGAGGGGCAGGCCCAGCGGGGGAACGGAACGGCCCGTCACTTCGCGGACGAGGGTCTGTTCATCCCCGGCGGGATAGAAGTTGGGGAGCAGCGCCAGCTCGATGGGCCGATTGCCGATGGCATCGGTCAGGATCTTGGTGGCTTCCTTGTATTTTTTCTTCAATGCGATGACGCCGCGCTTGGCACCGGTGGCCTGCATCAACTCACTGAACGCCCGGACGATTTCGTTGGCGTGGTGAAGCATGTGATGCTGGTCGGTGTGCAGAAGGGGCTCGCATTCGCAGCCGTTGGCGATAACCGTGTCGGCGTCGGCGGCGTACTTGACGTGCGCCGGAAAACCAGCTCCACCTTCACCAACGATACCGGCCGCTTTCACCGCCGCTATGAACGCCTGTTTATCCATGCTATCCTCTCGTTACCCAAAACAGTTCGGCAGGCCGCGGCGCGTTTCCGCACCACGGCACTGCCCGGAATCTCAATTCACCGCAAAAGCCTAGCGTCCCATCGGGGCGAAGGGCTGGAACGGCAGCGGGAACTTGGCGTTGTTGAAGCCGTTGGGAGCCATGGGCTTCACGGTATTGAGGGAAACGCCCTTGTCGAGGCCGAGGATCTTCGCGGCGGTCTTGTACATGACCTTTTCGCGGACTTCTTCGCTGATGTTGAGATTCTTGTAGATCTCGATGGCGTCGGCCTGTTCGATGAACGGGTGCGCGGAGGCGAAGATGACCTTGTCGCCGATCATCTTGTTCAGGGCGTCGACATACACTTCGGCCATGGGAGCCAGTTCGTATTCGGACAGGTCCATGTAGACGTTGGCGTTGCGCATGCAGGCGAAGATGGCTTCGTTGACGAAGGGATAGCCGCCGTGGCTCATGATCAGGATCAGTTCGGGGAAGTCGCGGGCGACGACGTCGATCTGGCGGGGATCAATGTAGTCCATGATGGCGCGGGGAACCTGGGCGGGCGGGGCGGTGGTCACGAAGACCGGCACGCCGAGCTCGACGCACTTGGCATAGATGGGATAGTAGCGGGCGTCGCTCGGCGGGCAGTGGGCGAGATAGGGGTCGGTGGCGATACCGCGCATACCGAGGTCCTTGATCACGTGTTCGACTTCGCGAACGGCGTCCATTCCCTTGTGGGGGTCGATACCCCAGAAGCCGAGAAATTTGTTGGGATAGGCGCGGCAGAATTCAAGGATGCTGTTGTTGTTGGCGGGGAAACCGTAGGTGGTTTCGCAGTCGCGGCCGGAAACGACGCACAGCTCAACGCCACGGCGATCCAGGTCGGCCACGATTTCGGGCAGAGCCTGGGGGACGCGTTTGTCGAAGCCGATGGCTTCACAGGTGGCTTTGAACATCGAGCTGTTCTTGATGCCGTTAATGATTTCCGGCGTGTTCGGGCGGAAGCGGAAGTCGATTATTTTCATCAGTTGACTCTCCTGGCTTGGTGCACAAAAAGGTTTGTGAGCATTAGAGCAAATGCCGTTCCAGTTTTGCACAGACAAGGAGATTCCCCAACGACAGCAAGGAAATGGGGGCTAACAAAAAACGTTCCTGATTAGATCCGGAAAGAATCGTTTTTTGTTGAAACCTGTGCAACAGGCTGGAATACAAACTTTTTGTCCGCGTTATCGCCTTAAGGCCGTGGTATTGCATGATGCATAAATGCACCAATGTTGCAATAATGCGACCAAGTCGATGCGCATGCGCCACCGGTTTTTTCAGTTGGTGCGTTTTTGCATCATCTGACTTGTGAATAAAAACGCAATCGGATCGCTCCTTGTGCCGATCCGCAGCACAAGGGTCCTTATGCCATGATTGCATCGGTGAAGCAAGGGGAATCCGTATCTAGTGAACGTTACAAGAAAAAACGCAAAAGGCAAAAGAAAACGGATGATCTTGCGTATGGAGCGGGTGATCATATGAAGCAGGGAGGACGGAAGGGAGGCTGGGGATGATAGGCTGAGAGCGCGCAAGCGGGACGACGGGGAGTACAACAAAAAGGGGCCGGACGGCATCGTCGTCGGCCCCCCATGTTCGCGGCGGTTACAGGACTTCCAGCGTGTAGTTGCCGTTGGTGAACACGCAGAGCTCGGAGGCTATCTTCATGCTTTCCAGCGCGATGTTTTCGGCGTCAAGATCGCTGTGGCGGACGAGGGCTCGGGCGGCGGAGAGGGCGTAGGGTCCGCCGCTGCCGATGGAGGCGATGCCGTCGTCGGGTTCGATCACGTCGCCGGTCCCGGTGAGCACGAGCGTATGATCCCTGTCGGCCACAAGGAGCATAGCCTCCAGCTTGCGGAGGAACTTGTCGCTCCGCCAGTCCTTGGCGAGCTCCACGGCGGCGCGGATCAGGTTGCCGCCGGTCTGTTCGAGGTGGGCGTCGAAGCGTTCGAACAGGGTAAAGGCGTCCGCCGTGGCCCCGGCGAATCCGGCGACGATCTGATCTTTATACATCCGCCTGACTTTCTTGGCGGTGTGTTTCATAACGATGCTCTGTCCCATGGTCACCTGCCCGTCGCCGATGAGGGCGACGTGGCCCTTGTGGCGCACGGCGAGGATGGTGGTTCCGCGAAGTTCCATGAATGATCCTTTGTTCTCGGTAATGGTGAGGAGGTTACCCTTCCAGAATAACCACGGCGGCGGCATTGTCACGGGTATGGGTGAGCGTGAGGTGCAGCTTTTTTACGCCGAGGGCGTCGGCCTTTTCCCGAGCCTTTCCGGACAGAACGAGCTCGGGCTTCCCGGAGGGCAGCGAGCGCACGGCTACGTCGCGGGGGCCTATGCCTTCGGCGAAGCCCGTACCAAGCGCCTTGACCGCGGCCTCCTTGGCGGCGAACCGTGCGGCCACATAGGAAACGGCGCGCGCGGACGGGGAGGCGGGATCGCCGGGAACGGCGCTCCGTTCGTCGTCCGCCATGATGCGGTTGAGAAAATGCTCCCCGAAACGATGCAGCGAACGCTCCATGCGGGAAAGTTCGATCAGGTCCAGTCCGATGCCGATGATTGCCATATGCGCCCCCTCGGGCAGCAGGTTGCCGTCAGCGGGGTTCGAAGTCAAGTTGACGCTGTGCCGCCGGATGGTTACACGTGGGAGAAATGACGGGGCTCCGTTTCCGAATCCTGTTGCGCCGCCACCGCGCCCGGCGTCCCGTCCGTACTGTTTTGCCAAGGAGCATCTATGCGCATATGCATTGTCGGCACCGGCTACGTCGGTCTTGTGAGCGCGGCGTGTTTCGCCGAAATGGGCAATGACGTCCGCTGTGTGGACGTCAACCCGGAAGTCGTGGCCCTGCTCGACAGCGGGCGTATCCATATTTTCGAGCCCGGCCTCGAAGACCTTGTCAGCCGCAACCGGCAGGAAGGCCGCCTGCGGTTTACGACCAGCCTTGCGGACGGATTGGATGACGCCGAATTTGCCTTCATCACCGTAGGCACTCCCTCGCATCCCGATGGTTCCTGCGATCTTTCCTTTGTGGAAGGCGTGGCCCGCCAGATCGGCGAGCACATGCGGGGGCCGCTCATCGTCGTGGACAAGTCCACCGTGCCCGTCGGCACCGCCGACCGTGTCCGCGAGCTTGTCGCCGCCGCCCTCGCCGCCCGTGGAGAGGACATTGCCTTCGATGTGGTGTCGAACCCCGAGTTCCTCAAGGAAGGCGACGCGGTTTCGGATTTCATGAAGCCCGACCGGGTCATCGTCGGCACGTCTTCCGAAAAGACGGCCTCCGCCATGCGCGACCTCTACGCTCCCTTTGCCCGGAGCCGCGAAAAGCTCATCGTCATGAGTGTCCGCAGCGCGGAAATGACCAAATACGCGGCTAACTGCATGTTGGCGACCAAGATTTCCTTCATCAACGAAATCGCCACGCTGTGCGAGAAGGTCGGCGCGGACGTGCGCGACGTGCGTACGGGCATCGGTTCGGATCACCGCATCGGCTATCAGTTCATCTATCCCGGCATCGGCTACGGCGGATCCTGCTTCCCCAAGGACGTGAAGGCGCTCATCCATACCGCCCATGAGGCAGGTATGCGTCCTGAACTCCTGGAGGCCGTCGAAGGCGTGAATGCCCGTCAGAAGCGCTCCATGGCGTTCCGGGTAGCCGATTATTTTGAGCCGCAAGGCGGGGTGTTCGGCAAGGTGCTCGCCTTGTGGGGGCTTGCCTTCAAGGCCAATACCGACGATATGCGCGAATCTCCGGCGCTTGCCATCATTGAGGAGCTGACCTCACGCGGTATGCGCGTCCGGGCCTATGATCCCATCGCTGGCCCCAACGCACGGAAGCTGTTGGCGGACAATCCTCTGGTCTTTATCGAAGACGATCAATACGCCATCTGCGAAGGTTCCGACGCCCTGCTGGTAGCCACCGAGTGGAACCAGTTCCGCAACCCCGATTTCGATCGCATAAAGGAATCCCTCGTCGCCCCCGTCCTCTTTGACGGGCGCAATCTCTACTCGCCCTCGGTCCTCGGCAAGCGCGGCTTCGCGTATTTCTGCGTGGGGAAGAAGTAGGGAAGAGGCGAGGTAAGGATGTGAAGAGCGGGGGAGGGGAGGCCGCGCGGAGGGAGTCCGTTCCGCTCTTAGGTTGTTAGGGGTGATTGCCTTTTTGAAAGAGCGCCCGCCCGTTAAGAGATAAGAAAGCCGACTGGGAAATATTCAGTCGGCTTTCTTTGTTTCTTGATTTTCTGAAAGGCCGTCCCGCTTGCCTCCGGGGGAAAAACGACAAGAG
>NZ_JH114232.1:858497-865128 GCF_000224655.1 Bilophila sp. 4_1_30
TCCCCGCCCCCTCCAATCTTTTTCCTTCCCTATATCAGCCGCCGCACTTGGTGTAGGCGCAGTTGGGGCAGCGATGGCAGCCTTCCTGAAAAACGAGCTCGCCGCCGCAGTCGGGGCAAAGCTGACGGTCGAAGGCCGAAACGGTGTGCGTGGGTACGGGGTTCCTGCCCTTGAGATAACGGTTTTCGAGTACCCACGCGATGGCGTCGGGAATCGAGAGCAGAAGGCCCTTCTTCTGGAATATGGGATGCTCGCCGCCAATGCCCTTGAGCTGCCCCACCACGTCGGCAACGTCGATGCCGGATCGGAAGGCCAGAGAAACGAGCCGTCCGATGGCCTCGGCCTTGGCGGTCACGGAATGCCCGGACTTGCCGATGGTCGCGAAAATCTCGAAAGGCTTGCCGTCCACCTCGTTCACCGTAAGATACATGCCGCCGAGCCCGGTCTGCACCTTTTGCGTGAACCCGGTTACGAAGTCGGGGCGCTTGCGCACGCGCACTTGCGACTCCTCGGATGGCTTTGCGGCGGGGGCGCTCGTGGTCAGCACCTGCGTGGATTTGCTGCCGTCGCGGTAGACGGTGACGCCCTTGCAGCCTTCCTCGTAGGCCATCCAGTAAATGGCGAAAATGTCGTCGCGCGTGGCCGAGTTGGGCAGGTTTACGGTTTTGGACACGGCGTTGTCCGTGTGGCGCTGGAAAGCCGCCTGCATACGGAGATGCCACTCGGGCGCGATGTCCATCGCGGTCACGAATACCCGGCGCAGATCTTCGGGAAGCTGGTCGAGGCTCTGGATGGACCCGAGCTCCGCCACGCCTTCCAGAAGCGGCTGGCTGTAGCAGTCGATTTCGCGCAAGGCTTCCTCGAAATGGGGGTTCACTTCCACAAGGCGTTCGCCGTCCATGACGTTGCGGGCGAAGCTCAGGGCGAACAGCGGTTCCACGCCGGACGAGCAGCCCGCGAGGATCGACAGCGTGCCCGTGGGCGCGATGGTCGTGATGGTCGCATTGCGCAGGGGCGGGATGCCTTTGGTGGGATAGATGGACGTTTCGTAGGCCGGGAAGGGCCCGCGTTCCGCCGCGAGCTGGATGGAAGCCGCCCGGCCGCGCGTTTCGATGAAGTCCATAATCCGTTCGGCCAGCGTGATGGCGTCCGCCGAATCGTAGGGGATGTGGAGCTGGTACAGAAGATCGGCCCAGCCCATAACCCCAAGGCCGATCTTGCGGTTGCGGCGCACCTGTTCGGCAATCCGTTCGAGGGGGAATTGCGAGGCGTCCACCACGTTGTCGAGGAAGCGGACGGCCAGCGCGATGGTCCGTTCGAGCCCCGCCCAGTCGATGCCCCGGTCGGCGGGGTTGGTTTCGTCGAGGTGCCCCGGCACGAAAAAGCTGGAAAGGTTCAGCGAGCCGAGGTTGCAGGCTTCATAGGGCAGCAGGGGCTGTTCGCCGCAGGGGTTGGTGCTTTCGATCTCGCCCTGCGCCGGAGTGGGGTTGTCGCGGTTGATCCGGTCAAGGAAGATGATGCCGGGATCGCCGCTTTGCCACGCCTTGTCCACCAGCAGGTTGAATACTTCGCGGGCGTTGAGGCGTCCCTGCTCCTTGCCGCTGGCGGGGTTGACGAGGGCGTAGTCCCGATCCTGCTCCACGGCCTGCATGAAGGCTTCGGTAATGCCTACGGAGAGGTTGAAGTTGTTGAATTCGCCTTCCTGCTCTTTGGCCCGGATGAATTCGAGGATGTCCGGGTGATCGATGCGCAGGATGCCCATGTTCGCGCCGCGCCGGGTGCCGCCCTGCTTGATCTGCTCGGTGGCGGTGTTGAAGATGCGCAGAAAGGACACCGGGCCGGAGGCCACGCCGCCGGTCGTGCCCACGCGGGAGTTCTTGGGCCGCAGACGGGAAAAGGAGAAGCCCGTGCCGCCGCCGGACTTGTGGATCATGGCGGCGAATTTTACGGCGTCGAAAATTTCTTCGATGGAGTCGCCGACGGGGAGTACGAAGCAGGCCGAAAGCTGGCCGAGCTCGGAGCCCGCGTTCATCAGCGTGGGCGAATTGGGCAGGAAGCGCCAATCGGTCATCATGTCGTAGAAGGCACGGGCCAGCGCGTCGGGTTTCCACGGGGACTGTTCGTATTTGGCTTCCTCGGCGGCTATGGAGGACGCTACGCGCCAGAAGAGTCCGGTCGCATCCTCGACGCATTGGCCGTTCTCGTCCTTGCGGTAATAGCGCTTGGAAAGGACTTTTTCCGCATTGGGATTGATAACGGGGGGAGTGAGATTGAGAGGCATATTCATCATGGTGGCACCAGCGTTGTTTGTGGTCTTAACGGGTTCTCCACGATACGCGGTCGGGAAGGAAAAGGCTATCTCGGGAAATGGGGCCGGAACGGGAACCACCGCGCATTTTTGGAAAAATCGGCAGGAGAAAAATTTTTATGGAAAAACGCCATGTTAGATTCTCGTCTTCCACAACGCCAAAAGCCCCCTGAGGCGACCCTCAGGGGGTGGAAGCGAGAAGTTGTTGACGGGGAGGGCTACTCGGCCGGAGCGTAGTAGCAACGCTTCGGGGACATGATCTTGCCTGATTTCTTCAGTTCGTCGATGGCTTTGGACACTTCTTTGGAATCGACATCAAGGGCTTTGGCGACGTCGCCGGGGCGGACGGGCTTGCCCGCATCCTGCATGGCCTTGAGAACCTGTTCAGCTGTAACTGCCATAATGGACCTCCGTGAAGCGGCTCTGCCGCCGGTATTTTTTTAGGAACAATTCCTGATAATCAAATTCCTCTGTTCCTGTCAAGGATTTTATGTGCCGAACGCCGGAGAAGCGGGGCGGCAATCGTCTGGATTTTTGCGGGAAAAGGCGCTACGTTCCGAGGAAAAGGATAGCGGTATGAAATATCTCATCATGGAAGATTTTGCGGGGCAGCCGGTCAGCTTCGTGTTCCCCCGCCGCGTGGACCACGGCGACATGCGCGAACAGCTCCCCTACGGGCGGGTGCTCGGGGCCGGTTATGTGGAATTGCGCGACGGCGCGTTTCATTGCCACGGCGGATATGCCGAACTGGATATTGTGGCCCGTCCCGAGGATGAGGCCATT
This sequence comes from Bilophila sp. 4_1_30, assembly GCF_000224655.1. Lineage (NCBI taxonomy): Bacteria > Pseudomonadati > Thermodesulfobacteriota > Desulfovibrionia > Desulfovibrionales > Desulfovibrionaceae > Bilophila > Bilophila sp. 4_1_30. Next base: position 861,589 of record NZ_JH114232.1, read on the forward strand.
TTGATGGAAGCCTTCCAGAAAGCCGAGTAGGGTTTGCCGCTGGCCGGACCGTGCGTCCTCGGAATTTCCCTGACAAGGCTTTTCCATTGGCGAACGAGTGGGTGCGGCCTGTTTCAGCCCTCGGAGATCCCATGCCTGAATTGCCCGAAGTCGAAACCATCGCCCGTACCCTCGCTCCGCAAGTCGAGGGGCGGCGCATTGTGGCTTGCGAGCTGCTCAACCCTTCCACCTTTGAGGGGACGATTCCGCTCGGCAAGGTTGTGGGCGGCATCATCGGCCGTCCGGGACGCCGCGGCAAGCTGTTGCTGTTGCCTCTTGCTTTCGGCTCGGAGCCGCTGCCTCCTGTGGACGAGGCCTGTCCGTCCGGTTCGCTGGCCCGGTGCCTTGCCTGCGGGGATGAACGCATTACCGGGCTTGGGTTCCATCTCAAAATGACGGGCCGCCTGTTCGTGTATCCTGCGGGCACCCCTCCGGAAAAACATACCCGGCTCCTCTTCGACCTTGACGACGGTTCGCGCCTCTTTTTCGATGACGCGCGCAAATTCGGCTATGTGCGGGTTCTGTCGCCTTCCTCCGTTGCCTGCTGGCCGTTCTGGAACAGGCTCGGCCCGGAACCGCTGGAGATGGACGCCGATGCCTTTGCAGCCCGTTTTGCCGGGCGGCGGGGCAAGATCAAGGCGTTGCTCCTTGATCAGTCCGTGCTGGCGGGGTGCGGGAATATTTACGCGGACGAAAGCCTGTTCCGCGCGGGTATCCGGCCCGACGCGCAGCTCGTGTCCGCCGACCGTCTGAAACGGCTTCACGCGGCCTTGCGGGAAGTCCTGCTCGAATCCATTGACGCGTGCGGCAGTTCCATCCGGGACTACCGTACGGCACGGGGCGACGCCGGGGCTTTTCAGAACGCCTTCCGGGTGTACGGCCGTTCCGGCGAGGCCTGCCTTGAGTGCGGGACCCCGCTGGAAAGCTGCCGCATCGCGGGGCGGGCCACCGTTTTTTGCCCGAACTGTCAGCTTGCCTGACATTCGTTCATACAACCCTTTTACTAGACCGTAAGGATTGAAGAATGCAGAAGACGATCTGCCTGTTGCCGGGTGACGGCATTGGCCCAGAGATTGTTGCCGAAGCCGTGAAAGTGCTTCGCGCCGTGGAAAAGAAATTCGGTCATTCGTTCACCATGACGGAAGCCCTGCTCGGAGGCGCCGCCATCGACGCCGTGGGCGTGCCGCTGCCCGACGCTACCGTGGAGGCCTGCAAGGCCGCCGATGCGGTGTTCCTCGGCGCGGTGGGCGGCCCCAAGTGGGACACCATCGATCCCGCCATCCGTCCCGAACGCGGCCTGCTCGGTATCCGCAAAGCCCTCGGACTGTTCGCCAACCTGCGTCCCGCGACCCTGTTCCCCGAACTTGCCGGCGCGTGCCTGCTGCGTCCCGACATTTCCGCCAAGGGCCTTGATCTCATCGTCGTGCGCGAACTGACGGGCGGCATCTATTTCGGCCAGCCCGCCGGCACCGAAGTCCGCGACGGCCTGCGCACCGGCTTCAACACCATGATTTACAACGAAGAGGAAATCGCCCGCATCGGCCGGGTGGCCTTCTCCACGGCCCGCAAGCGCCGCAAGAAGGTGTGCTCCGTGGACAAGGCCAACGTGCTTGCCGTGTCCCGCGTGTGGCGCGAAGTGATGATTGAAGTGGGCAAGGAATTCCCCGACGTGGAACTGACCCATCTTTATGTGGACAATGCCGCCATGCAGTTGGTGCGTGATCCTTCGCAGTTCGACGTCATCGTGACCGGCAACCTTTTCGGTGACATCCTCTCAGACGAAGCTTCCGTCATCACCGGTTCCATCGGGATGTTGCCTTCCGCCTCCCTCGGCACGGGCAATCCCGGCCTGTTCGAGCCCATCCACGGCTCCGCGCCCGACATCGCCGGGCAGGGCAAAGCCAATCCGCTGGCGACGATCCTGTCCGCCGCGATGATGCTCCGCCTTGCCTTCGATATGGATGCCGAAGCCGCCGCCATTGAAGGTGCCGTGCACAAGGTGCTCAGCGACGGTTTCCGCACCGGCGACATCATGGAAGCCGGGAAGACGCAGCTTTCCACCACCGACATGGGCGATAAGGTTATTGAAAGTATGTAGCATATTGGGAAAATTGGGGGAGGGGAGAGGGAACCTTTCTGAAGAAAGGTTCCCCTCTCCCCTCCCCCCAAGCCCCCACCTCTCTCCCTCCCAAGACTTTTGACTTTATTGAATCCCTGCTGGCGGTTTTCCCTGATATGAAGAGAGGGGAACGGCTGGGCGGGATAGTTGCGGAGCCGGTTGCCCAAAGGGGGAATCGGCTTTTTTCCGGACGGCTCTAAAGCTCTGGTGTTTTCTCCGGCTTTATGGTTTTTCTGGAAGGGATTTCAAGCGTGGAAGAGGGTGGATATTCCCTTTGTACGCGCCGGAATGAGTGCGTTGGGATTGAATACAGGATGGTTTTCGTAATTGTCGGAGGCGGCATTTATGACGGATTTTTTCAGTTCCCCCGTGGGGATGGCTCTGCTTGCGGGGTGCTGTACATGGGCGTTTACCGCATTCGGGGCGGGCATGGTCTACACCGCGAAATCGTTTTCCCGCCGGACGCTCGACGTGATGCTCGGTTTCGCGGCGGGTGTAATGATCGCCGCTTCCTACTGGTCGTTGCTCGCCCCCGCGCTGGAGATGAGTTCACATCTCGGCCGGTTGGCCTGTGTTCCCGTGGCGCTGGGCTTTCTTGCCGGGGCAGGGGTATTGCGTCTGGTTGACCTCATCCTGCCGCATATCCATCCTACGGAAAATGTCCCTGATGGCCCGCCTTCGAAGCTGCCCCGCAGTGCGCTGCTCGTGTTCGCCATTACCCTGCACAATATTCCGGAAGGGCTCGCCGTGGGCGTAGCGTTCGGGGCTGCGGCCTCAGGCGCTCCCGAAGCCAGCATCGCCGGGGCCATGACCCTGATGTTCGGTATGGGGCTGCAAAACATCCCCGAGGGCGTGGCCGTATCCGTGCCGTTGCTTCGGGAGGGCTTTTCCAAAAATCGCGCCTTCTTCTTTGGGCAGCTTTCCGGCATCGTCGAGCCCATAGCCGCTGTTTTCGGGGCGCTGGTCGTGGGTATCGCCGAACCCATTCTTCCCTTTGCTCTGGCTTTTGCCGCCGGGGCCATGATTTTTGTGGTCGTCGAAGAAGTGATTCCCGAGTCCCACGCCTCCGGCCACGGCGATGCGGCCAGCCTCGGCGTGATCATCGGTTTTGTAGTGATGATGTGCCTTGATGTGGCGCTGGCTTAGGTGGTTGATTGGGGAGGGGATTTCTGAAGAAAGGGTTCCCTTCCCCTCCAAAGACTTTTGACTGGTGGGGAGGCCGCGCGAAGGGAGTTCGTTCCGTCTTCGGTTCATCATTGGTAAGAAAAACAGCCTGAACGGGGTTCGTTCGGGCTGTTTCTTCAGTCTGCGGAAATGACCCTCAAGAGGGATTCGATAAAGTCGAAAATCTTTGAAGAGGGTGGGGGAGGTTTGGAGGGGGG
>NZ_JH114232.1:865495-876233 GCF_000224655.1 Bilophila sp. 4_1_30
AAGAAAGTTTCTCCCGCCCCCTCCAAATAGCTTCACTGAGCCTTGAAATTACTGCTCGGAATTCATGGCGGCCTTGAACTTGCGCGAGATGCGGAAAGCCAGCACGTCGTGGGAGTCAAGGGTGATTTCTTCGCCGGTCTGGGGGTTGCGGCCCTTGCGGTTCTTCTTGGTGAAGGCTTCGAACTTGCCGAAACCGCTCAGCAGCATTTCCTTCTCTTCCTTGAGGGCTTTCTTCATGATTCCGAGCATGGCATCCAGCACTTTTTTAGCGTGCTGCTGCTTCATCTCGGACTGGGCGCAAATCGACTTGGCGATATCTGCTTTGGTGACGGTTTTGCTCATGGTTTCTTCTCCGGAATCTCGCTGTGCTAGCGACATATTTTGGTGCGGCCCGTCCGGTCCCGTACCGTTTGCGAGGACGGTGGAATAGGCGCTGTGGAAGAACAGCGGTCATGTGCCGCACTGTTTTGAGACTATGCCCTATCTGAGTTTGTATTTCAATTCCCCCTTTTCGCTATCGTCATAAAATGACGCTTTTTTTTGCCCAAAACGAGGAAAAAATCTTCTGTTTTGGGAGAACATGTTCCTTACTTATTTGTGAAAAAAATCTATACTATTTGAAGTATTGCATTTAATATATTAATTTTATTTGTAAAATTGATATATCGAAGGAGAAGGACGCAAAATAAAAGAACAGCTGATTTACTTTATTGGAATAACGTAATTTTTTGTGAAAATGAGCAGGATGCATAGCTGAAATATCTTTTTATTGTGAAAAAAGAATCGTGATGTACACAGAATAAGGAAGCAAAAAACCGAAAAGAAAAATTGTTACGTTTTTTTCTGGGAGCTCCTTCTCCAGGGGGAAAAATGACCTTGAGGGGACTTGCGACAGCGTTTTTCCGCGTTTTCGTACACAGAGCCGCTGCTTTTTCGTGTTCATCTTTGGGATGTTCCCATACAGGCCACAGGCACGGTTGAGCATGGCTCTTGTGCCGCGTACGTCTGGCATCAATTCCTCTGCTCTTTAAGATACCTGTGACATTCACAGCGTTGGGTGGAATGAGAGCCAAGCGGGCGCTCAAACAGATGAGCACGGTTCCCACAAAAGAGGAAAGGCCCGGATGAGGGATTCGATAAAGTCGAAAATCTTGGAAGGGAGAGAGGAGGGGGCGTGGGGGGAGGGGAGGGGGAAACTTTCTTCAGAAAGTTTACCCCCTCCCCTCCCCCACATTCAGCACTATAGGGAAACTAATCCCATTCGCGCTTGTCTTCGATGGGCTTGATCTGCGGAGGCAGCGTACCGGGGGCAAGCACCTTGAGTTCCGGACGCAGCTTGATGCGCTCGCGGAAGAGGTGCAGCAGTTCGTCTTCCTGATGGAAGTTGCTGGCTTCCACATAGAGGATCATCTCGTCGATGCCGCCGGGGTTGATGACCTCGATCTGCCAACGCTTGATGTCCTCGAAGCGGGCCATGACCTGTTCCACCTGATGGGGGTAGACGAACATGCCCTTGATGCGGGCGGTGGTGTCCACGCGTCCCACGATGCTGCCGAGGCGCGGGCTGGTACGCCCGCAGGCGCAGGGGGCGCGATCGATGTAGGACAGGTCGCCCGTGGCAAGGCGGATAAGCGGGTACGTCTTGTTGAACGAGGTCACGACGATTTCGCCCACTTCGCCGTCCTTCAACGGGATGCCGGTGTCGGGATGGCAGATTTCCACGTAGCAGCGGTTCGAGATGTGCAGGCCGGTCTTATGGAAGCATTCGTAGCCGATGCAGCCCACGTCGGCCGTGCCGTAGCCCTGACGAAGGATGATGTCGAACTTCTTTTCGAGCTGGTTGCGCATCTTTTCGGAGAGGCGTTCGCCGGTGACGAAAGCCACTTCCTGAAAGAGATCCTTGCGCAGGTTGATGCCCTTTTCCTCGGCCTTCTGGGCGAGGTGCATCAGATAGCTCGCCGTGCCCACGTAGCCGGACACGCGCAGCTTCTGCATGATGTCGAGCTGCGTGCCGGGATCGGTCGGGCCCGCCGGGATGGAGGCGCAGCCGAGGTTGCGCAGGGGCTCTTCAAACATCAGCCCGGCCGGGGACAGGTGATAGTTGAAGGTTACCTGAACCACGTCGCCGGGGCGGAACCCTACGGAATAAAAGGCTTCGGTGTAGCCCCAGTAGTCGTCCATGCGGTCTTCGGGGTCGAAGATGGGGCCGGGCGAGAGGAAGATGCGCTTCAGTTCGCCGATGTCCTTGGTCAGCAGTCCGCCGAGGCGGGGGCCGATGGACTGGAGGAAGATGAGCTCTTTCTTTTTCAGCAGCGGGATGTGCTTGATGTCGGAAAGGGTCTTGAACTTCTCCACGTTGAACTGGGCGCGGTCAAAGCGTTTCTTGACGTCTTCAGAATATCTGTAGGCGTAGGAGAGCAGGTCCTTGAGCTGGATCAGGCAATACTGGCGGCGTTCGCTCTCGTCGAGCACTTCGCGGCGGTTGTAGATGCCTTCGGTGCGGTCTTTGCGGGTCATGTCATCATGCTCCGTACTGTTTGGAATTCGGGGAAAGGTCTTGCTTAGCGTATTTATTTGGAATAATGCAAGCCTTTTTTTAAAAAATGAAGTATATCGAAATGTTATTCGATTTTTGATGAGGCATTTTTGTTCACGAGGATGCGGCGTTTCAGGGAGTCGTATACCGGGGGCGAGCCGACCCCGTTGGCGACGACCGTGGAGATGAAGGCGACGATGGCCATTTCGGGCAGACACTGGAACGCGCCGGACATTTCCGCGACCAGCGCCGTGCCGGTGAGGGGCGCCCGCACCGTGCCCGAGAACAGGCCGGCCATGCCGAGTACGAGATACGCGGGAAGCTGCGGTTCCGCGGAAAAACCGTTTCCGATGAGCAGGGTCCCGCCCACGGCGCCGACCATGCTGCCGATGGCGAGCATGGGCATGAGCAGGCCGCCGGGCACGCCGGAGGCGAAGCTCAGGATGGAGAAGATGATTTTGACGAACAGGAGGAGCGCCACCGAGCCGAGCAGGAGCGGGCCGTTGGGCGTGAGGCCGCCGAGATCCGCTGTGGAATAGCCGAGGCCCACGAGCACCTGCGGATAGACGTACAACAGGACACCGCTGAGCAGGAAGGGCAGGAGCGGCTTGAGGGGAGCCGGGACCAGTTTTTGGTGGTCATGGAATTCCGTCACGCGGAGCAGGGCGGTATTGTAGAGGGCGCTGAACAGCCCCGTCCCCACGCCGAACAGCACGGGGATCCACATCTGCCCCCAGTCTAGGGGGGGAATGGACGAGAAGGGGAATACCAGCCCGAAGCCGAACAAAATGGTGATGACGAACCATGCGGAGAACGAGGCCACGCCGGTGAACAGCAGGAGCGGCACGGTCACGATGGTTTTGACCTCTTCAAAAGCGAACAGCATCCCCGCGAACGGTGCGCCGAAGGCGGCGGCAAGCCCGGCGACGCTGCCCGCGATGAGAAAGCGCGGCGCATGGCCCGGATCTTCGCCGGTCAGTTTTTGAAAGATCCGTCCGAAACCGCAGCCCACGGCCGCGCCCATCTGGATGCTCGGGCCCTCGCGACCCACGGAGAGGCCGCCTGACAGGGACAGCAGGGTCCCGACGAATTTGGAGGCTACAATGCGGAATCCCGGATAGGGAAGCTGCCCGGCCAGCGCCAATTCCGTCTGGGGGATGCCGCTGCCGCTGATGAGGGGCTCCTTCCTGACCATCTGGCCTACGATGAGCGCCAGCAGAGTGAGCGTGCCGAAGACGATCAGCGCTGTGGTAAGGTCGTTCGCGCCGTGCCTGAGCGTGGAGACGATCCACGCGTTGCCGTGATCATAGAGCCAGCGGAACACGCCGATGACGCCTCCGGTGCAGCCGCCGACAAAGGCCGCCTGCACGACGAGGCGGAGCACGCTTTCGTTGCGCAGGGCCTGCATTTCGCGGAGGATCGGCACTTGCCGGGTGAATCTTGCGATCCGGACTTTCGTTTTTCTTTTCATGGGCATTGCGGGGAGGAACGTTTCCCCTGTCTCCTTCCGAGAGGCGTTATGGGCGTCAGGCGTCGTTTCGGAGATGACGTTTGCCGTCCGGGGGATCCTGTTATGCCGAAAAGCGGAAGAAAAGGCTATCCCCCTTGAGAAAAGGGAGAAACCGCCCGTCCGTAATCATTCGGAGGGCGGTTTTTTGCTGTTCAAGACTCGCAAAAAGCGGTTTGAAGAAGGAAAAAGAGCCGTGAGCGGTGTTTTTTATGCGGGGACGAAGCGTGCTGGAACCTTTCCACGCTGAAATGCCTACCGTTCCCCAAAGAGTCCGCTTTGGGGCGCGCTGCGGACAGGGATTCGAAAAACACAAAAGCCCTTAAGATAGGGGAGGGAAGGGCTCCGCGCTGGCAGGCTTGGGGAAGGGAGGGGAAAGTGTGTGTGGGCTTCCCTTTTCTCCGGAAACGTTTTCCCTTCCTTCCCCAATACAGTATTTTTTAGGCGCTCATGCTCAGGAACTGCCGGATAAGCTGCATACCGATGGCGAACGCGATGAGGTAGAGCGGGCCGAGGGCCAGCCCGGTGCGGGACCACGGCAGGCGCATGGAGTACTTGCATCCGATGAAGCAGCAGACGCCGAACCAGATGCTGCCTACGAGCGGGCCGACCAGCGGGACGACGCAGACCACGGTGGGCGCGGCGCTGTAGGCGATGACCCGGAACACCGTGCGGAACTGGACGTTTTCCGGCTGTACGAGCCGCAGCATGAGGTAAAAGACCGACGCGAAGAAACAGAGCTGGATGGCAAGGATGCCCGGCGTCAGGAGGATGGTCAGGGGCAGGCTCATGCTCTGGGCCACGTCGCCGAGGACTTCCTGCAATTTGGGGTCGGTGATGGAAGGCCCGCTGGCCTGAATGCTCATGAGGTACCACATGCGCTCGACGAGGGTCTGGAACATGCCGAGGATGAGGTAGAACACGAGCGGGCGGGTCAGTTTGCCGTTGGTGGCGGGCAGGGCGGCGAAGAAGCGGGGCGCGTTGAACATCACCCGCAGGATGGTCTGGTAAAGGGCCATGAAGAGGTTGTAGCGCTTGGGCTCTTCCCACGGGACGTCGGTGCCGTCGACATGCATGGCGGCTGCGATGCCGCCTTTGCCCTTGCTTTCCCCGTCGCGTTTCTTCTGGAAATTGTTCCAGAAGTCGGAGCGCTTTTCCGCAACGTTTTGCGGGGGTTCCGGCTGGCCTTTTTGGGGCTCGGCTTCGGGGGCCTCGGGAGTCGGCGCGGAGGCGTCATGGTCGCCCGGAATACGGGGGACCATCGCTCCGGGCGGCAGCGGATCGTCGCCGTCCAAATCCGGAGGCAGGGGGCGCCCGGCGGGAGCCGTTTGCGGGGCGGGAGCGGCTGCGGGCGTCTCGTCGACAACGGGCGTTCCGTCCGGGTTGCGGAAACGGAAACGGTATTGGCAATGCGGGCAGGTCGCCATCGCCGCATTGGCGGGAATGGCGTTCTCGTCTATCTGGCGTTCAAACCGGCATTCAGGGCAACGGATCAGCACAGGGCACCTCTAAGGGAAAATCGTACATTGCACTGAACATATAGTCTCATTTTCTACAAATCAAGGGACGAATTTTTGTACTCTCATCCGTAGCTTTCGGCGGTGCGCAGGCCCGGGCGGCCCCTTTTGCCCTGCCCGACGCGGCGATCCGGCGAAAAACGGGGCGGATGACGTGCCCGGAGCGGGTTCCGTTTTTCCTTATTTTGTTGTACGGTAGATGCTTGGCACCATGCGGGATGCCGTCTGTTTCTTTCGGAAAAGCAGGGCCCCGGCCGTCCCGCCCCGTCGTCCCATCCGAAAAACGTTCCATTTCTCAGGGGAAAGCATGAACAAACTTGTGAAAAAACTGATGCTTGTCGCCGCCATGCTCATGCTGGCGGCCGGTCCCTCCTTTGCCGCGGACGCTATCCGCATCGGCCTGATGTGCCCGCTTACCGGCAAGTGGGCCAGCGAAGGCCAGGACATGCAGCAGATCGTGAGCCTGCTCGTTTCGGACGTGAACAAGGCGGGCGGCATCAACGGCAAGCAGATCGAGCTGATTGTGGAAGACGACGCGGGCGATCCGCGCACGGCCTCCCTCGCCGCCCAGAAGCTGGCCTCCGCCGGGGTAATGGCGGTCATCGGGACGTACGGTTCCGCCGTGACCGAGGCTTCCCAGAACATCATCGACGAAGCCGAAATCATGCAGATCGCCACGGGGTCCACCAGCGTGCGCCTGACGGAAAAGGGCCTTCCCCTTTTCTTCCGCACCTGCCCCCGCGATGACGAACAGGGCCGCGTGGCCAGCAAGGTCATTGCCGCCAAGGGCTTCAAGAAGGTCGCCATCCTGCACGACAATTCCTCCTACGCCAAGGGCCTCGCCGAAGAAGCGCAGAAGGGCCTCAAGGACGCGGGCGTGCCTGTGGTGTTCTACGACGCCCTGACCCCGAGCGAGCGCGACTACACCGCCATCCTCACCAAGCTGAAGGCCGCCGATCCCGACCTCATCTTCTTCACCGGCTATTACCCCGAAGCGGGTATGCTGCTCCGCCAGAAGAAGGAAATGCATTGGGACGTGCCCATGATGGGCGGCGACGCAGCCAACAATACCGACCTCGTGAAGATCGCGGGCAAGGATGCCGCCAAGGGCTATTTCTTCATCAGCCCGCCGTCCGCCCACGACTTCGATACCCCCGAAGCCAAGGATTTCTTCTCCCGCTACAAGGCGCAGTACAACAGCCTGCCGAGTTCCGTGTGGTCCGTGCTGGCCGGCGACGCCTTCAAAGTCATCGTCGCGGCGCTCCAGGCCGGGACGGATGCCAATCCGGAAGCCGTGGCCAAGTACCTCAAGAAGGATCTCAAGGAATATCCCGGCCTGACCGGCAAGCTCGGCTTCAACGAAAAGGGCGACCGCATCGGCGACCTTTACAAGGTCTACGAAGTGGACGGCAACGGCGGGTTCGTGCTTCAGAAGTAAGGTTTTCGGCTCCCGGGAGGATGCCTTCCGGGAGCCTCAGAAGTTTCAGCTTCTTTTCTTGGGTACGGTGACGGGGTTCCCCGGTCGCCGTGCTTCCGTGTCTGGGGCTTCCGACACGGCGGGCCGGGGCCATAAGGTTCCGGGTTCGGGAGTTCCGCTTCCGTCCGCTTCAATCCTTTATCAAACCTCCTGATGATATGAACGAATTTTTACAGCAGCTCATCAATGGCCTTGCCGTGGGCGGCATTTATGCCCTCGTCGCGCTCGGCTATACGATGGTGTACGGCGTGTTGAAGCTGATCAACTTCGCGCACGGCGACATTTTCACCATCGGGGCGTATCTCGGAATGACTCTGCTTGTGTCCGGCGGCCTCTCCGGAAGCATGACGCCCGTACTGGCGGTGGGGCTTGTGGTGATCATCGTGTTCGGTCTGGTGGCCCTGCTCGGCGTCGCGCTGGAGCGGGTGGCCTACCGCCCGCTGCGCAAGGCCAACCGCCTTGCCGCCGTGGTGTCCGCCCTTGGCGCGTCCATCGTCTTCCAGAACGCGGTCATGCTCATCTACGGCGCGCGCGTCTACGTCTACCCGGAAAACCTCATTCCCACGCTGACGTTCAATATCTTCGGGCTGAACGTGCCGTTGATGCGCGTCATCGTCATCGTCAGTTCGCTGGTGCTCATGCTGGCGTTGTACGCCTTCATCAACCGCACCCGTATGGGGACTGCCATCCGCGCCGTCGCCATCGATCAGGGCGCGGCCCGGCTCATGGGCATCAACGTGGACCGCGTGATCTCGCTGGTGTTCTTCATCGGCGCGGGGCTCGGCGGCGTCGCCGGGGTTATGGTGGGCACGTACTACGGGCAGATCGACTTTACGATGGGCTGGTCCTACGGCCTCAAGGCGTTCACCGCGGCCATCCTCGGCGGCATCGGGAACATCCCCGGAGCCATGATCGGCGGGCTGCTGCTCGGCGTGATCGAGGCGCTCGGCGCGTCGTATCTCGCCATGGCGTGGAAGGACGCCATTGCCTTCCTCGTGCTCATCCTCATTCTCATCATCAGGCCCACCGGCCTCCTCGGTGAAAGGGTGGCCGACAAGTTATGAGCCTGTTCAAACGCTATTACCCCGTGCTGGTCGCCGTCCTTGTGGCGGTGCTGCCGTTCGGCATGAACACCTACTGGACCGAAGTGGCCGTCAACGTGGGCCTGTACGCGCTGCTGGCGCTCTCCCTGAACGTCATCCTCGGCCAGGCGGGGATCTTCCATATGGGGCACGCGGCGTTCTATGCCGTGGGCGCGTATGTGACCGCCATCCTGAACACGCACTACCAGATCCCCATCCTGCTGCTCATCCCCGTGGCGGGCGCGGCGGCGGCGCTGTTCGCGCTGGTCGTGGCCCGGCCCATCATCCACCTGCGCGGCGACTACCTGCTCATCGTGACCATCGGCATCGTGGAAATCGTCCGCATCGCCCTGATCAACGACGTGTTCGGGCTGACCGGCGGCGCGAACGGCATTTTCGGCATTGCGCGCCCGGAAATCTTCGGCATCAAGATCCGCAAGGCCATCCAGTTCTATTACCTCATCTGGATCATGGTCGGGCTTACCGTACTGCTGTTCCATTGGCTTTCCGAGTCGCGTTTCGGCCGCGCGCTGAACTGCATCAAGGAAGACGACACCGCCGCCGAGGGCTGCGGCATGGACGTGGCGCACCTGAAGCTCATGGCCTTCGTCATCGGCGCGTTCTGGGCGGGCATGGCCGGGAACCTCTTTGCCGCCAAGATGACCATCATTTCCCCGAGCTCGTTTACCTTTTGGGAATCGGTGGTAGTCTTTGCCGTGGTCATCCTCTCCGGCGGCAGCCAGATCGGCGTCTTGCTCGGCACCTTCCTCATCGTGGCCCTGCCGGAAATGTTCCGCGACTTCGCCAGCGCCCGTATGCTGGTCTTCGGCCTTGCCATGATGATCATGATGGTGGTGCGCCCGCAGGGGCTCCTGCCGCCTTCGCCGCGCCGGTACGATGTGCGGCGGCTGTTGCGGCGCACGCGTGATTTCAGTTCGCCGGTCGCTCCCCGGACGGCCCGGAAGGAGGGCGCGGCATGAGCCTTCTCTCTTTGCAGACCGTGACCAAGATTTTCGGCGGCCTGACCGCCGTGAACGAAGTGTCCTTTGACGTGGAGCAGGGCAGCATCGTGGGGCTCATCGGGCCCAACGGCGCGGGCAAGACCACGGTGTTCAACCTGATCACGGGAAACTACGTCCCGGACGGGGGCGACATCCGGTTTGCCGGGCAGTCCATCAAGGGCATGAAGCCGCATACCATCGTGAGCCTCGGCATTGCCCGGACGTTCCAGTCCATCCGCCTGTTCCCCACGCTGCCGCTGGTGGAAAACGTCCTTGCGGGCCGCCACTGCCGGATGCACAGCGGGATCATCGGTTCCATGTTCCACACTCCGGCGCAGCGCCGTGAGGAGCGGGCCGCCCTTGAGCGGGCCATGAACGAACTGGAGTTCGTCGGCCTTGCCGACAGCTATGCCGAGGAGGCCGGGAGCCTGTCCTACGGCAACCAGCGCCTGCTCGAAATCGCCCGCGCGCTGGCCTCCGATCCCAAGCTCATCATTCTTGACGAGCCCGCCGGGAGCATGAACGACCCTGAAACGGCGGTGTTGATTGAGCTTATCTACGCCATCCGCCAGCGGGGGGTGACGGTGCTGCTCATCGAGCACGACATGGGCCTTGTCATGAAGGTGTGCGAGAAGCTTCTTGTACTTGAGTACGGTTCGCTTATCGCCAGCGGTTCGCCCGACGTCGTACGCCGCGATCCTAAAGTTATTGAAGCCTATTTGGGGCAGGATGATTAGAGAGCATCGGGGAAGGGGAGGGAACCCTTTAAAAAGGGCTTCCCTCCCCCTCCCCGAACCCCATCCCCTCCCTCCTAAATTTTTCGTAGTGGAGGGGGGGGGATATGTTTTTCCCGTCTGTAAACGGACGATCCGGGAGTTCGGATGTTTCTGGAAGTCGAAAATCTGCAAGCCGGGTACGGCACGGAAGAAGTGCTGCACGGCGTGAGCCTGCGCGTTGACGAAGGCGAAATCGTGAGTATCCTTGGTGCGAATGGCGCCGGAAAAACCACGACCCTGCTGACCATCAGCGGGCTTGTGCGGGCTTCCGGCGGCGCGGTTCGTTTTCAGGGAGAGGATCTGCACACCCTGCCGAGCCATGAAGTGGTCCGGCGCGGGCTGACGCAGTCGCCCGAAGGCCGCCGGGTGTTCGGGGTGCTCACCGTGCTCGAGAACCTGCGCCTCGGTGCGTTCACCGTGGGGGACAAGGAAAAGGCCGAGCAGACGCTGGACTGGATTTTTGATCTGTTCCCCCGTCTGCACGAGCGCAAGGATCAGCTTGCCGGGACGCTTTCCGGCGGCGAACAGCAGATGCTGGCCATCGGGCGTGCGCTCATGGGCCAGCCCAAGCTGCTGTTGCTGGATGAGCCTTCGCTCGGCCTCGCCCCCCTGCTCGTGAAGTCCATCTTCGAGACGATCCGCGCCATCAACCAGTCCGGCGTGACCATTCTTATTGTGGAACAGAACGCCCGCGCCGCGCTCAAATTGGCGACCCGAGGGTATGTGCTGGAGCTTGGACGTGTTGTCATGGAAGACACCGCCGCCCATCTCCTCGCCAACCCGAGCATTCAGGAAGCCTATCTCGGGGCGTAGGGCGAAGCCTTTGGGGAGGGGGAAGGGCC
>NZ_JH114232.1:876674-879928 GCF_000224655.1 Bilophila sp. 4_1_30
GGGGAACGGGCGGGCCTTCCAGATGTTTCGGGCGGCATTTTTTTTAAGAGGAACGCACATGAGTGAATTGACGCCCCGCGAAATCGTCGCGGAACTGGACAAATACATCATCGGTCAGAATCAGGCGAAGCGTATGGTTGCCATTGCGGTTCGGAACCGTTGGCGCCGCCAGCGCCTTGCGGCGGAACTGCGCAACGAGGTCGCTCCCCGCAATATCATTATGATGGGCCCCACAGGGGTAGGCAAGACTGAAATTGCCCGTCGCCTCGCCAAGCTGTGCTCGGCTCCGTTCATCAAGGTTGAGGCCACCAAGTACACCGAAGTCGGCTATGTGGGCCGCGACGTGGAATCCATGATCCGCGACCTTATGGAAATCGGCATCAATCTTGTGCGCGCTGAAGAGGCCGAAAAGGTCAAAGGCCGTGCCGAAGCCGCCGCTGAGGAGCGCCTGCTCGATCTGCTTTTGCCCTCCGGCGACGGCAGGGAGAACACCCGTGAGAAGCTGCGCGAGCTTTTCCGGCAGGGATTCCTTGATGACCGCGAGGTCGAGTTCGAGGTGAAGGAACAGTCGCAGCCCATCGGTATGCTGGGCGTGCCCGGCATGGAACAGCTCGGCGATCAGATGAAGGGCGCGTTCAGCAAGCTGTTCCCTCAGAAGACGCACCGCAAGAAGATGAAGGTCGGCGCGGCGTGGCGTCATCTCATCGAAGACGAGTCCTCCAAGCTCGTGGACGAGGACAAGATCACCGATCTCGCCCGTGAGCGCGTGGAGCAGATGGGCATCGTGTTCATTGACGAAATCGACAAGCTCGCCAGCGGTTCGCAGCAGCGTTCCGCCGACATTTCCCGCGAAGGGGTCCAGCGCGACCTGCTCCCCATCGTGGAAGGCAGCGCCGTGAACACCAAGTACGGCCTCGTGAACACGGATCACATCCTGTTTATCGCGGCGGGCGCGTTCCATTTATCCAAGCCTTCCGACCTGTTCCCCGAGTTGCAGGGCCGTTTCCCGCTCCGTGCGGAACTGGAGGCTCTCGGAAAGGAAGAATTTTACCGCATCCTGACCGAGCCTCACAATTCGCTGACCCGACAGTACGAGGCCATGCTTGAAACCGAAGGTGTGCGTATCGAGTTCACGGATGACGGCCTGCGGGAAATCGCGGCCTTCGCGGAAGACGTAAACACCCGCACCGAGAATATCGGGGCGCGGCGGCTGCACACGATCATGGAAAAAATCCTTGCCGACATTTCGTTCGACGCCTCGGAAAAGAGGGGCAGCACGCTGGTCATCGACCGCGAGCATGTGGTCGCCCAGCTTGCCGATGTGCGCGCCGATGCGGAACTGAGCCGGTTCATTCTGTAAGACGCGGAGTCTGTCACATGGACGCAAAGCTGCAATCTCAGGTTCTTATCGAAAGCCTTCCCTATCTGCGCAAGTTCCACGGCGAAACCGTCGTCATCAAGTACGGCGGGCACGCCATGAAGGATGAGGCGCTCAAGGCCGCCTTCGCCCGGAACATCGCGCTGCTCAAGCTGGTGGGCATCCATCCCGTGGTGGTGCACGGCGGCGGCCCCCAGATCGGGAACATGCTGGAGAAGCTGGAGATCCGTTCGGAATTCCGTGAAGGCCTCCGTGTGACGGACGACGCCACCATGAACGTTGTGGAGATGGTGCTGGTTGGCTCGGTGAACAAAGATATCGTCAACCAGATCAACCGGGCCGGGGCGCGGGCCGTGGGCCTGTCCGGCAAGGACGGTATGTTGCTGCACGCCGAGAAGAAGGCGATGGTCGTCACCCGCGAAAACCAGCCGCCGGAAATCATCGATCTCGGCAATGTGGGCCGTGTGACCCGCGTGGAGACCTCGCTGATCTTCTCGCTGATGAAGGACGGGTTCGTGCCGGTCATCGCGCCCGTGGGCGTGGATGACGAAGGGCACACCTACAACATCAATGCGGACGCCGTGGCCGGGGCCGTTGCGGGTGCGCTGCGCGCCCGCCGCCTGATCATGCTGACGGACGTGGCTGGCGTGCTTGACCCCGAAGGCAAGCTCATCCAGTCCATCCGCGTAGAGGACGCTGCGGGCCTGTACGAGAACGGCACCGTGACCGGCGGCATGATCCCCAAGTTGAATTGTTGCATCGACGCTATCGAACAAGGCGTTGAGAAGGTCATGATCGTCGATGGGCGCGTCGAAAACTGCGTGCTCCTCGAACTCCTCACCGATCAGGGGGTGGGTACCGAAATCGTCGGTGAAGAGCGCTGAGAAAAAACGGCGGGGCGGAAAGCGGTTTTGGATAGGTCTGTTTTCACCGGCTCGTTTCCCGGCGGGGAAGATAGAGCGTCCCACAGTCTGACCTTCCGCCATTGAAGTTGAAAAAAGCCGGGGGATAGAACCTCCCCCGGCACATTCCCGAATGAGGCCCCATGAGCTACGACTACCACATCCCGCAGGGCCGGGACAAAGGCAAACGGACGAACGGCATGTTTTCCCTGGGCGGAAAGCTGGGTTCCGTCTTGTCCGCGCTCGGAAACGGCGAAAAGCTCATGCAGGTCCGGCTGTGGCAGAACTGGGAAATGGTCATGGGGCCGGACATCGCGCCGCTGGCATGGCCTCTCGGCGCACGGAACGACATCCTCATCGTCGGCGGCGAGGACAATCTCGCGCTTCAGGAACTGTCGTTCATGACCCCGGAAATCCTTGAGCGGGTCAATGCGTTTATGGATGCCCCGGTATTCGACAGGGTCGAACTGCGGCTCGTTATGGGCGACAGGCCGCTGGATCAGATGCCTGACATCCAACCTTCCACGCGGGTCCGCCCGGCTCCTTCCCGCCCCCGGCAGTTGGGCGCTCACCTTGAGGAGATGAACCCGGATTCTCCCGTCGCCCGATGCTACGCGGCTTATCTACGGATGCACGGCGTTCCCACGGAACGGAAAAGCTGAAAGGCAGGATCTGTTTCCTGCCTTTTTTGTCATTGCCTTTCAGATTTTTTTTGTTTTCCCTACCTTCGAGAGCGCGTTTGCCGTACCCTTCATTCTGCCCCGAAAGCAGAGGAGGCTGATTTTAGAATGTTCCACATAAAAAGACTTTTATTTCTGTAAGATATAAAAATAAAAATTCAGAGGCTAACATGCTCAAGCAAAGGGGCTTTTCCTTTACTCAGGGAAAAATGCGAATAGGGATTCGATAAGGCCGAAAGTCTTTGGAGGTGGAGGGATGGGGGTGTGGGGGAAGGGNGGAGGGCCGTTCTCCAG
>NZ_JH114232.1:880326-898043 GCF_000224655.1 Bilophila sp. 4_1_30
CCTCCCTTCCCCCACATTTCCCACTCCCCTAAAAAGCTTGTCCCCTCATGCAAGCTCAGCTAAACTGCCTCCTCAGCAAGATTGAGCCTTTGGAGGACAACGCAATGAAAACGGATACCGGGGCCATAGGCGTTCTGGGCGGGGTGGGGCCGTATGCCGGCCTGGACCTCATGCGCAAGATTTTTGATCAGACCGAAGCGAACTGCGATCAGGAACACCTGTCCGTGATCCAGTATTCCCTTTCCGAACATATCATCGACAGAACGCGCTTTCTGCTTGGGGAGACGGACGAAAACCCCGGTGAAGCCATCGGCGAAATCATGGTGCGCATGGCGAAGGCCGGGGCCACCGTTATCGGCGTGCCCTGCAATACGGCGCACAGCCCTCGGATCATGGACGTAGCCGTCGCCATGCTGCATGAGGCGTCTCCGCAGACGCGCTTCGTCCATATGATCGATGCTGTGGTCGCCTTCATCCGTGAGAGCCTGCCCCATGCCCGGACGATCGGCGTCCTGAGCACCAAGGGAACCTACGCGACCGGGCTCTATCAGGATGCCCTTTCCGCTGCGGGATTCGTCCCCTTGTTCCCGGATGAGGAAGGCCGTGAGCGTGTCCAGCAGGCCATCAGCAATACTGCATACGGCATCAAGGCCCTGTCGAATCCGGTGACGCCGGAAGCGCGCGGGGCATTGCTTGCCGAGGCGGAAAAACTGGTGGAGCAGGGGGCCGACGCCGTGATCCTCGGCTGTACGGAAATCCCGTTGGCGCTCACGGAGCCCGACTTGCGCGGCGTTCCGCTGCTGGACGCCACCAAGGTGCTCGCCAGGGCCCTTATCATTGCTTTTGCTCCGGAACGCCTGAAAAAAGCTTAAGGCTATTTTTTCAAAATATTGCGCTTTCCTTTTACATATTAGGGACTGCCTATGTCTGTTTCTTTGCCTTCCATTGCGTCTTTCCATCAGGGCGCACACTCGGTGGCCGTCGTCGGCCTCGGGTATGTCGGCTTGCCGCTGGCCGTCGCTTTTGCCCGGCATTTCAGCGTGATCGGTTTTGATTTGAACGCCGCCCGCGTGGAAGAGCTTTCTGCGGGCACTGATCGGACAGGCGAAGTGGACTCGGCGGCGCTGCAAGCTTCCTCGGCTCGTTTCACCAACGATCCGGCGGCGCTCCGCGAGGCGGGCGTCATCATCGTGGCGGTTCCGACGCCGATCGACGAGCACCGGAACCCGGACTTGTCCCCGGTGGAAGGGGCTTCCCGGACTGTGGGGCGGCATTTGTCTCGTGGCGCGGTCGTCGTGTACGAGTCCACGGTCTATCCGGGCGTGACTGAAGAGCTCTGCGTCCCGATCCTTGAGGCCGAATCCGGCCTGCGGTGTGGAGCCGACTTCACGGTGGGCTATTCTCCGGAACGGATCAACCCCGGCGACAAGGTGCATACGCTTGAAACCATCAAGAAGATTGTTTCCGGGAGCGACGCGCCGACGCTGGATCTGCTGGCGGAGCTGTACGGGACGGTCGTGCGCGCGGGCATCCACCGTGCCCCCAGCATCAAGGTTGCGGAAGCCGCCAAGGTCATCGAGAACACGCAGCGCGACCTGAACATCGCGTTGATGAATGAGCTGTCCATCATCTTTGACCGGCTCGGCATTGATACGCTGGATGTGCTGGAAGCGGCCGGGACCAAGTGGAACTTCCTGCCGTTCCGTCCGGGGCTGGTCGGCGGGCACTGCATCGGCGTGGACCCGTACTACCTGACCTTCAAGGCCGAGGAACTCGGCTGCCATCCGCAGGTCATTCTGGCCGGGCGGCGCATCAACGACGGCATGGGCAAGCATGTGGCGGAAACGTGCGTCAAACTGCTGATCCGGCAGGGGCGGCTGGTCAACGCGGCCCGCGTGGGCATCCTCGGCTTTACGTTCAAGGAAAACGTGCCGGACTTGCGGAACACCCGGGTTATCGACGTGATCCGCGAATTGCAGGAATACGGCGTCGATGTGCTGGTACACGATCCGCTGGCTGACGCCGGGGAAGTGCGCCATGAATATGGCCTCTCTTTCGCGGCGCTGGATGAGCTCGCCAATCTGGACGCGCTGATTCTGGCCGTGCCGCACAAGGCCTACGCCGAAAACGGCGTTTTGGAACCGGCAGCCCTGCACGCACGCTTTGCCGTGCCCGATAAGGCCCTCCTGCTGGATGTGAAGGGCTGTCTCTCGCCCAGTGCCGTGCAAGCCGAAGGCATGGCCTACTGGAGGCTTTAGGCGAGGCTAAAGGGCGCTCCCGTCCCCGCCTCGCCGCCTTTACGTTGGGGCTGTACGCATATTCCCCCGGTATGTCCCGTCCGCGTAGCCTTGTATCCTTTGGGGCGGAGGCGGTTCGTATTGGGAGAGCGTTCCGTATCCTGTAAAGAAATCGAGAGCCGGATGCGGGGCATTATCGGGGGAAAATTCCTCCATCATCCCGGCAATGAGGCCGTTGCGGGCATTTGATGTATTTCCCAAATCTGTCTGGAAGGTATCCGAATGAAGACAGTTCTTGTAACCGGAGGCGCGGGGTTTATCGGTTCCTGCTATGTGCTGTCCCGGTGCACCGCGGGGGAGCGGGTCGTCAATCTCGACAAGCTCACCTATTCCGGAAATATCGGTAACTTGGCGTCCCTTGATGGGGATGCCGAGCATATTTTTGTCCGGGGCGATATCGGGGATGCGCTGCTCGTCCGCCAGTTGCTGTACCATTACCAGCCCGATGCGGTCATCAATTTTGCCGCTGAGAGCCATGTCGATCGTTCCATCCATGATCCGGATGCGTTTGTCCGCACCAATGTCCTTGGAACCTGCACCCTCCTGCGTGGCGTATTGGAATGGTGGAAAGAGCTGTCCGAAGAAAGGCGGAACGCTTTCCGTTTCCTGCACGTTTCCACGGATGAGGTATACGGGACGCTTCGCCCCGGCGAGCCCGCCTTCACGGAGGCCACCCCGTATGCGCCGAACAGCCCCTATTCGGCATCCAAGGCGTCCAGCGATCATTTCGTGAGGGCCTATCACGAAACCTATGGGCTCCCCACGCTCATCACGAATTGTTCCAACAATTATGGTCCGCGCCAGTTCCCGGAGAAACTCATTCCCTTGGTCATCCTGAACGCGCTGTCTGGAAAACCGCTGCCCATTTACGGCACCGGGGAGAACATCCGCGACTGGCTGCACGTGGAAGATCACTGCGAAGCCATCTCCGCCGTCTTGGAAAAAGGGGCGCCGGGAGAGTGCTACAATATCGGCGGACGCTCCGAGCGGACCAATATCGACGTCGTCCGGAGCATTTGCCGCATTCTTGACGAACTCCGCCCCACAGCGGCCCCCTATGAAAAGCAGATAACCTTTGTGGCGGACAGGCCGGGCCACGACTTGCGCTACGCCATTGACGCCGCGAAGATCGAACGGGAGATCGGCTGGGTTCCGCGCCGCCGCTTTGAGGAAGGGCTTCGGGAAACGGTGGGCTGGTATCTTGAGAATACCGCGTGGGTGGAGAGCATCCAGAGCGGGGAATACCGCCAATGGCTCGAAACGAATTATAGCGGGCGGTAGGCCGGATGTAGTTGCGGGCGGCTCACGTCGAGCCGGCGCGCGGGATGGTCGGTTTCAAAAAGTATAGGAACTGAGAGCGGGGAATGCATTGAGGAGCGTCAGCCTCCACGAGCATTCCCCGTTCGCGCGCAACGGCGGCTGAAAGTGCCGGGATAGTGAAACACGGATGTTTTCACGTCTTTTTCGGGAAAAAGGCAAAATGGCCATGAGTTGGAAAACTACGGCGTTGCAGTCCGTGGAACGTGAATTGTCATACCTTGTTTTCAAGGGCGTCCGCGATGAACGCAATCATCTTCTTCCGAAAGATCTCCTCGGAAAAGCTTTCCGCCTGCCTTTTCAGCCTGTCGCGCGTCCACGTCTGTTCCGTGGAGGCTTCATACGTATCGAGTGCCTTGGTTAAGGAGTCAGCCGTCTGCCGTTCAAAAAAGATCCCGGTTTCTCCGTCCGCCACGCTGTCCAAGACTCCGCCCCTGCCGTATGCGATAACGGGTCGTCCGGCGGCCATGGCTTCAAGAGGCGTGATCCCGAAATCCTCTTCGCCGGGGAACAGGAAAGCCTTGCAACCCGCATAGAGGGCGGGGAGCGCTTTATTGTCTACGCGGCCCACAAAACTGACGGTCGGCCCGGCAATGCTTTCCAAAAGCTTCCGCTCCGGGCCATCCCCCGCAACAATAAGCCGTCGCCCGGTACGGGTACACGCCTCCACCGCCAGATCCAGACGCTTGTAGCTCACCAGTTCGCTGAGGCAGAGATAATAGCTGTCGGGCTCCGGGCTGCCGGGGACATCCTGAAGGGCCGCCATGCGGGGGCTGGAGAAGCGTGAGATGTCGACGGGGGGATGGATGACGGCGGCTTCCTTTCCCCACCAGCGTCTGACCCGGCGCGCCACGGTGCGCGAATTGGCGATAACGTGATCGACGCGCTGCGCCGAGGCATAATCCCACAGCCGCAGACGATGGAACAGCGGGCGCATGAGCAGGCGCGTCACCGATCCGGCGGAATCCAGATAGTCTTGATAGAAATCCCAGAGATAGCGCATGGGAGAATGGCAGTAGCAGATGTGCGGCGTGTCGGCCCGGGTGATGACTCCCTTGGCGGGCCCGGACTCGCTGGAGATGACGAGATCATAGCCGCGCAGATCCAACTGTTCCAGCGCAAGCGGCATCAGGGGAAGGTATTTCTGGTAATGCCGCACGCTTCCCGGAAGCTTTTGGATAAATGTCGTATGAATCGGGTGGGACGTAATGGTTTCGGAGAGCGCCTCGGGGCGTACGACATGCGTGTAGATATCCGCCTGCGGAAAAATCCTGCATAAGGCTTCGACGACTTTTTCTCCGCCGCGCATACCCGTAAGCCAGTAATGAATAATGGCTACGCGCAGATGCGGCAAGGTTCTTTCATCCATGCGATATTTCCTTGGAGTTTCCTCGTCAGAGCATTTTTTGAGGCGGGAACAATCGGCGGACGCACCGAATCCATACCCGGCGGGGAGGCCGCAATATGGATACACAGCTATGGAGAGATACGCCTCCCCCTCAGGCAATACTGGGCCGTGGTGCTATTTCCATGACTCGGCGACACGTTCGGGCAGGGCCATAAGATAATCCCCATAGCCGGATTTTTGTAGCGGGGCCGCCAGTTTCATGAGCTGCTCCGTCGAGATGTAGCCTTTGCGCCAAGCGATTTCTTCAATGCAGGAAACTTTGAGGCCCTGCCGGGTTTCGATGGCCTGCACAAACGTGCCCGCCGCCATGAGCGAATCGTGGGTGCCGGTGTCCAGCCACGCGATACCGCGCCCCATCAGCCCCACGTGCAGTTTCCCCGCGTCGAGATAGGCCTTGTTGACGTCCGTGATTTCCAGTTCCCCCCTGGGAGAGGGCTTGATTTCGCGCGTAATGTCCACGACATCCTGATCATAAAAATAAAGCCCGGCCACAGCGTAGCTGGATTTGGGATGTTGGGGTTTCTCCTCAAGGGAACGGACTTTCATATCCTGATCGAACTCGACCACGCCGTAACGCTCCGGGTCGCTGACGTGATACCCGAAGACGGTCGCGCCTTCTTCCTGTTCGCGGGCGCTGATGAGGAGATCTTCAAGGCCGTTGCCGAAGAAGATGTTGTCCCCAAGGATCAGGCAGGAGTGGCTTCCTTTGATGAAATCAGCGGCGAGGAGGAACGCCTGGGCGATGCCTTCTGGCTTCGGCTGCGTAATGTACTCAAAGGAGCACCCCCACTGGCTGCCGTCCCCAAGGAGTTTGCGGAACTGCCAGCCGTCGTCTGGCGTGGTGATGATGGCAACCTCACGGATGCCCGCCAGAAGGAGAACCGACAGCGGATAATAGATCATCGGCTTATTGTAGACCGGCAGCAACTGTTTGCTGACGCTGAGCGTGAGGGGATGAAGCCGCGTACCGGAACCGCCCGCCAGCAGGATACCTTTCCGTGATGCCATATGTAACACCTTCCCTTAACATTGAAACAGGCAAATACCATCCGCAAAAGGGCAGGGCAAGCGGCGCTCCTTTTAGGGAAATCCGCGTGAAGGGCCAGCCGCCTGCAAATGCCTATCGGCCCGGCTTTTCTTTCCTTACGAGTTTCAGTGCGCCTGTGGGACAGACGGCGACGCAGGCGGTGTCCAGCCCGGCATCGAGGCGGTCTTTGCATTGATCGCATTTGACGGCTTTCCTTTTGCGGGGATCAACCCAGATCAGGTGATGCGGGCAGGCTTTCTGGCACGCCCCGCAGCCGACGCACGTTTCTTCCCGTATGAAGACGATCCCGTCGCTCTCCCGGCGGATAAGCGCTTCTTTGGGGCAGGCTTCCACACAGCGCGGCTGAGGGCACTGTACGCAGGCCCGGTAGCGGGTATGAAGCACAACCCGGGGCTCCCCGTCCGGCACAAGCGGTGCGGGCGCTTCCGGCCGTGCATGTTTGACGATGATCGGCGTTGCTTCTTCCGCGGCGTCCTCAAAGCGGGGGCCATCGACAAGCAGCGTTCCGAGGGAAATGCCCGGTGCGCTGTCATGGGCCGCCTTGCAGCTGGCTTCACAG
This sequence comes from Bilophila sp. 4_1_30, assembly GCF_000224655.1. Classification (NCBI taxonomy): domain Bacteria; kingdom Pseudomonadati; phylum Thermodesulfobacteriota; class Desulfovibrionia; order Desulfovibrionales; family Desulfovibrionaceae; genus Bilophila; species Bilophila sp. 4_1_30. Next base: position 886,956 of record NZ_JH114232.1, read on the forward strand.
GCATGGCAGGCGATGCAGCGATCTTGATCAACGACAAGGCGGTATATGCTCATAGTGCCTCACTCGGATGCCTTGCATCCGGCGATTGTTTGCTGGTGCGGCGTCCCCCGCAGAGGATACAGCGGGGGAACATCCTTTCGATATATTCACTGTTGTAATGAAAGCCGCATTTCAACTCTGTGAAATTCAAAAATGGATTTTTTGGAAAACCATCGAAAAGGTGAATGCCTCGCCCTTTCCTGAGGGCCGGTTCAGTCCGTTTCTTCGGCTTTTCGGAGCGTTATGAAGTGCTCCTGAAGGGCCAGCCCCCCGCCGAGCGGATCTTCATGCTCCAGCCCGCTGATCATGCAGGCTTCGTCGGCCACGCCCTTGCCGAAGGCCCGCGTTTCTTGAGGGGTTTTCCTGCCAAAGCCGTGCAGCATAAAGGCGGCTTCGGGGTGGATGCCCGTGGTCACTTTGGCACGCAAACGACCAACGGGGCCTGCGGCTGTACACACTTCAACCCAGTCGCCATCGGCAATGCCAAGGGCCTGGGCCCGTTCCTTGTGAATCCATAACGTATTGGTGGGCGCGAGTTCGGACAGTAAGGGGTTGTTCGTCGTGCTGGCCTGCGTATGCAATGCCGCCCGTCCGGGAATGATGCGGAACTGGTCGGGCGCGGCGGGCCGTCCCGGTGCCGTATAGGGCGGCAGGGTGTCGTGCCCGGATTCAGCCCATAAGCGGCTGCGGGCCTCTATCTTGCCGGAAGGCGTGGGCAGCGTGACTTCTGCAAGGGGTTTCCAGCGTGGAGCGGACGCGAGCGGCACAAAGCCGGTTGCGTCGAACGCCTCTATGCCGAGCCCCGTACTTTCAAGCTGGTAGTTCCAGATATCCTCAATGCGCGAGAAGGCGAGCTTGTCGAGCCCGAGGCGGGAGGCGAGTCCGCACAGGATTTCCCAGTCGGCGCGCGTGTCGAAACGCGGCTGCACGGCGCGCTGGCGGCGGAAGAACTGCGGCTTCAGCCCCAGTTTGGAGGCCAGAATGCTTTCCCGGGACAAAGCTGGGGAGAGCGGCAGCACGATGTCGGCATAGTCCGCTGTGGGCGACCATGTGGTGGTGATGGCGACGATGAGGTCGAGCTTGTCCAGCTTGCCCCGCAGCGTATCCGGGTCGGGCAGCGAAGACAGGATGTTGTGGCGCATCGAGATATAGGCGCGGATCGGATACGGATCGCCGGTCACGGCGGCGTCGAAGGCCCGGTGGAGCAGGCCGGGCTGCTGCCAGTCGGCCTTGTCCGCCATCGGCTTGGTGACATTGGGGTAAAGCGCCGAGAGGGGCCGCAGCCGCTTCCCCGTTTCCTTGGGGGAAAGGCTGATGGGCATGCCGCCGCGCGCGCCGATGGAGCCGAGCAGGGCGTTGATGAGGTAGGCGCTGCGCACGGTGACGAAGCTGTCCGCATACCGGGCCGTGAACCAGCCGGGGTACCAGAGGACGCGGGGGGCGGCCTCAGCCAGTTCACGCGCCAGTATGATGATGCGGTCGGCCTTGATCCCGGTTTCGGCTTCCGCCCACTCCGGCGTACAGGGGCGGACGCGCTCCTCCAGTTCCCCGAAGCCGTCGATATACGGCAGCATCTGGGGAGCATAAAGCTTTTCCGAAATCAGCACGTGCAGCACCGCAAGGTTCATGGCGTAGTCGGTGCCGGGGCGGACGAGGAAAAAGGTGTCCGCTTTGGCGGCGCTGACGGTGGCGCGGACGTCCATGACCGTCACTTTGCAGCCGTTGGCCCGCGCTGCGGTGATGCCCGCGACTTCCGAGAGGTTCAGCGCCTCCAGCGCGTTGCGGCTTTGGAGCACGATGTGTTTCGACTCCCGGTAGTCAATGACGAGACGCCCGCGATCCAGCCCCAAAACGGATGCGCAGGCCTGATCCGCGTTGCGGGTGCAGGTGACGCTGTGGCTGTAGATGTTGGGCGTGCCGAGGCCGCGTGCGAAGGCTTTGTAGAGATCCGTAAACGGGCCGCCCCGGTGCGAGAACATGATACTTTCGGGGCCGTATTGATCCCGTATGGCGCGGAGCTTGCCGGCTACGGCATCGAGCGCCTCTTCCCAGCCGACGGCGCGCCACTTGTGCCCTCCACGGGCCCCCACGCGCATCAGCGGCGACTGCGGACGCTCGGAATCTTTCTCCAGCGCGAGCGCCGCGATGCCGCGAGGGCATAGGGCCGAACCCGTGGCTACGTGGGGATTGCCCTGAATCCAGACCGCTTCGCTGTTTTCGACTCCGACGGCAACCGGGCACCGTGTCCCGCACATGCCGCATACGCTATAGACTGTCTTCATGATGCGTTCCTGAATGGGAAGAGGGAATAATGGAGAAAATGCGTTGGTTCCATTGCTCTGTCCCAAAAATGTTGAGCGGCGGAGGCTGGCCAACGGAGATTTCCCCGTATTCGTTTTCCTCCACGCCGCCTTGATAGGCTCTTTCGAGATTCCCCAGTGTACCCCGTCGGGTTATCCCGATCAATGGAGTCGATCCGGGTATACCTACGACTGAAACAGAGGCTCCCATAAAGTCAAAAATCGTTGAGGCGGGATGAGTGGAGGGTGGTGAGGGAAGGAGAACCTTTCTCCAGAACGTTTCCTCTTCCCCTCGCCAGTAAGCTCTCAATAAAAAACGCCCCGGCCTTTCGAGCGTGCGGGGCGTATCCTGACAGGGAAACGGGCATGGTGGACTCAATACGAAGCTATGTAGTCATCCATGTTCGCCGCCGAGCAATTGCGGCTTACCCAGAAGGCCGAAGCCCAAACCATAAGGGCCGTGGCTTCGGTGTCGTCCAGGCGTTTCAGCTTGGCTTCAAGGCTGGTGCGGCTCGCGCCGTAACGGGAATGGAAGTCGGTTTGCTCGCACAGATCGGCAACGCGCAGGAGGAGATAGGAGAGACGGGTATGCGCGGGGAGCAGACGCTGATCACGGTGAGCTTCAAGAATGGTTTTGAGTTCCGGTCCGGTAAATGTGCCTTTGATGGTCGTGATCGCGCGGAAAAACGTGTCTACCGCCCACGGCAGAATGAATTCGGCCCCCGCACTCTTTGTGCGGAAGTAGTCCTTCAACCAGCGTTCCTGCTGCTCGTTGATGCGTGCTGCGACCTGAGGCATACGCGGCTCCTTGTGAAGAATATTGACTAGACGCTATCGTAGAATTTCTTAATATTCAAGCGCCTTCGTGCCCGGAAGCAGCGAGTGGGAACATGTCGTCATACCATACTTTTTTCATAGTCAGACCGCAGGCCGGAGCCGTGAGCGGAGCCATCCGGCGATCGCAGGCGTCGAGGATGCCGGGAATATCCGCCGGTTCCAGCTTGCCCCGCCCGACAGCGACGAGCAGCCCCACGGTATTGCGGACCATCTGTTTGAGAAAGCCGTCCGCTTCAAAGCGCCAGGTCAGTTCGAGGCAGCCTTCGGGGAGCGGGCCCCCGGGGGTGCGGGTGATGGACAGGATGGTACGCACCGTTGTGCGGAGATCCGTCCCGGCGTTTTTCAGGCTGGCGAAGTCCCGCTTGCCAAGGAGGTAGCGGCTCCCCTCGTCCATACGCTCCACATCCACAGGGCCGCAGGCCCAGACGAAAGGAAAGAGCTGCGGCGGCGTGTAGCGCTTGGAGAGCCAGAGGCGGTATTCGTAGGTCTTGCGGACGGCACTGTGCTGAGCATGGAACGTGTCGGGCACAAGAACGGCGTCCGCAATGCGTATGTCGCGCGGCAGGAGCGTATTGAGGGCCAGCTGCCAGTCCATACGGGCACGCGATTCGGGGACATCGAGGTGAGCGACCTGTGCTTCGGCGTGAACGCCCGCGTCGGTCCGCCCTGCACCGTGCACATGGACGCGCTCGCCGAGCACGTGAGCCACGGCGTCCTCAATAATGTTCTGAATGGTGGGCAGTGGGGAGGCGTTTTTGCGGGCCTGCGTCTGCCAGCCGTGATACTGGGTGCCTACGTAGGCTATCGTCAGCTTGAGGCGGGGCATGGAAGACCTTTGGGAAAGACGAAAAAACGACAAAAGCCCCGACCCCCGATCCGCGAAAACGGCGGGGCTGACAGTACAGTATCAGGGCCGGTTCGGAGCGGGGCGTTTGCCCCTCTCCGGGACTACTTGGAGCGGTGTTCGCTGCCGGTGATGCTGAAGGCAAGGGCGTAGAGATAGTGGAAGAAGTCCACATACTCCACGACGACCTTTTCAGGCACGTGGATCCGGGCCCCCGCGAAATTCAGGATACCGCATACGCCCGCTTCGACCAGATGGTCGGCCGCGCGCTGCGCGCGTTCCGGCGGCGTGGTGATGATCCCTATTTCAATGCCCTTGGCGTCCACGGCGGACTTCAGGTCGCTCGTACACGTGACTTCCAGCCCATAGACCTGCTCGCCGATCTTGAACGGATCGCAGTCGAAGGCTCCCACGATGTTGAAGCCGCGGGCCTTGAATTCGGCATGGTGCAGCAGCGCGCGGCCGAGGTTGCCCACCCCGATCAGCGCGGCGCGCCATTCGCGGTCAACGCCAAGGGAAGCTTTGATGGCGGCGATGAGGCTGGCTACGTTGTACCCTACGCCACGCACACCGAATTCGCCAAAATAGGCAAGGTCCTTGCGCACCTGAGATGCGTTCACGTCGCACGCTTCAGCGAGCGGGCCGGAGGAGATGACCTCCACGCCGTTGCGCTGCATACTTTCGAGCACTTGAACGTACACGGCAAGGCGACGAATGGTGGCTCTGGGAATACGTTCGCTTTTCAATGAGAGCATAGTGGTATCGCATTGCTAAAGATGGAAAAACAGGAGGAGAGAACGGCGTTGCCGGTCCCTCCCCGGAAACCCCGGCGGGCCGAGGACCCGCCGGGAATAAGCCGCTTGCTTATTTAGATGAAGGGGTTGGCGAACAGGATGATCAGGTTCACCACGAGGGAGTAAATGGCCAGGGATTCCACGAAGGCGAGGCCGAGGATAAGGCTGACCTGAATTTTGCCGGCGGCGTCAGGGTTGCGGGCGATGCCTTCGCAGGCGCTCTTCAGACCGAGGCCCTGACCGATACCGCAACCGGCGGCGGCGACGGCCATGCCGATGGCGCAGCCGAAGATGGCGAGGCCGAGAGAGGCGGAATCCAGTTTCACGGGAGCGCCGTCGGCGGCGAAAGCGAGGCTGGCGATGCCCATCATGGCCACGGTGCTGAGCAGGGTCACAAGAATCTTGCGCATGTATGTTGCTCCTTGAGCGGTTGTATTGTGTTGGTCAAAAAGACCATTTCCCCCGAGAGGTGTGGCCCCTTAGTGGGCCGGTTCCATAGCTCCCTTGAGGTAGATGAGGGCCAGCATGTAGAAGATGAAGGCCTGCAATACCTTGGCGAGCAGGAACAGGAAGTAGATGGGCAGCGTGCTCACGAGCGGCGCCATGAGGAAGAAGAGGAGGAGCACGATTTCTTCGCCGCGGATGTTGCCGAAAAGACGGAGCGTCAGCGACAGCGGGCGGGCGAGATGCGAAATGAATTCAAGAATCATCATGAACGGCGCCAACGGGAGCATGGGGCCCATGAAGTGGTGGATGTAGTGGCCGTGCCAGCGCTTGATGCCCTGATAGTTGTAGTACAGGAACACGAACAGGGCCATGCCGATGTTGGTGTTGATGTTGGCGGTCGGGGCGTCACAGGCGGGGATGAGGCCGAGTATGTTCTGTACGGCGATGAAGAGGAACAGGCCGCCGAGCACGGGGAAAACCTTGCGTCCGTCCTCGCCCATGTTGGTGACGGTGAAGTCCTCAAGCCCGCCTATGATCGACTCGAAGATGTTCTGCATCTTGCCGGGGATCAGCGAAATATTGCGGCGCACAAGCCAGCCGACGACAAAAAGGATGAGCATGGCCATCCACGTATAGAAGACGTGCCTGAATTCCACCGTCTGCCCAGCGATGGTGATATGATCCAGATGAACCAGTTCGGAGATGAGAATCGGCTCAGGAAGTCCGCCTGCCATGTGTGCGCTCCTTCAAATGTCATTTACGCGTACGATGCGTCCGAAAAAGGCGTCCCCGAGAGTGGCGAACACGCCTGTTTTCATGCCGACCGGAATCGGTTCGATAATCGGTTGTGGAAACCTGATGAAACAAAGATGCGGCTTGCGCGGGCTCTCTGTAGCCTGTCAGGCCGGCTTTTTCAATGCCTTTTTCAGTCCTCCCGCGGTCATGCCGACGAGAAGCACGGCAAGCCCCAACAGTACCGCAGAGATAGAGCCCTTAAACCATACCAGAACCATGTACAACAAAATTCCGGTAAATAAAAGTCTCATGTTCGTGCGGAGGAGAAGGGCAAAAAGGCTGCTTTTGCTCCAACCAGCCGAGATTACTTTGGGAACAAATTTTAGTAAGGCAAAAAAATTCCATGCGGAGAGCAGTGCTCCGAAGCCAAACCAGAAGATCCACGCCCCCGCCGGGTGAAACGGCCAGAGCACCGCGCCGAAAAACAGGGACAAGGCAATGACGCTGAGCTGCCAGCACAGGATTTCCCGGATCATGGGGTCCTGCACGCCGCTCCGCCACAGCCTCTTCTCCAGCCAGTGGAACGGGCCGTTATTTTTGCCGCTTTTTGCCTGCATCGTCCTGTTCCCCTTGGCGGAGCAGTATGCGCGCGTCCAGCCAGATGTTGCGGAATCCCGCGCCGATGCCCACGATAAGGCCCACGCCGGCGCACCACGGATAGGTTCCGAACCATTTGTCCAGCCAGTACCCGAGGAGGCAGCCGACGATGATGCCCGAAACCATGTGCAGGCCCATGACGCTGGCGCGCCCCAGCGAGTCGAACAGGCCTTGCTTATTCTCTTTTGATGTCATTGGAGTTCCTTTTTGGGCAGGGGCAGGGGTAGCTTTTCCAAAAGGTACTCCTGCCCCCTCCCGAAACCCCACCCCTATCCTCCCTAAAACGTTCGCAAGGGCGAATGGCGGGCGGGGCTGCTCAAAGGGTTTGCCTTTATGATCCGTCTCCCGGAGCAACAGGGAAACGCAGGCGATGTGTCCGTATGGATTGTCAGGGGCGCATCTTTTCCGTGTGAAGGAGGAAAATATCAGGTCTTCGGCACGGAGCCGTTTTGATACGGACTTCTTGCAGAGAGCGCAATCCTTTGACCGCGTAATACTTTTCTTTTTACAGGTCAGTTTTCTTTGAGAGCCTCAAGCAGTTTTTCGGCGGCGCGGGCGGCGCTGCCGGGCTCTCCGCAACGGCGGCGGAGTTCCGCAAGTTCGGCGCGGACGGCTTCGATTTGCGGGGGGATATCCAGCCACGCGGCCAATTGGGAAGCCATCATTCCGCCTGTGGCGCGCTCCTGCAACAGCTCGGGAAACAGTTCTTTTTGCATGATCAGGTTGGTCAGGCTGACCCATTTGACCTTGATCAGCAGACGCCCGACCAACGCGGAAAACGGCGCGACCCGGTAGCTGACGACAGTGGGGACGCCCGCCAGTGCCGTTTCCAGCGTCGCCGTGCCCGAGGCCGCCAACATGCATTCGCAGCGCCGCATGGCCGTGTAGCGGTCCTCCGGCGCGTCAAAGACGACGGGCACGTCGGACGGCCAGAGCGCCCGGAGTTTTTCTTCGGGCATGTTCGGCGCGCGCAGACAGTGGAAGGTCACGTCCCGGCCCTGTTGCAACAGGATGCGGGCGGCTTTCCCAAACTCCGGCAGAAGCGCTTCCACTTCTTTGCGGCGGCTCCCCGGCATCAGCCCGATACGGCCCTTTATGGGCTCGATTTTTTTCAACTCGGGCCAATTCACCATATCAACGAGCGGATTGCCAATATAATCAACCTGTACGCCGTATTTGGCGTAGAAAGCGGGCTCAAAGGGCAGGATGCAGAACAGCCGTTTGACGTAGCACTGGAGGAAGCGGACGCGTCCCGTGCGCCACGCCCATATTTTCGGCGGGATGAAGTAGTAGACCGGAATCCCGAGGCCGTGCGCGATCTTCGCCACCCGGAAATTGAATTCCGGGGCGTCCACCAGCACGACGGCATCGGGCCGCAGCCGGGCCATTTCCTTTTTGATCCGCGAAAGCATGTGGAGGGCGCGGGGCAGGGCGGTCAGGACTTCCATGATCCCCATGACCGAAAGCGACTCCACGCGGAACAGGTTCTTTTGCCCGGCACGGGCCAGATTCGGGCCCCCCATGCCGATGGCGGCGAGTTCGGGCTCGCGTTCGCGCAGGGCCGTCAGCAGGGCGGCGGCCTGCATGTCGCCGGAAAGCTCTCCGGCATTGATCCAGATTGTTTTCATGAAACCTCGTTGGGGGCGGTTTCCGGCTCCCGTGCGTCACCCCGGAACCGGAGGTACAGGATGTTGATCACGGCGCAGGTGACGAAGGCCAGCGCCAGGCGTAGGAAGAAAATCCCTCCGATGTGCGCGCCGATGAGCAGCATGAGGCAGGTATCCTCAATGATGGCGTGCGCGAGCCCCATCAGGGTCATGCAGGAAAACACGTCGTGCCGGGACATCTCGCCGCTGCGGGCTTCCTTGAGGATGACGCCGCTGGCGTAGACGATGCCCGTGATCACGCCGACGATCATGGCCGTCGCGGCGGCGGGGCGCATACCGAGTACCCGCAGGGCCGGAGCGAGCGCCCGTCCCACCAGATCCGCGACCTTGAGATAGCGCAGGAACCGCTGGAGCAGCATGACGAAGAAAATCACGCAGAAGATGCTGACGAGGTTCCGCACTTCCCCGAGCGCCCACCAGAGCAGGTTGACGTCCGGCGAAGGGGTAAAGGCGATGCGGGCGGGCGTATCCAGCCAGCCGAACGCCTGGCAGGACGTATGCACGATGACCCCGCCGATGACGGCGACCACGAGCCGGATGACGGCCTGGCCGATGAACGACACGCCGCACTGGGCCGCGATGCGCCCTTCGGCGGGGATGCTGTGCGCGATGAGCATCATGACCGCGAGCGTCGTGACCTGCTCCGTGGTCAGCGGCGGCAGTCCGGGCAGCAGGCCGATGAAGACGATCAGCGCCGAATAGAAATTGACCATGATGCCCGTGGCCCACGCGATGCCCAGATCGGCGGGGAGCCCGGTCAGCTGCATGACGGGCTCGAGAGGCAGGGCCAGATAGCGGATCCAGTCCAGCTCGGCAAGGATCTTCATGGCGATGCTGATCGGAATAAGCACCTTGAAAAAATCGAAGCTTACATGCACAGCATCCATAAGGACTTCGCGCAGCGTCTTGAGCAGATGGCTGGTCATGGCATATCCGCGGGGGTTATTGGGAGGCAAGAAGGACCGAGTAGATGTACTCCCGCAGGGCCTGAGACCAGGGACGCATGGTACATCCGGTGAGGGCCGTATACTTTGCGGAGGAAAGCACCTCATAGCTTGCGCGGAGCGTCTTGTCCGAGCTTGCGATGGCCCGCACGGAGCAGGGCAGGCTGGCCTGGCGCACGGCTTCCGCCGCCAGCTCGCACCAGGTGGCCTGGCCCGAGTTCGCCACATGGTACAGTCCGGGGGCCCGACGCTTGACAAGCTGGAGCGTGGCCTGCGCCAGATCCTTCGCGTACGTCGGAGAACCGATCTGATCGTGGATGACCTCCACGGTCCCTTCGGTCTTGGCCTGACCAAGGAGGCGCTTCAGGAAACTGTCCCCATCCGGGCCGAACAGCCAGCCCGTACGGATGATGCAGATGTTGTCGGCGTTGAGTTCAAGCAGGGCCTGTTCACCGGCAAGGCGGCTCTTGCCGCACAGGGAGATCGGATCGGCCTTGTCCTCCTCGGTGTAAGGGGAGTCCTTGCGGCCGTTGAAAACCTGATCCGAGCTGTAGTGGACGAGGAATCTGGGCGTGCCTTTGACCAGCCCGCCGAGGAAGGCCGGAAGGCCGCGGTTGACAGAGAGGGCTTCTTGTGGCTGTTTTTCAGCAGGGTTTTCCGTGTTCCAGCTTACGGTATTGAAAATGACGTCAGGGTTGATGAATTCGATGCGCGGCTGGAGTTCCACGGGGTTCAGGAGATTGCAGTCTTCAAAATCCAGCGATTGCGCCTCCCAGCCGTTTCCGGCAAGCTGCTGCGCCAGAGGCTGGCCCAGAAGGCCGTGTCCGCCAAGAACGAGAGCGACAGGAGTACTCACGGGTTTTCTCCATAAATGTATAAGGCGCTCAGGGTACCAGCCGCGCCGAAACGCGTCAACGCACGCTGGAGAGCCGTTTGTTTTATCCACTTGTCATGTAAGGTGAAAAAGGAGGGTACAACTTTTTGTACGCTATAACGATGAAAAGAGGCATCCTTCTTGCAGCATTTGGTTCGGGCAGTTCTCAGGGGGAGTCGACGCTCCGGCGTTTCGATGCGCAAGTCCGCAAGGCTTTTCCTGATGTGTCGGTGCGTTGGGCCTTTACGTCCATGCTCATGCGGGAACGGCTGGCCAGCGAACGGAAAAAATCGGATTCCGTTCACAAAGCATTGAAGAAAATGGCTTTTGAAAAATTTACCCATGTGGCGGTTCAGCCGGTGCATGTCATTCCCGGCCTTGAATACGGGGACATCGTGTCGGATGCGGACGAACTGCGTGCCGACGGGACGTTCGCGTCGCTTGTGGTGGGTGCGCCTTTGCTGACGGAGTCGCAGGCATCGGTGGATCGCGCCGCACGCGCCCTGCTCGCCGAGCTTCCTTCCGGACGCGCCCCCGGCGAGCCTGTGCTGTTCATGGGCCACGGGAGCCGCCACGCCGCGGAGAGCCGCTACGAGGCTCTTGCCGCGGCTGTGCGGGAACGGGATCCCCTCGTGCTCATGGGCACGCTGAACGGGACCATCCGCCTTGAGCACATCGTGGAGCATCTGCGGGCTTCCGGGCGTCCGTTCGATCGAGTCTGGCTGCTGCCCCTGCTCGCCGTCGTGGGGCGGCATACGCTTGAAGACATGGCCGGGGATTCGGAACATTCGTGGCGCTCCCGGCTCGAGGCCGAGAGCATAGCCTGTGTTCCCGTTCTTCGGGGAATGATGGAGTATCAGGGGTTCATGGACATTTGGGTCGACAATCTGGCGCAGGCTATGAAAGGGTGGGGCTGAGCGAATCGGGGGAGGGGGAGAAGAAACTTTCTG
>NZ_JH114232.1:898225-903112 GCF_000224655.1 Bilophila sp. 4_1_30
CCCGAACCCCCTCCCTCTCATCTTCAAAGACTTTCGTAAGGGTCGATGCGGGGTACGGAGGCGCGGAGGCGATTCTTATTGGCGTTTGTCTCCCGGTGTTGCAACAGGAAGAACGAAAACGTATTGCTATGATATAGAGGATAGGCAGAGAAGGGAATCCACAAAAGCATAAGAGGATTTCCGATGCCGCCGGAAGTCCCGAATGCAAGTTCCGAACCAGCACAAGCCGGTTCGGAACCTTTGCATTCGGGACGTTTCGCCGGGGTCCGGGGGGCGGCTCGCCTCCCGGACGGGGGTCAAGGGGGCGGGAAGCCCCCTTGCCGCCGGAGGCCTTACGCCTTCACGGTAGCCGCAGCGGGCTTGTTGATGATGGCGTCGAACTCGCGCTGCAGCGAGGAAATCAGGTCGTGTACGGAAACGATGTTGTTGACGCGGGAGACGTTTTCGCCGCAGAAGGCGAACCCGCGCTCAAGGTTGCCCTTCATGGCGTTGATGAGGGCGGCGGCGATGCAATAGGGGGTCTTTTCCTGCTCGCAGGTCTTCACGCAATGGAAGATGCACTTGAACGGCTTCTTGCCGCCGTCACGCATGGAATCGATGAAGTTGTTCACAAGCGCGCGGCCGGGCATCCCCACCGGGCTCTTGATGATGGTCACGTCTTCCTGTTTGGCGTCGATGTAGGCCTGCTTGAAGCGGTCGTCGGCGTCGCACTCATAGGTGGCGACGAAACGGGTGCCCATCTGGACGCCGGACGCGCCGAGATCCATGTACTTCTTGATGTCTTCGCCCGTGTACACGCCGCCGGCGGCGATGACCGGGATCGCGCGCCCGGCCTTGTCTTCAAGCGGCTTCACCGCTTCCACGACCTGCGGGACAAGCTGTTCGAGGGCGTAGTTGGGATCAACAATGTGTTCGGGGCTGAAACCGAGATGCCCGCCGGCTTTGGGACCTTCCACGACGAAGGCGTCGGGCATGTAGCCGGTGCTGGACATCCACTTGCGGGCGATGAGGGTGGCGGCGCGGCCGGAAGAGATGATGGGCACGAGCTTGGTCTTGAATTCTTCCTTTTTGCGTTCGCAAGTCTCATTGAAAATCTTGGGTAGGTCCATCGGCAGCCCGGCGCCGGAGAAGATCACGTCGGCCTTGGCTTCGATGGAGGTGCGGACCATTTCGGCGAACGTGGTCAGGGCGACCATGATGTTCACGCCGATGATGCCCTGCGTGGCTTCACGGGCCTTTTCGATTTCGCGGCGGAGGGCGCGGAGGTTGGCTTCAAGGGGATTGCTGGCCACATCGGGTTCTTTCATCCCGATCATGGCTCCGGCGATGACACCGATGCCGCCTTCGTTGGCCACGGCGGAAGCGAGCCTGGAAAGAGAAATACCAACGCCCATACCGCCTTGGACGATCGGAGTTTTAGCGATGAGGTCGCCTATGTTCAGAGTGGGAAAAGACATGAAGAACCTCCTAGAGGTCTCTTATGGAGTTATGGGTACGCAAGCGGGAATAGGAATGCCTCCCTGCTTCTAATACCCGAATCTATTGTTGGGAGGATATGATACACACGTTCCGCCAGGAACACCAGCGGCAATGTGCCCCTTCCCGTGGGCGAAATTCCGGGCAAAGCTCCATATGCAGGAGGATGAACCCGATGAGGCGGGGAATGAGCGACAACGCCCGCTCCCGTTCCTCAATGGTCATGCCCTTCCCGAAAAGGGGCCGCTCCCCGCCGTCTTCGCCAAGGGCGACGAACGCCGCGTCGAGCACGGGCTTGCCCGTAGCCTGCCCATACAAATAACAATAATACAGCAATTGCACTGTGGGAATACGCTGTGCCATTATTGGCAAAAAATCATGTTCGGGGTCTGGCTCGGAAGCGGCTTCGGCGGCTTTTTCCGGATCCAGCGCATCCCAAAAGGCGTCGTCGGCCCAGATGTCCGGACGCAGCGCCTTGATGCGGCCCGTTTTGTAGTCGAGGATGACCGCCCCTTCGTCGAGCGCGCCTTCGGGGTCTTCCTGTTCACGCCAGTCCACACGGTCGAGATTGCCGGTAAGCCGCCTGACGCGGCCCCCCACCCGGATTTCGGCATCGTATTCCTCTTCCAGGGAAAGCACTTCCGTCTGTTCCGGCTGGGCGCGCAGGAACATGCCCAGACGCTCCGGCCCGGTGACGGAAAGCATGGCCGCGCTCTCCGGCGGCAGGGCGGCCTCCAGCCCCGAGGCGTCGAGGGCCGTGCGGAACAGGGCGCGCAAGGCTTTTTCGTCGAGGAACGGCAACTCGGGATCGCCCGATTGCGCGTCGCGGCGTACGGTCTTGCCCACGGCGGGAGCGTAGAAATCCCGGAGCACGTTGTGCAGAAGCACGCCCACGGCCGCCGGATCGTCGTCTTCGTTCACCTCGTCGATGGGTGCGATGGCGCACAGCCGCTCATAATAGTACCGCAGCGGGCAGGTCAGGTAGGCGTCCAGCCGGGTAGCGGACAGAGGATGCTTGAGCGATGCGGCTATTTGCTCCCGGATAGCCGGGGTCTTGGGGACGACCTTGCGTACCCTGACCGGCGGGCGGACATCAAGGGCCGCCGTGCGGAGCGGTTCGCGCCCCGGTTTCAGGCGCTGCCCGCGGGCTTGCTCCTCCTGCCAGATGAGTTCTTCCACAAGGCGGCTGCGCTGCTTTTTGCCGTCGAACAGGCCGGAGGTTTCCACGCCTTCCTGCCAGTAGAGCCAGACCTCGTCGGCCCCGGCGATGAGCCGGTGGAAGGTGTAGGCCGCGAGCTGCTCGCGGTTGCGGGTGTCGGGCAGGCCGAGAAGGGCGCGCAGGCTGTCCGGCAGGAGCGGGCTGCGGATCGGCGCGCCGGGAAGCCTGTCGTCGGTGACGTCCACGAGGAACACCCGCGAGAAGCGCAAGAGGCGTGTTTCCAGCATACCGAGCACTTGCAGGCCGGTCAGGGGGTCGGCCTCGAAGGGGACGCGCTCGGCACGCACGAGTTCCAGCAGCATGGCCTGCATCAGAGGCCACGGCAGCGGCGTGCCGGCCATGCCGTTGTCCTTGAGGGCGGGGATGACGCGCTGCATGAGGCGGAACAGGCATTCCGCATCGATGGGGAAACGCGACCAGATGTCGGCCTTGCCGTTGCCCGCGCCGCTCTCGTCGTTGCCGCTTCCATAGACAAGCAGTGTGTCGCACAGGCCGGAAAGCGCGTCCGCGAGTCCGCCGAGGGTATGGGCTCTTGCCCAAGTGTCCACGGTATCCCGCAAGATCCGGTTGATCAGTTCCCGGATGGCTGGCATGGCCGCCGCCACGTTGGGCAGGGAGGAGGCGGCGAAGAAGTCGTCCGCAGCGCCTTCGGCGACGGCATGGGCGTCTGCGTGCCGGCTGCCGTTGCGGAGGCGAGTTTCCATGTTCTGGAAAATGTCGCGCAGGGAAATGCCGTTGACCTCAAGCAGGCGCAGGTACGGGTGGCGGACGAGATCCGCAAGCGCCTTCCAGTAGGTCGTGCCGTTGGGCTGGCGGCGGTTGCGGGCGTCGAGCACGGTTTCCAGCAGGCGGAACAGGAGCGAGCGTTCAAGCGGGTAGCCGAGCGAAATGTTGCAGTCCTTGCGGGGCAGGTGGTGCAGCACGGGCAGCAGAGCCCCGCTGTGCGCGAGGGCCACCGCGATGTCGAGCTGCGAGGTGGGGATGGGGGCGGGTGTTGGGGCGAGCCCACCGGGGGAAGGGCTTCCCTCTCCCTTCCCGCGGGTCCCCTTCCCTCTCCCCCCCAAGGCTTTCGACGTTATCGAATCCTTGTTGTCGGCATTCCCGCTGGTCGACGTTTCGGGAAGGGTGGAAGTCGTGCCGTTTTCCGATGAGGGGAGCAGGGACAACTGTTGCGTCGTGCTTCTGGCCTTGAGCGCGGCGGCGAGGCGGTCTTTCCGTTCCAGTTCGATGAGATCGCCGCGCAGGGCGTCCAGTTGGGAATGCAGGTCGTAGCCCGCGAAATAGTGGATTTTCGGTTTCTTGCCGGGGGAAGGGCAGGCCAGCACGGTATCGGCCTTCCAGTCCGCGATCCAATTTGACTGTTCGGTACATGCCCAATGCCCTTGTCCGTTTTCGGCCAGCGCCGGATCGACGTGCAGGAAGACCTGCGCGCCGTGCCGCCAGAGGTAGCGGAACAGGGTGTTTTCCGTGCCGGTGAGCATACCGAAGCCCGCCAGCAGGATGGCGCGCCCAGCGAGAAAGTCGGGCAGCGGCGGGAGGTCGTCTCCGGCCGTTCCTTCTTCCAGCGCGCTGGCGACGACAAACGCGTCGAAGCCGGGCGTGGTGAGATCGGATTCGATCAGCGCGTCGCGGTAACGGCGGAAAATCTTGCCGAGCGAGCCGAGAAGGGCCGCCCCGAAAGGAGCCACTTCGCCTTCCGTGTACAGCATGTCTTCGGGCGTGAGCCCTTGCGTGAAACATTCCTCCAGCAGATCCGCGAGCCGCACCCCCCACGGGAAAAATCCCGCGTCGTCGGTTTTGGCGAGCTGCATACACAGCTCAGTGTCCGGCTCCGCCAGTTCGCGGACGCAGCGGGAGAGCAGGGCAATCTGATCCAGCTTTCCGGCCTCTCGGCGGAGTTTCTGGTGCTGTTCCTGGCGGAACGCCGCCATCAGTTCCCGTTCCGTGAACATGCGCGGGATGAGGCAGGGTTTGGGCACATCCGGCGCGTAGCGGAAGCGTTCTCGCAGGTAACGGCGGGGGCGGTCATGCATGAAGACCACCACCGCGTTGCCGGGCTGGCCGCGTGTGGCCTTCATCACCCCGTTTTTGAGGGCGTCCAGAAAGTCGGTGTCCCAAGGGACGATGCGGAACGGAGGGCAGGGTGTCATAGTTTCACCTGAGAGTGAGATGGGGGTAGGGAGAGGAAAATT
>NZ_JH114232.1:903370-910753 GCF_000224655.1 Bilophila sp. 4_1_30
ACCACCGCGTTGCCGGGCTGGCCGCGTGTGGCCTTCATCACCCCGTTTTTGAGGGCGTCCAGAAAGTCGGTGTCCCAAGGGACGATGCGGAACGGAGGGCAGGGTGTCATAGTTTCACCTGAGAGTGAGATGGGGGTAGGGAGAGGAAATTGGGAAGGAGGAGAAACTTTTAAAAAAGTTTCTCCCCTCCCTTCCCCAAACCCCCATCCCTCCTGCTTCAAAACTTTTCGACTTTATCGAATCCCCCATGTCGATTTTCCCGAGAAAAAAGAGGGGATATTTTCCTTAAATATTTTTCAGCTGGTTCTTTCACCATGAGGGAAAGCCGTGAACGGGGATTCGATAAGGTCAAAAGTCTTGGGAGGGAGAGGGGAGGGGGCGGGGGAGGGGAGAGGGAAGCCCTTCTTCAGAAGGGTTCCCCTCTCCCCTCCCCCGATTTCACCCCTGTTCCGCCATGCGCAAATAAATTTCCCGGCCTATCCACGCATCGGTGGCGGCATAGCGGACCTGCTGCGGCGTGAGGGTCTTTTTCGCCCAGTTGGAGCACTGCGCGGCCTTGCTGATGCGGCAGCCCATGAGCTGGGCCGCCAGCGTGCGGAGGCCCTGCGCCTTGATGCCGCGCTGCTTCGCCATCTCGGCGAGATCGGCAAGCCCGCCGGGTGTGAACTCGTGCAGTTTCTGGAGGGCGCGGATGTCGTCACGGATGGCGACCCCGGCCTTGATGATGCCGGGATCGGCAAGCAACCCCGCGAGCGCACCACAGAAGGGCGTGAGGTTCAGGCGGATCAGCACCACAAGTTCCGAACCGGCAAGCTGAATGAGCGAGGTCGGATAACTTTTGCCTTTCTTGAAGGACGGGCGGGATTCGGTATCGAACCCGAGGAGCGTTTCCTTTTTGAGAAAATTCAGAGCACGGGCCATCTCGCCTTCGGTCTGGACAAGCATTACCTCGCCTTCGTAGGCCAACATGGGCAGGTCGTTGATTTCTTCTTTGGAAAGTGGTGCTCCGCTAGCTGCGTTTGAAGATGCGTTCATGCTATTTGCCAATACAGAAAGATGCGAAAATACGGTTAAGGACTTCTTCCGGGGTGTCCAGCCCGGTGATCTCCGCCAACGCCGAAGCCGCGCCCTCCAGACGGACGGCGCACAAATCATAGGGAACCCCTGCGAGAACGTCCTGTTCCAGCGCCTCAAGTTCCCCGCGTACCTCCGTCAGGCTCCGGGCCTGCCGCAGGTTGGGTACCGCTTCGCCCGGTTCCGGCTCCTGACCTTGGCTGCGGGCCAGCGCAAGCTCCCGGACGGCTTCGGCCAGCGTTTCCAGGCCTTCTCCCTTGCGGGCCGAAATAACGGCATGTGCCGCCGGTTTCACGGAAAGGTTCGTCCCCTTTCCATACCAGTGCGGGGGAGGGGTGGCAAGATCGCTTTTGTTCCAGACAAGGATGGTGCGTTCCGGGCCGAGCTCCGAGAGCAATGCCCATGTGTCCGGCGTCGTTCCCTCCGTGCCGTCGACCATGAGCAGGACCACATCGGCGGATTCGATCATGGAGCGGCCCAGCTGGATTCCCTGCGCCTCGGCGGGGTTGTCCGTTTCGCGCAGGCCCGCCGTGTCCACAAGCCGGACGGGGAGCCCCGCAAGCTGGATCGGTTCTTCCAAAAAATCACGTGTGGTTCCGGGGTATTCCGTCACAACGGCACGCTGGCGGCCAAGGAGGGCGTTCATGAGGCTGGACTTGCCCGCGTTGACCGGTCCGGCGAGGGCTACGGTCACGCCTTCGCGCCAGCAGCGGGTCCGCTCGAATCCGGCGAGCAGGGAGGCCACCGCCGCCTTCACGTCCGCGATGGCGGAGAGGAAGCCTTCCTGCGGCAGGCATTCCACTTCTTCCTCGGGGAAGTCCACGGCAAGGCAGATCTGCGCCCGCAGATGCTCCACGCGTTCCCGCAGATCGCCGATGCGCTGCCCGAGCACGCCGTCGAGTTTGGCGGCGGCAAGCCTCGCGCCTTCCTTGGACGGCGCGGCGATCATTTCGGCGACGGCTTCGGCCTGCGTCAGATCCATCCTGCCGTTGAGGAAGGCGCGGCGGGTGAATTCCCCCCGCTCCGCAAGGCGTGCCCCCGCGCGGAGGCACGCTTCAAGCACCGCCGCCAGCAGGACGGGGCCGCCGTGGCATTGGAGTTCCGCCACATCTTCCCCGGTAAAGGTCTTGGGGCCGGGCATGAACACCGCCAACGAGTCGTCGAGCGTGTTGCCTTCCGTGTCTTGAACGCGCCCGCGCCGTAAGGTCCACGGCTTATAGTCCCCCTTCCCGGCCGGTGCGAACAGCTTCTCGAGTATGGGCAGCGCGCCTGGGCCACTGACCCGGACAATGCCGATGCCTCCGGCACCGGGGGCCGTCGCTATGGCCGCTATCGTATCGGTGGGCATGTATGGCTCCTGAGGAGAGGGCGCATCATGAGGGGGAAAACATTCTCTGGAAGCGGGGAGCGCCCGCACGTTTCCCCCTCTCCCCTTTCATTCTTTATTTCAAAGCAGTTTCAATGCTGGGCTAGCCCGTTGTTGAACTGGCCGGGCCGCCTGCGGCCTTTTCTCTTAATTGAAGGGGTGATGATATTCTGAGACTGTTTTTTTGCCAAGAGCGGTGGATTCGCACGGAGAAGGATGACATGAACACCGCCGGACTTTTTCCGCAGAGCATCCATATCTCCCATACAAAAAAGCGACTTCACCGAAGCCGCCTTTTCACCCCTTGTCCCCATAACGAAAGTCTTTGGAGGCGGAGGGGGGAGAGGAGGAAGGCTTTCTTCAGAAAGGTTCCCCCTCCCCAATATTTCTAGTGCCGTTCCTGACGGCGGCGCTGAATGATCACGCGCTTGAGGGGGCCTTCGCCGGAGCTGCGGGTCTGCACGTCCGGGGAGTCCTGCAGCGCCATGTGCACGAGGCGGCGATGGTAGGAGCTCATGGGCCTGGTGGAACAGGGGCGCCCCGTGGCACGGACACGTTCCGCCAGCGCAAGGGCCAGCTCGCGGAGCCGGTCGTCCTGACGTTCGCGGTAGTCGCCCACATCGAACTGCACGCGCACCGGCGCTTCCATGCGGCGGCTGACGATGCGTGAGGTCAGATACTGAAGCGCCGCCAGCGTCTGCCCTTCGCGGCCTATGAGCAGGCCGGAGTCATCGCCGCAGTCCACATGGATGTCCACGCGGTTCTCCATGATCTTCACTTCCACGGGCGTTTCCCCGAGGATGGAGCTGACGATCTTGGAGGCCACTTCCTGAGATACGGCGGCAAGCTTTTCCTGATCCAGCTCGGAGAAAGGCTTCGAGGGCAAGCCTTCGTTCAAGGCTTCGTCCTGATCGAACTCCAGCGAGCTGTCCCGCAACACGTCCTGCTCCGCCGGAGCTTCCACGGGGCGGCGTTCCTGACGCGGCTCGTAGGGAGGACGAGGCGTGCGCGGACGATCCTGCCGGTCTTGGCGTTCAGGGCGGTCCTGACGTTCGGGACGATCCGGGCGGTCCTGATTCGCACGACGCTCGGGACGGGGGCGGCGAGGCCGGAAGGCGTCCTCATTCCCTTCGTAGGGGATGCGGGGGCCGTCGTTGCGGCGGGGCCGTCGAGGGGCGCGGGGCTCATCGACGCGGTTGCCGATGGAGTCGTCGATATCCGTTTCCTCGGGAAGGATACGGTTGCCGATAGCATCGTCCTCTTCCTCCACAGGGGGAAGGATACGGTTGCCGATGGAGTCGTCTTCCTCAAACGGCGGCTTCGGTTCCCGGTTGCCGCGAGGCGGACGGGGAGCCTGCCCCTGACGGGGCTTGGGCGCGCGGGAAGTTTCTTCGGCTTTGGCCTTCGGCGCGGAGGCGGGCTGCGCGTCGCGTGCCAGGAGCGACCCTACGCGGGGCTTGAGCTGTGCACGGCGGGCGCGGACAATGGCCTTGCGCGCCCCGACCAGCCCGAAGATGCCGTTTTTGGCGTCCTGTATGATGTCGATTTCCAGCTTTTCCCGCTGTGCGTCGAAGTACGAGCAGGCGGCGCGAATCGCTTCGTCAAGGCTCTTGCCTTGAAATTCTTTGAAGTCATCCATGAGAACCTCTCCTCGCGCAAACCGTTATGCCTTACGCAACATCCACCATTGCTGCCCGATGGACAGGATGTTGTTGCACAGCCAGTAGATGACCAGACCAGCGGGGAAGTTGATGAACATGACCGTAAAGATGACGGGCATGAACATCATGACCTTCTGCTGGGTGGGATCGCCGGCGGCGGGCGTGAGGCGCTGCTGGAGGAACATGGAGGCGCCCATGAGCAGAGGCGTGATATAGAACGGGTCCGCCGCGGAAAGGTCGGCCAGCCACGTGATGTGCGTGAAGGGCAGGTATTCGATGAAGGAGGCATGGCGCAGCTCGATGGAGTTCAGGAGAGCCTGATACAGGCCGATGAACACCGGGATCTGCACGACGATGGGGAGACAGCCGCCAGCCGGGTTGACCTTGTAGGTCTTGTACAGCTGCATCATTTCCTTGTTGAGGGCTTCCTTGTCGTCCTTATGCTTTTCGCGGAGCTTCTTCATCATGGGCTGGAGCTTCTTCATCTGCTCCATGGACTTGAAGCTCTTCTGGGACAGGGGCCAGAAGACGACGCGGATACAGAAGGTAAGCATCAGGATGGCGATGCCCCAGTTCCCCACAAAGGAATGGAAGAAGGCCAGAATGGTCAGCAGGGGGCGGGCGATGATCGAGAACATGCCGAAGTTCACGGCCTGAGACAGGTGATCGGGAGCAGTGGCCAGCATGGTGCGGTCCTTGGGGCCGAACCACCAGTTCACAGCCACAGGCACTTCGCCGCCGTTGGAAGGCGTGAGCAGATCGGGGCGTTCGAGCGCGAGGCGCCACACGTCGCCCTGCACGCGGCCCTTGAGGGTCAGGTTGTTGGGATCGGCGGGGGCGGTGACGTTCATGAAGTAGTTGCTCATGACGCCGGCCCAGTTGAAGACGCCCTGTTCGATGATGCCCTTTTCGGCGAGCGTGCTGGCGCTCGTTTCTTCCTTAAAGCTTTCGTTGGCGTCCCACGCGAGGCGGGTGGGGTCATACTTGCCGTTGCTGAACGGCGTGGCGGCGACCGTAAAGCCGAGGCGGACGGTGCGGGGCGCCTGGTCGGCGGAACCTACCAGGATGTTTTCGCTCAGAAGATAATTGTCGGCGTTGAAGCTGATGACGCGGGTGACGCGCACGCCGTCGACGATGCCGGTGAAGGTCAGGCTGCCCTGTTCCCCGGCCTTGAGGTTCAGGTCGGAACCCTGGAACGACCACTGGCCGGTGCTCCACGAGGGCTGGCCGTTGACGGTCAGGCCGAGGGGCGCGGTCTGGGACGCTTCCGGCGAAATGAGGTTCACCTTGGGGGAATCGGCCTTGATGGTTTCGTCGTAATGCTTCAGCGTAAAGGAGCGGAGGATGCCGCCGCCGGAGTAGATAACGGCGGAATAGAGCGGGGTTTCCACCTTGACGTCGGTACCGGCCGAAGGCGTGAACACAGGCAGGGAAGACGCGGGCGCGACAGCCGTCTGCGCCGCCGGAGCGGGCGCGGGCGTGGCTTCCTGAGTGGCTGCGGGGCGCTGCTGGGGCTGGATCCAGCCCATGTGCTCGGCCAGCGGGGTCCACGCCAAAAGAACGGCGATTGCCAGGGCGATGGCCAGAAAAGTACGTTTATCGTCCATGATGATCCAGTTGCTCCTGATGGCTGAAAGAGGAAGAATGTGGGGGAGGTACGGGATCATAGCCTCCCGAAGACCAGGGGTGACAACGAAGGATGCGCCGCAGGGCGAGCCAGCTGCCCTTGAAAATGCCGTGGGTCAGCACAGCCTCTATGGCATAGGCTGAACAGGTGGGATGATAACGGCAGGATGGTGGAAGCACGGGAGACAACGTCCACTGATAGAGACGGATGGGCAGGACCGCCAGACGACGCAGAGAGAGGCGTTTCACGCCTTGACTCCGGAAGCCGTTTCCGGTTCGAGCCCGCCGGGTGCGGCGATTCCGTCGCGGGAGATGTCGGGGCAGGCGTTTTGTTCGCGGCGCAACACAACATACCCGCCGATTTCCTTGAGCAAAGGAAGGAATTCGCGGGTTGCGGCAGCGAGATCGAGCTGTTCAGGTTTGAGGTGGCGCTTTGGCACGATCACAAGATCCACGGCCGGAGGCAATAGGGCCTGATGCAGCCGGAAACATTCCCGGAGCACCCGTTTGACACGATTCCGCATGACTGCCGTTCCGATTTTCTTGGTGACGGCCATACCGACGCGCCACGGATCACCGGATGCACGAAAACGAACAAACACAACGAAGTGTTTGGAAAAAAAACGGCGACCCTCATCATAGCAGAGTGTGAAATCGGGCCGCCGGAGCAGTCGATGCCGACGAGGCCGGGTTAAACAGCTAATTGTTTACGCCCCTTGGCGCGGCGGCGACGGATAATGGCGCGACCGCTGGCGGTGCTCATGCGTTCACGGAAACCGTGAGTCCGCGCTCTCTTGATCTTGCTGGGCTGGTAAGTTCTTTTCATGGAAACTCTCCTTGGAAACGTAGATCAGTGAGGTATACCTTCTCAGCTTCGGAGAGTCAAGCTCAGACAGAACACGACACCGAAACCTGTGAGGATCTTGCCGAATGGCTTGAACGATTTATTCCTTCAAGAGAAGAATTGCAACAGCGATATGAAAAAACGCGGCGGAATCCGGAACCGCCCGCGTTGCCGCTCCCGCTTTTTGGGGGCATACTCCGCAAAAACGATGAGGTGTTTTCCATGCAGCCACGTTTCCGTACCTTAAAGACGACGATCCGCACCCGGCTGCAAGAGCCGGGATGGGACGATTTTGCCAAGGAGCTGGACGAAGTCCCCGCCCGTGAGTTGGTGGGCCCCTTGTTTTCCTGTCTGCCCCTCGGCGGCGAGGCGACCGATCGCGCGGCCTCGGCGCTCGGGAAAGCCGTTTCCCGCATGGCCGACGAACATATTGAGGAAGCCCGCAACGTCGTCCGGCGTCTGATGTGGCACATGAACGAGGAATCCGGCAACATCGGCTGGGGCATTCCCGAAGCCTTTGCCGAGATCCTCGCCCAGCACCGCCGCCTTGGGGACGAGTTTTATCCCATCCTCAATTCCTACATCATTGATACGGGCAAGGGCGACAATTTCTGTGACAACAACGTATTGCGCCGTTCCTGCTTCCGTGCCGTGGAGCGTTTCGCTCTGGCCCGGCCCGATCTTGCGTCCAAGGCCCGGGGCCCGCTTCAGGCCGGTTTGCGCGACGAAGATCCCGTTTGCCGCGAAATCGCCAGAGAAGCGCTGGGCAAGATCGGCATGTTTTTAGAGGAGCGTGTGGGGGAATGGAATTG
>NZ_JH114232.1:911110-917571 GCF_000224655.1 Bilophila sp. 4_1_30
CCACCCCGCACAAAAGAGCAGCGCCCCGGAGGAGGAGACGGGGCGCTGCAGAGGAAGGAGGAGGATACAGTTTCTGTAAGGAGGAGGATGACTTTGCCATTGAACGAACAGACTCAGCTAGGCACCTGTGAAACGGTCAGGTGGAACCGGTCGTTCAAAGTTGTAGAGGCTCTCGTATATGTAAACGGCTGTGCCGATTATTGTTTCCCCTGACTGGATGGGAGTCAGGGTTTTTCGCCGCTGGAAAGGGAGACTGACCAACGGCTGGAGGGGGGCTTGTTATTCGCTCGCAGGAGCGTCCGCTCCGGGCTGCGGACCGTCGGGCATGACGGTCATCCCTGTTGCGGGGCATCGACGGGGCCGTTCAACCGGGCACCCCGGCCCCTTGTCTTGAAATATATTGATGCCGATTTCCTTGGCGACCCTGTCCACCATCGCGCTGCGTTCCTTGGCGAATTCGTTGCGGAGCGCCACGAGTTCTTCCGTCGCCTTGCCGATGGCTTTCGGGTCCGGAGTGGGACTGTTGCCGAGCGTGCGCAGCTCAATGTACTTGGCCGCGAGCTTGTCCCGCAGCGGCGCGGTCTTGTCGGCGAATTCCTTCATGATGGCATCGTACTGCGCTTTCTTTTCCTGCGTGAGCGCCTGGTAAATGCAGTCCTGATACGACCTCTGCTGTCTCCAGTGGCCGTCGTGACCGTCGTGAGGCGCTGCCAGCGCCTGCCCGGCAATCCCGCCTACCGCGAGGAAAGCAGCAAGGGCTACGGCGATAGAGGCTTTATTGAGGCTCATTGAGGTTCTCCTGAAAGGTGTTTTGTTCGTCACTCTTGTCTGGACTATAGCAATGCCCGTGCCAAACATGTTAACTATTCGATTTTCTATGTAATCATCAATATAATGCCTCTGGTGGACTTCCCGTTGTTCTGAAAAGCTGTATAGAATTTGTACAGGGATATTTGACAGTGTATAAGAATCACACAGGGAAAAGCCCGGATGCGCGGATGTGGCTAAAAAAAAGACAGCCACACTCCTTTCGGGAGCATGGCCGCCACAGGAACGGCGGGATGGGATCACTCCACGCTCTGTTCGTTGAGGGGTTGTGGGTTCAGATCTTCCATTTTGGTGCCGCGCACACGGGCGCCCCAGCCGGGATTGAACCCGGCGAGCTTTTCCATTTGTGCGGAAATGCGCTGCAATTCCCGTATGGCCTCGGTACGCAGGCGGATGAGCCTGCGCCCGATGACGGCTAGGGCGTCAGGGGGCGTGTCGGACGCGAAAGAAAGGTTATGAAGTTCCACAAGCGTTTGACGTAGTTGGATATGAATGACCGTAAGATAGGGTTCGGCCTCGCGCATGATGGCGAGCGCGGCCTGCTGCTGTTCGGGGGTGAGGTTCGGAGGCAGCGGCATGGCGAACAGGCGGCTCTCGAACCGGCTGGTGTCATGGGTCCGCTGCGGGGCGAGAGCCGGGCATTTGGAAGGCGTATCCGGAGAGAATCCGGGGAAAGCCTCCGGCATCCGGGAAGGGGGCAGCCCTTCGGGAGCCTGCCGCGGCTGGTCGTCGTGAACTCCGGAAGAGGCGCCCGTGGCGAAAGCCTTGTCCGGACAGATCCAGATAGAGAGCGCAACCCCCAGTACAATCAGGTAAAACAGCGGCAGACAGAATCTGTTTTCTGTATATATCTGCATGAAGCCCCTTTCGCTTTTTGGGTGGCAAGGAATGAAAAGTATGGGTATGGTCAGGAAGCTTCCCGAGCCAGAATCTGCACAGTATGACATGTACGTGAGCTTTGAAGGGCTCGTCAATAGTCGGAAAATTTGCAAAAAGCATACCATGTATTAGGCCGGCGGATCGCCGCAGAGCCGTTCCGTGCCGGGTGGTTGGAGCGTTTCTTGCTTCGCTCCAGCAGTGTTTTTTACGCATTTTCTTAAAGGAATATCCGCATCCATGCAGACGACAGGACTTTTCTCTTCCTCCTCTCCGCAGCAGGCCAATGTCGGCGGCGGAAGCTCGTTGATAGGGACGCTCGGCGCCGCACTGGTACTTGTTTTCGGCGTAGTGCTCCTTACGGGGCTTTCGCTCGACCGCACTCAGACGGCTATGGTCCGTTTCCTTGCGGAAAAAGGCGTGGCGCTGGTCACGGCGCTGGAAAGCGGCGTCCGATCCGGGACCCGTTCACGGACGGGAATCCGGTTGCAGTACCTTGTCGAAGAATTGGCGGATCGGCCTGACGTGCGTTTTATCGCGGTGACCATGCCTGACGGGACCATCCTTGCGCACAGCAACCCGGCGCGCGTGGGGGAAGTGCTGAACACCCGCGGCGGCAGGGAGCTCGGCGCGGAGACGATCGCGGCATTGCGTCCCTCGGAAACCCCTTCGTGGGCGATCATAGATATGGAAGGCTCACGGGCGTTCGTGGTCTTCAAGACATTCCATCCCAAGATAAAGGGTGAGGGGCGGCAGGATGAACCGACGGTAGGGCCGCTGCCGTATGTATTCCTCGGGCTTGACCTTGCTCCGCTCGAAGTGGCGCAGGCGCAGAACCGCGAGCGCGCCGTCCTGCTGGGGGCGGGGGTGCTGCTGGCTGGCATGTTGGCCTTGCTTGGCCTGCACGCCGTGGAGCGGGTCCGCTCGTCCCGGCGCGGGCAGCGGGTGGCCGAAGCGTTGGCTGAAGAACTGGCCGTAGCGCTTCCGGACGGGCTGGTCGTCTTCGACGCCAAGGGCCGGATCACCCGGATGAACAAGGCGGCGCTGACCCTGCTCGGCATGGAAGCCCCGGCCAAGGGCAAGGCGTTCCTAGGCCGGAAACCGGCGGAAGTGCTCCCTTCGGCGCTGGCGGAACTGGCGGCGAAGCTGTTGCAGGAGCCGGTGCTGCCGGATACGGAAATCATCTTGCGGCACGGAGAGGAACAGCAATACATTTCGGTACGCGGCGGGCACGTCAATGAAGGGTATGAAGGCCGCCTGGGTTCGCTCATGTTCCTGCGTGACCTCACGGAAGTCCGCCGCCTTGAGGCGGAAGTCCGCCGCAGGGAAAAGCTTGCCGCCGTGGGCAACCTCGCCGCGGGCGTCGCCCATGAGCTGCGCAATCCGCTCAGCTCCATCAAGGGGTATGCGACGTATTTCGGCGGGCGGTTCCCTGAAGGCAGCGCGGATCGGGAGGCGGCGCAGGTCATGGTCAAAGAGGTGGAGCGTCTCAATCGGGCCATCGGCGATTTGATAGGGCTTTCGCGCCCCACGGACATCCGGCCGCGCATGACCGGGATGCGGCGTCTGATCGGAGACACGCTCCGGCTCATCGGGCAGGACGCCGCCAATCACAAGGTCGCCATACGGTTTGACGCGCCCGAGGTGTTGCCGGATGTGGCCATCGATCCCGACAGGATGCGTCAGGTGATCCTGAACCTGTGCCTGAACGGGCTTGAAGCCATGCCGGACGGCGGCGAGCTGTTCCTGTCGTTGCATCCCGAACCCGATGCCCTGCGCCTCGAAATCCGGGATACCGGGGTGGGCATCGCGCCGGACGCCTTGCCGCATATTTTCGATCCCTATTTCACCACCAAGGGGCAGGGGACCGGGCTCGGCCTTGCCACCGTGCACAAGATCATGGAAGCCCACGGCGGGAGCATTTCCGTCACTTCCGAGCCGGGGCAGGGCGCCGTATTCCGCTTGCTCCTGCCTTTGGGCAGAGAGGGCGGGAAGGTTCACGGGCATGAATGAGCGGACGCGGAAACCGGTTGAGAAGAAAGGCGGGCATCGTGTGGATTCCCGCTTCCTTCCTTTTTTGCAGTGGCTTTTGAGAAAAGGGCTGACGATTGGGGCGGCGTGACTATTATTGGATTGTAGGAACGTCTTCGGCTGTGCAGGGAAGCGGGCCGATGAATTCACAGAAGGCATGACGCAACTTGGACGTCTTCGGGTGCGCAGGGAAGCTGGTGCGCGTCTCCGTCCGGGGGGCCCCGCTTGCGGCGGAGAAGGGTTGAGAAGACGGATATTGCGTTGCCGCCGGGAGGTATCCGGCGGGTACGGCATCGGCGGCGCCGAGGAGTCCGGGAACCCCTTTTTCGGAAGGGCGGCCTGACGGATCTATTGCCGCCGGAGGCGAGGAGGTATGAGATGAGCACGCCACCTATTATATTGATCGTGGACGACGACAGTTCCCACCGGGCGATGCTGCGGACGGTGCTCCGGGGGTGGGGGTATGCCACGGATGAGGCCGACGACGGGGATACCGCCGTGGAGAAAGTCAAGGAGCGGGCTTACGACGCCGTGCTTTCGGATGTGCGCATGGCCCGCATGGACGGCATTTCGGCCATCCGGGAAATTTTACATCATAACCCCTCGATTCCGGTCCTGGTCATGACCGCGTGGCAGTCCGTGGAAACCGCTGTGGCGGCTCTGCGGCTCGGGGCGTACGACTATCTGGAAAAACCGCTGGATTTCGATCTGCTGCACCTCACGCTGGAACGGGCGCTCGATCATACCCGGCTGGCGGCTGAGAACCGGGAACTGCGGGAGTATATCCGGGAAAGCCCTTCCGGTCTTCTCGGGCGCAGCCCGCGGATGCGCGAACTCATTGAGATGGTGAATACGGTCGCGCCCACCGAGGCGACCGTCCTGATTACCGGGGAGTCGGGGACCGGCAAGGAGCGGGTCGCCCGCGCCATTCAGGAGGCCAGTGCCCGGAGAGGCAAGGCGTTCGTCACCGTCAACTGTGCGGCCCTCAATGAATCCCTGCTGGAGTCCGAATTGTTCGGGCACGAGAAGGGCGCGTTCACAGGGGCGGACAAGCGCCGCGAAGGGCGGTTCAGCCAGGCCGACGGCGGCACGCTGTTCCTCGATGAGATCGGCGAACTGCCCCTTTTGCTTCAGGCAAAGCTTCTGCGCGCCCTCCAGCAGGGGGAAGTCCAGCGAGTGGGCAGCGATACGCCCGTCATCGTGGATGTGCGGGTCATCGCCGCGACCAACCGCAACCTGCGCGAGGAAGTCAGCGAAGGGCGCTTCCGTGAGGATCTCTACTACCGGCTCAACGTGATCGGCGTGGAAGTGCCCTCCCTGCGGGAGCGCCGCGAGGACATCCCCGTGCTCGCCACGGCTTTTCTGGAGCGTTTTGCGCTGGCGAACCGCAAGGAGATCAAGGGATTCACTCCGCAGGCGATGGATGCATTGCTCAAGTACTCTTGGCCCGGCAACGTGCGCGAACTGGAGAACGCCGTGGAGCGGGCGGCTATCCTCTGCCTCGGGGAGTATATTTCCGAACGTGAGCTGCCTATGGCGGTGTCCTCCGCGCCCAAGAACAACGACGCGCCTACCCTTGCCGAGCTGCAGGGGGCGGCAGGTGAGGAGCCGATCAGCATGACGCTGGATGAGATGGAGCGCGCGGCCATCTTGCGGACGCTTCAAGATACGGGGGACAACAAGAGCGAGGCCGCCCGGCGGCTCGGGATCACGCGGGCGACGCTGCACAATAAGTTGCGGAGATACGACATGGAGTAGTTGACAAAAATAGTAACGAGTACTATTAATCAATCAACGCAATCAATGTTACTTGCAAAGGTGGATTGGACATGAATACAGCGCACCTTTCCTCTACGAAAAATACATCTCCCTTGGCGGCGTTTGCCGACCAGCAGATTGATTGGAACCTGACGCCCGAGATGGCGGTGACCCTTTATCTGGAGTGGGGCAATAACGACTGGCGTTCCGAACATCCGCCGGTCCGTTCCAAGAGCGACGTAGCCACCTATTTTGTCGTGGACGCGTGGCAGGACCCTTTGAAGGTACGGCTTGTGCGCCGCAATTCCGAATCGGCGGACGATCTGGTGACTGTTCCGCTGCCGGAGCCGCTGGTGAAAGCGTTCCGGGACGAGTACGGTTCCCTCAAGGGGGTCTTTGAGCCCCTGCCGGTCATTAAGGACTGGCTCAAAAAGGAGCTTGGTCAGGCTTAATCCGTACGGGAGGAGTGCGGGAACAGTGACGTTCGCCTAGCAGCCTGTCCGTGGGAGTCTCCCCTGACCCCAGCGGTTTCCTCAATTCTTCCGTTTTTTTCAATTAAAAAGGTATCTCCGTTTTCAGGTGCAGTATGTACCGGTGCGCGGGTGGCGCACCGGTACGCCTCCGAAGCCCCCAAAGGCAGCAATGCCCGAGGGGGTTTTGTTTTGGAGGTGGAGATGGTGAGGGGGATAAGGTGGATGAGAGAAAGACTTTTGACTGGTGGGGAGGCCGCGCGGTGGGAGTCCCGTTGGGTGTGGGACAGAGGAAGCAGCTGATTGCGTGTAGGTATAAAGAAGTGCTGTGGACTGAATAGAGCTACAGCTCTCTCTATATATAATTGTATTTTCCGTAATCTGGTCCCTGAGGAGCCCCGCCGGAGGTATTTTGAAGGAAAGGGCGCCCTCCGCTCTTCTTCTCGTTTATAGCCTTCCATACCTCTCTTTCCTTCAAAAGAGGGGGAAAGCTGTGAA
>NZ_JH114232.1:917770-927673 GCF_000224655.1 Bilophila sp. 4_1_30
GGCCTTTCTCCAGAAAGGCCCCTTCTCCCCTCCCCGGTTCTCCTTTCCCTCCCTCACATTCTCAGTGGTTGCCGAGCGGAAGGATCGCGGGGTATGTTCCGGAAACGTCGAACATACTCTAGCCGAACGGAACGCCGCTGTATGAATGCTTCCCGACTTGTTTCCCTGTTTCTTTGCTTGAGCCTTGCCCTGCCTTGCGCGGCCTTTGCGGATACTGCCCCGGCATCCGGACAGAAAACGGATGCGCCCGCGAGCGCGCCGAAACCCGCACCGGATCCTACGCAGGATGTCTGGACTACGCTGCTCCAAAACCGGGTGGAGGAGCTCGGGGCCATTGATGCGGAAACCGTGGCCTTGACCAAGCGCCTGCCGGATGCCTCCCGCAAGTTGAATGCGTCGCTCAGCGCCATTGAGGAAGAATACCAGCGGCTCATGACGCTTTCCCGGGTGAGCAGGGGGTTGCCGCTGGAGCTGTCCGTCGTCCAGCAGCGGCTGGCACGGCTGAACGACAAGCTCTCGGATGTGCTGGAACCGCTGGAAGGCACGCTGAACACGCTGAAAAGCCGGCTCAGTGAAATTTCCCTTCTGGAGCAGGACTCCGCCCCCTCGAAGGATGAAACGGACATTTCTCCGGAATTGCAGGCTTTTTTGAGCGACCTTGCGCAGACGCAGGGGCGGCTGAATACGGTTCAGATCCGCATCAGCCGCGTGCTCGCTCCCGCCCGCAAGCTGCAGGAAAACATCACCTCCCTGACCGGGCGGGTTGCCAAGTCCATTCCAGGGTTGTGGCAGGATTATTATCTCCAGCGCTCGGGCAAGATTTACGACGTGGATTCATGGCTTAATATCCAGAAAAGTATCAATGCGTTGCAGGAGACCTTCTCCGTCCGCATGAACGCGGAACTGCCGTGGAGCCTCGCCGGTTGGCTCGGCGTCATACTGCGCGCAATCGTGCTTATCCTGCCGCTGCACGGCCTTATCTTCGTGTCGCGCCGCATGTCGAGGAAATGGCCCGAGTCTTTGCGTACGGGCTGGACCAAGATGTGCGGGCACAGCTTCGTGTGGCTGTCCTTTGGCTTCATGTTCCATTTCGCGGCGTGGTCCCCGAGCGGATCGTACCATGTCCTGTCCATCATCGGCACGTTGCTCCTGAGCCTTGGGCAGATGGCGCTTGCATGGGACTTGTATACATTCCAGCGGAGCGATCTCCAATTGCGCTCGCCGCTGTGGCCGTTGTTCACCCCTTTGCTCGGCGGGCTTCTCCTCCTGTTTTTCAATTTGCCCGGCCCGATTCTCGGCGGCATCTGGCTGCTGATGTCGCTCGTCACTCTGTGGCGTGACTACAAGCGCCCTTTGCCGGACATCCCGTTCCCGCTGGTCATCAATCTTTTGAAAGGGCAGGCCGTTATCCTCTGGATCGCCGTGCTCATGACCCTGATTGGATGGGGGAGGCTGTCGATTCTGGTATGCGTGGCGTATGCGGCGGTGGCCGTGTGCGTGCAGCAGGCCGTGGGCTTTATGCGGCTCATGAATGTCATTGCCGAGCACATGCCGCAGGAAGGGGTGAAGGCTTTGTTCAGCGGGTTCCTGCTGGCTCTGGCGCTTCCCGCCATGCTCGTGCTGGCGACGGCGGCAACGGGGCTGTGGATTCTGGCCTATCCCGGCGGCGAGTTCCTGCTGACGCACTTGGCGAACATGGACGTGAGCGTGGGCAAGACCTCATTCAGTATGCTTCAGGTGCTGTTTATCGTCAGCGCATTCTACGTGACCCGCTCTTTCATTTCGGTGGGGAGGTCGTTCATTGCGGATCTGCCCGCGCATTCCATGCGCCTTGACCGCAGCCTTGTGGGGCCGATTCAGGCCGGGTTCACGTATCTCCTGTGGGGCTTGTTCGGCTTATATACCCTGAGCGCGCTTGGGTTCAGCCTGACCAGCATCGCGGTGGTCGCCGGCGGTTTGTCCGTAGGTATCGGCTTTGGCCTCCAGAACATCATCAACAACTTCGTCAGCGGGCTTCTGGTCATCTTCGGGCAGACTCTGCGCGAAGGCGACGTCATTGATGTGGGCGGCGTCAACGGCATTGTCCGGCGCATCAATATCCGGTCCACGCAGGTGGAGACGTTCGACAATGCCGTCATCTTCGTGCCCAATGCGGAATTTCTGTCCGGCAAGCTCACCAACTGGACGCGCAACGGGCGCATGGTCCGGCAGGAGGTCGCTGTGGGCGTGGCCTACGGGTCAGATATCCAGCTTGTCGAGAAGCTGCTCAAACAGGTGGCGAAAGAGCACCAGAAGGTTCTGACCTATCCCGAGCCGGTGGTTCTGTTCAACGACTTCGCGGCCAGTTCGCTGGATTTCCGGCTGCGGTTCTGGGTGGGGGACATCCTGCACGGCAGCGGTATCGCCTCGGACATCCGAAAAGTCATTGACGCAAAGTTCACCGAGGCCAACATTGAAATCTCTTTCCCGCAAATGGATGTGCACCTGCGCGAGAACGAAACCGTGCCCGTGGAATTGCGCAATCCCCGCAAGGTGAAAGAGCCAACCCTACAGCAAGAGGACAAGAGCGATGCTCCAGAGCAAAACGGATAATCCATTGGATGGGCTTCATCTTGAAACGTATGTCCGGGCCGATGCGGACGGGGTGGCGTCATGCGCCGCCGGGTTGCTGGCCGCCCGCTGTGCGGAGGCCGTATCCCGGCGCGGCGTCTTCACGCTGGCCCTGTCCGGAGGCTCCACGCCGTTGACGTTGTTCCGGCTGTTGCGCACGGAGGCGTGGGCGGCGCGGGTCGACTGGGCGCACACCCGCGTTTTTTGGGTGGATGAACGCTGTGTCGCTCCGGATCATCCCGCGAGCAATTACGGTGCGGCCAATCAGGAACTGCTGGCGCATGTCCCGGCGGCGGAAATCTATCCGATGGACGGCGAGATTGATCCCGACGAGTCCGCCGTGGCCTATGAGGAACTTTTGCGGCAACATGTTCCGGCGGAAGAGGGGATGCCCCGTCTTGATTGCGCCCTGCTCGGCATGGGGGACGACGGGCATACCGCTTCGCTGTTCCCCGGCAGCCCGCTGCTGGCGCCCGAGGCGTTGCGTTCGGGCCGCCTGACCGGTTTTGCCGTGGCCGAACATCTGGCCCCCAAGCCTGAGAGCCGTCGAATCACGTTGACGCTGGAGATGATCAACGCGGCCCGCTGCTGCCTGTATTTGGCGACGGGGGAGGGGAAGCGCCCTCCGCTCGGCAAGGCGCTGGATCTGCTGGCGCCTGCCTCTTTGCCCGTGCAGCTCGTGCGGCCGAAGGGTGGCGAGCTGATTTGGGTTATGGACGAAGCCGCTTGCGGTGGACGGCAGTAGGAGGTGGGTTGCTGAAGGGGGCCCCCGGAAACTGTTTTCCGTGGAGCGGAAGCCGTAGGGCGGGATCGCTTCCATGTTGTCCCGGATTCTGTGGGACCCATGATAGATTTATTTAAAGAAAATTATTCTTATTAGTGTATAAAATATTGTACCGTTAGAACGGATATTTTGTATTAGAGTACAAAAAATGATACAAAAAAGGATTTTTACGCGGTAAAATGAGTCCTCTCCAGCCCGCCCCCCCATACGTCGTGTCTTGGGCGTGAAGGGTGTCTTGTCGTGTGCCTCATCCTGTTTATGGGCGCGCTCCGTTTTTAATCCGTGACTTTTTGATGAGGGAAGCCTCGAAAGCGGCATAGCGTCTCACTTCTCGCCTCATAGGACGGAAATGTCGTCCGGCCCCTTTTCTCCACGGAAACGGGGCTTTTTTTGTGGGGTCCGTTCATGGGCCGCGTGGGGCACTCAAACCCTCCGGATTCGTTTTTTTCATCTAAGAAGAGCTATGGCATGTTCTTTGCTATACCCTTACGGCGCGCCCTATGAGCTGGAAAGAAGCCTTTTTTCCGGCTGGACCCAAACAGTCGAGGATAGTTTTTCTATGCGTAACCCATTGGCAGGATATGCTGTTTCTGTGACAGGCACGTTGGCCCTGCTTGCCCTTGTGACGGGTTTTGTGCCCGGCGGAAGCAATCAGAGCCTTGAGCCCGTCACCGGAGCGACCAGCCGGGCCAAAGGGGAAAACCCTCTGCCCCGCCCGCTGCTTCATATTCCTGAGCAGTTTCGGGAAGCCATGAAGCAGAATCTCCCTTCAACGCCCTTTGCCGCTTCCAGAGACCGTTTTCCGGTTCTGGAGGTGCAGAGCGATGGTACGGTAACCATGCGCCCGCTGCACGGAAGCATCCCGGTAAAGCTGGAAACGACCAGTACATCCCTTGCGGCGATGCTGACCGCCGCCCCCACGGAACCCCAGCAGGCCGACTTTGTTCCCCGCGCGGAACTGTTTTCGAATATGCCCCGCATCAATCGGGCGGAACCCCCCCATCTTGATGTGCTGGGCAAGCAGCTGGATTTTGATGATCTGCCCCTGCGCTGGAACGGCAGCCAGCAGGCTTTCGAGCTGGCCCCTGAAGTCCTAGAGCGTACGGAAAAATTGCTTGGCGACTTGCGGCAGCTTTCCGGTCTGACCGCCTCCATGCGCCGTCAGGCCGAGCAGTACCGTCCGGTCGTGGAGAAGTATGCCGACCGTTACAATCTTTCGCCGGATTTGGTATTTGCGATCATTTACACCGAAAGCGATTTCGACCCTGACCTGATCAGCAACCGCTCGGCGCATGGCCTCATGCAGGTGGTGCCGGACACGGCTGGCGGAGAAGTGCACCGCTGGCTCGGCCGCATCGGCAAGCCATCCCCTTCATTGCTGCTGCATCCCGAGACGAACATCAAGTACGGCACAGCGTACATGTATCTCTTGCAGAACCGGCATCTGAGCGCGATCGCCGATCCCCAGTCCAGGGAGTACTGTGCCATCGCCGCCTACAATATCGGTACCGGCGGCATGTTGCGGACGTTCGGCAAGTCGCGTGATGCCGCCTTTGAGGCCATCAATGCCATGACGCCGGAGCAGGTGCGGAACACGCTCCTCAAGAAGCTTTCCTCGCGGGAAACCAAGGCGTTCCTTGCTAAGGTTCTCAAGTCGCGCGAGCGTTTTTCCATGCTGGGCTGATTGCCGTTTCTTTGCGCAAAGTACAGGCAACTTTTTCCGTCATACCGGAAGCCGACGGGATCGCCCCCGCGATCCCGTCTTCTGTTGTGGATTGTGGCTTGCGGGGAAAAAAGGTAAGATGATCACTTGGACGGGATCTTTCCTGTGGAAAGTCCCCAGTCGCCGGGTTGCGGCGACGTTGAACCTCTTTGCGAATGGAGTTTCCATGCGTACTATCAGCGCTATCGCTCTGTGCCTCATGCTCGTATTTGCGACGACCGGCTGTGCCGCCAGCAAAATTGCCGTGGTCGATCCGGCCCGTCTTTTCCAGGAAAGCGAACCCGGCAAGGCCGGCATCGAACACCTGAAGCAGCTTGAAGCCGCCATGCAGGAACAGCTCAAGACGGCCCAGGGCATGATCGAAAAGGCTCCCAACGACGAAGCCCTCCGCGCCCGTTTCCAGAAGACCTTTGTTGGTTACCAGCAGATCGTCAATGCCGAGCAGCAGAAGGTTGTGCAGCAGATCAACGGCTTGATGCAGAAGACCCTTGAAGACTTCCGTACCAAGAACGGCTACTCGGTCATCATGAACGCCGAAGGCCTCCTCGCGTTCGATCCCAAGTCCGATGTGACCAAGGAAGTGATCGCCGAAATGGACAAGACCAAGGTGACCTTCGCGCCCGTCAAGCTGGAACCCATCACCGCCGCTCCGAAGGCCGACGACAAGGCCGCTCCGAAGGCTGACGCCAAGCCTGAAGCCAAGAAGTAAATGTGAGAGAACCTGGGGAGGAAAAACCTTCTGGAGAAGGGTTATTTCTCCCCAGGCCCCTCCTTTCCCAAGACTTTCGACTGGTGGGGAGGCTGCGTGCCAGCGTTCCCTCCGGAACACAAAGGCCCATTCCGATGTTACGGAATGGGCCTTTGCTTATGGGAATGCATTGAGGCCAAAGCGTCTTGCCTGGGTACGGCTCACTGGTTTTGGAGATCGCCCACAGCTCGAAAGCTCTCAGGGATTCGAACAGGCCGAAAGTATTGGGCAGGGGAGAGGAGGGCCCGCATTGGTATGTCCGGGGAGGGACGTTTGCTTTAGAAAGGTTGTTTCTTTCCTCCTCAGCGTTTCTCTTCTTTCCCCGCTCCAAACGTGATGTCTTGAATGGCTTTTATGGTCTGTCTGGTCACGGCGTCCATGTCGGCATCGTCGATGGTGGCTCCCGCGGCGTTGAGATGCCCGCCGCCGCCGAAGAGGGCTGCCACGGAGCGTACGTCATCGCTGCCGGATGAGCGGAGGCTCAGTTTGCAGCGGTTGCCGGGGTCCTGCCGGATGAGCACGGCGACGCGCACGCCCTTGATGCGGCGCATCTGTTCGGCAAAGCCCTCCAGATCCTCGCGCACGGCCCCGAAGGAGCCGATTTCCTCCATCGTGACGGGACAAACGGCTACCGTGCCGTCACATTCAAGGGAAAGGGTCTGCATGAGCTTGCCCCAGAGCTTCGTCTTGGGCATGGACCATTGGTTGTCGAGCTTTTCGCGCATGGCGGCAGCGTCAAGGCCGTTGGCGACGAGGCGGGCGGCAAGCGTGAAGACCGCCGCGCTGGTGTTGCCGTGCGTGAAGGAACCCGTGTCGGAGACGAGGGAGAGGTAGACGCACTGGGCCAGTTCCCCGGTGAGGGGCACGCCAGCGGCGTCGGCGATGGCGGCCACCATCTGACCCGTGGCGGCCATGCCGGGGTCCACCCAGTTCCCGAGGGAGGCGAACATGGGATTGCCGAGGTGGTGGTCAATATTGACGGAAGGATACTCGGGAAAGACCGCGAGCAGTTCCTTGCCCATGCGCCAGGCGTCGCCGCAGTCCAGCACGATGATCAGGCCGGGCTTGAAGGGGATGGCGGAGGGCTTGGTGACGAGCTTTCCGGGCAGGGGGACCCACTCCAGATAGTCGGGGATGCCGGTGGCATTATAGAGTACGAACCGCTTGCCGAGCGCCTTGACCAAGGAGCCCATGGCTCCGGTGGCTCCGATGGCGTCCCCGTCGGGGCTGCCGTGCGCCACGATGACGATGTTGTCGAATTGCTGGATGATCGCCGCCATTTCCTCGGCGGGCTGGATGATATGGGCCGTCTGCATGTCTTGTTCGTACACTGTATCAATCCCCATTGATGAATTCCAAGTCACTGTAAACCATCTCTTCGGAACACACGGCCTCCATCATGGCGAGGCATTTGTCCATCCGCGATTGCAGGTGCTGCTCGCTGTTGCTCAGGGAAATGACCATCAGCCGGAGACGGGTCAGGGAATCCTCCGTGCCGTATTCGGCGATGGCGACGTTGAACGTATTGCGCACCTTTTGCTTGAGGCTGTTGGCGACACGGCGCTTTCCCTTGAGGGAGTCGTTGCCGTGCAGGTGGTACTCGACGGTAAGGACTGCGATGACCATGATTCAATCCGTTGGTAAAATCGTTCTGTGCTACCTTTCTGGAATAATGGAACCACGCAGAAACGCAAGCCCTTTGAGGAGGATTTCTCATTGAGAAGATGGACGGGGGAGGGGAGGAGGGACCTTTCTCCAGAAAGGTCCCTCCTCCCCTCTCCCGACCTCCACCCCTCCGTCCCCAAAGACTTTTGACGTTATCGAATCCCTGTTCGCAGCTTTTTCTGGCTTGAGGAGCAGAAGAAGGGCTTTTCCGCATGACGCCCGTTTGATGCGTTTCTTGCATGTAACAGGCTGCATGTTACAGAAAAAGCCTGTTCATTTTGTGAAGATGTATTGGCTTTGAATCGTCCAACCAAAGGAAGGGCGCCGATCGGCCCGTTGCTGAGAACAAAGCCGGAACGACGCCCGCATACGAAAGTCTTTGGAGAGGGAGAGGGGAGGTTTGGAAGGGGGAGGGAGAAGCCTTTCTTCAGAAAGGTTCTCCATCCCCCCTCCAATTTCATCTATTCCATGCCACTACAGCGTAGCGGCCTCTTCGACCATTTCGAAGGCTTCGATAACGTCGCCGACCTTGATGTCGTTGAAGTTTTCGAGGCTGATGCCGCACTCATAGCCCTTGAGGACTTCGCGGACGTCGTCCTTGAAGCGGCGGAGCGAGGCAATCTTGCCGTTGTGCACGACCACGCCGTCGCGGAGCAGGCGGACGCTGGCGTTACGGGTGAGCTTGCCGTCGACGACATGGCTGCCCGCGATGGAACCGACCTTCGGCACGGAGAAGACTTCGCGCACTTCGGCCTGGCCGAGGTACACCTCGCGGCTGACGGGAGCGAGCAGACCGGCCATGGCGCTCTTGATTTCGTCCACGAGCTTGTAAATGATGTCGTAGAAACGGATGTCCACGCTTTCGTGTTCGGCCATTTCCTTGACTTTCGCCGTCGGACGCACGTTGAACCCGATGATGATGGCGTCGGAAGCCGAAGCCAGCAGGATGTCGGATTCCGTGATCGCGCCGGTGCCGCCGTGGATGATGTTGATGCGGACCTTTTCCGTGCTCTGCTTGTTGAGGGCATCCACGATGGCTTCGAGGGAGCCCTGCACGTCGGACTTGACGACGAGGTTGAGCACGAGCGCTTCCTGATCGTCCGCCTTGCGGGACAGGAAGGTTTCGAGGGTCACGCGGGACTGCTTGGCGAGTTCGCGTTCACGCAGCTTGACGGCGCGGCTTTCCGCGATGCGGCGGGCCAGCTTTTCGTCCTCAAGGCAGATGAACTCCTCACCGGCTTCCGGCACGCCTTCAAAGCCCTGCACTTCCACAGGAATGGACGGCCCGGCCTCTTTAACCTTGCGGCCCTGGTCATTGAACATGGCGC
The DNA here is from genome assembly GCF_000224655.1 of Bilophila sp. 4_1_30. Classification (NCBI taxonomy): domain Bacteria; kingdom Pseudomonadati; phylum Thermodesulfobacteriota; class Desulfovibrionia; order Desulfovibrionales; family Desulfovibrionaceae; genus Bilophila; species Bilophila sp. 4_1_30. The sequence goes on from NZ_JH114232.1 coordinate 926,629, forward strand.
GCACGCGACCGCTGAACACGCCGCACACGAAGGTGTCGCCCTGATGGAGCGTGCCTTCCTGGATGAGCACGGTCGCCACTGGGCCGCGGCCCTTGTCGAGCTTGGCTTCCACGATGTGGCCGCGAGCCGGCTTGTCCGGGTTGGCCGTGAGTTCGAGGATGTCGGCCTGGAGGGCCAGCATTTCGAGCATTTCGTCGAGGCCTTCGCGGGTCTTGGCGGAAACCTTACAGACCACGGTGTCCCCGCCCCAGTCTTCGGGCACGAGGCCGAGGGAGGCGAGTTCCTGAAGCACGCGGTCAGGGTTGGCCGTGGGCTTGTCCATCTTGTTGACCGCAACCATGATCGGCACGCCGGCGGCGCGGGAGTGGTTCACGGCTTCGCGGGTCTGTTCCATAACGCCGTCGTCGGCGGCGACGACCAGCACCACAAGGTCGGTCACCTGCGCGCCGCGGGCACGCATGGCGGTGAACGCTTCGTGGCCGGGCGTGTCGAGGAACACGATTTCGCCGCGCTTGGTCTTCACGTGGTACGCGCCGATGTGCTGCGTGATGCCGCCCGCTTCGCCGCTGGTCACGTTGGTCTTGCGGATGGCGTCGAGCAGCGAGGTCTTGCCGTGGTCGACGTGGCCCATGATGGTCACGACCGGAGGACGGCGCTTGAGCTGCTCAGGCGAATCTTCGGTGCGGTGATCGGCCAAATACTGTTCTTCGGCGAAGCCCACCTTTTCCACTTCATAGCCGAATTCGGCGGCTACGACGGATGCCGTGTCGATGTCCAGCGCCTTGTTGATGGTCGCCATGATGCCGAGGTTGAACAGCACCTTGATGATTTCATTGGACTTCAGGCCCATCTGGTGAGCCATGTCGGCCACCCGGATGGCTTCTTCGATGCGGATCTTGCGCTTGACGGCCTTGAGGGGCTGGGTGGCCTGAGAAACAACACGGCTGGCCTTGGGCCGTCTGCGTCCGCCTCTGCGCGGCACATCATCCATATCATCGCTGCGGCGGCGCCCGTTGTTCGCGGTGTCCTGAAAATCGACGGTACG
>NZ_JH114232.1:928387-932176 GCF_000224655.1 Bilophila sp. 4_1_30
GGAAACTTCCGGAGCGGCCGGCGCTTCGGGTTCCGCAGACGGGACGGGCGCGGCGGCCTGGTGCCTCGGACGCGCCGGGCACGCTGACAATGCGGGCCGCGGGCGTGTGGTTTTCACGCGGGGCCCTGCGTTCCGCGCGGGGCGCTTCTTCGCCTTCGGCCGCGACGTCCTCGGTGGACTGGCGGCGGCGACGGACAATGACGCCGGGCTGTACTTCGCGGCGGTCGCCCTGTTCGGACGTGGCGGAGTCTTTCAGATGGTTCTTCACGCGATCGATGTCCTCCGCAGCAATGTTGCTGGAAGTGCTTTTCGCCGGAATATCCAGCTCACGCAACGCCTGCAAAAGATTCTTGGTCGGTACGCCAAGTTCTGTCGCAAGGTCTTTCACCTTGGTCTTGTCTTCAGTCATGCACTAATCTCCCTTACGCTTCCGCCCGCCTGTGCGGAACCGCCGGAATTTTTCCCGGCAGGCCGTTTCCGAGCATACATACCAGCCGCGTCCGGGCTGGGTTTGGCTCTCATCGACCAGAAATTCCCCCCCCTGCGGGGACAGAACGTGGCGCACGAGCTCCTGTTTGGGCATGCGCCTTCTGCATATGGCGCACATCCGGGTGGGCACATGCCCCCGGTCCATGCTATTCGTCTTCCCCGGCCGCCGTTTCGTCGGCCTTGTCCGCATCGGCATCGGCCTTGTCAGCCGATTCGCCCACTACGGGAGAGAGGAAGTTGATAGCCGCACGCAAATCGCCGATACGGCTGTCCGAGAGGCTGAGCTTTTCGGACAGTTCTTCATCGGTCGCATCCTGGAGCTGTTCCAGCGTGGTGAATCCGGCGCTCACGAGGCTGTCCACGGAGACTTCGGCCACACTGGCGACCTGCTCGAGCCCGCGGCCGATGGCGTTGGTTTCGTTGTAGCGGGTTTCAGTGAAAATATCGATTTTCCAGCCAAGCAGCTTGGCGGCGAGCTTGACGTTCTGCCCCTTGCGGCCGATGGCGCTGGTGAGCTGATCGTCAGGCACGGTGACTTCGAGGAGGTTTTCGGCCTCATCGACCACAATGCGGGAAATCACGGCCGGAGCCAGCGCGTTGCGGGCATAGGTCGAAATTTCGGGGCTCCAGACCACAATGTCGATGCGTTCGCCGTGGAGTTCCTGCACGATGTTCTGGATGCGGGAACCGCGCACGCCAACGCAGGCGCCCACGGGATCGACGTCGCGTTCACGGGAGAGCACGGCGACTTTGGCGCGGCTGCCCGGATCGCGGGCGACGCCCATGATCTGCACGGTGCCGTCGTCGACTTCCGGCACTTCGCGGCGGAAGAGGGCGGCGGTGTAGTCGCGGTGCGAACGCGAAATGACGATCTGCGGGCCGCGGCCTTCTTTCTTGACCTCGATGATCAGGGCCTGCACGCGATCGCCGCGCTTGTAATGCTCGCGGGGGATCTGCTCTTCCTTGGGAAGGATGGCTTCGGTCCGGCCAAGGTTGATGATCCAGCCGCCCTTGTCGCGGCGCTGAATGATGCCGCTGCAGATTTCGCCCACGCGGTCCTTGAACTCTTCATAGATGAGTTCCTGTTCGGCGTCGCGCATACGCTGGATGATCACCTGCTTGGCGGACTGGGCCGCGATGCGCCCGAGGTCGGTCACCTTGAGGGGGAAGCCGATTTCGTCGTCGAGCTGCACGGAAGGATCGAGTTCGCGGGCCTTTTCGATGTCGATTTCGGTATCGGGATCGGCCACGTCGTCAACGACGATCTTGAACTGGTGGACCTGGATTTCCCCGGTGTCGTCGTTGTAGCTGACTTCGACGTCGATGTTCTCGCCGTATTTGCGGATAACGGAAGTGCGGACGGCGTCCTCAAGCGTATCCACGAGCATGTCGCGATCGAGCCCTTTGTCTTTGCTGATCTGGTCGATGGCCTTTTTCAGTTCCAAATTCATGCAGCGCCTCCGCGTGTACCCTTGGAATCTTTGGAGTCTTTCTTGCCGCCGAGCTTCTTGCCCGGTTCGGGGAAGTGGTGGACGAGGGTCGCCTTGCGCACAAAGGGCCAGGCGATGGTGACTTCTTCAGGCTCTTCGGCCTTCCGGCTGGTGTCGGGCAGGCTGAGCGTGAATTCCTCGTCGGCGACGGCAGCGAGGACTCCGGAAAATTTCTTGCGCCCCGGCCAGGTATCAAGCTGTGCCGCAAGCACGACTTCCAGTTCGCGTCCTACATAATTTCTCAACTGGTCGATTTTGAAGAAGGGGCGCTGGAGCCCCGGAGAGGAAATTTCGAGCGTCCAGTTGGTGGCGAAGGGGTCTTCCACGTCGAGGGCGAGACCCGCGAGCCGCGACAGTTCCGCGCACTGATCGATGGTGACGCCCTGCGGGAGCAGATCGTCATTTGAGGCCTTTTCGGAAGGGGCGGGTTCGGCGCCGGGAAGGACGTCGACGTAAATCCGGGCGATGGGGCGGGCGGCGCCGCCCAGTTCAACGCCCCAGACAGCCAGTCCGAGGGAAGCCGCCAGAGGGGTGACCAGTTCGGTGATGAATTCGATTCTATCGGGTTGACTCATGCGTCTTGATGTTCTCCGTATTGCCCCATTCTTAGGGATAAAAAAGGGGCTCGGCATAAAAAAAAGGGGGCCGTCTCAGGCCACCCCAGTAGGACCGCTCAGTCGCGGTCAGACAGGATGAGAAGAAAAAGTCGCCTCTTTCTTCCGCAGGAGTTCAAATAGCCTCTCTTTTTCCCGCTGTCAAGAGAAATCGGTATTTATCCTTGCGCACCGGGGATTTTGGATGCTTTATCCTTGCGTGTTCGCGTATGCCCGATGTAGAATCGCTTATAAACCCGAACCAAGGAGCAAGCGATATGGCAAAAAAGAAAATATTGATGTTGGCTGGTGACTTTGTTGAAGATTACGAGATCATGGTCCCGTATCAGATGCTTCTGATGGTGGGTCACGATGTCGATGTGGTCAGCCCCGGCAAGAAGCCGGGCGACGTCATCGCCACCGCCGTGCACGATTTCGAGGGGCATCAGACCTATACGGAAAAACGTGGCCACAATTTTATGATCAACGCCGATTTCGACGCTGTGGATTGCGCCGCCTATGACGGGCTCGTCGTGCCTGGAGGCCGTTCTCCCGAGTATCTGCGCCTGAACCCGCGCGTCATTGAGATCATCCGTGAGATGGACGGGGCCAAGAAGCCCATTGCGGCGATTTGCCACGGCCAGCAGATGCTGGTTTCCGCCGGTATCCTCAAGGGGCGTTCCTGCACGGCCTATCCCGCCGTGAAGCCCGATGTGGTGGACGCCGGAGGCGTCTGGTGCGAGCCCAACGCGACAGCGACCAACGCCTTTGTCGACGGGAACCTCGTCACCGGCCCGGCGTGGCCCGCGCATCCCGAGTGGATGGCTCTCTATCTCAAGCTTCTCGGCACGAAGATCGAAGCGTAGCGGTTAGGGGAAGATGAATTGGAGGGGGCGGGAGAACCTTTCTGGAGAAAGGCTTCTCCCGCCCCCCTCCAAACCTCCCCCCACCCTCTCCAAAGACTTTCGTGTTTATCGAATCCCTGTTCGCAGTGTTCCCTTTTATCTTAAGAAGATAAGGCCGCCGCTTCATCGGTTTTTTCAAACAGGGCACGACTGGCGGCATCGGGGTCAAAGAAGAGCGGTTTCGTGTCCGGCGCAAGCCGGATGCGGAACCGCTCTTCTTTGACCTTGAGGGGGTCCGGGGGAAATCATTTCCCCCGGCGGGGTCAAGGGGCAGAGCCCCTTGCCGCCGGAGGCATTCCCTATTCTTCGGCC
>NZ_JH114232.1:932638-953057 GCF_000224655.1 Bilophila sp. 4_1_30
GCGNGCATTCCCTATTCTTCGGCCTTCGCTTTCTGGTGCTCGGCGATGACCTTGTCGACGATGGGCTGCGGGGCTTCTTCGTAGTGGTCGAATTCCATCGTGAAGACGCCCTGGCCGCCTGTGATGGAGCGAAGATCAGGCGCGTAGCGGAGCACTTCGCTCATGGGGATGTGAGCCTTGATTTCCGTGATGCCGACCTGAGAGTCGGAACCGAGCACCTTGCCGCGACGCGAGGAGAGGTCGCCGATGACGTCGCCCATGTACTCGTCCGGGACGGAAACGCAGAGCAGCACGATGGGTTCGAGCAGAACGGGTTTCAGGGACTCGATGGCTTTCTTGAAGGCCAGCGAACCGGCCACCTTGAAGGCCATTTCCGAGGAGTCGACCGTGTGGTAGCTGCCGTCATAGAGGCGGACCTTGAAGTCCACGACCGGGCAGCCGGCGATGAAGCCGCGGGCCGCGCTTTCCTGAACGCCCTTGTCGATGGCGGGGATGTAGTTGCGCGGGATGGCGCCGCCGACGATGGCGTCTTCGAACACGTAGCCGGAACCGCGCGGCAGGCCTTCCATTTCGATCCAGCAGTCGCCGAACTGACCGCGTCCGCCGCTCTGCTTCTTGTGGCGGCCTTGCACCTGTACCTTGCCGCGAACGGTTTCACGGTAGGGGACCTTGGGCGTCTTGAGCAGAATTTCCACCTTGTAGCGGCGTTTGGCGCGCTCGACGGCAGTTTCGATATGGAGCTGGCCCATGCCCGAAAGCAGGATGTCGCCGGATTCTTCGTCGCGGCTCAGCTTCAAGGTCACGTCCTCATCCAGCAGCTTTTGGACGGCGGCGTACACCTTGTCTTCGTCGCCCTTTTCCTTCGGCGCGAGGGCGAAAGTGATGAGCTGCGGGGCGAGCTGCGGCATGGCGACCGCGAAGGGGGCCTTGTCGTCGCTGAGCGTGTCGCCCGTGCGGGTATTTTTCAGCTTGCCCACCGCAATGATCGCGCCGGGGCCGAGCACATCCTTGCAGGGAGTCTGCGTTTTGCCGTCAAGATAGAGGAGGGTGCCGAGGCGTTCGGATTCCTCGGTACGCATGTTCTTGAGCGTCGATTCGGAGCTGATGGTGCCGGAGATCACGCGCACCATGTTGAGCTGGCCGGAGAACGGGTCCGCAATGGTCTTGAAGACGAAGCCGCAAGCCGGGCCTTCATCGCTGGAGGCGCGTTCGTTGCCGTCGGCGTCGAGGAAGGCCGGACGTTCGAGCGGCGAGGGGAAGAGGCGGGCGATGGCGTCGAGCAGTTCGCGCCCGCCCTTGTTTTCGAGCGAGGAGCCCACCACGACCGGGACAAGGCTGGCGTTGAGCACGCCCTTGCGCAGGCCGGAGGCGAGGTCTTCTTCGGAAAGGGAACCTTCCTCAAGGTATTTCTCCATCAGCTCTTCGTCGGACTCGGCGATGTTTTCGACGGTGGTGTCGTGCAGGAGCGCCGCTTCGTCCGCGATGGCGTCGGGGATGAGGGCTTCGGTCACGGCGCCGTTTTCGCTGAACATAAGGGCCTTGCCGCCGAGGATGTCCACGACGCCGGCAAACACGCCGTCAGTCATGACCGGCATATACAAGGTAACGGGCTTCATGCCGAGCACTGAGGAAAGGCCGTTGAAGGCCATATCGAAGTCGGCGCGGTCACGATCCATTTTATTGATGAACACGAAGGACGGCAGTCCGGCTTCGCGCACGGCGTTCCAGATGCGGCGGGTGAGGGGGCGCACGCCGTCGACGGCATCGATGACGAGGACGGCCGCGTCGACGCCCATCAGCAGGTAGGGAAGGTCACCGGTAAAGTTGGTGTCGCCGGGGACGTCCATGAGGAAGTGGCGATCCTTGTTCCAGAGGAAAGTGGCGAATCCGGGCTGGATGGAGCCGCGGCGCTTGATTTCTTCCGGTTCGTAATCAAGAGTGGTCGTGCCTTCTTCAATGGCTCCCAGACGGTTGATGACGCCGCTCTGGAAGAGCAGCATTTCCGCCAGTGAGGTTTTTCCGCAGCCGCCTGTACCGATCAGGGCGTAGGTTCGCTGGCTATCCAAGGCTTTGGACATAGTCCTCTCCTGCTTCTGTGGGTGTTACCAGTTCCTTCCGGGTCACCCCGGAGGGAGTGCCGTTATGTTCCCCGCGCAACGGGGCACGGGAAATAAGGATCTCTGTGAGGCCCCGCGCACGGCGGGCCCGCTTTCGATCTGTTCTTACCGTTTGTCATAGGGAGTAGTCTCTATAGATGTCAAGGGGGTCTTTTCCCCCGCGTGGTTGCTGTGTTTTTTTCCGGGCTGCGGGACCGTCGCCCGGCACTTGTGTCTTTTTGTGCAAATAAGGGGGCGGACGCGCGGGGCGGAACCCGGGCATCATTGACAGCCGGGGCGAAACGGGTAGTATTTCGGCTTCAATGGGAAAACGTCTTTTTCCCTGAACCGTGTGAGGGATGTTTTGACTGCTGCACCTCGGGCCAAGAAAAGCCTTGGCCAACATTTTTTGAAAGACGCCAAAACCTCGGCCCGCATCGTGGATCTTCTGCGGATCGGGCCGGAGGACCGGGTGTTGGAAATCGGCCCCGGTCCGGGCGCCATCACCGGCATCATCCACGAGCGGGGCCCCGCCGAGTTCCGCCTCATCGAAAAGGACAGCTATTGGGCTGCCCATCATGCCGAGCTGGAACGCCCCGCCCCCGCCGTGCAGGTGCTCAATGCCGACGCGCTGGCCTTCCCCTGGGAGTCGCTGGAAGGCCCGTGGAAAATCATCAGCAACCTGCCTTATAATGTCGGTTCGCCGCTCATGTGGGATATCGTGTCCCGGACGCCGGACCTGACGCGGGCGGTGTTCATGGTGCAGAAGGAAGTGGCCGAGCGGCTGTACGCCAAGCCTGGGACCAAGGACTACGGCGCGCTGTCGGTCTGGATCCAGAGCTATGTCCGGGTCGAGTGGGGCTTTGTGGTCGGGCCCGGTGCGTTCAATCCGCCTCCGAAGGTGGATTCCGCCGTGGTCACGTTCATCCCCCTGCCTCGGGAACGGCATCCCGCTGACCCGAAGGCCCTTTCCTCCATACTGAAGCTTTGTTTCCAGTTGCGGCGCAAACAGCTGCAATCGATCCTCCGGCGTGCGGGCAGGGACGACACCGTCGCCGCGCTCGAGCGGCTGGGGATCGCCCCGGAAGCGCGTCCCGAGACGCTCACGCCGGAACAGTTTCAACAGCTTGCCGGAATTTTTGGACGTTCGGGGAGTTGACTTCCCCGAAAAAACATGATTGACCAAAAGAACGGCTGAGCCAAGTTTTGCCCCAATAAATGCCCCATGATCAGAGGGCGTTGTGCCGGATAAAAGGTGCTGCCCTGTGACGTCGGGCGCGATTGCGGAGCGGGTCGTGGTGGTGTATCATGCCCTGTCGTCCGTGGTCCGAAACGAGCAGAAGGAGTCGATGATGACCAAGGCAGATCTCGTCGCGCAGATTGCGGCCCGGGCCAACATGACCAAAGCGGCTGCGGAACGTTCCCTCAATGCCATGCTGGAATCCGTTCAGGAAATGCTGGCGGAAGACGGCAAGCTCACCTTGACCGGTTTCGGCACATTCGTTGCAGAAACGCGTCAGGAACGTCAGGGACGTAACCCCCGTACCGGCGATGTCATCACCATCGCGGCCTCCAAGGTGGTGCGGTTCCGTCCCGGAAAGATGCTCAAGGATGCGCTAAACAAGTAAGGAGAAAGCAGATGTTGCACGGCGAAACGATCCACAGCCCCCTTCCTCAGGACATTCCGTGGTGGTCCCCTGATTTCGCGGTCTTCTTTGGGGTGCTCTACCTCGTGCTGTTCGTGATCGGCACCGGCGTGGGCTATGTGATCCTGCGCTCGATCTGGGACACCTGCCGGGGCGGCTGCGGTTGCCACGGTGAGGAGCACCCGGCGGAAAGTCATTAGGGCTTGCCTTTTTTCGGAAAGTCGTCTATCTTCCTCTTTCTGTCTTCAGGCCGGGTGTTTTTTGTCGCCCTCCTTGGAGAGTATTTCGCAAAGAGGGGGTGATGACCAATGCCCGGAGTCTTTCTGAACGAAGACGACTATAACTTCGATATCGCTCTGCGCCGCTTCAAGAAGCAGGTGGAAAAGGCTGGCATTTTGTCTGAAATGAAGAAGCGCCAGCACTTCGAAAAGCCGAGCGTCATGCGCAAGAAGAAAAAGGCCGCCGCCCGCAAGCGTCTGCTGAAGAAAATGCGTAAGATGAACGCCGCTTAGTCCTTTCCGTTTCTTCGTCCTCCCGGATGCGGAAACGGAAAGACAAGGGGTTTGGAACGCTCCATCGTTTTGACGGGAGTGCATCCCGTCCTTTTTGGCGGGGCTCCTCCCGCAGACGAGCGGAGCGTTTCCGTGTTTGTCCCGCTTGTCTTTCCGACAAGCGGGGCGGACGATCTCGTAGGCGATAGAGGTGGATACACGGGAAGTCCTTTCGGCTTTCCGTGTTTTTTCAATCATCATCTCCCGGGAATTATCATGTCTCTGACAACGCGTATCGAGCAGGACTACATTGCCGCCTACAAAGCCAAGGATGCCCTGCGCTTGGGTGTGTTGCGCCTTTTGAAGACGGCGGCGAAGAACCTGCAGGTGGAACTCATGCGGCCCGTCACCGACGAAGAGCTTGCCACCGTCATCCAGAAGCAGGCCAAACAGCGTCAGGACTCCATCGAGCAGTTCACGGCGGCCAATCGGCCCGATCTCGCCGAGAAGGAAGCCGCTGAACTTTCCATTTTGAAGGATTACCTTCCTGAGCCGCTTTCCGAGGAAGAACTGGCCGCGGCCATCGACGCCGCCATCGCCGCGCTTGGCGTGACCAACATGTCCGGCATGGGCAAGGTCATCCAGTCCGTGATGGGCGACTATAAAGGCCGTGTGGACGGCAAGGCCGTCAGCGCTGCGGTCAAGGCGCGCCTGAGCTAGCCCCCCGCGCGGGACGCCGCGCCGGGAGGAAGTGAGTTTGCATGGATAGCCGTACAATAAAGGCTCTTGAATTCGGCAAGGTGCTGGAGCATCTTGCCGGCTTGTGTGTGTCCGAGGCCGGCCGCAGGGTCAGTCTCGGCCTTTTCCCGTTGCGCGATGCGGACGCCGTCAACGCCGCGCATACCCTTTTCGACGAAGTGCGCACGTGGTCCGCACACAGCGGCTTCCGCCTGTCCGATTTTCCGGATCTCGAGGGGCTTTTCCCCCATCTGGAAAAGGCCGCCGTGTCCCCGTCCTCCGCGCCGCTCGACGCCGACGCGCTGTGGGCGCTCCGCGAAACCCTGCTCCAGGGCCGCAAGGCCGCTCAGTCCATCAATGAAAACGGTGCCATGTGGCCTTCATTGCGGGATCTCGTGGCCTCCATGCCCCTGCCGGAGATGACCCTTTCGGCCCTGTCCCGCTGCCTCGGCGATGACGGGCTCATCAAGGATGAAAGTTCCCCCGAACTGATGCTCGTGCGCGGCGAATTGCGCCGCCTGCACCTCATGTGCCTGCGTAAGGTCAAGGATTTCGCTGTCCAGTACAACATCGCCCAGTACCTTCAGGACGATTACATGACGTTGGCTTCGGACCGTTACGTCCTGCCGCTCAAGTCGAATTTCAAGGGCCGCATTCAGGGCATCATCCACGATTACTCCAATACCGGCGAAACCTGCTATTTCGAGCCTCTGTTCCTCGTGGAGCAGAACAACCGCCTGCAAGAGCTCAAGCGCGAGGAACGCGAGGAAGAGCGCAAAGTGCTGCGCTACCTTACGGATATCGTGCAGAACGAATTGCCGTTCATCCGCTCGGCGTGGGACCTGCTGGTCCAGCTGGACGTGGAGCTTGCCAAATGCGGGTTGGCGGCCTTGTTCGACGGCGCGTGCGCCACGATCAGCCCCGACGGGGAAGACGCGTCGTTATCCCTGCTCGGCGCGCGTCACCCGCTTCTCGCGCTCGATCCGCAGATCCGCAAGCAGGGCGGCCCGCATCCGGTGGACCTCATTTTCCGGCCCACGGATCGCGCGCTCGTCATCAGCGGCGGCAACGCGGGCGGCAAGACCGTATGCCTCAAGACGCTCGGTTTGCTGGCGATCATGACGCTCGCCGGATTGCCGGTCCCGGCGGCGAAGGGTTCCGTCATCCCGTGGTGGACGTCGATCCACGCGTTCATCGGCGACGAGCAGAGCCTTGATGATCATCTTTCCACGTTTACGGCACAGATCAGGCATCTCGGCAATGCATGGGAAGCTACGGATCGCCGTACGCTCATCCTGCTCGACGAGTTCGGTGCCGGTACCGATCCCGCGCAGGGGGCGGCGCTGGCTCAGGCCGTACTCGACGGCCTCCTCGAACGCGGGGCGCATGTGGTGGCCGCGACGCATTTCCCGGCCCTGAAAACCTACGCGCTGACCCGTGAGGGCGTGCGCGCCGCTTCGGTGCTGTTCGATCCGGGCACGAAAAAGCCGCTGTTCCGGCTGGCCTACGATCAGGTCGGCGCGAGTCAGGCGCTGGACGTGGCCCGCGAGCACGGGCTCCCCGAATCGGTATTGCGCCGTGCGGAACAGTATTTGTTACTGGACGGTCAGGATATGACGGCGGTGATGGATCGCCTGAACGCCTTGGCCGCCAAGCGCGAAGGCGAGCTTGATGCGCTCAAGGCCGAGCAGCAGCGTACCCGCGAAAAGCGCAAGGCCGTGCAGGAGCGTTTCGAGCGTGAGCGTGAACGCCTCATCAAAGACGTGCGCGAGCTGTCCGCCAAGGTCATGAAGGACTGGCAGGAAGGCAAGGCCGGGCACAAGCAGGCCCTCAAGGAGCTTGCCAAGGTCCGCGCCGAACTGCACGTTTCTCCGGAACAGGAAGAAGCGGCGGCCCCGGTGTTCGGCATTGCGGAACTCAAGCCGGGCCAGCATGTGATGCACCGTCCTTGGAACAAGAAAGCCGTGGTGCGCGAAGTCGACGCCAGGCAGAACCGGGTCAAGCTGGACATGAACGGCGTGACCCTGTGGGCCGATGCCGCGTTGCTCGGCCCCGCCGATGCGCCGCAACAGCAGGCCAAGCCGAAGTCCGGCGTGCTGGTGCGGACGACCGCCGGAGGCGATCCCGAAATATCGCTCCTCCGGCTGGATCTGCGCGGCAAGCGGGCGGATCAGGCTCTCGGCGAACTGTCGCAGTACCTCGACCGGGCGCTGCTGTCCGGGCGCGAGGGTGTGGAAATCGTTCACGGTCGCGGTACGGGGGCCCTCCGCAAGGAAGTGCACGCGTTCTTGAAGACCTTCCCCGGTATAGCCTCGTTCGCGCTGGCCCCTGAGGATCAAGGGGGCGACGGCGTGACGATTGTTACTTTTAAGTAAGTTTGAGAAATGGGGGGAGACCCCCTTTCCCTCAAGCGTATTCCCCTCTCTGAAACTTTATAAAAAGAAGAAAGGGTTTGACTGCGGTAGATCCTGCTTTATATGAGAAGGACTGCGGAAACGGCGTGAGATTTTTGAGAGTCCCGATTGAGGCGTGCTCCAAGATGAGGGGCGCGGGGAAGTCTTCCCCGGACAAAGCCGGAGGGACCGGCCTGGCTGATGCGGAGGCCGCGAGCACTGGATAATGAGCTTTACGGGCATCGGCGCCATGCGCCCCTTGCCGCCGGAGGCGTACGGGAGCGTATGGGACGGAACGCAAGAGCCATTCAGGAAATCAAGGCGCGCTTGAATCTGGTGGACATTGCCCGACGGTACGTGGACCTGAAACGCAATGGGCCTCGCTGGGTAGCGCCTTGTCCTTTTCACCAGGAAACCAAGCCCTCGTTTTCCATCAACGAGGAAGAAGGTTTTTTTTATTGTTTCGGTTGTCAGGCTTCCGGAGATTTGTTCGATTTTTACGGGCAGATCAACGGGCTGGATTTCAAGGAAACGCTTGAACAGCTCGCGGAAGAGGCTGGCGTCACGCTGGAACGCGGGCCGCAGAAGCACGAAGGCCAGCCTGCCGGGCAAACCATGTCCAAACGGCGGCAGCTGCTGAAAATCCATGAGATCGCGGCGGCGCATTTCACGGAGAACCTCTCAGGCCGGGACGGCGCGGAATGCCGGGACTACATGGCCCGGAGAGGGATTTCGGAAGAGGTGGCGAAACTCTTCGGGCTTGGCTGGAGCCGCCGGGACTGGCAGTCGCTCGCGGAAGTGCTGCGGCGGGCCGGATTCAGCGAATCGATGGGCGTGGAGGCCGCGCTGCTCGGCAAGAGCGAGCGGGGCAGGGCGTATGACCGTTTCCGCGGGCGGTTGATGTTTCCCATCCGCAGCCTTTCGGGGAACGTCATCGCGTTTGGCGGGCGCATCATCGCCAACGAGGACGAAGCCAAATACATCAACAGCAGTGATTCGCAGTTGTACAAAAAAGGCGAACACTTGTACGGACTGCAACAGGCCCGGCGAGCCATTGCGACGGGAAAGCCCGCCATGTTGACGGAAGGTTACATGGACGTGGTGACGCTGCACCAGTTCGGCTACTCCAGTGCGGTGGGCGTGCTCGGCACGGCGTTCACCCCGGAACAGGTGAAACGGATTTCAGGGTTTACGTCGCATGTGGAGCTGCTTTTCGACGGCGACGGGCCGGGCCGCAAGGCCGCGCTCCGGGCGTGCGAGATGCTGTTGACGCGGGGGTTGTCCTGTAAAGTCGTCCTTTTTCCGGAGGGCGAGGACATCGACAGCCTGTTACGGACGCAGGGAACGGACATTTTTGAGGATTTGCGCAGGAATGCGCCGGAGGGCATGGCCTTCTGCGTGCGTTGCCTGCGCGATATGGCCCCCCGGGAAGCCGTGGACTGGGCGCGCGAGTTTCTCAGGCAGGTTGAACTGCCCGAACTCGTCAGCCGTTTCGCGTCCACATTGAGCACCGGCTTGGGGCTGGCGGAAAGCGAGTTGCGCGAGCGGATCATTGAGAGTCGCGGCGCGCGGGCGCTTCCGCGCAACGCGGGCGGTCAGGAAACCCGGCCGCCCGTGCGGACGAATCCCAGAGACAGGGAAATCATGACCTTTGCGGTCCGGTATCCCTCCTCTCTGCCCCGCCTTCGGGAGCTTGGGGCCCATCTGGTTCTGAGCGCCGCGTGGGCGCGGGATCTTTGGCAAAAACTTGAAGAGTACCCTGTGGATGAAGTGGTGCAGCATCTTGACCCCAGGGAAAAGCGTTTCTGGATCCGGTGTCGCACCGGGGACGTGCCCCCTCTCGACAACGAAGAGGGTGAATTCGGCGCAATCCGCACCATGCTTGATACGTTGCATTTGACCGCGCAATCGGCCTCGGTTTCGGCCGCATTGCGTCAGGGAGCCGGCGCAGGCAATTTTGAGGCCGATTTGGAATATTTGCGCGCCCTTCAGGAAACGTTGGAGAGGACTCATGGGGAACAACATTAAAGATATCCAGCAGATCAAGAGCCTCATCGCCAAAGGCAAGGAGATGGGCTTCCTCACGTTCGAGGAAGTGAACAAGGCTGTCCCGCTGGAAATGAATACACCCGAGCAGTTCGAGGAGATCATCGGGATCTTCGATCAGCTCGAAATCGCCATTGTGGATCTGGAAAAGGACGGCAAGAAAATCCCCGTCACCTCGGCTGAAACGGACGGAGAGCAGTCCGAAGAACGCCTTGAACTGGTGGACAACGAAGACGCCGCCGACTTTTCCTCCCGCAGCACGGACCCGGTCCGTATGTACCTGCGCGAAATGGGCGCGGTGCCGTTGCTCGATCGTGACGGCGAAGTTACCATCGCCAAGAAAATCGAGCAGGGCGAGCAGGATGTCCTGTACGCGCTCGTGGAAGTCCCGGTCGCGGTGGAAGAACTCATCAACGTGGGCGAAGACCTCAAGCTCAACCGCATCAAACTGAAGGATGTGGTCAAGACCATTGAGGAAGACGACCCTACTGAAGACGAGATGAACCAGCGCACCCGCGTTATCCTGCTGCTGGAGGAAATCCGCCAGACATTCAAGAAAAAACGCAAAATCTACGCCAAGCTGGACGAATGCTGTACGCTGGAGCGCCGCGTGACCGCCATTCAGAAGGAAATCATGGCGTTCAAGGAAGAAATCGTCACGCGTCTGCGCGACATCAAGCTGGAAAAGACGCTCATCGACCGGATCATCGAGACGGTGGAAGACTACGTCCGCCAGATGCGCAACTGTCAGCGCGACCTGTCGGCGTACCTCCTGTCCACGGGCAAGAATCAGGAAGAAATCAAGGACCTGTTCCGCAAGCTCGATTCCCGCGACATCAGCCCCGTGCTCGCCGCCAAGGAATTGAACATGAGCGTGGACGAGCTGTTCTCCTACAAGGAAATGATCCTTGGGAAGATCGAAATCCTCCAGCGCCTTCAGGAAAAATGCTGCCACAATGTGAGCGATCTTGAGGAAGTGCTCTGGCGCATCAAGCGCGGCAACAACGCCGCCATGCGCGCCAAACAGGAGCTCATCCGCTCGAACCTGCGCCTTGTGGTCAGCATCGCCAAAAAGTACACGAACCGCGGCTTGCAGTTCCTCGACCTGATTCAGGAAGGCAACATCGGCCTGATGAAGGCCGTGGACAAGTTCGAGTATCAGCGCGGCTACAAGTTCTCGACCTATGCCACATGGTGGATCCGTCAGGCCATTACCCGCGCCATCGCGGATCAGGCCCGCACCATCCGTATCCCGGTGCATATGATCGAAACGATCAACAAGCTCATCCGGACCTCCCGCTATCTTGTCCAGGAACTCGGGCGCGACCCGACTCCGGAGGAAATCGCGGACCGCATGGAATATCCTGTGGACAAGGTCAAGAAAGTGCTCAAGATCGCCAAGGAACCCATTTCCCTCGAAACTCCCATCGGCGACGAGGAAGATTCGAGCCTTGGGGATTTCATCGAGGACAAGAAGGCCGTCGCGCCCGCCGAAGAGGTGGTCAATACCAAGCTCTCCGAACAGATCGCGTCCGTGCTGGCGGATCTGACGCCGCGTGAGGAGCAGGTGCTCCGCAAGCGTTTCGGCATCGGCGAAAAGTCCGACCATACCCTCGAAGAAGTGGGCAAGCTGTTCAACGTAACCCGTGAACGTATCCGCCAGATTGAAGCCAAGGCGCTCCGTAAGCTCCGCCATCCCGTGCGCAGTCAGGTTCTGCGTTCTTTCTACGATAGCTGATAAAAAAATCGGGGATGGGACCCCTTAGAAAAGGTTTCCCATCCCCGGATGCTTCCTTTCACCTCTTTGGCCTTGTCAGGGAAAGAGGAAAAAGCCTCCCGGTTTTATTCGCCGGGAGGCTTTTTGTTTGAGCGAGAAGTCAACGAGGCGGAGCGGTTCCGTCGATTTCTTCGATACGGCGTTTTATTGTGACCATAAGGTCAGATACTAGCTGCAACTCTCGAATGATAGTGGCATGCTTGCAAGTGAGCCTCGGAGATCGTCGGGCGATTTCCACAGCTTTTCGGGCAAATTCGGGTTCAGCTATGAAAAGCGCCAAAAACGCCTTGCCCGTTTCTATCCATTGCTGTTCTGCGTCAATTTTCGGGCGTTCCTTATACATAACCTATTGTAGCGCATTATACTGCGTAACACAAGTACCGATTTCGCGGTTATGTTCCGGTATTATGGATAAAATGACCTTTGCGAAGCCGTTTGGTGATATGCTGAAAGAAAAACGCAAGTTACGTGGCCTCTCCCAGATGGGGCTGGCCATGAAGTCAGGGCGTTCTCTTCGTTGTATCCAATACCTTGAGGCGGGCACACAAGAGCCGACTTTGTCCACGCTGTATGCGATCGCTCATGCGCTGGATCTCCGGGTTATGGATTTGATCGAGGCGTTGCCTGAGGAATTGAACGATATGTACAACTAGTCCGTCTAACGATGATTCCGGAATGTCACAAACTGTTTCCTGTTGTTAACAACGGGGGGCATGAGCTTTTGGGCTTCCATGCGGCGGAATATGGCAAGTATTCCGTGAGTGGCGCATCAAGAGGTCTGTCTGCTGTATGGCATTTGCTTATGCATGAAAAAAGGCCCGCTAGGGGCCTCTTGGAAACTGCTTGCCTTAAATGACGTCGAAGCGTTCAAACCTCATCATCAGCCCGGCCCGGCCTTGTGTTGCCGACCGGAGGTCTGTGGAGAAGCCGAAGAGCTTGCTGAGGGGGGCAAGGCCCTGCACAAGCTTGAGCCCCGCGTGGTCGAGGATGTTTTCAACTTTCCCGCCGCGCGTGCCGAACAGGCTGATGGCGGGGCCGAGGTTGGCTTCCGGCGCGGAGATTTCCACAAACATAAGCGGCTCCAGCGTCGTGACCTGTGCGGCTTCAAGGGCGGAGCGCAAGGCGATGCCCGCAGCCATATGGTAGCCCGCGACCGTGGATCCGTCACGCCGGGGCATGGCGGTGATTTCGACGTCCGCGTCCTGAAGGGGGTAACCGGTAACGGGATCGGACTGGAGCGCGTTTTCCACGCCCTGCCTGACAGCATCGACGAAGGCGGCGGGCAGGATGGCCGTATCGATGGCGAACCGGATCTGGTTGCCCGAACCGCGTTCACGCGGGGCGATGGACAGGGCGACTTCGCCGATGTGCGTTTCCTTGCCGAGCTCGCGGTCGAATATGCCGGTCGCGGATGCCGTGCGCTTCGGCGTTTCGCGGCGGATGACCTGAGGCTGGCCCACACGGGGCGCGATGCCGTATTCGCGGCGGATGCGCTCAAGGATTACATCAAGATGGAGCTCGCCCATGCCGGACACGATGCGGTGGCCGGACCCTTCGTCGATGGCGACGGTCAGGGTCGGATCTTCAAGGGAGAAGCGGTCGAGGGCTTCGTCGAGGGCTTTGCCTTCGTCGGCGTTGCGGGGCTCGATGGCGAGGGAGATGACGGGCTGGTAGGCTTCGATGGACTCCAGCAGCAGTTTGGAGCCGGGAGCGCCGACGGTATCGCCGGTGCGCGCCGAGCGCAGGCCGATGACCGCCACGATGTCCCCGGCTTTGGCGGCGTCCACCTGCTCACGGCGATCGGCGTGGAGGCGGTAGAGCCGCGAGATGCGTTCGTCGGCGCGCTGGGTGACGTTGCGGCAGGGATCGCCCTCTTTCAATGTCCCGGCATACAGGCGGACAAGGGCCAGCTTGCGCCCTCCATCCATCATGACCTTGAACACCAGCCCGGTGAAGGGCAGGGCGGGATCGCAGGGAATGGTGCCGTCGGTCCCGTCTTCAGGGTTGTGGGCCGTGACGGGCGGCAGATCGGCGGGGGCGGGCAGGTAGGCGATCACGGCGTCGAGAAGCGGCTGGACGCCGGTGTTTTTGAGCGCCGAACCGCTGAGGACAGGCGTCACGCGGCGGGCCAGCGTAGCCCGGCGGATGGCGCTGCGGATGTCCGTTTCCGTGTATTCGCCGCCGAGATATTGTTCAAGAAACGTATCGTCGTTTTCGGCCAGCCGCTCCAGCATCTGCTCGCGCCACGGAGCTGCCAGTTCCGCATCCGCTTCGGTGAGGGGCGAACGGGTCCATGTCTGCCCTTGATCGGACTCGTCAAAATCAAGCCGCTCCAGGGTCACGAGATCAATGACGCCCTGAAACGTCTCCGCCGCGCCCACGGGAATGACGACGGGCAGCGGGTTCGCGCCGAGCCGGGTCTGCATGGATTTGAGCACGGCGGAGAAGTCCGCGCCGATCCGGTCCATCTTATTGACGAAGGCGAGCTTCGGCACGCCGAAGTGTTCCGACTGCCGCCAGACCGTTTCCGATTGCGGCTCCACGCCGCCCACGGCGCAGAAGACGCCGACCGCGCCGTCGAGTACGCGGAGCGAGCGTTCCACTTCGATGGTAAAGTCAACGTGGCCGGGCGTATCAATGATGTTGACAGTGGTTCCGTTCCATTCGCAGGTCGTGCAGGCCGAGGTGATGGTGATGCCCCGCTCTTGTTCCTCGGGCAGGTAGTCCATGGTGGCCGTGCCGTCGTGGACCTCGCCCATGCGGTGGATTTTGCGGGTATAGAACAGCATCCTCTCGGAGAGGGTGGTCTTCCCCGCGTCGATATGCGCGATGACGCCGATGTTGCGCACAGCCTGTGTCATGGAAACTCCTTTTAGAGCGGATTCGCTTTGTAAAGAGGATAGAGGCTCTGGAGAAGGGGATGCTTTTCTGAGAAACATCCTTTTTCCCAAACTTCCGGAGCGGAGCCCCTCCTTCCCTTTCCAAAGGCCTTTGTGCTTACCGAATGCCTGTTTGCCGTTTTTTGATACTGCTCGCCTTAAAATAATACGCACTTCAACGTGGGAACTCTCGGCGGAGATGAGGCCCGGAAAAGGGATAAGGGAAACGCTGCTTTTCGTCCTCACTCCCCACAGCTTTCGACAGAGGAAAACGGCTCACAAGGAAGCTCGGAAAAGCTGTTTTTGGATGAAAGGGCGCATTGTTGCCGAGGTCCCCGCTGGTGTCCAATACCGTGTTGCCCGCCTTCCGGTCAACTGGCGGGGAAGGCTTGCCCGGAAGACGGTTCTTCGGCGTTTTCCGGCTGTTGCACGGTACAGGGGTACGGCTGGCGGGAGGTGTTCCGGTTCAGGATTCCAGCTTCAGGGCGGACAATGCCAACCGCTCATTCATGAAAAAGTCCGGCGTCAAATCGGTGTGCAGCCAGCAGCCTTCCAATCCCGCCCCGAGGACAAGCGGCGTATCTTCCCCGATGATAGTCTGGCTGGCATAAACGACGTCAGCGCTGTCATCGGCGGGCAGGGCGTCCGGGTGGGCCCACAGAACCGCCGTGTCGGGCAGGGCGGCGCGTTCGATGCGCGGGGCTCGGTCACTCCAGACGGGACAGGGATATTCCGGAAGAGGGGCTTTCCCGAAGCGCAGGATACGCCCTCGTCCCGGAAGTTCGCGCAGGAGCGGTGCCGGATCCCGCATGGCAAAGACCTGTTCCACTCCGGTGAGTTCCAGCGCGGCGAGCAGGCCGGACGGGGCTGTTTCCGCGCCCGTCCAGACGGCGAAAATCGGCTCCACGCCAGCCAGACGCGCGGGCATGATCGCCGCCGCAAGGCGTATCGCCGAAGCGTAGCCTTCGCCTATGAGGAGCACGGCCCACGGCGCCGTTTCCCGCGTGCGGGCGAAACCGAACCCGGCCGCGGCGTTTTCGGAGGTTATGCTCAGGCGGGAGGGCGGGGCCGGATACGTCGCCCCAGCCAACGCGAGCGTCGTCTTGATCCAGCTCCGGTGCTCAGCGGACGTTTCCTCATAGGCTCCGGCAAGCCGCTCGTCGGGTACGCGGCAGGCTTCTATGGCAGGTGAAAAAGGCATGGCTTTCTCCTTAGGGCGGATTGGCTTTGGAAGGTGTCGGAGGCGTTGGGGAAGGAGCGTTTTTTGAAGAAACATTTCTTCGCCAAACCTGCCAGAGCAGCCCGCGTCCGTCCTTCTCTTCCTTTCCAAGGGCTTTCGTGCTTACCGAATCCCTGTCTTCTCTGGTGCAGGCTGTCTTTGGGATGACCACACTTCAAAGGTACAATGCTCCAAAAATCTCTCTGGCAGCATCTTTTTCTTTTCTCAAAACGAACCGGCTTGTTCAAGCCTTATTCACTCCCGCAGTTGTCTTGAAGCTAGGCTTTTCTTTTTCCTGCACTCTCCCCATGCAAGCAGACAAAAAAAGAGGGACCATAAGTCCCTTCGTTACAACGGTACTCCCTCCTCACCAGCCGTCTTGGGAAGGAAAGAGAGAGGAATGGGAAAGGGAACCCTATCTCCAGAAGGGGTCCCTTTCCCATCCCCAAACATGGTTTTCAATCAATTCCGCGCCACGGCGGCGGGAAGCGTTCCCAGCTGCTGGCGCATATACAGCTTCATGAGCTCGGCGATGGCGTCATCGCGCTTGAGCGTGCCGGGGTACGCGCCGTTGTCGAGCACGGTACGGAAAGCCTTTTCGTCCAGCGGGTCGGCGTTCTGCTTGGCGAGATGGGTGCCAAAGCTGGAAAGCTGCGCGCGCAGCTCCGTGTCGTTCATCGCTTTGAGCGCGGAATACTTGGCGGCGATGGCATCGGAAGAGGGCAGGCGGGGCGATTCCATCACCTGACGCAGTCCGGAGGTGAACCGTTTCAGGCCCGCCGTAATGTGGGAGACCTTCACCACGTTGGAGCCCTTCCAGCCCGCCTTCGCCCATTTGAAGATGGAGACGTCCACCTTGCCGCTGCCGGGCGCGCTTTCCATGAACACGGATATGCTGGCGGAGCCGTAAAGATAGGTCTCCGCCCAACCGAGCATGGCCAGATTGGTCCCCTTTTCCGGGGTGTACACATAGGTCCAGTCCTTGTCGTTGCCGACAATGGCCCCGCGCAGGCCCACGGAAGATTGGCCGG
Source organism: Bilophila sp. 4_1_30 (assembly GCF_000224655.1). Taxonomy (NCBI): domain Bacteria; kingdom Pseudomonadati; phylum Thermodesulfobacteriota; class Desulfovibrionia; order Desulfovibrionales; family Desulfovibrionaceae; genus Bilophila; species Bilophila sp. 4_1_30. The sequence goes on from NZ_JH114232.1 coordinate 948,955, forward strand.
GCATCACGGATACGGGGATATGAGCGCCGTGCGGCCCTTGTAGTCGGCGAGCACGAACAGCCGGTTCAGCTTGTAGGAATAGTAGCATCCGCTGGACGTGTCGGGCGTCGTTTCCTCATATTCCACGCCTCGGGTCACGATGGGGGCGGCGGGAGGATAGGCCGCGTCGGTGAGGGCGGCGTTGTCCTTCAGGATGGGGCTGCCGGGCATCCATGCGTTACGTCGCACGGCGGAGGGGTAAATGGCCTCGCCGGGGATGGAGGGATCGAGCATGTACTCGACAAGCTTGCGGAGCGGGACGTTGAGCGTTTCCTTGAGATACGCGCCGGAACCCTGCGGGCGGGCCTCAGGGCGAACCTTGTTGGCCGCTTGCTTGTTGGTGGCGACGAAATCAAGGACGGCGTTTACGGTCGCGGCGTCGGGGTCGGCTTTGCCCTGCGGGGCATCGGCAAGCAGGGTGGACAGCGCGGTTTCGAGCGCGGGAGGAAGCGTCCCGTTTTTCTGCTCCTCGGCTTGCGCGGGCAACGCCGTGAAGAGCGCGAAGCAGAAACAGATCAAAAGGCGTTTGAAGATGGATAGGGGCATGATGCTCTCTGACTGTATTAAGGTTGTGAAACGATATGGTCGGATTTGCGTAAAGGTAAGCAAGTCTCTCTGAGGCGTCAACGGGTTGATTTCTTTTTTTGTTTGACTGTGTTACAGCCATGCGAAAATGGATGTCACGAAGATGGGGACGGCGATGGTGAGCACCATGCCCGAGAAGATCCCAAGGATGGTGTTCCGCTCGCCCGATGTACGGATAATGGCGGGCAAACAGGTATCGCTGGCGGCCCCGGCGGCGGAAAGCGGCCCGAGGCCGCCGAAGGCCCGGGCGAACAGGGGGGCGAACAGCAAGGTGACGAGTTCCCTGACCATATTGGAAATAAGCGCCATTGAACCGAGGCTGACGTCGGCGAGCTGGTTGATGAGCATACTCGACAGGCTGTAGTAACCGAATCCGGCTGCCACGGCCATTACGTCCCGGAAGCTCATGTCCAGCATGGTCCATGCCGCCACGCCGCCGAGGAACGTCCCGACGATGATCATCAGGGGGACGAGCACGACCCAGCCTTTGAGATCCCGCAGGATGCGCCAAGCCCGGGAATCGAAGCCGAGGCTCATGCCCACGGCGGCAAGCATGGCGTATACGGCGAGATTGCTGGCCTCGTGGACAAGGCCGAGCCAGTCGGCGGGCAGGAGGTCGAGCCTGCCCCCGAGCACGCCGACGCTGAAAAAGAACAGGACGATGATGGATTCCTTCACTGTGCCGCTCCTTCGTCCTTGGCGGTACGGGAAACGGCGTAGCGCCCCACATGGCGGTTCATGATCGGCTCGAGGAGGCGCGCGCCGATGAGGCTCCCCGCCACGCAGCACAGGCTGATGAAGATGCCGCGCGCGCCGATGGTGTCCATTTGCGACATGAGGCGGTCGTCGGCGCCGAGCGCGAGGCCGAGCAGGAGCAGAAGGATGCGGACGGACCACGTGAGCACCTGATCGGTGATCTTGATGACGAGGGGCTTCCTGCGGAGGAGGAAACCCACGGGAACCCCGAGGATAAGACAACCCATTTCCACGATCATGAGGCGATTTCTCCTTTATCACTACGAAAAAGCTGATTATCATACCTGACGCGCTGTTAAGGGTCAATAATGCCGGCGGGGGCTCCGTACCCTTTCGTTGACCCTTTCCGCCGCCGCCTGTATAGGTCATACACATGACTTATGATGCCGCGCCGGACCCTTCGGCCCGGCAGGGACGGAAAACGGTGAACGAATCTCAGGATACGCCCCTTTCGGAGGGGAGCTGGCAGCCTTTTTTGACGGTAAACGTCTGCGGGCGGGACTGGACGCTGGAACGCGCCGCCGACATGGAAGCCCTGTGGGAGTCCATGACCGAGTTTACGGAAGACGAGCGCCTGCCTTACTGGACGGAGCTTTGGCCTTCCAGCCTTGTGCTTGCCGACTGGCTGTACCAGCGGCGCGAGAGCCTGCGCGGCCAGCCCTGCCTTGATCTCGGATGCGGGATCGGCCTGACGGCGCTGGTGGGCCAATGGCTCGGCGCGAACGTCATCGGTATGGACTATGAGCCGGAAGCCCTGCGTTTCGCGCGGCGCAACGCGGAGCACAACGCCGTGCCCCAGCCGCTCTGGACGGTCATGGACTGGCGCAAGCCCGCGGTGAAACGCCGGAGCCTGCGGTTCATCTGGGGCGGGGACATCATGTATGAGCAGCGTTTCGCCGCGCCCGTGCTGGATTTTCTGGAGTATGCGCTTGCGGAGGGCGGCGCGGCGTGGGTCGCCGAACCCAGCCGGGCCGTTTACGATACCTTCCGTTCCATGCTCGTCAACCGCCGCTGGGCGGGGCGCTGCGTCTGGGAAAAGAACATAGAGGCCCTGTATCCGCAGGAGCGGCCCGTTCCTGTGCGGATCTGGGAAATTCACCGATAGAGGGTGCGACAATGGGAGAAACGGTTCGTTTCGGCGTTTCGTTGGATAGCGATCTGCTTGAGAAATTTGATGCCCTGTGCGAACGGCAGGGATGCCCAAGCCGTTCCGAGGCGTTGCGCGACATCATCCGTGACGCGCTGGTGCAGGATTCGCTGCATTCCGAGACCGCGGACGCGGCGGGCGTGCTGAGCCTGATTTACGATCATCATGTCCGGGATCTGTCCCGCAAGCTGACGGAACGGCAGCACGACGCGCACGGGCTTATCGTGACGACGCTTCATGTGCATCTGGATCACCATAATTGCCTGGAGATTTTGGTGCTTAAAGGCAAGGCCGGGGAACTCCGCGAGCTTGCGGATCAGCTTCGCTCTATCCGCGGCGTCACGCACGGGACTTTTTCGATCACCGCCATCGGTGCGGATTTGCCGTAGTAGGATATATCGGGGGAAGGGGGGGCACCCTTCTGAAGAAGGGCTTCCCTCCCCTTCCCTCAATCCCCCATCCCCTCCCTCCGAAGATTTGCTGTCGGTGGGGAGGCTGTGCGTCGGGAGTCCCGTTGGATGTGGGGCTGCCAGCGTGTGGAACAGCTACAGGTGGGGATGCCTAGACAAAAGAGCCTCTGCACGATGCCGGGATGACGTTTTTTGTTATCTGGCTGTAGGATAAAGGAAAAGAATGGAAGACGTACAGAACAGTCCGGCTCCGGTGGCGCTGCCCATCGACCGGGTAGGGGTCAAAGGGTTGAAGCTGCCTTTGCTGGTGCGGGATCGCGCGCAGGGGACGCAGCATACGGTCGCCAATGTGGACGTCAGCGTGGATCTGCCCGCCGCGTTCAAGGGCACGCACATGAGCCGTTTTGTGCAGGCTCTGGCGAACTGGACTGAGGATTTGGACTACGCGGGGATGAAGCGCCTGCTTGAGGACGTGCGGGAGCGCCTGAACGCCCGCAGGGCGCATATTGTCTTTCATTTTCCGTATTTTGTGCAGAAGAACGCCCCCGCGACGGCCTGCCCCGGCATTCTGCCCTACGAGTGCAGGCTGACCGGCGAGTTGCCCGAGGACGGCAAGCCGTCGTTCCTGCTCGAAGTGACGGTTCCCGTGATGACCGTATGCCCGTGCTCGAAGGCCATCAGCCGCGAAGGCGCGCACAGCCAGCGGGCCGACGTGCGCATGGCGGTCCGGATGCGCGGGTTCTGCTGGATCGAGGATTTCATCGAGATCGCCGAGGCGTCCGGCTCGTCGCCCGTCTATTCGCTGCTCAAGCGCGAGGATGAGAAGTTCGTGACTGAAGACGCCTTTTCGCGGCCGACCTTTGTTGAGGACGTGGTGCGCAATGTCGCCAGCCGCCTTGCCGATCATCCGCATGTGAGCGGGTTCCGCGTCGAAGTCGAGAGCTACGAGTCCATCCATGCCCACAACGCCTTTGCCTGCATCGAGCACGGCGTGACGCTGTAAGGTTTTAGAATTGATGATTTTAAAATGATATTAAGATATTGGAGAGGGAACTTTTCTGAAGAAAAACGTTCCTCTCCTTTCCCACAATCCCACCCGACCTTAGTGGAACCGCTATCAAGAAAAGGACATCTGAGGGCGGGAAGATTTTTTTGAACAACAAAAA
>NZ_JH114232.1:953541-956568 GCF_000224655.1 Bilophila sp. 4_1_30
GTTGTTACTAGATGGTAGTTTTAGGCTACTTCCTGTAGATTTTCACCAGATTGGTGCCGCGAGGCTGCGGGGAAGAGGACGTGGGCTGACCGGCGGTGATGACCACATCTTCACCGAGCCCGAACAGCGAGGACGAAGCGATGAAACGTTCGGCGCGGGCGAGATGGCCCACGTTGTCGTTGCCGACTTGATGCGGGAGCACGCCCCACGAGAAGTTCAGGGCCTTGAGGCTGGTCACGTCGGGGGTCAGCGCATGGATGGTCTGCACGGGACGGCGCGCGGACAGCAGGCGGGCCGAGGTGCCGGAAAGGCTGTGCGCCACGATGGATTTGGCGTTGGCTTTCTGGGCCAGCAGACAGGCTGCGTAGGCGAGAAATTCGGCGGTTCCGTCGTTTTCGGGCTCTGTGATGCGGCGGGTTTCGGCCATGAGCTCCTCGGCCTTGGAAGCGATTTCGCTCATGAACTGCACCGTTTCAACGGGATAGTTGCCCATAGCCGTTTCTTCGGAGAGCATCACGCAATCCGCGCCGTCCAGAACGGCGTTGGCGACGTCCGTGGTTTCGGCACGGGTCGGGGAGGGGCTGGACACCATCGAAAGCAGCATCTGCGTGGCGACGATGACGGGCTTGGCCGCCCGGTTGCAGGCCCGGATGATGCGCTTCTGCATGGCCGGGAGTTCCGGCAGCGGGCACTCGATGCCGAGGTCGCCGCGGGCCACCATGACGATATCGACTTCCTTGAGGATGGCGTCGAGCCGATCCACCGCGTTGCGGCGTTCGAGCTTGGCGATGACCGGGATGTCGCGGTCGCTGTGGCTGCGGATGATCGACTTGGCTTCGCGGATGTCTTCGGGCGACTGCACGAAGGAGAGCGCCACGGCGTCAACGCCGAGGGCGAGGCCGTCCACGAGGTCCTTCTTGTCTTTTTCGGTAAGCGCGGGCAGCGGGATGGACTTGCCGGGCAGGGCGAGGCCCTTGCGCGAGGTGACGATGCCGTTGTTGTTGGCTTCGAGCTTGAAGAGCCCATCCTCGCGGTGTTCGACCACTCGGAACTGGAGAGTGCCGTCAGCGAGCACGAGGCGATCGCCCTGTTCGAGTTCGGCGAAAATTTCGGGGTGATCGAAGGGAATATATGGGAACTCGTCATTGCACATCAGCGAGGAGGGGCCGAGCAGCAGCTGATCGCCCTTGAGCACGTTCAGCGAGCCTTCGTTGGGGAAGGTGCCGATACGGATCTTGGGGCCCGAGAGGTCTTGAAGGATCGTGATGGGCGTCTTGTGGACGATTTCCAGTTCGCGGATCATCTTGATGAGGTCGACGAAGGAGGAACTGTCGCCGTGGGAGAAATTAAGGCGGAAAATCCGGACGCCAGCCGCGATCAGTTTGGAAAGGACATCACGCTTGTTGGACGCGGGGCCGATGGTTGCCAGAATTTTGGTTTTCATCAAGGAATCCTTTTGTGCCGGCCTTTCAGAGCAGAAGGGCACGGGTCGTCCGCCGTCTTCCGGCGATGATCGAAATGGGCCGCCTTTCGGGGCACAGATAGACGCTTTATGTGTTTTTCCTGCTGTTTTCGTCCCCTGTCAAGTCTTTTGGGCGCGTCAGCATGAGAAGGGAAAAGAGGCATCGCCTTGACTCGGGTTCCGCCCGCGCCGTATAGCTTCAAGAGCGACTTTCCTTTTGAAACGAAGCGCCGCCTGAAAGCGCGGTGTTGTTTTTCCATTTAACGACGGCTGGAGCACGATGAAGCAGATTGCATGGGATGAAGTGATGAAGCGGCTGGAAGTGGCCTCGAAGATTTGCAACGACGCCTCTCCTGTTCAGGTGGAAGGGCCCATTCATGTCGGCGTCGACCTCGGCACGGCCGACGTGGTGGTCATGGCGGTGGATGACAACGGGATGCCCGTGTCGGCGTTCCTTGAGTGGGCCACCGTCGTACGCGATGGCGTGGTCGTGGACTATCACGGCGCGATCACCATCGTGAAGCGGCTCGTGAGCATGACGGAGGAACGCCTTGGCCGGAAGATCACCGAGGCGTCCACTTCCTACCCGCCCGGAACGGATGCGCGGCTTTCCACAAACATTCTGGACGCCGCCAACCTGCGCCTTGTGAGCACGGCGGACGAGCCGAGCTGCCTTGCGCGTCTGGCCAGGTTGGATCGCGCCGCGGTCGTGGACATCGGCGGCGGCACGACCGGTACGGCGGTCATCTCCAACGGCAAGGTCATCGCCTCCGTTGACGATGCCACCGGCGGGCATCATGTGACCCTCGCCATGTCCGGCGCGCTTTCGGTGCCCTACGAGGAGGCCGAGCTCAAGAAGCGCGGCACGGACAACCGCCAGTACGCTCCCATCGTGAAGCCGGTTTTCGAGCGCGTTTCCGACATCGTGAAGGCCCATATTTCCGGCCATGCCGTGGATACCGTGTATCTCACCGGCGGCACGTGCTGCTTCCCCGGCATCGCACCTCTGTTCGAGAAGGAGCTCGGCATCAAGGTCGAGTGCCCTGACTATCCCCTCTTGCTCACCCCCCTCGCCATCGCGTGCTTGCCGCTGATGGAAGGATAGACGCCGGTCTATGAAATGAAGACCGGGAGGGGAGAAGGAACCCTTCTGAAGAAGGGCTTCCTCTCCCCTCCCCCGGACCCCACCCCCTCATCCTCCTAAGACTTTTCTTTTTATCGAATCCCTGTTCGCGGCGTTCCCGGTTGATGAGGGGACGGCTTTGCGGATGGAAAGAAAAGGCCCATCCGGGGTTGCTGTTGCTGGCAAACGGGAATGGGCCTTTTCTTTCCATCAAGAAACGCATTCAAAAGAGTATCATAAATCAAGGCACTAGCGTTAGAATCATTTTTTCTTAAAAATTGTTTGCCATTTTTATAAGATAGAAAACAAAAAATATTCAAAGAGTGGCACTTTCAAGAAAATGAGCCCCATAGTTCCCTTCCAACCGCCTTGCGAGACAACGGAACTCCTGCCGCACGGCCTCCCCACCAGTCAAAGTTTTCGCGGGGGAAGGGGAGGGGTC
>NZ_JH114232.1:957128-980459 GCF_000224655.1 Bilophila sp. 4_1_30
CGATTCTTTTATTTCTTCAACATCTCCATCGCCTTGTCCGCGACCGGGCCGGGCAGCATCCCGGTGAGGCAGCGGGGATCGGGACAGTGGTTGCGGTTGCAGTGCTGACAGGGAAGGTTCAAGGCAATGTCGGCGTGCTCGGGAGAAGGGAAGGTCCACGCCGGGCTGGTCGAACCGAGCACAGTGAGGGTCGGCGTGCCCACCGCTACGGCGATGTGCCGGGGCGCGGAACAGTTGCCGATGTGCAAATCCGCTTCCGCGATGCAGGCCGCCATTTCCCGCAGCGACAGCATCCGATCCGGCAAGAGCAGCGAACCGGCGGGGCAGAGGCGGGACAACTCCTGAATTTCAGCTTCCTCGCCCGGCCCCCAGAGAGGCAGGAAACGCAGGGAGGCGTCGCGCTCCGCAAGCAGGCTGACCAGCCCGGCGTAATGCGCCAGAGGCCAGCGGCGCGTGGGCTGGCGGTGCGTGGGGTCCAGCGTGATGAGGCGCTGTTCCGGCTGCAAGCCTGCCTGAGCGAGCAAGGTGCGCGCGAAGGCGTGCTCCTCGTCCGTGAGATAGACGCGCGGGCGCTCGCCGTTCCATTCGATGCCGAGAGGACGCAATACGCTGGCCTTGCTCATGGCGGAATAGCCGTCAAGCATGTCGGAGGAATGCGTGTACAGCAGGCGCGTATACCACGGCGGCGTATAGGAGAGGCGGACCGGGGCGCCGGAAAAGGCCACTACCCACCGGCAGCGCGGAAGCTGCTGGAAGTCCACGACCAGATCATACCCGGTGCGGGCCACATGCCAGTACCACGCGATTTCCTGGGGCAGGGAGGACAGTACCTTTTTGTCCAACGCCCATACCTTGCCGAGATGCGGGTTGTGCTCAAGGAGCGGGGCGCACTTTTTTTCGGTCAGCAGGTGGATCTCGGCGTCCGGATAACGCCGTTTGAGCAGCTCGATGGACGGCGTGGCGAGCACCACATCGCCGATCTGCCTGAGCTGGCAGACAAGGATGCGCTTGGGCGAAAAGGTGGCGAGATCGACGGCCATTACAGTGCGCCCACTTCTTCCGCGATGCGGAGGCACATGGACGCCTTGTTCAGCGTGTACAGGTGGATGCCCGGCGCGCCGTTGTCCAGCAAGGTGCGGATCTGCTGCACGGCAAACTTGAGGCCCGCTTCGCGTACGGCTTCCGCGCCGCCCTTGGCATTGGCTTCCTCAAGGGCGAGATAGAGCTTGCCCGGGATGTTCGCGCCGCACAGGGAGAGCGTGCGCCGGATGGATTCGAGGCTCTGGATGGGCAGGATGCCGGGGATGACCGGGACGGACACGCCCATGTCGCTGAGCCGGTCCACAAAATGGAGGTATTCGCGCACGTCGAAGAACAGCTGCGTGATCACGAAATCCGCGCCTTCACGGATTTTGGCGACGGTGTAACGCCAGTCGCTGGCGAAGCTTGGCGATTCCGGATGGGGTGCCGGATACCCGGCGACGCCGATGCCCATGTCGGGATAATGCGCCTTGGCGAAACGGACGAGATCGGCGGCATGGCGGAATTCGGCGGTTTCCCAGTCGATGTCCTGCCCCTTGGGGATGTCGCCGCGCAGGGCCAGCACGTTATCCACGCCGTTGTCGCGCAGGCGCTGGAGATACTGGGTAATGTAGTCCTGCGTCGCGCCGACGCAGGTCAGGTGGGCCATCGTTTCGAACTGGAATTCTTTCTTCAGATGGGAAACGATTTCCAGCGTGGCGTCCTGGCTGGAGCCGCCCGCCCCGTACGTAACGGACGTGAACAGCGGTTCCAGCGGAGCCAGCCGTTCGGCCATCTTGAAGAAGTCCGGCCACTGGTCAGGGTCTTTCGGAGGGAAGAATTCGAAGGAATAGAAAGGCTTGCCCCTTTCCGCAATGAGTTGGCCGATATTCATGGAAAACCTCGTTTCAAAAGTCAGTCATAATCCCAAGTTCTTTATTCTATGCCGGATTTCCGCGAAGGGCAACGTCTTGTCGCGCGTTGGGGAAGGGGATGGCTCCGGGTGCGTTGCGCCTTTGCCGGAATTGCCGTAAACTCTGACTATTCGGGGCATTGGAGACCTGACCATCATGACGTTGCACCTTTTCTCATCCATACGACATGCAATGTGCCGTAGCGGGCGCGGCTTGTGCCTCGCGCCGCGGGTGTTTGCCGTGTTCCGTCAGTTGTTCCTCTTGGGCGTGCTGGCGCTGTCCGCCGTCCCTGCCTTTGCTGACGGTGTGCCTTCCGAGCCGCAGGATGGCCTCACGGCTATAAAGAACGCGCTTGTCCCGCCACAGCCGGGCGCGGAACAGCCGGCTCCCCCATCTCCGCCGCGCTGGGTTTTTGAGACGCTCCCGCCGTGGGAAAAGCTGGAGGAAGGCCTTCAGCTCGGCTTGTTCTCCGCGCAATTCGACGGAGGCGATCCGTTTGAAGTGGTGTTCCTGCGCATCGATCCCTTGTATTTCGATTTCACCGTGGAAACGGCGAGTTCTGAAAAACAGTCGTTGCCGCTTGAAGCCTGGGCCACACGCAAGGGCCTGATCGCCGCCACCAATGCCAGCATGTATCTGCCTGATGGCGTTACGAGCACCGGGTATCTCCGTACCGGCGAGACAGTCAATAACGGGCGCGTGGTGTCCAAGTTCGGGGCGTTTTTCGTCGCGGGCCCGGACAGCCCGGATTTGCCCGGCGCGGACCTGCTGGACCGTTCCACGGACGATTGGGAGAACCTGCTTCCGCATTACAGTATGGTCGTGCAGAATTACCGCATGATCAGTTCGGATCGGCGTCTGCTCTGGAAGCCCGGCGGCCCGAAGCACTCCATTTCCGCCGTGGGCCGTGACGGCACGGGGGCCATCCTGTTCATCCTGTGCCGGGAACCGATAACCGGCGTGGACTTCGGGGCGCTCTTGCTGGCATTGCCCATTGACGTCCGGGTGGTGATGTATACCGAGGGCGGAAGTTTGGCCGGCCTCTTTTTGCGCACTCCCGTCCGCAGCCAGATCTGGCTGGGGCGTTCCTTGCCTGAGTTCTGGGCTTCCGGAAGCCAGGGGGCTCCGCTGCCCAACGTCATCGGTGTCCGGCGCAAATCGTAATGTGCCTTCCCTCGTGCGGGAAGGCGGCCTTTTCGGCCCCCTATCGGCAGCAACGGGTTTAACGCTCGCCGTGCGTGAGTGAGGCGGTCAGCCGTCCGCGCGCGACAATTGAGGAATGACATGAAACTGTATGTCGCAATGGTGGGGTTGCCCGCCAGAGGCAAGAGCACGCTGGCGAAACGCATCCGGTCGGGGCTGGAGCAGCAGGGCATCCGTACCGCGATCTTCAACAACGGCGAGTTGCGCCGGATGCTTTTCGGCCTTGAAAGCGGTTCCGCCGAGTTTTTCAATCCCGACAACACGCGCGCCCAGCGGCTGCGGGATCAGATCACGCACCAGAACATGGAGCGCGCCCGCGCATGGCTCGATGAGGGCGGCGACGTCGCCATCATCGACGCGACCAACGGGACGGTGCATCAGCGTGTGGATCTGAGCGCGACGCTCCGGGATCGGCCCGTCTTGTTCATCGAATGCGTGAATGACGATCCGCTGTTGCTGGATGCGTCCATCCGGCGCAAGACCCGTCTGCCCGAGTTCGCCAACATGACGCAGGAAGAAGCGCTGGAAAGCTTCCGCAAGCGGTTGGCCTACTACGAGAGCGTATATACCTCGGTCCGCAAAGAGCGGTGCTGGATACGCGTGGACGCCGTGGACAGCTGCATTCAGGACGAAGCCCCGAGCAACGACCTCCCGTATTATGCGGCTATCCGCGACATCATTTCCTCCCGCTGGGTACAGGATCTGTATCTCGTGCGGCATGGTGAGACGGACTACAACCGCGAGGGCCGCCTCGGCGGGGATCCGTCATTGACCGCCAAGGGGATCGAGCAGGCCGAAAAGCTCGCCGCGCATTTCGACGGCGTGGATCTTCCGTACATTTTTACGTCCACGAAGCAGCGTTCCGCCGAGACGGCCGCGCCGCTGCTGCGTTCGCGTCCGAACACCATCAGCATGGCCCTGAGCGAGTTTGACGAGATCAATGCCGGGGTGTGCGAAGGGATGCGCTATTCCGACGTGCGCGACGGTATGCCTCTGGAGTATGAGGCACGTTCTCACAATAAGTACGGGTATATCTATCCCAACGGCGAGAGCTATGCGATGCTCAAGGAGCGCGTGGCCCGGGGCTTGCGGCGGGCGTTGTTCCTGTCCGGCGAGGGGACGCTCATGATCGTCGGGCATCAGGCCATCAACCGTACCTTGCTGTCGCTGTTCCTGTTTCAGAGGGCGAGCGACGTGCCCTATACCTACATTCCGCAGAATCAGTATTACCACATCACCATCACGCAGCGCCGCAAGCTGTTTGAAATGATCCGGTATGCGTAACGGCGGGGAATACGCGGGAGCTCTGTGGAACGGATGGGTCTGAAAACGCGGCTGTCCGATATATTCAACAGGTACGGATTCACAAAGCAGGCATTTTCGCTTTGTTATGAATCGGTGCTGCTTCATGACGCGCGGCTGTGTTTTCAGGCAGGGTGTACGGGAGCTCTCCTTAACGTTGTGCTTTTTTTGTGCGCCACTCAATTCGGGATCTTGTCCAGCGGGAAATACGTTTATCTGGCAAGCTGCATAGTGTATGCGGCGGTGGCCTTTGCCGTAAAACATGCAGCACTGCGTAACATGGTCCGTATCCAGTACACACTGCTGGCGGGCATCTATATTGAGGGGATACTGGCAAGCGCGGCGTACGCTGACAGCGTGAGCGTCATTTTTCCCGTCATGCTTGCCGCCGCGCCGCAGCTTTTGACCGAAAGGTTCTGGCGGATGATTGTTGTCACGTATGCCTGTTGCCTTTTGCATATCCTCGTCGCTTTTCATACGAAGGCCCCAACCTTGGCATGGTTCGACACGATCCATATAGCCGTGTTCAGCGTCTCCGGCTTTTGTGCCCATTATTTCGTCAGCAGATTGAGGATAAAGACTTTGTTGACTGGCCTCCAGCGGGATACGCTGATAAGGCGGTTGCGTTTGGCGCACAGGGACTTGAAGCGCAGGGCGGAACATGACGGGCTTACCGGCCTGCTTACGCGCAATGCCCTCGTCAGAAGGCTGAAGCCGGTTTTGGCTGGAGAAAGGGCTTTTCTCCTCGGCATCATGGACATCGACGATTTCAAGGGCATCAACGATACGTTCGGCCACAGCGCCGGGGATGTTGTCCTCAGGCGGATGGGTGCCGTCCTGCAAGAACAGCTCGGCGATACTGATATGGCTTCCCGCATCGGCGGGGATGAGTTCGTCTTCGTTATACGGGGCACTGTCGGAAAAGAGTTCGCCGAGAGCCTGTTGCCCCGGATATGTGCGGCGTTCGTCACGTATGAGGATGTGCCCTGTCCGATTTCGGTTTCCATCGGTTTTGCCGCGTTTCCCAACGACGGGGCCGAGTTCGAGGTCCTGTACAAGGAGGCGGACAAGGCGCTGTATCATGCCAAACGGCAGGGGAAACGGCAGTGTGCTTTTTATGGGGAACTGCCTGAGCCTTGCCCCGCGCCTTGAACGGAATGCTCGTCTGATTTATTGCTCATGTAGGGGCCGGCTTCCGTTTGACAGGCTGCATTCTTTTCTATATACAGAAGGTTCGAGAGAGTCGGGCGGCGGTGGCGCCGCCAACCCCGCCAGGTTCGAAAGAAAGCAACGGTAACGGTTGTTCGCCGGGTGTCCGACTCTCAAAAAGCGCAAGCCCTCGGGTTTGCGCTTTTCGTTTATGCGGGTCCGCCGCAAAGGAGGGAGCCATGAATCAGGAATGTGCCGTCGGGTATGCGTCGGAAGCGGATATTGAGGCTTGGATGGATCTGGTCGCGCTTGTCCGGGACGCTTTCCCCGGACTGTCGCTCGGCGAGTACCGGGGAAACCTGCGGAAAGCCATTGCGGAGCGGCGGGCGCTGTGCGCGAAGGATGCAAGCGGGCTGCTCGGCGTGCTGGTGCTCTCGGATCAGCACAACGGCATCGGCTTCCTCGCCGTACATCCTGAGGCGCGAGGGCGGGGCGTCGCTTCGGCCCTTGTCCGCATGATGCTGGATGTGCTCCCCGCCGATCAGGATATCTTCGTGACGACGTATCGGGAAGACGATCTGCTTGGTGCGGCTCCGCGGGCCCTGTACAAGCGCCTCGGCTTCGAAGAGGCCGAGCTCGTCACCCGCTATGGATATCCATGTCAGCAATTCGTGCTGCGGCGCGGTTCCGGGGACAAGTAAAGGCAGTGCCGCCGGTACGCTCGGCCCCGTCAGGCGCAAGGGAGGGCCTTCGACAGCGCCAGGCATTGCGTGAATACCGGATGGAGCCGTTCATTTTTGGGGAACCGTTGGCTCTGTTTGCCGTGACATGTTTTGGGGAGTCGTTTATGAAATACGAGTGGAAGAAGCACGAAAAAGCGTTGTACCTTCCGAAAGCCGTTCCTGCGCCGGTTACCGTCCCCGAGCACGCCTTTTTCATGATACGCGGAGAAGGGAACCCGAACGGCGAGGACTTCCTCGAAGCCATAGGCATCCTGTACGCCCTGTCCTATGCGGTCAAGATGTTGCCGAAGAAAGGGGATGCCCCCGAAGGCTGCTATGAGTACGCTGTGTTCCCGCTGGAGGGGGTATGGGATACGGCGGAACCGATGCTGCCGGGAGAGGCCCTCAACAAGGATGCCCTGCGCTACACCCTGATGATCCGCCAGCCGGATTTTGTGACGGACGAACTCGCCGGGCGTATCCTCGCCGCGACAAGCAGGAAAAAGCCGCATCCCCTCTATGCGTCGGCCTCTTTCGGGCGCTGGAACGATGGCTTGTGCGTGCAAATGCTCCACGTCGGCCCCTATGACGACGAACCCATAAGCTTTAACATGATGCAAGCCTACTGCGCGGAACACGGGTTGCGGCGTGCATCGGACAGCCACCGGGAAATCTACCTCTCGGATGCCCGCAAGACCGATCCGGCACGTCTGAAAACGGTACTGCGGTTTGGCGTGGAGCCCTGTGCCTGAGAACTCATCCCTCAACAACAAAAGCCGCTTCCCTTCAGAAAACGAGAAGGAAGCGGCTTTTTTACATGGAAAGTGTGAGCAGGGATTCGATAGGGCCAAAAGTTTTTGCAGGGAAAAGGGGGCGCAAGCAGCGCTGGCAGGTTTGGGGAGGGGGAAGGGGAAACATGGGAGTGCCCCCCTTTCTCCAGAAAATTTCCCCTCCCCGATTTTCTACTCCCCAATCTTCGCCTTCAAAACATCCATCGCCTCGTCAATGCCCGCCGGGTTTGTGCCGCCGGCCTGAGCCTGATCGGGGCGTCCGCCGCCGGAACCGGCGATGGGCGCGGCAATTTCCTTGATCAGCGCGGGTGCGGTGAAGCGTCCGTGCAGGTCCTTGGAAACATACAGAATCATGCTCACCTTGCCCTCGTCCACGGGGGCGGCGATGCAGGCCACGCCGGAAGGCATCTTGGAACGGATGTCGTCCATGAGCTCGCGCATGGCTTTGATATTGCTCACGTCAAGTTTTGCGGCAAGCACCTTTACGCCGTTGATCTCCACGACCTTGGACATGAGATCCCCGCCCTGTCCGGACGCGGCCTGCGCGGCGGCCTTTTCCAGATCCTTGCGGAGCCCGCGATTTTCCTTCTGGAGGCCGTCCAGCTTGGCGACAAGCCCGCCGGGCTGCGTCTTGAGCATGGCCGCAAGCTGGTGCAGCTCCTCGCTCATGGCGCGGGCGTGCTTGAGGGCGTTCCAGCCGGTCGCGGCCTCGATGCGGCGCGTGCCAGCAGCGATACCGCTTTCGGACAGGATGACGAAACTGCCCGCCTGACCGGTGCTGTGCAGATGCGTGCCGCCGCAAAGCTCCACGGACTCGGTGTGATCCGGGTTGCCGATGGTCACCACGCGCACGGTGTCGCCGTACTTTTCACCGAAGAGCGCCATAGCGCCCATGTCGATGGCGGCCTGCTGGCCCATGAGCTTGGCGGTCAACGGGTAGTCGGCCATGATCGCGGCGTTCACGTCGCGTTCCACGGCGGCCAGCTCCTCCGGGGTCATGGGCGCGATGTGCGAGAAGTCGAAGCGCAGGCGATCCGGCGTGACCAGAGAACCCGCCTGACGCACATGATCGCCGAGCACGCGGCGCAGGGCCGCATGGAGCAGGTGCGTGCAGGTGTGGTTGCGGGCCGCGTCGAGGCGTATGGATTCGGTCACGGTCAGCACCACTTCCTGATCGGAAAGCAGGGTGCCGCCGTCCACCTCGATGTGGTGGACGGTGAGGTCGGCGGAGGGCTTCAGGGTGTCGAGCACCTTGGCCGAGCCAGCCGGAGCGGTGAGCAGCCCCGTGTCGCCGCACTGGCCGCCGGACGCGCCGTAGAAAGGCGTCTGATCGGTAACGACGTAGCCCAACGAGCCGCTGGGCAGGGCTTCGACGGGCAAGCCGTCGTCGTCGAGCAGGGCCACGACGCGGCCCACCCCGGTCAGGGCGGTGTAGCCGAAAAATTCGGACTTGAGGCCGTCTTCGAGCAGGCTCTGGAAACGTGAGGCGATGTCCTTTTCGCCGGACCCCTTCCACGCGGCGCGGGCGCGCTGCTTCTGCTGGTGCATGTATTCGTTGAAACCGGCCTCGTCGGCCTTGAAGCCGCGCTTTTCGGCCACGTCATTCACGATGTCCAGCGGGAAGCCGTAGGTGTCGTACAGCTTGAACGCGGTTTCGCCGGGAATGATCTTCTCGCCCTTGTCGGCGAGGGCGTTCATTTCCTCTTCAAGCATGGCGAGGCCCTTGTCGAGGGTGGAGGAGAAGCGCTCCTCTTCCTCGCGGGTCACGCGGGCCATGAAGTCGGCGCGGGCGCGCAGTTCGGGGTAGTCCTCGCCCATGACCTCCACGACCTTGAGCGTGGTCTTGTACAGGAACGGCTCCTGCATCCCCATAAGGCGGCCGAAGCGGAAGGCGCGGCGGATCAGGCGGCGCAGCACGTAGCCGCGGCCTTCGTTGGAGGGCAGGATGCCGTCCGCGATCATGAAGGCGATGGCGCGGCTGTGGTCCGCGATGACGCGCAGGGCGGTGTCGTTGTCGGCGTTGTCGCGGTAGCGGACGCCGGCGAGTTCGGCCATGTAGTTGATGAAAATCTGGAACAGGTCGGTGTCGTAGTTGGAGCGCACGCCCTGGCACACGCCCGCGATGCGTTCAAGGCCCATGCCGGTGTCGATGGACGGGCGGGGCAGGGGGACGCGGGAGCCGTCGGCAAGCTGCTCGAACTGCATGAACACGAGGTTCCAGATTTCAAGGAAACGGTCACAGTCGCACTTGCCGATGCCGCAGTCCGGGCCGCAGGCCATGTCCGCCCCCTGATCGAAGTGGATTTCCGAACAGGGTCCGCAGGGGCCGGTATCGCCCATGCTCCAGAAGTTGTCCTTTTCGCCGAGGCGGAAGATGCGCTCGGGCGCGACGCCCGCCACTTTCTGCCAGAGTTCGAAGGCTTCGTCATCGTCCTTGTAGACGGTGATGTAAAGCCGATCCTTGGGCAGTTTCAGGTCTTCGGTGATGAAGGTCCATGCGAAACGGATGGCGTCTTCCTTGAAGTAGTCCCCGAAGGAGAAGTTGCCGAGCATTTCGAAGAAGGTGTGGTGGCGCGCGGTGCGGCCCACATTGTCGAGGTCGTTGTGCTTGCCGCCCACGCGCAGGCACTTCTGGGACGTGGTGGCGCGCACGTAGTCGCGTTTTTCCTGCCCGCAGAAAATTTTCTTGAACTGCACCATGCCCGCGTTGGTGAACAGCAGGGACGGGTCGTCGCGGGGGATCAGGGAAGATGAGGCGACTTCGGTGTGCCCGTGTTTTTTGAAGTATTCCAGAAAACGGTGGCGGATTTCATTGGCTGTCAGCATACAGGCTCCTGCGGGAGGTGGAGAGATCGGGGGATGAGGCCATGCCCGGCGGCATCGCCTCCGGAAAGGTTCGGCGGGGAGGGAGCCCCTCCCCGCATCGGATCAGATTTCGTCGTCCATGTCGTCGACGGGGGCGTTTTCGGGGTCCGGGAGGGTTTCTTCCGGTGCGTGCACGACGGGCCGCGGGTTCATGCCCAGATGCTCGATGAGCTGGCTCTCGATGGCGTTGCGCAGCTCGGGGGTTTCATCGAGCAGGGCACGGACCTTTTCCTTGCCCTGGCCGAGCTTTTCGGCCCCGAAGGCGAACCATGCGCCGCTCTTGTCCACGATGCCGGCGTCGACGCCGAGGTCGATGAGTTCCCCGGAGCGGGAAATGCCCGTGCCCCAGATGATGTCGAACTTGGCTTCGCGGAAGGGCGGGGCCATCTTGTTCTTGACCACCTTCACGCGGGTAAGGGAGCCGTAGGCTTCTTCCTTGTCCTTGAGGGTCTGGATCTTGCGGATGTCGAGGCGCACGGAGGAGTAGAACTTGAGCGCGTTGCCGCCGGTGGTCGTTTCCGGGCTGCCGTAGCCGGTGACGCCGATCTTCATGCGGATCTGGTTGATGAAGATGACGGCGGTGCGGGACTTGTGGATGGTGCCGGTCAGCTTGCGGAGGGCGTGGGACATCAGGCGGGCGTGCCCGCCGACCTGCGTTTCGCCCATTGCGCCTTCGAGTTCGGTCTGGGGGATGAGGGCGGCCACGGAGTCGATGACCACGAGGTCCACCGCGCCGGAACGGACCAGCATGTCGGCGATTTCAAGGGCCTGTTCGCCGTGGTCGGGCTGCGAGATGAGCAGTTCGTCGGTTTTGACGCCAAGGCGCCTGGCATAGGTCACGTCAAGCGCGTGTTCGGCGTCGATGAAGGCGGCGGTCCCGCCGAGCTTCTGGCATTCCGCGATGACGTGCAGGGTGAGGGTCGTTTTGCCCGAGGATTCGGGACCATATATTTCGGTGACCCGGCCCTTGGGGATGCCGCCGATGCCGAGGGCGAGGTCAACGCCGATGGACCCGGTGGGGATCACCGGGACTTTGACATGGACATCATCGGAAAGCTTCATCACGGCGCCTTGGCCGAATTTGCGTTCGATGGTTTCGAGGGCTGTTTTCAACGCCTCTTGGCGCGCTTCTTCAGGGGTAAGGGTTGGCTTTTTTGCCATTGGGGGAGACTCCATAAAGGTAGACGGGGTTTGCCGGGATAGGCTTCCCGAATTTGCTTTCATACCAAAAGCGCCCGGATCGGGCAACCCGATTACGGGCACGCGATCCCGTATGTCAACGGATTCCGCAGGATAGAAAAAGGGGAGAGGCGTTCCGATCCTCCCCCCTCTTGTTTGTCCCGGATCGGGCGGGCTATTTCTTTTCCAGATCGGCCATCAGTTCCAGAGCCGTCTTGGGCCCGGTGTTCACGTCCAGCTTGATGGAGGGATCCGTGTCTGACAGCGTGTCGAAGGCTTCAACGGGAATCGGCTTTTCCGTGTTGAAGATGAGGCGGATAGCGCCGGGCTTGTCGATGTACTCCATGAGCTTCGCCGTGTTTTCCGTCCCTTCGGCGGCACCGAGGGATTCCTTGACGTACTTCTTGGCCATATCCACGCACTGTTCGGGGGTCAGGCCCATGAACTTCTGGCCGAGGATGCCGAGGCGGGGCAGGAGCCCTTCATCAGCGTATCCCGCTTCGATGTGGCTGAACTTGATGTTCTTTTCAATAAAGTTCTCAATGGCGGCCTCAGTGGCGGGATCGTCGACGCTCTTGGTTTTATTGACGATATCCAGGAACCTTTCATAGGGGAATTCGCCCTTGACGGCGAAGTCGGCCGTACCGAGCTTGGCGACGCTGAGGGAGGCGGTGCTGTTGAACTGGTTGTCCTTGTTGGGCAGGGACATGGCATAGGATGCGCTGGCATCTATTTCCGGCACGCCCATGACCGAGAGCAGCTGGAGTTCCGGTACGAGGGCTACGGGCATCTTGAGGTGCTCCAGAGACACTTCAAGGGCGTAGGGGGAGGTCGAAGGGTTCGTGATGTTCAGCTTGTCCAGCGAAACATCGAGCAGGACGCTGCTGGTTTTGAGGTTCTTCAGGGAAAAGACGCCGATGAGCGGCTTGGGCCCGGCGAAAAAGTTCTGGAAGATCCCGAGCGCTTCATCGTCGCTGATGTCGGTGGGAGCGATGAGGTAAATCTTCTCCATGATGTCGCGGGGCGGCAGGTTCATGTTCTCGAGCCGGATTTCGCCGAGTGTCAGGACGTCCTGCCCCCTCAGGGTGAACACGATCCCGTTTGTCACGGACGAGTCCAGATGCCCTTTGGCATAGGATTTCTGGACGGCGGAATCGGTGGAGAGGGAGAAAGGCAGGGCCTTGCTCGTTATCTTGACGCCGGAGGCGGAATCTTCCTTGTACGAAAGACCGTAGATGATCGCCAGGGCCACTTTCGGATCGTCGTCACCGGCGGTGCTCATCAGGGTTTTGACGGCGGCGGTTTCAATGGCGACGCCCTTGAAGGTGCGGAGCCGTACCGTGATGTTCGGTTCGGGACCGAAGGACAGGTTGTGCAGGGCGATCTCGTCGGCTACGGGAAGTTCCGCCTCCTTGATTTCGCTCTTGGGGTCGCGCATCAGCGAAAGCAGGGTAGTCCCCGGATTCCGGATATCCAGCGTTTCAACGGTAGCGGCCACGGTCTGCTTTGTCGGGGTAACGTACGTCATGCGGACGTTTTTGAGGACAAGATGGTTGTCCATCAGCGTATAGGAAATATCCCCGAGCTCCACGTGGGCATCCTGTGGAGTTTGGGCCGCCCATGTGCGGATGGCGTCAACGACGGCGTTTTCAAGATAGCGCATCCCGCCGTATCCGACGGCGATGACGGCGACAACGGCGATGCCGAGGCCAACGAGGCCTTTCTGGAGTTTGGACAGAGCCATGGCTTTCCTCGAAGAAGGTTTGATGGTCATCCATGCGAGGCATGGAAAGAGCAACAGTGTAGATACGCCCTCCCGCCCGGTCAAGGAAATCATCTGGGGAAAGAAAGAGAAATAAGGGCGGAAAACGCGAAACGGCCCCGGGGCGAGGAACCCGGAGCCGTCTTGCGTGCGCGCCGTGTGCGGCGGAGCGCACGGTTGGATGAGCGGGAAACGACAGGCGCTGTCGGAGAGCCGTCTTCATGAGGCCCTGTCAGGCCCGGCCGGAGGAGCCGCGTGCCGTTCGCGGCGCGCAGCCGGATGCGGGGAGCGTCTTCCGGCGGAGACCATTCCGCTTTCTTCCGCCAAGAGGCTCAGGAGGATGTCTCCGGATTGGAGAAAGCGGCGGGGTTCCGGGGCTGGGGCCCCGGAACCGGACGTGTAAGGTCGTTTAGGACGCTACGCAGGAGCGGACGGACTTGGGCTTCGCTGCATCGCCGCCCTTCTTGGCGTTGGGATCGACGGTGCGGATCGTGGTGACCTTGTTCTGGGTGAAGAAGTCGATGCCGTCCTTGCCCTGCGCCTTGTTGGTCCCGAGGAGCGAACCCTTGATGCCGCCGAAGGGAATGTACGGATGCGGGGCGCAGATGCCCACGTTGACGCCGACCATGCCCACGTCCGCGTCGCGGCTGAATTTTTCGGCATAGAACTGGCTCTGCGTGAAGATGCACGCGCCGTTGCCGAATTCGGACTGCCGGATGAGCTCGAGGGCGTCGTCGATGTCCGCGATTTTGATCGTGGCGACCAGCGGCCCGAACACTTCAGTCGTGAACAGCGGGTTGCAGGGAGTCACGTCCTTGATGATCGTGGGGCCGACGAAATAGCCGTTCTTGTTCTTTTCGGGCAGTTCGGGGTTGCGGCCGTCGAGGACGAGTTCGCAGCCGTGGCCGTGGTTCAGGGCGATATCCACGTATTCCTTCACCTTGTCGGCGGCGGAACGGGAAATCAGGGGGCCCATGTACACGTCGGGATCAAGCGCGTCGCCGACTTTAACCTTCTTGGCGGCTTCGATCATGCGTTCGAGCACGGTGTCGTACAGTTCGGGCACGATGGCCACGATGGACCCGGCGAGGCAGCGCTGGCCCGCGGAGCCGTAGCAGGAGTTGATGTAGTTTTCGATGAAAACGTCGATGTCGGCGTCTTCCATGACCACGAGCATGTTTTTCGCGCCGCCGAGCAGCATGGAGCGTTTGGCGCCTCTGGCGCAGCCTTCGGCCATCTTTTTGGCGGTCGGGGTGGACCCGACGAGGCACACGCCCGCAATGCGGGGATCTTCATACCACGTGCCGGGGATGTCGCGGCTGCCGTGGATGACGTTGACGACGCCGGCGGGCAGGCCGATTTCCATGAAGATCTCGCACATGAGCTGCATGAAATAGGGCGACTGGGTGGACGGCTTGTAGATAAAGGTGTTGCCCGTGCCGATGGCGAAGGGGATGAACCAGCCGAATACCAGCGCGGGGAAGTTGAAGGGCGCGACGCCGCCGAATACGCCGAGGGCCTGTTTCGTGACCTTGCCGGTGATGCTCCCGGCGATCTGATCGAGGGTCTCGCCCTGAATCAGCGCGGGGATGGAGCAGGCCATTTCGACGATTTCGATGACGCGCTGGACTTCGCCGCGGGCTTCGGAAATATGTTTCGCCTGATCGAGCGCGATGCCCTGCGCGAGCTTTTCCAGATCGCGGATCATGCATTCGCGGATTTTATGAATATAGATCATGCGCTTGGCGATGGGGACGAGGCGCCACGTTTTGTAGGCTTCGGCGGCGGTGGCGATGGCGGCTTCGCAGGTTTCCATGTTGGAAACGGGCACGGAGCCGATGGTTTCGCCGGTGGACGGGTTGTACAGGGGAACCGTTTTGCCGCCCGTTTCTTCCTGCCACTGGCCGTTGATGAAGTTGCGGATCTGGATCATGGTTTTGCCTCCAAACGTATTCTGGGTGGGTGTGGGAATGGGCCCGTTTTGAGATCCCGGCCCATGACTCTCCTATACGCGCCTTCCGTCTTTCCCGTCTTCTCGCATTCTGCCAAAGAGTATCGCGATCCTGCCAAAATGGGCGGAGATGGCTGGCGCGCGGGGACAGAGGATGAGGGGCTTGGAGTGAGGCTAAGGGGGATAGGGCCGTGCAGGGGAGTCGGGATGGCGCGTGGGCGTCAGCGGGCGAGTTGGCCCGGTGTGCGTCCGAAGAGTTTCTTGAAGGCGGCGATAAACGCGGAAACGGAGGCGTAGCCGCAGTTGAGGGCCACGGCGGTGACGCTTTCCCCCGCTTCAAGCTGGGCGCGGGCGTGGTGCAGGCGGATACGCTGACGCCAGCGCCCGAAGGATTCCCCGGTCTGGCGCTGGAACAGGCGGGCAAGGGTGCGTTCGGACATGCCGAGGCGTGTGCACCATTCGCGGATCGTTTCCGGGGAGTCCGGCTCATTGAGGAGGGCGGTGCACAGGGCGACGAGGCGGCGATCGCGGGGCATGGGGAGGGGAAAGCCCACTTCGGGGAGCAGGGGGAGCTGGTCGAGCAGGACGGAAACCATCCGGGCCACTGGGCCGGGCTCCTCATAGTCGCAGGATTGCGGGGCGAGGGCGTGGATGAGTTCGCGGACGAGGGGCGAGACCTCCATGGCGTGGTAACGTTGAAAACGGGGGCCGGGAGGCAGGACATGAGGCATGATGTACAGGGCATTGTCCACGGACGGCTCCGGGATGTACCATTCATGGGTCAGCCCGGGAGGAATCCACACGGCCCTCTGCGGCGGCGCGGCATAGTTGCCGAGTTCGGTACAGATGACCATGTATCCGGAGCGCATGAACGCCAATTCGCCCCAGTGCTCATGCCGGTGCAGATCGCTCCACGTGCCCGCTTCGAACGGGTCGTTGAACCAGAACACCGGACGCGGCAGCCTGACGAACGGGACATTGTAGCTTTTGACCTCGGTGAGCCGGTAGGATTTCATGGGCGGTTCGTCTCCATGCCGTAAGTGTAGCGTAAAGCCGTTCCCGCCGACAAGGGGGACGGAATGGGGCGGGACGGATTGGGCATTGTTTATCTGCATACATTGATATAAAGTAAACGCCCGTCGTTTGCCCAAACCGGGCCTTTCCTAACCCGAGATCTGCCGCGGAGCGTGTTTCATGTCCGAAAAAGCCAACTTCAGGGCGCTGTTGCCCATGATCGTCTTTCTTGTCCTGTTCATCGGGACGGGCATAGCCCTGACCGCAACCGGGGCGGATATGCCGTTCTATCAGCTTTCCGCGACAGTGGCGATCATTCCCGCCATCGTGCTCGCCATCCTTCAGGGCAAGGATGATCTGAACAAAAAGATCGGCGTGTTCCTTTCGGGCGTAGGTGAAATCAACATCATCACCATGTGCATGATCTTCCTGCTTGCGGGTGGGTTCGCGTCCGTGGCTTCGGCCATAGGCGGGGTGAAGGCCACGGTCAATTTCGGGCTCTCGCTGCTGCCCCCGTCCATGATCCTGCCGGGCCTGTTCCTCATCGGGGCGTTCATTTCCACGGCGATGGGCACCAGCATGGGGACCGTGGCCGCCATTGCGCCCATTGCGGTGGGCGTGGGCGAACAGACCGACATCCCGCTGGCCTTGCTTCTCGGCGTGGTCATGAGCGGGGCCATGTTCGGGGACAACCTGTCCATGATCTCGGATACGACCATTGCCGCCACCCGCACGCAGGGCTGCGAGATGAAGGACAAGTTCCGCATGAACCTGCTCATCGCACTGCCCGCGGCGCTCGTCACGCTGGCCCTGCTGTGGTTTGCCGGGGCTTCGGGGCAGGTGGTCAAGCACGAGGAGTATCAGTTTATCCGCGTGGTCCCGTATCTCGCTATTCTGGTCATGGCGCTCGCGGGCGTGAACGTGTTCATCGTGCTGCTGGCGGGCATCGTGTTTACCGGCGCGGTGGGTATTGCCTCTGTGGACGGCTATACGCTCATCCAGTGGAGCAAGGATATTTACAGCGGTTTTGTGGGCATGAACGAGATCATGGTGCTCTCCATGCTGGTGGGCGGCCTCGGGGAGCTCATGCGTTACCACGGCGGTATCAGCTGGCTGCTGGAGCGCGTGAACGGGCTGGCCCGGAAGCTCTCCGCCGAGTCCCCGGTGAAGGCGGGCGAATGCTGCATCAGCCTGCTGGTATTGCTTGCCAATCTGTGTACGGCGAACAATACGGTGGCTATCATTCTGACGGGCAAGGTGGCGCACGAAATCGCGGTCTCGAACGGAGTTGACAGGCGGCGCAGCGCCAGCTTACTTGATATTTTCTCATGCGTCGTGCAGGGGCTCATCCCCTATGGGGCGCAGTTGCTGCTGGCCGGTTCCATTGCGAAACTTTCGCCTTTGTCCATTGCAGGGAACAACTGGTATTGCATGTTGCTCGCAGTGGCCGCCGTATTCGCTATCTTGTTCGGCATCCCGAGAGTCCGTCCGGTGCGCCCCCTCGCCTAGTACAGAAAGAATCCGGAAAAAAGCGTGTCCGCTTCCCCTTTGGGGCGGGATTGAGTGCGGGATGCCCCGCGTTTGGGGCACCCGGGCGGGGTTTGGAACAGCCTGAAAGAACCTGTTTTTTAGCGGAATGAGGCCGTTGCATGGGGCTTCGCATGAAGGAAAGCCATGTGGTATGTCTACCTGCTCCGATGCGCCGATGCCACGTTGTATTGCGGAGTGACGACGGACATGGAGCGTCGGTTGAGGGAGCACAACGCGGGAAGGCGTGGCGCGAAGTATACGCGGGCGCGCCGTCCCGTTGAGCTGGTGTGCTGCGTGGCGCAGCCGGACGCCTCTTCCGCGTGCCGTCTGGAGTGGGAGGTGAAGCAGCGCCCCCGTGCCGAGAAAGCGGCGTTCCTGCTGGCGAGGGCGGAGCGTCCGCCGGAAGAGGAATAAGCAGCGTCTGTTACGGAAAGGATGCCGTATCGCCAAGGGGCGGTGCGGCTTTGTCATGCTGATAGGGAAACGCTTCCCGGTAAAGGAAGGAGCACGTCCATGTTGATGGGAATGATGATCATCGTTGGCTTCATCGTCGGGTTTCTTGTCGGGTGCACCGGCATGGGCGGGATCATCCTGATTCCGGCTCTTGTCTACCTTTCCGGCCTGAGCAGCCATGTGGCGATGGGGACTACCCTGTTTACGTTCATTTTTACGACCAGCCTGTGCAGCTGGCTGTATATCAGGCTCGGCCATGTGGACTGGAAAGCGACGATCCCCATTTGCATCGGCGGGTTCCTGTTTACGTATGTGGGGGCTGACGTGAAGGCCTTCACCGCCGCGCCATACCTGAATCTCATTCTGGCCCTGCTGATCCTGCTGGCGGGCGCGCTGGTGTTCTGCCCGGTGAGGGGGCGGCGTTTTTCCTTTATGGAAGAGGGGCGGAGGTCGCGCTTCTGGGTGCTGTTCGCCGTTGGCAGCGGCGTGGGGTTCGTCGCCGGGCTGACGGGCGCGGGCGGGCCTGTGCTCTCCGTGCCGATCATGATTGCGCTCGGCTTCCCGCCGCTCATCGCCATCGGGGCTGGGCAGGTCTATTCCGTGCCGGTCGCCCTTTCCGGCAGCGCCGCCAACTTCCTGCACGGGGCCATCGACTATAAGGTCGGAGCGCTGATGATCGTCATCCAGATCCTCGGCATCCTCCTCGGCGTGTACATGGCCAACCGTATGGACACCACGAAGCTCCGTAAAATGGTCGCATGGGTCTGCCTCTTCTGCGGCGGCTTTATCCTTGTGAACGCCATTCGGGGGATCCTCGCCATGTAGTTTTGTATGACGGGTGCGATGACGCGGAGAAAATCTCCATGAAAGGGAAGCCGTCGGGCTTCCTTTTCATTTTTTTGGGGAAAGGCCGCGAAAAGAAGTTTCCGCCTTGTATGGCGCTTCCCATGATAACGTGTTACGTGTTGACCTAGTGAAAACGAAGAGGTTCTTTCCATAATTTTCCAATGCTGTCAGAAGGAAACGATATGCCGCCCATTGAACTTTCCGCCCTTGCCGACGGCATTTCCTATGCCTCGAGCGTCTTTTTCGCTGTGCTGCTGTATCGTCGGGGTATGCTGACGTGTGGGAATCTTTTGCGGACGTTCTTTGCTGGTATGTGTGCGTTCATTCATTTCATAGCAGGGCCTAGAGGGTACGCTGGGTTACCTTTTTTCTATGATTGGATTGCTGTAGATACTCCACAGTCCTGTATTGAAGTAGGGCAATACGTTCTGCGAAATCTTTGCTTTGGTGCTGTAGCGTATCCATATCTTTTTTTAGCTAAAATATTTACATCAAGACGTAAAATTTTGCTCACAGGTGACTGCCCATTACAAGAAACATTGTTTTTATCTTGTCTGTTAAGTGGAATGACACAAATAATTTGGAATTATGTTGTTGAATTTAATAGTTTTCTTTTTATGGAAGAATGAGGGGAATACATTCTTTTTCTGAAATACGACGCGCAATGTATAAAATATTGCTGACATAATCTTGGCAATTGTTCAAAATAAGTCCATATTTCCTAACGTTGACGTGTCCATGTACTTGATTCGTTATGATATCTTTTGTTGATTTTGTAAATGTGCTTATTTTTTCTTGGACTTGATTGATGTATGTTTCATATTCTCTAACGGCTCTATCTATGATGTCGGCATCGTATTTCACATCACCATAAGTATACAATGGAAGGTTCCCTTTTCTATCAGGCCGGACGTTATCATCGCCGAAAAAGCCAAAATCGTTGCCTTCAGAATCAAAAAAGTGCCGGTGCTCAGGGAGGAGATCGGGGAGTCCTCCTTTTCCTGATTTATATGTGTTTTTATCCCATTTTTTGATCCAGTCGAGTTTGGTCGTGGAAACGGAACCGAGGCCGTCCAATGGTCTTCTCCCGATCACATAATAACGTTTTTTCTTTTCCTGTTTGCTGATACGGCACTTGCAATTCGGGTGTGTGGGATTCGGTTTTTCTGCATATGTCTTGCGGGAAAACTCAAGGCAGGTGGGACATGCGTTGGGGCTTGGTTCCACTTTCCACACACCGCCGTCGACTTGGGTAGTATCGGAAAGGGCTGCAATCCGCCTTTGCCGCCTGTCCTCTTCCATTTCCCTCATGAGAGATTCAATCGTATTCATCGAGCGCCTCCTTACTGGTTATTTCGCCATAGCCGTTTTCCCTTCGCAAAAAAGATTGAAGCATGTCAGTGCCGGGGCCGTCCTTTTTTGACAACGGTCTACGATTGCTCTATCCTGTTGCGTTCGGACGTCCATCCGATCCCAACGTCACACCGAACCACGAGTACAGGCCATGAGCGATAACGTTACCGCGATCAAAGGCTTCGCCGATTTGTTTTCTCCGGACAGCGACGCTTTCACCCATATGGAAGCTGTAGCGCGGGAAACCTTTTCCCGTTACGGCTTTACCGAACTGCGCACTCCTATCCTCGAGCGGACGGAACTGTTCTGCCGGGGCATCGGGACGGAAACCGACGTGGTCCAGAAGGAAATGTATACCTTCCCCGACCGCAAGGGCCGTTCCCTGACCTTGCGCCCCGAAGCGACCGCCGGGGTCATGCGCGCGTATATCGAAAGCGGTCGGAGCGGCGACGCCGTGACCAAGCTGTTCACCATCGGCCCCATGTTCCGCTACGAGCGCCCCCAGAAGGGCCGTATGAGGCAGTTCCACCAGATCAACTGCGAATGCCTCGGGCCTTCCGAACCCTACGCGGACGCCGAACTGGTCACGATGGCCATGCGTTTCCTCGAAGCGCTGGGCCTCAAGGATTTGAGCCTCCAGCTCAATTCGCTGGGCTGTCCCACATGCCGTCCCGCCTACCGCGAGACGCTGCGCAAGTGGCTCTCCGAGCTGGATGAGTCCGCCTTGTGCGAGGATTGCCGCCGCCGCATGGTGACCAACCCGCTGCGCGTGCTGGACTGCAAGGTTCCCTCGTGCAGGGAGCACACCGCCGAAGCGCCCAAGATTTTGGATCACAACTGCCCCGACTGCGCCGCGCATTTCGAGACGGTGCGCCGTCTGCTGGACGCCGAAAAGGTGCCCTACGTGATCAACCACCGGCTGGTGCGCGGGCTGGACTACTATACCCGCACCACCTTTGAAATCGTGTCCGATCAGATCGGCGCGCAAGGTACCGTGGCTGGCGGCGGGCGTTACGACGGCCTCGTCGAACAGCTCGGCGGCCCCAACGTTTCCGGCCTCGGTTTCGCTTGCGGCATGGAGCGCCTCGCGCTGCTGCTTCCCCAGCCGGAAGCGGGAGCCGACCGCCCCGATTTCTTCACGGTCGTGCTGACCGACGTTGCCCGCGACGCCGCCTATGCGTTGACGCAGGCCCTGCGCGATGCGGGTTTCCGTGGCGAGATGGGCTTTTCCTCCCGCAGCATCAAGAGCGCCATGCGTCAGGCCGGAAAGTCGGGCGCGCGTTTCTGCCTCCTCATTGGTGAAGACGAGCTCGCCGCCCAGACGGTCATGCTCAAAAATATGGACAGCGGCGAACAGTCTTCCGTGGCGTTTGCCGACGTTGTGGCCCGGCTTCAGAAATAGCTTGTAAAGGAATGTTTGGTATGAGCGAAGAACAGAAGGAATTGTCGGTTGCCTGCCAGTCGCTCGGCGACTGGACGCGCACCCACACGTGCGGTGAGCTGACCGGGGCCGACAACGGGGCGGAAGTCTGCCTCATGGGCTGGGTGCAGTACCGGCGTGACCACGGCGGCCTGATTTTTGTGGACCTGCGCGACCGTTTCGGCCTGACGCAGATCGTGTTCAGCCCCGAATACGCCCCCGAAGCCCACGAACAGGCCGGCGCGCTGCGTTCGGAATACGTGCTTGCCATGAAGGGCAAGGTACGCCCCCGTCCCGAGGGCATGGTCAACCCCAACCTCAAGACCGGCGAAGTGGAAGTCGTGGTCAGCGAATGGAAGCTGCTGAACACGTCCAAGACCCCGCCCTTCCAGATTGAGGACCGCGTGGAAGCGGGCGAAAACCTTCGCCTCCAGTGGCGTTATCTTGACCTGCGCCGCCCGCGCATGGCCCGCAACCTCGCGCTGCGCAGCCGTACCGCCATGGCCATCCGCAACGAGCTGGCCTCGCAGGGCTTCCTTGAAGTGGAAACGCCCATCCTCACCAAGTCGACCCCCGAAGGCGCGCGCGACTATCTCGTTCCTTCGCGTCTGAACCACGGCCAGTTCTACGCGTTGCCGCAGTCGCCGCAGCAGTTCAAGCAGTTCTGCATGATCGCCGGGCTCGACCGCTATTTCCAGATCGCGCGTTGTTTCCGTGACGAAGACCTCCGCGCCGACCGTCAGCCGGAATTCACGCAGGTCGACATCGAAATGAGCTTCGCCGACGAGAAGCAGGTCATGGACATGGCCGAAGGCCTCATGATCCGCGTGTTCAAGGAAGCGCTCGGCGCGGACATTCCCGCTCCGTTCCCCCGCATGACGTGGGACGAGGCCATGTCCCGCTACGGTGTGGACAAGCCCGACACCCGTTTCGGCCTTGAGCTTCAGGATGTGACCTCCATCGTCAGCAACTCCGGCTTCAAGCTGTTCGCCTCCGCCAAGCTGGTGAAGGCCATGCGCGTGCCCGGCGGCGAAAGCCTGACCCGCAAGGAGATCGACGAACTCACCGAGTTCGTGAAGATCTACGGCGCGCAGGGGCTCGCGTGGATCAAGATCCGCGAAAACGAATGGCAGTCGCCCATCGCCAAGTTCCTTTCCGATGAGGAGCGTGCCGGCCTCACCGAAGCCCTCGGCCTTTCCGTGGGCGACATCGTGTTCTTCCAGGCTGGCGAACCCGGCATGGTGAACGCCGCGCTCGGCAACCTCCGCGTGCACCTCGGCGAAAAGCTCGGCCTGATCCCCGAAAACGCCTGGAATTTCCTGTGGGTGACGGACTTCCCGCTGTATGAGTACAGCGAGGAGGAAAAGCGCTATGTGGCTTGCCACCATCCCTTCACCGCGCCCAAGGACGGCGATCTGGAGAAGATGGTGTCCGATCCCGCCGCCACCAAGGCCCGCGCCTATGACATGGTGCTGAACGGCAACGAAGTGGGCGGCGGTTCCATCCGTATCCACGAAGCGGCCGTACAGCGCAAGATGTTTGAAGCCCTCGGCTTTTCCAAGGAATCTTACGAATCGCAGTTCGGTTACTTCATTCAGGCGCTCGAGCATGGGGCCCCGCCGCATGGCGGCATCGCCTTCGGTTTGGATCGCCTGATCATGCTGATGTCCGATTCGCCGTCCATCCGCGACGTCATCGCCTTCCCCAAGACCCAGAAGGCTACCTGCCTCATGACCAACGCACCGGACATCGTGTCCGCGAAGCAGCTTCGTGAGCTTGGCCTGCGCCTTCGTGAGGAAGCGAAGGACAAGAAGGAAGAGAAGTAGAACATTGGGGAGGGGAAGGGGAACCCTTCTG
>NZ_JH114232.1:980663-1004664 GCF_000224655.1 Bilophila sp. 4_1_30
GAGAGTTCGGGCGGCTTTTGTTTTTGGGGAGTCTGGCGGCGAGGTATAAAGCCGTCATTTCCTCTTGAGCCTGTTGGGGGAGAAGGGCTTTTGCCGACAGGGAAACACGGCGGAAGGGATTCGATAAAGTTAAAAGTCTTTGAAGAGGATGGGGGGAGGTTTGGAGGGGGGAAGGGGAAACTTTCTTTAGAAAGTTTCCCTTCCCCCTCCAATCTTTAATCACCACCAAAACGTCTCCCGCAGTACATCCTTCCGATAGCGGTCATAGGTGGCCATCATGCCGCAGAAGACGGGAAAGGCCGCGGCGGGAAGAACGGAAACGGGCAGATTCAGGGGCAGGCCGACGTACCAGAGGGCGAGCCCGTCGATGAGGATGACGGCAAGGCCCAGCCAGCACCGCCCGAGAAGGGAAAAAAGTCCGGCCTGAAACAGCGCCTTCCAGATAATGCTCATGTTCAGCCATGCATAGGCGGTTCCGAAACCAGGCCCGATATACAGGCGCTCGGTGTGGAACGAGCCGTACAAAAAGACGGCGGCAAAAGTGAGGAAGGCGAGCAGGGCCCAGAAGCCGCGCCCGAGGCAGAACAGCAGGACAAAGAGCAGGGCGAGGGCTTGAAGGGCTTGATAATACGGTGTGTAGGCCTCAATGAGGATGTCCGTGAACGCGGAGGCGTCCGTGGGCAGGATGAGCGGGGCGTACAAAAACAGGCCCACGGCGAGGAGCACGATGCCTTTGCGCCAAAGGCCGAAGAGGAAAAAGGCGAACGGGCCGAGCAGGTAGGCCCAGACATTGAAGAGCAGGGCGGGGCTGACGGAAGGCCGGAAAAAGGGAACGCCAAAAAAGCGCCCGGTAAGGGTACTGGAGGCGATGGCCTCAAAGCGGCTGTTCCCGGGCGGGGCGTTTGCCTCGTCGGTTGCTGGGGTCATTTCCGGTCCTTGCGCTTGCGTTGCCGGATGGCGAGCGTCAGGCCCGCAAGCGCGCCCCCGATCATGCCTACGCCGAAGGCTCTGGGAAGGCTGTCGGAAAAACCGGCGAGCGCGTACAGGACGCCCATAGAACCGCCGATGAGAATGCCGCGGAGAAGAAAATGTCGCATGATATCCCTGTCTCTAACGATTTATGAGTATAGGACTCTTTTCTCTAGGTACGGTACATGCTACCGTCCGACCGAAATGAGATCTTTTGAGTAGTCGATGCGGCGGCGGCATGTCAATGCGCATCGGCCGGTGCGGCGTTAGGGAAACGGATAACGTAAGGAATAGCTGATGAAATCTCCAGTTGGTACCCCTCTGTCGTTGATGGTGTCCGTGTGCACGCTGTTTGCCCTGCTGCTTGTGGGCGGGTGCAAGTCAGAGGAGAAGGGCCGGACGGCCTCGCTTCCCCCGCCGCTCGTGGGCGTTATGACCGTCGAGGAGCGCAACGTCCCGGTCAGTTTCACCTATGCGGGGCAGACGGAAGGTTCCCGTGCCGTCGAAGTACGGGCGCAGGTTTCGGGCATCCTCATGCGCCGCGCTTATGACGAAGGGCAGTATGTCAAGCAGGGGCAGCTGCTGTTCGAGATCGAGCCGGATACCTACAGGGCGGCGCTCCGTCAGGCCAACGGCGTCATGGAACAGGCGCAGGCCAAGTTCACGCAGGCCCGCCAGAACCTGAACCGTGTTCTCCCGCTGTACAAGAAAAACGCCGTCAGCCAGAAGGACCGCGACGACGCTCAGGCCGCTTACGACAGCGCCAAGGCCGACCTCGATTCCGCCAAGGCCGCCGTGAGCGAAGCGGAAATCAAACTCAGCCACGCCTATGTGACCGCTCCGGTCGCCGGGTTCGCCAGCCGCGAATACCGTACGGTCGGCAACCTCATCACCGCCGGTTCGCAGGACGGCAGCCTTCTGACCGTGGTGAACCAGAACGATCCCATCTACGCCAACTTCGCTATCCCGAGCCCGCAGTTCATGCGCCTGCGCGCGCTGCAGGAACAGGGCCGCCTCAAGTCCGACGGGACCGTGGCCGAGATCACCCTCGCGGACGGGACGGTTTACCAAACGAAGGGCGTGATCACCTTCATCGACAAGCAGGTCAACACCAACACGAGCGTGGTTGCGGCCCGGGCCGAGTTCGTCAACCCGGATCTGTTCGTCCTCCCCGGCCAGTTCGTGCGCGTCACCCTTTCCGGCATGGAACTGGTCAACGCCATCCTGATCCCGCAGCAGGCCGTCATCCAGACGCAGAAGGGCAGTATGGTCGTCGTGGTAGGCGAGGGCGACAAGGCTGAAATGCGCCCGGTGGACCTTGGCGACAATTACGGCGACAGTTTCCTGCTGAACAAGGGCGTGAAGGCTGGTGAGCGTATCGTGGTGGAAGGCGGCAACAAAGCCGTTCCCGGCCAGCCCGTGCGGATTCAGCAAGCCTCCGTTCAGGACGCGAAGCTGCCGGATCAGCCCGTCGGCACAGGCTCCGATTCCGGCAAGGCCGAATAGGGGAGCGCTATGGAAAACAAACAAACCCCGGCGCCGGAACAGGCTCCCGAAATCAAGGAAGGCTTTTTCCTCCGCCGTCCGATCTTTTCCACGGTTATCTCGCTTATCATTACGCTGGTGGGCGCGATCGCCATTTCAGTGTTGCCCGTTGAACAGTATCCCGACCTGACCCCGCCGCAGGTGGAAGTCAACGCGACCTACACCGGCGCGAGCGCCAACGTCATCGCTGAGACCGTGGCTTCGCTGCTCGAAAGCCAGATCAACGGCGTCGACAACATGATCTACATGAACTCGGTCAGCTCGGGGACCGGAAGCATGAGCCTGACCGTCTCCTTCAATGTGGGCACGGATCCGGACCAGGCGACCATCGACGTGAACAACCGGGTTCAGCTTGCGCTGGCGCAGCTTCCGCAGGAAGTGCAGCGCATGGGCGTCTCGGTGCTCAAAAAGTCGTCCTCCATGCTCCAGATCATCTTCCTGACCTCGCCGGATCAGCGGTACAACACCATCTATCTCAGCAACTACGCATTGCTGAACATCGTCGACGAGCTGAAACGCCTTCCCGGCGTGGGCGATGCCAAAAACTTCGCGGCGCAGGACTATTCCATGCGGGTGTGGCTCAAGCCCGACGTGATGAGCCAGCTCGGGGTCACGCCCGAGGACATCGCCACCGCCCTGCGGGATCAGAACGCCCAGTTCGCGGCGGGCCGCATGGGCGCTGAGCCCATGTCCCCCGGCGTGGGCGTGACGTGGCAGATCACCACGCAGGGCCGCCTGACCACCCCGGAACAGTTCGGCGACGTCATCCTCCGCACGCAGCCGGACGGCTCCATCCTCCGCCTCAAGGACGTGGCGACCATCGAACTCGGCGCGCAGAGCTACGATTTCGTGGGCAAGTACAACGGCCTCGACGCCGTGCCCATCGGCATCTACCTCTCGCCGGGCGCGAACGCCCTTGCCACCGCCGAAGTGGTCAAGGCCAAGATGGAGGAACTGTCCAAAGAGTTCCCCGTGGGCGTGGCTTACAGCATCCCCTACGATACCACGACCTTCGTGAAGATTTCCATTGAGGAAGTGGTGAAGACGCTTTTCGAGGCGATGGTGCTGGTGTTCCTCGTGGTCTACCT
Organism: Bilophila sp. 4_1_30; assembly: GCF_000224655.1. NCBI lineage: Bacteria > Pseudomonadati > Thermodesulfobacteriota > Desulfovibrionia > Desulfovibrionales > Desulfovibrionaceae > Bilophila > Bilophila sp. 4_1_30. Next base: position 984,266 of record NZ_JH114232.1, read on the forward strand.
GTTCCTCCAGAACTGGCGCGCCACGCTGATCCCCTGCCTCGCCGTGCCCGTATCCATCGTGGGGACGTTCGCGGGCATGTATGCCCTTGGCTTCTCCATCAATACCCTGACCATGTTCGGCCTTGTGCTTGCCATCGGCATCGTGGTCGACGACGCCATCGTCGTGCTCGAGAACGTGGAGCGGCACATCAGCGACGGGCTGCCGCCGCGCAAGGCTACCGCCAAGGCCATGCAGGAAGTGACGGGCCCGGTTATCGCCATCGTGCTGGTGCTGTGCGCCGTGTTCATCCCCGTGGCCTTCACCGGCGGCATGGCGGGCCGCATGTACCAGCAGTTCGCCATCACCATCGCGGTGTCCGTGGTCATCTCGGGTGCGGTGGCCCTGACCTTCACTCCCGCCCTGTGCGCCCTGCTGCTCAAACACGGGCACGGGGAGCCCAACGTTTTCTTCCGCAAATTCAACGAATGGTTTGAAGGGCTCACCGGAAAATACGTCAGCATCGTGAAGCTGCTGCTCCGGCGCAGCCTGCTTGCCGTGGGGCTGTTCGTGCTTGTGCTCGTGGGCATCGGCGGCGTGTTCGAGCGCGTGCCGGGCGGACTCGTTCCCGATGAGGACCAGGGGTATCTTATCGCGCTCATGACCATGCCCGACGGCGCGGCCATCAGCCGCACGTCCGCCGTGGTGGAAAAGCTCGACAAGGCCATCATGGCCGATCCGCTGGTCGCGGACGTGATGAGCTTCTCCGGTATGGACGCCGTGAGCGGCGCGGCCAAGACCAACGTGGCGACGTTCTTCTTTACCCTCAAGCCGTGGGGCGAACGCAAGGCCCCCGGCGACAGCTCCTTTGATCTTGCCCGCAAGCTGTACGGCATGGGCTTTGGTCTGGAGCAGGGCTCGTTCATAGCCTTCAACCCGCCGCCGATCAGCGGCATGAGCAACACCGGCGGCTTTGAGATGTGGTTGCAGGACCGCAACGGCAGGGGGAGCGTGGAACTTTCCGACGTTGCGCAGAAGCTCGCGGAAGCGGCGAACAAGCGGCCCGAGCTGCAAGGCGTGAGTACCTCGTTCACGGTCAACGCGCCGCAGCTTTTTGTCGAGCTTGACCGCGAGAAGGCCCGTACCCTCGGCGTGAACGTGTCCGATGTTTTCCAGACGATGCAGGCGACGTTCGGTTCCTCCTACATCAACGACTTCAACCTCTACGGGCGGACGTTCCGCGTCTACACGCAGTCGGAAAAGGATTACCGCGCGCGTCCCGAGGATCTGGCGGAAGTGTACGTCCGCAACAAGCAGGACGAGATGATCCCCCTGACGGCCCTGATCAACGTGAAGCCCACGTCCGGGCCTCAGACCGTGGAGCGCTTCAACAACTTCCAGGCCGCCAAATTCATGGGCAACCCCGCAACGGGCTACAGTTCCGGGCAGGCCATGACGGCAATGGAGGAAGTGGCCAGGGAAGTGCTGCCGGACGGGTACACCATCGCGTGGTCCGGCTCGTCGTATCAGGAAAAGCTGGTCAGCAGCGGAGGTTCGCTCGTTTTCGTGCTCGCGCTGGTCATGGTCTTCCTGATCCTCGCCGCGCAGTATGAAAGCTGGTCGCTCCCGCTCACCGTGCTGACCGCCGTGCCGTTCGGCGTGCTCGGGGCCATCACCGCCATCTGGCTGCGCGGCATCTCCAACGACGTGTATTTTCAGGTCGCCCTTGTCACGCTGATCGGCCTGTCGGCGAAAAATGCCATCCTGATCGTGGAATTCGCCGTCGAGCAATACCGTAACGAAGGCAAGGACGCCGTGCACGCGGCCGAAGAAGCCGCCCGTCTGCGTTTCCGGCCCATCGTGATGACCTCGCTGGCCTTCATCCTCGGCTGCGTGCCCCTTGCCGTCAGTACGGGCGCGGGCGCGGCCAGCCGCCACGCCATCGGCACCAGCGTCATCGGCGGTATGCTCGTTGCGACCCTTGTCGCGCCGTTGTTCGTGCCCTTCTTCTTCCGCTGGATCATGAGGGCCTCTGAAAAGCTTATGGGTACGGGGAAGAAGGAAGAGTAAAACCGAGAGAGGGGGAAGCCCTTCTTCAAAAGGATGTCCCTCCCGCCCCGTCTCCCCAGGCCTTTTGTAATGGAGGCAAGGGGCATATATTGGCTCATCGTTGCATTGCACGGCATCACGCCGGAGGAAATCGAAGACATTCCTGACGCCTTCGGAGCGGCGGGGGACGCGGCGCAGCCGTGGCCCACGCCGCGCTGAGGGGGTCCGGGGGGAATCATTCCCCCCGGGCAGGTCCGGGCGGCAGCCCGGCCGCCGGAGGCATTCTCCCGAGGAGAGAACACATGCGTATTTTTGTCGTAGGACTGATGATGCTTGGCTTGGCGGGGTGCTCGTTCGCGCCGGACTACCAGCGTCCCCAAATGGAATTGCCGCAGGCGTGGAAAGATCCCGGAAAGGGCGAACAGCTTGACGAACAGTGGTGGAAGCGCTTCGACGATTCCACGCTGAACGCGTTGGTTCAGGAGGCGCTGATCGCCAACCGCGACATCGCGGCCGCCGTGGCGCGGGTCGACTACGCGCGGGCGCAGCTTGGCGTGGCGCGTGCGGAACTGCTCCCGCTTTTGAGCGGGCAGGCGCAGGGGACGCAGACCTGGGTGGACAACACCAAGATCACGAGCGGCTCGCAGTCGCCGTTCTCGGCGGGCTTCGGGGCGACATGGGAACTTGACCTCTGGGGCAAGCTCCGCAACGCCAAGGAAGCCGCCATGTATCAGGTGCTCGGAATCGAAGCGGCGCAGCGCGGTATGAGGCTCTCCATCGCGGCGCAGACCAGCAACGCCTACTTCCTGCTGCGGAGTCTTGATCTCCAGCTCTCGACCGCCGAGCGGACGGTCAAGACGCGTACGGATGCGCTCAGGATTTATACGGCCCGTTATGAACAGGGCCTCATCAGCGAACTGGACTTGAGCCGCGCCAAGACGGAAGTGGAAACCGCCAAGACGGCCCTCTACCAGACGCGCATTTCCCGCGATGCGGCGGAAAGCGCTTTGGAAGCCCTGCTCGGACGCTCGCCCAAGGACATCATGGATGGTACCGTGCAGCGCGGCATGACGCTGGAATCCATCCCCACGCCTCCGGTCATTCCGGCGGGCGTGCCTTCCGATCTGTTGGAACGCCGCCCGGATATCCAGCAGGCCGAGATGGCCGTCAAGAGCGCCAACGCCAACATCGGCGTCGCCAAGGCCGCATGGTTCCCGGCCATTTCGCTGACCGGCCTCTTCGGCGTGGTCAGCCCCGAACTGCATACCCTGATGAGCAATCCGCTCCAGACGTGGAGCTACGGCGGAGCGGCTTCCGTGCCGCTGCTTGATTTCGGGCGTGTGAAGTACGGCGTCGAGGCTGCCGAGGCGAAGCAGCGCGAATCGCTGGCGACCTATGAAAAGACCGTTCAGGGTGCCTTCAAGGAAATGCGCGACGCCCTGACCCGCCAGCAGGAGATGAGCAATGTCGTCGCCTCGCTGGAACGCATGGTCAAGGAGTTGCGGCTTTCCGTGGAGCTGGCGAACACGCGTTACGACAACGGCTATTCCTCGTACCTGGAAGTGCTGGACGCGGAACGCTCGTTGTTCGACAGCGAAATGCAGCTCGCCGCCGCGCGCAGCGAACGCCTGTCGTCCATCGTCAATGTCTGCCTCGCGCTTGGAGGCGGCTGGAAGTAGCCTGAAGAAACGCTGTCGTGGAAGGGCCTCTCTCCGGAGAGGCTCTTTTCGTTCCCGAGGCGTGGTGCCGAAGACAGTAGGCTGTACGCGGGGGGAGGCCCTTTTTTCCGGGGGGCCTTTTTTCTTCAAAGGCGGTTCACTGTACGGCTGGGGGCGCGTTTCTTCATGGCGTCCTTCTCCCTCCCGGAGGCGCGCCGTTTTCCCTTCCGTATGTTTGTACTGGACAAACGGGGGGATTGGCTGTAGTTATCCACAGATTACGTTTTTCACTTTGAGGAGTACTATCATGGCCCATAAGAAAATCGAGCGTAAGAAGGAACTTGATCGTCGTCGCAAGCGTCGCGCCGAGCGCATCAAGGCCCGCATTCACGAAGCTCAGGCTGCTGCCAAGAACAGCAAGTAAGTCTGGCGATCTTTCTTGTGCCGGAGCCCCGGCACGAAGCAGCGGATGCGCCCCGGCGCTTCCGCTGTTTCTCCTTTGTCCGAATTCCGGGAAATCGTCAGGTTTTCCGGTTGTTTTGTCAGTGAAGGCCGCTTGGAGCGGTCCTGAATGCCCTTGGTGGAGCGAGTCGATGCCGATTTACGAATACCGCTGCCGGAAGTGTGGCAACGTGTTTGAAGAATGGGTAAAAACGTTTGATTCTCCGGAGCTTGAGCCCTGCCCCAAGTGCGGCGGCGATGCCGAACGGATCATGTCCAATACGTCTTTTAAGCTTGAAGGCGGCGGCTGGTTCGCGTCCTGCTACGGCGGGAAAGCGTCCGGTTCCGCCAGTGATGCTGCCCCGGCTGCGGACGCGGCCCCGGCAAAGGCTGATGCGGCCCCCGCGAAGGCGGAGGCGGCTGCCTCCGGTTCGGGTGGAGGTTCCAAGGCGGCTACGGCCTGATTTCTTGCGGCGTGGGCGTTTGCCCGCGCCGTTTTCTTACTCTTTTTGTGAGGAGATCCCATGATTGAACGCTATACCCGCCCGGAAATGGGCAAAATCTGGACGCCCGAGAACCGCTATCAGGCTTGGCTGCGCGTTGAGCTGGCCGTATGCGAGGCGTGGAACCGCGTCGGCGAAATTTCCGATGCCGACATGGAAACGCTCCGCAAGGAAGCCGATTTTACCGTTGATCGCGCTTTCGTCGATCGCGCCAACGAAATCGAGGAAACCACCCGTCACGACGTTATCGCCTTCCTGACCGCCATTGAAGAGAAGGTCGGCCCCGTTTCCCGGTTCATCCATCTGGGCTGTACGTCTTCCGACATCGTGGATACCGCCGGTTCGTTGCTCATGGTGGAAGCCGGCGAACTGATCCTCAAGGCGTTCGACCGCGTCCTCGCCGTGCTCAAGAAGATGACGCTGGAGCATCAGGGGCTGCTTTGCATGGGCCGCACCCACGGCATCCACGCCGAGCCCACCAGCTTCTCGCTCAAGATGGCGGGCTTCTACGCCGAATTCAAGCGCGACCGTGCCCGTTTCGCCGCCGCCCTCGACGACATGCGCGTGGGCAAACTCTCCGGGGCCGTGGGGACGTACACCGTGCTTTCGCCGGAAGTGGAAGCCATCGTGTGCGGCCTGCTCGGCCTCAAGGTGGATGAAGTGTCCACGCAGGTCATCCAGCGCGACCGCCACGCCGCCTATTTCACGGCGCTGGCCGTGACCGCCGGGACCATCGAGCGCCTCTGCGTCGAGCTGCGCCATCTCCAGCGTACCGAAGTCCGCGAAGTGGAAGAAGGTTTCGGCAAGGGACAGAAAGGTTCCTCCGCCATGCCGCACAAGAAGAACCCCATCTCCGCCGAGAACATGACCGGCCTGTCCCGCCTCATCCGCACCAACGCGCTGGCGGCGCTGGAAAACCAGGCGCTCTGGCATGAACGCGACATCAGCCATTCCTCTGTGGAGCGCGTGATCATGCCCGACTCCACGATCCTCACGGATTACGTGCTGCACCGCCTTTGCCGCCTGCTCGAAGGGCTGCGCATCATGCCCGAGAACATGGCCCGCAATATGGAGTGCTCGTTTGGCCTCTATTTCTCGCAGCGTGTGCTCACCGCGCTTATCGAGACGGGCATTCCGCGCCAGGAAGCCTACGTCATGGTGCAGCGCAACGCCATGAAGAGCTGGGAGACCCGTCAGCCGTTCCCGGAACTCATCAAGGCCGATCCCGAAATCAACAGCCGCCTCAGCGAGGAGACCTTCGCCGGGCTGTTTGATCCCCAGTTCTATCTCCGCCACGAAGGCGACATCCTCAAGCGCGTGTTTGAGGAATAGGAGACTTGGAGGGGGAAAACCTTCTGGAGAAGGGCTTCCCTTTCCCCCCCTCCAAACCACCCCCTTTCCCTCCTAAGGCTTTTGTAATGGGGGAGGGGAGTGGCCGCGATTTGACGGAAGGGCTTTTTTTCGTTTTTTTGAACTTCTTCCGCGCCGCCTCCCCACCAGTCGAAAGTCTTGGGAAAATGAGGGGAGGAGGTCCGGGGGAGGGGAGAAGGAAGCCTTTCTCCATAAAGGTTCCTTCTCCCCTCCCCCGGTTCCACACTTACCACCACAGGAGCCACCATGCGCGAACTCAAAAAGCGCCTCGCCAAGATTCTGATCGAACGTTCCTACCGCGAAGGGGATTTCACCCTCGCTTCGGGCCGCAAGAGCGACTACTATTTCGACTGCCGCCAGACCGCGCTGCACCCCGAAGGGTCGTGGCTCATCGGTACGCTGTTCAACGAGCTGCTGGCCGATCTGGACATCAAGGGCATCGGCGGCATGACGCTCGGCGCCGACCCGCTGATCTCCGCCACCACCGTCATTTCGCATGAAAAGGGCCGTCCGCTCGCCGGGCTCATCGTGCGTAAGGAATCCAAGGGCCACGGCACCAACCAGTATGTGGAGGGCCTGTCCAACTTCAAGCCCGGCGATCCCGTGGCGATGGTCGAAGACGTGGTCACGACCGGCGGTTCGCTGCTGAAGGCGTGCGAGCGTGTGAAAGACGCGGGCCTGAACGTGGTTGCCGTGTGTACCGTGCTTGACCGTGGCGAAGGCGGCCGTGAAGCCATCGAAGCCGCGGGATACCAGCTCCGCGCGCTGTTTACCCGTCCCGAACTGGTCGAGCTTGCCAAAGAAGACTAGCCGGACGCATTGACGCTTGTGATAAGGCCCCTCGGAGGAATCCCCGGGGGGCTTTTTGTTTGGTGGGCAGGGAAAAGAATAAGGGGGTCGACAAAAAAGTGGGAGGGACGCAGGATAACGGCTTGGGTTTTTGCGAAAAGGAGATTTTCATGCCGTTTGAATGTGTTTCCATGAGGGTGTGGGGCTGTACCGCGCTGTTGCTCGCTGGCTTGATGTGCGTGCCGGAGGCAAGGGCATGGGAGGCCGTGACGGATGGGCTGCCTGATCAGGCGGTGGTGGCCGTGGACAAGTCGCGTCAGCGTTTTTTCCTCATGGAGAAGGGGAAATCCCGCGATTATCTGTGTACAACCGGGCAGGCGCAGGGCGACAAACAGGTACGCGGCGACTTGAAGACGCCGGAGGGCGTTTATTTTGTTGTGCGGAAGCGGACGGAACGGCTGGATTTTGAGGAGTACGGCGGGGAAGCTTATATCCTTGACTACCCGAATCCCGTGGATCGGCTGCGCGGCAAGACGGGATCGGGGATTTGGGTGCACAGCCGGGGTAGGGCGATCACGCCGTTTGAAAGCCGGGGATGCGTCGTCCTGAACCTCAAGGATATCGCCGAAGTCGGGCCGGAACTGAAGCGGGGGACACCCGTGCTTATCGGCGAACGGGTGGAAATCGCGCCCCGGAAGGACGCCGTACGCGAAGTGGAGGAACGCACCCGTGGCTGGCGCGCGGCTTGGCGCCGTGGCGAGGCCGGGGACGGGTTCATTGCGCCGGAACGTGCCGCATCCATAAGGAAGGTAGAGCGCCAAGAAAAGCGTGTACGGGTCACATTCGGGCCTGTCCGGGCTCTGGAAGGGCCGGGGTATGTGGTTTCGTGGTTTGCCCAGCGCACGGCTTCGCCCGACGGAGGCGCGGAGACGGGGGTACGCCGCCTCTATTGGGAGAAACAAGGCGACGGCGAATACCGCATCGTCGGAATGGCATGGGCCGACTAGCGTTTTTGGGCTTTGAAACAGTGGTATTTCAACTCAATGTTCCTCCGCTCCCGGCGTCAAATGGCCGGGAATTCCGGAATGGAAGACGTCCTGTCCAGCCCGTATTTTTTCAGCAGTTCATAGAAATGCCCGCGTGAAACGCCGGCAATCCCGGCGGCGCGGCGGACGTCTCCCTGACAGGCGGCGAACAGCCCGGCGATGTACTCGCGTTCGGCTTTGGCCTTCATGTCGCGCAGGGTTGGGAAGGTTTCGGGCTTCCGGGGCTGCGTGGAGGGGGCTTGTTCCGGGAGAGGGGCGGCCGGCGCGGATTCCTCTGGCTCGGAGAGGTGCACAAGCCGTTTGCGGGCCAGTTCGATGCGGATTTCCGTGGGCAGGTGCCGGGTAAACAGCTGGGTGCCGTCCCCCGCTGCTGCGCAGGCCCGTTCGATGGTGTGGCGCAGTTCGCGCACGTTGCCGGGCCACGAATAGTCCGCCAGCATCGCGTAACAGTCGGGAGTCAGCTCCTTGTTCGGGAGTTCGTGGCGCTGGCAGTAGCGTGCGGTGAAGTGCTCGGCGAGCAGGGGGATATCTTCGGCGCGGCGGCGGAGCGGCGGCACATGGATGGTCATGCCCCGCAGCCGGAAGCGGAGATCGCTCCGGTAGAGGTCCATGCCCACCATGTCGTCGAGATCCCGGTTGGTTGCGGCGACGAGGCGGAAATCGCTTTCCACTTCGCGCACTTCGCCGACGGGACGGAAGCGGCGCAGCTCCAGCGCCCGCAGGAACGCGCCCTGCACGGGGAGGGGCAGTTCGCCCACTTCGTCAAGGAACAGCGTGCCGTGGTCGGCGGCGGCGAGAAGACCCTCGCGCGCCCTGTCGGCTCCGGTGAACGCGCCCCGGGCGTGTCCGAACAGATGCGCCTCCACCAGCGTTTCTGGCAAGGTGGTACAGTCCACGGTGACGAACGGGCCGGACGCCCGCAGGCTGTTGGCGTGCAGGGCGCTGGCGAACAGTTCCTTGCCGGTCCCGGTTTCCCCGGTGATGAGTACGTTGACGTTGCTCGCGGCGGCTTCCCGCAATGCTTCCAGCGCTTCGGCCAGCGCGGGGCTTTTTCCGATGATGTCGGGATGCCGCAGCAGGCTGCGGGACTGGCTGTCCCGGCTGTTTCGCCATTGCACGGCCTGCGTGAGCGCCTTCGAGAGATCGCGGACGCGGAGCGGTTTGACCAGATACTCCCACGCCCCGGATCGCAGGGCCGCCTCGGCGGCGTCGGCGTTGCCATGCCCCGTAATGATGATCACATCCGGACGGCCCGGAAGCTGTGAAAAGGTCTCCACATGGGCGAGCCCGTCCCCGTCCGGGAGCAGTACATCCAGCAGTACGATGTCCACGCCGCGCTGCGCGAGGTCTTGCCCTTCTTTGATGGAGGCGGCGGTGAGCACTTCGTGCCCGAGGGACTCCCCCACATCGGCCACGAGTACCCGGATCAGGCTTTCGTCATCGACAACAAGGATACGGGCCATATTTACGCCCCGCAGTGTTTACGAAGAGCGGCGGAAGCCCGTTCCAGCGCTTCGATGGTGGTGCGCAGCAGGGCGGCAAAGTCCTGTCCGGCCGGGGACGCGGCGGCCTGCTCCAGATCGGAGCTGGCCTTGCGCAGGCTCTCAAGGTGCAACATGCCCGCGCCGTTTTTGAGGCTGTGCGCCTGACGCCGCAGCTCGGGGCAAAGTTCGGGAAGCGTTTCCGGTGACAGGGCGAAGCGTTGCAGATTGGCCCGGATGTTGGGTTCCTCGCCGAGGAAGATCCCCACCAGCCGCTTGAGGAGGGCTTCACCGCCCAGAGCATCCAGCGCGGCGGCGGGATCGAAGACGTCGGCGGGCTGTTCAGCGGGTTCGGATGCGGGCATGGGCGTTTCCTCTTGTTCCTTGCGGGTGAATGGGAGCAGGTCGGCCACGACGGAGGCCAGCTTTCCGGCCTGTACGGGCTTGAGCAGCCAGCGGTTGATCCCCATGCGGCGGAACGCCTGTTCGTCGCCGGGGTCCAGCGTGGCGGTCAGCACGAGGATCGGGGTCTCCGGCGCGACGCCGAGTTCCCCGGAACGGATTTGCCCCGCGATGTCGAGCCCGGTCATGTCCGGGAGGCGCATGTCCAGCAGTACGGCGTCGGGTTGCAGTTTGCGGATGAGGTACAAGGCGTCCTCTCCGCTGCTCGCCATGTGCGCGGCATATCCGGCCTGCGTCAGCGCCTCGTTGAGGAACAGGGCCGTAACCGCCGTATCTTCAGCGACCACCAGCCGTCCGCTCGTCCCCGTTTCTGCGGGGCGGTCAGGCTGGGCGAGGGGGGAGGGAGAAGCGGGGCAAGGGGAGGCGGGCGTTTCCGGCAGGCCGTCCGAGTCGGCCGCCAGACGGAACAGGGCTGTGAAGGTGAATACGCTGCCCATGCCGGGCGTGCTGGAGAGCGTCAGGTCGCCGCCGAAGCGCCGCGCGATGTTGCGGGCGATGGCAAGCCCGAGGCCCACGCCGGTTTCGTGCTGATCGCCCGAATCCCGGACGCCGGAGCCCTGTTCGAAGCTCTCGAAGATGCGTTCCTGTTCGTCCGTGGGGATGCCCCTGCCGGTGTCGATGACTTGGAAGGACAGCGCGCATCGGCCCTCGGGGGCCTGCGATTCCGCCCGGGTGACGCGCAGGGTCACGGAACCCTTTTCCGTGAATTTCACCGCGTTGCCGAGCAGGTTGCCGAGCGCCTGACGCAGCCGGAAACCGTCGCCTACGAGCCTGTCGGGGACGGTGTCGTCCGTCACGAGCGAAAGCCGGATGTCCCGGCTGGCGCAGGCCGGGCGCAGCACGGCGATGCAGGCGCCGAGCTCGGCGCGCAGGGAGAACGGCGCGCAGCAGGTGGGCTGCCTGTCGGCCTCAAGCAGTGAATAGCGCATGATGCCGTCGACGACCGTAAGCAGGCTGTCGGTGGCCTTCCGGAGGTTGGCGAGCAGATAGCGGTGACGCGAATCCTGCGTTTCGCGTTCCAGCAGTTCGGTCATGCCGAGGATGCCGGTCAGCGGGGTACGCATATCGTGGGTCATGTTGGCGAGGAAGGCGCTCTTGGTGCGGTTGGCGGCTTCGGCAAGCTCCTTCTTGCGGTTGATCTGGAACGTGGCCCCGCCGATCCCCACCATGCCGATGATCCCGATGATCCCGAATGCGAGCCCGGTGGTGCGCTTGCGTTCGGTCGCCGCTGCAAAAAGGGGCTCGGCGGAGATGGATACGCTGATGCCGCCGAGCACGTCGCCGACCTTCTTGTCCTGATGGCACTGGATGCAGCTTTCCTTGGCGGGCAGGGCGGCCATATAGCGGTAACGTATACCCTCCTTGTCGGAAACGAGATCGAAAAGCTCGTGCCTGTCCTTTTCGAAAGAGAGCAAGGCCCCGGTTTCCCACTGATCGGCCCGGTTTTCCGGACGCTTCGGGGACAGGCTGGAAATGCGGAAGCTCGCCAGCGTGGAGGTGAAGCTTTCCGCGATCTGCCGGGTCATATAGGCGGGGTTGACCTTCACGAGGGTCGTGCCTCCCTCGGCGCGGAGTGTGCGCTCCTCCTCCGGCAGCCACGGGTTGGCGGGGCAGCCGGGGTGTTCGCGGACCCAGACGCCGCCGTTGTTGGCGTTCCAGTCGCGGGTATCCACGATGCTGGAAAAGAGGGTCGCGGTCTGGATGCGGGCCAGTCCCGTGGTGTACTCGTCCTCGCGCTGGGCGGTCCAGCGGAACAGCGTGAACAGCAGCAGCCCCCAGAGCAGGGTGATCAGCAAGGGAAGGCGCAACACGCGCCATGAGAACGTGGACATGAAAGGCTCCTCTCAGGAACGGAGGCAGGGGAATCCGTGAGGCCGGTTGCCCGTGTCCCAGAACTTCCGGACGGCTTGCCCGGTTCCTGCCGCTCCCGCGCGTGTCTTCTCTTGATCCGGTGGATCGGCGTTCAGGCTTGTGACAAAATAGGAATCATTCTGAACAGGTTGTCTGAATCGGACAACCTGTCAGTTTTTTCTGACTAGCTGTCATAAAAATCATACTGTAGCAAGGGAAAAGGAAGAATGAGAATGCTCCTCATCTTCACTGTTCCCGTATCATTTGTTATTTCAGGAGGATTGTGCTTTGTACGAAAAGGCGCAATCCCGGCACGGTTTTTGATAGAAGGCATAAGAGGATTGCCGTTCGCGGCGCGCCGGGAGACGGCCCGCCAAAGCGGTTTTGGTATCTGTTGCAAGAGGAGGCAAGAATGTCTGAGGTGTCACCCCGCAAGTGCCCGTGGTTGAAGATACTGCTGGGCGGCGTTGCGCTGGGCGTGCTCGTGCTGGCAGGGCTGGCGTGGGGTATGCGGGTGACGGATGCGCGTCCTTTCTGTTCCAGTTGTCATATCATGGAACAGGCCGCACGGACGCACAAGCTGTCCCCCCATGCCAAGCTGGCTTGCAACGAATGTCACGCTCCGGCGGCGTTGCTGTCGAAGTTGCCCTTTAAGGCGAAGGAAGGCGCCAGGGATTTCTACATGAATACTCTGGGCGATGTGGACCTTCCCATTGTGGCGGGCATGGCGACGAAGGACGTCGTCAACGCGAACTGCAAGGCCTGTCATTTTGCAACCAACGAGAATGTCGCCAGCATGGACGCCAAGCCCTACTGCGTCGACTGTCACCGTAGTGCGCAGCACATGCGCATGAAGCCCATCAGCACAAGGATGGTGGCCGATGAATAGCCGAGTATTTTACACTCTGATCAGGTTGGCGGTGGTGTGCGCCGCCTTGGGACTTGCCGCGGGCTGCGACGACGTGTCCACAGCCGAATTGAAGACCCCGGTCTACAAGACGGGCTTGAAGGACTCCGACGACAACAAGACCTCGGCGTTTCGCAAGGACTTTCCCCTTCAGGCCGCCAGCTACGACCGCAACAACGAATCCACGTTCATGAGCAAGTACAAGGGCTCCGTCAACTTCATGAAGAACGACGACGTGGACCCGCTGCCCGAAGGCTACAAGCAGGGGGCCCAGCCCTACCTCAAGAACCTGTGGCTCGGCTATCCCTTCATGTACGAATACCGTGAAGCGCGCGGCCACACGTATGCGATCCACGACATCCTCGAAATCGACCGCATCAACCGGTACGGTGAAAAGGGCGGGATGCCCGCCACCTGCTGGAACTGCAAGACCCCCAAGATGGTGCAGTGGATCAAGCAGTACGGCGACGATTTCTGGGCCAAGGACTTCAACCAGTTCCGTACGGAAGTCACGGACGACGATTCCATCGGCTGCGCGACCTGCCACAACGCCGAAACCATGCAGCTCCAGCTCTACAGCGAGCCGCTCAAGGGTTATCTGAAGTCCGTGGGCAAGGACCCCGCAAAGCTCCCCCGCAGCGAGATGCGTTCGCTCGTGTGCGCCCAGTGCCATGTGGAATACTACTTCAACGATCCCGGCCACGGCCCCACCAAGCGCCCTGTCTTCCCGTGGAAGAACGGCTTCACGCCCGAAGCCATCTACAGCGTGTATGAAGACAACGGCAATGTGGACATGCCCGGCTTCAAGGGCAAGTTCGCCGACTGGGTGCACCCCGTTTCCCAGACGCCCATGCTGAAGATGCAGCATCCCGACTATGAAACGTGGATCGACGGTCCGCACGGCGCCGCTGGTGTGGCCTGTGCCGACTGCCACATGCCGTACCAGCGCGAGGAAGGCAAGAAGATGTCCAGCCACTGGTGGACCTCGCCCCTGCGTGACCCCGAACTGCGCGCCTGCCGCCAGTGCCATGCCGACAAGACCGCGGCCTACCTGCGCGGACGCATCGAATACACGCAGGACAAGACCTATAAGCAGCTTCTCGTGGCGCAGGAATACTCCGTGCGCGCCCACGAAGCCGTGCGCCTTGCTCTCGAGTACACCGGCGAAAAGCCCGCCGATTATGACCAGCTGATCATCCGGGCCAAGGAAGCCGTCCGCAAGGGCCAGATGTTCTGGGATTTCGTGTCCGCCGAAAACAGCGTCGGGTTCCATAACCCCGCCAAGGCCCTCGACACCCTGACCAGTTCCATCACCCTGAGCCAGGACGCCATCAACGCGGCGCTCAAGGCCACCAACTACGGCATCGCGCCGAAGCTGGAAGGCGACATCAAGCAGATCGTGCCGCCCATCCTCAAGATGAGCCGCAAGCTCCAGCAGGACCCCGAATACCTCAAGACCCATCCGTGGTTCGCGTACCTGAAGCCTCTGCCGAAGGCCGGCCAGATGTGGGAAGGCAACAAGAAGATCCAGTAGGCATATGATGAAGGGGGAATCCCCACCCAAAGGCGGAAGCCGGGGATTCCCCCTTTCCTCTTAACGCCATGAACGCATCATGCGGGTGAGAGGATACCCTCAAGACGGGGCGGCTGATCAGCCGTGCCCCTTTGGCGACAGGCCCCTTCCCCTTTTCTACGGGAGAATCCCCTCCCGTTCACGTCATCCTCACTCCATAAACGGCAAGCCCTTCCGATGCATGACCGGAAGGGCTTGCCGTTTTGTTGATACGCCGCGTGCCGCGATGGGTGTTTCGTGGGACAACAGCCCCGTTTTGTTGGGGCGATGCTGCCTGTTCGCGGGGAACCTTTTCCGGACGCGGGAGGGATCTATTTTTTCTCGTTGTCTACATCCACGGTCGTTTGGGAGGAATCCTCCTGTGCCGCACTCTCTTCGGCGGACGGAAGCGCGGCTGAGGCGTCCACATCCACGGCAGGAGGCAGGGCTCCTGGCTGGCCGCCGGGGACCGGGGGCAACATGCGCAGTTCCGTGGTCGGCGCGTGCTTGGTGTCGAGGATGACCATGCCGGTACGTTCCAGCACTTCGTGGCGGAACGCGTATTCGGCTTCCATCTGCTTGGTTTTGTAGTGCATCCACGCCCGGACCACATAGCTGACCATCCAGGCCACGGCGAAGCCGCCCACGACCCATATGGCGACCAGATGGAAGTTTTCCCCGAGTTTCAGGAGCAGGCTCATCACCCCGTCGAGATAGTAGATCGCGGCGCACATGAGCACGAAGCCCGCGAACAGGATCACCGTGGGCGCTCCCCGGACCAGCGCGTAAAACGTCTGCATCCGCTGCGGGACGCCTTCGAGGTTCACGTCTTCGCCGCCGCGCGCCCCCCGGGAGAAGCCGAGGCTTACGAGGTTGACCAGCAGCATGGCGAGCACAGGGACCATAACCACGGCGACCAGATAGCCTATCCACGGGAATTGGAAGTGCGGCACGCCGCTGGACGAGGGCTGGGCGTTGGTGATGCTGATGATGATGGCGCCCACCGTTACCGCGAGCTCCATGAGGACGATGCCGATGACGAGGTAGAGGAATAAGGTTTTCTGCTCTTTTTCAGTGAATTGCTTGCCGAACAGCGTGTGGTGCTTCTGTTCCGCGCCGCTGTCCTGCGGGGTTTCGGGGGCATCTTTGGAGGCTTCGGCCTCCTTGCGCTCCGCATGTTCGTATTTGGAAAGGTTCATGTATGCTCCATTGCTTGGTGATGGATCTCATTGGTATGTTTTCGAAATGGGGTAGTATCATAAAGCCGTGCCGTCCGCCAAGGTATGGCCCGCCTCTTCACCGCTGGAGCGGCGGATTCTTTGGGCCGCGCCAGCACGGTCATGGACTGCCGGAAGGGCTTATGATAACAGTAAGAGGCAACAGAACAGAACAGGCGCCCGCCGAGGGGATCAACCATCTGTCGAGGAAAAATATCGTGTCTTCTCATAAAGTTATCAAGACAATCGCGGAAATCAACGAGCGCATCAAAAAAGGTCAGGCCGTTGTCCTCAACGCTGAGGAAATGACCGAGGCCGTCCGGCGCATGGGCCCGGAAAAAGCCGCCCGTGAAGTCGACGTGGTGACCACAGGCACGTTCTCGCCCATGTGTTCGTCCGGTTTGCTGTTCAACATCGGCCAGCCCGAACCGCCGAAAATCCGTACCACCCGGGTCTGGATGAACGACGTCCCCGCCTACGCCGGGCTCGCCGCCGTGGACGCCTATCTTGGCGCCACCGAGCTGCCCGAGGACGATCCTCAGAACAAAGTCTATCCGGGCCAGTTCAAATACGGCGGCGCACACGTCATCGAAGATCTCGTAGCCGGGCGCAGCGTCCATCTGCGGGCGACCTCATACGGGACGGACTGCTACCCCCGCCGGTCCCTCGACCGTACCGTCACGCTGGCGGATCTGACCTGCGCACAGCTTTTGAATCCGCGCAATTGCTATCAGAATTACAACGCGGCGGTAAACTGTACCAGCCGCACGATTTATACCTACATGGGGCCGCTCAAGCCGGATATGCGGAATGTGAACTTCGCTACGGCGGGCTGCCTCTCGCCGCTGTTCAATGATCCGTGGTTCCGTACCATCGGCACCGGGACGCGCATTTTCCTTGGCGGCGGGCAAGGCTACGTCATCGGTGCGGGCACGCAGCACGATCCCTCACCCCAGCGCACCGAGAAAGGGCTCCCCCTCAGCGGCTCGGGCACGCTCATGGTGCGCGGCGATCTCAAGGGCATGAAACCGCGCTATCTGCGCGGCCTGTCCCTCACCGGGTATGGCGTGTCGCTGTCGGTGGGCGTGGGGATTCCGATCCCGATCCTCAACGAGGAAATGGCGGCCTTTACCGGGGTTTCCAATGAGGACATCCTGATGCCCGTGAAGGATTACGGGTATGACTACCCTAATGGCCTGCCCCGGGTTATCCAGCATGTGCGCTTCTCCGACCTGCTTTCCGGCGAAGTGGAAATCCAGGGCCGCAAAATCCCGACCGTGCCTCTGACCAGCCACGTGATTTCTCTTGAAATCGCCGACACGCTCAAGGCGTGGATCGAAAAGGGCGAGTTCCTTTTGACTGAAGCGGTTGATCGTATTCCGGCGTATTGATGAACGCTTGGGGAGGAGAAACTTTCTGGAGAGGGGGACACCCCCTTGCTCCTCCCCAAAACTGCCGGCCCGGATTGTGCCTATCCCCTTATCTTCAAAGGCTTTCGCCTTATCTTGAATCCCTGCTCGTGGAAGCGGGAAATGAACCTGCCCTGCGGGTGGCTCGGGAAAGGCGGCCTTGGGGGCGGGCAGGGTTCTTGTCTTTTGCGGAAACGGTATTAGTTTTATAAGGCAATTCTCTTTGGAAGCCGGGCGCTCTGGCTTTCTCTCCTTTTCTTTCCGTACAAACGTAGCGAGACGAGGTGTTTTGGTGAAACTCCCCGAATTTGGTTTTTTGGAAAAATGCAAGATTGTCGGCAAGACGCTGCTGGTGCAGGTTTGTTTGTTCATTACGTTGCTGCTGCTCGCGTGGGGCAGCCAGGCTCTGTATGCGAAGCTCGATCGCACGGAATTTCCCACCCCCGTACAGATCACCGACGCCGACAAGCTTGACGAGAACGCCAAAGGGAAGGCGCTGGTGGACGCCATCACGCACCAGATGCGTTATGAGCTGAACTCCACGTTCGGGTGGAGCATCAACGATATCTTGTTCAACCGGTTCGTGTTGGACAACCGGGCGTACCGCCAGTACGGCGTGTACCACGCCACCAAGGTGCTGATGGACCTGTATTCCATGACCATCGCCAAGCTCGGCACCAACGACCGCGAGAGCGAAATGCTCTATAAGGCCCGCCTGAACAGCTTTGCCATCGATCCGCGCAGCTTCATGTTCCCGTCCGCCGAGTCGTCCTACAAGAAGGGGCTCAAGCTCATTGAACAGTATAAGGAGAGCCTCGACAAGGGTACCGGCGTGTACAACTGCCGGACCGACGACCTGTACGCCTCCTTCGACCTTGTGATCGGCGAAAACCTGCTCGGGTATGCGCTCGGCCTGCTTGAAAACTCGCAGGAACTGCCGTTCTACACGCTGGACAACCGTATTTACGAAGTACAGGGCATTGTGCTGGTCGTGCGGGACTTCATCAGCGCGCTGTATGAACTGTACCCCGAAATCAGCAGCAAGGGGAACGCGGGCAATATGGCCGCCGCGATCGAATACATGAACCGGATCTGCACCTATGATCCGCTGTACATCACGTCCAAGGTAAACTCCGGCGAACTGATCATTTCGTATGTGCTGTTCGCCAAGAACCGCCTCGAAGACATCCGCAACAGCATCCGCATCTAAGTTTTTTATCAGGTTCAAAGCAAAAGGGAGAACGGCACGCCGTCCTCCCTTTTTTGTCGTCTTCCGGAAACTGGAGGCTACGCGCCGTAGTACTCCTTATACCACTTCACGAACTGCCCGACGCCGTATTCTACGGAAGTCTGCGGGCGGAATCCGGTGTCCGCGATGAGGTCGGACACGTCGGCCCATGTGGCTTCCACGTCGCCGGGCTGCATGGGCATGAGGTTGCGGATGGCTTTCTTGCCGAGGGCGTCTTCGAGCGTGCTGATGAAAGTCCCGAGTTCGACCGTATTGTTATTGCCGATATTGTAGATACGCCACGGCGCGGTGCTGGTCGAAGGGTTGGGCTTGGCGCTGTCCCAAGCCGGATCGGGCTGGGGGATGCGGGCCATGACGCGCATCACGCCTTCGATGATGTCGTCGATGTAGGTAAAGTCGCGGCGCATTTTGCCTTCGTTGAAGACCTTGATGGGTTCCCCGGCGAGGATGGCCTTGGTGAACAGGTAGAGGGCCATATCCGGGCGGCCCCACGGCCCGTAGACGGTGAAGAAGCGCAACCCCGTAGCCGGAAGGCGGTACAGGTGGCTGTAGGTGTGGGCCATGAGCTCGTTGGCTTTTTTGGAAGCCGCGTACAGGCTGACCGGGTGATCCACGTTGTCATGTACGGAGAAGGGCATGGAGGTGTTCATGCCGTACACGGAACTGGACGAGGCGAACACCAGATGCTCCACCTTCCCGTGGCGGCAGCATTCGAGCAGGTTGCCGAAGCCCACAAGGTTGGACTGGACGTAGCTTTTGGGATTGATGAGGCTGTAGCGCACGCCCGCCTGTGCCGCGAGGTTCACGACATGCGAGAACGTGTTGCGGCCGAATACGGCTTCCAGCGCGGCGTCGTCGGCGAGGTCCGTATGTTCGAAGGTGAAGCCGGGCAGGGCCTGCAGCTGTGCCAAGCGATCTCTCTTGAGCTGCACCGAATAGTAATCGTTGAGATTGTCGATGCCGACGACCGTATGCCCCTCGGCGATCAGGCGTTTGGAAAGGTGGAATCCGATGAACCCGGCCGCGCCGGTGACGAGAACGTGCATGTGGACCTCTTTGGATGATTGATACGTGGGAAAAGATGCCGGGTGCGCTTTCCGCGCGAAGGGAGCGCCTCCGATACTTTGCCCGCAAAAAGACTGTTTTATTGCGATAATACGCTGAAATTTTTAAAAAAGGAGACAGATTCGGAAATGTTGCCCCGTCTCCCCGGAACCCTTCTATCTTCCTGCAATGATGGACTTCAAGAAGGTGATAAGCTGGGCATAGCGCTGCGGCTCCCCGATGAGGTCGTCGACGTGCGGCGTGACCACATAACGGTGCCCATGCACGATGCTTGGCGAAAGCGGGCGCAGATCGGCAAGCCCAAGCTCGGGCGGAACCTGCCCGCACATGAGGATGACGCTTTCGGGTTTGAGCGCGGCGATGCCGCTCAAAAACATCCGGGCATCGACCGTCTGTTCCGATTCGCCGTCCCCATAGGGGTAACGGTTCAAAGGCCAGAACGCATGGCTCCCCTTGGGGAGCGCCATATCCCCGAGCAACCGGCGCAGGAAGTCGCGGTGCGCGGCGTCGGCGTCGCCGCCCAGATCCCGGCTGAGGGACGGATAGGACCAGACCAGCGAGGGGCGGGGCGGCGTTTTTTTGAGCAGCGTCTGCCAATAGGCGGGCCAGGCGTCCGGGGCCAGAGTGCCCGTGTCCGCGATCCGCACAGGTTTTTGCGGGGCGCTGGAAACGGGCTGCGGCTGGGGGGGAGGGGTATAGGAAGGCGGCTGAGGCTGGCGGCGCTCCTCGCGCTGTGGCGGCGCACTGTGCTGCCGGACGGGCTGGACGGGAGGCGCGGCTTCGGACGGCTCGGGTTCCGGGCGCGCCAGAAGACGCTCCCTGACTTCGTCGTCGAGGAGCAGATGCGTGATCCCGGCCTGACGCCACGGGCGGAAGGCCGGGGAAATATTCAGCGGGACAGGAGCCACGAGAGCAATCTCCACGCAACGTCTGTTTTGGAAAGGTGCGCCCAGCGTTCTTCGCGCCCGGAAGCGTCGGCGACGAAAACCGTGTTGTCCGGCGTGCCGAAACCGTCTTGGAGCAGGTTGCCCACGACCATGTCGGCCTTTTTGGAAACGAGCTTGCCGCGCACGGAGTCTTCGAGGTTCTGTGATTCGGCGGCAAAGCCCACGACTTTCTGATCGGGCCGACGGTCGGCGGCGAGCGTTTTCAGGATGTCCGGATTGGGCGCGAAATGGACATCGAACCCGTCCGGAGCGTCGCTTTTCTTGAATTTCTTGTCGCCACCCTGTGCCGGAGGCACGGGGGAGAAGTCGGCCACGGCGGCGGTAAACACGCCCGCATCGCACTGCGGCCACACCGAAGCGGCGGCCTCCAGCATGTGCCGGGCTGAACCGACGTTGTGCCGGGCGATCCCGGCGGGCAGCCACGG
>NZ_JH114232.1:1005473-1009148 GCF_000224655.1 Bilophila sp. 4_1_30
TGAGCAGCAGGCAGTAAAGAGCACGCATGGGAAACTCCTTCGTCATGGCGGTGTCCGGGAACCCCCGGCTTTTTGTTCATAGCCAATCTTCGCGTGATGCGCAAATGGGGAGCGGGGGGAGGGGCCGACTTTGTATCGGAATATCAGATAAATGAAATCTCAGCGCGAAGCGCTGTGCCGGAACAGGCTCCTGCCATGCAACCTCCCCACCAGTTGAAAATCTTTGAAGAGGATGGGGGGAGGCTTGGAGGGGGGAAGGGGAAACTTTCTAAAGAAAGTTTCCCCTTCCCCCTCCAAATGGTTACACGGTTCCTACGCCATCCAATACCGGATCAGCGCCACCGTGCCCATGCCGACGGCAAGCGCGCCGAACAAGCTGCCTTTTTTGTACCAGCAGATGAGCAGGGTGGGGATGGTGGCGATAAGGAACAGATTGTCTCCGGTGATGTTGAGCTTGCCGTCCGCGAGCAGCAGATCGGGCGCGACCAGCGCGGCGAGCACGGAAACGGGCACGAAGGAGAGCCAGCGCGTCAGGAGCGGCGGCAGTTCGCGCCCCGCCAGCAGCGTGACCGGCATCACGCGGGGGATGAGGGTCACGAGAGTCATGCCGAGGATACAGAGCAGGAGATCGATGTTCATGCTTTCCTCCTGAGTGCGTCGATGTTGCGGTCGCGGTGGGTGACGAGCAGGGCCCCGATGGTGGAGGTGATGACGCTGGCGATGATGACGTTCCAGCGGCCCGTGTCGCACATGGCGAGGATGACCGAAAGCAGCGCCGAGAGGATGGCCGCCAGCGTGTACAGCCGTTCCTTGCACTGGGGGACGAGCAGGGCGAGGAACATGGCGGGCAGGGCGTAGTCAAGGCCGAACAGCTTGGGATCGGGCAGGAAGTCGCCGGCCACCGCGCCTATGAACGTACCGAGCACCCAGCCGCTGTGGGAGGTTAAGTTGGCGGCGTACACCAGCGGAAGCCGCGCCTTCTCACCTGTGGCCATGGCCATGCTGTGCATGGCGAAAACCTCGTCCGTGAGCCCCCAGCCGATGATGAATTGCTGGAAGCGGGTGAACGGCGCGAACCACGGGGCCACGGCGGCGGACATGAGCACATGCCGCAGGTTGATCACGAACGTCGTGAAAACGATGGAAAAGACGGATGCGCCCATCCCCCATAGGCCGACGGCGATGAACTGCCCGGCTCCGGCATAGACGAGCAGGGAAAAGAGCACGGCGTACACGGCGGGGATGTTGTTCTGTACGGCAAGCACGCCGTACGCGAAACCGAGCGGCACGTACCCCAAAAAGATGGGGAACCCGCGCTTCATGCCTGTAAGGATGGCGGAGGAGGAAGAGGCTTCCGGCTCGGCCATGACGGTTGATTCAATGGTGTCGGACATGATGCTGCTGCGAAGGTTAATGGGGGCTGAAGGCTGACAGGAACGACGCAGGCCTCTTGCCGCAAGGACGAAAAGGTCCCTGTGGAGGGAGACGGAAGATATATCGAAACGCACAGGGCGTCTAGTTGTAAAAAAATCCTTTGAAAAAGCCGGGCTGCGCTTTATCAGCACAATGCCGGGATACCTCGTGCGCTTGCCTCGCGCCGGGGAATGCGGCAAGACGGAAAACATTCTTTTTTCAGGAACGCCACATGCATCCCATACGTTTCATCCATGCCGCGGATCTCCATCTGGACGCCGCGTTTTCCGGCCTGTCCAGGGACATCCCCGCCGAGTTTGCGGAACGCCTGCGCACAGCCACGTTCACCGCGTTTCGACGCCTCCTCGATCTGTGCGAGCGCGAGAGCCCGGATTTCCTGCTCCTCGCCGGGGACGTGTACAATCAGGAGGACGCCAGCGTCTCCGCCCAGCTTGCCCTGCGCGACGGGTTCCGGCGTCTGGAATCCCTGAGTATTCCCGTTTTTCTCGTGCACGGCAACCATGATCCTCTTGCTTCCCGGCTGCGTTCCGTTCGCTGGCCCGGCAACGTGACCGTGTTCGGGGAGCTGCCGGACGCGGTGCCCGTGTTCCGGAAGGGTGAGGAAACGCCTCTCGCCATCATCCACGGCGCGAGCCACGCCTCAGGCCGGGAAACCCGGAACCTCGCCGCGCTCTTCCGGCGCACGGAGGCGTGCGGCCTTCACGTGGGGCTGCTGCACGCCACGCCCGGCGATGCCGATGGAGTGGCCCGGTACGCGCCGTTCTCGCAAGAGGATTTGAAGGCGTCCGGCATGGATTACTGGGCGCTCGGGCACATCCACGACCGCCGCGAGGTCTGCCGGGAACCGCTGGCGGCCTACCCCGGCTGTACGCAGGGGCTGCACATCAACGAGCCCGGCGAAAAGGGGTGCTTGCTGGTGACGGCGGAAGCCCGGCCCGATGGCGGGTATGCCGTGCGCACGTCCTTCCGTCCCCTCGGCCCTGCGGTCTGGAAGACGCTGGAGATGGATCTGGGCGGCGTTGCTTCGCTCGATGAATTGGAAAACCGGCTCCGAACTGGACTGGATCGCGCGGCTGCCGAGGTCTGGTCCGGCTGCGAAATGTTGCTTGTGCGGCTGCGGCTGCAAGGACGCACGGAACTGGACGGGCTGCTTCGCAAGAGGACAACCTGCGCGGAACTGGCGGATCGGCTACGTGAGGACGGCAGCGGCGTGCCCCGGATCTGGATCAAGGATATCGACGTCGCCACCCGGCCCTGTGTGGAGCGGGGGGCTTTGCTGGAGCGCGAGGATCTGCTCGGGGAGGTGTTCCGCCTGTCCGAAGCGGCGCGTACGGCTTCGGGATTGCAAGCTTTGCGGGAAGGCCCGCTGGCTCCGCTGTTCGCGCACGCCCGGGCGGGGAAGGCGCTGGAACCGCTCACGGATGAGGAACTGGCCCGGTTGCTGGACGACGCGGAAAGCCTGTGCCTTGATCTCTTGGAGAACGACTGATGCGTATCCGTTCCTTTCATATCGACGCGTTCGGGACGCTCCGGGATGTGACGGTCGAAGGCCTGCCCGAGGCCGGGGCCGTGTTCCTCGGCCATAATGAGGCTGGCAAATCCACGTTGCTGGATTTTTTCCGTTCCACGCTGGTTGGCTATCCCCGCACCCGTGACGCCCGCGAACGCGGGTATCTTGCGGGGCAATCCGGGTTGCTCGGCGGCAGCCTGACGTTGTTTTCGGATGCGTGCGACGGTGACATCCGGCTGATCCGCCGTCCCAATGTCGCCAAGGGCGAGCCTCTGCTCACGGACGCGGAAGGCCGCCCGCTGGATCCGGCGCTGTGGGAGCGTCTGCTCGGCGGCGTCACCCGCGAGGTGTATGCCAGCGTGTACGGGTTCAGCCTGTCGGAGTTGCAGTCTTTCGCCTCTTTAACATCGGAAGGCGTGCGCAATGCCTTGTACGGTGCGAGTTTCGGCATGGCGGGGCTGAAGTCGCCGGGCGCGGCGCTCAAGAAGCTGACCGGAAGCATGGAGGACTTGTTCCGGGCACGGGGCTCCAATCCACGTTTGTCCGCCGCGCTGAAAGAATGGGATGACGTGCGCCGGGATATGCGCCGGGCCGAAGAGGACGCCGCCCGTTACGACAGCCTCGCCGCCGAACGGGACGCGGCGCAAGGGCGGCTTGCGGCGTTGCGCGAGGAACGCACCGATCGGGAGCGGGAACGCCGGGTGCTGGAGCGCCGCCTTGGGGTCTGGGAG
>NZ_JH114232.1:1009586-1027317 GCF_000224655.1 Bilophila sp. 4_1_30
CGGCGAGCGGCTGCGCGAATTGGCCGGTCGGGCGGCTAGCTGCCGCAACGCGCTGGCGGCGATTCCCGGGCTGTGCGCCGATCGGGAGCGGACGTTTGCCGCCTTGCAGCGCGAACTGGCCGGGCTCGGGCCGGATTGGACGGCTGAGCGCGTCCAGAGGCTCGGGCGGCCTTTGTCGCTGCGTGAGGCATTGGAACGTCAGGCCGAGCAGCGGCGCAGCGCCGTTTTGGATATGGAAAACGCGCAGGCCGCCGTACGCCGCATTGCGGAGGATACAAAGGCGCTTGAGTCTGAGCTTGAGGAGCAGATGAAGCAGGCGGCAGAGGTCCCCGAGCCACTGATGACGTTGTCCGAGGCGGAGCGGGAACGTCTGCGTGAGGCCATGACGCGGGCTGAGGAGGCGCGGCGTCGGTTGCCCGAGGCGCAAACCTCGTCCGCCGAGGCGGAGCGGGAACTGGATCAGGCTTTGAGCCGGTTGGCTTTGGAGCCGGGGACGAGCGGCGGGGTGCTCGAAGCGCTGTCCGCAGGGCAGGACGCGATTACCGCGCTGGCTTCGGGAGTTGTCCATAAGGAAGTTGAGCGGAAAGACCGTGAGCGCCGGGTTGCGGCGGCTGATTCCGATGCGGAACGTGCGGGGGAAACGCTGGCGCGTTTGCGTGAGCGTCGGGCGGCATGTCCCGCCCGTTCCGCCGTGGACGCACAGTGGGCGGCATTGCGGCGTTTACGTTCCTCCTTGTCCCGGCTGGCTGTGGAGCATGTGCGCTTTACCGATGCCGAATCCCGCTGCGCCGAGCATGGGGCCGCTTCCGGGACGGAATCCAGCCCGGCTATTGTCGTGCTCGGTTCCGTACTGGCGGTGCTCGGGGGTGCCGGGGCCGTCCTTCGCGGCGTGTTGGAAGTAGCTTTCCTGCGGCTCGGGTCGGTCGCCTTGCCTCTTGAAGGCTGGCTGCTCGGTGCGTTCCTCCTGGTCGGCGGTGCGTTCGTATGGGCCGGGTTTCCGCGCCGGAAAGAACGCCGACCGGAATTTACAGCCACGGCGGAGCGGCTTCAGCAGCGGCGGACAGCCTGTTTGCAGCGGGTGCAGGCCGTGCAGCGGGAGATCGGGGAATTGTGCCGGACGGTCGGCCTTTCCGATGCGGAAGAGGCAACCGTGGACGCTTTCGAGCGCGCGGTGGAGCTGGCGCGGGAACGGTGCGCCGCCGGGGAACGTCTGGCGGAGGAGATACAGCGCCAAGAGGCGGTTTGCGCCGAAGCCGAACGCCATGCGCAAACGGAGCGGGCCGCTTTGGAGCAGGCATCGGCGGACGAGCGGGCGGCAATGGCCCGATGGTCGGCATGGTTCCAGACGCATGGCGCGGATGCGCCTTTGCCCGGCGAGGCGGCGGTTTTCTGCGCCCGCGTGGACAGCGCCCGGATGCGGCTTGCCTCGGCTCAAGCCAAGCGCCGGGAATTGGCGGCGCTGGAGGCGGATCGCGCCGCCTTGCCGGAGTGTGTGCGCTCTTTGCTTTCCGAGGCCTTTTACTCCGGGAATGATGACATACGGGCCGCCGAGGCGGCGCGGAACGCGCTGAGTCTGTGTCGTGAGGCCGATCGGCTGTGCGACGAGCGGCGACGCTTGGAAGAGTCGGTTCAGGCCATGACCCTCCAGCTGACGCGCTTGGAACAGTCCCGTCTGGGAGCGGAAGACGCTCTTGAGGCGGCTCGTGTCCGGCAGGTTGCAGCGGATGCGGCATGGGAAGGTTTTCTGGGGGGGCTTGGTCTGGCAGCCGGATTGTCTCCGGCGACGGCCCGGGAAGCGCTGGAGCGGATGGATCGCGTACAGGCGCTGGAAGCCGAGCTCCTGCGGCTTGACGAGGAGCTGGAGCGGCAGGAGCGCGAACGTGACGCCCTCCGTATGCCGCTTCGGGAGATCCTGCGGCAGCTTGGCCGTCTGCCGGATGCCAGCGCGAACAACGCAGCGGAAGAGCCGGATTGGCCCGGATGCCTGGAAGCGCTGTTGCGCGAATGGGAGTCCGCCCGTGCCGAAAACGCCGAGGTTGTGCGTCTCCGCGCCCGATCCGAAGAACAGGCCGTGGAAGTCCGGGAGGCTGAGGCCGTCCATCATGACGCCGTGCGGGAAGTGGAACGTCTCCTCAATATGGCGCAGGTGCCCGATGCCGAGGCGTTTTATCGGAGGCACGGGGCAAAGCTGGAACGGGAAGCGCTCGAGCGCCGCCGCGAAGATCTGGAGGATGCCCTGCGTCTGGCGGCTCGGGATCTATATGGGGCGGATGCCGATATTCCGGCGTTTTTCGCCTCGTTCGGCGAGGCGGACAAAGAGGTCTTGGAAGCGGAGCTCGCAAGCCTCGCGGGCCGCCTGTCCATGCTTGTGGACGAAGAGGAGCGGCTTGCCGATTCCCTGCGTACGCAGGAAGCCCGTCTGGAACAGGCCGAGGGATCGGAAACGCTTTCCCGTCTGCGCCTTCGGGCTGCGTCGCTTTCCGGGACCATACGGGGCTTGGGCTTGGAATGGAGCCGGTACGCGCTGGCCCGGCATCTGCTGCTTGAAGCGCGCGGGCGGTTCGAAAAAGAACGCCAGCCCGGCGTCATCCGTGCGGCCTCCGCGTTGTTTTCCGCCATTACGGGCGGCGCGTGGGTCGGCATTGCTGCCTCGCTGGAAGACAGTTCTTTGCGCGTCCTCCCTCCGCACGGCGAACCGGTCAGTCCCGAAGTGCTGAGCCGGGGCACGCAGGAGCAGCTCTATCTGGCCCTGCGGCTCGCGCATATCCGCAACCACGCGGCGCAGGCCGCCGCATTGCCGGTCATCATGGACGACGTATTAGTCAACTTTGATCCCGATCGCGCCCTGCGTACGGCTCAAACCTTCGGCGATCTGGCTTCTTCGCAAGAAGGTTCGCCGGGGCATCAGCTTTTGTACTTCACTTGCCACCCGCATATGGCGGACATGCTCCGCAAGGCCGTCCCCGGCGTCGGGCTGTATGTCATGGAGAGGGGAACGATCCGGGAAGAGGAATGACGGGCAAAGGGTGATTCGAAGAGGCGGTGGTTTTACGAGATCTGTCTGGTAATTTCTCTTTTTGTGGGCTGTTCCTTGAATCTCTTCGGCTCGTGGAGGAGATTGCCGGCGGGCATTCCGTACCGTGAACAATGTCCGATTGGTAGGCAGAGATTGTGAGACCTGTGGTGGAAGCGGGGAACGATGGGTTCGAAGCGCAGCGTATGGTGTGGAGCCGCATTTAAAGAATGGCAAGAGGCACTGTGCTCCATCCGCAGTGATACGATCCTCCGGGAACCGGCCATCAGAAAAAAGCCCCTGCCGGAACAGGGGCCTTTTCTATCACGGAACAAGGCTACGGACGGCTCAGGTCAAACAACAGCGGCCGGTCGGCCTCAAGAAAGGGCAGTGTTTGGGCCTCTTCGGGCGTTACCCAGCGGAAGGCCTGTCCGTCGTTGGCGACAGGCTCCCCGGAAAATTCGGTGATATGGAAGAAATGGAGCCGCACCGAGCGGAAATCGTAATCGTGCTCAACCGTGCGCCAGAGCCTCGGGTTACGGACGGATAAGGACAATTCCTCAGCGAGTTCGCGGGCGAGGGCCGCTTCCAGCGACTCGCCGGGTTCGACCTTTCCGCCGGGAAATTCCCAAAAACCGGCCTGCGGATGGCCTTCCGGACGCTGCGCCGCGAGAAACGAGCCGCCGCGCCACAAGATACCGCCCACTACTTCAATCCGTGCCTTCTCTTCCATCTTTTCCCCTCAAAAAACAAAACAGGCGTTTCGCCGCCTGCCGTCCTTTTTGCCCATAGGCTTTTCTGTCAAAGCTCGCCGTCGGCTGAAAGCGAGCGCGCTTATGCCGATGGACTTTATTTTTTCCCCTGCATCCAACGGGATTTCCGTCGTGCGGCCTTCCCGCCGGTCAAAGTATCGGGAGGGAGAAGGGGCGCAAACCACGCTGGCAGGTTTGGGGAAGAGAGGGGCCGTTCTCCAGAAACGCTCTCTCCCTTCCCCAATCCATTCTAGTTCTTCGTGAGATACTCGGCGATCATCGCGTCGTAGCGCGAGGTCTTGGCGAACGTACGGGCGGCCATGCGCTGCCGGAAAGGCAGGGAAACGCTCATACCGTTGGCCTTGAGTTCCGCCGTGGCTTCCGCGTAGGTATCGGGATCGGACAGTACGAGGATACTGTGGAAGTTTTTGGACGCCGCGCGGAGCATACAGGGGCCCCCGATATCGATTTCCTCAATGGCTTCGCGGGGCTTCAACCCCTTGGCCAGAGCGCTCTCGAAATCGTAAAGGTTCACGCAGATGAGATCAAATGCCTTGATTCCCTTTTCTTTCAGAACGGCGAGGTGCTCGGGGTTGTCCTTGTCGGCGAGGATGCCGCCGTGGATGTGGGGATGCAGCGTCTTCACCCGGCCGCCGAGGATTTCGGGGAAGCCGGTCACGTCGCTGACCGCGGTGACGGGCAGGCCCGCGTTTTCAAGGAATTTCAGCGTGCCGCCGGTGGAGACGAGCTCCACGCCGTTGGCGTGCAAAAAGGTTGCGAATTCCGCCAGTCCGTCCTTATGGGTGACGCTGAGCAGAGCCCGCCTGATGGGAAGGAAATCCATTCGATTCGCTCCTGATCCGGGTTGGGCGAGAAAGGGAGAGGCCGGGAAGGCGTCTCCTCTTAGTGGTGCATGTGATCGCCTTTTTTGATACGATAAAAAGCCGTCGCCACAATGACGCAGAAATACACGAAAATAAGCGATACGCCCACAAATCCCTGCGGCGTGGAGTGCATGGCGTTGCTGACCAGCTCGTTGAACATGGCGGACTCCTTGGCTCTTCCGGCCCCGAACGCCGAAGGGATTTTTCCGGCGGACGTGGTCGAGACGTTAAAGTATTACATTGCCCGGCTTGCGACAAAAGTCAAGCGGGAGCTTCGGAGGAAGCATGGCCAAACCATTTGTAAATCCCTTTGTTTCCGGCCAGTTCCTCGAACTGCGCGTGGATGCGCTGGTGTCCGACGGGCGCGGCCTCGGGCGTCATGACGGCGTGGTCGTACTTGTCGAGGATGCCTTGCCGGGGCAGCTTGTGCGTGCGCAGGTCGCCGCCGTGCGGAAGAGCCTTGCGGAAGCCGCACTTGTTGAAGTGCTCGAGCGCTCTCCGGATGAACAGGAGCCGCCGTGCCCCCATGCCGGACGGTGCGGTGGATGTTCGTGGCAATCGTTGGCGTATGACCGCCAGCTCGCATGGAAAGAGCGCATCGTGCACGACGCGCTGGAGCGGGTGGGCAAGGTGGCGTGTCCGCCCATGCTGCCTATCCTGTCCTCCCCCTCCGAGTGGGGATACCGCAACAAGATGGAGTTCGCCTTTGGGGTGTCCGGAGACGGCGGCAAGGCGCTCGGGCTGCGGGAACGCGGTTCGCGCAACATCGTCGAGGTGACGGGATGCCTGTTGCAGACGCCGTTGACCATGCGGGTTCTTGAAGCTGTGCGGATGTTGTCCAATGGGGCGTTTCACGATCTGGACGGGCGGTTCCTCGTCGTCAGAGAGCCCAATGCGGGCGGTTGCTTTGTGGAATTGATTGTGGGAGCCGGTGGGAGCCTTGAGGCAGGGGAACGGTTCGCGGCGGCGCTGCGGACGGAAATTCCCGAAGTGACGGGTTTCGCGCTGTCGGAACGTCTGGCTCCCAGCGATGTGGCCTACGGCGAGCGGGCTCTGTACGCGGACGGTCGGCTTGAGGAGCGGATCGGAGATGTCCGGTTGCAGATGGGGCACAACGCTTTTTTTCAGGTGAATACGCCCGCCGCCGAGTTGCTGTATGCGGAGGCTGCCCGGTTTGCCGCACTTGAGGAACTGCCGGATCCTGTTCTGTGGGACGTGTACGGCGGCGTGGGCTCCATCGGGCTGTACATGGGGCGCAATGCGCGGGTTGTGGGCATTGAGGAAATGCCCGGCGCGGTGCGTTATGCCCGCGGCAATGCGAAGGCGCTGGGCAGGAAGGCGTACAAGGTGGAGCAGGGCGACGCCAAGTCCGTGCTCGGGCGTCTGGTGAAGCTCGGCCCCAAGCCGGATGTGGTGGTGGTCGATCCGCCGCGTGCCGGGATTGATGCCAAGGTCGCGCAGCAGCTTGCCGAGGCGGCCCCGTTGCGGCTTATATACGTTTCGTGCAACCCCGCGACGCTGGCCCGCGACGTGGCCCGTCTGGCTCCGGCTTTCCGCCTGAAAGCCGCCCGGCCTGTGGACTTGTTCCCACAGACGCCGCATGTGGAGACGGTGGCCCTGCTGGAACGCGCGTGATTTCAGACTGCGAGGCGAACGATGAAAGTCATCGGCATCAATGGAAGCGCCCGCAAGGATGGGAATACTTCTCTTCTCATCAAGGCGGTTTTTGCGGAGCTGGAGGCGGAAGGCATTGAAACGGAGCTCGTGCAGTTGCATGGCAAGGCTCTTGAGCCCTGCAAGGCCTGCTTCGGGTGCGGGGAGAAGCGTCAATGCGTTGTAAAGACAGATTTTTTCAATGAATGTTTTGCCCAAATGGTGGAGGCGGACGGCATAGTGCTCGGCTCCCCTGTTTATTCCGCCGATGTTACGGCAGGGATGAAGGCTTTCCTCGAGCGCGCGGGCGTCGTCGTGGCGACGAATCCGGGTATGCTCCGGCACAAGGTTGGGGCCTCCGTAGCGGCGGTGCGGCGCGGGGGCGGCCTGGCCGCCGTGGACACGATGAACCATTTCCTTTTGAATAAAGAGGTCATCGTGGTCGGTTCGACCTATTGGAATATGGCCTACGGGAGGGATGTCGGAGATGTCCTGAACGATGCCGAGGGGATGGCCAATATGCGCAATCTTGGGCAGAACATGGCGTTTGTGCTGAAAAAAATCAGACAGGCGCGGTGACGGGGAACAAGCCGAGGGAGGGAGTCCTCTTCCGTGTTTTTCCTCCGTTTCCATCCTCTTTTCAGCATGGCGGGCGTAACCGCGGTTTCAGCTCTCGGCCTTTTCTGCGTAATCACTGCCGCGGCATGGGAATGGCGTGCGGAGATCGTTCGGAAGGGAAAAACGGGTTGACGCACGATGTCCGATTCCCTATAGACTCATTCCTTTCCGTCACGGCATTGTGCCGGGCGTGGGAGCGAAAGGAGAAAGGGAACCATGCTTGCGTATCTTCAGGGCCTGTCGCTTGGGCTGGCATATGTCGCGCCCATCGGCGTGCAGAATCTTTTCGTCATCAATGCCGGCCTGTCCCAGCCTCGGGCGGCGGCCTACCGGACGGCGCTCATCGTCATTTTTTTTGATGTGACCCTTGCGCTTGCCGGTTTTTTCGGCATCGGCGCACTGATCGAACATTCCGAGCTTATCCGAAAGGGCGTTTTGCTGGCTGGCAGCCTTGTAGTGATGTACATGGGGCTCCGGCTCATGCTGTCCCGCGAGGTCGCCGGTCCGGCGATCAACGTGAACATCCCGCTCATGAAGACCATCGGCATGGCCTGTGTCGTGACGTGGTTCAATCCGCAGGCGATCATCGACGTGTCGCTGCTGCTCGGGTCCTTCCGGGTGGCCTTGCCGCCCGAGGAGTCCGGCCTGTTCCTCTGGGGCGTGGTCTGCGCGTCCTGCCTCTGGTTCCTGTCCCTGACCACCATTTCCTCACTCTTCAAGAACCGGTTCACGCCGCGCCTGTTGCGCATCATCAACCTTGTCTGCGGCCTGATTATCTTTTTCTATGGCGTGAAGCTCGGCTGGTCGTTCGTGGAGTTATGGCAGAGTGTATTTTGAGTGTATTGGGGAAGGGAGAACCTTTTTAACGTTACTGCTTTCAACCACAACGGCCTTGCGAGAATACTCTTTCTTGTGATGGCGGCCTGAAAAAACAAAGCCCTTTCCCGCACACCGGAAAAGGGCTTTGTTTTATGGGGAACGTAGCCGTTCCAAAACGGAAAAGCCTTTGCAAAGGGAAGGAAATGTTTTCCCCCCTTTACAAAATAGCGCTACTCTTCCTCGCCGATATGTTCCTCGGCTTCGAGGGATTCGGCGCGGCGGATGATTTCCTCAAGCTGGATGTCGGCGCCGAGGACACCGATGATCTCGTCGTTGGCATCGGTGATCACCGTGGACACGGTGATGATGAGCTGCCCGGTGACCTGCGACTGGTGCACATTCATGATGTGCAGCTTGCCGGTGCGCATGGGCTGCTGGAACCATTCGCGGTTTGAGTAGTCGAACCCGATCGGGAAGGCCTTATAGCCCTTCTGATCGCCGGGATCGCTGATGGCGATGGCCGTGGAGTGCCCCTTGACGTCAGTGACGTAGACATATTGGATGAACGAGTAGTCGCGCACGAACTGCTGGAGCTGTGCGGTGAGCGTTTCGGTATCCGATGTCGTCTGGCAGTCGCGGGACAGGCGCTCCACAAGGTTGGAGGCCAGTTCCCCGGCGATGCGCTTCATCTGGTCGAACTCGCTGTCGAAGAGCTCAGGCATGAAACGGCGGACGAGGTTCTTGATTTCCTTGTTGGAGAAGGAGGTGTTGCGGCCTTCTTCGTAGGCGGCCATGATCTTGGTGTGGATCTGGCCGACGGCGGGATGCTTCTTGGAGACTTGCCGTTCCGGCGGCAGGTTGAACTGCTGGTTGATCCAGTAGGCCACGCCCGCGCGTCCCGCCTTGTCGTTGATGATGATCGGCACGGAGCGGTTGAGGATCTTGGTGGTGTCGAAGATGTTGTAGATCTCTTCATTCTTCGCCAGCCCGTCGACGTGGATGCCCGCGCTGGTGGCGTTGAAGTCCTTGCCCGCGAAGGGATAGTTGTCCGGAATGCGGTAGTCGAGTTCCTTCTCGAAATACTGGGCGATTTCCGTGATGACGGTGGGATCGGCGGCCTCGTCGTTGCCGGTGAGGGAAATGTAGTCGATGACCAGCGCTTCGAGGGGCGCGTTGCCGGTGCGTTCGCCAAAGCCCATGAGCGTGCCGTTGACGCCGCCGCAGCCGTACAGCCATGCGGTCACGCCGTTGACGAGCACCTTATGGAAGTCGTTGTGCCCGTGCCATTCGAGCCATGCGCCGGGGACGCCCGCTTCGTCGGTGAAGGCGCGGACGATGCGCTGCACGGAGCGGGGAAGCGCCGCGCCGGGGAAGGGCACGCCGTAGCCCATGGTGTCGCAGAGGCGGATCTTGATGGGCATGGACGCTTCGTGGGAGAGCTCCATGAGCTTGCGCGCGAAGGGCAGGCAGAAGCCGTAGATGTCGGCGCGGGTCACGTCTTCGAAGTGGCAGCGGGGCACGATGCCCCATTCGAGGGCCTTGGTAACGACCTTGAGGTAGTCGTTCATGGCCTGCTCGCGGGTTTTGCCGAGCTTCAGGAAGATATGGTAGTCGGACATGCTGGTGAGCAGGCCCACTTCATCGAATTCCATATCATGGGCGATCTTGAGATCGTCCATGTTGGCGCGGATCCAGCCGGTGACGCGGGGGAAGCGGTAGCCTCTGGAGCGGCAGACTTCAATAGCCTTGCGATCCTTGGGGGAATACATGAAAAATTCGGAGGCCTGGATGAGTCCGCTCTTGCCGCCGAGCTTGTGGAGCAGATCGTAGATACGGGCGATCTGCTTGACGGTATAAGGGGGTCGGGCTTGCTGGCCGTCACGGAAGGTTGTGTCGGTGATGAACATGGGATCGGCCGGGCGGGGGACGAGGAATGTATCGTCGAATTCGATGCGGCTGACATGCGTATATGGGAAAACGTCGCGGTACAGTTCGGGTTCGACGCGGTTGTCCAGCGTCAGGGGGCGGGAAGCATGTTTTTGATACAGTAAGCTCATTGTGCGGTTCCTCCTGAGGTAAGGTAATCTCCGTATAAGCTACGGAAGCACTTTAGTACGTGTGGACAACAAGACGAAAAAGGTCTTTGGGGATCTTTTCCTCAAGCTAACGACTATAGCGCATTTTCATGTGAACCGAAAGGAAATTTTCTTGCGTAAAAACGGTCCGGAATATGGAAGAAAGAGTACAATTCCGCCCTGATGCCGGAACCGATCCGCAGAGTATCCCCTTCGGTGAAGCCAACCCCTTGCGGACCGGGCCCGCGAGGGATAATTTATCTGAAAAGACGATGTTTCAGGGGGTTACGATGGACGCCATAAGCATTATCGCAGAGCAGCGCATTCGGGAAGCCTGCGAGCGGGGAGCTTTTGATTCCCTTCCCGGAGCGGGCAAGCCGCTGGAGTTGGAAGACGACTCGCACATCCCCGAAGACCTTCGCATGGCCTACAAGCTGTTGAAGAACGCGGGCTACGTCCCTGAAGAGGTCCTTGACCGGAAAGAGGCCCAATCCATTGTCGACGCATTGGAAAAGTGCGGGGACGAACAGGAAAAGGTCCGGCAGATGAAAAAGCTCGAAGTGGTCATTGCCCGCATCAAGGCCCGCCATCCCAACGCGCCCGTTCTCGGCGACGGCAGCCCGTACTATGAGCGGGTGGTCAGCCGGATTACCGTGAACAGGAAGGACTGAACCGCTTTTTTTCGGGTAGCGGCGCGGTATGCAACCGTTTCCAGTACCCCGTTTTGCCGCGGCGTCAGGGAAATAAAAATTCCGGATGGCCTTGCCGCGTTGATGCTATACGGCGGGTGCGTCTCCGTCTGTTGGAAACAGTACCTTGCCCCAAACCTTGCTCGGAAAGGGAGGGAGCCCTTGCCCTCCGCCTGAGGGCGCATCTCCCAACCTTTCGGGAGACGGGTACAGCCGGTGGAGGCTCCGCTTCCGTTGTCCGGCCTTCTCTTCCCTACCGCTGCACGGATGGACGTTCTTCCGCTCGCACTTCCTGCTCCTCGTCCGGGTGCTCCTCGCTCACATGGAGAAGCGAATTGGCGAGCATTTCATACAGCCAGTTGGCGTACGTCTCGCTGGACCACCCGCGCTCCTGCACCAGCATACGGTAGAGGTCGCGGCTGGTGAGGCACCAGAAGATATCCTGCGCCATACCCATGTCGAGGCCCTCTTTGAGCCGCCGCCCGCGAAGCAGGAACCGCACATGGTTTTCCTGCCTGTCTCTGTTGCTGCACCGGATTTCGTTCAGAACGCGGGCCAGCTGCGGATCGAGCATCCCCGCCCCGCGCAGCAGATCGAGGACGGGGTTCTGTGACTCGTGCACCTGCAGGACAAGCTGCGCCGTGAGCTTCAGCGCTTCGTGGATGTTCGCCGTTTCAAGTGAGCGATCGTGCAGCTCAAACACCCGCTCCGTGAAGACGGCCCGGTCCAGCAATTCGGCCACGATGCCGTTTTTGGAGCGGAAGACGGCATAGACGGTCTGCTTGGCGACACCCGCTTCTTGAGCGATGGCTTCTACCGTTGTTTTGGCGTACCCGCGCTCAAGGAAAAGGCGCTGCGTGGCGTCGAGGATGTTGGTGCGGGTCTGGTTTGCCTGGCGCTCTCGGATGGGCGAGGAATACTTGCGGGCCGTGTGTTTTTCCATCTTGACAGTCATCCTTTCGGGAAGTATAGCACTTGAACGGATAGAGCTTACTCTATTCAATTTGTTTTTGTCAAACTATGCAAGCAACCTGCGAAACGCAAGTCGCTTGTATTTTCTATGGGCGCGTGATGATTGAACCGCGCCGACAACCTGAGAGTGAGGTTATATGTTGGTGAAGCATGAACGGCGGCCCTTCCGATTCGGTGTGACTTTGTTGGCCGGGCTTCTTGGCTGCTTGTCCCTCATGGGCTGCAAGGACGAAAAGACGGGGGCCCAGTCCCAGGCGGCTCCCGCCGTGGAAGTGGCCGTGGAGATCGTGACCCCGCAGAAGGTGCTGTATACGACGGAACTTGCCGGCCGCACGTCGGGTTTCCAGATCGCTGAAGTGCGTCCGCAGGTGAGCGGCATCATCCAGAAGCGTTTCTTTGTGGAAGGCGCGGACGTCAAGGCCGGGGATGTCCTTTACCAGATTGATCCCGCCACCTATCAGGCCAATCTCGACAGCGCGAAGGCCAACCTCGCCCGCGCCGAGGCCAACGTAGCCCCCGCGCGCCTGAAGATGCAGCGTTTTAAGGATCTGGTGAACATCAGCGCGGTCAGCAAGCAGGAATTCGAAGACGCCGAGGCCGCCTACAAGCAGGCGCTCGCCGACGTGGGCGTCAACAAGGCCGCCGTGGAAAACGCGCGCATCCGTCTGGCCTATACCAAAGTGACCTCCCCCATTTCCGGGCGGAGCGGTCGCTCTTTGGTGACGCCGGGCGCGCTGGTGACGGAAAACCAGTCCAGCCCGCTGACCACCGTGCAGCAGCTCGATCCCGTCTATGTGGACGTGACCCAGTCCAGCACGGAAGTCCTGCGCCTCAAGCGTTCCCTTGAGGACGGCACGCTCCAGCGCGCCGATCAGGATCACGCGGCGGTGCGCCTGCTGCTTGAAGACGGCAGCGAGTACGGGCTTACCGGCACGCTCCAGTTCGCCGACGTGAGCGTGGACGAGAGCACCGGCATGGTGACCTTGCGGGCCATCTTCCCGAACCCCAAGCAGGAACTGCTTCCGGGCATGTACGTGCGCGCCATCCTGAACGAGGGCGTGGACGATCAGGCCATTTTGTTGCCGCAGCGCGCCCTTTTGCGCGACGCCAAGGGCAACCCCACCACGTATGTGGTCAACGCCGAAAACAAGGTTGAAATCCGTCCGCTCAAAGTGGGCCGCACGCAGGGCAACAGCTGGGTTGTGCTCGACGGGCTCAAGGCCGGTGACAAGGTCATCGTCGAGGGGCTCCAGAAAATCCGTCCCGGCTCGCCCGTTCGCATTGCCGAACCCACCCCGGCCAAGCAGGACGCGCCTGCTTCCGAGAAGCGGTAGGGGGCTTTTTCATGGCACGTTTCTTTATCGATCGTCCCGTCTTTGCATGGGTGATCGCCATTATTATCATGCTGGCGGGCGGGATTTCCATCCTCAACCTGCCGATCTCGCAGTACCCGTCCATCGCCCCGCCGACCATCGGCATCAGGGCGCAGTATCCCGGCGCGTCCGCCCAGACCGTGCAGGACACCGTCACGCAGGTCATCGAACAGAACATGAACGGCCTCGACTACCTGCTGTACATGTCCTCGACCAGCGACTCCTCGGGGCAGGCGGAAATCACCCTGACCTTCAGCGCGGACGCCAACCCGGACATCGCACAGGTGCAGGTCCAGAACAAGCTCCAGCTCGCCACCCCTCTGCTCCCGCAGGAAGTGCAGCGGCAGGGCATTTCCGTGGCCAAGCGCGGCGCGAACTTCCTCAAGGTATACGCCTTCGTGTCCGAAGACGGCAGCATGGACAACGCGGACATCGCGGACTATGTGGCGACGAACCTCAAGGACGCCATCAGCCGTATCTCCGGCGTCGGCGAAGTCTCCCTGTTCGGCAGCCAGTACGGTATGCGCATCTGGCTCGATCCGCATAAGCTGCAAAGCTACAAGCTGATGCCGAGCGACGTCATCAACGCGCTCAACGCGCAGAACGCGCAGGTTTCCGCCGGTCAGCTCGGCGGCACGCCGTCCGTTCCGGGCCAGCAGATGAACCTCGCCATTTCGGTGCAGGAGCGTTTGCAGACTCCGGAACAGTTCAGCAACGTCATCCTGCGCACCAATCCCGACGGTTCGCTTATCCGCGTGAAGGACGTGGCCCGCGTGGAGCTGGGCAGCGAAAACTATTCCACGCTGAGCCGCTACAACGGCAAGCCCGCCACCGGTATCGCGGTGAAGCTCGCCACCGGCGCGAACGCGCTGGAAACGGCGGGCAACATCGACAACTATCTCAAGGACGCCGAAGCCTTCTTCCCGCAGGGCCTGAAGGCCGTGTATCCCTTCGACACCACCCCGGTGGTGGAAATCTCCATCCATGAAGTGGTGAAGACACTCGGCGAAGCCGTGCTTCTGGTGTTTCTGGTCATGTACCTGTTCCTCCAGAACTTCCGCGCAACCCTCATCCCGACCATCGCGGTGCCCGTCGTGCTTCTCGGCACGTTCGGCGTGCTGTCGGCGTTCGGTTATTCCATCAACACGCTGACCATGTTCGCGGTGGTGCTCGCCATCGGCCTCCTCGTGGACGACGCCATCGTCGTCGTTGAAAACGTGGAGCGCGTGATGAGCGAGGACAAGCTCTCGCCCAAAGAGGCCGCCCGGAAATCCATGGATCAGATCACCGGCGCTCTGGTCGGCATCGCTATGGTGCTGTCCGCCGTGTTCATCCCCATGGCCTTCTTCGGCGGGTCCGTGGGCGTCATCTACCGGCAGTTCTCGGTGACCATCGTTTCGGCCATGGTGCTGTCGGTGGTGGTCGCCATCGTGCTGACCCCGGCCCTCTGCGCCACGATGCTGAAACCCATCGGCGGGGATCACGTGCATTCGCAGCACGGCTTCTTCGGCTGGTTCAACCGCTGGTTCGACAGCGCCACGCTGCGCTACCAGTCCGGCGTGTCCTACGTCATCCGGCGCGCGGGCCGTTTCATGATCATCTATCTGGTGCTTATCGGCGGCCTGGTCTTCATGTTCAAGACCTTGCCCACGGGCTTCCTGCCCGATGAGGACCAGGGCATGCTGTTCGCCCAGATCCAGCTGCCCACCGGCTCGACGCAGGAAGAGACCACCAAGGTGCTGGAGCGGGTCGAACGCTACTTCCTCGAAGAGGAAAAGGAATCCATCGACAGTCTGATGGGCGTTCTCGGGTTCAGCTTCGCGGGCAACGGCCAGAACATGGCTATGGCCTTCGTGCGCCTCAAGGACTGGAGCGAGCGTCAGGACCCGTCCCTCAAGGTGGACGCCGTGTCCAAGCGCGCCATGGCGGCGTTCTCGAAAATCCGCAATGCGCAGGTGTTCGCATTCGCGCCGCCCGCCATTATGGAACTCGGCAACGCGACCGGTTTCGACTTCCAGTTGCAGGACAAGTCCGGCCTCGGGCATGAGGCGCTTTTGCAGGCCCGTAACCAGCTTCTCGGCATGGCCGCCCAGAACAAGAATCTGGTGGCCGTGCGTCCCAACGGGCAGGAAGACCAGCCGCAGCTGCGCGTCGACATCGACCGTGAGAAGGCGGGCGCGCTCAGCCTGAGCCTGGCCGACATCAACGCGGCGCTTTCGACCGTCTGGGGCAGCTCCTACGCGGACGACTTCCTCGACAAGGGCCGCGTCAAAAAGGTGTACGTGCAGGGCGACGCGCCGTTCCGTATGGTTCCGGAAGACATGGAAAAATGGTTCTTCCGCAACTCCAAGGGCGAAATGGTTCCCTTCTCCTCGTTCGCTTCGGCGCACTGGGAGTACGCCCCCGCGCGTCTGGAACGCTACAACGGCGTTCCGGCCGTGCAGATCCTCGGTATGCCCGCGCCGGGCGTGAGCTCCGGTACGGCCATGTTGGAAATGGAGAAGATCGCCAGCCAGCTCCCGCAGGGCATCGGCTACGAATGGACCGGGTTGTCCTATCAGGAACGCCTTTCCGGATCACAGGCTCCGGCCCTGTTCGCCCTGTCCATCCTTGTGGTGTTCCTGTGCCTCGCGGCCTTGTATGAAAGCTGGTCCGTGCCGTTTGCGGTTATCCTCGTGGTTCCCCTCGGTGTGCTCGGCGCACTCGGCGCGGCGAACATGCGGATGCTTTCCAATGACGTGTATTTCCAGGTGGGCCTGCTCGCCACCATTGGTCTGTCGGCGAAGAACGCCATTCTGATCGTTGAATTCGCCAAGGAATTGCATGATAAGGGAGGCGATCTCATCGAGGCGACCATTGAGGCGTCGCGTATGCGCTTGCGTCCTATCTTGATGACCTCGTTGGCCTTCCTGCTCGGCATCCTGCCCCTTGCCATCAGCACGGGCGCTGGTGCCGGCGGCCAGAACGCCATCGGCACGGGCGTCATGGGCGGCACGTTCGCGGCAACGGCCCTCGGGATTTTCTACATCCCGGTGTTCTTCGTCGTGGTGACCTCCGTATTCTCGTTCCGCTGGAAGTGGAAGAAGTCGAAGCGTCGCCGCACGGCCAACATCGTTGAAACCATACCGGGAGATTCCCACAAATGATGTCAGCAAAGTATATGGCGCTCGCGCTGGCGGTGCTGTTGCCCGGCTGCACGATGGCCCCGAACTACGTCCGCCCGGAGGCCCCGGTGGCGGAGGCCTGGCCCGACGACCTCATGCCCAAGGGCACGGTCCTCGCCCAGCCTACCGATCAGCTGGCTTCGGAAATCGGATGGAAGACGTTCTTCTCCGATCAGCACCTTCAGCGGCTCATTCAGCTTGCTCTGGACAACAACCGGGATCTGCGCGTCTCCGCGCTGAACATCGAGCGTGCCCGCGGCTTGTACCAGGTACAGCGCGCGGACCTGATGCCCGGGGTTTCCGCTTCCGGCGAGTCCTCCAACAAGGGCGTTTCCGCCGACTTGTCCACCACGGGCGAACAGACTGTTTCCCGCCAGCACGCGCTCAGCGTCGGCGTGACCAGTTATGAGCTCGATTTCTTCGGGCGTATCCAAAGCCTCAAGGACAAAGCTCTGGAAACCTACCTCGGCACCGAGGAGGCGTATCGGAGCGCCCGCCTGAGCCTGGTTTCGGAAGTGGCGCAGGCGTATCTGGCGCTGGTGGCGGACCGCGAGCGTCTGAACATCGCTACGGAAACGCTCAAGAGCCAACAGGCTTCATACGAAATGATCGCGCGGCGCCATTCCGTGGGCGTTTCGTCCGAGCTGGATCTGCGCCAGGCGCAGACCAGCGTGGATACGGCGCGGGTGGACATTGCCCGTTACAGCGGGCAGGTGGCCAAGGATATCACGGCGCTCAGCCTGCTCGCGGGTACGAAAGTGACCCCGGACATGCTGCCCGCCAAGGCGCTCTCCGAGCTTCCGGTCTGGCCGGATATTCCGGTGAGCCTGCCCTCCACGGTGCTCCTCCAGCGCCCGGACATCCTTCAGGCCGAGCATACGCTCAAGGCCGCCAACGCGGACATCGGCGCGGCGCGGGCGAATTTCTTCCCCCGCATTTCGTTGACCGCGAACATCGGCACGGCCTCGAACGAGCTGTCCCATCTCTTTGACGGCGGTACGGGCATCTGGACTTTCCTGCCGCAGGTCAGCCTGCCGATCTTCGAGGGTGGGCGGAACGTCGCCAACCTGCGTGTTTCCGAAGCCGACAAGAAGATAGCTGTGGCGAATTATGAGAAGGCCATTCAGTCCGCGTTCCGGGAAGTGTCTGACGCGCTGATCGACCGCGTATCCCTTGCCGGACAGCTTGAGGCGCAGAAATCGCTTGTTCATGCGACTTCCGAGACGTACCGCCTGTCCGGGGAGCGCTACAATCAGGGCATCGACAGCTATCTGGCCGTGCTCGATTCCCAGCGTGCGATGTACAGTTCGCAGCTTAACCTCATCTCTGTTCGCGTCGCCCGCGAGCAGAACCTTATCATGCTCTACAAGGCCCTTGGGGGCGGCGTGAAGGAATAGGGGTATAAAGATTGGAGGGGGGCGGGCCTTTCTGAAGAATCCCCATGAAGGGGACAAGCGCCCCTCCCGCCCCCCTCCAACCCTCCCCCCACTCTCCCAAAGACTTTTGACTTTATTGAATCCCTATCGCAGGGATGTGCATATGAAAAGGAACCTTCTCCGTTTCCGGGGAAGGTTCCTTTTTTATTTAGGAAATGAGAAAGTCGAAGGTATGTTGAAAAGAAGTCGGAATTCCCGAAAAACAGGAAAGCCGTCATGGGGGATTCGATAAGGTCAAAAGTCTTTGGAGGGAGAGAGGAGGGGGGTGAGGGGGGAGGGGAGA
>NZ_JH114232.1:1027516-1038265 GCF_000224655.1 Bilophila sp. 4_1_30
CTTTCTTTAGAAAGGTTCCCTCTCCCCTCCCCCCTCATTTTCCCTACGGAATCATCTGCCCAAGAACCGCGCCGAACTGGGCGAGGAGGGTGCTTTGGGCCTGTACCATCGAGGGGATGTCGGGACCGGCGGGGGCGTGCTGCACAAAACGTCCCGACTTGAGCTCTTCGCCGCTCTCGTTCACGAGGCTCCAGCCTGCGTCGAGGATGACGCTGCCGTTGGGCGCACCGTCAAAACGGGCGATATCCACGGCAATGCGCCACTGGAAAGGCTGCTGCGAACGCATGGGAGAGGCCAGCCCTTTGCGGGGGGTCAGGGATGCGGACACGGCGTCGCAGAGCACCCGGGTCACGCCCTCGCCGAACGGCTCGCTCCAATGGTTGAACTCGGCCAACTCGACTTTGACGTCATTGCCGTCGCGCAGGAAGAGCTGGGGCCTGTCCAGATAGCCCGGAATGGACACGGGTCCGATGGCGACGCGTGGCCCGGAGATTTTTTCTTTGCCGGACTGGACCACATTTTCCACGGGGGAGGACAGCATGTAGAAATCGGGGCGTGGGCTGCGGCCGAGGGAACAGCCGCCAGCGGTGAGCAGTCCGGCCAGCGCCAGCAGGGCCAGCAGCAGGGAAGGGGCGCGCTTTTTCATATGGCTTCCTTTTTCCTTTAAGATGGGTAGCAAATGACCATGCTCAAGCGGCACAGCGTGTTTCCTTCATTGGCGTAGGCGTGTTTCCGATCCGCCTTGAAACGGATGGAGTCGCCATCGGCGATCCCCCAGCGTTCACCGTCGAGCAGTAC
Organism: Bilophila sp. 4_1_30; assembly: GCF_000224655.1. Classification (NCBI taxonomy): domain Bacteria; kingdom Pseudomonadati; phylum Thermodesulfobacteriota; class Desulfovibrionia; order Desulfovibrionales; family Desulfovibrionaceae; genus Bilophila; species Bilophila sp. 4_1_30. The sequence goes on from NZ_JH114232.1 coordinate 1,028,315, forward strand.
GGTCAGCGCGCCGGAAAAAACAGTGATGAACTCCTGCGTCCCCTCGGGGTGCGGTTCGGCGTCAAGCCGGACGCCGGGATCCAGCTCAATGGCATACATCTCGAACCCCCGGGAACTGTCGAACGGAAAGACGGGATAATTCCTGTATTTTCCGTCTGTTTCAACAAAAGGCGTTATGGCGGAACGCGGGACGACTTCGACGTCCGTTTCCGGGCGCATCATGAGCGAAGTAAATGAAATCTTGAGCCCGTTCGCGATCTTCCAGAGCGTCGAGATGGTCGGGTTGGTCACGCCGCGTTCGATCTGGCCGAGCATGCTTTTGCTCACTCCGGAACATTTCGCTACGGCGTCAAGGCTGAGCTTCCTTTCTTCCCGCAGGCGTTTGAGGTTCTCCGCTACGATGTGGCCGATATTTTCCAAGGGCGTTATCCTGTCCATGTTTGACATTATAGTGCACAGATCGTATGCTCTATCGCACAAACTCAAAGGAGCTTCCGCCATGCCGTCGATTGCCGCTTTCCTGTCCTTCGCGTGCATCATGTCCTTTACGCCAGGCCCCAACAATATTATGGCGCTTTCCAGCGCGAGTGCGTACGGGCTCCGGAAGGGGCTCCGTTTCTGCTTCGGCGTCCTGCTGGGCGTTCTGGGGCTCATGACGGCATGTGCGCTGTTTGGCGCGGCGCTGTTCCGGTTTTTGCCCGACGTGGAACCCACAATGCGTGCCGTCGGCGCGGCGTATATCCTCTGGATGGCCTTTGGCGTCTGGCGGTCGGGATCAGGAAACGAAGATTCCCGCCTTGTACCGGTCAACGGCGTCGTTTCAGGGATGCTGCTGCAATTCGTCAACCCCAAAGGCATCCTCTATGGGATAACCGCCTTCTCGTCCTTTGTGCTTCCTTACTACGATTCCTTTATGGCTTTGGCTGTTTCCATCGGCGTGCTCTCGGCTGTCGCCTATGCCGGGACATGTTTTTGGGCGCTTTTTGGAGCCGTATTCCGCCGTTTCCTCCAGAACCACCATACCGCCGCCAACGCGAGCATGGCGCTCCTGCTGGTGTGGTGTGCCGCATCCCTGTATACCTAATTATCTCACATGGATGTAATCCGCTTCCGCGTCCTTGGGCCCATCGCGTCATTTTTAAGGATACAGTCCTGTGCCCAATCAAGCGCACAGGACTCCGCTTTCAACCCGGTCCCGCTACGATTTGAACTTCCCGACACCCTACCAGTCGAAAGTCTTTGGTAGAGGAGGGGAGGAGCCCCAATACGTTCCTTTACCGTACCTTCCCGCGCAGCACTGCTTCGGGATTGCGTTCAAGCGTGTTGGCGAACACGCGAACGGCCCGGGCCGCTTCGGTGATTTCGCGGATGGCCTGATTCAGTTCGATGACGGTCGTACTGTTTTTGCTGACCACGCCACGGGCGGAAACGACAGTCATCTCCGTCTCTTTGGCTACGTTGTCGATGCGGCTCAGGACATGCGACGCCTGTTCCAGCGCCGCGGACAGCCGCTTGTCCGTATCCTGCGCCAGCTTTGTATACGGTTCTGCAAGCCCGCGGATGCTCGTCAGCGTCTTGTCGAGGTTGGTCCCGATATCCTGAAGCTGGACCACCAGCTTGTCGATGTGGCCGATCAGCTGTTCCGTCCCAGAATTGCTCAGGATTTTTTTGACGCCTTCCGTAATGTCGAGGACATTCGAGGCGATGTCGTCATACGGCAGCGTCGTGAGCGTTTGCAGGATGTTGTCGAATTGCGACGGGATGGTGGGAATCTCGGGCACGTCGTCGTATTCTTTGACTTCCTTGATGGGATAAGGGATCTGGCTTCTGGGGTAGAAATCCATCTCGATCATGAGCTGGCCGGTGAGCAGGCTCTGGGTCGCCAGCGTTGCCCGCAGGCCGTGGCTGACCAGGCGATCGAGATATTCTTTTTTGGATATGTCGCCGTCGGAAACGGAAAACCGCCCTTCGTCCTTTTTGTTCAGTTCGATGAACACCGGCGTCTGGAACACTAAATTATCAAGGTCGCCCGTGAGCCGGATTTCGACGACGCGCCCCACCGGGACGCCGCGGAACAGGACCGGAGAGCCTACGGAAAGCCCGCTGATGGAACCGTCGAAAAAGAGCACGTAACGGCTTGTCGTCTGGAACAGCTTGCCTGAGCCGAAAACGGCGATAGCGAGCAGCAGGAGGGCTGTGGCCCCGACGACGAAGGCTCCGATGAGGGTTTTGTTGGCTGGCTTGCTCATGAGCGGTATCCTTTGGAGGAGGTGGGGCAGGAGTCGGTTTTGCCGCGGTTCAGGAAACGGACGATGTCGGGGTGCGCCTGATCGCAGCGAAGGACATGGGGATCGCCGCCCGTGATCATGGTGTGGGTCGCCGCATCAAGGAATACGCTGTTGTTGCCGATGGTAAAGATGCTGTCGAGATCGTGGGTGACGACCACGACGGTCATGCCCATGTTCTCCTTGAGTTCGAGGATGAGCTCGTCCAGCAGGGCGGCGCTGACCGGGTCGAGCCCGGCCGAAGGCTCGTCAAAGAAAACGATTTCGGGGTCCATCGCCAGCGCGCGGGCGAGCCCGGCGCGTTTGCGCATACCGCCGCTGATTTCGGACGGGTAATAATCCTCGAATCCGGCAAGGCCGACGAGCGCGAGTTTGAGGGAGGTCTGTTCCCTGATCTCGGCGGAGGAAAGCTTCGTATAGCGCTGCAAGGGCAGGGCCACATTCTCGGCGAGGGTCATGGAGCTCCACAGCGCGCCGCTCTGGAAGAGCAGGCCCACGCCGCTGAGAAGTTTTTGGCGCTCGCTTTCGGTCCCGGCCCAAAAGTCCTGTCCCCTGTAGAGCACTTGCCCCTTTGTAGGCTGGAGCAGGCCCACGAGGACGCGCAGGAGCGTGCTTTTGCCGCATCCGCTCGGCCCCATGATGATGAATACGTCCTGACGGTTTATCGTGAAGTTGAGATCCTTCTGCACGACGTAGCTGCCGTAGCCGACCGTAAGGTCCCGCGCTTCGATGATGGGTGTGGAGGTATTCATATATTCAAAATATTGCAGAGGATGGTGAGGACAGCCGTGGACAGCACGATGCCCACGATGGAATAGACCACGGCCGAGGTGGTCGCCTTGCCGACTGCTTCGGCGTTGCGGCCGCAGCGCAGGCCCTGGTAACAGCCGGTTATGGCGATGAGCATACCGTAGACCGCGCCGTGCACCATGCCCACCCAGAGGTTGTTGATGTTGAACCCTTTCTGGGTAAATGTATAGTATTCCATGGGATCAAGGCCGAGCATCCCGACGCCGACGATGAAGCCGCCCATGATGCCCATGAAGTCGGAATAGAGAACGAGCAGCGGGGTCATGGCGGTAAGGGCGAGGATACGGGGCATGATGAGGTAGTCGGAAGGTGCCACGCCGAGCGTGGTGAGAGCGTCGATTTCCTCATTGACCTGCATGGTCCCGATGACGGCGGCATAGGAGGCGCCGGTGCGGCCCGCGAGGATGATGCCGGTCATGATCGCGCCCATGATGCGGGTCATGCTCACGGCCACGAGGCTGGAAACGTAGATTTCCGCACCGAACATCTTGAGCTGGATCACGCCGACGAAGGCGAGGATCAGGCCCACGAGCAGGCTGATCAAAGAGACGATGGGCAGGGCGTCCACGCCGCTTTCCTGAACGGCGAGCCAGACGTTTCCCGACGTGCAGGAAGAGCGGCCCCGGAACAGCCTGCCGACGCTGAGGACAATTTCGCCGATGAAATCGAAAATGTCGCGTGCCATGCGGGGCACCGCCAATGCAAAGCCGCCGACCCGTTCGAGGAAGGTCGTCTTTTGGGCCTTACGCTGCGCGGCGGTGTTCGGGGGGACCGCAAGGGCCAGTCTGGTCAGGTTGCGGATGCCCTCGGGGAGGCGGGCGTCATCAAGCGGGATGTCGTGTTCTTTGGCGAGGGTGACGAGCCGGGTGGTGACGACGAGCACGCCGCTGTCCCATTCACCGAGTTCCTCGCCGAGGAGTTCGACGCTGCGGGCCTCTTTGAGGAGCCTCTCCGTTTCACACAGCGCTTCGTCACGTTCCGTAAAAAAGTTGGTCCCAAGCAGATCCCGTTTCCACTCGCCGCTGAAAATGACGCGCAGGACGCCCTCCGAGCTCTCGGCGTGTAACGCGCCTCCGAGCGGGGCGGACGCCCTGCTTTTTGTCATCGGTTCGGCTGCCATCGTCAGGCGGGCTTGCGGCTGACGGATACTTTGGCGGGGCGCAGCAGGCGGTCTTTCAGGCGGTAGCCGCGCTGGTGCAGGGTGCTGACCAGGCCGGGTTCCATATCATCCCGCTCTTCATAGGAAACGGCATCATGGACATCGGGGTTGAAGGGTTCGCCCACTTCCCCGGCGACATCGAAGCCGTGGTTCTTGAGCGCGTCAAGGAGCAGCTTCCGGGTCATGATCACGCCGGTGAGCAGGCTTTTACAGGTTTCGTCGTTGCCGCCGTATTGAATGGCGAGATCAAGGCTGTCCAGCGCGGGCAGGAGATCCTTGAGCACCGGCTCGCTGGCGTAGCGCATATATTCGTCATGGTCACGCTGGATGCGTTTCTTGAAATTTTCCATTTCCGCGAGGGCGCGCAGCCGGGTCTCGTCCGCTTCGGTCTTGACCGTGCAAGTGGGGCAAATCTCTTCGCGGAACTGCTCCTCAAGCGTTTTTTCAGGGGCCTGCGCGGTTTCCGCGAGGTTTTCTTCGGTGGCGCCGTTCTGTTCCTTTTCGGTCTGGGGATCACGTGTATCGGTCATGCTAGCTCCTTAATGATCATATTCGGCGACGCGCCGTCTCCGTGACGCATCTGCCAACACTCTATATAGGACTGAACCCGTATTCGGCAACACTTACCTTGCTTCGGCAAGCCAGCAGCAGACTTCCCGGGCGCCGTCGGGCCCGGCGGATTCGATGACGGGCGGCGTCTTGAAACAGCGCTCGTGCGCTTCCGGGCAGCGCGGCCGGAAGGGGCATCCCTGCGGGAGATCGCCGGGCGAGGGGACTGTGCCGGGGATGGCGTCCAGCTTCGCCGAAGGGGGCGTGTCGAGCGTGGGCGCGGAGCGGATAAGGCCCCAAGTATAGGGATGGCGCGGTTCGGCGAACAGAGCCCGCACGGGCGCGCGCTCCACGATGCGCCCGGCATACATGACGCCCACTTCGTCGGCCATTTCCGCCACCACGCCGAGATCGTGGGTGATGAGCAGAAGCCCCATGCCGCGCTCGCGGGAAAGATCGCCGAGCAGGGCGAGTATCTGGCCCTGTATGGTCACATCGAGGGCCGTGGTCGGCTCGTCGGCGAGCAGGAGGCGCGGTTTGCAGGCCAGCGCCATGGCGATCATGACGCGCTGGCGCATACCGCCGGAAAGCTGGTGCGGGTAGTCGCGGACGCGCATGTCCGGCGCGGGTATGCCGACCAGCCGGAACAGTTCCACGGCTTCGGCGAGCGCGGCCTTCTTTGGCAGGCGCAGGTGACGCATCAGCGGCTCCGCGACCTGCTCTCCCACCCGGATGACCGGATTGAGCGAGGTCATGGGTTCCTGAAAGATCATGCCGATGTCGCGCCCCCGCACGCGTTCCATCGCGGATTCGGACAATTCGGCGAGATCGCGGCCTTCAAAGAGGATGCACCCGGCGGCGAGGCGCCCCGGTTCGGGGATGAGGCGGAGCAGGGACAGCGCCGTCATGCTCTTGCCGCAGCCGGATTCCCCCACAAGGCAGAGCGTGCGCCCCGGATGCAGCGTGAACGACACGTCGCGCACCACGTCGAACGGGCGTTCGCAGGCGTCGAACCGCACGGTGACGCCTTCCGCCTGCAACAGCGGGGCGGAGGAGGCCGGGATTGGGGAAGATGCGTTTGCGGAAAGGGACATGGGGCGCTCCGAAGAAAGTTGCGAATAAAAAAAGTATAGACGAGATGCGGGTTAAGGGCAAGAAACCGGGGATGCCGGGCAAAATGTTCTCATGCCGCAATTGACATTTATTTTCAAAAATCTATAGAAAGGGCAGATCCAATTGGTATCATAAGGGAGTGGGTATGGACGCGGAGCCTGTTTTCATCACTGGAAGCGTTTTTTCGTGGGAATCCCTGCTCGCCGTGTCGATCATCGTTGCGGCGTGGTTTGTATGCCGCAGGATCAATGTCATGAAACGTCCGGTATGCAACGGCGGCTGCGCCGGTTGCTACGGGGCCCGTCAGGGCCGGGGATGTGCTTTCCCAGAGGGGCGGCGGCGCCGGATGTGACGATAAAGTTGAAGCTGGGGGACAATATGTTTGGATTTTGCCATAGAAAGCGCGGAGAGCATGATTGCGCCGAAGCCCGTTCGTGCGGCGGCGAAGGCTGTCCCATCTCCAAGGAGATGCGGGAAGCCGGGCTCATTTCCCTGCGCAGGATGAAGGAGGGGCAGAAAGCCCGCATCGCCCATGTGCAGGCCAGCGGAGAGCTGGGGCGGCGCATTCGGGACATGGGGCTCATCCCCGGCGCGGAAGTGGAAGTGGTGGGGCGCGCCCCGCTGCGCGATCCGGTGGCCCTGCGCCTGCCTGGGTTCACGCTCAGCCTCAGGAACAACGAAGCCGACTACATCGTCGTCGAACCGCTGGAACAGGCGGGCTGAGGCGTCATGGAGTCGCAGCTTACCATAGCCCTCGCGGGCAATCCGAATTCGGGCAAGACGACGGCCTTCAACGCGCTGACCGGTTCGCACCAGCATGTGGGCAACTATCCCGGCATTACCGTGGAGAAGAAGGAAGGCTTCATCAAGATGCCTTCCGGCCGGTGTGTGCGCTTCATCGACCTGCCGGGGACGTATTCCCTGACCGCCTACACGCAGGAGGAGACGGTCGCCCGGCATGTGCTGGCGCAGGAACGGCCCGACGTGGTCATCGACGTGCTCAATGCGGGCGCGCTGGAGCGCAACCTCTACCTGACCATCCAGCTTCTGGAACTCGGCGTTCCCGTGGTGCTGGCCCTGAACATGATGGATGAGGCCGCCAAGCAGGGCATGACCATTGATATCGAGCGCCTGTCGCAGCGTCTGGGCTTCCCGGTCATGGCGACCGTGGCCCGCACGGGCGAAGGGCTGCCCGAACTCTTGAAGGCGACGGAAGCCTATATCGAAACCAAGCGCGGCGAGCCGTGGGAGCCGCTGCATATCTCGTATGGGCCCGATCTTGATCCCGTGCTGCGGGATATGGAAGCCGCCATTGCCGAGGCCGGGCTGCTGGCTTCGGAATATCCGGCACGGTGGGTCGCGCTCAAGCTGCTGGAGCAGGATGAGGAAATCCTCACCCGCAGCCGCGCCGAAGCCCCGGAGCTTGCCGCCGATCTGGAGCGGCAGGTGGATGAGGTGGCGCGGCATTTGCGGGATACGCTGAATACGTGGCCCGAGGCCGTCATCGCGGATTACCGCTATGGGTTTATTTCCTCGCTGCTGCGGGACGGCGTGCTGATCCGGCTTCAGGACATGCACGCGCGCATCCAGTTCTCGGACCGCATGGACAAGCTGCTGACGCATCCGTTTATGGGCCCGGCGATCATGCTCGGCGTGCTCTATCTGCTTTATACCGTTACCTTCACCATTGGGGAGATCCCGATGGGCTGGGTGGAACAAGGGTTTGCCCTGCTGCGCGAAGGCGCGGACGCCGTGCTCCCCGACGGCCAGCTCAAGTCGCTGGTGCTTTCGGGCATTATCGACGGTGTGGGCGGCGTCATGAGCTTTGTCCCGCTCATTATGCTGATATTCCTTCAAATCGCCTTTCTTGAAGATACCGGGTACATGGCGCGCATGGCCTACATGCTCGACCGTATTTTCCGTATTTTCGGGCTGCACGGCTGTTCGGTGATGCCGTTCATCGTGGGCGGAGGCATTGCTGGCGGCTGTGCCGTGCCCGGCGTGCTGGCGGCCCGCACCCTAAGGAGCCCCCGCGAAAAGATCGCGACGCTGTTGACCGTGCCCTTTATGGCCTGTGGGGCCAAGCTTCCGGTTTTCATCCTTTTTTCCGGCGTCTTTTTCCCCGGCCATGAGGCGGCGGTCATGTTCGGGCTGACGCTCACCGGCTGGGTGGTGGCCCTGCTCACGGCGCGGCTGCTGCGCTCGACGATTATCCGTGGGCCGTCCACGCCGTTCGTTATGGAGCTTCCGCCCTATCGCCTGCCCACAATGCTCGGTCTGGCGATCCATACGGGCGAGCGTACGTTCGAGTATTTGAAGAAGGCCGGTACGGTCATCCTCGCCATTTCCATCATCCTGTGGGCGGCTATGGCGTATCCGCGGCTGCCGCTGGACACGCGGGCGCATTTCGCGGGCGAGCAGCAGACCATCGAAGCGAACCTTGAAGCGGCGAAGGCTTCGGGCGGCGATGTGGCCGCTCTTGAAGAGCAGCTTACGGCCTTGCACGGCGAGCGCGCGGAGCGGGCACTTCAACACTCGTTTGCAGGCCGCCTCGGCATGGCGCTGGAACCGTTGACGCGTCCCGCCGGGTTTGACTGGCGCACGGACATCGCGTTGGTGGGCGGTTTTGCGGCAAAGGAAGTCATCGTCGCCACGCTCGGCACGGCCTATTCCCTCGGCGACATCGATCCCGAAGATCCCACGCCGCTGGCGCAGCAGATCCGCAACGACGGGCGCTGGACGCCCGCCACCGCCTTGGCTCTGCTGGTGTTTGTGCTGCTGTACGCGCCCTGTCTGGTGACTGTCGCCGCTATCCGGCAGGAGACGGGTTCGTGGGGCTGGCCTGTGTTCAGTATGGTATTCAACACGCTGATCGCGTTTGGAGCCGCCGTTGCCGTGCGGCATGTGACGATGTTGTTTCTATAGATGAAATAAAGAGAGAGGAGATTTTTCGAAAAAGAGAGGTACACCCGAAACTCTTTCCCTTTTTTCGCGATACATCTCCGTGTGTTGATATAAGAGCCTCTTTATTGGTTGTTTTTGTTTTGCGGGTTCAAAAATGAAAATCCCCAGAGTGGGGAAGCTGATCTCTCAGAAAACGGATAAGGGAGCATTCGTAGAAATGCTCCCTTATTTTTGTAAAAAGAGCATATTGGGTTTACATCATTGTTGCGAGGGTATAGATACTCGCCGAAGGTATTTCTTCTTTTTTCGGGAAGGTACTCTTTTTACGTCACCGGACAGTTTGCTTTATGTAACTATATATTGTTGAATAAAGTGGTATTATTTTTTTGTATGCCGTTTTATTCAGTGCAGCGCCGTTTCTTTGTGAAACCTTCATGAAGAAACAGCTAGGATATTTTGCGAATAGCGCTGTACGCGGATATCGAAGGCCTTTACTTGAATCACGAGGTACTCTATAGATGAAAAAGATTCTATCACGAGCCTCATACATGTGATTTTTCCGTTCAGGCTTAAGACGTTTTCAACATTTGTGGATGGAGGTCTACGATGCGAAAGGACAGGGGACAGCAGGGCTTCACGCTCATTGAAATCATTTCCGTCTTGGTCATCCTCGGCATTCTCGCCGCTGTGGCCGTTCCGAAGTACTATGATTTGCAGAAAGAGGCCCAAACCAAAGCTGCAATGGCCGTTGTTGCCGAAGTGCAGGCCCGTGTGAACCTGAAGTTCGGGCAGGAAATTTTGCACGGTGGCTCCTGCGCCGAAGCGGTAACGGCAGCTGAGGGTCTTGTAACAAGCCCTACTGATTTGGGAGGGTGGAAGCTGACTACAGGGACCAAAGACAATAATGTTTATACCGTTACTAAAGCATTGCCTCCAGGAGGTACTGAAGGTACGGATGAGGTTTCCCTCACCGATGCGAAGATCAGTCTTCCTGATTGCACGCAGGCGACTGATGCTCCTGCTAACCCGTCGTAACATTTTATTATAAATGAAAAAGAGGCGATTCCTTAAGGAATCGCCTCTTTTTTTCCATACAACGGAACTCCCTCCGCGTATCCTCCCCACCAGCCG
>NZ_JH114232.1:1038648-1043047 GCF_000224655.1 Bilophila sp. 4_1_30
CCCTCCAATTTTTCCTCTATTTCACCAGCTTCCTCAACCATGAGATCGGATGCATGGACGGGAGCTTCGTGTGATGCGAAATCTGAAGGCGGCAGGTGCCGCACTCGGTAACGCAATACTCGGCGGCACTGTCCTTGACGGCCTTGAAGAGATCGGAACCGACCGAGGCCGCCACATCGTACTTTTCCTTCTTGAAGCCGTAACTGCCGGAAATGCCGCAGCAGCCGGAACGGGCGTCCTCGACGTTGGCGGAAGCCATGCGGAGCAGATCAAGGCCCGGCTTGCCGATGCCCTGCGCGCGCAGGTGGCAGGGGGCATGATAGACCAGCTTCGTGGCGTCTTCGCGTACGTCGATGTCGAGCTCGCCGGACTCGATAAGGCCGATGAGAAACTCGCAGGCGTCCTGCACATGGGGGACAATGGACTCATGCTTGCCGAGTTCCGGGAAATACTCGGCATACTCCTGCTTGAGCATGAGCTGGCAGCTCGGGCAGACCGTCAAAACGGGGACATCGCCGGACGAAACGAGAGCGGCGAGCGTGTCCACGTTCCGGCTCGCGGCGGCGCGGGCGTCGTCGAAGAAGCCGTTCGCCACCATCGGCAACCCGCAGCACTCGAACTCGGGCACAATGACCTCATACCCCGCCTTTTCCAGCATGAAAACGAGATCCTTGCCGGTCTGCGGGTCGTAGTCGTTCACGTAACAGCCGGGGAAAAAGACGGCCTTCTTGGTGAGGCGGCTGCGATCCGAGGCCGTCAGCATCGCGTTGTGGTCACCCATCCATTCCGTGAAGCTCCGGGGCACGAACACGGGCATGGGCGCGCGGGCGTCCACGCCGAACTTGTCGAGGATGAGCCGGGTCAGCGCGTTGGTGGAGCCGACATTGACCAGCCAGCCCGGAAAACGGCGGGCCAGCCTGCCGAGCATACGCCCGTGGGACAGTACCCAGTCGCGCAGGGGCGGCTTGTGGCGCTTGCAGTACTCCGCACGGGCCAGCATGTTGAGGGTCGAAATCTTGACCCCGGACGGACAGGCGATGTCGCAGTTCTTGCAGTTGGAACAATAGTCCAGCGCCTCGATTTCCGAGATTTCCCCGCCGCCGGTTTCGTCATACAGGCGGAAACGCTCGGACGAAGGCCCGGTCAGCTTCGGCCCCTTGAAGGCCCGCGTCGCCTTGGTGACGGGGCAATAGGCCACGCAGGTCGAGCAGGTTGTACATTTATCTACAGTTTCAATAGGTTTCATACGCACCTCAGGCGTTCATGGCTGCAAAGAGGGCCGTGGACAGCGCGACGCCGTTGCCGGACTTCTCCGCGGCGTGATCGTAGCCGCCGAGCGTCTTGCCGATAAAGAACACGTTGCCGCACAGCGGGTTGCCGTCCTTGCCGAGCGGGCGGAGTTTGGCGTCCACATCCGGGCCAAGCAGGGCGAAGCCGTGCGACGGGCGGGGCGTCCCCGGCGTCTGGCGGCAGGCCGGGTAGGCTTCCGGCAGCGACCACTCTGGAGACGACGGGTTCAGGGGCAGATCAATATTGAAGATCGGCTCCCATGCGCGTTCGGGCTCGATGGCGAACCCTTCGCCGAGCACGCCGCCCGTGGCGATGATGAAGGAACGCGCCTCATAGCGGCGCTCCTGCCCGTTGTTGGTCGTGATCAGCGCGGCGCAGCGCCCGTTTTCGACCACGGCCCCGGTGATGGTGGACTGCTCGATGAGATCCACATCGTATTTCTTGAGCAGGCGCAGGAGCAGGGCGTGCAGGCGCAGCCCCGTCACCGCCGGGGGCAGGCTGGAGATTTCGTTGACGATGTGCCCCGTGCGATCCTTGATGGCGTTGTGCACGTCGTTGTTGGCGGCGGTGCCGAGGATGGCCGGGACGAACACCGCGCCGGGCACGCCGCGCACGATGTATTTGTTCAGGCTCTTGCTCAGCCAGAGGATGCCTTCGGGCGTATCCAGATAGCGGGCCAGATCGAGGGTGGAGAGGTCGCGCTGGAGCGGGAACGGGCTCGGCAGGATGACCGGGACGATGTTCTTCCCGATGTACCCCTTGCGCGTCGCAAGGCCCTGCGCCGCCAGCGCCGGGGAGAAGTCCTTGAGCCCCTCGACCCCGGCGATGAAAATGTTGGCCGCTTCGGCCACGCCGTGCATCGACATGGTATGGGGCACAAGATAGCTCGGCTTGGTCGTGCCGAGGGCCGTCACCACGCGGGTGTTTTGTTCGTTGTTGCAGAGGTAGGGACAGCCGCCCTCGTCGCAGAACTCGAGGAAGCAGGACAGCGCTTTTTTGACGGTCTCCGCGCCGACGATGGCGTAGGGATGGCGCGGGGACAGGCTGTCGAAGCCGTCGAAGGGCGAGGTAAGGGGCGTGCCGTCGGAACGGTAGCCGAGCACGTCGATGGTGCCGCCGCCGATGGCGAGCACGCCGGAGCCCTTGGTGACGAGCAGCGTGCGCTTCCCGGCCTTTGCCGCGAACAGGGCCGCGCTCAGCCCGGAAAGGCCGCCCCCGGCGATCATGACGTCATAGGGTGTTCTTTTGATCATTCGTCGGCTCCGTCTACGTTGAGGGTCGCGCCGTACATGCCGCGCGCCAGCTCGGTTTCACGCAATTCGCTGCCCCACAGCACCGGGCGGATGCCGTACCAGCGCTCCTGCTGGAAGCTCTGGAGCAGATCCGGTGCGCCGCAGGGGAGGGCATCGCACTCGCCGGTACCGCAGGCCTGCATCCCGGCGGGCAGCAGCTTGGCTTCGAGCACCGCGCCCACGCCGCGCAAGCCGCAGAAACTCCCCTGACAGGTACCCATGCCCATACGGGTGCGGCGGCGGATGTCGTTGAGGGAATGGGACGTGGGTTCGGAGGCGACCTGTTCGAATTCCGCAATAGTGACGCGCTCGCATTCGCACAAGAGTGCCTTTTTCCACGGCGCGGCCTCAAGGCGCTCCACCGTGGCGGCAAAACTGTCGCCAAGGCGCGATTCGGCCTGTTCCAGGCCTTGCGCCGGGAAGACCTTGCGCGCGCGTTCCAGCAGGGCCGGGGGCGTATCCTCCACCAGCGGCTCCACGGCGGTACGGCACTGTGCGGTCACGCCGAGCTTGGTACAGACGAGGTCGGCCATGCGCTCACCCATGAGGCGGTAGGTGGTCAGCTTGCCGCCGCAGATGGTCGCCATGCCCTTGAGCCCTTCCTTTTCATGGTCGAGGACCACGAAGTTGCGGGAAGCGCCCCGGCCTTCGGCGGACGGGTCGGCGGTGTACAGAGGCCGCGTCCCCGCGAAGGTGCGGAGGATGCGGTAGCTGTCGATTTCCGGGAAAAGCACGCGGCCGATGTCGAGCAGATCGTGCACTTCGGCGGTATCCGGCACGGTGTCGTCGGGCTTGTCGGTCTTCTTGGAGGTGGTGCCGAGGATGGTGATGGAGCCGTGCGGCACGAAGATGTCGCCGTCGGACGCCTTGCGCAGCCGGTTGATCACGCGGCTGGTGAAGCGGTGGTTGAAGGCCACCAGCGTCCCACGGTCGGGCTTGACGTTGATGTTCAGCCCCGCAGTATGGGCCAGTTCGCCCACCCAGCTCCCGGCGGCGTTGACCACGAAGCTGCAGGGGATTTCCCCGGTCTGCCCGGTGCGGGAGTCGCGCACGCTTACGCTCGTGACTTGTCCGTTGGCGCTGTTGATGGAAGTGACTTCCGTATAGGTGCGGAAGCCCGCGCCATGCCGGACGGCGTTCTGGACGTTCTGCCAGACGAGGCGGAAGCCGTCCACGGCGGAGTCGGGCACGCGGTACACGGACACGATATTACCCGCGAGGTTGGGTTCGAGCGTCCGGGCTTCCTTCACGGAGATGGGGGTGGCTTCGATCCCGCATTTGTCGCAGGCCGTGACCCACGCAGCTTCAAACTCGGCCCCGTCTTCGGGCGTGCGGACGAAGAAGCCTTCGGTTTCCTCGACGCAGTGCTTGCCGATGCGCCGGAGGATGCGGTTTTCCTCGATACATTCCCGGCCCGCCTCGGCGTCTTTCACCGCGTAGCGCGCGCCGCTGTGGAGCAGGCCGTGGAAGCGGGAGCTTGTGCCGTGGACGAGGTCGCGCTGTTCGAGCAGCAGCGCCTTGACCCCGCGCATGGCGAGGTCGCGCAAGGTTCCCGCGCCAGTGGCTCCGCCGCCGATGACGACGACGTCCCAGTGCCGCTTGGTATATTCTGAAAGTTCCTGCATGGATGTTCCCGTTCTTTCTGGATTTGTCCCGGGCTCGCCCCGGGAGTGCGTCGCTCCTGAAAATAGCCTCTTTGACATCCGTTTACAATAGAATATTCACATATGAAACCATAAACAAGGGTAAAAAGTTCTTATTCGAAAATTTTTGAAAAAGTAAGATATTGGGAGGGAAGGGAACCTTTTGAAAAAGGT
>NZ_JH114232.1:1043197-1048905 GCF_000224655.1 Bilophila sp. 4_1_30
CCGCTTGGTATATTCTGAAAGTTCCTGCATGGATGTTCCCGTTCTTTCTGGGATTTGTCCCCGGGCTCGCCCCGGGAGTGCGTCGCTCCTGAAAATAGCCTCTTTGACATCCGTTTACAATAGAATATTCACATATGAAACCATAAACAAGGGTAAAAAGTTCTTATTCGAAAATTTTTGAAAAAGTAAGATATTGGGGAGGGGAAAGGGAACCTTTTGAAAAGGTCCCTTTCCCCTCCCCAAACCCCACCCCTATCCCCCTAAAACTTTCGTAAGGGTCGGCAGCGGGACGGGACGATTGGAAAAACTGAACCTTGGCATCCGTCTCCCGGATCTGCGTTAAAGGAAATACAAAAGGCTTGTTGGCTTGCCCTAATATTATAGACGAGGAAATGCCGATATGTTTTGAAGGGATGGAAAGCGGGACAAGGGGCACTACGTTGTCGGCAGGTTGCCTTTTTGAGAGGTTTCATTTCAAGGGCAATCCGTTTCAGGGAGTGCTGTAACCAATGGGTTGATACAGGTACGAAAGCCTTTGAAGAAGCGAGGGATGGATGCGGGCCCGTGCATGTGGTTCTGGAGAGGAGAAACGCGGGGGAGGTTCCTTTCTTCTCTAGAGAGCCCTCCGCCCGATGCTTCCAGAACCGTTTTTGCAGTCTCTCTTCTTGATGTTTTCGTGACTGGATTGCGGAGGGAACGTGATTCAGGCATGTCCGGGAGCATGAGCATGATTTCGGAGTTTTTCGCGGACGGGATGATCCCGTGGTCGCCGATTTTGCTGTCGCTGAAGGTCGCGGGCCTTGCGACCGCCGCCTCGTTTTGCGCCGGGGTCGCCGCCGCGTGGCTTCTGGCTCGCCGCCGTTCGCCTTTTTCCGCTGTTTTGGACGCCATGTGTACACTTCCGATGATACTGCCGCCCACGGTTCTGGGCTATTATCTTATCCTGCTGGTCGGGCGGCGCGGCGTCATCGGGCCGTGGCTGGCCGAGTGCGGCATCAACCTGATTTTTTCATGGCAGGGAGCCGTGGTTGCGGCTACGGTGGTCGTGTTTCCGTTGATCTACAAGTCGGCCCGCGCCGCGCTGGAGCTGGTGGACCCGCGTCTTGAGAACGCGGCCCGCACGCTCGGGGCGTCGGAGTGGAAGGTCTTTTGGCAGGTGTCGCTGCCTCTGGCGTGGCGCGGCATCGTCGCCGGGGGGATGCTGGCCTTTGCGCGGGGTATGGGCGAGTTCGGCGCGACGCTGATGATCGCGGGCAATATCCCCGGCAAGACGCAGACCCTTGCGCTTGCCATCTATGACGCGTTTCAGGCGGGCAACGACGAGCAGGCGACGGTGCTGGTCGTGTTGACGTCGTGCCTGTGCCTTACCATTCTTGTCCTTGCCGACAGGTTGTTCGGCGGAAAGGCGGGAGGCCGCTGATGCTTGATGTGCAGATCCGCAAGCGCCTCGCCACGGGGCGGAAACGCGGCGACAGTTTTTCCCTCGACGTGTCCCTGAGCTGCGCCACCCGGCGGCTTGTCCTGTTCGGGCACTCCGGTTCCGGCAAGACGCTCACCCTCCAGTCGCTGGCGGGGCTGGTCCGGCCTGACGGCGGATACATCAAGATTGGGGACGACGTGCTGTATGCTTCGGAACAGGGCATCGATCTCCCGGCCCGTGAGCGCCATCTCGGGTATGTTTTTCAGGATTACGCCCTGTTCCCGCATCTGACGGTCCGCAGGAATGTGGAGTTCGCGCTCGACAAGACGAAACGGACCTTGTTCGGCCGCCCCTCTCCCGCGGCCCGCAAATCCGTGGATGATCTTTTAGAGCGTTTCGAGGTCGGGCACCTTGCCGAGCGGTATCCCCGTGAAATATCCGGGGGCCAGCGGCAGCGCGTCGCGCTTGCCCGCGCCCTTATTACCGCGCCCCGTATGTTGCTGCTGGACGAGCCTTTCGCCGCGTTGGACCCGCTCCTCCGGGTCAGGATGCGCCGCGAGATCCGCGCCCTGCTCGACGAATGGAACATCCCTGTCGTGCTGATCACCCATGATCCCGCCGACGTGGACGCCTTTGCGGACTCGCTGGCCGTCTACCGCAATGGCATGATCCGGCATGTCCTCGACGATTATCCCGCCCGCCGGGCGAGCGAGCCGGACGCCCTTTCGCTCCTCGCGCCGCTGGTGGAAGTGTAACCGGAAGAAACACGGCAGGGAGGACAAAAACGAAGAAATGCCGCCACCTTTTCGCTGCCCTCGTTTTGTCCGGCTTCCGGTTTTCCCCGATAGCAAAAAGCCTTCCCCGTGTTCGGAGAAGGCTTTTCCGTTCTTGGCAATCCCCTGCAATAGGGATTCGATAAAGGCGAAAGTCTTTGGAGATGGGGGTGGGGAGGGGAGGAAGGGGGACTTCAGAAAGGCCCTTCCTCCCCTCCCCAAGATCTCGTTTACATCCCCAAAACGACGGCAAACGCCTTGAACAGGACGGACACGGGCTTGCCTGGCTCAAGCTTGAGCACACGGGCGCTCTGGGAGGTGATGACGGCGCAGACGGTGGTGCCTTCGTCGAGGGTGACGAGGACTTCGGCTTCGATTTCTCCGAGCTGGACGCTCTGCACCTTGCCGGAGAAGTGGTTGCGGGCGCTGGTGGGCGCGTCGCCGGTGCTGATGATGACCCACGGGGCCTTGATCGTCGCGGTGGTGTTGATGCCTTCGCGGAGTTCGAGGTTGTCGGCGCTTTCAGCCGTGATGATGGAGACGACCTGAAGGCCGGTGGAGGTCAGGATTTCCACTTCAACGAGCAGGTCGCCGCGCTTGATGCGGTTAATGGTTCCAGTGAACGCGTTGCGGGCGCTGGTTTTTTTCATAGCTTCCCTCCTAATATGGGAATGGACGATTTTTCGGGCGTCTTCACGGGAAAAGTGAAGGTAACTTGCCGTCAGGGTCGGGCTCTGCTGCCCGAGGAACTGCTGGACGATCTTGAGCGGCACGTCGCCGCGCAGAAGCTCTATGCCCCGCGAATGCCGGATGACCCGGGGGCTGAGGAGCTCTTTCGGCAGATCGACGTCTTTCGCCCGCTCATAGAAGATACGGCGCACATAGCCTTGATCGAGGTGCAGCACTTCGCCGCGCAGGCCGAACATGAGGGGGGACTCCAGCACTTGCCGGATTTCCGTCATGATGGCTTCGGGAAATTGAAGTTCCCTGAAGTTCTGCCCCCGGACGCTGACGACGGAACGGGTAAAGTCGAGATCCGTGCGGTCGTCGATGGCCAGCACTTCGCCGAGACGCAGCGCGCCGTAGCGGATGAGCAGAAAAACCAGCCAAAGCCGTCCCCTTGAACGGCCTTGCGTCGTGGAGACGGACGCCTTGTACCAATCAAGAAACGCCTTGGAGACGGCGTCGAGCTGTTCCGAGGTCAGATGCCTGACATTTTCCGGGACGGTGAATTGGCCGCCGGGGTGCGGCGTGGACGGGGGCGGGACCTGGGGCGCGTTGCGGGCTTCACGTTCGTGGCGGACACAGGCTTCGATGAACCGCAGAGCGGAGTCATCAAGCCCCTGAACAAGGCGGGTTATTTCTTCCTGCATGGAATCTCCTCTGTACCGATAAGCGACTTCTCGGGATATGCAGGCTATCCCACGGGCTGATGTGGGCGAAAGTCGGTCACGCAGTTTCTCGAAAGAGTGACAAGATTGCCGGGAAAACGCAAGGGGGGTATTGCTGAAAAGGTTATCGTTCGTGAACCGCAACAGTCGAACAACAAAGGAGTATGAACATGGATAAGCGTTTTTTCCGTCGGTGTGCCCGAAATGCGGCGTTCAGCCTTTTGGGATGCCTCCTTTTGGCGGCTCCGGCGTTTGCGGCGCAGGAAATCACGGTTTCCGGCGCGGCCAGCCTGACGAATGCGTTCACGGAGATAAAGGGGCTCTTTGAGAAGAAATACCCCGACATCAAGGTGCATACCAACTTTGCGGCCTCCAACCCGCTGCTCAAGCAGATGGAAGAGGGCGCCCCCGTCGATGTGTTCGCTTCCGCGGATCAGGAAACGATGGACAAAGCCGCGGCCAAGAAGCTGGTCGATACCGCAACCCGCAAAGATTTCGCGCTCAACGATCTCGTCATGGTCGTTCCCTCCGACAGCAAGCTCAACCTGAACGGGGCCAAGGATCTGACCAAGCCCGAAGTCAAGCGCATCGCCGTGGGGAATCCCGACTCCGTCCCCGCCGGGCGTTACACCAAGGCGGCCCTGACGGCCGCCGGCCTTTGGGAAACCTTGCAGCCCAAGTATGTTTTCGGCGCGAGCGTCCGTCAGGCTCTGGATTATGTGGGCCGTGGAGAGGTCGACGCCGGTTTCGTTTACCGCACCGACGCCAGGCAGGGCGGCGACAAGATGAAGGTGGCTGCCGTGATGGACGGACACAAGCCTGTCCTGTACCCCATCGCCGTGGCGACCACGGGCAGCAACCGCGACGGCGGCGCGAAGTTCGTCGATTTCGTACTCTCTCCCGAAGGGCAGGCTGTGCTCGCCAAGTATGGTTTCAGCAAGCCACAGAAGTAGTTGCATATACATGTGGGGAAGGGAGGGGGAACCTTTCTGAAGAAAGGTTCCCCCTCCCTTCCCCACACCCCATCCCTCCCCATCCCAAGACTTTCGACGTTATCGAATCCCTGCTCGCAGTTGTTCTTTTCATGTCTTCTTTCGAACGATGTTGGATGATTGTTTCGTCTGTGGCATCGCTGTCGGCAGGAGGCTTTTTTTATGGATTCCCTTGAGGGTGGCGGGTTGCCGTGGAAAGGGTATGTTGGAGGTTCTCAGGGAAACATCAATATTTATTGGTAGTTGCTGGTGTTGCGGAAGGCCGGCTCCCCGGAAAGCAAAAAGCTTGCAAGGAATGAGGATTCAGGGAACAATATTCCCGAATCCTCATTTTTTCAGGAGCACGGAACCATGCGGCATTGGCTCTTCAAAAGCGAACCCGACTGCTATTCGTTTACCGATTTGGAAAACGCGCCCGGCCAGACCACAAGTTGGGACGGCGTGCGGAATTATCAGGCCCGCAACTTTATGCGCGACGACATGAAGAAGGGGGATTTGGGATTTTTCTACCACAGCGGCAAGAATCCTGAAATCGCCGGGATTGTGGAAATCGTGCGCGAAGGGCATCCCGATCTCACGGCGCAGGATCCTGAGGCCGGGCATTTCGATCCGAAAGCCACACCGGGCGATCCCCGCTGGTACATGGTGGATGTGAAGCTGGTGCGGCGATTCGAGCCGCCGGTTCCCCGCAGCCTGTTGCGGTTTGTCCCCGAGCTGGCGGGTATGGAGCTCATGAAGACCGGAAGCCGCCTTTCCGTACAGCCCGTGGAGGCCGAAGCCTATGCCGCCATCGTCAGGCTGGCGGACCAGCTCGCCGCGGACAAGGCGACGGGGCAAGAGGTGAAGGCATGAGCGAACTTTTGTATTCTCCCGATGCCGAGCTTGCCGCGCTGAAGGCCCGTGTCGCCCGTTTGGAGCGGCTGGAGGAACAGGTCTATTTTCAGGAGCGGACGCTTTCCGCCCTCAATGAGGCGATCACGCTCCAACAGAGGCAGCTGGACGATCTTCAAGGGCGTATGGAAGCCGTTGAGGAGAAGTTCCGTGAGCTTTGGGAGCTTGTCGGCAACGAAGGCGGTGAAGCGACCGTGCCCCCGCATTATATGAAGCTTGCATAGGTTTTGTTCGATTAGCC
>NZ_JH114232.1:1049287-1063124 GCF_000224655.1 Bilophila sp. 4_1_30
CACATTTCTTCTTTTTCCCTATTGTTTCACCGGAACCGTGGAGATCGCGTTGAAGGGCGAGCCGTCCACGAGGCGGCGGCTGACCGCGAGATAGACGAGCGTGTTGCGCTTGGCGTCCCAGATGCGGGTAACGCGGGTGGCCTTGAAAAAGACGGAGGTCGATTCACGAAACACGTTGGCCTGCTTGGGGAGCTTGGCGGGAATTTCGATAGGGCCGACCTGGCTGCACGAAATGGCGAAGTTGGACGGATCCTCGGCAAGCCCGAGCGAGCCGGAAACACCGCCGGTTTTGGCTTGGCTGATGTAACAGGCAACTCCCGGAATATCCGGATCGTTGAAGGCCGAAACGCAGACTTTGTGATTGGCTCCGAGCAGTTTCCATTCCGTGGTGACGCAGCCCACGTTTGAATCGTCCGCATGGGCGAAGGAGGGGAGGAGCAGGGAACAGAACAGGGCAAGGCAGGCGTATGTTTTGAGCATGGCGTTTTTCCTTTTGGTTTAGCAATCGGGAAGAGCGATGGCTCCCGCAATGTTGCGCAACGCGCCGGGCGTGAGCTCGCAGGCGAGCGTGTATTCACCGGGAACGCCGGGATAGGAGATGGACGCGACGGAATGGAATCCGAATCGGCCATAGTAGCCGGGATCGCCGATGAGCACGGCGGAAGAATGCCCCAGTGCGGCGGCCTTGGCGAGGGCCTCGCGGATGAGGGCCGCTCCGATGCCCTTGGCGCGCCATTCGAGCGCCACGGATAGCGGGGCGAGGAGCAGCGTGCCGAAGCAGCCGCCGTTTTCACGGATGGATGCTCCGGTCAGCATGATGTGACCGATGAGTACGCCGTCCTCTTCGGCGACAAGTTCCAGCTCGGGGATATAGCGCCCCTTCCGGAGTTTAAGGACGAAATCCTGTTCGTCGCCGTCGGAGACTTTCGCGGTCTGGAATGCCGTTTTGATAAGGGAATAGATGGCGTCGAAGTCTTCGGGCTTTGCTTGTCTGATGGTCATGGTAAGCCTCTGGAGGGCGGAACGTTTGTGGTTGGGGGCGGTAAAACGGACGGTTAGAATCTTTTTATTCCGTAATGTGCATTACTTCATGCAGTTTAAAAGGAAATCCGCTCTAGCTGGGGCGGCACCGTGATATCAGCGCTCCAGAACGCCGCCGAGCTGTTCCAGCTGCTTCTGTACATGCGCGTCGTAGCGGGAAACGTCGCTGCGGATTTTTTGCATCACGTCAAGGAACAGGCGCAGGTGCACGGACTGGTGGAACAGGCTTTCCAAAGCGGGGGCAAAGCCGCGCTTGACCTCGAACTCGTACGCCTTGCCCAGATCTTCGCGGACCACGGCGAGTTCCTGCCGGAGGGCGTCGCATACCCGCTCGGCGTATTCCTCGGCTTCGCGGCGGCGTTTGTCGAGGAAGGCGGCCTTGCGCTTATCCTCGCGCCCAAGGTGGTAGAGCAGGCCCGCGGTCCCGGCCACGGCCGCGAACACGGCCGCCGCGAGGGGGCTCGCTGCCGCCAGCGCGATAATGTTACCTGCGGTAACAAGTATCGAGATTGGCCCGAGCGCGGTGAGGCGGCCCACGGTGAGCCCGGTGGTGAACACAGCGAGGTTCTTCATGTGCCGGTGCGTCTGTACGAGGAAGTGCGTGGCCGTCGAGGAGCCGCCGTTCACTTCGCCCGGATCGTCTTGCAGGCCGTCGATATTGGAGCTCAGGCGGGCAAGGCATTCCTGCGAAAATTCGTCCATGCGCGCGGAAAAGAGGCGGAGCTTGTCTTCCCACGTGTGGAGGATGCCGCGCTGTTCGTCGAGGAATTCGTCCACGGCGCGCCGGGCGATGGCCCGGGCTTCGGTGGCGTCGAATTCCTTCCAGACGGAATCTTTGGCGAACTGATGCCCGAGATCCGCCACTTTGCGGTTCACGGCGTCCATGAGCCGCAGTACCAGCGTTTCATGGAACTTTTTCAGCGCCTTTTCCGTGGATTCGTCCCACGCGTCCAAGTCCTTGGCGGCGGCGTTCACGACCTGCCGGGCCTGCTCCAGCGAGGAGAGGGCGGAGGCGGAAAGCTGTTTGGCGTGCGCGTCCAGCATACCGAGCAGTTCGGGGTTCGGCAGGGATTCGCGGTACTCCTGCACATGCTGGCGGAGCCGTTCGCGGGCGGAGTCGGCAATCCGGGAGTAGGCTTCCGCGATTTTGTGGCGGTATGCCTCCTTGCCCGCGTCCCTGTCCATGATTTCCCGCAGGAGGGCAAGGAGCTGCTCAAGCTCTCCGCAGCCGGACACGGAACGCGACACTTTGGACAGCGTTTCCGAGAAGGCGGAACCTCCCCGGCAGCGTTCCTCGACGGCCTGCCGGGTATTGAGGGCCACGACACCGGCGAGTTTCACATGGCCGGAGCTCCGGCAGGCTTCGCGCAGCACGGTGCGCGCCTGTTCGCGGGCCACTTCGAGGCTGGCGGCGCTGTTCAGGCGGTCGATGTTGGTCAGCACGCCGATGATGCTGACCGTGCGTCCGCTGCGGGCCAGCTTGCGGAGCAGGGATAGTTCGGAATTGGAGCCCGGATCGCGGGCGTCCATGACGAAGATGACGCAGTCCGCCTCAAGGCTTTCCTCATAGGAAAGATAATCATGAAACTGATCGGTATCATTGAGGCCGGGCGTGTCCACGAGCACGACGCCCGCCCGGAGCGTGTCCAGCGGCAGCCCCACGCTGACGCGGGCCACGAATCCTGAGAAACGCCCCTCAAGGCTGATGTAGTCGGACAGGTCGTCCCAGCAGGTGATGCCCGAAAGCAGCTTGCCGGGGATGAACGTGCCGTCGGACACACCTTTGCGGATGTGTTCGATTTTGCGGGTGAGCAGCAGGTTGTCCTGCTCGTTTTCGAGATAGTCCTCAAGCCGGGCGAACTGGCTGGAGTCGAGGAACCGCACGCTGTAGTCCGGGGCGTGGGCGTATTTGAATTCCACCACGGTGGCGGTTTCCGGCGTGGACTCGCGCACCGGGGACAGCTCCTGCCCGATGATCGCGTTGATGAGCGAGCTTTTGCCGCGTTTGCGTTCGCCCACGATGACGATCTTGAACGGCTGGCGGCGCAGCATCTTGCGGAAAATATACAGCTCTTCGCGCAGGTCCATGTCGTCGAGCGTCCACGCGATGCGGTCGAGCGAATTGGCGAAACGCTCCATATCGGCGTTGAACTGGCTTGTTTCGGGCGCGAACCAGCCCGCGATTTCCTTCCGGGAAGGCAGGACGTTGGTTGCCTTGCGGTAGAGTTCGCCGAGGCTTTCCCCGACGTTGAGCCCGAGGCCGATGCCCCGGCCCGCGCTGCGTTCGAGGCGGGACTTGCGGAAGGCCCATTCGATGTCGTTGACGAGCGACCGCGCCTTTTCGTCGATCCGTTCCTCCTGCCCCCCGATGCGGGAGAGTGCTTTCAGCATGGTGTCCACGAATGTGGAGGAAACCTTTTGGGCGTCGGCCTGGTTCGCCATGTCGCGGGCGATGTCGGCGGGATCGGACGGCGGGTTCAGGAGCGCGTAGTGGAGCTTGGCTTGCAGTTCGGCATGGAGGGCGCGTTCCCCGAAAATGGCCTGCGCCGCCTCCTGTACGAGCTGGTACTCCCGATAGGTGAGCATGTCGTCCGTCGTGGCGACCGCCGCAAGCAACAGCAGGATGCGGTCGTTGAAGGAGTCGCCGGGGATCGGCTGGATGGGTTGGGGGAGCATGGACAGCATGGAGGCTGAGGTGGGACGGGAGGACATGGGGAGGCTCCTTTGCTGGTCGGTAAACGGCCCGTACCTTTTGTACCTAGCCGCAACGCCTTTTTTTTTCAATGGCCGGGAGGGCGGCCCTGCCGGGCTCTCATCGTCTTGACTGAAATGGGATCCGCTTTACATATGATCAGTTAAGGCCGCGTGAAGAGTGAGGGCGGCCTTGCGCGCACAGACAGGCGTGTCTATGAGGAGGCTAAAGTATGAGTGTCGAATATAAGGATTATTACAAAATATTGGGTGTGGGGCGCGAAGCTTCCAAGGATGAAATCGCAAAAGCCTTCAAGAAGCTCGCCCGCAAGTACCACCCGGATCTCAACCCCGGAAACAAGGAATCCGAGGAAAAGTTCAAGGAAATAAACGAGGCGTACGAAGTTCTCAAAGACGAGCAGAAGCGGAAGATGTATGACCAGCTCGGGCCCAACTGGCAGCAGGGCCAGCAGTTCGGCGGCAATCCGTTCGGCGGGGGCAACCCCTACGGCGGCGGTACGCGCTTCACGTTCAACGGGCAGGAATTCGGCGGTCAGGGGTTTGACGGCTCCGGGTTCAGCGACTTTTTCGAAACCCTGTTCGGCAGCCGTCAGGGCGGGAGCGCCGGCGGCCCGTTCAGCGGCTATACGTCCCGTCCCCAGCGGGGCCGCGACATCGAGGCCGATATTTCCATCACGCTTGAGGACGCCGTGAAGGGCGGCGAGCGCAGTCTTACGCTTGAGGGCGGGGACGGCACCAAAACCCTGAAAGTGAATATCCCCGCCGGGGTGAAGGACGGCGCCAAGCTCCGCCTTGCCGGGCAGGGCTATGATTCGCCCAACGGCGGGCCGAAGGGCGATCTGTATTTGAGGATACGTTTCGCACCGCATTCGTTGTTCCATGTTGACGGCACGGACCTCACCTACGAGGTGCGGATCGCGCCGTGGGAAGCCGTGCTTGGGGCGAAGGTCAAAGTCCCCACCCTTGACGGGAACGTCGAGCTTTCCATTCCCGCCGGGACCGGAAGCGGGAAGAAGATGCGTCTGCGCGGCAAGGGCCTTGGCCCGGCGAAGTCGCGCGGCGATCTGTATGTGCGGGTCGGCATCGACGCGCCGAAGGATCTCACGCCGAAGCAGCGTGAACTGTGGGAAGCCCTTGCGGCGGAAAAATAGTGCCGCGTTCCGTTTTTGAAGGACAACGTCAGGGGAGATGATTGTATGGAACTTTTGCAGAATACAAAGGATGTGCCGAGCCGCTCGACCCTTATCGTCTGGGGCGAATTCCTGGAACTGACCGGGACGACCCCGGATCGCCTTTCCGAACTGATGGACATCGGGTGGCTCAAACCCACGCGCACGGCGGAAGCCGCATTGTTGTTCCGGCAGGATGACGTATACCGTATCCGCAAGCTTGAGCGGCTGTGCAGCGATTTCGAACTGCACACGCTCGGCGGCTCCATAGTAATGGACCTGCTGGACCGTATCGCAACATTAGAGTTGCGTATTCGTGAGTTGACAGATCGTTAGTACGCCTTATTGTTAGAGAGAAAGCGATAGTGATATCACTTTTGCAGTTGTGTTGCGTTCGGTCATTTTGTCTCGGGCGCCGCTGCTGCGCTACAACGCAATAGAGGTGAACCATTATGGATATCAACAGATTTACCGAAAAATCCCGTGAAGCGCTGACCACGGCGCAGGGGCTCGCCGCCCAGTACGGTCATCAGGAAGTGGACGCCGAGCATTTGGCGCTCGCTCTGGTGAATCAGGAAGACGGCTTTGTCCCCCGCGTTCTGGAGCGCGTCGGCGTCGCCCCCAAGGCGCTGGTCACGGCGCTGGAGGCGGTTCTGAAGAAGCGTCCTTCCGTGCGCGGGCCGGGCGCGGAAATGGGCACGATCACGATTTCGCAGCGGGTCGCCAAGGCTATCGCCAACGCCGAGGCTCTCGCCAAGCGTCTGCGTGACGAGTACGTCAGCGTGGAGCATATTTTTGCCGAACTGCTGCGCGAACCCGCCTCCACAGGGCTTGGTCAGGTCGCGGCGGATGCCGGCTTGTCCGCCGATAAGTTCACCGAGACGATGATGGCTGTCCGCGGCCCGCACCGCGTGACCTCCGCCAACCCCGAAGAGAGCTATGAGGCGCTCAGCAAGTACGGGCGCAACCTCGTCGAAGCCGCCAGCAAGGGCAAGCTCGACCCGGTGATCGGTCGTGACGCGGAAATCCGCCGCGTCATCCGCATCCTGTCGCGCCGCACGAAGAACAATCCCGTGCTCATCGGTGAGGCGGGCGTGGGCAAGACCGCCATCGCGGAGGGCCTCGCCTACCGCATCGTCAAGGGCGACGTCCCGGAAGGGCTCAAGAACAAGACCATTTTTGCGCTGGACATGGGCGCGCTCATTGCGGGCGCCAAGTACCGCGGCGAATTTGAGGAACGGCTCAAGGCTGTATTGTCCGAAGTGCAGAAATCCGAAGGGCAGATTATCCTGTTCATCGACGAGCTGCACACCATCGTGGGCGCGGGCAAGACCGACGGTGCGATGGACGCGGGCAACCTGCTGAAGCCGCTTCTGGCTCGCGGCGAGTTGCACTGCATCGGCGCGACGACCCTCGACGAGTACCGCAAGTACATCGAAAAGGACCCGGCGCTGGAACGCCGTTTCCAGACCGTGCTGGTGGAGGAGCCCTCCGTGGAGGACACCATTTCCATCCTGCGCGGCTTGAAGGAGCGGTTTGAGGTGCACCACGGCGTGCGCATCAGCGACTCCTCCATTGTGGAGGCGGTGGTGCTGTCCAACCGGTACATCACCGACCGTCAGCTTCCCGACAAGGCCATCGACCTGATCGACGAAGCCGCCGCCATGATCCGTACCGAAATCGACTCGCTGCCCACGGAACTGGACGAAGCCAACCGTAAGGTCATGCAGCTCGAAATCGAGCGCGAGGCCCTGCGCAAGGAAACCGACGACGCGTCCCGCGAGCGTCTGGAGAAGCTGGAGAACGAACTCCGCAACCTTCAGATGACGCAGGCCGAGCTCAAGGGCCAGTGGGAAAACGAGAAGGGCGTCATCAACGTTGTGCGCGATCTCAAAGGCGAGATCGAGCAGACGCGCCTCGCCATTGAGGACGCGACCCGCCGCGGCGATTTGCAGGCGGCGTCCGAACTCAAGTATGCGAAGCTGCCTGAGCTGGAAAAGCGTCTCCACGAAGCCGAAAACGGTCAGGAAGCGCCGCGCCTGCTCAAGCAGGAAGTGCGCCCCGACGATGTGGCGGATATCGTGGCCCGCTGGACCGGCATTCCGGTCACGCGGCTGCTCCAGTCCGAACGCGACAAGCTCATCCATCTGCCTGACAAGCTCCATGAGCGCGTGATCGGGCAGGATGAGGCCGTGCAGGCCGTGTCCGACGCCGTGCTGCGTACCCGGGCCGGGCTGTCCGACCCTTCGCGCCCGCAGGGTTCGTTCATTTTCCTCGGCCCCACGGGTGTGGGCAAGACGGAGCTGTGCAAGGCGCTGGCCGAAGCGCTCTTTGACAGCGAAGAGAACATCGTGCGCCTCGACATGAGCGAGTACATGGAAAAGCATTCCGTGGCGCGGCTCATCGGTGCGCCTCCCGGCTATGTGGGCTACGACGAAGGTGGTCAGCTGACCGAAGCCGTGCGCCGCAAACCCTACAGCGTCATCCTGTTCGACGAAATCGAAAAGGCGCATCCGGACGTGTTCAACACCCTGCTGCAGCTCCTCGACGACGGCAGGCTGACCGACAGCCAGGGCCGTACGGTGGACTTCCGCAACACCATCGTGATCATGACCTCGAACATCGGCTCGTACAGGATGCTCGACGGCATCAATCCGGACGGCTCGTTCGCCTCGGATGTGTATACGGAAGTCATGGGCGAACTGCGCCAGCATTTTAAGCCCGAGTTCCTGAACCGCGTGGACGAGACGGTGCTGTTCAAGCCGCTGCTCCCCGAGCAGATCGGCCAGATCATCGACCTCCAGCTGCGTCGGCTCCAGAAGCGGCTTGAGGAGCGCAAGATCGCGCTGGAACTGACCGAGGCCGCCCACGAGTTCATTGGGGATGCCGCCTACGATCCGCATTATGGGGCCCGTCCGCTCAAGCGGTACCTGCAGTCCCACGTCGAAACGCCGCTCGCCAAGTTCATCATCGGCGGGCAGGTGCGCGACGATCAGCGGGTGGTCATCGACGCCACCGAAGACGGATTGACCTTCGGCGTGAAGTCGGGCGATACCGTGCAGCCATTGCAATAAGATTCGGAAAAGGGCGGAAGGCGGAGGCGCTTTCCGCTCCTTTCCTTTATGAACCTGAAAGGGCCATCAGCGGCGTTTGTCATGCTGATGGCCCTTTTCTTGACGGCGATACTCCGCTGGTCGGATGCGCCTATTGCTTTTCCACAATCCCGAACGTGCCGTCGTCGTTTGCCGTGACCTGCAGTGAAATGATGCCGCTTGTGTTGCGGGCGATATAATCCTTGCAGCCCCTGATCATCACGCTCAACACGCCGGAAATATCCTCGGAGTCGTGCGTATGGTAGATGCTGGTGCTCCAGAGCTCTTTATTCGTTTTGCTGCTGGCGGCGCTCAGATGAAGGAAGATGTCGCACTCCGTGACTTCCTTGATTTCATCCTCATACCCGACCGTCCCGTAGGTTGGGGTCGTCGTGGTGGTTTTGGTATAGCGGCCCGTGGCCTTGTCATACGTGCCGTGCGTCTTTTCGACAGTCCCGGTTTGTCCGTAAATCGGCTTTTTGACGGTGATGTGCTTTGTGGATGTTTTGGCGGTGTAATCGATGGAAAGGAGTGCCGTGCCCCGGTTGCGGTCTTGCGTGAGCGTGAAGCCCGTTTCAGACAGGGTGTTTTTTACGTCCTGCTTGAGAAGCTGATAGGTGGGGTCGCTGTTTTGTTTTTTCGATGAGGCGATATAGTAGGTATACTGGTCATTGGGGTAGGCGTGCCCGTCGGTTTCGGAAATGACCCGCATGGAGTACTGGGGAGAGCAGCCCGCCAGCAGGAAAAGGGCGGCCAGCAGGAAGAGGCAGGGGCGCGGGGGGATCTTGGCTGTGCACATGGGCTTACTTCCTTTCTTTAAGGCTGAGTGCGCCATCGTCGGATTCGCTGACGTCGAGCCATGTGTCGCCGGGGGTGGTTTGGGCGAGGTAATCCTTGGCGCCCATGACCATCATGTCCAGCATCTTGCGGTTGTCAAACGAGTTCCCGGTGTAGGTGACGATCGTTTCCCACATTTTTTTCTTCGTTTTGAGCGAATCGGCGGCAAGCAGCAGAACGATCTTGTTTTGGGCCACTTCCTTCTGGGTGTTCTTGTAGCCCGTAACGCCGTAGGTAGGGGTTGAAACGGATGTCCTGCTGGTTTTTCCCGTTAACGTGTTGATGTATTCCCCCGTACCTCTGGTTTCGACCCGCGTCACGCCGTAGACGGGTTCGGAAACGGTCGTCTGCCGGGCGACCGTTTGGCTCTTGTACCCCGCGAAAAGCACCGCTGTGGCATGGGGGAGGCTTTTGGTCACTTTCAGGCCCGCTTGGGGCAGGGCGCTTTCGAGGTTCCGCTTGAGTTCCAGAAAGACGAGATCGTCCTCTTGGCCCTTGACCGCCATGATATAGTAGACGTCCCCGATGCCGGCTTGGATGTCGCCGTTGGTGATGGCGTTGATTTTTATGGCGTACTGGTTGGCGACGCAGCCGGGGAGCAAAAGGCACGCCGCAAGCAGGGCGTACAGGCAGGACCGTGGAAACGTCATGGGTATGGCCTCCGGGGGAATGCGGCGTTGCCGCGTTGTCGAGCCTTGGCAGCCTCCGGAATTCCGCCTTGGGCGGGGTTTTGTTCCGGGAGGGCTTGGGGGTACGCTGCGGGGATGCCTTGGCGTCACCTGCGGCTGGGCGGGGCGCACGGGGCTCCGCCTTTGCGAAAGGCTTTCGCTCCTTACGCTCGGCCCCCTCTATCATCCTCTCATGCCTGTGACAATCAGGCGGGGAGGGCGGCGTTTCCTCCGCGTTCTTTCTTGACAACCGCGCAACCTTGAAGCACAATTTTTCGATTACACTTTGGTGTGGATATATAAGGAGCCTGTCCATGAGCGATTACAAAAAGAGCCTGAATCTTCCCGATACATCCTTTCCCATGAAAGCCAATCTCACCCAGCGTGAACCCGAAATGCTGCGCTGGTGGGAAGAGAACAATATTTACGGAACCATGCTGGAAGCTTCGGGCAGCCGGGGCTCTTTTCGTCTGCACGATGGCCCGCCCTACGCCAACGGCCATCTGCATCTCGGCCATGCCCTGAACAAGATCCTCAAGGACATCACCATCAAGTCCCGCAACATTCAGGGGCAGCAGTCCGTGTATGTGCCCGGCTGGGACTGCCACGGCCTGCCCA
Organism: Bilophila sp. 4_1_30; assembly: GCF_000224655.1. Taxonomy (NCBI): domain Bacteria; kingdom Pseudomonadati; phylum Thermodesulfobacteriota; class Desulfovibrionia; order Desulfovibrionales; family Desulfovibrionaceae; genus Bilophila; species Bilophila sp. 4_1_30. The sequence goes on from NZ_JH114232.1 coordinate 1,059,425, forward strand.
TCGAATTGAAGGTTGAGCACGAGCTTGGCGAAAAGAAAAAGGAAATGCCGCCGTATGCGGTACGCCGCCGCTGCCGCCAGTACGCGGACAAGTTCATCGATATCCAGCGCAAGGAATTCAAGCGCCTTGGCGTGCTCGGCGACTGGGAGCATCCCTACAAGACCATGCTCCCCGAATACGAGTCCGCCACGGCTACCGAACTGGCGAATTTCGTGGAGAAGGGCAATGTGGTCCGCAGCAAGAAGCCCATCTACTGGTGTTGCTCCTGCCAGACGGCGCTTGCCGAGGCCGAAGTGGAATATGCCGACCACAAGTCGCCGTCCATTTACGTCCGCTTCCCGTTGACCGACGGCAAGCTCAAGACGGTTTTCGAGAACGCCGACCCGTCCCGCGCCTATGTGATCATCTGGACCACGACCCCGTGGACCCTGCCGAGCAACATGGCCGTGGCGCTGCATCCCGAATTCGAATATTCGCTGGTCGAATATGAAGGCAGCCAGTACGTGCTCGCCACGGAACTCGTCGAAAGCGTCGCCAAGGCGTGCGGCTGGGACATGGACGGCGTGAAGACCGTGGGGACCGCTACCGGGCAGCAGCTTGAACTCGTCAAGGCCCGCCATCCGTTCTACGACCGCGAGTCTCCGCTGATCCTCGGCGGCCATGTGACGCTTGATGCCGGTACCGGCTGCGTCCATACCGCTCCCGGACACGGCCGCGAGGACTACGAAGTCTGCCTCCAGTACGGCATCGACATCTATTCCCCGCTCAACGATCGCGGCGAATACCTCGACAGCGTGGAGTTTTTCGCCGGGCTGCAGGTGCAGAAGGCCAACCCCAATGTCATTGAGAAGGTCAAGGAAGTCGGCAACCTGATGGGGCAGGCCGACATCACGCACTCCTATCCGCATTGCTGGCGCTGCAAAAAGCCCGTCATCTTCCGCGCCACGACCCAGTGGTTCGTGAGCATGGAGGCCAACGGGCTGCGCCAGAAGGCGTTGAAGGCCATCCGCAACGACGTGGAATGGATCCCGAGCTGGGGCGAGGAACGCATCTACAACATGATCGAGCAGCGCCCCGACTGGTGCATTTCCCGCCAGCGTCTGTGGGGCGTGCCGATTCTGGCCCTGTTGTGCGAAGACTGCGGAGAGGCTTGGAACGATCCCGAATGGATGCGCGACATTGCCGCCCGGTTCGCCAAGCATCCCACCGGCTGCGACTACTGGTATGAAGCCGATATGAAGGACATCGTGCCCGAAGGGTTGAAGTGTCCCAAGTGCGGCGGCCAGCACTGGAAGCGCGAATCCGACATCCTCGACGTGTGGTTCGACTCCGGGACCAGCTTTGCGGCGGTGCTCGAAAAGCGCCCCGAATTGGGCTTCCCCGCCGACCTCTACCTTGAAGGCTCGGACCAGCACCGCGGCTGGTTCCACTCCTCGCTGCTCGCTTCCATCGGCACGCGCGGCGTCCCGCCCTACAAGGCGGTGCTCACGCACGGCTACGTGGTCGACGGCGAAGGCCGCAAGATGTCCAAGTCCATCGGCAACGGCATCGAGCTTGACGAGATCATCAGCAAGCACGGCGCGGAAATCATCCGCATGTGGGTGTCTTCCGTGGATTACCGTGAGGACGTGCGCATTTCGGCGGAAATCGTGAACCGCCTTGTGGACGCCTACCGCCGTATCCGCAACACCTGCCGCTACCTGCTCGGCAACCTGAACGACATCACGAAGGCCGACCTCGTGGACATGAAGGACATGGACCCGCTGGATCGCTATGCCCTCGACGTCGCCGCGCGCACGCACCAGCGCGTGCAGGACGCCTACCGGGACTACGAATTCCATAAGGTTTTCCATTCGCTGCACAACCTGTGCTCCACAGACTTGTCCGCGTTCTATCTGGACATCCTCAAGGATCGCCTGTACTCCTCCGCGCCCGCGAGCCGCGCCCGCCGTTCCGCCCAGACCGCGCTGTACCACATCCTGCTGATGCTCGTGCAGGACATGGCCCCGGTCCTGAGCTTCACGGCTGAGGAAGTGTTCCGCCACATCCCCGAAGCGCTGCACCCCGGCGCGAAGAGCGTGTTCGCCTTCCAGCTCATGGACGCGGAGGCCTTCCTGCTGGATGATGCTGGCCGCAAGCGTTGGGAGGCCGTGCTCGCCGCGCGTACCGAAGTGACCCGCGCCATCGAGCCGCTCCGCAAGGCCGGGACTGTGGGCCACGCGCTGGACACCGCCGTGACCCTGTACGCCTCGCCGGAACTGCTGGAAGTGCTCGGCGGCATCGGCACGGACCTGCGCGTCCGTGTGCATCGTGTCCCAGCTCCATCTGGCTCCGCTTGCCGACGCGCCCGCCGATCTCGCTCAGGCCGACATTGCCGAATGCGGCAAGCTGGCCGTGAGCGTGGCCAAGGCCGTTGGCGAGAAGTGCGAGCGCTGCTGGATCTATAGTGACGAACTCGGTTCCGATCCCGAACACCCGACGCTGTGCCCCCGCTGCGCCGCCGTTATGAAGGAACTCGCATAGTGGCAGAGCCGGGCAAGGATACTCGTTATAGAGTTGTTTTGGGCGTCGGCGTCGGCGCGCTTGTGCTCGACCAGCTGACCAAGTTGTGGGTGATGGCGTCACTGCCCTATTATGGGGCGGTGACGGTCATCCCCGGCTTCTTTGATTTGGTCAATATCCGCAATCGTGGTGCCGCGTTCGGCTTCCTCAACCGGTCGGACATCGAATGGCAGTTTTGGCTGTTCTTCGCGGCTACGCTGGTTTCGGCGGGCGTGATATTCATGCTCGCGCGCTCGGCGCAGCGCGGCGAAAAGATGTTGTTCTGGGGGCTCGGCATGGTGCTCGGCGGAGCCGTGGGCAACCTTGTGGACCGCATCCGGTTCCGTGCCGTTGTGGATTTTCTGGATTTCTATGTCGGCCAGTGGCATTGGCCCGCGTTCAACGTGGCGGACATCGCCATCTGTTGCGGCGCGCTGCTCGTTTGCCTCAGCATGTGGCTGAAAGGTCCGTCCGGGAGGGCTTCGTGAGTCTGTTTTCGCTTGAATGGTGGCAGATCGCGCTGCTGTTTCTGCCCGCGCTGCTGAATTTGTGGGGCATCTGGCACGCCTTCAACCATACCTTTGAAACGCCGCTCGAGCGGGTGCTGTGGATGGTCGCGTGCGTGTTTGTTCCCGTCCTCGGCGGCGTGGCCTATGTGCTGTTTGGCTGGCGGCGTGCTCACTGACTTGAGTTCTCCCCGCAAAGGGCGTATCTTTATTATCCAAATCCTTCATTTCAGGGTAATACAATGAAAAAGCCGTATATCTTCCCCCTGCTTTTGGGATCGCTCGTTCTGACCGGCTGTGCCAATGGCCAGATAGACGCCATGCAGATGCGTCTGAACCAGCAGGAGCAGCAGATCCGCCTTCTGAATAGCCAGCTTTCCGGCGTGCAGCCCGCACAGGCCGACACATGGGCGCAGGTTCAGTCCCTGCGTCAGGAGATGAGCGCCGTGAAAGGGCAGATCGACGACTTCAACAATGCGACGGCCGCTGCTGGCGGCCTTCCCGGTCTCGCCCAGCGCGTGAACAACCATGAGGCCGCGTTGCAGGCCATCGCCACGCAGTTCGGCATGGAACTGCCCGTGGCCGCCGCTCCGGGCGCTCCCGGAGCGGCTCCCTCCGCGCCCGGTATGCCCGACTCCACCGCCGCGGCTCCC
>NZ_JH114232.1:1063475-1089727 GCF_000224655.1 Bilophila sp. 4_1_30
AGACGCAGGCTCAGGGCGACATCGCCAAAGCTCTCTACGACAACGGCGTGCAGTCGTTCAACGCCCGCAACTACAAGCAGGCCCTCAAGTCCTTCTCGGATTTCACGGACACGTACGGCAAGCACAAGCTCGTTTCCAACGCGTGGTTCTGGCGCGGCGAGTGCAATTACCAGCTTGGGAACTTCCCGGCCGCCGCACTGGATTACGAACAGGTCATCTCCAAGTATGGCTCCAGCGGGAAGGCCGCTTCCGCGTACCTGAAGCAGGGGATGTGCTTCATCAAGGCCGGGAAGAAGGACGCCGCCAAGGTCCGCTTGCAGGAACTCATCAAGAAATTCCCCAAGTCGCCTGAAGCGACCCGCGCTACGCAGCTCATGAAAGACAACAAGATGTAGGAAGCGTCATGAGCCAAGAAACCAAGCCCTACCGTACCAATGTGCATCTGACGTTTCCCCCGGCCATTTCGGGGGCGCCGCTGGTCTGCAACCTGACCCGGCTGTTTGACCTCGATTTCAACATCAGCACCGCCCAGATCACGCCGCGGCAGGAAGGTTTTTTGACTCTCGAACTGTCGGGCTCACGCGATGCCTGCGACAAGGGGATCGGCTACCTGCGGGAGAAGGGAGTACTGGTTTCGCCCGTGGCGCAGCGGATCTGGCATAATGAGGACAAGTGTATGCAATGCGGCATGTGCACGGCTCTGTGCCCGTCCTCCGCGCTGACCGTCGACATCAAAACGCGCCTTCTTGCATTTGACAAGGAAAAGTGTACAGTATGCGCGCGCTGCATCCGTATTTGCCCCGTCGGGGCCATGCAGATGGATGCTCCTGAAGAGGGTGTTCTGACCGAATGACGCCCGTGAGGACCTATAGCTCAGTTGGTAGAGCCACCGGCTCATAACCGGTCCGTCCTAGGTTCAAGTCCTAGTGGGTCCACCATATATATGAATGGGTTACGAAAGCAGTTTCGTAACCCGTTTTTTTGTTTCAAGCTTTCTACCCCGTGTCTCCGTGTGGAGGGGGAAGGCATGAGGGGCTCTGCCGGTTCGGGAATTTGAGCATCCCGCGAGAGTGAGAACGGCATAGCGGACAATGCCTTTATCCGATAGGCACTTTTGTTTGTAGCGGGATGAGTCGGTGGGGAGCGTGCGTTTTTCGGAAATCATTCCCATTCCTTCAGCCTGCGCCAGAGCGTGGATCGGCTGATGCCGAGCCGCAGGGCCGCCTGCTTCCGGTTGCCTCCGCATTCCTTCAAAGCCCGTAACACGGCGGAGCGTTCCACGTCTTGCAGCGGAGCGTTGGGCGTCTCTTCAGCTGGCTGTATCGCCTGAGGGGGACGGCGGACAAACGGGCGGCAGCTTCCCATCGCATCCGCAAGTATTTTGTCCGTGATCGTCCGCCCCGGCGAAATGACGATGGCCCGTTCCAAGACGTTGGCAAGCTGGCGGACATTGCCGGGCCAGTCGATGGTTCTGAGCTGTTCAACCGCTTCTTCGGAGAGCGGTTCAATGATGCGGTGCAGCGCTTTGCTTTTTTTGCGGACGATGAAGTTGGCGAGGCGCCGCAAATCACCGATCCGTTCCTTGAGGGGAGGCAATTCCAGAATGAGGACGGCAAGCCGGTAATACAGGTCTTCACGGAATGTTCCCTTTTCGACGAGTTCCATCAGATCCTTGTTGGTCGCCGCGATGACCCGGACATCCACGGGCGTGATCTTGTCGTCGCCGACACGTGACACTTCTTTTTCCTGAAGCACCCGCAGCAGCCGGGGCTGGAGCGAAGGGGCCATTTCACTGACCTCATCAAGAAAGATGGTGCCCGTGTTCGCCATCTCGAACAGTCCTGTTTTGCCGCCCGCCCTAGCTCCGGTGAAGGCCCCGCTCACATATCCGAACAGTTCGCTTTCCAGCAGGCTTTCCGGCAGGGCCGCGCAGTTCACGGCTACGAACGGGTTCCCGGCCCGGCGGCTCGCGTTGTGGATGCTCTGGGCGAAAAGTTCTTTGCCCGTTCCGGTCTTGCCGTAGATGAGGACCGTGCTGTCCACGCGCGCGTAGGTTTCCGCCCGTTCCTTGACCCGCTGCATGGCTTCGGATGTCCCGATGACGTCCGTGAACGAGTTCTTGGCGAAATGCCCAGAAGCGATGATCGCCTTGCGGAGTTTCTGCTCCATATTCTGGATATTATGGACTTCCTGAATAGTGACCACCGCGCCCTTGCTGTCTCCGTTCACCCTGATGGGCACGCTGGTCACGGAAAGCAGGTTGTTGCCGAGCTGACAAGGGTCTCCGGTGTGTTCCTCGCCGGTTTGCAGGGTATCCTGTACGCTCGGCGCGGACAGGAACTGGCGGATGGGGCGCCCGATGACGGCTTGCCGTTCCAGCCCGAACAGGCCCTGCGCATTGCGGTTGATCTCGGTGATCCGTCCCTCCTCATCGAGGCCGATGATGCCTTCGCTGATGGAGTCGAGGAGCGCATTGATGGTTCCAAGCCGGAGATCCTTTTCCTTATGAAGCCGGACAATCCGGATGCTCTCCTCAATGGCGTCGTAGATGACGCGTTTTTCCATGTCTATATGCACACCGTGGGCTCCGGCTTCCCGCGCCGCGTTGACCACGGGAGAGCCGCCGACGAAAGCCCCGACGCCGTTTTTGACGAGCCGCGCGATCCGGGGACGGATTTCATCAAGGCTGTCCACGGTTTCGATGAGCAGCGGCGACTTGAAAAAATCCCGCACCTGCACGGCATTGTAGATGAACGACTCGAACCCCACGATGGCGACCGAAGGGGAATATTCCAGAGCCGTGGTGATGGCGTGGACAAGATCGAAATTCGTATACCGGATTTCGAGGATATGCGCCTGGACGCGGCGTTTGAGCAGGCTTGCCGTCCCCCCGTTGCTCACGATGACCTTGGTGCCGTTTTTTTCGATGGAGGCGTTCGCCAAGCGGACGGCGTCGTCCATGACGGCTTCGTGGACGAGAAACTGTTGTCCCGTCCGCGCGAAGACCTCAAGGATGGTCTTGATGATGGGCTTGCTTGGCGAAAGAAACAGGATGTCTTCTTTGGCGATATCCATGATCGGCTCCGGTGGCGCCGTCGGGCGGCGGAATGTCTCATGACACATGTTGTGAAACATCCTCTTGTTTCAAAAAGAAACGTCTATGGCAAGCCACGCACGCCGCAATGGTTTGAAAAAAGGATTGGCTGATTTCTATTCCCTTTATATGATATAAATTTTTTTAGGAAAAAAGATGAATGTCTGTTGATGGCTCCACCCACATAGCAGGAAAATGTTTCAAGCTGTGAAAAGTGCGAGCGCATTGAGCAGGAACATCCTGTCTTCATTTGAGAAAAGAACGAATACCCACAGCCGGAGCCTTGATTGCCTGCGCGCTTTCCGGGGAGGGCGCCGTGCGTTGCGGGCGATGGGGGATATTTCTTTTTTCCTGAGAATCAAACGGGCTAGGAGGCACTGCCGCCGCGTTTGGCACCAAACTGACAATACGGTTGGGCGCATTGGTATGTGAATTGCTCAAAGGAGGCTATTCATCAACGTATTGCGGACGGAGTGCCCCTTATGAAGATTGTCGTTCTGGAACCTATCCATGCGGAAGCCATGCGATTGCTGCGCGGAGAAGCGGAAGTCGTCGCATGGGATGACCCAGCGAAACACGACTGGTCGGATGCCGATGCGGTCATTGTACGCGCCGCCTCGGTGACGCGGGAGCAGATCGCCGCCGCGCCGAAACTGAAGGTTATCGGGAAGCATGGGATAGGCGTCAACGCCATTGACGTGGCGGCAGCCCGCGAACGCGGCATTGCCGTCGTCTATACGCCGCAGGGCAACGTGAATTCCGTGGCGGAACTTGTCATCTCCATGATGCTCGCCGTGAGCCGCAACCTGTTCCCCGGTATGGTGGCCATCCGTGAAGGGGGTGCCCGGATTGCCCCGCCTGAGCAAACGGGTCTGGAACTGTCCGGAAAGGCGCTCGGCCTTGTGGGGTTCGGGCACATCGGTTCACGGGTGGCGGCCATTGCCCGCGAAGGCTTCGGGATGGATGTGCATGTTTTTGATCCCTATCTTGCTCCGGACAGGGTGCCGTCCGGCGTGGCCCTCCACCCGACCCTTGAGGAGCTGCTGGGACTCGCGGACTACATCAGCGTCAGTGTGCCGCTTACGGCGTCCACACGCGGGCTCATCGGCGCGGCGCAGCTTGCCTGCTGCAAGAAGACGGCGGTGCTCGTCAATACGGCGCGCGGCGGCGTTGTGGATGAAGCGGCCCTGTACGAGGCGCTTGCCGAGGGCAGGCTGTTCGGCGCGGCTTGCGATGTGTTCGAGCAGGAGCCGCCCTCCGCCGAAAACCCGCTTTTTTCCCTTCCCTGTTTCATCGGTTCGCTGCATATCGGAGCGAACACGGAGGAGGCGCTGATCCGTGTCGGCCGCACCGTCGCCTCCGATGTCCTCGCCGTCCTGAACGGCAGGGAGCCGCGTTTTCCCTATGGGCAGTGATTTCCCTGCGGGCCTGAGCCCGTCGGGTTTTCGTCAAGATATCATGAGGAGTTATGGAAATGACTGACGCCGTTCACGCTACGGAACCGCACGATGCCCACAAACTGGCCGAAGCCAAAAAAGCCACGGCAGCAGCCGCGTTTGGAACCTTCCTCGAATATTATGATTTTTCCGTTTATGGCTATTGTGCCGCGCGTATGTCCGCGGAATTCTTTCCGAGCGACAACCCGACCGTCTCGCTTCTGTCTACGCTGGCCGTATTCGGCCTTGCTTTCATTGTCCGTCCTCTCGGCGGGTTGTTCTTCGGGCGCATCGGCGACCGGTACGGCCGCAAGGTTTCGCTCCTCGCCACTGTTATCCTGATCGGCCTTGCCTGTACCGCTATCGGCTGTTTGCCGGTTTACTCGGAAATCGGCATCATGGCGCCTATCCTGCTGATCCTCTGCCGCATCCTGCAAGGTTTTTCCGCCGGAGGGGAAATCGGCAGCGCGGCTTCCTACATCAGGGAATGGGCCCCGCCGTCCAGACAGGCCCTGTACCTTTCCTTCGTGCCGAGCGTCGCCAACTTCGGCAAGGCGGCAGCAGCCGGACTCGCCGGGCTCACAGCCTATCTCTTTGCGGGGGAGCAGGCCTCGTGGGCATGGCGCGTGCCTTTCCTCATGGCCTTGCCTCTGATGCTCGGCTGCCTCTATCTCCGACTGAAGATCGAGGACACCCCGGACTTCAAGCAGATGAAGGCCAGCGGCAAACTTTCCAAGGCGCCGGTACGGGAACTTCTCTCCGCCTATCCCGCGTCTCTTGCCAAGCTGTTCATGTTCTCGCTCGTGCAGAACGTCGGCACCTACTGCGGTACGGTCTATGTCGCCATCTATCTGCGCACCGTCCTCAAGATGCCCGCGGCGGAGGTGGGATTCATCGTGCTCATCGCCGTAACCTGTGCGGCCCTGTTCATTCCCGTCTTCGGGATCATGACCGACCGCATCGGCGCGACCAAGACCCTCGTGGGCTGCTATGTCTGCTATATCGTCCTGAGCTATCCTTGCTATGCGCTGATGGGCGGCTCGTTCTCCATGACGGTGCTGGCTCTTGTTGTGACCATGATTCCCTATGCGCTCTGTCAGGCCGGTTCCTACTCCATGTATCCGGAACTCCTCCCTCCCAAGGTCCGCAGTACGGGCGTCTCCTTCGGCCACAGCATGGGTGCCGTGCTCGGCGGCGCGACAACGCCTTTCCTCGCGACGTGGCTCATCTCCGCCTTCAACGACATCATGATCCCGACCTATATCCTCATGTTCACCGGGGCCATCGGGCTGCTCAACCTCATGTGCCTCAAGAAGGCCGATCCCGCTGAAGGCCGCCGGTTCCGCTGAAATCCCGTCGGGGCGCTGCTGCCTCGGCTTTCCCCTCTGATGCGATAAGGAGTTTTCCCATGCAATTGTTCGACTGCACGCTGCGCGACGGCGGCAATGTCCTCGGCAACGGTTTTCCCGCGGACCTCACGGTCATGATGATCGACGGCCTGATCCGCAACGGCATCCGTTTCATCGAATACGGCAATGCCAGCGGCATGGGCGCATATGAAGGCGACGGCAAGAGCGCGCCGCTGACGGACGCCGAGTACCTTGATCTCGCCGCGCCGTTCCTCGGCAAGGCTGAACTCGGCATGTTCGTGGGCGTCAAGCACGCCACCGAACCGAATGTCGCCCTTGCCGCCGAAAAGGGCCTCGATTTTCTGCGTATCGGAGCCAATGCGGGTGATGGCGAAAAGGCCCGGGAAGGCATCGGGCTGGTAAAGAAACATGGCCTGACCGCCTGTTTTTCGCTCATGAAGGCGTATGTCCTGCCTCCCGACGCGTTGGCGGACGAAGCCAGACGGCTTGAGGACATGGGGCTCGACTTCATCACCATCATGGATTCCGCCGGGACCATGAGTCCGGACGAAGTGAAGGCCTATGTATCCAGGATGGTGCGGCGCGTGTCCATTCCCGTCGGCTTCCACGGGCACAACAACCTCGGCCTGTCGGTCGCCAATGCCGTGGCCGCCTATCGAGAGGGTGCGGAAATCATCGACTGCGGGCTCATGGGCATGGCCCGCAGCGCGGGAAACCTCGCTACGGAAATGGCTGTGGCCGTGTTTGAACGGCTCGGCATCCGCACGGCGGATATGTATGGGCTTCTCGCCTTCATCAACGACGAGCTTGCTCCGGCCATGAAGGAGCACGGTTACAGCCCCGCCGTATCTCCGCTGGATCTGACGTTCGGCTATGCGGGATGCCATTCTTCCTTCACTAAAATGCTTGATGAAGTGGCGCGGGAATACGGCGTGGATCTGTACCGCCTTGTCGTCTCCGTTTCCGAGGCCGACCGCAAGAATCCCTCCCTCGAACTGGCGCGGGAAAAGGCGCAGGAGCTGAAACGGCGCTGCGCATAACCCTGCCGTCTTCCTCCACGAGGGAGCGTTCCCCCAAAAGGCGGGAAGTGTCGAGTCCTCCCCCCGGACGAGGCGCTTCTCGTTTTTGGGGTGGCAGCCTGATTCCGTACACGAGGGGCAGAGTATTGTTCAGCTTATTCCGTGCCGCTCGTTCCACCCCATGCCAAATGGAAAGCCTCCCTCTGTCTTCAGGGGAGGCTTTCCGTCTCATTCGCTGCGGGCAGTACCGTTATCGCTCCACTGAGAGTTTTTTCGTGCGGAGATAGGCTTCGGCGGCGAGGGCGGCTATGGTGCCGTCGCTATTTCCTGGGCCTGCGGGTGGGCGTTGGAGCCGAGATTGTCCTCGTCGAGGGCGTCTTCCTTGAACTGGTAGAAGTCGGAATAGAAGCCTTGCGTCTGGTCCGTGTTCCCGTTTTCTGAGTCGTGCGAATTCCGGAGCCAGTGGATAGAGGTACCGGCTCGCTTTGCCAGCGCGGAAGCGGTAAAATACCGTGTCGGTTTTCCGGGAAGGGCTATTCGCCATCCCCCAATGCGACGGCTCCCGTCTTGCGATAGACCATATAGGCGGGGAACAGCGCGCACAAGGAGCCGAGCGCGAAGGAAGCGGCGGCAAAGGAACCTTCGGCGAGGGTAAGTTGCGGGGAGAGCATGATCCCGGTCTGGCGGAACGTGAGCAGCGCCGCGCCTTCGGAAAGGCCCCAGCCGAACAGCAGGCCCGCCAGCGTGCCCACGGCGATGCTGGCGCTGACCACGCACCAGACGCTGAGCACCAGATAGGCGCGCGGCGCGCCGAGCACACGCAGCGTGCCGAGCATCCGTTTGCGCATGGATACCGCCATCCCACCGACCAGCATGACCCCGCACAGGGCCACGAACTGCGCGGCATAGGCCATGCCGGTCATGATGTCGCGCATGTCGCCGAGGGTGGCGAACAACTCGGTCAGCACCTCGCCGGTGAAGACGCCCTGCATATTCACCGGCCTGCCGCCAGCATCCGAGACGGTCGCCGTCTGCCAAAAGGCCCGCAGGCGGTAGGCGGCGGCGATGCTTTCGGGCTTGACGACTACGGCGGAAACGCCGGGCAGTGGGGACCCCTTCCTTTCAAAGAGATGTCCAAGGGGCAGCCCATGCCCCGCATCAGGAAGCGCATCGTGGACGGACCAGACCGATTCGATGGGAATGAGGATGGCGTTGTCCCACGGCGTGCCCGTTTCCGGCAGGCGGCCTACGGCCTTGTAGCGGACATGCCCGTGTTCGTTGTGGGATGCGGAGACCTGCCCGTGCATGGGGGAAAACGTCTCTCCGAGCCGCAGGGGGACACCCGCGCCGAGCACGGCTTCGTCCTGCGCGGCAAAGGCTCTGCCTTCCGCGAGCCTCCGTTTGCCGCCGAGCGTGACCATATCCGTGGTCGTCCCCACCAGCGGGGACGCGTTCCAGCGGTCGCCGAAGGCCAGCGGCGCGGCCCAGACGACGCCTTCCTGCGTCAGGATTTCCGAAACGGCGCTCCCCGGAACCAGCGGCAGTGACTGCGGGCGCAGATAGACCGCCCCGAGCATGAGCTGTACGCTGCTGCCCTGTGCGCCCACCAGCAGGTCGAAAGCGTCGCCCGCCCGAGCCGTGCCCTGCCGTACCGCCCGTTCGGTCATGCTGACCCCGACGCCGAGGCTGAGGGACAGCGCGAGGACCAGCGCCAGCGCAAGGATGCCCCCGAAGGAGCGGCGTAGTTCGCCTTTGATCAGCATCAACGGATTCATGCCGCCTCCCGTACAATGCCCCGGTTGAGATCGAGCACCCGGTCCATGTTTGCCAGTACGGCATCATCATGGCTCACGACGAGGAGCGTGCTGTCCAGCGTCCGGGCGTACCCGGAGAGCAGCAGGGTCACCTGCCCGGCGTTGGCTTCGTCAAGGCTTGCCGTGGGTTCGTCCGCCAGAATGATGCCCGGTTTGAGCAGCACGGCCCGCGCAATGGCGACCCTCTGCTTTTCTCCACGCGACAGCGCCCGCACTTTCCGGGTGGGGCAGACATGCATGTGTTCGAGCAGGCCGCGCCCGCGCCGGATCAAGGCTTCCGGGATGCGCCATCCGGTGAAGGTGGCGGGCAGGAGTACGTTTTCCAGTGCTTCCAGCTCAGGGAAAAGCTGGAAGTCCTGAAAGATGAAACCGATATGTTGCCCGCGCCAGCGATCGCGTTCGTGTTCGGGCAGCGCGCCGGGCACGGCCGCGCCCCAGCGTACGGTTCCCCTGTCCGGAAGCACAAGCCCGCTCACGACGTTGAGGAGCGAGCTTTTCCCGGAGCCCGATGCGCCCCGGATGCCGACGTGTTCGCCGGATGTTACTTTAAGGTACGGTATGTCAAGAACCGTCCGCCTCCGCCCGCCTTCGGGAAAGGTGAGGAGGATATCCTGAAGTTCCAGCCCGTTCATACAAGATCCTTGGTTGGACGTAGGTTACAGCTTGCGGAAACGGGCGTCCCGCAGCCTGAGCTGGCTGATGAATCCGGTATCCGCATCGCGGTGCGATCCGATTTCCAGCATGCCCTCCACCTCAATGGTGGCGTTGTTCTGGACGAAGCTCTGGTTGGAGGAAAGGTAGACGACAAGGATGTTGTCGGGCCAGTCCGCGTCTGACTGGCAGAACGGGCACAGGGCCACGGGTTCGCGTGTGAGCACGAAGAAGGCGGCCTCGGCCTTGAGCGGCGGGGCCATGAAGCCTTTGATCGTGACGCGCTGCCCGGAGAGGCCCTTTACCTTGTCGGAAAACTGGAGCCCAAGGACGCCGCCCCCGCTGTAGAGTTCGTCAAACGAGAGTTCCGGCGTCGCCGCTTTCACCGTACCCGTCAGGCAGAGCAGGGCAAAGAAGAGGAGGAGCAGTTTTTTCATGGATGGTTCCTGTGGAAAAAGGGAAAAGGAGGGGAGGGTGCTTCGGCAGGAAGCGCCCTCCCCTAGGCTTGTCTTTTCCTACTTATTCCCGAGCGCGAGGGCTTCGGACATGATGCGGAAGACTTCCGTGCTGTTCATGAAGCCCCGGAAGGCGTCGGCATGAGGGCCGCGCGCGCCGACCACAAGGTCGTCGATGGAGTGGACGCCAGTGGATTCGGTGCGGGGCAGGTTGCCGATACGGAGCTGCGCGCCGGGCACATCTTTGTAGGCGGCATTGGCGATGTAATGCCCCTTCTCATCCTTGACGGACGGGACGAAGGGGCCGTCCATCTTCGGGCGGTAGGTTTCGTAATAGTCGGGATAGTTGCCGATGAACACCGCGAGGCGCTTGGACACGTTCACGTCGTCGGGGTAACCGTCGCCGTTTTCGTCCTTATAGGCGGGATAGCCGGCTTCGGCGTAGATACCCACCTTGTCGCGCATGAGCTCGCCGGGCAGGTTGTCGTCCACGGTGCCGATGACGCTGATGGAGTGGGTATGGTCGCCGGTGACGATGAGCAGGGTGTCGGGGTTCTTGTCGCAGAATTCCTGCGCAATGGCGACGACCTTGTCGAACATGATGGTGTCGTAGACGGCGCGTTCCCAGTCGAGCGGGTGGCTGTACTTGTCCACGAGGCCCGCTTCAAGCATCAGGAAAAAGCCTTCGGGGTTCTTGGAAAGCACGGAAAGGGCGGCCCGCATGGAGTCGGTGAGATCGGGCTGATCCGGGAACTTGGACACGGTCCCTTTCTTGAGGAACTTGCGGTCCAGCACGCCGTCCATGTTGCCGGTATGGAACAAGCCGAGCAGCTTGTCGGGGTTGCCCTTCACGGCCTTGGAGAGTTCGGTGTTGGACGTGGCGAGGGCATAGCCTTCCTTCTGGAACATTTCGACGTAGTTCTTGTCGTCCTTGCGCTTGGAGCCGGGGACGTTCTGAGGCAGGAAGTAGGCGGATCCACCGCCGATGATGACGTCGGGCTTCACGCTGTAGAACATATCCACGATTTCGGCCTTGTCGGCGCGGCGGCGGGTATGCCCGACCACGGAAGCCGGGGTCGCGTCCTCGATTTCGGCGTCCGAAACCACGCCGATGGATTTGCCGGTCGTGCGGCGGAGCAGTTCGGCGATGGTTTCCTGTCTGGGATCGTCCAGCGAGTCGGGGGTGCGGTCGGCGTAGACGCCGAGGGCGTTCACGCTGGACTTGTGCCCGGTCATGTAGGCGGAGGCGGTGTTGGCGGAGTCGGCGGCGATGGAATCCACGCTGCATGTGCCGAGCATAGCGGTGTAGGGCAGGGTGTCCATCGACAGCTTGCCGTTGTACATGCCGTTGGTCACGCCTTTGGACATGAGGCGGGCGCTCGTGCGGTGGCCCATGCTCAGACCGTCGGCGATGAGCAGGATGACGTTCTTGGCGACGGGGTTGTCGGGGGTGCCGTACACGTCCCAGTTGGCGGAGGCTTTCCCGGTGGGGCTCTCCACCGTCACCTTGTACTGTCCGGGCTTGAGCGAAGCGCCGCGCAGCAGCAGGGCGGATCCGTCGGCGCCCTTTTCCTTGGCGATGAATTCGGGTTTTGCGCCCAGAACGGCCTTGGCGTCCTGCCCGTTGATCAGGACTTTGGCGTCCTTTTCGGCGAGCTGGCCATCAAATTCCACCTTGAAGTCGAAACGGCTCCCGCCCAGGAAACGGGCCGTATCCACCGGATAGATGCTCGGCGCGGCTTCCGCGACGCCGGAGAAAAGCAGGGCGCCCAGCAGGGCGGGAATGATGCGTGTGTTCATGAAATATCCCTTTGTTGAGAAAAACTGTGAAAATCAGGCGCGCACGAGTTCGGCGACTTCGGCGGTCAATCCATCCAGCCCCTTGGTGCTGTACGCGCCGTAAAGCTGCATGGCGGTCTTTTGCGAAAGCACGTAGTTGCGGAACTGGTTGAAGGGCTTCTTGGTCAGATCGGCTTCCTTGATGCCATAGGAGCGGACGGCGACCTGCTTGAGGGCGTCCACGGTCCACTGGGCGGCGGGTACGCTGAGCACCCAGTCATGGTCGGCGAGGTGGGTGACGAAGCCTTCCATACGGCGGGGCATGGGCAGGGTTTTGCCGTCCTTTTCCACAAGCCCGGCCTTGACGGCGTCCTTGCCGTTGATGATGGCGGCGGCCTTCAGCCAGCCCACTACCAGTTGCTCGGACGCGGCGGCACCGGGGTGATCGTGGGCACAGGCCTGCGCTACGCACAGCTCGGGGGACAGGCCGCGCCGCAAGCTTTCGGCGATGCTGAGGACGTGGTGTTCGCCGGTGGCGGCAAGGGGCTCTTCTTTGCGGCAGGTCCCATCCGCCTGCCATTGGAAGACCCACGGCTTGTGGAGGTCGTGGAGAAGCTGGGAGGCGAGCACCACGTCGCGGTCGAGCTTCAGGCCGAACATATCGACATAGTTGTCGTACAGGGCCTTGCAGGAGGCAACGTTGAGGGCCGTGTGCGTTACCAGCCCGCCGGGATAAATATGGTGGCTGTTCCAGCCGCTGCCGGGCGCGGTGTAAAAAGGCTGAGGGCTTTTCTTCGTGCTGGCGCAGGTCGGGAAAACGGCCTTGGCGTCCTGAGCGAGCAGCCCTTGCCCCTTCAGTTCCGCCATGATGGCCTTGGCGTCGCCTTCGGCCAGCAGCGGGGCCGGGTTCTTCATGATGTCCAGTACGGCGGCGCGCAAGCCGGGGTTGCCGATTTCCGCGGCGGCGTCCTGAAGGTATTTCCACGCGGCCATGACGTACTGGGATCTCTCCGCCATTTCCTCGGGCGTCATGTTGACGCATACGTCAAGGGTGACGGCTTCCGTGGCGGCGTGGGCTGCGGAAGGGTGCAGGAAGGTTTTTCCGGCGAGCAGCACGGCTCCGGTAGCCAGCCCGCCCAGCAGGAAAGTGCGGCGACTGTGATCGGCATTCATGGAGGTTCTCCTTGTTGATCCGTTTCAGGATGAGGCAAGGGAGAACCTAGACGCCGTTCGTGGCGGAACAGTGGCCTTACTGTGACGTTTGTATTGATTGTACGAACAATCCGTATGCGTGGGTATCCGTGAAGGAGGAAGGGCGTCCGGGAGTTGCCGTACCGGATACAAAACGGATGAGCGTTGAAAGTGCCTGGCGGCCTTGGGGATGGGGAGTTCTCTAGAAAAGTTTCCCCTTCCCCAAGCCTGTCAGAGCGGCCCCCTCCTTTTCTCCATTCCGCTATCCGTCCTTTTCCAAAGGCTTCCGTACGTATCGAATCCAGTGCCCGCAGTTTTTTCCCGCACACAGCCTTCGGGATGTGCCGATTTCAAAGTGGAGATGCACGAGAAGGCGGTGAATGGGGCGCGGCGCAAGGAAGATCGGGGTGTCCAAGGCGGCTGGCGCGGGGGGGACAAAGAGATGGCCCGAAAGCGGGCCGGAGGGAAGGCCGCTTCGTATCATGAGCATGAAACCACCTTGAATCATAAAACATCTCATCGTCCTTGAAAGACCGTATATTCTGTCATAGCATGGCTTCTTTATTAGACTAACAGGAGCCCTATATATGAAGTCAGAACACCTGTTTATCATCCGTTTGGGCGATGGGAGGCATTTTGAGTACGAAGGGACGCTCGACGGCGCGAAGCGTAAGGCCTCGAAGCTCGCCACGCCGCCGGTGGCCATTCAATTGCTTGCGGAGCAGCGGCTTGTTGCCACACGAAGGCCGTATTTCGGTTGGGACGGCAAAGTGGGGTGGCACCCTTGGGAGCTTCTTGAGAGGGCTTTTTGAGCAGGGCCGCGCTCCAAAGCACTGTGCGCCGGTATTTGATTGAGATATGGCTGTATTGCCGAGAAGGAGGGCTGACGGGGGAACCGCCTCGGGTACTGGGGGGCCATGAAAAGAGGATGGAAAGAAGGCGGGCGGACACGGTGGCCCGGAAAGCGAAGGGAAAAGGGAAAAACGACGCGGATACCGGGGTGCCGATGAAACCGTCCGCCGGACATGCGCATGATCTTGCTGGGGGAGGCGGAGGTCTTCGCTTGCGGCTATTTCCTCACCCACTTGCCGAACCAGTTCCTTTTGAATCGGCCGAGATTGCGTCGGGCGTCGCCGTTGCCCAACTCGGCGGCGGCCTGAAAACATCGTACGCCTTCCTTGATGTCCACGGGGCCCCCGCGTCCATCGGCGTACAGTTCCCCAAGGCCGTTGTAGACGATGCCCACAAGCTCGTCAGGGTACGTGCTTGTTTCGCCGTCATCGGGCTCTTCCCTGTCGTATGCCTCATCAAAGCGGTCCAACAGGACAAAGGCTTCCCCATCGTCCTGCTGGACACCGAGGCCGCGCAGGTAGCAGTGTCCTAATACGCCGCAGGCAAGAGGCTTTTCGTCGTCAGCGGCCAGACGCAGCCAATAGGCGGCTTGGGCGGGGTCCTGCGGCACGCCCCGCCCGAAAGCGGCCATGATGCCCAGCGACTGCTGGGCGTCGGAGGAACCTTTTTCCGCACCGTTCCGGTAGGCTTCGGCGGCCTTGGCCGGATCTTTGTCTACGCCGAGGCCGTGTTCATAGTGGGAGCCTATGTGAAACCAGCTGCTGGCCTGCCCGTGATGCGCGGCCTGCCGGAACCAGCGCATGGCTTCGGCTTCCCTGCCGTGTTCTTCACGGCACATTTTCCCGCACCATTCCTCCCAGTACGGATTGCCTGCCGCCGCGCCCCGAAGGGCTATTTCCCATTGCCTGCCCCGGTCCCTGGGGAAGCCTTCCGAACCGGAAAACAGGTTGTAGAGGTTTTTGGCCGCATCGGAGAGGCCGCCGTTGAGAGCCTTTTCAAGCCACGGAAGGGCGTGACGGGCCGTATCCGCGCGCAGTCCGTCCGGGTCATGGAAGGCCGTTTGGGGATCGATGCCGTCGATTTCGAAACAGTCCCCGAAATAATACGTGTTGCCGATCATGTATTGGCAGAACGGATGCCCCGCCTCGGCCTTGCTAAGTACGTCGTCCCGCGCTTCTTTCAGGGAGGCGAAGGGCATGGCCTTGCGCGCGGACGGCGTCAGCTCCCCGCAACGCATGGCGAGGAGCACGGCGCAGGCGCTGCCCCTGCGGATTCCTTCTTTCAGGAGGGACACGGCCTTTTCGCCGTTGATTTCCAACGCGGCATATTCCCAAACGTACCGCTCGCCCATGTACGTGCGGGCAAGGAAACACAAGGCGTCCGGGTCTCCCGCATCGGCAGCCTCGCGCAGGAGCCGCACGCCCTCGGCCGTTTTTTCAGGATCGAACTGCATCCATATAAGCCGGATGCCTTCTTCGGTCTTGTCCGAAAACACCTTTTCCATGATCCTGTCTCCACAGGGGCCGTTCAGCCGGGGCTTCCCGTCAGTCGGCTTCCCCGCGCCGTTTTTTCACTTCTTTGGTGACGTCTTTCCATTCTTCCATATAGGGAAGCCTTGATTTTTCGTAATAGCCTGAAAACCAGAAGAGAACCTGAGCCCGGCGCGGTGTGGCGATCCTGAAGTACCTGTCCTCGTCAGGCAGGGCGGCTTCCACCACATAGTTGTCCCCTTGCCTGCCGTTGAGGGAGAGGTAGCCATCATAGCCGCCCGGGAACATCAGGAAGAACGAGCCGTAATCGCCGCCGTCCACGCCGTCGAGCGCGGCTTCCACGTCCTCAAAGGATGTGTTTTCGAAACGCTTGTCGTCCACGAACAGGATCGGGCGCTCTTCAGGCCAATCGTTTTCCCATGATTGCACATGCCAATCGGCTATGTCCGGGACGGCGCGGCGCATGAAGCAGTCCCGGAACAGGAGGCCGGCTTCGCGTCCGGGCAGATCCCTGAACTCGCGCAGGTAGTCGTCACCGCGACGTATGTAGGCGGAAAGCCGCAGCGTTTCCGTCTGCCCCGCATCCTGCTCGCAGGCGATATACAGGCATTCCTCACCGGAAGGCAGGAACAGCGGCGAAAGGGGCGTCAGAACCAGCATGTCGCCGGGCTTGATGCGGGCGATGCTTTCTTCCACGGTCTGTTCCGTAGCCAGCGACGTCGGAACGCCGTCGGGCCCGGCATAGGAAAAGGAAACGGGCTTTCCGGCCTGTCGGCGCGCGTTCACCCGGCGGTTGATTTCCCGCCTGCCCTCGTCATCCATGTTCATGAAGTCGGCCATGGCTTCAAAGCCGCCGGAAACGGCGTCGGGCACGCTTTCGAGCAGGCAGGCGCGGGCTTTGTCCAGTACGCTCCGGGACGGAAGGGACGCTTCCAGTATGGAGCCGTCAGCGTCCACCAGACAAAGGAGGTAGGCCGTTTCGCCGTGTTCGCGTTCCGGTTCGAGGATGTCGGAGAAGATGCCCCGGATGCGGGAAATGAGCATGGCCTCTTGAAAAATGGCCCATTCCTTTCCGATGGACAGCCCGCCGAACCGTTCGCCGTGCTGGAGGATATCGGCATCGATTTTCTGAAAAACGGCCTTCGGATCCACGGATTCCGCAGGGTATTGGGAGAGGACGGATTTGCCGAGGCGGCTGTGCCGGGAAGAGAGGCAGCGGAAGAGAGCGGAGAGCAGGCCGCCCAGACCGATGACACCGAGCATGGCGAGCCCCTCAGCGAACAGTGTGCCGTTTGGGGCGGCATCGTTCGCTTTGAGAAACGACGCCGTCAACAGGCTTCCGGTTGCTCCGGCAAGGAACGCCCCAAAGCACAGGATGAAGTGAAGCCTGTGTTCCCTGAGGCAGGCCGCACGAGCCCGGAGTGTTGCGGAATGTTCCAGTTCGTCACTCATGGTGTAGCCATACAGGAGCCGCATGGCATCGTCAATTTGGGTATGGCGTATGGTTCAATGGCAACAACATGCCGCTGGAAAGAGAAAAGGGGGAGAGGTACGCCGTGCCCCCTTTTTCTCCCTCCAATCCGCCAGGCTCCCGGTTGATGGGGAGTCGGCTGATATGCCGCAGGGCTGGTGCTGTTTCCCTACTGGCGGGAAACGGAAAGGAAGATGCGTGATGCGCGTTTCAATAGGATACGGCTTTTCTCAGGCGCGTTTTCCGGTAGAGGATGTAAAAGAGGCGGACGCGTTGGAAAAGGGAGGATGCCCCTTTCATAAAAGGCCTTCCCCCTGCTCCTGACATCCTTAAAGCCCTTGCCTTTATAGGCCGTCCGGTGCGAGCGGAAGAGGCTCCAGCCCTTGGACTCTCCAGTCCATGCCGCGCAGGGTTGCGTCATCCGGGACGCTCCCTTCCCCAATACGCAGGGACCCGGAAACATCGCGGACAGGCCCCTCGAATGGGGAAGCGCCGTTACGGATGGCCTCCTTCGCCTCACGGACACGAACCCGCACGGTTTCGGGTACGGCCGGGCCGAAGGGGGAAAGCCCCACGACGCCTTCTTTGATGCCGTAAGAGACGTTGCGCGGCCTCCAGATGCCGAAACGTACCTGCGTGAGCAGATCCCCGAAGGCATTGCTCCATTCCCATTCCGGCGCGGCGAGGCATAGAGGATCGACGGCACGGCCCGCCGTCCCCACATAGCGCACCGAATGTTCGCGCAGGCGCTCCACAAGGGACGGAAGTGCCCGTTCCAAATCGACGATATCGGCCCCGGCCGCAATCAGCGTTTTGAGTTCTTCATCGGGGGCGTTGCCGGGTGCGTACAGCACCCGGATTGCCGCCTTGGACTTTTGCGCGCCCAGTGTGAATGCATTGGCGTTGCGAAGTCGGGAGGTTTTCGATTGGTAGGGATCGTTCGCCAGATAGCCGATGACCCCATTCTCCGAAAGCGCGCCCGCGATCAGCCCGGCAAGGTAATGCGCTTCGTAGGTGCGGGCCTGAAACCCGCTCATGTTGTCATGCACGGTCTCATCCGTACAGGCGAAGAACACGGTATTCGGGCTCCGTTTCGCCACGTCGCAGGCCGCGGCGTAGAGCAGGGGGCTTGTGGTGATCAGCACTTCCGGATCCATCTCGGAAAGCTCGTTCAGATCTTCGGCGTTCCCGGGCGGGACGGAAGATACGATAGTGGGGATACGCAGGGATTCCAACGTATCGCGCGCCCGGTCAAGGCTGCCGATCCAGCCCGCCGGGGAGGCATGGGGCTCCCCGCCCGGGGGCAGGAGCAGATGGACGAAGGCAATGGCGGGCCGTGGCTTCGCCGCCGCACTCATGGGGCACGGCAGGATGAAAACGGCCAGCAGCAGGATAAACGGCAAGGAGCTTCGGAATGGCTCCGCCTGTCTCATAAACGGGAATCCTGCCATTCCGGGGCTCCTCCTTTTCAAGACGCGTTCTCTAGTCGATCGTGCCGATGACGCCTTCAACGAACCAATCCATGCCGAGCAGTTCCTTGTCGGAAGGAACCATGCCCGTGGGGATGCGCTCAACGCCTTTCTGATCTTTGATGGGGCCCGTGAAGACAACGAGTTTGCCGCTTTTGATGTCGGCCTTGGCCGCCTCGGTCAAGTCGCGCACGTTTTGCGGGACCATGGGGCCGTAGGGGGCGATATCCACCACGCCGGTTTCCATGCCGTACCAGAAGGAGCCGTTTTTCCACGTCCCGGCGCGGACCTGCTCCACGACGTTTTCGTAGACGGGGTTCCACGACCATATGGCGGAGGTCATGTGAGCCCTGGGCGCGACCCGGCTCATGTCGGTATTGTAACCGATGGAGTAGGTCCCCTGTTCCTGTGCGGCTTCTTGCGGCCCGCTGGAGTCCTGATGCTGCGCGATGACGTCCGCGCCCTCTTTGATGAGGTTCTTGGCTACGCTCTTTTCCATGGCGGGATCATACCATGACTTGGTCCAGACCACGCGGACTTCGGCCTTGGGGTTCACGGCGCGCACGCCGAGGGTAAACGCATTGATGCCGCGGATGACTTCGGGGAGGGGGAAGGCCGCCACGTAGCCGATGACGTTGCTTTGGGTCATGGAACCGGCCACAAGGCCGGTAAGGTAACGGGCCTGATAGATCCGGCCGAAATAGTTGCTCATGTTGGGGGCGGTCTTATAGCCGGAGCAGTGCATGAACGTGGAATTCGGGAACTGTTCGGCGACGTTGAGCATGGAATCCATGTAGCCGAAACTGGTCGCAAAAATGATATCGTAATGCTTACGGGCCATGTTCTGGATGATGCGCTCGGCGTCCTGCCCTTCGGGTACGCTTTCCACATACGAGGTCGTCACGCCGGGCAGGGAGCTCAGGAACTTGCGGGCCTGATCATGCGCGTATGACCACCCTCCCTCGCCGATCGGGGAAATATAGATAAAGCCGACCTTCATTTCTTTTTGGACGCCTATGGCCTGGGCCGGCGCGGAGGCCAGCCCGGCCGCAAGAAACAGGGCGGCCATCAAGAGCACGAGTGTACGCATGGGATATCTCCTGGGATATGGGAAACCACGGTTCCCGGGAGGGCTTCCCGGGTTTTCTCCAAAGAATGGACGGTAAACGATTTGGAAAGACGTTTCAAGACGAGGCGTTCCGAAAGGGAAATACGTTTTCCACATATGGAGGAAGCTTTCATGAACTCTGAAAAGCCATTGAATCCGCCTTGTCCCGCTTGGGAGAGTTTCCCTTCCGGTGCCTTCATCCGTTTGTGCGTGATGGCCATGTGAGGGGGCGGAGCGTGTTCGCCATGCCTGCCCTCCAGAGGGCTTTGTGGTAAATGTGTTGCGATGGCAAGGCGATGCGGGATCCGGAGCGGCGGCTCATTGCAGTGCCCCGCGTTTGATGGTATGTGAAAAAAGATGTTCCGTGACCGGGAGGCTTGCCCCTGTCCCCAAGGTCACACACTGTTCAGGGGCAGAACGGAGAGCTGGACCATGAGCACGATCGCTTCAGTTTGGGCCCGCGAAATTCTTGATTCGCGCGGCAATCCTACGATAGAGGTAGAAGTTTCCCTTGATTCCGGTCATGTAGGCCGTGCCGCCGTCCCGTCCGGGGCTTCCACGGGGACCCGCGAAGCGCTGGAACTGCGCGACGGAGACAAGGCTCGTTATAAAGGCAAGGGCGTCAGCAAGGCCGTTGAAAACGTGAACACCGAGATCGCGGAAGCGATCGTGGGCCTCGACGCGCTGCGCCAGGTGCAGGTGGACAACACCATGCTGGATCTGGACGGCACGGACAACAAGTCCCGCCTCGGCGCCAACGCCATGCTCGGCGTGTCGCTCGCCACGGCCCGCGCCGCCGCCGAATCCCTGGCCCTGCCGCTGTACCAGTACATCGGCGGCGTCAACGCCAAGGTGCTGCCCGTTCCCATGATGAACATCATCAACGGCGGCGCTCACGCCCCCAACAACTTGGACATTCAGGAATTCATGATCATGCCCGTCGGCGCGCACACGTTTGCCGACGGCCTGCGCATGGGCTCCGAAATCTTCCATACTCTGAAAACCATCCTCGCCGCCGATGGCCACATCACCAGCGTGGGCGATGAGGGCGGCTTTGCTCCCAACCTCAAGAACCACGACGAGGCGTTCAGCTACATCCTGAAGGCCATTGAGGAATCCGGCTACAACCCCGGTTCCGAAGTGGTGCTTGCCATCGACGCGGCGGCTTCCGAGTTCCACAAGAACGGCAAGTACATGATCGGCGAAAAGGGCGCTCTGAGCAGCCCGGAAATGATCGAATGGCTGGCGGAATTCACCGCCAAGTATCCGCTCATCTCCATTGAAGACGGCCTTGCCGAAGACGACTGGGACGGCTGGCGCGAACTGACCGATGCCCTTGGGGACAACATCCAGCTTGTGGGCGACGACCTGTTCGTGACCAACCCCGATATCCTCGCCGAAGGCATCGAAGAGGGCATCGCCAACTCGATCCTCATCAAGGTGAACCAGATCGGCACCCTGACCGAGACCCTCGACGCCATCCAGCTTGCCAAGGAATCGGCCTACACGACGGTCGTTTCCCACCGTTCCGGCGAAACCGAGGACAGCTTCATCGCCGACCTCGCCGTGGGCGTGAACGCCGGTCAGATCAAGACCGGTTCGCTCTGCCGCAGCGACCGTCTCGCCAAGTACAACCAGCTTCTCCGCATCGAGGAAGACCTTGACGACGCCGCCATGTACTATGGCCCCGTCATGGGCGCCAACCTCGCTTTCGACGGCGAAGAATAAAGCAACCGGGGAGGGGAAGGGGAGCCTTTTGGAAAAGGCCCCCCTTCCCCTCCCCGACCCCCTCCCTTTCCCCGCGAAAACTTTGACTGGCGGGGAGGCCGCGCGGAGGGAGTCCCGTTGAAAAAACGAAAGGCTGTGAACGGATGTTCGCAGCCTTTTTGCTTTGCAAAGGAAGAGTCTTCTTCTTTCTCGCCAGCATCCATCAGGCGGGGATTCCTTTTGAGCCGCCTCCCCACCCAGTCGAAAGTCTTGGAAAAGGAGGGGGGCCGGGGGAGGAATAACCCTTCTTCAGAAGGGGTTTCCTCCCCCGGTCATCTCCACTATTTCTTTTCAGGCAACGGGCCGCGCGGGAGGAAACGCCACGTGTCGCGGATTTCCATAGCGGCTTCGTTGATGAAGGGAATGTCGTTGTAGTAGAGGGCGCCGATGGGCACATCATATTTTTCCTGTGCCGCGGCGAAATCCTGATGCAGCTTGCTGTAGGGCACCCAAAGCGGGGTGATGACCCAGAGCAGCAGCCATATCGTGAACATGCAGAGAAGCAGTTTCACATAGCCGGGGAGAGGGCGTCTGGACATGATGCGTTTCCTATGAGGGGTGCCGGGAAGATCCCGGCCCGGTGAGCTTTTGAATAAGGAGGTGGAATCGCCGGGCGATCCCACCTCCGGGTCCGGGCTTGCCGGAAGTGGCGCACCCGGAAGCCGGATGCGCCGATGAGTCCGTTAGATCTTCGCCGTGATTTCGGGGAAGACGAGGTAGAACATCACATACGCCATGAGGAGGGTCAGAGCCAAGTTGAAGGACTGGCCGCAGACGTACAGGATGAGGGGCTTGCCGCCCTTGAAGTAGGGGGCGAGTTCGCGGAAGTTGGTGCTCAGGCCGATGGCGGTAAAGGCGAGCACGAAGAACCACGTGCGGACGCCCTTTTCGATGCCGTCGATGACGCCCTTGTTGATGAGGGCGGTGCCGAGGTCAGGGCCGAGGTCGGCGCTGTAGATGGAGAAGATGATCGAAGCGGTGAGGAAGCCGATGACGAACTTGGGGAAACGGTGCCAGATTTCCATCAGGCTGGTTTCGCGTCCGGCGGTCTTTTCAACGCTGGTGCACCAGTACACGGCGATACCGAAGGCGGTCACGCCGATGAGCACGTTCTGGATCATCTTGATGGTCGCGGCCACGTACATGGCCTTGGGGCCGAGCAGCGCGCCGGCGGCGGCCACGGCGCCCGTGGAGTCGACCGTACCGCCGATCCACGCGCCGCCAAGCACTTCAGGCAGGCCGAGGTACTTGATGAAGGCGGGCAGGGCCACCATCATGATGGCGGTAAAGGTCATGGACAGGCCAAGGGCGAGGGTAAGCTCTTCTTTCTTGGCGCGGCACGCGGCGGCTGCGGCGATGGCGGCGGAGGTGCCGCACACGGACATGTCGGCGGAGATGGTGATGTTCAGGGTCGGGGAAGCCATCTTGAGGACCTTCTGGCCGAAGATGAAGGTCGTGATGAGCACGATGGGGGTGACCACCCACGCCACGAAGATACCGGCTGTGCCGATGGCGATGATCTTGTCGAACAGGATTTCCGCGCCGAGGAGCACGAGGCCCGTCTTGATGAAGTATTCAACCTGAAGCGCGGGCTTCATCCACTGCGGGGTGCCAATCGTGTTGGCGATGATCATCCCGAACATGATGCCCCAGGGCTCCACGCCGATGCCGTAGTAGGCCATGGTGGACTGCTGGCCGAGGATCATGGCGATCACCACCACGACGAACAGGCCCACGAAGCCGATGAGGAACTTGGGCAGATTCTGGCCCATGATGAAGATGCCGATGCCGAAGAACAGGCCAAAGGCGACCATCAGCAAGGGCAGGGTGGTGAAGAGGTTTACGGGCTTGGCCTTGGCGGAAGCCTTGGACGCGTCGGACTTGGCCTTGGTCCAATCCTGGATGGCCGCTTCGGCGGCGGTGTTCAGGCTGGCGTCCTTGTAGCCCGCGTCGGCGGCGAGCTTTTCGGCGGCCTGAGCGGCGGCGAAAGAGCTTTCGGCCTTGGCCTTGGCGGCTTCAGCCTTTTCCTTGTTGGCCGCGTTCTTCGCGTCGGCTTCAGCCTGGCTGGTAAACATGGACTTCATGGGATTGTCCGTCCACTTGCCGGGGCTGGCGATGAATGCCTTGATTTCCTTGGCGATAGGCAGGTTGGTGCCTACGACGCCCTTCTTGGCGTCCTGAGCCTGGATATACGCGATAGTCTTAAATGGAGCCTTCTCGGCTTCCACCTTCATAATCGCGTTGGACTTATCGATCGTTTCTTTATAACTGGCCGGAGCGCCATTGATGAAAATGCAGATGGCCGCGATGAGCAGAGCGAAACCAAGCCAAATGGCCCAGTAGTCTTCCTTCTTCCACAGGTCTGACCAATGCGATTGAGCTCGGTCTACGACCACGTTGCTGTTTTCATTTGCCATAACAGTCTCCTCCTGGCTTGGGGCATGTGCCGAAAGCCAAATCTGTTTTGGTGAAAAAGTTCACCGATTCCTCTGCCTGTGAGCGGTTGTGGAGTTTACGGCTCCACAGACCAGACGCCTTTAGTCCGACTAATAACAGGACACGGTCTATTGTCAACCGAATTTTGAATGTAATAGCGGGTTATTGGGGAACGAATACGGAGCGGAGGGGAATAAGCTTTGTATATGAACACAATAGACTGAATGATCAATCAAAGGAGAAGAAGTTTGATATGATTTGGACAAGAGGGCGCATACGGAACGGTATATAGGGCACGAAACCGAATAAGTGATTCTGCTTTTTTCTGTTTGTATTGTTTTAACATGTTTATATTGTTATAGTATATTGGATAAGCGTTTCTCCCTTCCCTCCTGGAGTTCCGAACCCATAAGGCCCATCATGCCCTGGAGTTCACCAGGAAACTCCAGAGAGACGTTCTCCTCAGGAAGGGGGCTTTTGGAAAAAACTCGAGAGTTCCATGCCGCAAGAACATGGGGATGCAAGGGATAAAAAAGAACGGGATGAGATAGAATCAGGGGGAACGGCGCGGCATCGTTACGCAGATGCAGCTGTTGTCGACAAGAAAAGAGGACGGTCATCAGCCCCTTTCAGCCGCAACGCAACAGCAGGGCAACACGAAAAAGATACACAAGGACAATGTGTTCGGTACTGAATCCAGAGGCTGAACTCATGGAATCGCCGTTTATGATGCAGCGAGGTGTATTCAGTGTGTACTCTCCGTCATGGGTAATGCAGATTTGCATTGCCCTATGAAGCGATACGTCATCATCCGTAGGCTGTTTCTTGTCCATGCTGAAGCGTCACGGCTTCGAGGATAGTTTATTACCTGTATTTTCCTCTAGATAGCTTCAATTATTCGTGCGGAGACAGTTTCAAAGCGTACAGTGCAGTCGGGTAGGAGGGGGTTACCAGACGTTATAATGCACTTTCTGTTCGTCGTAACGTTCTTTATGCGAGAAAGGCGTCTCGGAATAGCCGAGGATGGCAAGGCCGAGCGGCGATACGGCATCCGGAAGATTAAAGAGCTCACGGAAAGCCTGTTCCCGTTCGGGGACGGGGTGGACGCCGCACCAGAGCGAAGCCAGTTCCTTGGCGCGTGCCGCGAGCAACAGGTTTTCCATAGCGGCGGAGCAGTCCTGCACCCAGTATTTGCCGTAATTGGCCGACGTGGTGTCCCCGCAAACGAGGATGGCGAGCGGAGCCTGCTTGATCATACCCGCATATGGATGGAAATTCGGTATCTTATCCAGTTTCTCGCGGTCCGTGATGACCACGAACCTCCACGGCTGGATGCCCCCTGCGGTAGGCGCGGACATGGCGGCGCTCAGCAATTCTTTGACGAGATCTTCTCCGACGGGCCGGTTCAGGAACTGGCGAATGCTGCGGCGAGTATGGAGGACTTCAAAGGCATCCATAAGAACGCTCCTTTCATTGGGTTTGTGTTCGTTGCACCATACCAGAACCGTTTTTGTTGCACCAGAGCCGATTTGCCGGGCTCCCTCAGTGGAGATGCCGTGTAGCCCGCACGGATGTTTGGATATTCTTTTTCGGCGCGTCAGGGCTTGTCACTGCGTTATCATGCGTGTATTCTTTCCGGTCTGGACAAAGAAACGAGGGGTTCGTTCCTGCTGTGTTCGTACCCCGGACGTATTTCGTTTGCTGGCTTTTTTTCTTCATTCTTTTTCGTGATAGCGTGTTTTGAAGGAGTTTTTATGGCTGGTTTGCCGGGTCCCGGAGATCGTATTGAAGCCCGTTGCACTCGCTGCAATGACATTACCGGGCATGTCATCGTCGCCCTTGTCGGCGGGGAAATTGTCAAGGTGGAATGCCGCGCCTGCGGAAGCGTGCACAAGTATTACCCGCCTGCGACTCCCAAGGAAGCGAAGGGAAAGACGGCCGTTTGTCGCGTAAAGGCCGGTGAGACCCGCAAGGAGGCCGTGAATTCCTTCAAGCCCACCTCTACGCCTTCCACGGCCGCCGCATCGCCCGCCGCCGTGTCCCGGGCCGCCGCCAAAGCGCAAAAGGCCGCTGAGGACATGGAGCAGAATTGGCAGCGCACCATGAACATGACCGCCGCTTCCGCCCGCCCCTACGCCATGAACGAGTCCTTCGCCGTCGGCGATGTTATCGATCATCCCAAGTTCGGCAGCGGCGTCGTGCAGGAAATCTTTCCTCCCGATAAGATGCAGATCCTCTTCCGCGACGGCGCCAAGATGCTGCGCTGTGCGTGCTGAGGGGCAGTAAAGAGGTTTTGAGATTGGGGAGAGGAGCACCCCACGGTTCTCCTCCTCCCCAAAAACTGCCGGCACGATTCGCACCCACCCCCTCCTCTCCCAAGACTTTCGTCTTTATCGAATCCCTGTTCCGGATTTTTCTGTGATTATCATAACCAATTCTTTGGAATGATGGACTTTGTTGCATTGAAAGCGATAGCCTGTTGCGAAAGTACGGTGTAACAATAACGGGGCGATCGAAAACGAACGGTTCCAAACCGGCTTGCGCCGGTTTGGAACCGTTCGTTTTCGATCGCTCTGAGGGGGGCCGGGGGAATCGACCCAAAGGGCGGCGAAGCCGTGACCGTTAGGCGAGCTTGCGAGTCTTACGGGCATCGCACGCAGAGCGATTCCCCCCGGCGGGTACAGGGCGGAGCCCTGCCGGGGGGCAAGGGGCAACGCCCCTTGCCGCCGGAGGCCTTACGGCATCATGGCGCAGAGCATGAGCCCGGTCGTGACCGGAAGCCCGCACATGATGTTGGCGTTGGCGATGCCCTGCCCGGATGCGCCGCGGCAGACGTTGTCGATGACGGAT
>NZ_JH114232.1:1089768-1093775 GCF_000224655.1 Bilophila sp. 4_1_30
CGGCGAAGCCGTGACCGTTAGGCGAGCTTGCGAGTCTTACGGGCATCGCACGCAGAGCGATTCCCCCCGGCGGGTACAGGGCGGAGCCCTGCCGGGGGGCAAGGGGCAACGCCCCTTGCCGCCGGAGGCCTTACGGCATCATGGCGCAGAGCATGAGCCCGGTCGTGACCGGAAGCCCGCACATGATGTTGGCGTTGGCGATGCCCTGCCCGGATGCGCCGCGGCAGACGTTGTCGATGACGGATACCACGATGAGCCGGTTGGTCCGGGGATCGACGATGACGGACATGTCGCAGAACATCGTCCCACGGACATTGCGGGTTTCGGGAAGCTGGCCGGAGGGCAGGACGCGCACCCACGGGCTGTCCGCCCATGTTTCCTCATACACGCGCTGGGCGTCGGCCTGCGAGAGGGGAGCCTTGAGCTGTGCATAGATCGTGGACAGGATGCCGCGGTTCATGGGCACAAGATGCGGATTGAAAGAGATGGTCATGGGCTCGTGCGCCAGACGGGACAGTTCCTGCTCGATTTCCGGGGTGTGGCGGTGCGTGCCGATGCCGTAAGCCTTGAAGGAGTCCGCGACTTCGCAGTAGAGCGAACCGAGCTTGGCGGAACGGCCCGCGCCGGATACACCGGACTTGGAGTCCGCGACGATGCCGTGGGTTTCGATCAGGCCGTCGGCGAGGGCCGCGGTCATGCCGAGGATGATCGAGGTGGGGTAGCAGCCGGGGTTCGCCACAAGGCGCGCCTTGGCAATGTCGGAGGCGTAGAGTTCCGGCAGGCCGTATACCGCTTCGGGAAGCAGGTCGGGGCGCTTGTGCTCGACTTTGTACCACTGCTCATAGGTTTCCGCGCTTTTTAGGCGAAAGTCGGCGGAAAGATCCACCACCTTGAGGCCGCGCTCCACAAGCGCCGCCGCCATTTCGGTGGCCGCCGTGTGCGGGACGGCGAGGAAGGCCAGATCGCATTCTTTGGCGATGAGTTCCGGCTCGGGCTCGATGAGGATGACGTCGGCTCCTGGCAGGCCATTGAGGAACGGATACAGATCGCCGAGCCGCTTGCCCGCTTCGGTGCGGGAGGTGGCGGCGGTGAGCTTCATGTTCGGATGGCCGGTCAGCAGACGCGCCAATTCCATTCCGGTGTAGCCGGTGACCCCGACAAGGCCCACCCGGATCATTTCTTGTGGCATGGCTTTTAATCCACCTTTTTCATGACGTATTTCATGCGCAGTTCGTACAGGATGCCCTCCAAAAGGCGGGCTTCGTCGCTGTCGAGGCATTGTTTGGTCTTTTCTTCGAGCATGGTCAGGATGTCGATGGTATGCTTGGCTATGACCAAATCCTGTTCGGTCGCGCCCGATTCAGGATTGGGGACCTCGCCGAGCTGCACCAGCGCGGACGAGGCGAGAGAAAGGATAAACGTGGAAAACGTGACCTGCGGCATGGAGCAGTCGCAGCCGGGCTTATTGCAGTCACAGGCCTTGTGGTCTTCAGGGGAAGCAGCGTTCATGGTGTCTCCGTGGAACGAGTGTCTATGATGGGGCCGGCGGGGATGCCGGTTTAACTTCTTACATCAGGAATAACTCGTCCCGGCTCAACGTCAAGGGCGCGATGATATGCGGAAAGTGCCGTTTCCAGATAATCGCGCGACGCGCTGAAGCCGCCGGAAGCGCGCAAACCGTGCGCCAGCGCGTGCAATCCTGCCAGAGCATCGGCCCAGTCCACCCAGCCCATGTGCCCGAAGCGGACCATGCGGCCCTTATAATGATCTTGTCCCCCCGCGAATATGATGCCGCATTCGTCGGCCGCCACCTTGAGGAGCTTGTCGCCGTCCACCCCGGCGGGCAGCATGATGCTGGTGACGCCCCATGCGTAATGCGTGGGCGCGAACAGGGGCAGATCCAGCGCCAGCGCCCCGGTACGGACCATGCAGGTGAGCGCCCACTGTTTGCGGTACAGGGCGTCGAGGCCGCCTTCTTCGAACAGCATGGACAGGCTTTCATGCAGCCCCACGATGAGGTTGACCGGCGAGGTGAACAGCCCCTGCCCCTTGAGCAGGTTGTCGCGTTCGCCCGCGAGGTTGAAATAGAAGCAGGAGACGGGGATGGATTCGGCGCGTTTCCATGCGCGCGCGGAAAGGGCCATCAGCGCCATGCCGGGCGGGACCATGAGGCCCTTCTGGGAGCCTGTGAGGAGGCAGTCGATGCCCCATGCGTCCATCGGGCAGGGAGAGATGCCGACCGCCGAGATGCCGTCCGCGACAAGGAGCACTTCGCGCGTGCGGGTAAGCCGGGCGATGGCTTCCACCGGATGCTGCGCGGCGGTGGAGGTTTCGCAGACCTGCATGAACACGCCCTTGGCCTCGGGATGTTCGCGGAGCGCCTGTTCGACCTGCGCGGGCGTCACGGCCTGCCCCCAGGCCACATCGATTTCCACGACCTTAAGCCCGCGTACGGCGGCGATTTTGGACCAGCGTTCACCGAATTTGCCGCCGTTCACCACGATGACTGTTTCGCCGGGCAGGAACAGGCCGTGCACGGCGGCGGTCATGGCCCCGGTGCCGGAGCAGGAAAGCGGGAGCACCGGCTGTTCGGTGCCGAACAGCTTCTGGAGCATGGTTTCGGTTTCCAGCAGGATTTTCTTGAAGCCGGGCTTCCGGTGATGGATCATGTCCTGCGCGAGGGCGAGGCGGACGCGTTCGGGCAGAGGCGTGGGGCCGGGAGTGAGCAAACGGGGCTTGTTGAACATGATGTCTCCTGTCATGCGGACAAATTTCGCGGCGCGGATCAGTCTTTCCAGACCCGCAGGATAAAGACTTTGAGATAGGCCGTTTCGGGCATGGACGGATGCACCGGATGATCCGGCCCCTGGAAGCCCTGATACAGCAGTTGCGTGTTCAGGCCCCTCTTGGCGGCGCACTGGGCGATCAGGCGGCGCAGCGCTTCGGCCTCAAGGTGGTGCGAACAGGAACAGCTCGTAAGAATGCCCCCGTTTTCCACGAGTTGCAAGCCCAGATCGTTGACCCGGCGGTAGGCGTTGAGGCCCTGTTCGGCGTCCTTCTTGCGCTTGATGAAGGCCGGGGGATCGACGCAGACCACGCCGAATTTCCGCCCCCCGTCGCGCAGGGACGCCAGCGTGTCCAGCGCGTCGCCGGGCAGCGTCTCGCCGGGGCATCCGGCGTTGGCGGCAAGGTTGCGGCTTGCCATGTCGAGAGCCTGTCTGGAGGCGTCGAGGAACGTCACGCCCGCCGCGCCGTTCCGGGCCGCCATGACCCCGAACGCGCCCGCGTAGCAGAAGGCGTCGAGCACGGTCTTGCCCTTGGCGTACTTGGCGGCCTCCACCCGGTTGGGGCGCTGGTCGTAGAACCAGCCGGTCTTCTGGCCTTCCGCCAGCGAGACGGTAAAGGCTGCGCCGCTTTCCCGTACTTCGATTTCGTCCGGCACCGTGCCCATGCCCGTTTCCACGAGCAGGGGCAGGTTTTCCATCGTCCGCACGCCCACATCGTTGCGGAGCAGTACGGCTTTGGGGGAGAACAGCTCTCCGAGCACTTCAAGCAGGGCATCCTTCTGGGCTTCCATACCCGCCGTGGTGATCTGAGCGCTGAACACGTCGCCGTAGCGGTCGAGCACGAGGCCGGGCAGCCAGTCGCCTTCGCCGTGGCACAGGCGGTAAAAGGGCACGTCGAACAGCGTTTCGCGCAGCTGCAAAGCCCGTTCAAGGCGTTTTTTGATGAGGGGGGCGTCGAGCGGCTCATCGGCCTTGCGGCTGACGATGCGCGCGGCGATGAGCGAAGCGGGGTTGACGTAGGCCGTCCCGATGGTACGCCCGTCGGCGGCGCAGACCTGCGCGGCCTCGCCCGGCGCGAACGCCGTCAACGGGGATCGTTTCACTTCCACTTCGTTGCTGAATATCCACAGGTGCCCCGCCCGCAGGCGGCGGTCTTCGTGTTTTTTGTAGGAAAAGCTGTTGCATGGGTGTCCTTTGGAGAGAGAAGGGTGAAAGGCAACT
>NZ_JH114232.1:1094210-1097716 GCF_000224655.1 Bilophila sp. 4_1_30
TTTTGTGTTTTTGAGACTTGGCATTGGCGGCAAATGTGCCATGCATCATCCTTTGAAAGGAAAACGGGAGAAAGCTATGCCCCGATTCATCAATCCCAAGCATCTGATGGGAGCCACCAAAAATTCCCTGTCCGGCCTCGTGTTCGCGTGGAAAGGCGAGCAGGCGTTCCGGCATGAGGTGCTTGTACTGGTTGTTCTGGCAGCCCTGCTTGCCGTAACGGGCAAAGACGCCGGACAATGGCTGCTGGTGCTCGGCGGCTGGATCGGGGTCATGGTTGTGGAACTGCTCAACAGTGCCGACGAGGAATCCTTCGATCTCATAACCATCGAATGGAACGAACACGTCAAACGCGGCAAGGATATGGCCTCCGCCGCCATCTTCCTAGCAATGGTCATCAACGCGGGCATCTGGGCCTACGTTTTCCTCCTGAACTGAATATCCCTCTAAAAAATCACAAAAACTATCGCCGCATTGTAAACGGAAAAACAGGGAACGACACTCGCGCCTCCCCCACCCCATTACGAAAGTCTTAGGAGAGGGGAGGGGAGAGGTCTGGAGAGGGGGAGGGAGAACCCTTCTCCAGAAGGGTTCTCCCTCCCCTCTCCACGTCTCTTTCCTCCACTTGATTAGTGCGCGTCGCCCCAGTTCTCGGCGGCTCCCCAGTCGGCTTTGAGGGGCACGTCGAGGACGATCCCGCCGGGACGGACGTTTGCCATGAGCGCGGCGACACGTTCCCCGGCCTCCTGCGCGGCGGCTTCGGGGACTTCAAGCAGGAGTTCGTCATGCACTTGGAGCAGTAGCTTGGCGTCCAACGCGCGGAGGGTTTCGTCACCGTGCACGGCAAGCATGGCGAGCTTGATGATGTCCGCCGCGCTGCCCTGAATGAGCGTGTTGATGGCCTGACGCCGGGCGAGCGAACGCGCCTGCTGGCTTTCGGCCTGAATGTCCGGCAGGGGACGGCGACGCCCAGCAAGCGTGGTGACATAGCCCTGTTCACGGGCCATTTCCTCGACGTTCTCGTAGAAGTTCTTGAGCCCCTGCAGCCGTTCAAAATAGCGGGCCATGAACGCCTTGGCCTCGGACAGCGGGATCTTGAGCTCTTGCGCCAGCTTCTGCGGGCCCATGCCGTAGATCAGCCCGAAGTTGATGGTCTTGGCGTTGCGGCGCTGATCCGGGGTGATCTCGGAAGGCGGGGCGTCGAAGAGGAGGCTGGCCGTGCGGGCATGAATGTCCGCGCCTTCGCGGAAGGCCGCCAGCAGCGTCTCGTCGCGGGAAAGATGCGCCAGTACCCGCAGTTCGATTTGCGAATAGTCCGCCGAAATGAGCTTTTTGCCCTCGGGTGCAGTGAAGCAGGCGCGCATCCGGCGTCCGAGCGCTCCCCGTACCGGGATGTTCTGGAGGTTCGGGTTGCTGGACGAAAGGCGGCCCGTGGCGGTGGCAAGCTGGTTGAACGTGGTCCGGATGCGTCCGTCGCCGCCCATGAGCCGGGGCAGCGGCTCCAGATAGGTTGAGCGTAGCTTTTCCAGCTTGCGGAACTCAAGGAGCGCGTCCACCACCGGATGGTGGCCGGAGAGTTTTTCCAGCACGTCCTGCGAGGTGGAAGCCTGCCCGCCGCGCGTTTTGCCGGAAATGGGGAGCTTCAGGCGGTTGAACAGCACGTCCCCAAGCTGCTGTGCGGAACGGATGTTGAACGGCCCTTGCGCCTCGCGGTAAACGTCCTCGGTGATGCGGTCTAGATCCTTCTGTACTTCTTCCAGAAAACCGGCGAGCGCTTCAGCGTCGAGCTTGACGCCCGCGCTTTCCATATCCGCAAGCACCGGGATGAGCGGCAGCTCCAGCGTCTTCATGAGATCGACGAGGTGCGCGCCGGACAGCCGTTTGAGCAGCTGGTCGGTCATGGTGAGGGCGAGGAGGCCGGGATTGGCCGCCGAAAGCCCGAGCGCCGTGCCCCAGCGGGCGGACAGCTTGGGCCAGCCGTAGTCGCGGTCCTCCGGCTCCAGCAGGTAGCTGGCAAGCCCGAGATCGAACCATTTTTCAGGCGGGATGCGTCCCCAGTCCGCGTGCGTGTGCAGCAGCGCCTTGACGTCCGGCGCGATCACGAACTTCGCCTTGAGCAGGCGGTCCACGAGCTTGGGCGTCAGGCCGGTATAGACGATTTCCTTATCCCCGACGGCGATGGCCAGTTCGCCGTGCCCGCCGAGCACCGCCACGGGGTTGCCTTCCAGCGCGTCGAAGAAGGGATCGGAGGCGTCGCGGAGACGCTGGCGCGGTTCGGCCTTGGGCGTATCGAGCAGGGAAAGCTGGCGCATGGAGCCGCTTTTTCCGGAATCCACCGTTTCCGAAGCGTCGTGCTCCACGGCCACGCGTCCGTCGCGGATGAGCGTGGCGAGTTCGCGCTCAAGGGAGCTGAGTTCGAATTCGCGGAGCAGGGTGGCGGCCTCCTGCCGGTTCACCGGGCGCACGCGCATGGCGTCGAGCGTGAGGGAGGCGCAGCGGCTGGTGTCCAGCGTGGTGAGCTGGCGGTACAGGAACATGGCTTCGAGCTGGCCGTCGAATTTTTTTTGCAGGGCGGGCTTCATGGAGGCGAAGCCGTCCCGGATGGCTTCCAGCGAGGCATACTCGTGGAACAGTTTTTCCGCCGTCTTCGGGCCCACGCCGCGGACGCCGGGGATGTTGTCGCTGGAGTCGCCGATGATCGCCTGCACGTCCGGCCATTGCGTGGGCCTGAGGCCCGTTTCTTCCTCGAAGCTCTTGAGGGTGACGATTTTTTCATCCCTGCTGGCAGGGTCCCACATCATGACGTTGTCATGCAGGCACTGCTTGAGGTCCTTGTCGGTAGCCACGAGGATCACCGGGTGTTCCTCGCGGTAACGCTTGGCAAGCGAGGCGAGGCAGTCGTCCGCCTCGCAGCTGTCGGACACTTCGAGGTGCAGGCCGAGCGCCTTGATGAGCCGATGGATGGGATCGATCTGCCTGATGAGGTCTTCCGGGGTGGCGCTGCGCTGCGCCTTGTACAGCGGGAACAGCTCGTGCCGGAAGTTGGGCCCGTGCCCGTCGAGCACGAAGGCGAAATGCCTGGGCTGTTCCTCGCGGAGGATGCGCATGAGGATGCGGGCCACGATGAACAGCGCGCTCGTCGGGAATCCGTCCGAACGCTGCATACTCTGGTTGGCGTAGAATCCCCGGTATACGAAGGCCGATCCGTCCATAAGATAGATCGGCTCCTGCTCAAATCGTTGCTTGATGCTCATAGTTTCTCCAAGAGGGCTGCCAGGGATTTTCCCCGCACCGGCTAGACTGCTCCGGCGGGATGTCCGCATCCGGCTCCTCAGAACTGATTCGCTCTCAAAATATTCTTCCGGACCCGCTCCGCTCCGCGCCCCTGCCCTTCATCTTCCCAAAGCAGGAAAGAAAGATTCGATTCCGTGCCCCGCCCTTCACCTTCCGAAAAACCGGAAAGAGGGATTCGATAAGGCCAAAAGTCTTTGGGGAGAGGGGGAGGGTT
>NZ_JH114232.1:1098153-1123081 GCF_000224655.1 Bilophila sp. 4_1_30
GAGGCCCTTTCTCCAGAAAGGGCCTCTCCCCCTCCCAATCTCTACTCTTTCCCTTCCTTGACGACTTCCCGGATACGGCAGACGCCGCACACCCCGGAGGATGTCGGGTAGCCGCAGACGGTGCAGGGGGCGAGGGCGTCGCCTTCCGTCCTTTCGAGCCCGGCGAAGGCGGAACGCCCGCGCTTGAGGAAGTCCACGTAGAAGGAAAGCTTGCGTCCGGGCATTTCCTCTTCAAGCTGGTTCCAGAGCCCCTTGTAGTACGTGAAGCTCGCGCCCGCGCTGTAAGGGCAGGGCGTATGATGGTGCTCGATCTCTTCGAGGAAGGCGTACGTCGCGGTTTCAAATTCGGTCAGACGCCAGAAGGGTTTCACCTTGCGGGCGAAGCCGTTTTCCCCGTCGAGGCGCGGGCCCTGATCCGACAGGTAGCCGACGTCCCAGCGGAGGGTGTTGCTGAACAGACGGGCGATCTCGTCGTCGAGGTTGTGCCCGGTGGCAAGGGCAGTGAAGCCTTCTTCAAGCGCCGTCTTGTTGAAATAGTGCCGTTTGATCTTGCCGCAGGCGGAACAGATGGGACGCTTGAGGCGCTGCTTGACCAGCGGGATGGCAAGCCCTTCCTTGGCCATTTCCTTGACGATGAGCTTGAAGCCGTGCTTGCCGCAGAAGCGTTCGATGACCCCGCGCACGATTTCGGACGAGCCGGGGATGCCGAGGTCGATGTGCAGGCCGGTAACGTCATAGCCCTGACGCGAAAGTTCCAGCATGAGGGACAGGGAATCCTTGCCGCCGGACAGGGCGACGAGGATGCGGTCCTCGTGGGTGAACAGCTTTCCGGTTTCGATGCCGCGGGCGACCTGCGCGGAGAAGAAATCCCGGAAACAGTTTTCACAGAATCCGGTGTTGTGGCTCGGCAGGGAAATGATGGCCGTGGCGGACTTGCAGCGTTTGCATATCATGATGAGGCGAACTCCGGGGCAGGGCGCGGTTGCGCGCTGCGGATTGGATGGCCCGGCGTGAAACCGGTTAACTGGTTTTTCTATCTGGCGTGCGAGAGCCTTGTCAAGCCGGGAAAAACGGGCGGAACACGCGGCTGCGGCATGATTTTTTTATGCGGGAGGGGTGATTGTGATTCCGATCACTGCCTTTTTCCGGTAAAGAAGGGAATGTCCGTTTACAAGACGATGTCGTTTCACCTCAACTCTGGAGGTTTCCATGTTTTGCAATCAGTGTGAACAGACGGCGAAGGGCACGGGCTGCACGGTTATGGGCGTTTGCGGCAAGCTGGCTCCGGTGGCCGATCTTCAGGACCATGTGATCTATGCCCTGCGGCTGCTGTCCCGCACGGCGCTCAAGGCCCGCGCCAAGGGCGTGATCGAGCAGGATACGGACGACTTTACCGTCCGCGCGCTGTTCTCCACCCTTACCAACGTGAATTTCGATCCCGCGGCCCTTGAAGAAGTGGCGCGGGAAGCCATACGCCGCCGCAAGGCGCTCGCTACGAAGCTCGGCTGTACGCCGGATACCTGTGACGCGGCTGTGGATGCCGACTGGGAAAGCATCCGGAAGGTGCAGGCCGGGACCGACCGTTTCAGCGACGACGTGAACGTCCGTTCCGCCATGCAGCTGCTCCTGTACGGGCTGAAGGGCGTAGCCGCCTATGCGGATCACGCGGCGATCCTTGGCCAGCGTGACCCGGAACTGAACGCCTTCGTCTACGAGGCGCTCGCCGCCGGGATGCCCGACAAGGACGGCACGCCGGACAAGGCGCGCAGCCTTGAAGATTGGCTGGATCTGGTCCTGCGCTGCGGCAAGGCCAACCTGAAGGCGATGGAGCTTCTGGACGCTGGGAACACCAAGGCGTTCGGCGATCCCGTCCCCACGCAGGTTTCCCTCGGGCATCGCCAGGGCAAGGCCATCCTCGTTTCCGGGCATGATCTCGAAGACCTGTACGAACTGCTGAAGCAGACGCAGGGCACGGGCATCAACATCTACACCCACGGCGAAATGCTGCCCGCGCACGGGTATCCGGTGCTCAAGGCGTTCCCGCATTTTGTGGGGCATTACGGCACGGCGTGGCAGAACCAGCAGAAGGAACTGCCCGGTTTCCCCGGCGCGGTGCTGTTCACCACCAACTGTATCCAGAACCCCAAGGATTACGGCGGGAAGGTGTTCACCTCCGGCATCGTGGGCTGGCCGGGCCTTGTGCATATCAAGAACCGGGACTTCGCGCCGCTCATCCTCAAGGCGCTGGAACTGCCCGGATTCGCGGAAGACGCGCCGGGCAAGGAAGTGACCGTGGGCTTCGGGCGCAAGACGCTGCTGGACGCCGCCCCCGCCGTGCTTGACGCGGTGAAGTCCGGGGCCGTGCGCCACATCTTCCTCGTGGGCGGCTGCGACGGCGCGAAGCCGGGGCGCAACTACTACACCGAATTTGTGGAAAAGACCCCGCAGGATACGCTCATCCTCACGCTGGCGTGCGGCAAGTTCCGCTTCTTCGACAAGGATCTCGGCAAGATCGGGCCGTTCCCGCGCCTTTTGGACGTGGGGCAGTGCAACGATGCCTATTCCGCCGTCAAGGTGGCGCTGGCGCTGGCCGACGCGCTCAAGTGCGGCGTCAACGATCTGCCGCTCTCGCTGGTGCTGTCGTGGTACGAGCAGAAGGCCGTGGCCATCCTGCTGACCCTGCTCGCCCTCGGCGTGAAGAACATCCACCTCGGACCGAGCCTCCCGGCCTTCGTGTCCCCCGACATCCTCAATCTGCTGGTCGAAAACTGGGGCATCAAGCCCATTTCCACCCCTGACGAGGATTTGAAGGCCCTTCTGGGCTAAGTACGGGGGATGGGCTTCTCCCGCGTGCCCTGTGACGCCGCAGGGCTGCCGCGCAGGGGCTCGCCAACCCATCCGTCAACAGTCATGCAGCAAAAAGGACGGAAGCTTTTTTGGAAGCTCCCGTCCTTTTTGCATTTGGAACCTTTGGTGCGGAAACGCTTGCGTCTGGCAAGGACTCCGGTGTATTTTTCAAGGAAATACACTGTGAAACAGGAGCGGGCATGTCAAACGAACGGTTGGAAGTGCTCGGGGGCTTGCCGCTGTTTGAGCCGTTGTCCCCGGACGAGCGGGAACGTCTCGCTGCGGGGTGCCGGATGCGCGCGTTTGCGCGCGGGGCGGCCCTGTTCCGTGAAGGGGAACGCGCCGACGGTATGCACATAGTACTGCGCGGCATCGTGAAGGTCGTCCGGTTCGCTCCCGACGGGCGGGAGATGGTGCTTCACCTTGTCCGTAAGGGAAACACGATCGGCGAGGCCGCAATGTTCCAGAAGGGGACGTTCCCCGCGTCCGCCGTGGCCGTAGACGATGTGGAAACCCTGTTCCTTCCGGCGGATGCGCTGTTCACGCTGGTGACGGAAAATCCGGAGATGGCCTTGCGGATGCTCGCGGCGCTGTCGCTTCGCCTGCGGATGTTCGCGCACAAGCTGGCTGCGCAGGGGCAGGGCGGTGCGGCCTGCCGGCTTGCCACGTATTTGCTGCACCGAAGGCAGATTGGGGGTGGGGACTGCATCCGGCTCGGGGTTTCCCGGGAAGTGCTCGCCAATCTGCTCGGACTGGCCCGTGAAACGCTTTCCCGCCAGCTGTCCCGGTTCTCCGAGGCGGGTTTGGTCGAGCTGAGGGGAAAAGACATCGTTATTCTTGACGTTCCCGCTTTGCAGGCCACTGCCGCAGAGGGAGACAGATAGGTGGAATGTTGGATACGCTCCGAGGGTTCCGGTTTGCGGAATCGCGGCGGAGGAGGGTGGGCTATGGGGATCGACGCGGACATGTTCAACAGTCCCGAATGGATGAGCGAGGCTCTTCGGATCGGCAATACGGGCCTTTGGGCCATTGAGATCGACGAGGAAAACGGAAAGCACCGGATGACGGCCAACGAGACCATGTTGCTGTTGCTCGGTCTGGAGACGCACCCTTCGCCGGAGGACTGTTTCAGGCATTGGTATGGTCGCGTGGATGAAGCCTATCGCGCCGCGGTGGACGAGTGCGTGGGAAAGATGCTCAGCACCGGACAGCGGTATGAAGTCCAGTACCCGTGGCTCCATCCCGTATGCGGGCGTATTTTTGTGCGCTGCGGCGGCAAGCTGTTGCCCGGACGCAGCAAGAACGGCTTGTTGCGCTTAAAAGGATACCATCAGGACGTCAGCGAGCTGGAGAGTATGCGGGAACGGCTGCGCGAGAATCTTTCCCGGTTCGAAACGGCCTGCCGGATCGGCCGGATAGGCGTATTCGAGTGCACGCGGGGCAGCCGGATTCTTTTTTCCGCCAACGACATTTTTTTCGAGCAGTTCGGCATCCCCGCCGACATGGTGTGTTTTTCCGCGTTCAGAGGATTATGGAGCCGCATAGCGCCGGGCTGCCGGAAGCGGGTGCTGGAAGCGCTGCGCCGATCCTCATGGAAGCCGGGGCTGTGCGAACGTTTTGAGATCGAACTGCTGGACCCGGAAAAGGGTTCGCGGTGGTTCGATTTCGAGTGTGAATTCTCGCGGGACGGCGATGCCGTCCGGGCGGTTGGCTACGTCGCCGACATCACCGAGCACAAGCAGCATGAGGCTTCCCTGCGCATGGCCGCCGAGGCAGCGGAGGCCGCCAACCGGGCCAAGTCATCCTTCCTCGCCAACATGAGCCACGAGCTGCGGACGCCCATGAACGCGATCATCGGCCTTTCCTATCTGGCCTTGAAGACGGATTTGACCACGCAGCAGTATGAATACATTTCCCGGATCAGCGAATCGAGCACGGCCTTGCTCGGCATCCTCAACGATATCCTTGATCTGACCAAGGTCGAGGCAAACAAGCTGGAATTGGCCCGCACTCCCTTTAATCTCAAGAAAGAGCTTGGTATCCTTGCCGCAGTGGTGCTTCCGGAAGCCGAGGGGAAAGGGCTTGAGTTTTCTTTGGAGATCGCCCCGGATGTGCCTTTGCTGCTTATGGGCGACGCCCTGCGCGTCCGGCAGGTCCTTCTCAATCTGTGCAACAACGCCGTGAAGTTTACCGACGAGGGGTCGGTCAGCCTGCGCGTCCGTGTGGTGGATTCCACCAACACGCGCGTGCGGCTGGAGTTTGTGGTCCGTGATTGCGGCATCGGCATCCCCGAATCGGAAATAGGGCGCATTTTCAGCCCGTTCATGCAGGTGGACGAATCCGCCACCCGCCGTTTCGGCGGCACGGGGCTCGGGCTTGCCATCAGCAAGCGGCTTGTGGAACTCATGGGCGGCACGCTGACCGTGGGGAGCCGCGTCAACAAGGGCAGTACGTTCCGGGTTGAGCTGGCCTTCCCGTTGGCTGAAGACGTTTCGCCGGGTGATGCCGGTTCGTTCTGCTCCGGGGGCAATGTTCCGGACGAGAGCCTGCCCCTTGGGGATTTGGTTGGGCAGCGGGTCCTTGTGGTGGAGGACAACGAGCTCAATCAGTATGTGATCCTCAACATGCTCGCCCGGTTTGGCGTGGAGACGTGCGTGGCGGAGAATGGGCGGGACGCCGTGGACCGCTATGCGGAAGATCAGGATTTCGACGTGATTTTGATGGATGTGCAGATGCCGGTCATGAACGGCTATGACGCCACGCGGCGCATCCGTGAGAGCGGCTTGCCCCGCTGCCGGAGCGTCCCCATCCTTGCCATGACCGCCCACGCCATGCGCGGCGACGAGGAGCGGAGTTTCGCCGCCGGGATGAACGCGCATCTCACCAAGCCCATTGATGTGCGGGAGCTTGTGTTCAGCCTGTCCCGCTGGGGAAGCGCCGCGCGGCGAAACAGCAAATAGCAAGGGAATTCCTGCGGAGTCGTCCGGAGTCCCGAGGAGAACGCCATGCGAAACGTTTTAGCCTTGTTGGGTGCCGGGCTGCTGGCGGGATGCTGCCTGATGCATTTCCATGTTCCTATTACGGAACAGACACAAGCCAACGCCCGAACCTTCGGGAGCCTCGGGCAGCGCTTGCTGCCGGAGGACACGCCTCCGGAACGGATCGCCGCGTTCCGGCAATGCCTGAGCGAAGCCTATATGGAGCACTACGGGGAAGGCGAGGCGGGCACGGCCCGGGAGCGCGAGGACGGGTATGCGCTGTTCTGGCAGACCGTCATGGCGGCGGCTCCGACATACGACCATTTGGCGACCTACGACATTCATGTGCGGGGCCGGAAACGGTACGAAGCCGATCCGCGTTCGTTTGTGGAGGCGGGCAGGGCATGGTCCCGGATCGTCTTTGAGCTGTGCGGCGCGGGCGTGTTTCCGGATGAGGACCGTTACCGTATGCTCGGCCTGTTCTCGCGTTTTCCCGAATGGTGTGACCCGCCGACAGGGGTTCCGCCTTCTCCGCGGCCTCTGGGCGACATGGGGACGCCGCCCGCAGCCGGCCCGGAACTTCCATAAACAAAGCGCACGCCGTTCCCGAAAAGAAACGGTATGCGCCACTGTTCAGAAACATCGAATACTCTGAAACGACGAAGCGGTTCCGGATGTTCATCCGGAACCGCCATTGTCATCTGGTAGCAAGGGGGAGATTTGAACTCTCGACACTACGGGTATGAACCGTATGCTCTGACCAACTGAGCTACCTTGCCATAAGTGCTACCGCAGCAGCGAGGACATTTAATAAGCGAGATTGAGAAGCTTGGCAAGCTTTTTTTGCAAGAAAATTTCGAAAGCGGTAACCTATGGATTTCTTTCTTTCAAATTTTGGGCAAAGGAGCTGCTTGGGGTGCCGCATCCGGATACGGGCTGCATTTATGCTTCCGTGGCCCTTGAAGAAGGCGGGGAAGCGGGTCCCTCAGGCGATGGCGCATAGCCAATAGGCCCATGTCACGCCGATCATGGTGATGGTCCTCAGGAGCTGATTGTAGAAGATGAGCTTGAAGGCCAGGCC
The DNA here is from genome assembly GCF_000224655.1 of Bilophila sp. 4_1_30. Classification (NCBI taxonomy): domain Bacteria; kingdom Pseudomonadati; phylum Thermodesulfobacteriota; class Desulfovibrionia; order Desulfovibrionales; family Desulfovibrionaceae; genus Bilophila; species Bilophila sp. 4_1_30. Next base: position 1,105,060 of record NZ_JH114232.1, read on the forward strand.
GGGGCTGTAATACCCGGCATAGGCCGGGAACTGGTGACGGACGGTCCGCATGGGGGTGGAGAGGATGTTGCCGACGAGCAGGGCGATGATGACTTCCGGGGGGGTGAGCCCGCCCATATGCAGGGCGGAACCCGCGGCGGACAGGGAGGCGCCGATTTCGGCGGCGAGGCTCAGGAGCACGATGCCGAGCGCCTCGGGCCGGATGAACCCGAGCCACGGGGTATGGTCGGAAAGCCACGCCTCGGCGGTGCGGAACAGACCGTAGTGCTGCATCAGGTACATGGCGACGTACACGGGGATGGTGAACATGACGAGCTTGGGCAGGCGGCGGCGGAACCGTTTCCATGCCTTGAGCGCGGCGCTCTTGAGGGTGACTTTTTCCTGAGGCAGCCGGCACTCGATACAGTTTTCGCCATGAAGGGGCGGCAGGAGGAAATGCCCGAGGCCCACCGTAAACAGGGTCCGCAGCGCGGCCGCTGCGAGGGTCAGCCCCGTATAGATAAGGGCGGGAGCGCCGAGCACGGGCCAGAGCATGAACAGCATGGTCGGCAGATGGACCATGTAGGCGGGCAGGCTGTTGAACAGGTTGGCGAGCACGAGCTCGCGCAGGTTGATCTCGCCCTTGGCGTGGCTGTCGGACAGCAGGGCGTTGGCGGCGGCGGGGGAGAAGAAGGCCATGGAAAAGGACGCCCCGGCGGCTTCGCGCAGCCGGGCGAGCCGCACCAGCGGCGCGGAAAGGCGGGCGAGGGGCTGTGTCCAGCGCAGCGCTTCAACGATATTGGCGATGAGCAGGCCAATGCACATGGCGAACAAAAGCCGGGTAAGCGGGCGGCCCAGCGTCAGCCAGAACGGCATCAGATCGGAAGATATCATGAGGGTCGGATACCACGCTTTCCGGGGAGAGGCCAGTATGTATTCTTCCGTCTCCCGGCATTGTGTGGAGGCGGGAATTCGTGTAGATTAAGGCTTGCTCGAAGAGCGCCCCCTTAACCCTTGTAACTCTCGGATTGTCTCGCAAGGAGGTTCCCATGCTGATTCGTGAGTGGATGACCAAGGACGTCATCACCGTGACCCCTGACACATCCATGCTGAAAGCGTCGAAGTTGATGAAGGATCATAATATCCGGCGTCTTCCCGTCCTTGACGGGAAGCGTGTGGTAGGCATCGTTTCCGACAGGGACATCCGGGCCGCCTCTCCTTCCAAGGCGACGACGCTCGATATGCACGAGCTGTATTATCTCCTTTCCGAAGTGAAGGTGAAAGACATCATGACCAGCGATCCGGTCACGGTCTATGACACCGACGCCGTGGACGCCGCCGCCCTGCTCATGGAAAACAAGGGGATCGGCGGCCTGCCCGTGGTCGATGGCTCCGGGGAGCTTGTGGGCATCATCACCGATCATGACATCTTCAGGGTGCTGGTGGACTTCTGCGGCGCGAGCAAGGGCGGCCTTCAGCTTGCCTTCATGCTTCCCGACAAGCCCGGCGTGCTGACCCCGATTTTCGAGGCCATCAGCCAGAACGGAGGCAACGTCCTTTCCGTGCTCACCTCGCGCAGCAAGACGCAGGAAGGGAGCAGCCACGTCTATATCCGTCTCCATGCGATGGACTCCGAAAAGGAAAAGGCCCTCATCGAAAACATGAAGAAAGCCATGCCTCTAGAATACTGGATGGATGACGAGTTCCATTGCAACAGGAACTGCTGATTGTTTTGATTACGGCACAAAAAAGAGAGGCTTCCGTGGAAGCCTCTCTTTTTTGTGCGGGCTGGGTGGCCTCGCCGTATCAGTATATCCGCAGGTCAGGCGGCAGGGTGGCGGTTGTCCGAGGCCTTCGGCGTCTCGCGGTGGCTGAGTATGCTGTTTCCCAATAGCCCCATGTGGCTTCATTGCCGTATTGCGGTGGCGATTGTGCGGAAGAGGCTCCGGTTATGCGGGAAGGGACGGGAGGAAATCCCCGGTCGTCCGTACGTCGGCGAAAGCCCCGTGCAGGGCCGCCATGAATGCTTCGTGTACCGTTGCGGCGGGGATGGTTTTCCCGTTCCATGACAGATCCCGCGTGGCGCAGGCGTCATGCAGGAGCGTGATGTCGTAGCCGTGGCTTCGGGCGGCCCGTACGCTCGTGTCGATGCACATGTGGCTCATCATTCCGCAGACGACGAGTTTCCGTATGCCCGCCCGGCTGAGGGCGTCGTGGAGATCCGTTTGGAAAAAAGCGTCCGGCGCGTGTTTGATGATGACGGGCTCGCCGTCCAGCGGCTTGACCGCGCCGTGTATCTCGGAACCGGGCGTATCCGGCAGGAAGAAGGCCGCGCCGGGACGGGTGTTGATATGCCGGACGTGGAAAACGGGCCTGTGCTGCTCGCGGAAACGCTCCAGCGCCAGCCGGGCCTGTGCGGCGGCCTCGTCCGCGTGGGACAGTTCCCATGCGCCGCCGGGGAAATAGTCGTTCTGGATGTCGATCAAGAGAAGTGCCGTATTCATGCCGTACCTCCGGGTGTTGTGCCCACGATAGCGGCATGTGGCGGAAAGTACAGTAGTTACTTTTTTGTGGGTATGCCCTCGGCGGCAGGGATGATGCCCTTGTGCTCCAAAATGTCGGCCTGCCCGTTCTCCAGCATGTATTCCACGCCGATATCCTGCATGATCCGCACGGCCCGCAACAGCTTTTCCCCTCGCTCTGTAAGGAAGTAGGTCACGCGCAACGGGTATCCGTCCGGCTCGATCTTGCCGATCAGCCCGAACGCCCTGAGTTCCCCCAGATGTTGCAACAGCATTTTCTGCGTGATGCCTTCAATGCCGCGTTCCAGTTCCGCCAGCCCCATGCCGCCGTTCCGCAGCTGGAACACGATGATCGTTTTCCACTTGCCTCTCATGATGTCGTGGACGATTTCCAGAGGGCAGGTGCAGGTCTTACGGATTTTCATGGTTCGTCCGTTGGAGAATGTGCGGTCTCTGGGCGGTGCACTGTGGAGGACTTCAGGGTATCCGCGTGCCGGAATGTGCCGTGCCTGCGCGGGGCCCCGATGGCAGGGGGCGTGCGTACGCCCCGCCGTCGGGGAAGGCCGGGCCGCCTATTTCTTCAGCCCGAGTTCCTCGTCGATTTCCGCCATCGCGCCGATGGCGAGGGTGAGGAAGTCGCCGAGTTCAAGCCCCAGCTCCGAGCACTGCCGGATGCAGTCACGGTTGACGCTGGCGGCAAATGCCTTATCCTTCATCTTTTTCTTGAGGCTGGAGGCCTGCATGCCTTCCATGCCCGTGGGGCGCACGAGCGCCGCCGTGACCACAAGCCCGGTTACGGTTTCCCCGCAGCGCAGGGCGTAGTCGAAGGCGGAGGAGGGAGCCACGCCGGTCATCTCGCCGTTATGGGCGCGGATGGCGTGCAGGGCTTCGTCGGGCAGGCGGTCGCCGATGCGTTCGGCTCCGACGAGGCCGTGCTTGGCGGGGTCCTCATGGGTGAGGGGATAGTCGAGATCGTGCAGCAGCCCGGTCAGACCCCAGACTTCCTCGTCCTCGCCCAAATGCCGGGCAAGGGCGCGCATGACCGCTTCCGAGGCCAGCGCGTGCTGGATGAGATGTTTTTCGGGGCCGAGTTCGTTCAAAAGGGCCAAAGCCTGTTCGCGGTCGAGCATGACGCCTCCGTGGGTTGGTGAGGGAACAAGGAACCTGTTGCATACCGTAGCGCGGCTTCAAAATCCAGCGCTGTCGGGTGATTGACACAGCCTCTGGAATGACGGAAAAGAAAGGGATCTATTTCCATCCTTCTTACCCGGTTCGCCCCGCGGCGGACAACGCACCTACATGAAGCGCATAATCGGTATAAAATTCAGTCATTACGGACAAATATATTTTTTCTACTGTGAGGACCCCTTTGTGGACAGAGGGGATCGCGTACTTGCGGAAACCGGTCAGGGCCTCGGCATCGCCACGGTCATGAACATTGTGGATCGCCTTCCTGAGGATCTTCCTCCGGACGGTGTGCGCGATGTCCTGCGCAAGGTGACCGATGAGGATCAGATCGTCGCCGAAGAGAACGATACCCTGACATACTCCGCGCACAAGTTCTGTGAATCACGCATCCGGGAACGCCAGCTCGACATGAAGCTTGTCGATGTGGAGGTCCTGTTCGATCGCAGCAAGCTGGTGTTTTACTTTACCGCCCCGACCCGGATCGACTTTCGTGAGCTGGTAAAGGATCTGGTGCGCGAGTACCACACCCGCATCGAACTGCGTCAGATCGGCGTCCGGCACGAGACGCAGATGCTCGGCGCGGTGGGGAGCTGCGGCATGGTGTGCTGCTGTCGCCGGTTCCTGCGCAAGTTTGTGCCCGTGACCATCAAAATGGCGAAGGAGCAGAACCTGTTCCTGAACCCGTCCAAGATTTCTGGCATCTGCGGGCGCCTCCTGTGCTGCCTCAGCTATGAGCAGGAGAACTACGATATTTTCCACAGCAGCTGCCCGCGCCTCGGGAAGCGGTATCAGACCAACAAGGGCCCCATGAAAGTGTTGCGCGCCAACATGTTCCGCAACAGCGTGGCCTTGCTGACGGATACGAACGAGGAGCTTGAGCTGACGCTCGACGAGTGGCAGGCGCTCGATCCCCGGCGTCCCGACGCGCCGCCGCGCCCGGAAGGGAAGCCCGATGCGAAGCCGGAGAACAAGCCTTCGACGCCCCGTCCGCATGACGAGCTGATGGTGGTCATGGCCGATCCGGACACTATCGACGAGGCGTTTGGCGACGAATCCGACGAGCTTGTTGAAGATCTCGGCGGGCTCAATGACGGCGAGATGGAAACGCTTGAAGAGGGGCTCCGCCCCAAGCGTAAGCGCAAGCGGAAGAGATAGAGACGAGGGAGCGAGAGAGGGCCTTTCTGGAGAAAGAACCCTTCTCCTTCTCCCGCCCCTTTCCATCATCCCCCAAAGGCGTTTGGCCGGAGGGGAGGCCGTGCGGCGGAGCCCGTTCCGGCGGGGAAGGGTGCGATGAGTCAGAAACGGCTGTAGACGGGACGGTTTACGGTCGGCATATACGGAACACCATGAAAGGAGCTTTCCCGTGTCCTCCACGTTTTACATTACGACACCGATTTATTACGTGAACGCCCGCCCGCACCTTGGGCACGCCTATACGACCATCGTTGCGGACAGCCTGCGCCGTTTCCATACGCTGCTCGGCGAGGATACGTGGTTTCTGACCGGCACGGACGAGCACGGCGACAAAATCGTCAAGGCCGCCGAAGCGGCCGGGCAGACCCCGCAGGAATTCGTGGACGGCATCAGCGGCCAGTTCCAGGCCCTGTGGCCCAAGCTCGGCATCAAGCACGATCAGTTCATCCGCACGACGGATGCCGATCACAAGGCCCGCGTGCAGGCGTTCCTCCAGAAGGTGTACGACAACGGCGACATCTATTTTGGCGAGCACGGCGGGCATTACTGCACGGGCTGCGAGCGTTTCTACACCGAAAAGGAACTGGAAAACGGCCTGTGCCCGCAGCACCTGACCAAGCCGGACTTCATTCAGGAGAAGAACTACTTCTTCCGCATGTCCAAGTACCTGCCGTGGCTTGCCGGGCATATCCGCGAAAATCCCGACTTCATCCGTCCCGAGCGCTACCGCAACGAAGTACTGTCGATGATCGAAAGCGGCGCGCTGGAAGACCTGTGCATTTCGCGTCCGAAAACCCGCCTCGAATGGGGCATTGAGCTGCCGTTCGACAAGGATTACGTCTGTTATGTGTGGTTTGACGCGCTGCTCAACTATATTTCCGCCCTCGGCTGGCCCGACGGCGACAAGTATGCCGCGTACTGGCCCGGCGAGCACCTCGTCGCCAAGGATATCCTGAAGCCGCACGGCGTGTTCTGGCCCACCATGCTGAAATCCGCCGGTGTGCCGCTGTACAAGCACCTCAACGTGCACGGCTATTGGCTCATCAAGGACACCAAGATGTCCAAGTCGCTCGGCAATGTGGTCGAGCCCATCAAAATGGCGGAACATTACGGGCTGGATGCGTTCCGGTATTTCCTGTTGCGCGATATGCAGTTCGGTTCGGACGCCAGTTTTTCCGAAGAGGCGCTGATCACTCGCTTCAATGCCGATCTCGCCAATGACCTCGGCAACCTGTTCAGCCGCGTGTTGTCCATGAACGCCAAGTATTTCGAGAGCAAGGTTCCGCCGAAGGGCGAACTGACCGAGGACGACAAGGCGCTCATCGAACTTGCGGAGAACTCCCGCCGCAACTACGTGCAGCTGTTCGGCAACATCCGCTTCTCGCAGGGCCTCGACGCGCTGTGGGATCTCGTGCGCGCCCTCAACAAGTATGTGGATTCTCAGGCCCCGTGGACGCTTTTCAAGCAGGGCGATACGGCCCGCCTCGGTACGGTCATCCGGTTGCTGCTCGAATGTATGCGCAAGGTGGCGCTCTGCCTGTGGCCGGTCATGCCGGGCACGGCGGCGGCTCTGCTTGAGCAGCTCGGCCAGCCCTTGCCCGCGTCCGAGCGTTTCGGCGTCGCGCCCGCCGGGAACGTCAACGATGAAGAGGGCGTTTGGGAATGCCTTGCGACCGGCAGCGTGATCGCGTCCGCGTCCAACCTGTTCCCGCGCTTGGAAATCCCGGAAGAGATGAAGGAAGACAAGAAGGCGAAGCAGAAGAAGCCCGCCAAGGAGAAGGAAGCCAAAGCCGCGCCTGCTTCGGCGCCCGCCGAAATGTTTGTCCCCGGAGTGGCCGAATACGCCGACTTCCAGAAGCTTGAGCTGCGCGTGGGCACGATCCTCGAAGCGGGCAGGGTGCCCAAAGCCGACAAGCTGCTGTGCTTCAAGATCGATCTTGGCGAAGCCGAACCGCGTCAGATCCTGTCGGGTATTGCCGAGCACTTTGAACCGGAAACCCTCGTGGGCCGTCAGGTGTGCGTGGTCGCCAACCTCGCGCCGCGCAAGATCCGCGGGCTCGTATCCGCGGGCATGATCCTGACGGCGGAATCCCCTGACGGCAAGCTGACCCTCCTCGCCCCCGGTGGGGATGTCGCGCCGGGAAGCAAGATTTCGTAGGGGAAAAGAAGCGATGCAAAAAGGGGAATCTTTCGGAAGGAAGGTTCCCCTTTTGGTTTCGAATTCCGCCGATGCGGCGCTCGGTTATGGCTTTGGGCTGTTGGCGGAACGGCCAGATCGTCTTGAGTCCGAAGAGCGTACCGCTTGAGGGTTCCCATCCATTTCAGAAAAGGCCGCTCGAAACATTTCGGGCGGCCTTTTCATACGGAGAATGTTGTAATCAGGGTTCGATAAGCGCGAAAGCCTTTGGTAAAGGAGGGATGGGCTCCGCGTCGCAGGTTTGGGGAAGGGAGGGAAAGCGTTTCAGGAGAAAAATTTCCCCCTCCCTTCCGGTTCTATACCATTCTAGAAAACGAGCCCGCAGGCGATGATGCCGACAATGATGCCGTAGAGCAGGAAGGGCCAGAAGGTCTTCTTGATGATCATGCCTTCGCTGCCGGAGAGGCCCACAACGGCGCAGACGGCCACGACGTTGTGGATGCAGATCATGTTGCCCATGCCGCCGCCGACGGCCTGAGCGGCAACGATGATTTCCTTGGAGAACTTCAGCTGCGTGGCCATATCCCACTGGAACTGGGAGAAGAGCAGGTCGGACACGGTGTTGGAGCCGGTAATGAAGGCGCCGAGGCCGCCGACGTAGGAAGCGAGGGCGGGCCAGGCTTCACCGGTGAGGGCGGCGAGGGTCTTGGCGAGGGCGAGCGGCATGGAGTCCATGCCCGCGTCGTTCACGCCGGAGCCACGGAAGATGGACACCAGCGCCACAGCGGCGAACAGCGCGATGGTCGGGGCCTTCATCTTGGCGAAGGTGGTGGTCCATGCGTCCTTTACGTCGTTGGCCTTCATGCTGTGGAGGCCGATGGTCAGGATGGCGACCAGCGTAAAGGGAATCGTGCCGGGCAGGAACAGGTAGTCGATGGAGGCGCTCACGCCCTGATAGCCGAGGATGTCGACGAAGCTGAGCTTGAAGGAGGCGAGCCACGCCTTGAGGCCGAGTTCCGGGATACGGGTCAGCACGAGGATGAGGCCGATGATGGCGTAGGGCAGCCACGCGCGGAACTGGGTCATGTGGGGATGAAATTCGGTCTTGCCGCTGGCGGCGATGCTGCCGGTCCAGGAGGCGTCCCACTTTTCATGCGGGCCGAAGTCCCAGGTGGTTTCGGGAACGCAGAAGCCCCGCTTGGTGCCGTAAATGAGAATGCCGAGGCCGATGAGGCCGCCGATGAGGGAAGGCAGTTCGGGTCCAAGGGTCCACGCAACGATGAAGTAGGGGACGGAGAAGCAGACGCCGGCGAAGATGCAGTATTTCCACGCGGAGAAGCCTTCGGACCACGTACGGTTGGGGCCGTAGAAACGGGTCATGAAGCCGAGCATGAAAACAGGCAGGATGAAAGCCATGGGGATGTGCATCATCGTGCAGTATTCGCCCACGATTTTGCAGAATGCCGCGTAGGTCATGCCGCCATCGGCGACGCCCGCGTCAAGGATGGGTTTGAGCGGGGAGAGGCCCATGACGATGGGAGTGCCCACCGCACCGAAGCTCACGGGGAAGCTGTTGAACACAAGGCAGATGATGGCCGCGGCCATGGCGGGAAAACCGAGGGCCAGCAGGAGTGGGGCGGCAAGCGCCGCGGGAGTGCCGAAACCGGCCGCGCCTTCGATGAAGGCGGCGAACATGTATCCGATGATGATCGCCTGAACGCGCTTGTCGCGGCTGATGTTCTGCATCCCGTACTGGATGGTTTCCATGCCGCCGCTCTTCTCCAACGTGAAGAGAATCAGGATGGCGCCGAAAACGATGATGAGAACGCCGATGGCGGTGACGATGCCCTGCAACGTCAGTGCGGCAACATATCCGGGGCTCAACCCCCAGACAAGGATGCCGCTGACGGCGCAGACAAGCCACGCGAGCGGCATCGCTTTCGTTGCGGGCCACCTCATGCCGACCATAAGGATGAGCGCCACCAAAATGGGCAGAACCGCTACCATAGCAAGCAGTTCAACGGACATAATGACTCCTTTACCTTGGACAGAATTGTGAAAGAAGAAAAGAAACCTTCCCAAAAAGTTAGCCTATACTATGTGGTGTTTTTCCCGTTAGTGCAAGCATTGTCGACTGTTTGATCGAAGAGTCACAAATTGTGTGCCATACCAAAAAAAGAATTGCGCAAGTTATTATGGACGATTATGTAGAAAAAATATTGATTGGATGCCGTCAGGCAGGAACGTTTTTGTTTCAGTAAGCCGCTGTTTGGTCAAGTAAACAGTATAAAGACATATCTTACTTTATTCTATGGTATAATAAAAAATACGTTCTTCATATCTCAAACAATCCGCTGTGAATATCACGCGGTGGAGTGAGCCGCTCATGTCGTCCCGTGCTTGTCCGCGAGAGAAAATATACTTTGTCGTCAATGAGAAACATCTTTTCAAGAAGTGGCCTGAGCTTGTTTCCGAGCCTCGCCCCTTTGCTCCGGACGAATGCCCGGAACGGATCATTTCTGGACGGGATTGCTGGATAATACTGACATGGGCGCGGCTATGCGCTGTTGATTGCCCCTTTGAACCCGTATTAAGCTGCAGAGCTGTCGACAATGCCGTGTGCGTTTTCCATTGGGATGATGCGACCCCCGCACAGGGTGTTCATCGGTGTTTTGCCGTTGTTGCGCAAGCGGACCGGCCCCGCCCCGCGTTATCCGATATGACCATTATGCAGAACGGGTTGATGGGGGAGACGGGGCTGCGGCGGACGATGCCGCACTGGCCCCAGCCGGGGTTGATTCCACGAGATCCCGCACGGGGAGATCGCCTTGAAACGATTGCTTACTTCGGCAGCGATCAATATGAACCGCAGTTCGTGAAGACCGATGCCTTTCAGGATGCCCTGCGGCAGCGGGGGGTCCGCTTCGTCAGCCGTTTCCAAGGGGAATGGCACGATTACCAGCATGTGGATGCCGTACTGGCAATCCGTGATTGCCCTCCTGTTGTGCTGGCAACCAAACCGGCATCCAAGCTGATCAACGCATGGAAAGCGGGAGTACCCGCCCTACTTGGCCCGGAACCGGCCTACAGGGAATTGCGTACCTCCCCGCTGGATTTTCTGGAAGCAGCCTCGGCCGAGGCCGTGCTGGACTCCATTGATCGCCTGCAACAGGAATCTGGTTTATACCGGAGGATGACGGAACACGGCGCGAAGCGGGCGCAAGCCTTTGATGTGAACATGCTGACGCAAAAGTGGCTCTCGTTGCTTGAGGAAGCGCGTGAGCGAAACCGGCGGGAAACGCGGAATCCTTTACTGCGCTATGCCCGTTACCTCTGGAACCGCCAGAAGATCGACCTTGGAAAAAGGTTGTCTGGCTGGCGGGATTGAAGCACACTGCGGCCATATCGGCTCTCCAAATCCGTAACGGCGAATTCGGAGAATCCATCCGTAACGATGAGGAGGACACGTGATAAAGGACGGCCTGCCCGTCGAGGCATCTCAAGAGGGGCAATCCCGCCCCGTCAGTCTTGCGGGGCTGGTTCTTGTGCTGTGCGTGGCCCTCATGGGGGTTATGGGCGTCTCGATCACGTTGCCTATTCTGCCTAAGCTGGGAGCCGTTTTTCATCAGGACGCCGCAGGGGTGGCGCTTCTGATCACCTGCTTCACGCTGCCGAGCGCGTTTATGACGCCGGTGGCGGGCGTGCTTGCCGACCGTTTCGGACGCAAGGCCGTGTTGCTGCCGGGGCTGCTGCTGTTCGCCTGTGGGGGAATGGGGTGCGCTTTTTCCGATTCGTTCGAGAACCTGCTGGCATGGCGAGCCATACAAGGGCTGGGGGCCGCGCCTTTGGGGATCTTGTACGGGACGCTGGTAGGGGATTTCTATAAGGAAACGGATCGCCCCAAAGTCATGGGCATGGTCGGCGCCACGATCAGCTTCGGCACCGCGTTGTACCCGGCCATCGGCGGTTTCCTCGGTGAGATGGACTGGAGGTGGCCGTTCTGGATTTCCCTGGCCGCGCTGCCGGTGGGGCTGCTTGCCCTGAGTGTCCCGCTGGAGCGCCCGCACACCGGCATGGATTGGAAACAGTACGCGCGGGATAGCCGTTCCATCATTTTCCACTCCGCCGCAATCGGGCTTTTCGGGCTGACTTTTCTCTGTTTCTGCATCCTGTACGGGCCTACCATCACCTATTTCCCTCTGCTCGCCGACCTATTATATAAAGCATCCCCTTCCCATATCGGAGCCGTCTTTACCGTGGCTTCACTGGGTACGGCGGCCATTGCCATGAATCTGGCGTGGCTCGGGCGGAAATACTCGCACCGCCGTTTGATGTTGAGCGCTACGTGCTGCTACGTCGTGGCTCAAACGCTCATGCTGGTTCTTCCCGACGCCGTGTCCTCGCTCTGGTGGCTGACCTTGCCCATTTTCATCGGCGGAGTGGCGCAGGGCCTGACGTTCCCCTTGCTGAACGCCCGCATGACCACGCTTGCCCCGACGCGCAACAGGGCCATCGTCATGGCGATGAACGGTACGGTGCTGCGGCTTAGCCAAAGCCTTTCGCCACTGTTTTTCGGGATCGGCTGGTCATATATAGGATGGCGCGGGCCGTATGCGATGGGGATCGGCGTGGCGCTGGTCATCGGTGCGCTCGTATGGCGCGTCTATCCGGTTTCTTCCGGGAAGGAGTGAATACCGCTTCCATTTTCTCCTGTATGAAAAAAAGGATGCAATTCTTTTTTGAACAGTATAAGAACGCCGCTCACACGAGGCATACTTTTCCGTTGACGAGCGGAATCCTGTAGCATAGTCTGTTGGTTGCGCAACTAAACAGCGTTGTTTCTTGATTATGTTTTTTGGGGGGATCATATGACCATGACGAAGAAGGAGGCCTTGCTGAAGGCCGCGAAGGAACTTTTTGGCGAATGCGGCTATACCGAAACCACGTTCAAGAAGATTTCCGAACGTGCGGGAGTGGCTCTCGGGTTGTTGACCCATCATTATGGAAACAAGGAAAAGCTTTTTCTTGCCGCAGGCATGGACGTCCTCGAACGCTTTCATGAAGTTTTGCAGCGGGCGTGCGACGAAGGCAAGAATGGCCGCGAGAGCGTGTTGAATTTCTGCAAGGCGTATCTCGATTTTTCGATTGATCCCGACTCCAACTGGCTTGTCCTTGTGCGCTGTTCGCCTTACAGCGACATGAAGACGACCGACGACCGCGAGTTGATGTTCGAAAAGTTCAACGACATTCACAAACTGTTGGAACAGCAGTTGTGGCGGGGCATTGAAGACGGTTCCATCCGCGAGCTGCTCGTGAAGGAAACGGCCCAGATTCTCATGTCGCTGGTGGTCGGTGCCAACCGTACCCGTGTCCTCACGCCGTACGCGCCGCCCCATCTGTACCGTGAGGCCGTCGCTTTCGCCGCCAGAGCCATAACGCCGTGTAACGCCTGCGAGTAACACATGGATTGGTTTTCTACCGGCCTCATTATGGGGGCTGTGCAGGGATTGACCGAATTCCTGCCGGTCTCTTCTTCGGGGCATTTGGTCATTGCCGGAGACCTGCTTGGGTTCACGGGCCCGAAGGCCAGCACATTTGAGGTCGCCATCCAGCTTGGTTCCATTTTCGCCGTACTGCTGGTGTATTGGGACCGTTTCATGGGGTTGCTGCTGCCCGGCCGGGTGCAAACGTCAGCCCCGAAACCTTTTGCCGGGGTGAGGGGGATTTGGCTCCTTTTTCTGACGACGCTGCCGCCGTCGGTTTTGGGGTTGCTCCTCCATTCGTACATCAAGCAGCTTTTCACCCCCTTTAGCGTGTCGCTTTCGCTTGCCGTCGGCGGCTTGCTGATGCTTTTTGTGGAAAGCTACTGTGCGAAGCGCCCGCCCAAGTATTCCAGTATTGACGAGGTGACGCCCAAACTGGCGCTCGGCATCGGCCTTTGCCAGTGCATGGCGTTGTGGCCGGGCTTTTCCCGCTCCGGCTCTACGATTATGGGCGGGATGCTGCTTGGCGAGAAGCGTGCTCTTGCCGCGGAATATTCGTTTGTGGCAGCGGTGCCGATCATGTTTGCGGCCACCGGCTACGATCTCCTCAAGACGTGGTCCCTCTTCACGGTGGATGATATTCCGTTGTTCGCTACCGGGCTGTTTTTCGCTTTCCTTTTCGGCTGGCTCGCCATCAAGACGTTTATCGCCCTTGTGGGGCGCATCACCCTACGGCCTTTCGCCGTGTATCGGCTGCTTCTTGCGCCGATTGTGTACTTTTTTATGGTGAATATGGGGTAGCGTGAGAGATGGGGAGGTCGAAACGGGAGTTTCCCTGATAGGGATGCCTGGTTTTCTCTGGGGGAATGCCTTCTTTCGGTAAGAGCTACCAAAGGATAGAAAAACGAGCATTGCATTTTATTGCAGTGCTCGTTTTTTTGTGGGCTCAGGGATTTCAGCAGAAATATAGAATCCCAATAGTTCCAATTAGATGCATCTTTCGCAAGAATTCATTCCCGTACTGTCCGGTGGTGCTGTCGTTTGGGGGAACCTGCTCGAAGTCGCCGGGGGATGTCCGGCAAGCACCCCCATATCGTCATTGACCCTTATGAAAGTCTTTGGGGAGGGGGCCGCTTGCCCCCCTTATGGGGATTCTTCAGAAAGCCCCTCTCCTTTTTTCTTAATCAAAATCCGCAATGATCGTCCCGAGCGACAACGGGCCAAGGGAGCGATGGCGGAAATCGCCCCTGATCCGGGCAATGGCCTCATGCAGGTTGGGGGAGGAGATCCCGGTGCGGACGGAAGAGTGCGCCTCGATGAACGCGGCAAGGTTGTCGCAGACCTTGAGCAGCGTCCCATCCTTGGGATCGAGTCCGTCTTCATTGCCGTTGGCGTGGAGGGCGTCGAACGAGCCGAGGCAGCGCACTTGTCCCGAGCTGTCACGGATGGTCTCGTCGAACTCTGACGTTACGCCCTCACCGACGAGGCCGAGATAGTAGCGGAGGCGTTCCACCAGCCGGTCGTGCCCCCCGGCGGAGAGGGGGCCGAAGACACGCCGCTCCAGCTCTTGCAGTTCGTAGGCGCGCAGAAGGCTTGGGAGCTGGTTTACGGAGCGTTTGACCGGGGTGATGATGTCCCGCGTGAGCAGTTCCGGCAGATCGTGGAACAGCCCGGCGAAGAAGTTGTTGACCCGGCGCGCGGGGCAGGCTCCGAGGGAGAGGCTGAAGAAATACGCGTAACCCGCAACGAGGAACATGTGCCCGAGCACGGAGGTTTCCGGCACGCGGGGCGTGTCGGCCCAGCGGATCTGGAAGCGGAGCTGGCCGCACAGCTTGGCGAAACGCCCCAAGGCCGTGGGCGAATCGCTGAAAAAGGCGTGCCCCTGTATGAGTTCGTTCACGCCGCACAGATCGGTCAGACCATCGAGACGCTCAGTGAAGGATTCGGCAATGGACTGGTTTTCCTCGTCAAACGTGTTGAATGGCTTGATGACGTTGTATTCCCACCCCGAAGCGTAGTGGTGGGCCGCCGTGAGAATGCGATCCGGGAGGCTCGTCCGATCCCGGTTCCTGTGGTAGGCGGAAAGGCGCTCCCAGAAACCTTCGTCCGGCGCGCCGAGCACGGGACGAAGCTCTTTGAGGACCCATTCCGTCAGTTCTTTGTAATCTTTCTCGTTTTCACAGATACGGTAAAATACGGGGGGCTTGATGTCGGTTGTGACCAGACGGTACAGATAATCAAAAAGCCCTCTTTCTATAACTTCCTGTTGCAATTTAAGTTGATCTGAGGCAGAATAACCACCGCTGTTCAGGAGCGTGAGCATCCAGGCGACAATCATTTTATGCGCCTGCTTGTCTATTTCGTAGAGTTCCACGGGACGCAGTTTGTCGTTCCAGCGGCGCATGTACGAACCGGAAAACATAAGCTGTAAAAGGCTTTTTCGGATTGCGGACATCGGCTTCTCCCTTGTGATCCGTTACTCGCATGGTTGTGGCTGCCCCGCGTTGTGTTTTGCTCCGAACAATGTCCGGATTTCCTTTCTCCCTTTCCTCACAAAGGGCGGCAGGGGCAGACGCCGGGCGGTTCCAGGGCGTTTTATCAAAAGCGCCATGTTATGAGAATCGATGCTAGGGCGTCCCCGGCAACGGTTCTGTTCTGCCAAGCGCAGAAGGAAAACGGTTTTGTCGCTTGACAAGCCTGCTCTGGCATTTTATACATTTCGTTCTACAAGTTTTAGCAGAGGAGACGCTTCAGCATGAAGACGTTTAGCCCCACTCCGGAGCATATCGACCACCAGTGGTTTGTAGTGGATGCGGACAATCAGGTTCTCGGTCGTCTGGCCGCCCAAATTGCCCATCGCCTCCGCGGCAAGCACAAGCCCGAATTTGCTCCTCACATGGACAATGGCGACGTTATCGTCGTTGTCAACTGCGAAAAGATCAAGGTCACCGGCGCCAAGCTGGAAAAGAAAAAGTATTACCATCATTCCGGCTATGTGGGCGGTCTGCGTGAAATTACGCTCGACAAGCTCCTTGCTGAGAAGCCTGCCGACGTGCTGATGCACGCCGTCCGTGGTATGCTTCCCAAGAATCGTCTGGGTCGTGCCATGCTGAAGAAGCTCAAGGTGTATGCTGGCCCCACGCATCCGCATACTGCCCAGGGCCCGAAGCCTCTGTCCTTCCCGTACTAACGAGGCCAGGAGTCAATCATGTCTGAGTTTGATTACGGCACGGGCCGTCGCAAGAACGCTACTGCTCGTACCCGTCTCTATGCCGGTAACGGCGCTATCGAAGTCAACGGTCGTAAAGTGGAAGATTACTTCCCCCGCAAGACCCTTCAGATGATCATCCGCCAGCCTCTGGTCCTCACCAAGCTCGTGGACAAGTTCGACGTGAAGGTCAACGTCTGCGGCGGCGGCGTGACCGGTCAGGCTGAAGCCGTTCGTCACGGGATTTCCCGTGCCCTGCTGAGCGCCGACCCGTCCCTGCGCGGCGTTCTGAAGCGCGCCGGGTTCCTGACCCGCGACGCCCGTAAGAAGGAACGCAAAAAGTACGGTCAGCGCGCCGCTCGTGCTCGCTACCAGTATTCGAAGCGTTAAGCCGCGAGGCCCGTTTCAGATTTGTTCAGGCCGGGGGAAACCCCGGCCTTTTGGCGTTTATATCCGCTTGCGTCCGCTGGCTGCTGTGGGAAGGGCTTCATTTTATTATTCGCTGAAATTACTTTATTTTTTTATCTTTTTCCGTGCCCGTCCTTTACGATAACGTCTTGTGAAAACACCGGGCTTCGGGTAAACTTCCGACAATAACCTACGAACAGAGAGCATAATGACGGATACTTTTTTGACTATTACTCCCCTAGGGGGATTGGGTGAAATAGGCATGAACTGCCAGATGTGGAACACGCCCGAAGGGTGTGTTCTTGTCGACTGCGGGATCATGTTTCCTGATGACCAGCAACTTGGCGTGGATGTGGTCATTCCGCCGCTGGAGCCTATCTTGGCTCAGCGCGGACGGCTGCTCGGCGTGGTGCTTACGCACGGGCACGAAGACCACATCGGAGCGGTTCCGTGGCTGGTTTCTTTTATCAAGGGCCTGAAAGTCTACGGCTCCCCCATGACGCTGGCGCTCGTGGAGCACAAGCTCCGTGAACGCGGCCTTCTCGACCGGGCCGAACTCATTACCGTGACCCCCGAACACGAGTTGGCGCTCGGCGGCCTGCGGTTCCATTTTATTCCGGTGAGCCATTCCATCCCGCAGGGATACGCCCTTGCGGTGGATACGCCAGTGGGAAAAGTCGTGCATACGGGCGACTTCAAGATCGATGAATTTCCTTCTGACGGCGTCGGCACGGATTTGCCCGCCCTGCGGAGTTTCGCGGGCACTGACGGCGTCCGGCTGTTGCTTTCCGACTCTACCAATGCCGAGAGCGAAGGGCACACCCAGTCAGAGAAAGTGGTGCGCGAGACGTTCCACGAGATTTTTTCGGAAGCGAAAGGCCGTATTGTCATCACGCTTTTTTCCAGCCATATCGAGCGTATCCAGATGGTGTTCGACATGGCCCGCGAATTCGATCGCGCCGTCGTGGTCAGCGGCCGCAGCCTTGTGAACAATATTGAGCGCGGCCGCGATCTTGGCTTCATGCGTATGCCGCCCGAGCTGTTTACGGACCAGACCATCCCCGATGTTTCCCCTGAGCGCATGGTGGTCATCGCCACAGGTTCTCAGGGAGAGCCCCTGTCCGCGCTTTCCCGCATTGCGTCCGGCGAGCACCGTCAGCTTTCCATCATGGAAGGCGACACGGTGATCATGTCTTCCCGAGTCATTCCGGGCAATGCGCGCGCCGTCAACCGGCTGATCAACCAGATGTACCGCATGGGGGCCGATGTCTGCCACGACGGAACGCGCCCTGTGCACGTTTCCGGTCATGGTCGGCGCGACGAGCTCCGCACCATGCTCGACGCCGTACGCCCCAAATTTTTCGTGCCGATTCACGGCGAGTACCGCCATTTGATTCAGCACCGCGATTTGGCCCGTGATTGGGGCATTGCGCCCGAGCGCACGTTCATCCTCGACGATGGCGAGCCGCTGACCTTGCTGCCTGATACCATCCGGCTTGAGGAGAAGATCCCCGCCGATTCCATTCTTGTGGACGGCAAGGGCGTGGGCGACGTGGGCAATCTCGTTTTGCGTGAGCGTCAGCTTCTCGGCGGCGACGGCGTTGTCGTCGTTGTACTGGTGCTTGACGAGGAGACCGGAGAGGTCATCCACGGCCCGGACATGATTTCCAAGGGCTTCGTGTTTGAGCAGCAGTTCAGCCATCTGCTTGAGGATGCCAAGTGCCTTGTCCTCGATCATCTCGAAACCTCTCCGCGGCTCGGCATCCCGCGTCTTGGCGATCGTATCCGTTCCTCCCTGCGGAGCTTCTTCCGCAAGGTCGTAGGACGCGATCCGGTTGTGGTTCCGGTCATTACGGAAGTTTAGGGGAAAAAGACTGGGGAAGGGGAGGAGAAACTTTTCTGA
>NZ_JH114232.1:1123551-1144520 GCF_000224655.1 Bilophila sp. 4_1_30
CGATTCGCTTTTTACAACGCCAGCCGTTCCTCCAATGAAGGATCCGGGGTGATGATAATGGCGGGCTCCATGCGGTCGATACGGACCGTTCCGGGCTTCGCGCCGCGTATGGGGTGAACGAACTTGGCGAGCGCGGCGATGACGTCCACCTGCGTTTCGTCCTTGCGCCAGCTCTTGAGCACGGAAAGGATGGCGGCTTCGGAAATGGTCCGGGAGGGAATTTCCTGCGCGGCGTGATCCCGGCGGATCAGGATGTGCGCGCCCGGCCCACCGCCGGTATGCATCCAGAGATCGTGCGGGGCTGCCAGCTTGAGAAGCTGGGCGTTCCCCTTGGCGTCGCGGCCCCGAAGGAGCAGGAAGCCGTCGCTGCTGCGGAACGGCTGTACGTTCTTGGGCAATTCCGGAGCGCGGAACTGCGGCGCGGCGGGAGAGGGTGCGTTGGCGGGCGTCGGCGCGGACGTCGCGGCTTGTGCCATGAGCCCGGCTTGCTCCGCACGGGCCAGATCGGCCTGTACGGTGGCAAAGCGGCCTTCAAGCATGGAAAGGCCTCGCTTGCCCCGGCTGGCCTTGTGGAACAGCGACGCCATGTTTTCACGGACGGTGAGGCGGGGATCGAGGGCAAGATCGACAGGCCCTCCGGCCCCGTCCAGCGTGACGGAGGCGTGTTTTTCCTCCGCAGAAAAACGGTAAAGCTGCGATTGGAGCAGGCGGGCGGCATCCTGTGCCGCAACCATGTCGCTGAGGCGTTTTTTTTCGCTCTCCAGCTTGAGCAGGAGTTTGCGCAGGCGGTTGGCCTCGGCCTGATGGGGTTTGGCCGCTTCGGCCCGAGAGAGGGCCGCGATGCCGCGCAGGACTTGCGCTTCCCCGGCTGCTGCGCACGCCCGGATGGCATCCTCGACCACCAGTTCCTCACGCGGCGTGCCGTCGGCGTCGCGGCGTCGTTCGGGCGGCAGGGGCCATGCGGAAAGCTCGCGTTCCCCGGCGGCGTTCTCGTAAAGGAAAAGATCTCCGCCTCCGGCCTCCAGATCGAGGAGCAGGGCGGATTGTTCGTCGGGCGGGAGCAAAGGGAGGGTACGGCGCAAGGGCGGCGTGATGACCGGCCAGTTCCGCCAGCCGTCGCCTTCACAGGCTTCGGCCCAGTGCGCGGGATCGGGCCATGCCGGAATTTCAGGCTCAGGCGGCGCGTCGAAAAGCAGCGAGGGGCCTTCCCGCAGATCGAGCGTAAGCCAGCATTCGGTATCGGCGTTGACATGAAGGTAAAGGCGGCGCCCCACCCAGTCGGGCAGCACGTCGATGATCCGGCGATCCGCAAGGTATTTGCGCAGCCGCATGATATCGGCCGGCGGTGCGCTGCCGACGGGGATTTTGTGCGTCGAAAGGAAAAGGAAGGGAGCCTTGCGGCCCGCGCGAAGAAACAGGAAACGTTTGCCGCCTGTGCCGTAGAGCGTGAACAGGGTCACATCCTTGGCCGGGCGGTGGATTTTTTCGATCCGGCAACCCATGAGCGCAGGCGCAAGCTCGTCGCACAGGCGACGGAACACATGGCAGTCCATGCAAAGCCTCGTGAGTTTGGGAGACGGGCGGGCCCGCCGATGAGAAAGAGCCCGCCAAAGCGCGAACCTTGGCGGGCTGTAGAATTACTCGCCCCGAATGTTTTCCCCTTCTTCCTGACGGGCCTTGCAGTTGATGCAAAGCTTGGTCACGGGACGGGCCTTGAGACGGGGAATGCTGATATCTTCACCGCAGTCTTCGCAGATGCCGTAGGTCCCTTCGTCCAGCCGCTGGATGGCGGCTTGGATCTTGCGGATCAGGCGGCGTTCGCGGTCACGGATGCGCAGTGTGAAAGCGCGATCCGATTCGGCGGACGCACGGTCGGCAGGATCAGCGAAGAGCTCGTTGCTGTCGGTGAGGTCCTCCAGCGTGGAATCTCCCTTGTGCTGCGCCTCTTCAAGCATATTGTTGAGGAGCGTACGAAAATATTCGATGTCCTTCTGTTCCAAGAAACTACCTCCTGGCAGTCTTCACGATGCGGGCTGAACCGCATCAAGCTTGTGTAGAGTTCCTTCATATACCTGAGAACACTAGGCTCGTAAAGAGGGGCAAGATCCTTTTTCAGAAACAATCACGCAAGGAAAAGGCCTCTTTCGCCCCTTCCGTTCACCGGCCAGTTGGAGTATAAACACCCATTCCGTCGAAACAGCAATCCCCCCAAGGAGTACAGACGCATGAGCGGAAGCAACGCCCGCAGCAATGCCATTAGAGCCATTACCAGCTACAAACCGGATCTCGCCCCCCTGAACTATGCCGACACCAAGCCGACTGAAATCTACGGAAGCAACGTTTTCAGCGACAAGGTGATGAAGGAACGCTTGCCCCGGATCGTCTACAAGTCCCTGCGCAAGACCATCGAGCAGGGGGTCCAACTCGATCCTTCGCTGGCGGACATCGTGGCTTCCACCATGAAGGATTGGGCCATCGAGAAGGGCGCTACCCACTTCACGCACGTATTTTATCCCCTGACGGGCCATTCCGCCGAAAAGCACGACGGGTTCCTCTCGCCCGACGGCAACGGCGGCGTGATCACGGAATTCAGCGGCAAGATGCTGAGCCAGGGCGAAGCCGACGGCTCAAGCTTCCCTTCCGGCGGCCTGCGCAGCACCTTCGAGGCGCGCGGCTATACCGCGTGGGACGTGACCAGTCCGGCCTACCTTATGGAAAACAGCAGCGGCATCGTGCTGTGCATCCCCACGGCCTTCCTGTCGTGGACGGGCGTGGCGCTTGACCGCAAGACCCCGCTCCTGCGCTCCAATCAGGCCCTCAACAAGCAGGCCAGCCGTATCCTCAAGCTGTTCGGCAAGAAGACCTCCCTGCCCATCATTTCGTACTCCGGGCTGGAGCAGGAATTTTTCCTCATCGACCGGAACTTCGTGTTCGGCCGCCCCGATCTGCTCACCGCCGGGCGTACGCTGTTCGGCGCGAAACCGGCCAAGGGGCAGGAATTTGAAGACCAGTACTACGGCGTCATGCCCCGCCGCGTCATGAGCTGCATCACGGAGGCCGAGCGCGAACTCTACAAGCTCGGCGTTCCGGTCCGCACGCACCATAACGAAGTGGCTCCGAGCCAGTACGAGATCGCCCCGGTGTTCGAAACGGCCAACCTCGCCATCGACCACAACCAGCTCATGATGACCGTGCTGAAGAAAGTCGCCAAGAGGCACGGCCTTCACTGCCTCCTGCACGAGAAGCCGTTCAGCGGCATCAACGGTTCGGGCAAGCACCTCAATTATTCCATCGGCAACGCCGAAGTCGGCACCCTTTTCGAACCAGGCGAGACGCCGCATGAGAACGCGATGTTCCTCGTGTTCCTCGTTGCCGCGATCCGTGGCCTGCACAAGTACGGGGGGCTGCTCCGCGCCACCGTCGCCGCCGCGTCCAACGATCACCGCCTCGGTGCCAACGAAGCGCCGCCGGCCATCATGTCCATGTTCCTCGGGGATCAGCTCACCGATATTCTGGAACAGTTCCGCGTCGGTCAGGTTCGCGGCTCCAAGGGCAAGCGCCTGATGAACGTGGGTGTGGATACGCTGCCGCCTCTGCCCGCCGATCCCGGCGACCGCAACCGTACGAGCCCTTTCGCGTTTACCGGCAACCGCTTCGAATTCCGCGCGCTCGGCTCCAGTATGCCCGCCTCGGCCTCTCAGACGGCTCTGAACACCATCATGTCCGACTCCTTGGACTATGCCGCCACCCGCCTCGAAAAGCTCTCCGGCGGCGATCCCGAAAAGCTCCACGCCGCCGTGGGCAAGCTCATCCAGGAGATTGTGGAGGAGCACAGCGCGGTCATCTTCAACGGCGACGGCTATTCCGAAATCTGGCACCAGGAAGCGGAGCGGCGCGGCCTGCCCAACTACCGGACCACGCCCGAAGCCCTGATGGTGTACACCAGCCCCGATGTGGTGGATCTCTACAGCCGGTATAACGTGCTGTCGCGTCAGGAGCTCAAGGCCCGTCAGGAAATCTATATCGAACAGTACTGCAAGACGATCCGCGCCGAAGCGAACCTCGTCATCCGGATGGGCCGGACCATCATCTACCCCGCCGGGCTGCGTTTCCAGCAGGAATTGCTCCGTGCCTGCCTCGACATGCGCGCCTTGAACCGCGAACCCGACACTGTGTTGCTCGACGACATCGACGACACCCTGCGCAAACTCCGCGAGGGGCTTGAGCACCTCGAAAACAATGTGGACATGAAGATTGAAGATCCTGTGCAGGAAGCGCATCACAAGTGCACCGTGGTCATTCCGGCCATGAATGCCATCCGCACCCTTGCCGATCATCTCGAGACGATCGTTCCCGAAGATCTGTGGCCTCTCCCGAGCTATCAGGAGATGCTGTTTGTGAAGTAGGGGAAAATGGGGGAAAGGGAGGAAGCTTTTCTGGAGAAAGGGGGGGGCGCCCCACGCTTTCTCCTCTCCTTCCCCAAACCCCATCCGCTCCTCTTTCAAAGACGTTTGTCTTTATTGAACCCATAATCCGTATTGGGGTTGATGACAGAAAGCCTTCCCGTAGTGGGGAAGGCTTTTCTGTCGTAAAATGGCCTTCTACGGAAGGGGCCCATATTTTTACTTTTCTATAACACTTCGTAAACCCTGCAGAAGACGTTGTCAAAGATGAGCCGGAAATAGGGAGCGAAGCGCGGATCGCCGGGATCGCAGATAAGGAGCTGCACCATAAGGGTGTTGTACATGCGGTCGTCGATGACGAGCTTTTCTCCGGTCACGCGGTTGAACATGAAGTGTACGTTGCGGCGGCGCTCCATGTCTTCCTTCCATGCCTTGATGGCGGCGTTGTCGGGCAGGTACTCGGGCGGCGTCACGTAGTCGCGGTGATCCAGCTGCCCGTCGGAAAAGACGTCGATACTGGCGGCGGGGACATTGATGTTGCTCCCCTTCATCACCACCTCCCCTTTATCGAGGCGGTAGGAAAGCGCCTGCGGGACGATGCTGATGGCGTAGCCCCGGCCTTCCTTGGACAGGAAGTTCCAGCTTCCGAAGGTGGAAATCCAGAAGCCGAGATCCAGCATGTCGAAGCTGAGCACAAGATACTGCTTGCCGTCGGCCTGAATGAGCGGGTTGTTTGGGTTGTTCAGCCATGTGATCATGTCCGCGGCCTGAGACGCCGTCAAACCTTTGAATACGTTGCCGGGAACATTCCCTTTTGCAGCGGTATATTTGATGATCTGGCGGGCGAAACGCGGATCGTCCGTGGCATAGACGGCTGCGGGAAGATAGAGCGAAGGCCCGCCGTGTTCCGCACCGTCGGCGATGGTGTCGCGCCGCGAAAAATGGTGCGCCGCGTATCCCCAGTCCCACCAATGCCAGATCATGGCGTCTTCGGGGGTGGCCTTGCGGAGTTCGCGCAGTCCGGCGGCGTGGCGGCGGTTGAGGATGGGGCCGTGGGTCATGGCGGGTACGAGATCCGCAAGCGGAGGGATCACGATGGCGAGCATGAGGATGACCGCCGCCGAGCGGTAGAGCAGGTGCGGCCCGATCATGTCAAGCGTGCGGGTCAGGCGCCAGCCCCGCTGGCGCCCGAGCCCGATGACGAACATGGCGAGAAGGCACCCCATGATCACGAAATGGAGCCATCCGAGTGAGTTCCAGAGCTCGATCATGGTTTCCCGGCAGCTCGGTACAAGGAGGATGAGCCCGGCCAATATGAGGCAGGCGAGGAAGAACACCTTGCGGGTGGTCTTCGCCCGGACGTCCCCGAGGGCGCAGGCCAGCCAGTCCACGGGCAGGGTCAGCCCGATGG
Organism: Bilophila sp. 4_1_30; assembly: GCF_000224655.1. Lineage (NCBI taxonomy): Bacteria > Pseudomonadati > Thermodesulfobacteriota > Desulfovibrionia > Desulfovibrionales > Desulfovibrionaceae > Bilophila > Bilophila sp. 4_1_30. The sequence goes on from NZ_JH114232.1 coordinate 1,129,366, forward strand.
CGACGATAGGCGCGCCGAACATGACCATCCGTCCGCCCATCTTGGTGCTGAGCAAGGCCAGCAAGGCCAGCGGCACAAGGAAGAGTGCCCCGGAACGGGCGCAAAGCACGAACAGGAATCCGAGCAGCCCGAGGATAGCAATGGGTTGCCACGGATGGAAATAAACCAAGATTTCGGTCAGTGTGAGATCTTGGATCTCGATGATCGACTGGGCTACGGACGGGAAGACCAGCGGATCGGGCGTGCCCGTAGCCACGGCATCCCCGGCGCGCTTGAGGTAGCCTTGCACATGGTGGAGCATCGTGCTCAACACGCTCAGATCGACAAGCAGCGCTGCCGCCATCAGCCAGAACGCCGCCAGTACGGCGGGGCGGTGGAGCTGCGCCACGAATTGGCGTTCGCGGCCCATGATGGCGATGAGAAGCGTGAGCGGGAACATCGCTCCCGTGGGGCCTCCGAGCGCGGGCAGGGCATAGGCGAGCCCTGCGAGCAGGGCCGTGCGGCGTTCGCCCGGGCGGGCCAGCAGAAGCGCCATGCAGCCGATCAAGGCCACATTATAGCGCACGATGTACGGGAACATGGAATGCCATTCCTGAGACCACCAGGCGAGCAGCCCGCTTGCGCTGAGGGCGAACACCCAGAAGGCCGAGATAGGCGCGTACGGCTGATGGCCCGGAGCGTCCAGCGCAATGGGGATGGGGCGTTTCGTCCAGCGCTGGAACCAACGAAACGGCAGGGCCAGCGGGTGGCGGAGGAAATGCATGACCCACACAGCCGGGGCCAGCCCGATAAGCAGGGGCAGGAACAGGGTAACGAGGTCGGTGTCGGCATAGCCGAGCATGGTACGGGCAAGGAAGCCCGGCGAGAGCGAGGCGAGGATGCCGGCGCAGAAACCGGCTTCCATGCTGCCCATGCCCCACGCCCACAGGAAGATGAGCAGAGCCACGAGGCTGGCCATGACCGGAGGCAGCCAGAAGGCGACCTGCGCAGGCTCGGCGCCTGTAATCAGGGCGAGGATACGGAGCAGTTCGGACATGGGATGTCCGGCGCCGAATTCAAACCCCTCAGCCCCGGCGACCCAGTGGTAGGCGTCGTGCGTGGCGAGGAGCATTTCATTACCAAGGCGGTATTCCACATCCTGCCACGACGGCCACTCCTGAAAGCGCAGCAGAAAGGCCACGGCGTAGGTCGCTATGCCGAGCAGAAGGCCGAGGAGCCAGCGCGGTATGGGGCCGAGGGGGATGTTTCTTGATGGGGGAGGCGGGGGTATTGTCACGGCGTATCCCGGAAAAACCGGCGTTCGCGGACGCGGGAATGGGTAAGGGGGAGGTGAGGCCCTCCCCCGGATGTTGTGCGGGAATCAGAAGCCTTCACGTTCCCGTTCTTCTTGGCAGGCGCGGCACAGGCCGACGCCGGGCAGGGCTTCCAGACGTTTCTGGGGAATGGGCTCGCCGCATTCACGGCAGCAGGCCTGACCGTCGATCCACTCCGGCCCTTCCCAGTACTGTGAAGAACGGGCGCGCTGGAGGGCGGTTTCGCGTGCGAGCCGTTCCAGTTCCTGCGCCTGATCGAAAATGTCCATTCGTGTCCTCTTTACTTTAACGTGAAGCAGGGGGAGTCCCTCAAGACGGGCCAGACCTTCCCCCGGGAAGGCCGCAGGTTTGCCCGAAAATCGTTCGCGTTGCAAGTAGTTTTATGAAAGGCGCAGCGACTCGAAGGGAATTTTGCCCACGCACTTGCGCAGGGGGGCCGGTACTCCGTCCACCGCGATGGCCGGAAGATGCGCGTCCCACGGGAAGAGCAGGGCAAAGGTGCCGGGCGAAAGCGTAACCCGGCTGGCTTCCGCCGGAGCGGGCTGGAAAAAGCCCACGTCCCGCTGGTCATCAAATGGGCCGTCGAGGGAGAGGCCCGTTGTGGCGGCGTTGAACAGCCATTCCTGGCCTTCCACCACCATCTGCACATCGCAGAAGCGCTTATGGCATTCGTAGAGGCTGCCGGAAAGCGGGCGCGAAGTCAGTGTGGCAACGCTGACGAAACCGTCCGTCAGAGGATGCGTGCCATCCGTGAGGTCCGCAAGGGAACCGGAACCGCCGGGCGCGTAGTTTTCGAGCCAGCGCATCGTTTCTTCCCATGCCGGGCCGAAACCGTAACGCCGCCAGTTGCTGATATGATCGACGATCATCCTGAAATCCTTTATGAAGAAAAGGGTTATGGGGAAGAGGGCCTCTCTGGAAAGGCCCCTTCCGACCTACCCTTTCAATTGAACGGATGGGGAGGCGGGGCAAAAGCGCCCCGTGCCTCTTCTCGCAGAAAACGGCACGCTACTTTTTGATGTTTGCGAGGATGTCTTCCAGCGTGTCCGCGAAGGCGCGCAGATCTTCTTCCGGGATGTTGAGGGCCGGGAGGAGGCGCAGGACGACTTCGTGGGACAGGTTGCAGATAAAGCCGCGGCGGATGAGTTCTTCCCAAACGGCCTTCGCGGGGAAGGCCAGCTCGATGCCGATCATGAGGCCGAGGCCGCGCACTTCCTTAATCGTTCCGGGGTGGCTTTCGCTGATACGGCGGATGGATTCCATGAACTCGCCGCCAAGGCTGGCCGCGCGCTCGTCGAGATGATCGCGTTTCATGATCTGCACGACTTTGGCCGCCACGGCGGACGTCAGGGCGCCGCCGCCGAACGTGGTGGCGTGGCTGCCTGCGACAAAGCCTTTGGAGACTTCGTCGGTGGTCATCATAGCGCCCATGGGCAGGCCGTTGGCGAGGGCCTTGGCGCAGGAAATGGCGTCGGGCTTGAGATCGAAATGCTGGAACGCCCACGGCTTGCCGGTACGGAACAGGCCGCCTTGTACCTCGTCCACGAGGAAAAGGATGCCCTTTTTGCGGCAGAGCGCTTCAATGCCCTTGGCGTATTCGGCGTGCATGGGGCGGATGCCGCCTTCGCCCTGTACGATTTCGACGAGTACGGCGGCGGTTTTGGGCGTAATCGCGGCCTCAAGTACGCTCAGATCGCCCCACGGCACGGTCTTGAAGCCGTCCGGGATAGGCGCGAACCCGTCTTGAAAACGCTCCTGCCCAGTGGCGGCCATCGTCGCATACGTGCGGCCGTGGAACGCCTTGTCCAGCGTAATGATTTCGTAGGCGTCGACGTTCTTCACCCGCTGCATGTAGCGGCGGGCCAGCTTGATCTGCGCTTCGTTGGCTTCCGCGCCGGAGTTGCAGAAGAACGCCTTTCCAAAATGGCTCAGGGACAGCAGTTCCTCGGCCAGTTCAAGCTGTTCTTCCTGATAGAAAAGGTTGCTCACATGGATGAGCTTGCGGGCCTGTTTCTCGATGACCTGAGCGATTTCCTCGTTGCAGTGGCCGAGGCTGGTTACCGCGATCCCGGCCAGCAGGTCGACGTATTCCTTGCCGTCGAGGTCGGTGACTCTGGAACCTTTGCCGCTGGCGATGCTGACAGGGTAACGACCGTACGTCCGGCAGAGAAGGGATTCTTCGCGGGCCTTGATCGTATCGAGAGAGGAAGTGGTCATGATGGTATCTCCTGTCCGGCGGCCGCCGGAATGCTCATATAAGTACGACGGCGTGTTCTGTGAAGGCCGTCTAGTGTTTTCCCGTATGTCCGAAGCCCCCGGAGCCGCGTCCGGTGGCGCCCAGCGTCTCGCATTCCTCAAGCTCCACCTGCAAGGCGGGCTGGAAAACGAGCTGTGCGATGCGGTCTCCTCGTCGGAGCCGTCGTTCCTCGCCGGACGTATTGAGGAGGACGACGGTGATTTCGCCGCGGTAGTCGGGATCAATGACGCCGACGCCCTGCGCCACGGTCAGGCCCTGCATGGCTCCGAGCCCGCTGCGCGAGTAGACGAACCCGGCGATGCCCGGCGTAAGCGGTTCGACGGCGATGCCGGAAGGGATGGCCAGACGCCCGCCCGCCGGAATGGCGGCTTCGTCTTCTTCAAGGCAGGCCCTCAGATCGAGGCCCACGGAACCTGAAGTGGCGTACCGCAAGCCTTCGGCCCCGTTCGCCGTGTACACGGCCTGCGAATCCCGCAGGTACTGGATGCGCACCTTGGGGTGTGCTGTAGTCATGATATGCTCCTTGCTCAAACCGCATCTCTACCGCAACCCGTCCCGCCCCACAAGGAAAAAGAGGCGGACGGGAGGCGGAAATGCTCTCCGAAATGCTGGAAATTCCGCAGGCATCCGTGTTCAACGGCAAGCCCGCGCAGGAGAAAGCCCCGGCCACCGTTCAAAGGAGGCGGAAAGCATACGCAGTGCAAAGCATCCTTGCGGCCCATAGGGACAGCTTGCGGGCCGCAAGGATGGGGTAGGAAACGGAAGGGCAAAGACGTGCTGTGCCGGCCAGCGGATAGGAGGGCGGTGAGGGGACACCTCCCTCATCTGAAATGGAATGTTCGTCCGCTTATAACGTCTTTTCAAAGAAAAGGTGCCCAGTATGGGAAATCACCCCGCCGACCTTCATCGTGCCCGTTTCAGCCAGTTGAAATCCCAGCTTCTTGTAGAGCGAAGCGGCGGGAATGTTTTGCGCTCCCGTATCAAGCCTTACCACTTCACAGGAATGGTGCCGCGCTCTTTCCATCGCGTACTTGACGAGAGAGGAGCCGATGCCTTTTCCTGCGGCCTCAGGGCATACCATGACCAGATGAATGACCATCACCTTCTCGGCAGGGGCGCGGCTTGGCCAATCTATTGTTTCATATTCATCCGGCTGGTTCCTATCGACAATGATACTCCCCAATATGTCCCCATTCTCTTCATAGACATGCAATGCCCCCTTTGACAGCGCTTTCGCCGCATCCGCTCTTGTCGGATACACCCCCTCTTGAAAAACAGTGAAGGCTCCGTGTTCCTTCTCATGCAGAAAATGTTTCTGATACCCTTCTTCAACCTGGTTCAGATCCGCATCTGTTGCCTGCCTTAGCATTTTGCTTTTCTCCTTTCTCCGATTGTCCGATGAAGACTGGTATGGGGTATCAAAAGCCAACATATGCTGGTTTGACAGCGGGTATGCGTTGTTGCCTGTACATTGGATGATTCAACTTGCCGGGGCTTATGCCCATTTCCCGCAATCGGAGGGATCGCCATGCAGTTTTTCAAGGGCATGGTCGAGGGCGGGAAGAATGGCGGCGAGGTTTTCGGAAACGGCTTTGCGGCTGCCGGGGAGGGTAATGACGATGGTGCGTCCGAGCGTCCCGGCGACGGCGCGGGAAATGGCGGCGGTGGGCGTCTTGGCGAGGCTGGCCTGCATCATCGCCTGTTCGAAACCCGGCAGGCGGCGTTCAAAGATCGGGAGCAGCGCCTCGGGTGTGGTGTCGCGTGGGGCGAGCCCTGTGCCGCCGCTGGTAAGGATGAGATCGTATCCCTGACCGAGCGCCAGTTCCATGACAAGGGAGCGCAGCGTCTGCGGATCGTCCGGGATCATAAAGCCTTGTTCGTGGCAGAGCGGGAGTTTGGCGCGGGTGCCGGCGGCCATGAGCGGCCCGCTTTCGTCTACGCGCAGCCCGGCGGCTCCTTTGTCGGAAAGGGTAATCCACGCCAGGGCCCAGTGTTCGCGGCGTGCGGCCAAGGTCCGCGTTCCGGCCTCGATGGGCGTGAGCGCCTCAAGCAGCGGACATATCTGGGTGTGCGGAGCATCCAAGGCAAGGACGGAGGGAGGCAGGAACATCCGGCCCGTGACCTTGAGCCGGGCGACGCCCGAAGCGTCATAAAGGCAGGTCCCCACACGCCAGTCCCGGTTGCCGTCGGGAAGGGGGCGGGCCGCCATGCCGTGAACCGCAAACGGTGCGGGCTCGGCGGTGGCGGGCAGGAAGGCAAGCGGCAGGATATCGCCTTCGGCGCAGGCGTGCAGGCTGAGGGTGTGGATCGTTTCGGTCACGGGAACCTCCTGTATGATGCCAACGGGCGTTGGATGAAGATGGCTGAGGACAAAAGGGCCTGCGCATTCGCAGCGGCGTGCCGTCCATCGCGGCATATTCTCCGTGGACGGGGGCGAACCTGAAAACCAACCGAAGGGTTCCGGCATCAGGTGGGCTCTCCGCGAACGCAGGGGCGAACCCCTTCCCGCGTCGAGGTCGAGGAGCTGAGTGCTCTCTGCGGACACGGGGCGGGTACACGCTCAGGGAGCGGAATCCGATGGGCCGCGTATGCACAGGGCTGCTGCTCTCCATTTCCATAATGAAGCCAAGCCATGCGATGTGCCGTGTATACGCGGGGGCCGCCGTCACTTGTGCGACGGTTCAGCCTGTTGTATCCTCCCTTACTTTCACAGACAAGCGCGGAATGCCTTTGAGGGCGTTTTCCGTAGCCTTTGCCGGTTCAGGCCGGTCCCAAGGAGTTTTTGCATGACCATGACCAACGGCGGCGACCAGACCGCTCAGCTTACAGTTCTCGGCACCGGTCGCCTTCCGCAGCCCGAAGGCGGCCCGAGCGTCAGCCTTTTGGAAGTCTTCCCCAACCGCTTCCCGCATCGTCCGTATGTCGTCAGCATGGCGTTTCCCGAATATACGTCCCTGTGCCCCGTGACCGGGCAGCCCGACTTCGGCACGATTGTGGTGGAGTTCATCCCCGATCAGAAGTGTGTGGAATCCAAGAGCTTCAAGCTGTATATGTTCGCCTACCGCAACCACCAGTCCTTTATGGAAAGCATCACCAACACCATCCTTGAGGATTTCGTGGAGGCGCTCGATCCGATGTGGTGCAGGGTGAAGGGGCTTTTCTCGCCGCGCGGCGCGACGTACCTGCATGTCTTCGCCGAGCATTACAAGAAGCTTGACGACCCGGCCAAGGCCGAGGAAGTCCGGCAGGCCGTCGCCGACTGGAAGCGCGAAGCGGCCCCCCATACATGGGACAAGTAGCCATGCACGCGCTGCTCATCGACATCGGCAATACGTCCCTGAAAATAGGCGTAGCGGGCATAGAGGGGCTTGTGGCCTCCTATACGCTGCCTACGGATACCCAGCAGAGCGGCGACGGGCTTGGCCTTCAGCTTGCCTATCTGCTCGGTCATGCCGGATTCGGCACGCCCGCGACCGGGCCGGGCAATGTGGCGCTCGACGGGTGCGTGATCAGTTCGGTCGTTCCCGGCATGAACCCGTTGGTGACCCATGCCTGCAAACGCTTCCTTGAGCTGACTCCCCGGTTTGCGCACCGGGATTTGCCCATTCCGCTGGAAAACCGCTATGAGCGGCCCAATGAAGTGGGGGCCGACCGCCTCGTCGGGGCTTTCGGGGCACGCCGCCTGCTGCCGGATGTCCGTTCCGTGGTGTCCGTGGACTACGGCACGGCGACGAACTTCGACTGCGTTACCGGAAACGCCTACCTTGGCGGCCTGATCTGCCCCGGCGTCATGTCCTCGCTCGGAGCGCTGGCTACGCGCACGGCGCAGCTTCCGCGTATTGCGCTGACGGCGCACGCGGACGTGCCCATTGTAGGACGGAGCACGGTGACGAGCCTGAACCACGGTTTCCTGTTCGGCTTTGCGTCTATGACCGAAGGGCTGTATGCGCGTCTGACCAAGACGCTTGAAGGCCCGGTCGCGTTCGTCGCCACCGGCGGCTTTGCCCCGGATGTCGCCCGCGTCGTGGATTGTTTCGATCTCGTCCGTCCGGATCTCGTCCTCGAAGGGCTGCGTCTGTTGTGGCTTGAGTCGAGAGATTGATTGAAGATGTGGGGGAAGGGGAGGGAGCTTTCTTCAGAAAGCTCCCTCCCCTTCCCCCACGCCCCCATCCCCTCCCGCAAAGACTTTTACGTTTATTGAATCCCTGTTCGGAAGTAAGGGAAAGATGGAGAGCTGGTTTCTCGGAGAGGAGCCCTGTGGAGACAACGGCGGAGTGGTCGTTGTTGCGCGCGGTGGTTTCGTTTGAGGGAGAAGATTGGGGTTGTCTGTGCAGTTTTTTATTGATGGATCGTTACGTGACAGGCAAAACGACGATGACAGAGAGGAAAGACGCTCTTCCGTGCCGGATGCAGGATTTACCGCCCGCCGGGGCGCGGTTGTGCATGGCGGTCGGGCGTTTTCTGAAAGAGAAGTGCGGCGTATCTCCGCACCATGTCATCGTGGCCTTTTCGGGCGGCGCGGATTCCACGGCGCTGGCCGTGATCTTGCGCTGCCTCGGCGTATCCCTCGTGTTGGCACATCTCGATCATCGGCTTCGCCCGGAAAGCGGGGAGGAGGCGGAGTCCGCGCGGCGCTTCGCGGAACGGCTCGGCGTGCCCTGCATGGTGCGGCGCGTGGATGTGGAGGCGCTGGCGCGTTCGGAAGGGATCGGCCTTGAAGACGCGGGACGGCGTGCCCGGTACGCGTTTTTTGATTCGGCGCTCCGGTCTGGACGCGCGGAGTGGGTTGTTACCGGTCATCATCTGGATGATTTGAGCGAAGATGTGCTGATGCGGCTTGTGCGCGGTTCCGGCTGGCCCGGACTTGGCGGCATGAAGGCCGTGGATCCGGCCCGGCATCTCCTGCGCCCTCTGCTCGGGACCTCGCGGGCGGAGTTGGAAGCTTTTCTCCGCTCTCTCGGTGTGGATTGGATCGAAGACGCCTCGAACCGGAGTGACGCATTCCGGCGCAACCGTATGCGCAATCATGTCATTCCGCTGTTGAAGGCTGAAAACCCTTCTTTTTCCCGCTCCACGCGCACGCTTTGGGAGCTTGCCCGTGAGGACGAACACTATTGGGACGAGGTGCTTGCCCCGGTGTTCGCGCAGCTCCGGGAGGAAAACGGCAGTCTCCTGTTACCGCGTGCGGCCTTCGTCTCGCTGCCGCGTGCGGCGCGTCTGCGCGTGTATGCCGGTTTGTTTCACCGCTTTGGGCGCGGACAGGCGCAGTCCGAAACGTTGTTCCGCTTGGATGAAGCCGCCGTCTCCTCTCGCAGCCGGAAGGTTTTTCAGTTCCCCGGCGGCATTCGCATCACGACGGATGGGGAAGGGGTACGGATGGAATCCGGGGGAGGGGGGAAGAACCCCTTCTGAAGAACGGAGCCTTCTCCCCTCTCCACTCCAATATATCTATTTTTCTTCCATCAACGCCTTCAATGTCAAATAGACGCCTTCGTCATCAAGGCCAAGGCGGTGGCGGAGCTGGGCTTGCGTGCCGTGCTCCACAAAAGCGTCGGGCAGGCCGATGCGCTTGATGCGTTGCCCGCGCAGGGCTCCGTTGTCGACGAGGAGTTCCAGCACGGCGGAAGAAAAACCTCCGGCAAGGGCGTTTTCCTCGGCGAACAGGATGCGGTCAAAACGGGTTGCCAGATCGAGAAGCTGCTTTTCGGGCAGAGGCTTGATCCAGCGGGCGTCGAATACGGCCACGCTGCGGCCCGTTTCGGTGAAAAGCCTTTCGGCGGCGTTCTGTGCCGCGACCACCATGCTTCCTACCGCAATAACCACGGCGTCCGTACCTTCGCGGAGCAGTTCGCCTTCGCCGAGGGGAAGGGGCGGCAGTGAAATCAGCGGTTCGGCGTTGGGCAGGGGGTGGCCGGGAGCGGACCCGCGGGGATAGCGGATAACCAGCGGCTGGCCGAGGTTCAGGGACGTGATCAACGCGGCCTGAAGTTCGGGTTCGTCGCGGGGAGCGAGTATCTTGATGTTCGGAATGTGGCGGAGGAACGAAAGATCGAACGCCCCGTGATGCGTGGGGCCGTCTTCGCCCACCAGCCCCGCCCGGTCAAGGCAAAGCGTCACGGGCAGTTTTTGAATGCATACATCGTGTATGATCTGGTCATAGGCACGCTGGGAGAAGGTGGAGTAGATCGCCACAAAGGGACGGTAGCCTTGCGAGGCGAGGCCCGCCGCGAAGGTGACGGCGTGCTGTTCGCAGATGCCCACGTCCGTGAAGCGGGTGGGAAAACGTGATTTGAAATGTCCCGTTCCCGTGCCGCTGGACATGGCGGCGGTCACGGCCACGATGCGGTCGTCCTCTTTGGCGAGCCGGCAAAGCGTTTCGCCGAAAATGTCTGTATAGGTCGGCGGAGCTCCGGCGGGTTTGGGCTGCGTCTGGCCTGTGGCGACGTCGAACTTGCCCAGCCCGTGGAATTTGGAAGGCTGAGCCTCGGCGGGCGGGTACCCCTTCCCCTTGCGGGTGAGCACGTGCAGCAGGACCGGCTGATCGTCGATGGAGGCCGCCATTCTCAGATGGCGTTCCACTTCCTCGATATTGTGCCCGTTCACCGGACCGATGTAGTTGAAGCGCAGGGCCTCGAAAAGCATACCCGGCGTGAATACGGTCTTGAGGCTGCGGTGCGTGCGATGGGCGTATTCCGCCATTTCATCGCCAATGCCGGGGATGGACTTGAGCCAGTCCTTGACTTCCCGGCGTACCCTGCGCGCCCAGCCGCGTTCCATGTTGCGGCTGAGGAAGAGGGACAACGCACCGACATTGTGGGAGATCGACATCTCGTTGTCGTTCAGGACCACGATGAGGCGCCGGCCCATGTCGCCCGCCTGGTTCAGCCCTTCAAAGGCCAGCCCTCCGGTGAGGGAGCCGTCTCCGATGACCGCGAGCACATGGTTTTTCTTTCCCGCCAGATCCCGAGCCATCGCCATGCCGAGAGCCGCGGAAACGGATGTCGAGGAGTGTCCGACGCCGAAATGATCAAACGGGCTTTCTTCGATTTTCGGAAAACCGCTGATACCTCCAAGCTGGCGCAAGGTATGGAAGTTTTCCGACCTTCCGGTCAGCAGCTTCCATGCGTAGCTCTGGTGCCCCACATCCCAGACGAGCTTGTCTTCCTCAGGGTCGAATACGGAAAGGAGCGCGAGCGTCAGCTCGACGACGCCGAGCGAGGGGGCCAGATGCCCTCCGTTGGCGGCAACTGTGCGGATAATGGTCTGGCGCAGTTCCGTCGCCAGGATCTGCTTGTCGGCGAGGGACAGGTCCGCCACCATGGAAGGGTGCGTGATGCGGGCGAGAAGGGGAGGAAGGGTACTATCCGTTTCGTTCATGAAGAGTGCGTTCCTGTGGTCTGGGCAGGTTGCCGGGGCTTGGGCGCGGGGCGCCTGCTTTGTGGTATGCGGAACTCCCTGTATAGCTCCGCCTTATCGAATTGGCAAACGGACCTTGCGGAGAGCGGTGCTCCCCGATGCGGGATCGGGGATGCTTCGCTCCATCGGTTTTTCAGTGGCTTTATTTGTTGCGCGTCACCAACATGAGCGCGAGCCCCTTGAGGAATGCGGCGTCCTGTCCGGAGAAGGCGCTCAGGCTGTCGACGGCTTTCTCGGCGAACTCCTGCGCCAATTCGCGGCTGCGGTCGAGCCCCATGAGTGAAGGATATGTGGTCTTGCCCATTTCGGCATCGCTTCCGGCGGGCTTTCCGAGCGTGGCGGTATCGGCGGTCTCATCAAGGATGTCGTCGACGATCTGGAAGGTGACGCCGAGCGCTTCGCCGTAGGCGCGCAGGCTGGCAATATCGGGTTCCGAGGCTCCGGCGAGGAGGCCGCCGCTGACGCAGGCCACGCGGAACATGGCTCCGGTCTTGAGGGCATGGAGCGTTTGCAGGGTTTCCAGGGGTACGTCCGTTTTCCCGGTGCAGTCCATATCGAGGATCTGTCCGCCGACCATGCCCGCGGAACCGGCGGCGGAGGAGACGGACGCCAGAGCCTCGAGCACCCGCCCGGCGGGAAGATCCTTTACGGTGGAGGCCATAAACCCGAAGGCGTCGGTCAGCAGGGCGTCGCCCGCAAGGATGGCGGTGGCTTCATCGAAGGCCTTGTGGCAGGAGGGGCGGCCACGGCGCAGATCGTCATCATCCATCGCGGGCAGATCGTCGTGGATGAGGGAGTACGTATGGATCATTTCCAGCGAGGCGGCGAAGGGCATCACCGCTTCGGCGCTCAGGCCGAACAGGGCGGCGGTGGACAGGCACAGCACCGGACGGAGGCGCTTGCCGCCCGCGAGGAGGCTGTAATACATGGCTTCCTTGAGTCGTCCCTGCATGGGAATGGCGTCGAGGCAGTGCTGAAGATACGCCTCCACCTGCGCGCCGCGTTCGGCGAGGATCGTCTTGACCTGCTGGGAATCGTAAGGAGTGCTCATGAATGGGTCCTTTATGTGGTTTTCTCGGGCGGGAAATCATCCTGACGGCATGAAAGCGTCCGCATCGCTTCCAGTGTCTTCCGTTCTCTGGTTCCAAGGGGTTTGTGGGCAGCGGGGACAGGGATCGGGCACGCGGGAAGAGGAAAAAGAAGAACACAGCAAAGGTCTTTTGTCAGTACCTTCCGGGTTGTCCCCGCTCGCCGGAGCCTTATATCTTTTTCGCCAATCCTCATGGTTGTCCGGTTTGCGCCCGGCGGCATTTCTGCTGTGCGGACTCCCCATCGGCCGGAGTTTTGCGGGGGGAGGCGGGAGGGAGCTTTTTTTACAAAAAGTTCCCTCCTCCGGTCCTATTCCCCTTCCTCGTCAAGCTTCTTTTCGTCAAAAGGCTCCAGACCTTCCTCGGTGAGAAGGCGGACTTCGTTGCGGGCTTTTTCCAACTGCTCGCGGCAGGAGCGGGAGAGCGTCAGCCCTTCCTTGTACAAGCGAACGCTGTCCTCAAGCGGAAGTTCGCCGTTTTCCAGCGAGGCGACGACTTCTTGAAGTCGGCGCAGCCGATCCTCGAAGGACGGGGTTTTCTTGGCGGCCATGCGGGCTCCTATTGTTTGGGGACAAGGGAAAGGGGATCGACGGCGACGCCGAGGATATTGACCCCAAGATGCAGGTGCGGGCCGGTCACGCGCCCGGTCGCGCCCACGAGGCCGATTTGCTGTCCGGCCTTGACCATCTCACCCGGTTTCACATCGAGGCGGGACATGTGCGCATAGGAGCTGACGACGCCTTGCCCGTGATCGAGGTAGACGGTATTCCCCGCAAAATACATGTTCTGAGCGATGGCCACCTTGCCGTCGGCCACGGCCTTGATCGGCGTGCCTTCCGCACCGCGCAGATCGACGCCGCGATGGTAGGAGCGGAGTTCGCCGTTGAACATCCGCCTGCCGCCGAAGGCGCTGGTCACCACACCGGGAACGGGGCGCTGGAATTCGCCGCGCCAGTAGCGTTCCGGCGTCACGCGGTTGATGGCCTCGCTGGATTTTTTGCGTTCGGCGTCGATGCGCTTCATGGCTTCCTTGGGTGGGTTCACGAATGTTTTCTTGACCGAAATCTGCTGCTCGGGCCATTTCACCTTGAGGACTTTCACGGTGGCCTTTCCGGTCAGCGTCCCGGCGGTGGCCTGTACGATCAGATCCTTGCCGGCGTTGACGGGCACGGGGAGCAGGGCTTCGGCGATGCGGCGCCCGCCGTCCGCCACCGTGGGCGCGGCAATGTTTTTGCCCAGCCACGTGAAGGTGATCTGGGGCAGCTGCTCGTCAATGACGACGCGGACTTTGACGGCGGAACCCTGTTTGGCTTCCTCCGGGGCATGGATGGTCAGCGATGCGGCCAGCGCGCCCCCGCACAGAAGCAGCGTAAGGCATACGGCCAGCAATGCGATCCGGCAGTTACGGGATATCATGGGACTCTCCAGTTGCGCGGACGGCGGTTACGCGGGTATCCGCTTCGCCGTCGCGGATTTTGACGGTCAGGGATGCGCCGGGCTGCACATCCCGAATGCTGCGGACGAAATGGCCGTCCGCCGTAAAAGCATAGGCATAGCCCCGCTCCAGCGGCCCTTCGGGGTCGAGTCCGCGAAGCCGCAGATCGTGGCGTTCCAGCTGGCGCTCCAGCCCTTCGAACTGCCGGGCGAAGCGCTCTTCCAGCCGGGAAGAGGCCGTGTCCAGCCGTCCCCCGATTTGCTCAAGCCGCAGGGCTTGCGCCTGCCGCAGGCGGCGGGTCAGGGCCGCCGTTTGCTCCAGCCGCGTATCCAGCACACGGGACTCCGCGTAGCGGGACATTCCGGCTTCCAGAAAACGCAGCCGTGCATCAGTCCGTTCCAGCTTCTGTTCCAGCGCGAAATCCAACCGGCGGGCAAGGGCGCCGAACCGCTCCTCAAGCCGGGCAAGGCCGCGTTCCGGCGAAAGCCACGCCAGAGCCCTGCCAAGCGTGTCCAACCGCTGATCGGCTTGGGAAAGGCGCCGCTCGGCGGCTTCCAGCAGGTTCGCTTCCAGATCGTCCACGAGCTGCGCATACCACTGGCGTTCCGGCCAGAGAAGCTGCGCGGCGTGGCTTGGCGTCGCGGCACGCAGGTCCGCGACCATATCGGCGATGGAGGTGTCGACTTCGTGGCCGATGCCCGCCACTATCGGGATGCGTGAGCGGTACACGGCACCTGCCACGCGTTCGTCGTTGAAGGCCCACAGGTCCTGAAGCGAGCCCCCGCCCCGGATGAGCACAAGCACATCGGCCCAACCGCGCCAGTTTTCGTCGTCCAGCGCCTCCGCGATGCGGGGTGGGGCGTCGTCGCCCTGCACGGGGACGGGGTGGATGCGGATTTCGCAGCCGGTACCGCGCTCTCCGGACAGCCGCAGGAAGTCCCGGATGGCGGCTCCGGAGGGGGCTGTGATCACGGCGACGCGGTGCGGGTGTTCGGGGATGGGGCGTTTGCGTTCGAGGCTGAAATAGCCTTTCTCCGCCAGCTTGCGCTTGAGGGCTTCCAGCGCCAGATGGAGCTGCCCTTCGCCGCTGTCCTGCGCGAGTTCGACCACAAGCTGATAGCCGCCGCGCGGAGCGTATACGGTAAGGCGTCCCGCGCAGATGACCTGCTGGCCGTTTCTCAGCGTCCCGGCGAGGCTCATCCGCGGGCCGTCCTCGAACACTTCTCCGGTCAGGGGATCGAACGTTTCGCGCTCTTTCTGGCTGCCTTTGAACCAGACGGCCTGGAGCAGGGCGTTTTCATCCTTCAGGGAAAAATAGATGTGCCCGGACGAGGGCCGGGACACGTTCGTGACCTCGCCGCGCACCCAGACGTAGGGAAAGCCGCTTTCCACGGCATCCTTGATTTGTGCGGTCAGTTGGCGGACGGTGAGGATGGACATGAGGGGATGATGCCTCCGGCGGGCAAGGCTCCGCCCTGCACCCGCAAGGGGCGAGCCGCCCCTTGACCCGGCACGTTGTGAGCCGGGGCGGGATGATGGGTGTTTCTTTCGCCCGGAATCGGGCTTTATGCGGCATGGCGATGAAACGGCAAGGCCGCTTCATCGCCATAACAAAAGGTGTTTGAGGAAACTCCCTTCGTGCTTCC
>NZ_JH114232.1:1144943-1151517 GCF_000224655.1 Bilophila sp. 4_1_30
AATAAAGTTCCTTACATACCCCAGCAGGCGAGGACGCTCTTGCGCCACGCGGCGAAGGCTTCGGCGAAGCCTTCCACGGGCAGTTCGCTCTTCTCGCCGGTCTTGCGGTTCTTCACTTCGACGATGCCGCGGGCGAGGCCCTTGCCGCCGACGACCACCTGCATGGGCAGCCCGACGAGGTCGGCGTCCTTGAACTTCACGCCGGGGCGTTCCTCGCGGTCGTCGAGAAGCACGTCGAGGCCCATGCCGGTCAGCAGATCATACAGCTCGTCGGCCTTGGCGGCGGTGTCGGCGTTCTTGGGATCGAGGTTGAGGAGCTCGAGGTCGAACGGTGCGAGCGGCGGGGGGAAGGCGATGCCGTCGCCGTCGTTGTTCTGCTCGATGCAGGCCGCGACCACGCGGGAAACGCCGATGCCGTAGCAGCCCATGATGATGGTCTGCTCCTTGCCGTTTTCGTCAAGGTAGATGGCGTTAAGGGCGGTGGAGTACTTGGTGCCGAGCTTGAAGACGTGGCCCACTTCGATACCCTTGGCAAAGGCCACCGGCTTGCCGCAGCGGGGGCAGACGTCGCCTTCCGCGATGGAACGCAGATCCGCATAGGCGAATGCCGGAACGTCGCGCTTGAGGTCCACATGCAGGATATGCGTGTCGGCCTTGTTCGCGCCCGCGATCCAGTCCGTGTCGGCCATGAGCTCATGGTCGGCGACGATGGGGCCGGCGGTGAAGCCCACGGGACCCGCGAAGCCCACCGGGGCGTTGGTCCACTGGGTCACCTGCTCGGGCGAGGCGAGGACCACTTCGTCGGCCTTGAAGTAGTTCTTCAGTTTGATTT
Organism: Bilophila sp. 4_1_30; assembly: GCF_000224655.1. Lineage (NCBI taxonomy): Bacteria > Pseudomonadati > Thermodesulfobacteriota > Desulfovibrionia > Desulfovibrionales > Desulfovibrionaceae > Bilophila > Bilophila sp. 4_1_30. Next base: position 1,145,776 of record NZ_JH114232.1, read on the forward strand.
CGTTCAGCTCGCGGTCGCCGCGCACGAGGGCCGCGACGGGCTTGCCGTCCACCACGTAGAGCAGCGTCTTGATGAGCTTCTGCGCGGGAACCTTGAGGAAGCCGCAGACTTCTTCGATGGTGTGCTGATCTGGGGTGGTCACTTCCTCGATGGCGGCGCAGGTTTCCTCACAGGCCTTGGCGGGCGGGAGGACGGCGGCGCGCTCGATGTTGGCGGACCAGTCGCATCCGGTACAGTAGGCGATGGTGTCTTCGCCGGTTTCGGCCAGCACCATGAACTCATGCGAGAAGTTGCCGCCGATGGAGCCGGAGTCGGCTTCCACGGGACGGAACTGCAACGCCATGCGGCTGAAAATCTTTTTGTACGCCTCGAACATCTTCTTGTAGCTGATGTCCGCGCCCGCATCGTCCCTGTCGAAGGAGTAGGCGTCCTTCATCAGGAATTCGCGCCCGCGCATCAGGCCGAAGCGGGGGCGGATCTCGTCGCGGAACTTGGTCTGGATCTGGTACAGGTTCATGGGAAGCTGGCGGTAGGAACGCACTTCGCCGCGGATGAGGTCGGTGACGACTTCCTCGTGCGTAGGGCCGAGGCAGTAGTCGCGCTCATGGCGGTCCTTGAAGCGCAGGAGTTCCTTGCCATAGTGTTCCCAACGCCCGGATTCGCGCCACAGGTCGGCGGGCTGCACGGTCGGCATGAGGATTTCCTGAGCGCCCGCCCGGTCCATTTCCTCGCGCACGATGTTCGCGGCCTTGTTCAGGGTCCGCAGCCCCAGAGGCAGCCACGTATAGATGCCGGAAGTGAGCTTGCGAATCATGCCCGCGCGGATCAACAGTTTGTGGCTGATGACTTCAGCGTCGCCCGGGGCTTCTTTCAGAGTGGGGATGTACCATTGACTCCAGCGCATAGATGTACCTCAGAATGAAATGGGGAGCCCTTCGGATGCGTTCGGGCTCTTAAAGATGGGCAATAGTGTAACCCCGAAGCGGCAAAAAGGCAAAAGATACCTGCCCATCCAATGCGGCCGTTTGGCTCGGGGGATGGGGCTCGCTGGATGGTATGGCAAGTCGGGCGGCCGTACGGCGGGGGCCGGTATGGATTTATTCCCACGATGAAGATCAGGCCGCGGCGGATCCGGGCAGGGCACCCGCCGTTCCGGTCATGCGGGGGAAATGCGGCTTTTTCGGTGCTGCCTCCGCTGTCTTTCCTCTCTTATCCTGTCTGCGGGGGAAAGCATAAATACTGCAAGAAAGCCCGTTGTCCCGGAGCGTGGAAAGACGGGGGTGTACAACACGATACTTTCCGGTGTATTGCAATCGTTCGTTCCGCCCGGAAGGGCAGTAAAACGCTTTTGGGAGAAAAAGATGATCGCAAGACAGTTCAGGGGATTCACCGTTGCCGCATGTCTTATGGTTCTGGCGGCGTTCGGTATGCCGGATACTTCATGGGCATGGGAATCGGACGGGCCGCGCTTCAACATATACACGCAGGGCTATGAAAAGGCCGATGTGGACGAGGGCGGTTCGTATTCCAAGACGGAAACCGGCGTATCCGCCGGATACAAATGGTTTACGCTGGCCTACAAGCGTTCCGACTTTAGCTGGAGCCATTCCGACTCGGTGAATTTCAGCAAAAAGGGCTCACCGTGGGACCAGCTGAACAAGCTGACGCTGGACGCTTCGTTCAATGGCGCTCTGGGCGAGTCGGTGAACTGGTTTGCGGGCGGCTCCATCATTTCCGGCTTTGAAGATCAGATCTGGGACTCGTTTACGTTCGCGCCTCGCGGCGGCTTGACCTTCTCGCCCACCTACGACCTGAAATTCCATGTCGGCGCGGCGGGCCTGATTTCTCCGGTGCGCCCGCTTGTCATGCCGATAGTCGGGGCTGAGTGGCGCAACGAGCATGATTATGGGCTGTCCGGCATTATAGGATTTCCCGGCACGAGGGTGCAGTATCGTTTCAATGATCTGCTTGCGGCACGCGTGGCGGCGAAATGGGATCGCGACATCTATCGTCTGTCCAACGACAGCAGCGTCGCCGGGAAGGGGTACGTGGAAGAGTCCGGCTATACGGGCGGCGCGTATCTCGACATCACGCCCCTTGCGGACCTGAAATTGACGGTTGGCGCCGAACTGCTGTTTGATCGCCAGCTCCGCCTGTACGACAAGGGCGGCGACGAATTTTCCAAGACGGACGTGGACCGTGCGCTCGGTGCGGTCTTGCGGGCCAGTTACAGCTTCTAGGATATAAACGGATACAAAATGGATGAGCCGTTCCGGAGCGTTCGCTTCGGACGGCTCTTTCTTTTTCAAGGGCTCAATTTTTCCGTTGGACATGGATGGCCGAAATCGCGGTTACGGGACATGGGGAGAGGCGTTGCGGATATTTTTTTTCGTGCAGCCGGGACAGTTTCACGGAGGGCAGAAGGTTCCGTTCGGGCTCTTTCGTAAGGCCTCCGGGCGACGGGAAGGCGCTGTTGCCTCATGCCGTCGCCCCGTTCTCCAACCTAGCCGTTTTTCTTATCATACAAGCATATGGACAAGCGTTCGAACATGCGATACTCCGGGCAATCCCTGCAGCACGGTGCCGCAGGGAGCCGGGGGGCTCCGGCATATTTTTGAACATGGCTGGCCCCGTTCGCAGCCCGATCCGCTTCTTTCTGGAGTAGCGAGTATGAAGCGTTTTTTCACGTTTGCCTGCTTGGGTGTCGCGGGCGTCATGATGATGACGTCGAACGCTCTGGCCTTGGACGATTTCAGCACCTTTACCATGAAGGGCGTCGGCAATGACGTTGATCCGTTTGAATTGTCCTGCAAGCAGTATAACGGGCTGGACGCGGGCACGCGGCGGCTTGTTACGGCCTTCCTCGAAGGCTACGCCGCGGAGGGGTCAAGCACGGTATTCGTCCCGGGGGCCGTCAAGAATTTCGAGAGCGGCATCATGGCCGTCTGCGCCAAGAACCCCGGTAAAGCGCTCGACGGTATTCTTGAAGAAGTGCAGTATGATGTGCCCGATGGTGGGAGCGAGCCCCGCTGTTCCGATCTCGACGGCATGACGAAAACTGAAGACCTCGCGCAGCTGTTGCTGTGGACGCAGGGGTATCTGGAGTCCGAGCTTTCCGAGAACGAGGAAGCGGATCAGGATCAGGCCATCCATCTGGATACGTTCCGGGAAGACGTGGCCGAAGTGCTCGCCCAGTGCAAGGCCGGCGGGTCCGACGCCAAACTGATCGACGTCATGCGTAAAGTGATCATGGGCGAAGAGTAGTTTTTATTCAGAGCGGATACGAAAGGCCGGGGACTTCCCGGCCTTTCGTTTTTCCCTTTCAATCTGGCATCCCTTCTTGCTTCTACAGCTTCAATTCAGGCAAACCGCTCTTTTGGGGATTGTCATCGGAATAACCGAGGGAAGAGGGCGGGTCCATGCTCAAGCCGCCGAGGGGAGAGGACGGTTTCTCGGCGGGCTCGGGAGCGCGGTCCCACGTTTGGGGTAGTTCCTGCTTCTTTTCCGGGGGATACGGCGGCTGAACGGCCAAGGGATTGATGGCGATGCTGGCCTCAAGCTGCTGGAGTGTGGCGATGCGCTTCTCCAGTTTGGCCAGCGTGGAAAGAATAGCGCCGTGCTCTTCGCGCATGGTCTTCAACATACTGTCCTGATTGCGCAGAATACAGAAAAACATGAAGGCCAAACCTCCGAACAACACAACCTCGAAAGCCAGCAGCATAACCTTTTCCTTTTTCCTTGCGTGATGTGCGCGCCCCGGCCTGCCCCTTGCGGAGTCGTGTCACTTCCAGTACCTGTAGGCGCATCGGCTTACCTCATAATACCCATTGACCGCAACCGCAAGGACCTTACATATGGCATCTCCCTCCATCCGTCCCCATATGCTTGTCGCTGACGAGCAGGGGAATATCTACGATCATCCGGATTTTTTGCTTCTGTGCCGCCGGGGCGAGGAATGGAGCCTGCCCCGTCCCGATGAACTGATGCCTCTGCCTGAGGAGAGCGAGCTGTTCCTGCTGCCCGGACGCCGGGCCGTGGGCCTGAACCCGGAGACCGGCGAAACCGAAGTCATGGAAGATTGGGCCGTTGCCGCTTTCGCCGCGCCCGCGCACACGCTGACGGCGCATCCCGTGTATATGACCGATGAAGGCGCGCCCATGCTGCCTCTGTTCGCCTATGGGGCGGTCGGATTCGCCAACGGGCGTTTCTACGTCTGCGCCAAGAAGGTGGATGAGGACGTGCGGCAGGTCTTCAAAGGGATTTCCCGCGGCAAGATCGACCGTTCCGCCCGAAAGATCATTGAAGATTTCCCGGACAACAGGCTTATGCAGCACATCATGCAGAATTGTACGCTGCGTTACGGCTGCCCGGCGGCGAAGAACCTGAGCCTTGGCCGCTACGAAGCGCCGCTGCCCACGTCCCGGACCTGCAATGCCCGATGCATCGGATGCATTTCACAGCAGGAGGAAGGCTCCAAGATCTGCGCCACCCCCCAGTGTCGGCTGACCTTCACGCCCACGCCCGAGGAAGTGGTGGAGATCATGCGGTTCCATGCGAGCCGCGAGACTGAAAAGCCGGTCTTTTCCTTCGGGCAGGGCTGCGAAGGCGAGCCGTTGACCGAAGCGCCGCTGCTCATTGAGTCGGTGCGGCGTTACCGCGAGGCCGGAGGGCACGGCACGATCAACCTGAACTCCAATTCCTCCCGGCCGCAGGCCATCGCCGAGCTTGCGGAAGCGGGCTTGACCTCGCTGCGCGTGAGCCTCAACAGTGCCCGTCCCGAAGTGTACGAACGGTACTACCGCCCGCACGGCTACACGTTCGACGATGTGCGGCAGTCCATCATAGAGGCCCGTTCGCGTGGGGTACACGTCGCCGTCAACTTGCTGTATTTCCCAGGAATCACGGATACGGAAGAGGAAATCGAAGCCCTCATCGAACTGTTCCAGTCCACCGGCATCAGTCTTGTGCAGCTCCGGAATCTGAACATCGATCCCGAATTTTACCCCTCGCTGCTCGAAGGGATTTCGTTCGGCCCGTCCGTGGGGTTGAACAACTTCCGCAAGCGCATCCGGCGGGCCTGTCCGTGGATCACGTACGGGTATTTCAATCCCTATCTCGGCGATAAGGCCGATCTCGGGGATACGCCCATGCCCGGAGAGTGGAAGCCCGCTCCGCTTGAGGTTTCGGAAGCTGAAGAAGAGAGCGGTAAATAATTGAAGCATTGGGGAGGGGGAGGAGAAACTTTCTGAGGAAAGTTTCTCCTCCCCCTCCCCAAACCCCACCCTCTCCTCTTCAAAGACTTTCGTGTTTATTGAATCCCTGGTCCCAGCGTTCCCTAGGCAAATTATTTGGGACGGCGTACTCGTCGGAAAGAGGGCGTTTCGGAAGGAACAGGGGAGGCTTTTTCAACAAATGAGAAGCCGGGCAACCGTATTGCCCGGCTTCTTTGCATCTGTAACAGGAGCTTGCTGTCTTCTACATGTCCTGCTTTTTATAGCTTTATTGAGCCATCCCAAAAAGGTGCACCGAAAACCTCGAACAGGGATTCGATAAAGTCGAAAGTCTTGGGAGGGAGAGGGGTGGGGTCCGGGGAGGGGAGAGGGAACCCTTCTGGAGAAGGGTTCCCTCTCCCCTCCCCGGTTCAATCAATTTATTGCTTGTTCCTTCTCCCAAAACGGCGGACGGCGTTCCAGCGCTTGCGGATCGGGGCCGTGCGCATGTAGCCGACGGCGATGCAAATCA
>NZ_JH114232.1:1151922-1172014 GCF_000224655.1 Bilophila sp. 4_1_30
ATGAGCGACATCAGGGCCACGAACCAGCTCAGGGAATGCAGCAGGGGGCCGATAATCCCGATGCACAGCATGGCGATGGCCAGCCGGAAGGCGGCGCGCTGCCGATGCTGTATGCCGCGCGTGAGGAACAGCAGCATGACCCCGGCGACGCCTGTCGCCATGCTGGCGAACTCGACGATGCCGAGGGGGATCCATTCCCTGATCTGCGCGAGCCGTTCGGGGCTGACGGGCAGGACGACGTAGAAGCACAGGATGGCTCCGATGCCGAACACCGCGCTCGCCATGATCGTGGGCGCGAAGGCCCGCATCCAGCGCCCGGCGTCGTGCAGCACGCCGGATTCCTGTATGGCCTGCTGGCGGACTTCGTAAATGGCGAAGATGACTGCGGCCAGCAGCAGCGGCAGCAGGTAGTAGATGACGCGGAAACAGAGGAGGGCCGCGAAAACGGCCTGCGGCGAGGCCGTGGTCAGGTGCAGGATCACGACTTCCAGCACGCCCGCGCCGCCGGGGACGTGGGTCAGCACCACGGCTACCATGGCCATCAGGTAGGTGGGCAGGAACTGGAGGAAGGAAACGTGCGCATCCGGGGGAAGCAGGACGTACAGGCAGGCCCCCGCCGCGATGAGGTCGGCCCCGGCCACCACAGCCTGAGCGACGGCGATCTTGAAGGGCGGGAACGCGAATTCCTTGCCGAAGATGTGGATCGGCTTATGAATGAATTTGCAGACGATCAGATAGCTGATGGCGATGAGGAACAGGATGGCGCCGAGGGGGCGGATATCCAGCGGCATGTGCATACCCAGTTCCGGCGGGATCTCCGGGGGCGCGATCATGAAAATCGCCCCGACGAGCCCGAGCGCGCCGACCCAGAAGGTGATGGCGAGCATCAGCACCAGCCTGACGATGTCCATTGGGGAAAAGCCCCAGCTTGAATAGAAACGGAAGCGCACCGTACTGCCGCCGAGCAGCGCGCCGAAATTGTAGCTTACGGCCTGCCCGACGAAGGAAACGAGCGACACGCGGGAAACGGGGAGGGTCTTGTGGATGCCTTTGAGCGCCAGCCAGTCATAGCCGATCAGGATGATATAGTTGATAATGGCGAGCAGGACGGACAGGATGATGCTTCCCGTGGAAATCTGGGCCAGGCTCATGCGGATATCCGCGAGGCTGTATTTGCTGATTTCCCTATAGAGAAGATAGACCGCACCCAGGAAGATGCAGCCGACAAGGACGGGGCCCAAGGCGCGCAGCAGTCGTTTCAGAGCGAGTAGAAGTTGTTTCAGCATCATGTCTCCGACATAGACGGTTTGCGGAACAGGGAGGGGGTCTCCGGAACGGAAGAATAAATTCCGCGCCTTCTTGATACCTGCTCATTCCCCTTGGCGCAAGGTGGCTGTTCAGAAAGAACGCTGATTTCTCGCCGCTGTTTTTCCGGCGGCTTGACCTATCCGTCGGGATGGACTACCTTAGCAGTGTGGCAATCGCACCGAAGCTCCACCCGTCGCGCAGGCGACGGGGGGTGTTTTTTTTTGTATCGGGCGGTTTCCGCAAGAATATTCAGGAGATTCCAACATGAGCAGTATCCCCATTTCCAAAGAAGGTTTCCAGGCCCTTGAACAGGAGCTGGACCGTCTGAAGAAAGAGCGTCCTCACGTTATCCAGGCCATTAAGGAAGCCCGCGAAGAAGGCGATTTGAAAGAAAACGCCGGCTACGACGCAGCCCGCGAACGCCAGGGGATGCTTGAAGCCCGTATCAAGTACATCGAATCGCGTATGGCGCTGTTCAATGTGATTGATCTTTCGACCCTTTCCAGCGAAAAAGCCATCTTCGGCGCGACCGTGACCGTGGAGGATGCGGATACCGGCGAGGAACGCGAATTCACGCTGCTCGGCCCGGACGAGGCAGACTATGCCAAGGGGACCATTTCCATTCAGTCGCCCGTCGGCGTGGCCCTGCTCGGCAAGGAAGTCGGCGACGAGATCACGGTCAACGCCCCGCGTGGCCGGATCAACTACGAGATCATCGACATCCAGTTCAAGAAAAAGACCGCTTGATTCCTATCCCTGCCAGGGGACTGGTGTTTCCCCCGTGCGAGTTGCCGCTCCGGCCGAAACGGCCTGGGCTGTTCCCCGATTCGTACACGCGAACCGGAAACCGGCAGGCGCTGCGGGGGAGACCCATCATATGCACTATGCCCCTTGGACCTTCTGCATCCTGACCTTCGGCTGTAAGGTCAACCAGTACGAATCCCAATCCGTGCGCGAGGCATGGCAGCGCATGAACGGCATGGAGACGGACGCGCCCGCCGAGGCGGACGTGATCCTGCTCAACACGTGTGCCGTCACCGCCAATGCCGTGACCGACGCACGGCAGGCCGTACGCCGCCTCCAGCGCGAAGCGCCCGGCGTGCCCGTCGTTATCGCCGGGTGCGCCGCCGAAGTGGCCCGCAAGCAGCTTGCCGCCCTGCCCGGCGTGCTCCGCGTTGTGGAGCAGGATCATAAATCCCGCCTGCTCGATGCGCCGCCGCTCGTCCTCTTCGTCGAGGAGGCGGCGGGAAACGTAACGCCGTTCCCTTCCTCCCCCGCCGAAGCCGCCGCCCGCGCCGCCACGCGCGACCGTACGTTCCCGCCGTTCCATATCGACGGATTCCGCCGGGCCCGTCCCGTACTCAAGGTGCAGGACGGCTGCTCGCACGGGTGCGCCTATTGCATTGTCCCCTTGACGCGCGGCCCGGCCCGGAGCCGCCCTCCGAGGGATTGCCTTGCCGAAATGCGCCGCCTGCTTGAGGCGGGCTACCGCGAGATCATGATTTCCGGCATCAACCTGCGCCAGTACGCCATGCGTGACGAGGAGTGCCGGGACTTTTGGGATTTGCTGTCGTATCTGGACCGAGAACTGTCTCCGGAGTGGGGGAGCGGCACCCGGCCCGATCCGGCGCGTTTCCGCATCAGTTCCGTGGAACCCGCGCAGCTTACGGAACGGGGCATCGCCACGCTTGCCGAAACCCGCATGGTCTGCCCGCACCTGCACCTGTCGCTCCAGAGCGGGAGCGCAGACGTGCTGAAGGCCATGCGCCGTGGGCATTATACGCCGGAGGCGCTGCTTTCGGCGGTGGAGGGCGTAGCTAAGCTGTGGCCCCGTTTCGGGCTTGGGGCGGATATCCTGATGGGATTCCCCGGAGAAACGGAAGCGCACGTGCTGGAGACGCTGGAAGTGGTACGGAGCCTGCCGCTGACCTATGCGCACGTATTCCCGTATTCCGCTCGTCCAGGGACAGTGGCGGCGGAGCTTCCGGAGCAGGTCGAGAAGGCTGTCCGGCAGGAACGCGCCGCCCGCGTACGCGCGGTGGTGGAGGCCAAGAGCGAAGCCTTCTGGAAGGACACCCTTACATGTGAGCGGCTGCTCGTGGCGCTGGACTGCAATGAGGATGCCGGAGCCGCCTCCGGCCAGCACGGCGTGGATGAGTGCTATGTACCCTGCCGTCTGCGGACGCCGCTGCGGGGGGAAGGCCACACGCTGATCCCCGTACGTCCGGTTTCCGTGAGCAGGAAAGGAGTGATCGTGGAGCCCGTCCGGTCGTGAAGGCTCTATTAAGATTGGTTGAATGGTCAATCTAAGGATTGTGCATTTTTGCAATCTTTCCTTATCTTTTAGATGCGGCGAAGGATAAGAAAGAGCTTCGGGAAAGATTCCTGAAAAGGTTTTATGCAAAAGATAGGCCTGAAATCCTCTTTTCTTGTGAAAAGGGAAGAACAATCTCTGATGAAGTGCTTATCAGTTTTCTTTTGCAAAGAAGAAGACTGAAGAGAAGATCAGAAAATTTATGAGAAGAAGGATAAAAATTCGAGAGGGCATTGACTTCCACTGTCGTGTCGGGCATGGTTCACCCATGAGGAACCGCGTCATTTCCAAGGTGTTTTGGAGATGGCCAAGCGCGGGAATACGGTGTCTTTTTTGATGAGGTTTATTTCATGGCTAAGTCTATCTATGTCGGCAACCTTCCTTGGTCCGCTACCGAAGAACAGGTTCAGAGCCTTTTCGCCGATTACGGCCCGGTCGTTTCTGTGAAACTCGTGAGCGATCGCGAAACCGGCCGCGCTCGTGGTTTCGGTTTTGTGGAAATGGAAGAACCCGGTGCTTCTGCTGCTATTGAAGCTTTGGACAACGCTAATTTCGGTGGCCGCACCCTGCGCGTCAACGAAGCCAAGCCCCGTGCCCCGCGTCCTCCGCGCTACTAGTTTGGCTTGATTTATCTGCGCCCCGATGTTCCATCGGGGCGCTTTTTTTGTGCCCGTTCCAATCGGGAAGGCGAGCCGGAGGGAGACGGGCCAGGCTGAGGAAACGTGCGTTTTGTGGAAGGCCGGGGCGTCATTCCATACGTCTTCAAGATATATGCTTATATATCTATTGTCCTTTTTGCTGGCGGCGTGCTGTGAGGTTCTCTATTGTTGGGGGGGAGTGAGTCTGTTCATTGGAGAGATGATGGCTGTGGAAGTCATGAAGTCCAGAACTCCGCTTTTCCCAGAGGAATGAGGCACCAACCGGAAGAGCCGGGTGGAACCCCAAGGGCGGTTTGTAATGCGCTTCGTAGCGAAGGCCGCGAGAAAATCATGCCTTCCGTGTCTGTCCGAGCTTATTTCGGAGAGAGCAGGCGCTGCGGGTTTGGGGTCTCTTTCTGTATGGATAGTTTTCCCCGTGCACTAATCTTTTTTGGGGCCCGCTCTTTTGGGAGCGAAGGAGCGGACCGGAAGCGGTGTAAGCCTCGCCGGACGTGCTGTTACTTCATGAAACACCAGCCGGTATGCTTTCCGGAACATTGAGATTGCCTCGCGGTGGAGCAGCCGTTATCATTGTGATGCTGCCGGTGTTTGGGAGGATGGTGTAAAACGGTCGGGCTAGGCTTCACTTTGAGCGATCGTTACGGGGAAAAGCGCTTCCATGCGGGCCCGTGCCTTTCCAAACGACGGCTCCGCTGATTTTTCTCTCGCTATTCCGATTTGTTGGAATGGTTCCGCTTTTCGTGAAAAAATGTGCATTTTCGGGGTAGCCAACCGGGGGCATTTGAGGTAGTGAGAGTCGTGTTTGGTTAAGCACTCAAAGTTCCTTGATGACGCCGTATCGCGGCGGTGGCTTCGGAAACAGCGTCGCCCGTGGGAGCGCATCCAGTCGAGGCTTCTTTTTCACATCTCTTTTTGACGGTAAGGATTGAACATGTCTGTTCCTGGCAAGATGCACAGTTTTTTTGTTCCGGGCATTTCCCTGATCGGCGTGGGCGCGTGCCACGGTATCCCTCATTATGTCCACACCTACCATATCACCAAGCCGTTGATCGTCACCGACAAGGGCATCGTGAACACGGGGATCCTCAAGATCATCACGGACATTCTGGACGGCGACAACATCCCGTACAGCATCTATGACAAGACCGTGCCGAATCCCACCGATGAAAACGTGACCGAAGGCGTCGCCCAGTATAAGGCCGACGGCTGCGACGGCCTGATTTCCATCGGCGGCGGCTCCTCGCACGACTGCTGCAAGGGCATAGGCATCCTGCTTTCCAACGGCGGCGCGATTTATCAGTACGAAGGCGTGGATAAGGTCAACCACATGCTGCCGCACTACATCGCCATCAACACTACGGCGGGCACCGCTTCGGAACTGACGCGCTTCTGCGTGATCACCGATAAGGAACGCCATGTGAAGATGTCCATTGTGGACTGGTTCCTGACCCCCAACGTCGCGGTCAATGACCCTGTCCTTATGGTAGGTATGCCGCCGTCCCTGACCGCAGCCACGGGTATGGACGCCCTGACGCACGCCATCGAAGCGTACGTGTCCACCAACACCACGCCGATGACGGACGCCTGCGCGGAACAGTCCATCCGTTTGGTTTCCAAGTACCTGCGCAAGGCCGTGGCCAACGGTAAGGACATGGAAGCCCGTGAAGGCATGGCCTACGCCCAGTATCTTGCCGGGATGGCCTTCAACAACGCCGGTCTGGGGTACGTGCACGCGATGGCGCATCAGCTTGGCGGCTTCTACAGTCTGCCCCACGGCGAGTGCAACGCCATCCTCCTGCCGCATGTGGAGTCCTTCAACCTGATTTCCCGCCTCGACCGCTTTGTGCGCATCGCGCAGATGATGGGCGAGTGTACTGACGGCCTGTCCGAACGCGCCGCCGCTGAATTGGCGATTTCCGCCATCAAGACGCTGTCGAAGGACGTGGGCATCCCCACGACCATCACCGAGCTTGCCGCCCGGTATGTGAAGGCCATCGATCCCCGCGACATCCCCGCGATGGTCGGACATGCCCAGAAGGACACCTGCGCCGCCACGAACCCACGTACAATGAGCCTGGAAATCATCAGCCAGCTATACAAAGACGTTTTTTAGGAACCGGCAATGAGGGGCGCTCGTTTTTGAAACGGGCGCCTTTTCTTTTCGGGTTTGGCCTATTCCTTTCCCGTTCTCGGAATGCAATCGGTAGAGAAGGGGAGTGGCCTGGCCTCCCATATGAAATTTTCCCGGTTTCTCAGGCGAGGCCGGGATTTGTTTGGAATCAATGGGGAGAGGGATTTTTGAGGGAACGGCGGGGCACCCGGAGGGCTTTGGACACCCGGGGATGGGCTATTGGCTGAGAAAAGAGGCTGTTTCGCTTTTTTTCATGTCCGACGTGTCTCCCGCTTTGGTGCCCTGTATACGTAACTCTTTTGAAATACATATTTTTAAAAAGTATGCCCATACAGTTGAGCCGATATAATTTCTTGATGCCCCATAGTGTTTTCTGATACGGAATTGTTGACGCCGGAGACCCCCCATAAGGAAAGCTTTTCCTGAATAACCCGTCTGCCGTTGTCAAACGCTCAAAGAGAACTTACACTGTGCCCGAGGCTTGGCGGGGTTTGGCGCTGCCGGGCCATACGGAGGTAACTTTTGAATCAGTTTACGCGGAATCTCATGCTCTGGGGGGTCATCTCCCTGGCTATGGTCATTGTGTTCAACCTGTTTAGCCAGCCTCAGCATTCGGCCCAGCCGAGCGTGACGTACAGTGAATTCCTGCGTCAGGCCGCCAAGGGTGAAGTGTCCGAGGTGGTTATTCAGGGGAATACCCTTACCGGGAAAACGACCGACGGCAAATCGTTCCAGATTTACGTCCCCAACGATCCCGGCCTCGTGGATAAACTCATTGCCGAGAAGGTCGAAGTCCGGGCCGAGCCTGTCGAGGACTCCCCGTGGTACATGACCCTGTTGGTGTCGTGGTTCCCCATGCTGCTGCTTATCGGCGTGTGGATTTTCTTCATGCGCCAGATGCAGGGCGGAGCGGGCCGGGCCATGTCCTTTGGCCGTTCCCGGGCCCGTATGCTCAATCAGGAGCAGGGCAAGGTCACGTTCGATGACGTGGCCGGTGTGGACGAAGCCAAGGAAGAACTTTCCGAAGTCGTCGACTTCCTCTCCAATCCGCGCAAGTTCACTCGTCTTGGCGGGCGCATTCCCAAGGGCGTCCTGCTCGTCGGCCCTCCCGGTACCGGTAAGACCCTGCTGGCCCGCGCCGTAGCTGGTGAGGCGGGCGTGCCCTTCTTCTCCATTTCCGGTTCCGACTTTGTGGAAATGTTCGTGGGCGTGGGCGCTTCGCGTGTCCGTGACCTGTTTGTGCAGGGCAAGAAAAACGCTCCTTGCCTTATCTTTATCGACGAAATCGACGCCGTGGGCCGTCAGCGTGGCGCTGGCCTCGGCGGGGGGCATGACGAACGCGAACAGACCCTGAACCAGCTCCTTGTGGAAATGGACGGTTTTGAGTCCAACGAAGGCGTCATCCTCATCGCGGCGACCAATCGTCCCGACGTACTTGACCCCGCGTTGCTCCGCCCCGGCCGTTTTGACCGCCAGGTCGTGGTCCCCACGCCCGACGTGAAGGGCCGCCTGAAGATTCTTGAAGTGCATACCCGCCGTACGCCGCTGGATAAGCACGTCAATCTGGAAGTCATCGCCCGCGGTACGCCGGGCTTCTCCGGTGCGGCGCTGGAGAACCTGGTCAACGAAGCGGCCCTCCAGGCCGCCCGCCTTGGTCAGGACACCGTGTTCATGCGCGATTTCGAATATGCGAAGGACAAGGTGCTCATGGGCAAGGAACGCCGCAGCCTTATCCTTTCCGACGAGGAAAAGCGGATCACCGCGTACCACGAAGGCGGTCACGCTCTGGTGGCCAAGCTGCTGCCCGGGACCGACCCCGTGCACAAGGTGACGATCATCCCGCGCGGGCGTGCGCTCGGCGTGACCATGCAGCTGCCGGAAGGCGATCGTCATGGCTACTCCAAGGCGTTTCTCCAGAACAACCTCATGGTGCTGCTGGCCGGGCGCGTGGCCGAAGAAATCATCTTCGACACGATTACCACCGGTGCCGGCAACGACATTGAGCGCGCTACGGGCATGGCCCGCAAGATGGTTTGCGAATGGGGCATGAGCGATGTCGTCGGCCCCATGACCATCGGCGAGCAGGGCGAGGAAGTCTTTATTGGCCGCGATTGGGGCCATGCGCGCAACTACAGCGAAGACACCGCCCGCATCGTGGACGCCGAGATCAAGAAGCTGGTGGAGACCGCGCGCGAGAACTGCCACAAGCTGTTGCAGGAAAACATCAATCTCCTGCACGCGCTTGCCAAGGCCTTGCTTGACCGCGAAACCATCACCGGCGACGATATTGATTTGCTCGTCAAGGGCGAACCGCTGCCGCCGTTTGATGCGGACGGCAGTGCCGCGAAGCAGGAACCTGCGGCTCCCGCCCCTGCTTCCGCTGACGCGGAGGGTGAAACCTTCAAGCTGGAAGCGGAACCGTCTCAGGATGGCGGGACGGGCGAGAAAACGCAGGACGAAACCAAACAGCAGTAAACGGCTTGCCCCGGCATCCTGCGGATGTCGGGGCATTCAGCTTTATTAGGACAGCAGCGTGAACAACGAACGCAAATGGATTCTTCGAGGGGGGAGGGTGTTGAACCCTGCCCCCTTTTGTCTGATAGGCATTGTGAACGTAACGCCGGATTCGTTTTCCGACGGGGGAAAGTATATCGATCCGCGTAACGCCGTGGCTCATGGCCTCCGTCTGTTGGACGAAGGGGCCGGGATGCTCGATCTGGGGGCGGAATCCACCCGTCCTTTTGCCGAACCCGTGCCCGAAGGTGAGGAAATCGCCCGGCTCATGCCGGTTGTGGCGCGCCTTCGTGAGCAGCGGCCTGATGCGGTCCTTTCCGTGGATACGTTGAAGGCCGGGACGGCCCGGGCGGCATTGGAAGGCGGCGCGGACATCATCAACGACGTGTCGGCCTGCGTGGCCGATCCGGCGTTGCTCGACGTGCTTGCCGAATACAAGCCGGGGTATGTGCTCATGCACAGTCAGGGCAGTCCGCGCGAAATGCAGGTGAACCCCCGCTACGGGAACGTGGTGGAGGAGATTCTGGCCTTTTTTGAGGAACATCTGGCACGGCTGGTCAAGGCCGGTTTGCCCGAGGATCGGATAGTACTTGATCCCGGCATCGGGTTCGGTAAGAATAAGGATCACACCGTGGCCATCCTGAAAGGGCTGGAACGGTTTGCTTCGCTGGGCCGCCCCTTGTATGTGGGGCTTTCCCGGAAATCCATGTTCCGGGAGATCCTTGGCCTCGAACTGGAACAACGGGCCGAAGCCACCCGTCTGGCTGTCGCGCTGCTGGCCGCGCGGGGCATCCCTTACCATCGCGTTCACGACGTTGCCGGTTGCGCGCAAGCGCTGCGGCTTGTCGAAGCTATGACGCCTCTCGCCTGATCCTTCCGGCGTACCCTGTAAAGCTCATTTTGGAGCCGGATCATGGATTTCCTGTCTTTTTATTGGCGTGACGTGCTGGATATCGCCCTCGTAACGCTGCTTTTATACCGCATCCTGCTTCTTATCCGGGGAACGCGCGCGTTTTCGGCGCTCATCGGTCTGGTCGTTCTGGTGGCGGTGTACGCCCTCTCGCATTTTATAGGTCTCTATTCCTTGTCATGGTTGCTGGAGAACCTGTTCGGTTCGCTGTTCCTTGTCATCGTGATCCTGTTTCATGATGATATCCGGCAGGCTCTTGCCGCGATGGGGACGCAATACCTTTCGTGGAAGAAACACCCCGCGCCGTCAAATATGGTCGGCGATCTCGTCTGGGTGTGCCAATACTTCGCCAAGCGGCGCATCGGGGCTCTCATCGTTCTGGAAGGCAAGGTGCAGCTTGGCGACATGATGAAGGGCGGGGTAGTACTGGACGCCCGGATATCCCGGGAGCTCCTGCTGACCATCTTCTTTCCCAATACCGCGCTGCACGATGGGGCGGTGATCATCCGCAAAGGGCGCATTGCCGCGGCGGGGTGTATCCTGCCGCTGGCGCAGATGGACCGCCAGAATTTCGGTACGCGGCACCGCGCCGCGCTTGGCGCTACGGAAGTCAGCGATGCGACGGTCATTGTCGTTTCAGAGGAACGCGGCGAAGTGAGCGTGGCCTCTAAGGGCCATTTGGCGGTTATGCCCGATGCCGAACAACTGAAAGAGACGCTGAACAATGTTATCGAACACTAAAGACCCCCAGAAAGGCAACTGGCGCTATCTCTTGGTAGCCTTTCTTCTTGCCCTCGGGTTGTGGTATACGCTCAACGCGCGTGAGCAAATCGAGCGCGTGGTTGAGGTGCGCCTTGATTATAAGGGGTTGCCGACCGGATTGATCGTGACGGGAGGCCAGCTCAATAAAGTCAGCGTGCGCCTCCGCGGTCCACAGGAATTGTTGCGGTCCATGACCAACCGGGAAATTTCCTATACGTTGGATCTGTCCGGCGTGACGCCGGGCAAGAACGTGATCCCGCTGACGACGGGGGAAAACAAGCCGCCGGAACTGCGGGCTTATGAGGTGCTTGAAGTCACGCCATCCCGGATGATTCTTGAAGTGGACAAGATCATGGAAACGAACCTGCCTGTAAAAGTGGCGCTGAGAGCTTCGCCCGTTGCCTCGTCGGTAAGGCTGAAAGATCTGGTGGTCGACCCGCCGCAAGTGACCGTGCGCGGTCCGGCAAGCGTGATCGCGTCCATGAAGGATATACAGGCGGAGATCCCGGTGGATCTCGCGGCGGAAGGGAAGGCCGTCTCGGAAGAGGTTCCGTTGCTTGCCCCGCCCGCTGTGGAGCTCAATCCGCAGGTCGTTAAGGTGACATGGAAAATCGATGTGAAGAGGCGTACCCTGAGTTTGCAGCGCGATATCATTTTTGAGGGTGAGAATCCCAATGTAAGCGCTCAGCCTTCACGGGCCAACCTCATGGTTTCCGTCCCTCAGGCGATGGTCAAAGATGCCGGGTACCTCGCGCAATTTCAGGTTTCCGTCCCGTCCGATACGGCGATGCCTGCGGAAGACGGGGCCGTGAACGCGCCTCTTCAGGTTGCCGTGCCCCAAGGCGGGCGCGTCCTGAAAATCAGCCCGGAAACCGTGTCGATTTCCCGGCATCCGAGCGAATAAGCGGTCTGTTCCGCTGTTCTATAACAAAAGAGATCTTGGAGTAGTTGATGAGCGTTCGTCTTTTTGGGACTGACGGGATGAGGGGCCGGGTCAACAAGTATCCTATGACGCCGGAAGTGGCTTTGCGCCTGGGGCTTGCCGCTGGCACGTTCTATCGGGACAAGAACCGACGCAGCCGCGTAGTCATCGGTAAGGATACCCGCCTTTCGGGATATGTGTTCGAGAACGCGCTGGCGGCGGGCTTGCTGGCGGCGGGGATGGATGTCTTTCTTGTCGGCCCCCTACCCACTCCTGCGATTTCCTTTCTCACGACCAACATGCGGGCGGATGTGGGGGTGGTCATCTCCGCGTCGCATAATCCATTCAGCGACAACGGGATCAAGTTTTTCGACGCCGAAGGGTTCAAAATCCCGGATGCCGATGAAGATCGCATGACGGAAATGGTGCTGGACCCGAATTTCGACTGGAATTATCCCGAACCCGCGAACACCGGCCGTGCCTATAAAATCAAGGACGCTCCGGGCCGTTACATCGTGTATCTCAAAAACAGTTTCCCCGCGCACTTGTCCCTTGAAGGGCTGCGGGTGGTCATTGACTGCGCCAATGGCGCCAACTATAGGGTCGCGCCGCTGGCCCTTGAGGAGTTGGGCGCCGAAGTCGTTAAAATCGGTACGGAGCCCAACGGGTTGAATATCAATTACCGCTGCGGTTCCCTGTACCCCGAGGCTGTGGCCGCGAAGGTCCGCGAGACGCGGGCCGATATTGGGCTTGCTCTGGACGGCGATGCCGATCGCCTCATCGTCGTGGACGAAAAGGGCACCGTTCTGGATGGCGACCAGATCATGGCCCTGTGCGCGCAGGATCTCATGCAGCAGGGCAAGCTTCCGGGCAACATCCTTGTGGCCACGGTCATGAGCAACATGGCGCTTGAAGTGTTCATGAAGGAGCGGGGCGGTACGCTTATCCGTACCAACGTAGGCGATCGCCATGTCGTGGCGGCCATGCGCCAGCAAGGGGCTCTCCTTGGCGGGGAGCAATCCGGCCATCTTATTTTCCGTGAATACAGCACAACCGGCGACGGTCTCCTTGCCGCTCTTCAGATCCTGCGGATCATGCGCCAGCGGGGGCGGCCTCTGTCGGAACTCGCCGGCCTGCTCGTCCCCTATCCGCAGGAACTCCGGAACGTGCACGTCGAACACAAGATACCGTTTGAGGAAAACGCGGAAATCGCCGATGCCGTCGCCCGTATCGAAGAAGGCCTTGAAGGCCGTGGGCGTGTGTTGCTGCGTTATTCGGGCACGGAACCTTTGTGCCGGGTTATGGTTGAAGGGCAGGATGCGGACAAGGTACGCGTGTATGCCAACGAGCTTGCCGGAATCGTGGAAAAAGCGCTCGGATAGACGGGTGTTGAGAACTGTCCGAGTGCATTGATCGGCTTTTCCGATGGAGAATTAATGTATTTGTATTGTTTTTTAGAGGAAATAGAGCTTAACAAGGTTGTTTGTTTAAAGTATAGATAGTGCGCTGTGCTCACTTGCTTGCGTTATCAGTGCAGTTATGAGGCTCTCCTTTCTAAATAGAAGGAGTGAAACGGTAAGTAAGGGATGCGGGGAAAACCGGTCCGAAATCTTCTTGAGGGGGAAACGAAGTCACATGAATATTCGTAAGGTTGTCATTCCGGTCGCCGGTTGGGGGACGCGTTCTTTGCCTGCCAGCAAGAATATTCCCAAGGAAATGCTGCCAGTCTACAACAAGCCCGTTGTGCAGTACGTTGTGGAAGAAGCTATCCGTGCTGGTGTGGAAGACGTTATTTTTGTGACCAACCGTGACAAGAGCGTTATTGAAGATCACTTCGACTATAACCTTCAGCTTGAGGGCGTTCTGGAACGCGCCGGAAAGCTGAAGATGCTCAAGGAAGTCCGCGATGTGGCCGAGATGGTCAACATCATGTCCGTTCGTCAGAAGAAACAGCTCGGTCTCGGCCATGCGGTGCTGTGCGCCAAGGAGATGGTACGTGACGAACCCTTTGCGGTCATGGTCGGCGACGACTTTATGATCGGCGATGACGCGGGATTGACGCAGCTTGTCCGAGTGGCGTCCGAACACGACATGCCGGTTATCGGAGTCATGGAAGTCCCCGCAGACAAGGTAAACCGTTACGGTATCGTAATGGGTGAAGAAATCACTCCCGGCGTCTATAATATTACGGATATGGTGGAGAAACCAGCCATAGGCACGGTGGATTCCCGCCTAGCCATTGTGGGACGCTATGTGCTGACTCCGGATATCTTTGAACATCTCGCACGGGTGAAGCCCGGACACGGCGGCGAGATTCAGCTTACCGACGCGCTGGCTTCTCTGGCCCGGGAACGTGGTATGTTGGCTGTGAAGATGGGCGGCATCCGTTTTGACGCCGGGGACTGGGTGGATTACTTGACGGCCAACATCTACTTCGGGCTGCGCGATGAAAAACTGCGCGACGGCCTGAAGGCCAGATTGCGCGAATTGCTCGACTAGGCATTCTGGATAACGTTTGATAAACAGGGGAAACCGCCTTTCCGGCAGATCCTCCGGCAGGAGGTGCTACCGGATAAGGTGGTTTTCTGTTATTTTATTGTATTATATTGAAATTTATTGTTTTTATTTCTTTTTTTGAATTGAACCGATAGAGGGAACAAGCAGCGTTTCCTGAATAGGTTGCTGTCCACTCCCTAACTCCTCAGGATATCCCCTTGCTTCGAACCGTTGCTTTGCTGACGCCCCCATTTGCTTCCTTGACCTATGCTGTTCCCGAGTGGCTTGCCGGGTTTGCGTGGTGCCCCGGCTTGAGGGTTGCCGTGCCGCTGGGAAGAGGGATGTTGCGTATTGGGGTCGTCCTCGGCGATGGTTCTCCTCTGCCGGAGGGGGTAACGGCGCGGCCCATGCTTTGGCCTCTGGAAAAGGAACCTTTGCTGCCGTCCGGGCATATGGAAATGGTGCGTCAGCTCGCTTTGCGCCAGGCCGTGACGCCGGGGCAGATCCTCGCGATGGTGCTCCCCGCCGGGCTTCGGGTGACGCAGATGCGTCTCCGCACGATGGAAGGGCAAGGTAAGGCGCAGATACGGCTGCTGAAGGATTTGCCCAAGCTGCCAGCAGAGGTCTTGTCGGCGCTTGGCGAAGCGTGGATGCAGGGAGGGGCGGAGCTGCTCGGGCCACGGGAAGACGCCGCCGCCAGCGAACTGTGCGTATTACGCTGTGATCCGCCGTGGGCGGTGAGGCCGACCGCGACGCGCCAGATCGAGCTGTTGGAGTTCCTGCTGGAACATGGTGCCGTTTCCCGGCGGGAAGTATTGCGGCAAATGGGACAGGGAGTCGCCCCGGCTCTTGAGTCTTTGCTCAAGAACGGTTTGATTGGCCTGCAATGCCTCGAAGCCGATTGTGCGGAAGAGGAAAACGGCTGCAACCTGTTGCCTCCCGCATCGGAAGCCCCTTTTGCGCTTTCCGAAGCGCAGGAGGCGGCGCTGGCTTCGTTCCGTGCGGATCTTGATGCCGGGAATCCCGCGTCGCACCTGCTGTTCGGCGTGACCGGAAGCGGCAAGACAGCCGTATATATGGAATTGGCCAAAGAATGCCTGCGCCGTGGCCGCTCCATGCTGTTGCTGGCCCCGGAAGTGGCGCTCGCTTTGAAACTGCGCCGGGACGCCTCTCTCGCGCTGCCGGATGTGCCGCTCTATTTTTTTCATGGATACCAGTCGGCCGCCCTGCGCGAAAAAACCTTCCGCGAGTTGGCGAAACGCCGCGAACCGTGCCTTGTCGTCGGGACGCGTTCCGCCCTGTTTCTGCCTTTGCCGTCCCTTGGGGCCGTAGTGCTGGACGAGGAGCATGACTCTTCCTTCAAGCAGGATGAAGGGCTTACCTATCAGGCCAAAGAAGTGGCGTGGTTTCGCATCGCGCAGGCTAAGGGGTTATTGGTCCTTGGATCCGCGACCCCGGATCTGAAGACGTTTTACGCGGTCCGCGAGGCGAAAATCCCGGTGTCCACGCTTCCGGCGCGCGTGGGCGGCGGTACGCTGCCTTCGATCAGGCTGGTGGACATCCGGTCCATGAACTGCGCCGAGTCCATTCTGGCTCCGGAGACGCTCTCCGCACTCAAGCAGACGGTGGAGCAGGGGGATCAGGCGGTGATTCTCCTGAACCGGCGCGGTTATGCTCCGCTGATGTACTGCATCGACTGTGGGAAGGTGGCCCGATGCCCGCATTGTGATATCGGTTTGACCTACCACAAGGGGCGTGAGCGGTTGGTCTGCCACTATTGCGGGTATTCGGTTCCATTCCCTTCGCCCTGCCCGAGCTGCAAAGGGCTGCATTTCCATCCCATGGGGCAGGGAACCGAGCGTGTCGAAGAGTATATCGGGACGCTTCTGCCTCCGGGAGGCCGGGTTTTGCGCTTGGATCGGGACAGCACCCGCCGCCCGGGGCGTATGGAGGAGATCCTTGAGTCTTTTGCCCGGCAGGAGGCGCAGGTCCTTGTCGGTACCCAGATGCTCTCGAAAGGGCACCATTTCCCGCATGTGACGCTGGCTGTGGTGGCTGACGGGGACATTGGCCTTAATTTGCCTGACTACCGGGCGGCGGAGCGGACCTTTCAGCTTTTGGTGCAGTCATCGGGCCGGGCCGGGCGTGGCGAGAAGCCGGGACAGGTCATTATCCAAACCCGCGACGTGAACCATTACTGCTGGCAGTATGTGAAGAACGGGGACTACGAAGGGTTTTACGACTACGAAATCGCTCTGCGCAAGCGGCGGCGCTATCCCCCCTTCATCAATCTGGCTCTGTTGCGGATTTCCTACCCTATGGACTGGGCGGACGGGCCGACGCAGCTCGCGCGGATTACGGCTCTGCTGCGTTCGGAGAGCAATGGCGTGACCGTTCTTGGCCCCGCGCCCGCGCCGCTGCCGCTCCTGCGGGGACGCAGGCGGTTTCAGTGCCTCCTCAAGGCTGGAGACTGGCAATCCATCCGTGCCCTTTATGCTGTGCTTCTGCCTCTTGCCTCGCCCCCGAACTTGCGCATTTCGCTGGATATCGATCCGGTGAATATGTTGTAGTGTGAATCGGGGGAAGGGGACTTTCTGGAGAAAGTCCCCTTCCCCCGTGCCCCCATCCCTCATCCCCAAAACTTTCGGCTGGTGGGGAGGCGGCGCGGCGGCTTTCCTGTTTGGAGGCGGGCGGAGAGATTCATTGGGGAGAGCTTTTTCTGTTTCTTTCCCAGCCTGCGTATTTTTCCAACGCGCCTCTTCGCTTGACGAAAATCTTTGCGTCGTATAGGCCAAAGCGATTTTGGAGGTATGCTATGTGGGGTTCGTTTTCCCGTGCCCGGAAGGTCCAGACGACGGTGTGCTGCAAGCATTGCGGGATGCCGCTGTTCATTGAGCGGTCTTGCCATGAGGTGCACATGTTTTGTCCCAAGTGTGGGAAGGCGTTTCCGCTTTCCGAGTATATCGCCCTTGCCGACGAGGCGATGGAAGAATTCCTCAGTTCCGTCTATTGCGACAGAATGTAAGCCCGTACCGCCTTCGCGCAGAGCCGAAAAAACATGGTTCCCTCCGCTCCATACCTCTGGTGATTTGGAGGTTTTTGGGTTACAAGGTGGAGATACTATGAAAGAATATCGTGATCACTACTTCCTCAAGGCCAAACAGGAAAACTATCCTGCCCGTTCCGTCTACAAGCTCAAGGAAATAGACGGGCGTTTCAAGATTTTCAGAAAGGGCATGAAAGTGCTGGATCTGGGAGCGGCTCCCGGCTCGTGGTCGCTTGGCGCGGCGGAACGCGTGGGCGCTCAGGGCAAGGTGCTGGCCTGCGATATCCAGAGCACGGTCACCATTTTTCCCCCAAATGTGGAATTCCATCAGGAAGACGTGTTCCAGCGCTCCGAGGCTTTTGAGCGGCAGCTCGCCGAAACGGGGCCCTTCCATGTCGTCATGAGCGACATGGCCCCGCAGACGACCGGGACGAAATTCACGGATCAGGCCCGCTCCCTTGAGCTCTGTCTGGAAGCGCTTGCCGTCGCCGAAAAGTATCTGGTGAAGGGCGGCAGTTTTGTGGTCAAGATTTTCATGGGGCCGGACGTCGGGGAGCTGCTCAAAGGTATGCGCCCCCGGTTCGCCCGCGTGACCTCGTTCAAACCTCAGAGTTCCCGCGTGGAAAGCAAAGAAACGTTTTTCGTCGGGCTGGGCTTCAAGGGGAAAGAGGCGGACGGCGCCCGGGATTGACTGTTCACGCGGTCCCGGCTATGACCCTCTTCCTTGTTTGAAGGTATGAGGGAGGCCGGACCCCGATTGAGATGCACCAGCCGGAAAATATTGCCCCGGCCTTGTTTTGAAACATTCAGGAGGATTCAATGTCTGGACACAGCAAATGGGCCAACATCCAGCACCGTAAAGGTCGCCAGGATGCCAAGCGAGGTAAGGAATTTACCAAGGCAGCCAAGGAAATCATCATCGCAGCCAAGAACGGCGGCGATCCTGCCAGTAATTCCCGCCTGCGTGCGGCCATTGCTGCTGCCAAGTCGATCAACCTCCCCAAGGATAAAATCGAAGCCGCCATCCGCAAGGGTACCGGGCAGGATGCCGGCGGCGACATCATAGAAATCAACTACGAAGGTTACGGTCCGGGCGGCGTCGCCGTCATCGTGGAAACCGCGACCGACAACCGTAACCGTACCGTGGCCGAAATCCGCCATCTGATGAGCAAGGGCGGCGGGTCCATGGGCGAAAACGGCTGTGTGAGCTGGAAGTTCGAACGCAAGGGCGTCATCCAGTTCTCGAAGGAAAAGTACACCGAAGACCAGTTGATGGAAGCCGCACTCGAAGCCGGTGCCGATGATCTGCGCGACGAGGGCGACGTGTGGGAAATCCAGACCGCCATGGCCGACTTCAACGCCGTCCGCGAAGCCTTCGAAGCCGCCGGGCTGGAAATGATTTCCGCCGAGCTTAATCAGGTTCCCCAGACCACGATGGAAGTCGATCTCGAAACCGCCCGCAAGCTTCTGCGCTTCATCGAACTGCTTGAAGACAACGACGATGTTCAGAACGTCTACTCCGACGCGGACATCTCCGACGAAATCATGGCTCAGCTGGAAGACTGATTGGGCTAAACTGTTTTGAAGATATAGGGGAAGGGAGGGAAAGCGCTTTTCTTTAGAAACGTTTTCCCTCCCTTCCCGAAATCTGCAACCGCTGGCATTTAACCAGCGCCCCTCTGTTCCTTTCAAGGTGGAATGCTCCAGAAGCCTTTCACTGGGGAGCGTATGGGTCCCCCGTCTCCGAGCCGTGCTTCCATTCGGAGCACGGAAATCTCTTCCCCCCTCCTTTTTCTCATGTCGCAGTCCATCACCATCATCGGCATCGATCCCGGTTCCCGGAATACGGGGTGGGGAGTGGTGCGCGAAGTGTCCGGCGTGCTCCAGCTTGTGGATTGCGGGGTCATCCGCCCTCCGCTTGACGGAGAGTTCGCTTCCCGGCTCGGGGTCATCTTCAAGGAAATACATCGGGTGCTCGGTCGTCTGAAACCGGATGAAGCGTCCGTGGAACAGGTTTTTACCGCCAAGAACGCGGCGACCGCGCTCAAGCTCGGTCAGGCTCGCGGTGCGGCCATTGCGGCCTGTGCGGCCTATGATTTGCCTGTGCGGGACTACGAACCCACGGTGATCAAAAAATCGCTGGTGGGCGTCGGCAGGGCCGACAAGGAGCAGGTCAGTTTCATGGTCGGACGGGTGCTCGGCGTGAAGCCCGATTGGGCCGTGGACACGGGCGACGCGCTGGCCGCAGCGATTTGCCATTTGACCCACCGCCGTTTCGAGCGGCTTGTCCGCCTTTCCGGGCGTTGATGCCCGCCTCTTTCCTTGTTCCGTTAACGGCATTAGAAGGCTGTAGTTCTACTTGAAACCATCCCGTAAATATGTTCCCTTTGGGGAATCACGCGGCAGCTATGCGGCGAAAAGGAGGTTTCTCATGATGGCTCGATTCACTAAGGTGGTCTTTGCGGCGGCGCTTGTTTGCGCGTTGTGCCTGCCTGCGGTTGCGGCGCAGTCTGCCACGGATTTGACCGGCAAGCATTGGTTGCAGTCTTCTCAGAACGAAAAGCTGGCCTTTTTGTATGGCGCATCCAATATCATCGCCATCGAACAGCTGATCGCCCAACAACAGGGAACGCAAGCCTCCCCGTTCGTCACGGCATGGATAAAAGCTTTCGGCAACACCAACTGGACGGATATCCAGAAAAAGGTGGACGCGTGGTATGCCGCGCATCCGGATCAGGCGAACCGCGAAGTCTTTGACGTGCTTTGGTACGAATTCATGGTTCCCGCCAGCAAGTAGCCCGGCGGCATATCTTGATAATCCCACCCCGGAAGGGGCGATAGGAGAAGTGCAATGAAACGTCTTTCAGCCATACTTTTGGTCGGCGCGTTGGTTTTCGGGACCGTTGGCTGCACGAACATGAACAAGACCCAGCAGGGCCTCTTGAGCGGCGCTGCCGGGGGTGCGATCCTCGGCGCGGGCCTTGGTGCCCTCACCGGCGGAAGCGGGACGACCGGCGCGCTCATCGGCGG
>NZ_JH114232.1:1172981-1180592 GCF_000224655.1 Bilophila sp. 4_1_30
GATTCTCCATATCGGTTACTTCTTAACCCACGTCTTTTCTTCGCCCTTGGCGAGACGGCGGATGTTTTCGCGGTGGCTCCAGAAGACCAGCGCGAGGATGATCAGCGAGAGGGGCAGGAGGCTGAATTTGCCGGAAAGCGCCAGCAGGATGGGCATGGACGTCACGAGAGCCAGCGAGCCGAGCGAAACGAAGCCGGAACGCCAGATCAGGAACAGGCAAATGCAGACGGCGATGAGGAGCTGCCAGAACGCCAGCGGGATAAGCACCCCGATGGAGGTCGCCACAGCCTTGCCGCCCTTGAAGCCGAGGAAGCAGGAATAGAGATGCCCGAGGATCGCCGCCAGCGCCGTGAGCGTCCAGACGAGCTCGGACGTCGAGTACTGCATGGCGATGAAGACGGGGATGGTGCCTTTCAGGAGGTCACAGGCAAGCGTGGCCGCCCCCCATGCCTTGCCGCAGAGACGCGCTACGTTGGTCGCCCCCACGTTGCCGCTCCCGGCCGTGCGGGGGTCGATGCGGCAGAATGTTTTGGCGAAGACCAGGCCGAACGGGACGGAGCCGATGCAGTAGGTAAGGCAGATCCACAGGATGTCGAACATGGCGTTTCCTTAGATTTCTCGGGTTTCCAGAAGCTGGAAGTCGTTTTGCAGAGGATGCACCTTGCCGAGGCGGATTTCAAGCTCCTGCCCCGGATGCGCGCGTTCCCCGAAGAACTGGCGGCGCGCCCGGACGATCATCTGCTCCTTGGGCATGTTGACGGTGACGAAGGCGTCGTTTTCATCAGTGATGACGGCGGGCCACCAGCGGTCGCCCTGCTGCTTGAAGTAGAGCAGCTTCCAGTAGCGGGGCCGGAAGCGCTGTACCTGCCCGGCGGCGTCGAGATGCGCGTTGAGCAGGGGAAGCAGGGTGTCGAGCTCTTCCTTGCTCCAGCGCGGCTTGCCGTCCCGGAGCAGGGAAATGATCTGCGTTTCGTTGATCATATCGGGATAGCGGCGCAGCGGAGACGTGGACGGCGCATACATCGCTTCCCCAAGGCCGGCGTGCGGGCGTGGATTGGTTTCCAGCACGGCGGGGGCCAGCGCCTTGACCACCCGGGCGATTTCAAGGGGCGTCTGCCAGATGCCGGAGAATTCCTTGGGGATGGCGACGTCCTGCGTCCGGTGGAGCAGGGCAATGCCGTGCTCCTTGGCCCATGCTGCCAGCGCGGCGTTGGTCAGGACCATCAGCTCGGAAACGAGCAGGTGGGCCTTGGGCGCGAGCGGATCTTCATCCAGCGAAACGGTGATGTTTTCGCCAGCCCCTTCAAGATTGATCGTGATGTCCGGGCGCTCGATGATGACGGCGCCCTTTTCGATGCGGCGTTCCTGATGGGCCCGCGCAAGTTCGAGGGCCTGCCGGAGCTGCTCCAGATAGGGAGACGCCGGGGACTCCCCGCCGTCCAGCGCGGTTTCGCAATCCTCATAGCACAGGTTCGCCGCAAGCCGGGCATAGCCGACGCGCGGTTCGCACGCGGTCACGAGCCCGTCGGCTCCCACGGTGCATTCGATGAGCAGGGAAGGCCGCGTCTTTTGGGACAGCAGGCTGTAGGCTCCCGTGCCGAGGGCTTCCGGAAGCATGTGATGGGTGGCTTCCGGCAGATAAATGCTGGTGGCGCGGTTGAAGACGGCCTTGTCCAGCTTCCCCCCGAACGGCCAGCGGAAGGCCGGGCAGGCCAGCGCCAGCGTCAGGTTCCAGCCGCCGTCGGGCCGGGCTTCGATGAAAAAGGCATCGTCCACATCGCGGGTGGTCGGGGCGTCGATGCTGATGATGGGCCTGTCCGGGAAGGTCGGCTCTTGCCGTTCGTCTTCCGCCGCTTGCGCAAGCAGGGCGTCGAGCTCGTCCCGGTGCTCTTCGCACCAGCCGTTGCCGGGGGCGTATCCGGCCCTGTCCATCCAATAGTTGTGGTGTGGCTCCACGAGCCCCCACGCCTGCGCGAGGTGGAGCGGCATGAAGGGATCGTCGGGCAGCCCTTTGACCATGAGTTTCCAGAGTCCGTCGTCTTCCGAGGTCTCGGGATCGGCGATGCGGTTCATGATGGTGCGGCGCAGCCGTTCACGGACATCGGGGTCCAGCGATTCGGCGGCCCGCCCCGGGGACTGCGTGCTTTTCTTCTGATGGATCTCCCACAACAGGCGGATGAAGGCGCTTCCCTTGTTGACCAGCTCCTCACGCCTGCGGGCGGCTTCCAGTTCGGCCATGCGGGTGGCGACGACGCTTTCGGGGTAGACCTCGAAATTCGGCGGGTTGAACTTGAAATGGCTCTTGGCCTGCATGAGCGCGTGGCCGCAGGCCGCCACAGCGTCCATGTCCGGCTCGCTCATGGCGAGTTCCGCAAACCACTGGGCCGGAGCCTGTTCCACTTCACCCTGTGCCAGTTCCCAGAGTTCCAGCGGATCGACGTTGGCGACTTCCCGGCGGCTCTTGTGGCGTTCGAGGATTTCCAGCGCCGCATCGCGGGAGCAGTTCTTTTCGTAGGCCGGGCCGGGCCACGGCAGGATGCGCGCGGCTTGCAGGGCCGTTTCCCGGCGGTTCGGAAGCAGCAGGCGGAGCCTGCCGTTCTGTTCCTCCAGCACCCATGCGATCTGGGGCGCGTTGCCCTGCATGAACTCAACCACACACCCCGCGCCGGGGTAACGAACCAAGCCTTGAACCATCTTGAATCCTTCTGTTGCCGAGGGAGGGAAGAGGGAACCTTCTGGAGAAAGGTTCCCTCTTCCCTCCCCCGAACCCCCTCTCCTTCCAAAGGCTTCTACGTTTTGGTGCTGGGGAAAGGCGGCGGTTTTTTTTATCTCATGAAAAGATTCCGTACACACAAGGGCTCCGGAAGGGCTGTAGCCTGAACATTCGCTTCCTTTTTCTCTTACGGAACTCTTGGGAGAGGAAGGGGGGAAATCCTTTATTCCGAAATGTTTTCCTTCCCCTTCCCAATCTTCATTAATGCTTGAACGAACGCTGGCCGGTGAAGACCATCGCCACCTGCGGGGAGGCTTCGTTGACGGCCCCGATGACCTCGTAGTCGCGGAGGGAGCCTCCGGGCTGCGCGATGGCGGTCACGCCCTGCGCGATGCACACGTCCACGCCGTCGCGGAAGGGGAAGAAGCCGTCGGAGACGAGCACCGTACCGGCGAGGCCGCCCTTGGCCTTCTGGGTGTCCGCTTCGATGGCGGCGAGCTGTTCGGCGGCTTCGGCGTCTTCCTTCGCCTTGAGCTTGAGCTCATAGAGCGTCATGCCGTGGCGGGTAAAGGCCAGCGTGTCCGCGTATTTGGTGTACGCCTTGAAGATGGCCAATTCCACGCAGCCCACGCGATCCTGCTCGCCGGTGCCGATGGCGACCGTGGCGCCGTTGTGGGCGAAGATGACCGAGTTGGAGGTCACGCCAGCTTCCACGGCCCACGCGAAGACGAGGTCGTCGGCTTCCTGCGGGGTGGGCTTGCGGGCGGAGACGGTCAGGCCGTCCTTGGTGGTGGCGACCGCCGGGATGAAGTCCGCGGCGGAACGGATGCGGTTCACGAAGGATTGCTGGAGGATGATGCCGCCGTCGGCCATGCTCTTGACGTCAAGGAAAGGAACGCCCGCGAGTTCGCCGAGGCGGGCGAGGGCGGGCAGCTTGAAGATGCGGAGGTTTTTGCGTGCGGCGAGTTTTTCGAGCACGCCTTCTTCGAAGTCGGGGGCGGCGACCACTTCAAAATAGTTGGCGGCGATGAGGTCGGCGGCCTGCATGTCCAGCGGGCGGTTGACGACCACGGCCCCGCCGAAGGCGGCGATGCGGTCGCACCAGAAGGCCTTGGCCAGTGCGTCGCCCACGCTTTCCTTGGACCACGCCGCGCCGCAGGGGTTGTTGTGCTTGAGGATGACGGCGGCGGGGCGTTCCGCGAGGTACTGGAGGATGTTGCAGCCGTTGTCCACGTCGGTGAGGTTGGTCTTGCCGGGATGCTTCCCGGCCTGCAGCATCTGCGCCTCGGTGAGGGCGGACATGATGCCCTGCGGCCCGCGCCATTCGACGCCGTCTATGACGAGTTTGCCGGATTCCATCTCATACAGGGCGGCGGGCTGATCGGGGTTTTCGCCGTAACGCAGCCCCTTGGTTTCGCCGTCGATGTGCCATGTGCGCTTTTTGTAGGTGAGCACGGCGTCGCCGAGCGTGATGGTCATGGTGTCCGGGAAGGTGTCCTTCAATACGGTCCGATACATATCTTTGAGGCTGGACATGGCGTCTCCTGAGGTTGGTCGGGTAAAAGCGGATCGGCACTCCCTATCATAACCCGCGCTGACGGGCAAATTCCATTTGAACCCCTTGGCGGATTGGCGTAGCATGTCGCTGGTGTGCGGCAATGGTGAGAGGTGCCGGAAGATGTTTCGCCGCCTTGCCCGAAAGACCGCCGAGGCGCTTATGCCGCCCCTTGCATCCCGTTCGAGGAGGAATCCCCCCTATGGAACAACTTTTGATCAAAATGGCCCGTCAGCTCGATGCGCTGGACGAGGCTTCCCTTTTGGCGCTCTGGGATAAGTACGCCGTCATCGTTTCCCATTTCGAACCCACGAAGCGTTGGGAGGAAGCGGCGCTGGTTTTTTCTTTCATTCAGGCCAAGCGGTGGAAAAACCAGTTGTTCAATTACAGCTGGTCGGCGCAGGTGCATCCCGGCGCGGCGTCGCAGCCCGTCGCGGAGCCGGACTTTTTTCTGGACCCCCCAACGGGCAGGCCTGCTCCTGCGAAGCCCAAGCGCAAAGCCGCGATTATCCAGTTCCGCCCGCACCGCAGTCCAGAGAAGGATGCCTCCGAAGAGCCCGGCGGAAAAGGCTGAGGCCGCAGGAAAACCGTTTTTTCCGCCCGATTCACGTTGACGATCCCGCTGAACCTTTGTAGACTCCAAGCTGGATCTTCATGGACTGTTGCGGGCTTCCCCCCAGCGATCCTGACGGATCGGAAACGCGAAGCACAGTGAATACAGGTATCAAGGAGTAACCCATGTCCAATGTGGTGATCGTCGGCGTCCAGTGGGGCGACGAGGGAAAGGGCAAGTTCGTCGATCTTCTGGCTCAGGAGATCGACTATGTGGTCCGCTTTCAGGGCGGAAACAACGCGGGGCATACCGTCATCGTGGACGGCAAGAAAGTCGCGCTCCATCTTGTTCCCTCGGGCATTCTACACGAAGGCAAAACTTGCCTGATCGGAAACGGCGTCGTCCTTGATCCCGTCGTGTTCGTGGAAGAACTCGATACCCTCATCGGGCAGGGCGTGGACGTCTCCCCGAACCGCCTCAAGATCAGCTCGAAGACCCACCTCATCATGCCGTACCACAAGGTGCTGGACAAGGCCCGCGAGAACAAGCTCGAAAAGGGCCAGAAGATCGGGACCACCGGCCGCGGCATCGGGCCCTGCTATGAAGACAAGGTGGGCCGCGTGGGTGTGCGCGCCTCGGATCTGGCCGATCCCGAACTGCTCAAAGCGAAGATCGCCGCCGCCCTCAAGGAAAAGAATGTCCTGTTCACGGCACTGTACGGCATCGACGCTCTTGCCGTGGATGCCGTGTTCGATGAAGTGATGGCCGTCGCGCCGCGCATCATCCCGCACCTGACGGACGTGTCTTCCGAACTTGAACAGGCGTGGAACGAAGGCAAGAGCGTGCTCTTCGAAGGCGCGCAGGGCATCCATCTGGACATCGACCATGGGACGTATCCCTTTGTCACTTCTTCCAATACCGTGTCCGGCAACGCCGCCGCCGGTTCCGGCGTGGGCCCGGACAAGCTTGACCGCATCATCGGCATCCTCAAGGCCTACACCACCCGTGTGGGCGAGGGCCCGTTCCCGACGGAACTCAACGACGCCACCGGCGAACTGCTCCGCACCAGCGGCGGCGAATTCGGCGTGACCACCGGCCGCCCGCGCCGTTGCGGCTGGCAGGACATTCCGGTGCTGCGCGAGAGCGCCCGGCTGAACGGCCTTACCGACGTTGCCCTGACCAAGCTGGATGTGTTGTCCGGTTTTGATACGATTCAGATCTGTGTGGCCTATGAATACAAAGGCAAGCGCATGGACTATCCTCCACAGGAACAGGGCGCGCTTGACCTCGTGAGCCCGGTTTACGAATCCATGCCCGGCTGGAAGGAAGACATCACCGCGTGCAAGACGTGGGACGAACTCCCCGAAGCCGCCCGCGCCTATGTGCAGCGCCTCGAACAGCTTTCCGGCGTGCCGGTCAGCATGGTATCCGTCGGCCCCGACCGCAATCAGACTATTTTCAGATAAGGGGATGGACCGGGGGAGGAACCTTTCTGAAGAAAGGTTCCTCCCCCGGCCCTCTTCCAAAGGCTTTCGACCAGTGGGGAGGTTGCTCGACGGCAACCTCCTTTTTCTTTATAGAAAACGTACCTCATGTATTTGACTATCCCGTGAAAGTCTTGGTGGATAAGAGGTGCGAGGAAGGCCCCTGTTGTGGGGAATCATGTCTCGCGTTCTCCATTCCCTAAAAAGGATTTCTTTATGACCATAGCCGTAGCCGTAAGCGGCGGGGCGGACAGCCTGTATGCGATGGCGTCCCTGCAACGTGAATATCCGGGACAGGTGATTGCCTTCCATGCCCTCCAGAAAGAAACCTCGCCGGAGGACGATCCCGTCCCGGGGCTTGAGGCTTCGTGCCGTGCCTTGGGGGTGCCTTTGCATATCCTCGATTTGCAGGAGGCGTTTTTCCGGCAGATCGTCCGGCCTTTCGCGGAGAGTTACGCCCACGGGGAAACGCCCAACCCGTGCGTCCGCTGCAATGCGCTGGTGAAGTTCGGTTTGTGGATGGATGAAGCCCGCAAGCTTGGCGCGGACAGGTTGGCGACCGGTCACTATGTTTCCCTTGCCGAGCATCCCCGTTATGGCATGGCGTTGCATCAGGGGGCTGACGAAGCCAAGGACCAGAGCTATTTTCTTGCCCTGACGCCCATAAGCCGTCTGAAAAACGCGGTGTTTCCCCTTGCCCGAGTCCGCAAGAGCGAGGTTCGTGCCGCGCTTGCGGAGTGGGGGCTTTCGGTTCCGCTTCCTCGCGAGAGTCAGGAAATCTGTTTTGTGCCCGACGATGATTACCGTGCCTTCCTCAAGGGGATTGGCGTGCGCCTTCCCGCCGGGGGGCCGATGGTGCTGCTCGACGGGCATGTCGTGGGCAGGCACGGCGGCCTCTGGCAGTATACCGAGGGGCAGCGCCGTGGGCTTGGCGTATCGTGGACGGAGCCGCTGTACGTCATCGGAAAGGATCGTTCCCGCAACGCGTTGCTGCTTGGGACGGCTGATGAGCTTCCCGTCAATGCCTGCGCGGCGGGCGAACTGAATTTCCTTGTCCCCCCGGAACTGTGGCCTCACGAGCTGCGGGTGCGCACCCGGTATCGCCAGAAGGCGGTTCCGGCGGACATCCGTCTGGTGGGCGGCGGCGAGAGCGGCATGGACGCCACGGCCCGGATGCTCATCCGTTTCCATCAGCCGCAGCTCCCCTCCGCTCCCGGTCAGCTCGCCGCCGTTTTCGACGAGCACGGGCATGTGCTCGCCGGGGGAATCATTTGTAAGGAGCGTTAAGGCGGAGGATGAAGAGATT
>NZ_JH114232.1:1180915-1185603 GCF_000224655.1 Bilophila sp. 4_1_30
TGAAGAAAGGTCTCCCCGCCCCTCCCAAACCCTCCCCACCCGCTCCAAGGCTTTCAACTGGTGGGGAGGCCGCGTAACGGAAGTTCCTGCCGGGCAGCGGGTTAAAACAAAAGAACGGCTTGCTGGAGAATAACAGCAAGCCGTCTTTGTTTTCCGTAAAACCGTAAAGAGGGATTCGATATGGTCAAAAGTCTTTGAAGAGGGAGGGAAGGGGGACGGTGGAAGGAAGGGGGAAACGTGGGGGGGGGGCTTCCCCCTTCTCCAGAAAGTTTTCCCCTCCCTTCCACCGGTGTTCCTCTCCTGATAAGGCCCTTGACCCGTATGGCGAGCAATAGTATTTCTTTGCATTACCGCGTACTGTGACGTGTGGACCACGCATGGCGCGACACGAAAGGCTGACAGACACCCCCGCAAGGGGCGTTTCTTTCTAGATGATTTTTGCGAACTATCTCAAGGAGTCCTCATGATCGGCATTTCCAAATTGTACTGCGGGCAGGTGGAGCCTTCCGACGCTCTGCGCTACGGTCGGCATTCCAGCCAGCTCCCTTCCCACCTGCTTCAGTTCTCCGAAGACAAGAAGCCGGTGGTGGTCTGGAATATGACCCGCCGCTGCAACCTCAAGTGCGTGCACTGTTACGCTCAGGCCGTCGATCCTGACGGCAAGGATGAAATCTCCACGGAACAGGGCAAGGCCATCATCTCCGATCTCGCCGCATACGGCGCTCCGGTCATGCTGTTCTCCGGCGGCGAACCGCTGGTCCGTCAGGATCTGCCTGAACTCGCCAGCTACGCCACCGAAAAGGGGATGCGTGCGGTCATCTCGACCAACGGCACCCTGATCACCAAGGAAAAGGCCCGCGAACTCAAGGCGATCAATCTGTCCTATGTGGGCATCTCGCTGGACGGTGCCGAAGAAATTCACGACAAGTTCCGCGGTGTGCCGAACTCCTTCAAGAAGGCGCTTGAGGGCCTCGAAAACTGTAAGGCCGAGGGCCTCAAGGTCGGCCTGCGCTTTACCATCAACAAGCGCAACGTGGTCGAAATCCCCAAAGTCTTCAAGCTGCTGCGCGAACTCGAAGTGCCGCGCATCTGTTTCTACCACCTCGTATACTCCGGCCGCGGCTCCGAAATGATCAAGGAAGACCTCAACCACGCGGAAACCCGTTCCGTGGTCGATCTGATCATGGACGAAACCCGCGCTCTGTTCGACGCCGGGATGCCGAAGGAAGTCCTCACTGTAGACAACCATGCCGACGGTCCCTATGTCTGGATGCGCATGTTGAAGGAAGATCCCAAGCGCGCCGAGGAAGTGTTCCAGCTTCTCCAGTACAATGAGGGCAACAGCTCCGGTCGCGGCATCGGCTGTATCTCGTGGGACGGCAAAGTCCACGCCGACCAGTTCTGGCGCAACCATACCTTCGGCAACGTGCTCGAACGCCCGTTCTCCGAAATCTGGGACGATCCGAACATCGAACTGCTCCACAAGATGAAGAACAAGAAGGCCTATGTGAAGGGACGCTGCGCCTCCTGCCGCTTCCTGAACATCTGCGGCGGCAACTTCCGCTCCCGTGCCGAAGCCTATTACGGCGACGAATGGGCGCAGGATCCCGCCTGTTACCTGACCGACGACGAAATCCGCCGCCCTGAATAAGGGATGAGTGCGGGGAGAGGGTTCCTTTCCCCGCGCTTTTGCGGAATATCTGGAGGGCGGGGAGGCTCGGGCCGCGAGGATGGGAAGCGGTGACTCTCTGGAGGCAGGAACAGCGATGTTCTTGCCTGTTATCATAAAAAGGACAATGTGTTATGAACGAATTTTATCGTGGGCGCCGTCTGCGCCGCAATCCCGTGATCCGTGAAATGGTGCGTGAGACGCAGCTGTCCGCCGCTGACCTTATGATGCTGTATTTTGTGGTGGATACCACGGATGAGGATTTCAAGAAGGAAATCCCGTCCATGCCGGGCCAGTACCAGCTTTCTCTCAAGCAGCTTGAGAAGACCGTGGGCGAAGCCGTGGACGCGGGGCTGCGTTCGCTCATGCTGTTCGGCATCCCCAAGCACAAGGACGCCATCGCCAGCGAAGCCTATGCCCCGAACGGCATCGTGCAGCGCGCCATCCGTATGCTCAAGGCGAAGTGGCCGGAGCTGCAGGTTGTGACCGACGTGTGTCTGTGCGAATACACTTCGCACGGTCATTGCGGCATCCTGAAGGAAGGCGACACCTGCGGCGAAGTAGTGAACGATCCCACACTGGAACTGCTTGCCAAGACCGCCCTCAGCCATGTCGAGGCCGGTGCGGACATGGTGGCGCCTTCCGACATGATGGACGGACGCATCCTGGCTATCCGCGAAGCGCTGGACAAGGCCGGGTATGTGAATACGCCGATCATGTCCTATGCGGTGAAATACGCCTCCGCGTTCTACGGCCCGTTCCGCGACGCGGCGGAGTCCGCCCCGCATCACGGCGACCGCAAGACCTATCAGATGGACCCGGCCAATGCGATGGAAGGCTTGCGCGAAGCCGCCGCCGATATCGACGAGGGCGCGGACATCGTCATGGTGAAGCCCGCCGGCCCCTATCTGGACGTCATCCGCATGGTGCGGGACAACTTCGACGTGCCGGTCGCCGCCTATCAGGTGAGCGGCGAGTACGCCATGATCAAGGCCGCCGCCATCAACGGCTGGATTGATGAAGAGAGGGTTGTTCTGGAAGCGCTGCTCGGCATCCGCCGTGCCGGGGCCAAGCTCATCCTGACCTACTATGCGGAAGAGGCCCTCAAGAAAGGATGGGTGCGCTGATGAATTGCCATGAGCCGCCATGCGGCATGGGGCAGGAAGAGTCCCGCCCCGGCACCGGACATCCCGGCGGTCACCCCGGGCATCCAGGCGGTATGCCCGCCGTTCCGCGCACGCTTGAGGACGGTTCCCCGCTGTGCCGCCTTATTGCGTGGGAAGTGACCCGCTCCTGTAACCTTGCCTGCAAGCACTGCCGGGCCGAGGCGCATCCGGAACCCTATCCGGGCGAGCTGTCCACGGAAGAAGCCAAGGCGCTGATCGATACCTTCCCGAGCGTGGGCAACCCGATCATCATCTTCACCGGCGGCGATCCCATGATCCGCCCCGATGTATACGAGCTGATCGCCTATGCCGGTTCCAAGGGCCTGCGCTGCGTGATGTCCCCCAACGGGACGCTCATCACGCCGGAAGCCGCCCGCAAGATCAAGGAAGCGGGCGTGCAGCGCTGTTCGATCTCCATCGACGGCTACAACGCCGAGAAACACGATGCGTTCCGCTGTGTGCCCGGCGCGTTCGACGCCACCATGCGCGGCATCGAGCATCTCAAGGCCGAGGGCGTGGAGTTTCAGATCAACACTACGGTCACTCGGGATAACCTGCATGATTTTAAAAAGATATTCGAACTCTGCGAACGCATCGGCGCGGCTGCGTGGCATATCTTCCTGCTGGTGCCGATGGGCCGGGCCGCCGAGCTTGCGGATCAGGTGATCACGGCGCAGGAATATGAGGACGTGCTGCACTGGTTCTATGATTTCCGCAAGACGACCTCCATGCACCTCAAGGCCACCTGTGCGCCGCACTATTACCGCATCATGCGCCAGCGCGCCCGCGAGGAAGGCGTCTCCGTAACGCCCGCCACGTTCGGCATGGATGCCATGACGCGCGGCTGTCTCGGCGGCACGGGGTTCTGTTTCATCAGCCATGTGGGGCAGGTTCAGCCGTGCGGGTATCTAACGCTCGACTGCGGCAACGTCCGCACGACACCGTTCCCGGAAATCTGGCGCAAGTCCAAGCCGTTCCTCCAGTTCCGCGATCAGTCCGAGTATAAGGGCAAGTGCGGCGTCTGCGAGTTCCATAAGGTGTGCGGCGGCTGCCGCGCCCGCGCGTGGAGCATGGACGGCGACTACATGGGCGAGGAGCCTCTGTGCACGTACCAGCCCCGCAAAGCGAAGGAGGCGGAATGACGGAAATGACTCTCGACACAATGGACAGGCGCATCTTGGACATCATCCAGACGGATTTTCCGCTGGAGTCCCGGCCTTACGCCATCATTGCGGAGCGTCTCGGCATCACGGAGCAGGAGGCGCTTGATCGTGTGAACGCCCTGCGCAAGTCCCGGCTTATCCGGCGTCTGGGGGCCAACTTCCAGTCAGCCAAACTCGGTTTCCGCTCCACGCTGTGCGCAGCCAAGGTTCCGGAGGACAAGCTGGATGCCTTCATAGCCGAAGTGAACCAGCATGTGGGCGTGACGCACAACTACTTGCGCCGCCATGCCTACAATGTCTGGTTTTCCGCAATCGGCCCCTCGTGGGAAGCCGTGTGCGCCATGCTTGACGATATTACCGCCAAGACGGGGATTCCGATCCTGAATCTGCCCGCCACGAAGCTGTATAAAATTCGCGTTGA
Source organism: Bilophila sp. 4_1_30 (assembly GCF_000224655.1). Classification (NCBI taxonomy): domain Bacteria; kingdom Pseudomonadati; phylum Thermodesulfobacteriota; class Desulfovibrionia; order Desulfovibrionales; family Desulfovibrionaceae; genus Bilophila; species Bilophila sp. 4_1_30. Next base: position 1,185,335 of record NZ_JH114232.1, read on the forward strand.
TTTTCAGATGGAAGAGTAAGACGAATCGGGGGAAGGGAGGGAGAAACTTTCTAGAGAAAGTTCCTCCCTCCCCTTCCCCCCGGACCCCCTTCCCTCCCTCTTCAAAGACTTTTGACCTTATCGAATCCTTCATCACGGTTTTACAGAAAAGAACGGCTTATTGGGCAGTACCAATAAGCCGTTCTCTTCTTTGTTTGTTGCCCGACAGGGACTCCTGCCGTGCTACCTCCCCACCAGTCGAAAGTTTTGGGAAGGGGTGGGGAGGGTTT
>NZ_JH114232.1:1186028-1198630 GCF_000224655.1 Bilophila sp. 4_1_30
GAAGGGGGTCCCCGCCCCTCCCAATCGTCATCTGCTTCCCCTCACGACTTCCTCGGCGGAAGGGAGCAGGAGCTTGTCGAGCTGGGCATAGGCCTCTTCGGGAGTCTGACCGCGCTTGGCGGCGATGGAGGCGAGGTTGTCCACGGCGTCGCAGGGGCGGAGATAGAGCGGATCGAGATCCTTGTGCCCCCATGCTCCGTCGGGCAGGGAGAGAGTCAGATCGAGCAATGCCTGTGCCGTGGGATGGGTAAGGGCGGGCAGAAAGAGGGGCGCGGAATCGCCGAAGAGTTCCTGAAGCTGAGGCAGATTGCGGGCTATGCCGCTGCCGAGCATGATGTCGGGGCGCTCTCCGCCGCAGGCCGCCGGGATTTCCCACATGACAGGCTCGTCCACGGGGGAAGGCAGGGCGGAACCGGGGGCGCACAGAAAATCCTGTCCGTGCACAAGGCCGCGTCGGGCGTGTGTGATCACGCGGATGCGCGTTTCGCGGGCGGGAAAGAGGAGGCCGAAGGGCACGGAGGCCGCGAGGACCTGGAGCGCATTGAGCGGCGCAACAGCGGCTCCGGTAGCCCGGCGGAAGGCGGCGGCGGTCGTCAGCGCGAGCCGGAGGCCGGTAAAGCTCCCCGGCCCGGCTACGCAGGCGATCCGGGAGATGTCCGAAGGCATGATGCCGAGACGCTGGAAGGCGTCCGCCAGTGCGGGCGTCAACAGTTCGGTCCCCTTGGACGGGGCGCTCCATTCCTGCGCGCACGCGAGGGAACCTTCCTGCTCCAGCACAAACTGGATGCGGCCCTCGGAGGCGTTCATGATCAGCGTGGTATTCATGAGAACAGCCTTGTCAAATCATTCCATGTGGCGAGGATCATCAACCCGAGCAGCAGCGCCATGCCCACCTTTGCGGACCATTCGCGCGCCGTGGCGCTGACGGGGCGCCCCATGATCATTTCAAGCGTAAAGAAGACGATGTGCCCGCCGTCGAGGATCGGGATGGGCAGCAGGTTGAGGATACCGAGGTTGACGCTGATGAGCGCCGCGAGCAGCAGCACGGCGGAAATGCCCTGTTCGGCCTGCTGGCCGACCATCTGGGCGATGAGGATGGGGCCGCCCACGTTGTCCAGCGGAACCACGCGCTGCGCGAGTTTGACGAAACTTTCGCAGGTGAAGGCGATCATGTCCCACGTCTGCCTGAATCCGGCTCCGATGGCTTCAACGGGGCCGAGGGGCAGGTGCCCGGTCGCGGTGGACGCCCGGATGCCGATGAGCCACGCGGGTTTTTCCTCGCCGAAGATATTGGCGCGGGTCTTGGCTTCGGGGGTGAGGCTCAACGTGACTTCCGAACCGCCGCGCGACAGCACGATGGTTACCGGTTTGCCGTTTCCGGCTCCGATGCCTTCCGCGACGGCGTTCCAGTTTTCGATGGGCTTGCCGTCGATGGACAGCACGCGGTCGCCGGGCTGGATGCCGGCCGTGGCGGCGGGAGTCCCGGGGGTGACGTCTCCGACCTCGGGAAGCAGATAGGTCTGGCCCTGCGCCCATGCGATGCCGCAATAAATGATCAGCGCCAGCACGAAGTTGGCGACCGGACCGGCCAGGACGACCAGAAGGCGGTGCCACGCGGGGCGGCCGGAGTACAATTCCTCGGGGGCGAACAAGACGCCGTCGATTTCTTTACCTTTGGGATCGGGCTGTTCGGCTTCGTCCTCTTCCCCGGCAAGGGCCACATAGCCGCCGAGGGGGATCAGGGAGAGGCAATAGTCGGTTTTGCCGCGCCGGAGCTTGAGGAGTTTGGGGCCGAACCCCAGCGAGAAGGTACGCACGCCGATACGGAACAGGCGGGCGACGGCGAAATGGCCGAGTTCATGAAAAAAGATGAGGCCGCCAAGGACAAGCAGCACGGCGAGGGCGCTTTCCCAGTGCGAGAGTATGTTGAGCAGAAAGTCCATTTACACCTTCTCTATCCACAGGCCGACGCGGAGCCGGGTTTCGTGGTCAAGGGTTTCGATGGCTTCGAGCGAAGCCGGATCGGGGGCCGAACACTCGTCCAGCGCCCGGCCGATGATGTCGGGAATGTCCATGAAGCCGATGCGCCCGGACAAAAACGCCTCGACCGCGACCTCGTTGGCCGCATTGAGCGCAACGGGCAGGGCGGAACCCTTGCCGATGGTCCGGCAGGCGAGTTCAAGGCACGGAAAGGAATGTAAGTCCGGCTCCTCGAAGGTCAAGGCGCCGGAACGGGCAAGATCCAGAGGCGGAACGCCCGCGTCGAGGCAGAGCGGCCATGCGAGGCAGTAGGCGATGGGCATACGCATGTCCGGGGTTCCCGCCTGCGCCATGAGGGAGCCGTCTTCAAACTCCACCAGCGAGTGTACCAGCGACTGGGGATGGACCAGTACGCCGATGCGTTCCAGCGGCAGGCCGTAGAGGTGATGGGCTTCGATGATCTCCAGCCCTTTGTTCATCATCGACGCCGAGTCGATGGTGATTTTCGCGCCCATGCTCCAGTTAGGGTGCTTGAGCGCCTGCGCGGGCGTCACCGTGGCGAGGAAGTCCCGCTTCTTGCCACGGAAAGGGCCTCCTGAGGCCGTGAGGATGATCCGCCTGACCGTTTCGGGGTTGCGCCCCCTCAGGCCCTGAAATACGGCGTTGTGCTCGGAATCCACGGGCAGGATGACCGCCCCGGTCCGTGCGCAGGTTTCCCGGAGCATCCCCCCGGCGAGCACGAGGGATTCCTTGTTGGCGAGGCAGATAACCTTTCCCGCTTCGGCGGCGGCCATTGTCGCCCGCAATCCGGCGGCGCCCATTTGCGCGGAAAGGACCGTGGAGGCCTCGGGCAAGGAGGCCAGTTCCGCGTACCCTTGCGGACCCACGAGTATCTCGGGTTCATAGCCGGACGGAAGCGCGGCGAGCAGGGCTTTGCGTCCCTCTTCGGTCTGGATCCCCAGATACCGGGGACGCCAGCGGAGGGCCTGTTCGATCAGGCGTTCGACATTCCGTCCCCCGGCCAGCGCCACGACCTGAAACAGATCGGGATGCTTTTCGATGATGCGCAGCGTATTGACGCCGATGGAGCCCGTGCTGCCCAAGAGGACGACAGGGCGGGGGAAGCTGTTTTCCCATTCGGACGAAGGAAGTTCTGTGATATAGCGGATCATGCGTTTCCCGGTGCGAAAAAGGGAAGTCCTGAAACTTCCCCGGTATTGGCGTTTCGGCGGCGGTGCGTGCCGAGACGTTCAGTGTTTCCCTGCCCCTGCGGACAGGGATGCAATAAGCGCAAAAGCCTTTTGCAAGGAAGGGTTGGCCTCCGTGTCGGCAGACTTGAGGAGGGGAGGGAAAACATTCATGGGGAAAGCTTTCCCTCCCTTCCTCAAGCTTTCCTGCATTGCAAAAGCAGTCGTCTTAGAAAAATGTCACGAGGGCTCTGGCGCACTCGTAGGTCGGGATCACGAACAGCAGGCTGTCCACACGATCGAGGACCCCGCCGTGGCCGGGCAGGACGTTGCCTGAATCCTTGACCGAACGGGAACGCTTGAGCGCCGATTCAAAGAAATCGCCAAGCTGGGCCATGACGCCGAGCACGAGGCCGAGCAGGGCGTAGTCGCTGATACCAGTCGTGGGCACGCCGAATGCGAGGCCAAAGCAGACCGCCACGGCCACGCTGGCGGCGAGCCCGGCGGCACTGCCTTCGACGCTCTTCTTGGGGCTGACTTTGGGCCAGATTTTGTGCTTGCCGAAGCGCATACCGAAGAAATAGGCAACCGTGTCCGAACCTGCCGCCGTACAGATGAGCAGCAGTTGCTCGTGAATGGAGAAATTCAGGGCGGGCATGATCAGCATGGGAACGTACAGCAGCCCCCCGGCGAGCACCGCGACCCGCGTAAAGCGGTACTTGTCGTCGTGCGACCAGCAGAACAGGAACATGCAGGCGAGGATCAGCGTGGACAGGGCGAGGGCCATGACGACCATTTCGGGGCGCATCCATGCGGCGGTGATGAGCAGGCCGCCGAGCGCAAGGCCGAGGATACGCCCGCCGATGTTGGCCTTGAGCGGCCAGAACATGGCGTAGAATTCCCACAGGCCGACGAGCGTAAACAGGAGCAGCAGGCCGAAAAGGTACGGCCCGGAAAGGTAGAGGGCGGTTCCGAGGACGCTCACAAGCACGGCGCCGGTGATGATCCTCGGAAAATGTTTTGAGGCGATGATCATTGAATCTGCTCCTGCGTCAGCCCAAAACGGCGATTGCGGCCCGCATATTCGACGAGAGCCTTGTGCAGGGCTTCGGGCGTGAAGTCGGGCCAATAGGTGGACGTGAAATAGAGTTCGCTGTAGGCGCTCTGGAAGGTCAGGTAGTTGCTGATACGCTGCTCGCCGCTGGTGCGGATGATGAGGTCAGGGTCCGGCTGCCCCGCGGAATACAGGCATGAGCGAAACGTCTCTTCCGTCACCGCTTCCGGCTTGACGCCCTGTTGCATGAGCAGGCGCGCGGCCCGGAGGATTTCTTCCCGCCCCGAATAGTTGAGGGCAAGATTGACGATCATGTCGGAACACTTCGCCGTGCGGTTCATGGCATGGCGCAGGGCCGTGCGCGCTGGAAGCGGCAGGCCGTCGAGATCGCCGAATACGCGCAGGCTGATGCCGTTGCGCTCCATGGAGGGGAGCTCTTCGCCAAGGAAGCTGACCAGCAGCTGGAAGAGCAGGCTGACTTCATCCTTGGGGCGGCCCCAGTTTTCCTGAGAGAAGGTGTAGAGCGTCAAGTGGCGGATGCCGAGCGTGCGGCACTCGGTCACGATGGCTTTGGCGGCGCGGACGCCGGCCTTATGGCCTTCGCTGCGGGACAGGCCGCGTTCCTGCGCCCAGCGGCCGTTGCCGTCCATGATGATGGCAATGTGGGCCGGGAGCGAGGCGGCGGGAATCGGAAGCGGGGAAGGTTCGGACATGGACGTCAGATAACCTCAGCGTAACAACGTAAAAAGACCGAAGGGAAAACGGAAACGGCGCTCTCCAACCCCTCAATGGTATGCGGCTGTCAGGCCTTTCAGGTTTGAAATGGCCTAAGGCCGGATGTTCCGGCACGCCGCGCGGTGGGAATTCCACCGAAAACGGCATGTTCCTGCAGGGTGAACCTTTGAAATGGATACTCTTTCAAAGGAAACCTGTCTGAACAGAGTCTTCCCTGCCTTTCGAGGAGAACCAATCCGCCGCTCCCATCAGCCGAAAACCCTAGGAAAATGAAAGGCAGGGGCCGGGAAGGGGAGAAGGGAACCTTTTTCATATGGGCTCTCCCCTTCCCGCTCTTACCTCTTACAGATCCATGATTTCCTTTTCCTTGGCCGCGCACTTTTCGTCGACTTTGGCGACGTACTTGTCCGTCAGCTTCTGGACGTCGTCGGTGGCCTTCTTGAGTTCGTCCTCGGAGATGGCCTTGTCCTTTTCCAGCTTCTTGAGCTGGTCGTTGGCGTCGCGGCGGACGTTGCGGACGGCGACCTTGGCTTCCTCGCCGGACTTGCGGGCGAGCTTGCCGAGTTCCTTGCGGCGGTCTTCGGTCAACGGCGGGATGGAGATGCGGATGATCTTGCCGTCGTTTACAGGGGTCAGGCCGAGGTCGGACTTGAGGATGGCCTTTTCCACGCTGGCGAACGCGCCGCGATCCCAGGGCTGGATGGTAATGGTGCGGCTATCCGGTATGGCGACGGACGCGAGCTGGCTGATGGGCGTGGGCGTGCCGTAGTAATCAACCTTGATGTTGTCCACAAGGCCGGTGGAGGCGCGGCCGGTGCGGAGGCGGCTGAAGTCGCGATCCAGCGCGCCGAGAGCCTTGTCCATGCGATCTTCGGAATCCAGCAAGACGCTTTCTTTATCCATAACGCTTAATCTCCTTCGACGGTGGTGCCGGGGTTCTCGCCCGTGACCACCTTTTTGATGCTGCCGTTGAACATGTTGCACACGATGATCGGGACCTGGTTTTCCTGGGCCAGCGTGATGGCCGTGGAATCCATGACCTTGAGATGCCGCCGCAAGGTTTCCTCATAGCTGAGGTGCTTGAACATCACGGCGTCGTCGTGCTTCATGGGGTCCTTGTCATAAACGCCGTCGACCTTGGTGGCCTTGATGATGGCGTCGCACTTGAGCTCCATGCCGCGCAGAGCCGCCGCGGTGTCCGTGGTGAAGTACGGATTGCCCGTCCCGGCGGCGCAGATGATCACGCGGCCCTTTTCCAGATGCCGCATGGCGCGGCGGCGGACATAGGGTTCGCAGACTTCCTGCATGGCGATGGCCGAAAGCACGCGGGTGGGATGGCCGGTCTTTTCCAGCGCGTCCTGCACGGCAAGCGCATTCAGCACTGTGGCGAGCATACCCATGTAGTCTGCGGAGGAACGATCCATGCCCTCGGCGGACGCGGACAGCCCGCGGAAAATGTTGCCGCCGCCGATGACCAGCGCGACTTCAAGCCCCATATCCACCACATCGGCTATTTCTGCACATATCTTTGAAACCGTATGGGGGTCAATACCTATCTGTTTTTCCCCGGCGAGCGCCTCGCCGCTGAGCTTGAGCAGTACGCGCTTGTATTTGAGTTCGGCCATGTCCTCTCCCTTTTTTAACGGTGGTTGTAGGGAAAACCCCAGTTGCCTTCATCGACCCTGACGTATTTGAGGAACGCGTAAAACGCCCCGTGGACCGCGTTGATGAACCCGGCCTTGCCGTCAAGGAAGCCTTTTTTGAGCAGGTAGATACGGAGGAACCGCCCGATGCCGTGCAGCACGCCGAGGGCGAGGCCGCCCTTTTTGCCGCGCGCCGCGAGATCGTCGGCCCCCTGCTGGGCATAGGAGTTGATCTTGTCCAAATGTTCCCGGAAATGTTTGTAGGGATAGTGCAGGATGTCGCCGTCGAGTTCCCGCGTGCGCCCGTTGGGGTCGATGTGCTCGTGCGCGCCGCTCTGGGTGAAGTGGACCCCGTTGCGGCGGAAAACGCGCAGCAGGCGATCGGGATACCAGCCGCTGTGCTTGAGGAAGCGGTCGTAATACCACGAGCGCCGCGCCGGAGTGAAGCCGCAGAGATCGGCGGGCGCGCCGGGCAGGGCGGCGAGGATGGCGTCACGGAGCGGTTCCGAACAGATTTCGTCCTGATCGAGGGAAACCACCCAATCCGTTTCGACGAGGCCGAGGGCGTATTCGAACTGGGGGAGGGCTCCGCTCCAGGGATGCTGCACGAACGTCGCGCCGTGCTCCCGGGCGATGGATTCCGTGGCGTCGGAACTAAATGAGTCCACGACGATGACGGCGTCACAGAACGCGAGCGACTCAAGACATTTCCCGAGCAGGCGTTCGCCGTTGTAGGTGAGGACCAGACCCGTAATGGTGGGTTTTCCGGACGTGTCGGAACTCATGCACGCTCCTTGGTCAGAGAGGAAACGACATCGCGGACGGCTCCGGCGACGGCAACGGCGTCGGCTTCGGAGAGTTCGGGATACATGGGCAGGCTGAGGATGCGCGGCATGATGGCCTCGGTAACAGGCAGGCCGTCCGGCGCGAGCGCCACGCTGCCCCGGTAGGCATCCTGAAGATGCACCGGGAAGGGGTAGTGGACGGCAGTGCCCACGCCCCTGTCGCGGAGCCGCCTTTGCACCTCGTCGCGATCCGGGCATTGGACGACATAGAGATGGTAAACCGGTTCCACGGCATCCGGAATCGTCGGCAGGACAAGCCCGGGGACGCCGGACAGTTCGCGGTGGTAGATCTCCGCCAGCGCGCGGCGTTTGGCGTTCTTGGCGGGCAGTTCGGGCAGGAGGACATTGAGGAAGGCGGCCTGCAATTCGTCGAGCCGGGTATTGATGCCGGGCTCGCTGCTCAGGTAATGCGTCCGCCAGCCGTACTCGCGCACGCTGCGGATACGTTCGGCAAGGGCGTCGTCGGAGGTGACGACGCAACCGCCGTCGCCCACCGCGCCGAGATTCTTGGTCGGATAAAAGCTGAACGTCCCGGCGGTGCCGGTGGACCCGGCGGGACGGCCCTTATAGGCCGCGCCGTGGGCCTGTGCGCAGTCTTCGATAAGGGGCAGCTCCCCCGCGACGGCGCGGATCGCATCCAGATCGGCGCAGCAGCCGTAGAGGTGGACCGGCAGCACGGCGGCGGGTTTGCCCGGATAACGGCCCGCGCGGGCGGCCTCAAGCGCTTTGGCGAGGCTTTCCGGCGACATGGTATAGGTCACAGGATCGACGTCCACGAGTACGGGCGTCGCTCCTGCGCATTCGATGGCGGCGACGGTCGCGACGGCGGTATGGGACACTGTGAACACGAGGCCGCCCTTGCCGATGCCGAGGGCGCGCAGGGCCACCTCAATGGCGTCGGTCCCGTTGCCCACGCCGACGGCATGTTTCACAGAGCAGAACGCGGCGAACGACTCTTCAAACTGCCGGACCTGTTTGCCGTTGATGTACCAGCCGCCGTCCAGCACGTCGGCGGCGGCCTTGAGCAGGGCGTCGCGCCGGCTGCGGAACGCCGCGCCGGGGTTGGCTTGTGGGATGAGGGGTGCGTTCATGGCAATCCTTACAAATAGTCCTGAAGCCGGGGACGGTAATAGTCGATGATCTGCCGGAGCCCGTCCTTGAGCTCGGTCCGGGGTTCCCAGTCGAGGAGCGAGCGCAGGCGGCTGTCGTCGGCGTAGTAGTCGCCAATGTCGATCTTTTTACGGTCGGCGGGATATTCCCGGACTTCATAAGCCCCTTCGCCCGCCGTGTCCACGAGGAGATCGGCGAGATCGCGCAGGGAAATCCGCTTGCCGCCGCCGATGTTGAAAATCTGGCCGAAGGCTTCCTCATGCAGCGCAGCGCGCATCATGGCGTCCACGCAGTCATCGACATAGGTGAAGTCGCGGAGCTGTTCGCCGCCCCATACTTCAAACGGCCTGCCGGTGAGCACCTGCCTGATCCACACGCCGAGGAAGGTCTGGCGGGCGTCCTTGATGCGCATACGCGGCCCGATGGTGTTGGTGAGGCGCAGCGAGCAGGCGCGGATGCCGTACACGTTGTTGTAGAGGATATGGTACCATTCGCCGGCCATCTTGTTGATGCCGTTGACGTCGACGGGGCGGACGGGGTGGTTTTCATCCACGGGCAGATAGTCGGGTTTGCCGTAAATCTGCCGCGTTCCGGCGAATACGATGCGGATGCCCGGATTGGCGTTCCGGCAGGCTTCGAGGATGGAAAGCTGCGCCTTGCAGTTGATGTCCAGATCCGTATACGGATCGGCCATAGAATCCATATGGCTGGTCTGTCCGGCAAGATTGAACAGAAAGTCGTGCCCCTTCACCAGCGTTTTCATGCTGTGGGGATCGCGGACGTCGGAAATATTGACTTTGAGGCGGGATTCGTAACCGCGAATGTTTGCCGGATTCCCGCCATACTCGGGGATAAGGCTGTCGACGAGCGTAACAGAAGCGCCTTCCTCAAGAAGGCGGATACCAAGGTTGGAGCCGATGAACCCCAACCCTCCCGTGATGAGCACATGCGCGCCGGAATAGAGACTCATTATCGGATCCTGCGGTTGCGATTACAAAAAAGGGGGGCATGGCCCCCTTTTGCAGTCAGTGGCGTAAACTATTCGACGCCGAGCTGAATCCGCACGAAGCGGATCACGGTGATCGGCTCGCCGATGGTCTTGGCGGCGCCCTTGATGAGATCGCTGATCGTCATCTTGTCGTCGCGGATGTAGAGCTGGTCGAGCAGGCACACGTCCTTGCAGAACTTCTTGACCGCGCCTTCGGCGATCTTTTCGATGATCTGTTCGGGCTTGCCTTCTTCACGGGCCTTCTGGCGATAGACTTCGCGTTCGTGTTCAACCACTTCGGGGTTCAGGCCCTCGGCGGACACGGCGAGCGGGGAAGCGGCGGCGATCTGCATGGCCACGTTCTTCGCCACTTCGTGGAAGGCTTCGGAAGCCGCGGCGGCGTCGCTGCCGGTCTGCATTTCCACGAGTACGGCAAGCTTGCCGTTGGAGTGCAGATAGCCACCGATCAGGCCGGACTTGCCGGCGGCGAGTTCCATCTTGGCGAACTTGCCGAGGCCCATGTTTTCGCCGGTGGTGGCGATAACGCCATCAAGAGCTTCCTTCACGGTGACGGAGGCGTCGGCCACGAAAGGAGCGGCGAGCAGCGCTTCGGAGTCAGCGTATTCGCCCTTGGCGACCTGAGCCACCATGTCTTTCACGAAGCCCTGGAACTTGTCGCCGCGAGCCACGAAGTCGGTTTCGCACTTGACTTCGACGGCCACGCCGGACTTGCCGTCGGCGGCCAGTTCAAAGCCCACGAGACCTTCGGAGGTGGCGCGGCCGGCCTTCTTGGCGGCCTTGGAAAGACCCTTCTGGCGGAGCCAGTCGACGGCCTTTTCCATGTCGCCGTCGCATTCCGTAAGGGCTTTCTTGCAGTCCATCATGCCCGCGGCGGTCTTTTCGCGCAGGTCTTTAACCATAGCAGCAGTGATGCTCATGAGAATCTCCGGAAAACGTTGGTTATTCGGCGGCGGCTTCGACAGCGGGGGCTTCTTCAGCCTTGGCTTCGGCGTCGGCAGCCTTCTTCAGTTCTTCCTCGGCGTCCTTGTTCTTGGAATCCTTGCGCATGGCTTCGCCTTCGAGGCAGGCTTCGGCCATGGCGGTGACGAAAAGCTTAATGGCGCGGATGGCGTCGTCGTTGCCGGGGATGATGTAGTCGATGACGTCGGGATCGCAGTTGGTGTCGGTGACGGCCACGATCGGGATGCCGAGCTTGCGGCATTCCTTGACGGCGATTTCTTCACGGTTGGGGTCGATGATGAAGGCGAGCTGCGGGAGGCGATCCATGTCCTTGATACCGCCGAGGGTCAGCTCAAGCTTGGCCATTTCGCGCTGCAGGGTCAGGATTTCCTTCTTCTGGTAGCGGTTCACGGAACCGTCGGCGAACATGGCTTCGAGCTTCTTGAGGCGCTCGATGCTCTTCTGAATGGTGGCGAAGTTGGTGAGGGTGCCGCCCATCCAGCGGTTGGTCACATGGAACTGACCGGCGCGGCCGGCTTCGGCGGCGACGGCTTCCTGAGCCTGACGCTTGGTACCGATGAACAGCACGCGACCGCCGTTGGCGACGGTTTCCACGATTTTGTCGTGGGCGGTGCGGTACAGCTTCACGGTCTGCTGGAGGTCGATGATATGGATACCGTTACGGGCGCCGAAAATGAACGGGCGCATCTTGGGGTTCCAACGGCGGGTCTGGTGACCGAAATGGACGCCGGTTTCCAGCATCTGCTTCATGCTAACGTATGCCATGGTATGTCTCCTTCGACATGGGGGTTTGCTTCCACCCCGGCCCTGACCCTTCTACCCGTATGCGTTCCGCGGACCCATGCCGCGGGGCGAAACGAGCACCCCAGGCCGCTGCCAGAGTGTGCTTGATAAAAAGCTGCTTATCTTTACGGCAGCAAGGGGTGCCTGTCAAGAGGACATAGGATTTTCCTTGTTTCGCGGCCCGGTTCCGTCTGCGGGGCGGGCGTCCCTCTTTCCGCTTGAGCGGGCGGTTACGCTTCCGGATTGAACCTCCGGCGTTCCCGGTGTACAACCGCGCCGGTGCGATGCAACGATTCGACGAGGGCGCAGTGCGTCCGATCTTTTATGGAGGGTTCATGGAAAGCAAGCTGAGCCGTGCGCTGGCCCCGAAACGTCCGGATGCGCCCACGCTGACCTCCCGTCAGCTCGTCAAGGCGTGGTGGCAGGCGCTGCGTCCGCCGTTCTTCATCGTGGATCTCATCCCCGTGGGGCTTGGGGGGGCGCTGGCGGCCCGGGATCTCGGGCATTGGCCCTGGGGGATTTTCGCAGTTGTGATGGTGGGGTGTTTTTGCCTGCATACAGTCGCCAACATTGCCAATGATCTTTTTGATTATCTGGAAGGCGTGGATACCGACGAGACAATCGGGGGCACGAAAGTCATCCAGAACGGCTGGATCAGCCCGCGTCAGATTTGCCTGACCATCATCGGGCTGTTGCTGTCCACGGTACTGATCGGCTGGTGGCTCATCGGGCACAGCGGGCAGGAATGGCTGTGGGGGCCTGTGGTCTTTGCCGTGCTCTCCGCCGTCTTCTACGTCGCGCCGCCCATACGCTACGGGTGCCGGGGGTACGGCGAGCTGTTCGTATGCCTGAATATGGGATTTATCATGGTTATGGGCTCCTATGCGGTGATGGCGAACGGCTTTTCGGCGCAGAGCCTTGCCCTGGCGCTCCCCGTGGGGCTCATGGTGGCGGGGATTCTCTATTATCAAAGCCTGCCTGAGATTGAGACGGATCTCGCGGCCGGGAAGCGGACGCTGGCGAACATCCTCGGCAAGGCCAAGGCCGAGCTGGTTTTCAAGCTTTGGTGGCCCGCCGTCTGGATTCTCATGGCGAACCTTTGGGCCTGCGGGCTCGTCGGGTGGACGGTGTTTCTCGGGCTGCTGACGTTCCCTCTGTACTGGCGGGCCTGCCGCCTTATCCACGAGGCCGTGGAGTGGCTTGATCTCGACCAGCACGGGCATCTTGTCCGCAAGCTGTATCTCATCAACGGCGCGCTGCTGATCGCCGGGGTAGTGTGGAAGTAAAGATGAAATT
>NZ_JH114232.1:1198926-1216538 GCF_000224655.1 Bilophila sp. 4_1_30
AAACCCCACCCCTCCACCCGCAAAGACTTTTGACCTTATCGAATCCCTCTTGTTGGGGGTGCCGATGTTGTGAAGCCGTTCCTGTGAATGGCTTTTTTGTTTGGAAAAGAGGAGGCAACAATTGGGTAACGTCATGCAACGGTACTTCCTTTGCGCAACCTCCCCACCAGTCGAAGTTTTTGCGGGAGGGGGTCCGGGGGAGGGCGCTTTTTTCAAAAAGCGTCCTCCCCCGGTGCGTATCCCCCATCCCTCAATGATAATCACAGCGCTCTCAGACGGACCCAAGTAGTTTATCCGGAATCAACAAAGTAAGGAGTGTTGCCATGCAGAGCCTCATTGCTGTGATTTTCAGGGAAGACATGGATCGGGCGGAAGCGTACCGGGTGGAGCTGCGGGGGCGGGAAGAACTCGCCGGGCTGGTGGATTGCTCCAAAATGGTAGCCGCGGTCTGCGATAAGGAAGGAAAGGTACATCTCCAATATACGCACGCCCTCGCCAAGGACGGCGCGCTGATCGGCGGCGTGTGGGGCGCGCTGATCGGATTCCTGTTCCTCAACCCGCTGCTCGGCATTGTCGCGGGGGCCGGGCTCGGCGCGGCGACCGGCGAGGTGGGCGATTTCGGCATCAGCCACCGCTTTATGAACGAACTGGCGACGCACCTGAAACCCGGCAGCTCGGCGCTGTTCATCCCTCTGAAGAAGGAAGCCGTCGACGAAATGTTGCGTGCGCTCGGCAATTCCGACGGCGTCGTCCTGAGTACCGACCTCAAGCTGGAGGACGAGTACCAGATGGAAAAGCTCTTTGAGGAAATGACCGCGGAACGTGCCAAGAAAACGTCCTGAGCCCTGCCTATCTTTCGAAACCTGATGCTGTTACTGTGGGGGCCCTTCCAACAGTCAACACGTCAGGTTTTTTCATGCTGCACAGGATCATTGTCTGTTGTCTGGTTGTGGTTGCGCTAGCTTTTCCGGCACGGGCGTCGTCGTTGTGGCATCCCGAACCCGGTTTTCTGCCCGAGGACGCCCGGCACGCCGTTCCCAACAATCCCGCTCCGCCGGAACGCACGGTTCCCGAACAGGTTCTTCCTCCTCTTCCGGTTCAAGATGAAGGCACCATACGCCGCGTGGCCACCAAGGAAAAAGTGGCGGCATTGACGTTTGATCTGTGCGAACTGTCCACCATGACCACAGGATACGATGCTGAAATCATCGATTTCCTGCGTGAGAAGCGGATCCCGGCCACCCTGTTCATGGGCGGCAAGTGGATGCGGTCCCACAGCGAGCGGGCCATGCAGCTTATGGCCGATCCTCTTTTTGAGATCGGCAATCACGGGTGGTCGCATGGCAATTTCGGCATTATGAGCGAAAAGGCCATGTTGGAGCAGATCCGCTGGGCGCAGGCGGAATATGAGCTGTTGCACGAGGAGATCCTGAAAAGGGCTCAGGCGGAAGGGCGCAGCGTCGAGCTGCCGGAAGCCGTAACGTTGTTCCGCCTGCCTTACGGCAGATGTACGGACAAGGCGCTTGCGCTGCTTGCGCGTGAGGGACTGCAGGTGATCCAGTGGAGCGTGGTTGCGGAAACGCCGCAGGACAACGCGGTCCACGGTATGGGTGCGCGGGTGGCCGGGCAGGTGCGGCCCGGCGCGATTATCCTGTTCCATGCCAACCGGGTGCCCAAGGGATCGGCGTCCATGCTCAAGGAAACCGTTGGAGAGCTCCAGCGGAAAGGGTATCGTTTCGTGACCGTCGGAGAACTGCTCAAGCTCGGGGAACCGCAGCGCACGCGGGACGGCTATTTCAACAAACCCGGCGACAACCTGAGCCTTGATACGCATTTCGGAATCGACGGTACGGGGCGCAGGAAGTAAGCCCTTCCATAGCGATGAAAGGGCGGCAGGCACGGCGTTTCCGATACAACGGGCTCCCTTCACATGTCATTCCGGCCAGCTATCGGAAACTCACGGCAGGCACCGATACCATTCTGCTCAATCAAGGAAAGCTGTGCAAATCCGCCAAGAAGCTCTGTATCCGGCCGTGTCGATGCACTACATCTCTACTAAAGTGGTGCACCGTATTGCGGTGAGGACGGATTGCATGAGGCTAACCATAACGAAGTTGAAGACAATAGCATAACCATAAGTAAAGATAAGATGTTTTATCTTGGGAGAAAATGCTCATTGATCAGCGTAAATCTGAACTTTATCCTTACTTGAGAAAGCTCGCCGAAACGTCTCTTTATCCAGCAAGAGAGGATGGTTGAGCATTCTGCTATGCTTTTTGTCGACATGCGGCGTTATAAAAAGAACCATCCGTTTTTCAGCAACGGTCCGCATTATCAGGAAAAAGGCTTTCAGCGAGGATGACTGTCGAAAATCCACGCTCCGGCCAGCTTGAATAAACATCTTCCAACCATTTGTCTCTATTCCTCATTGTGAAAAACAGCAAAAGAGAATGGAACGCTTGTCATGAAAAGGCCTCCGTGCTATTATTCTCACAATGCTAGGTGTCCGCAACGGCAATATCGCTTCCGGAGTGGAGGCGGGAATGCAGCGCGCGAGTGTTGTGCCGTCATGGACGCCCCGTCACAATGAAGCTTTTCGTATCGGAAGACGTATGACTCTTTTGGAAAGACAGCGCCGTGAATCCTTCATGAAGGGAATGTTCATTCCTTTCATGTTGCTGGCGCTTGTCTGCTCCCTGTTTGGCGATACGAATATCCTTCACGCGGATGTGCAGAAGGTCGTCGTGTACGATTCGGGCAGTGCCCTTACCGACATGCAGAAGCAGTCTCCGGTCATCCTGGAATCCTTTGAGGAATGCATGGAGACGGTTGCTTCGAAGGCCCCTCTGAGGCATCTCGTCCCGTTGATGGTCCTCTTCATGCTCCAGCTTGGGCTTGCCGTCTCTTCTGTAGTGCGGCTGTTCGTGCGGCATTATGTGCCCACGCTCCGAAAGTCCGACTCTTGGGGCCTGCTTCCCTTCTCTCTCGCTCCCCCCTGCTTCGCGTAGCCGTCAGCGGATCGTCTGATCCGTCATGACGCGCGTCCTCACGGCTTCCTTTCTTTTGGAAGCTGCGTTCGTTTGCGCCCGTTCCGTATCGGGCAGGTTCTTCCCAAGCAATTCTTTATAAAAGCTGTTCCTTTTTCAGAGGGATGGTCTTTCACAACGGTTTCCTGTCAGGTTGCGGTTCGGCTAGGGATCGCGTCGCCTGCTCGGATACAGATGGACGCTTTCGCCATGGTGGCGAAGTCAGCCGTCCGGTACAGTTTTACAAGAGGATATGGCTATGGCAAAGACCAATCTGAACGAAGATAAGATAGCCCTGTTGACGGGTTGTTTCATCTTCCTTTTGGCCGCGTTGAATCTGGCGCATCTCGACGTGTTGGGCTGGGTAGTCAGCACTAATATGTGGACCAGCATGGACAAGGCCTTCTCTGCCACCACAGGCGCATACAAGGGAACGATCTCTGGTGTCGTTTCTCTGCTGTGCACGTATGTGGCTCTGACGGCGATCCTGTCGTTCGGCATCAAGCTGCTCGGCGGCAATGTCGCTCGGTTCGTCAAGTCGTTTACGGTCGTCTTTTTCATCAGCGAAATCTGCTACATGTTCGGCGCGAACGCCCATATCGCGGCTACGCCCGACGCGCAGGCCAAGTTCGGTATCGACTGGTCGATCGGCCTGACTACGGAAGCGGGTTTCATTGTGGCGCTTGTCGCCGGTATTTTCATCAGCAACGCGTTCCCGCGCATTGCCGAAAGCTTGCATGACGCCTGCCGTCCCGAATTGTTCGTCAAGATCGCCATCGTGGTCCTCGGCGCCGAACTCGGCGTGAAGGCCGCCGCAGCTTCCGGCATGGCCGGGACGATCATTTTCCGAGGCCTGTGCGCCATCGTGGAAGCCTATCTCCTGTACTGGGCCTTCGTGTATTACGTAGCCCGCAAGTACTTCAAGTTCAGCCGTGAATGGGCTGTCCCGCTGGCTTCCGGTATCTCCATCTGCGGCGTGTCCGCCGCCATCGCTACGGGGAGTTCCATCCGCGCCCGGCCTGTGGTGCCCATCATGGTGTCCTCGCTGATCGTGGTGTTCACCTGCATCGAAATGCTGATCCTGCCCTTCATCGCTTCCCACTTCCTGTACAGCGAGCCCATGGTGGCCGGCGGCTGGATGGGCCTCGCGGTGAAGTCCGACGGCGGCGCCATCGCTTCCGGCGCCATCGCCGACTCCCTGATCCGCGCCCGTGCGCTCGAACTCCTCGGCGTCCACTGGGAAGCCGGGTGGGTCACCATGGTCACCACGACCGTGAAGATCTTCATCGACGTGTTCATCGGCGTGTGGTCCCTGGTTCTCGCCTGGGTGTGGACCGCGAAGTTCGACAAGACCAACAGCGGCCGTACCATGAACTTCGGCGACGTGCTCGCCCGTTTCCCCCGCTTCGTGCTCGGGTATCTGCTGACCTTCGTGATCATGCTGTTCATCTGCGTGAACGTGGAATGGCAGCCCCTCGGCAAGAGCGTGATCAGCACCCTCGGACCCCTGCGCACCATTTTCTTCACCCTGACCTTCTTCACCATCGGTATGGTGTCCAACTTCCATAAGCTTATGGAAGAAGGCATCGGCAGGCTCGCCATTGTGTACGTCGTATGTCTCTTCGGCTTCATCATTTGGCTCGGCCTGTTCATCTCGTGGCTGTTCTTCCACGGCATGACGCCTCCGGTTATCGCTGGCTAACCTCTTCCATTTTCAGCTATAAAGGAGACTGACATGGCAGAAGATACTAAGAACGTGAAGTTTCACGAAGAAGTGCAGAAGATGGAGTATGAGCCGCTGGACGCTACCGAACTGAAGCTCATCCATTGGAGCTGGGCTCTCGGCGTGTTCCTGCTCGTGGCTCTCTATTTCCTCAGCGACTTCATTGCTCCCGGCGCCCACGGCTAAGCCGTCGGCGTAGGGAAGGGCGGACGGAACTTTTTACGGGGGTTCCGAAGGATTCACGGGGCGCGCACACGCCTTTGCGCCTCGCCGTCGCCGCCCATGCAAGGGTAAGCCACTCGGAACGCCTTCCCGGAGACTCCTCCTTCGGGAAGGCGCAAAGAGAACCCGGCCCCCTCCGGGTTCTCCGAATTTCGCCTCACAGGATATATGGAACGCATCATGAGCCGCTACAGAGTCCATTACATTGAGGGTTCCGGCGAGAATCTCAGGATTCGCAAAGAGCAGACTGTCGAAGCCCCTTCGTTTCAGGACGCGTTGGAACGGTTCACGCATTGGCCTGCAGCCGAGGCCTGCGAGCAGAGCCCGGCCTGTGCCCAACATCCCGGTGCCAACCTTTGCCATATGGAGGCGTGGGAAGTTTTTCCTGTTGGGGAGAGTTGATTTTGGGGAAGGAGGGCTTCACTGCTGTTTACTGTGCCCCCTTTTTTCCCAATACCCCGTATCTCCTGACGCCAACGCTGTGCGTATCCGCCGCCCCTTTTTAACCAAACGGAAGCGGCGGGACCGGTGTTGCATAAGGAGAGAGGGCAGTGTTATGTGGATTGTGGAAAAAAACCGGAAAAGAGCCCGGATGCGTTGTGCATCCGGGCTCTTTTCTTTTTGCGGAGAGGAGGGCGGGTTTGGGCAATGGCGTTTCGGAACTGCCGTCGCGCCGCCTCTCCATCAGTCAAAAGTCTTTGGGGAGGGGGGCCGGGGGAGGACCTTTCTTCAGAAAGGTCCTCCCCCGGTATTCACACACGCTCTTAATACAGGCCCTGCTCGATCATGGAGTCGGCCACCTTGCGGAAGCCGGCAATGTTGCCACCGAGGACATAGTTGCCGGGCACGCCGAATTCCTCGGCGGTTTCATGGGCGGCCTTGAAGATGTTGGCCATGATGTTCTTGAGCTTGGCGTCGACTTCTTCAAAGGTCCAGGACTGCATACTGGCGTTTTGAGCCATTTCGAGCTGGCTGGTGGACACGCCGCCCGCGTTGGCGCACTTGCCGGGCCCGAAGGCGAGCCCGGCCTGAAGGAAGGCTTCCACCGCTTCGGGGGTGGAGGGCATGTTGGCGCCTTCGCATACGAGGACACAGCCGTTCTTGATGAGGTTGGCCGCGTCGGCGCCGCTGACTTCGTTCTGCGTGGCGCTCGGGAAAGCGAGCTTGCAGGGCACGTTCCACACGGGATGCTGATCTTTGGGGTATTCCTTCGCGGGGATATACTTGGCGTCTTTGCAGAGCTCGGCGTAGCGGGCGAGGGACGCGCGCTCGACTTCCTTGACCTGCTTGAGGGCGTCGAGGTTGATGCCGGCGGGGTGGTAGATGCAGCCGCGCGAGTCGCTGGCGGTCACGGGTTTGGCGCCGAGCTGGTACAGCTTTTCGATGGTGTAGATAGCCACGTTGCCGGAGCCGGACACGGCGCAGGTGGCGCCTTCCAGATCCATGTTGCGGGCCTTGAGCATGTTGGAGGCAAAGTAGACGCTGCCGTACCCGGTGGCTTCCTTGCGGGCCAGCGAGCCGCCCCATTTGAGGCCCTTGCCGGTAAGCACGCCTTCAAAGCTGGAGGTCAGGCGCTTGTACTGGCCAAACATGTAGCCGATTTCGCGGGCTCCCACGCCGATGTCCCCGGCGGGCACGTCGATGGTGCTGCCGATGTAGCGGGAGGCTTCCGTCATGAAGGCCTGGCAGAAGCGCATGACTTCGGCGTCGGACTTGCCCTTGGGATCGAAGTCGCTGCCGCCCTTGGCGCCGCCGATGGAGAGGCCGCTCAGGCTGTTCTTGAAGATCTGCTCAAAACCGAGGAATTTCAAGATGCTCAGGTTGACGCTGGGGTGGAAGCGGAAGCCGCCCTTGTAGGGGCCGAGGGCGGAGTTGAACTGGACGCGGTAGCCGCGGTTCACCTGCACGCGGCCCTTGTCGTCCGTCCATGCCACGCGGAACATGATCTGGCGTTCGGGTTCGACGATGCGTTCGAGGATGCCGTTCTGCTGGTACTTGGGGTCCTTCAGAAAAAGCGGTTCCAGCGAGTGGAGGACTTCTTCCAGCGCCTGAATGAACTCCGGCTGGTGGGGGTTGTTCTTCTTCACACTGCGGATAACTTTCTGCACGTAGCTCGAAGCCATGACGTAAGCTCCTTGGCGGGGACCCCTCCCTTTCTCAGAGGGAGAGAACTCCTGTTTTGACAATTTGAGAAACACACAATCCCGTGGCACGCCCTGAAACAGGATTTCAAGGAAAATGTGTGCCGTTTTTATGCCTTTTTAGTCCTTATGGCAAGGCGTTTTTGCCATTTTTCGCATAACCGTGCCTATCTCAAAGGGAATATTGTTGTTTACAAAAATGTTAACTACGATTTTGTAATCCCCCCTTTGCAGTAAGCCGGAGGCCTTTGCCCAAATCCGCGGAGGCCGGGCGCGGGGCGTGCCGAGGACGGCCGCTCGGAGCGTGATTTTGACAAACCCTCGGCCTCGGCATAAGGTCTTCCAATTTATTTGGCCTGTTGGATGGGGTTGGCTTCCCGCTTCGGCGGCCCCATGCGTTTTGGAAGCGTTTCGGGAATCCTTTTATTCAGAGGAGAATGGGTATGGCGGTTCATGTAGTTGATCATCCTCTCGTGCGGCACAAACTGGGTATCCTTAGAAAGGAATCCACCTCCACCAGCGAATTCCGTATGCTGGCCAAGGAAATCGCCCGGTTGCTCATGTATGAAGCCACCAAGCAGTTCAAGACCGAAAAGCGGACCATCAAAGGCTGGGCCGGGCCCGTGGAAGTGGAATCCATTTCCGGCAAGATGGTGACCATCGTTCCCATTCTCCGGGCCGGGCTTGGCCTGATGGACGGCGTTCTGGACATGGTCCCGGGCGCGAAGATCAGCGTCGTCGGCCTGTACCGGAACGAAGAGACGCTGGAGCCCGTAGAGTACTACGTGAAGCTCGCCAAGGAGATCGACCAGCGCATCGCCATTATCCTTGATCCCATGCTGGCGACCGGCGGCTCGCTCATCGCCACGATCGATCTCCTCAAGAAGCGGGGCTGCAAGCGCATCCTCAGCCTCAATCTCGTGTGCGCTCCCGAAGGCATCAAGCGCGTCGAGGAAGCGCATCCCGACGTGGACATTTATACGGCCGCCGTCGACTCCCATCTCGACGAGCACGGCTACATCATCCCCGGCCTCGGCGACGCCGGGGACCGCATCTTCGGCACGCGGTAGCGGGCAGGCGGCGAGGCGCTGCCGCCGATCCGGCTGGGGGGAGCCGTTCCCCTCAAGCCCGGTATGCGGGAGCCGCCAGAGGACAGGGAACATACATTTTTTTCTGAGGAGTGGAGATGGAGTCGGATACGACGTATTCTTTTCGGTTGAAAGATTCCCTGCTCGGTGCGCAGATGCTTTTCGTGGCATTCGGCGCGCTGGTGCTGGTGCCGATCCTGACGGGCATGAGCACCAACGTGGCCTTGTTTACGGCCGGCGTGGGCACGCTGATTTTTCAGATTTGCACACGCGGCAAGGTGCCCATTTTTCTCGCGTCGTCCTTCGCGTTCATTGCGCCGATCATCTATGGCGTGCAGACTTGGGGGCTTCCCGCGACGCTGGGCGGCATGGTCGTGGCCGGTGCCGTCTATGTGGTGCTGAGCTTCATCATCCGTTGGCGCGGCACGGAGATCATCATGCGCCTGCTGCCGCCCATCGTGACCGGGCCGGTGATCATCGTCATCGGCCTTGTGCTGGCTCCTGTCGGGGTGAACATGGCCCTCGGCAAGGCCGGGGACGGCAGCGCGGTGCTTGTCCCCGAGAACACGGCGCTGATCATTTCGATGGCGGCGCTGGCGACGACGGTGCTCGTTTCCCTGCTCGGGCGCGGCATGATACGCCTTATCCCCATCATGTCGGGCATCGCCGTAGGCTACCTGTGCGCCATCGGGCTCGGCATCCACGATTTCAGCAAGGTGGCCGCCGCGCCGTGGTTCGGCGTTCCGGATTTCGTATTCCCCGAGTTCCGCTGGGAAGCCATCCTGTTCATCATCCCCATTACCCTCGCCCCGGCCATTGAGCATTTCGGGGATATCATCGCCATCAGCTCAGTGACGGGGAAGGACTTCCTCAAGGACCCCGGCATCAAGAGCACCATGCTCGGCGACGGCATCGCCACGATGCTGGCGAGCTTCATCGGCGGGCCGCCGAACACGACCTATTCGGAAGTGACCGGGGCGGTGGCCCTGACCCGGGCGTTCAACCCCGGCGTCATGACGTGGGCCGCCATTTGGGCCATCGTGCTCTCGTGCGTCAACAAGCTCGGCGCGTTCTTGAGTTCCATCCCCGTCCCGGTCATGGGCGGGATCATGATTCTGCTGTTCGGGGCCATCATGGTGGTGGGCCTGAACACGCTGGTCCGCGCTGGCGAAGACTTGATGGAGCCCCGCAACCTCGCCGTCGTCGCGCTGATCATCATCTTCGGCGTGGGCGGCATGACCTTTAATATCGGCTCGTTCCGCCTCGGCGGCATCGGGCTTGCCGCCGTCACCGGGGTGCTGTTGAATCTTTTCCTTCCCAGAGCGGTTCATGTCCACAAGAAAGTGAAGTCCGAATAGCAAGGATGAAGACTGGGGAGGGATGTCCGGCAACAACATTCCTCCCTGTTTTCCTCCACAACCCTTTCGAGCGGGGGAATGCTTGCCAATTGGCCCCTCCTTTCCGATATCCCCCCGGAAACTTTTGTTGTAACCGTGAAGGAAAAGTTTTAGGGGGATGGGGTGGCGCGAGCCGCGCTGGCAGGTTTTGGAAGGGTTTTCTTCCAAAGGGGGCCTTCCCCCAAAAAGTCATTTCCGCTCATCTCCGCAACCGAGTTTGCCATGAATGCTGAAATCATTTCGGTAGGGACCGAGCTCTTGCTCGGGCATACGATCAACACGGACGCGGCGTTTGTCGCGCGCGAGCTCTCCGCCATCGGGGTCAACCTGCTTTTTGCCTGTACCGTGGGCGATAATCCGGGGAGGCTGCGGGACGCGCTGGAAGAAGCGCTGGGCCGCAGCGATGTTGTCATTACGACGGGCGGCTTGGGTCCCACGGACGACGATCTGACCAAGGAAACCATCGCCAGGGTGGCTGGCGCTCCGCTGAAGATCCATGAGGACAGCCTGCGCCGTCTGGAAAGCTACTTCAAGGGACGCCCGGCGATGGGCGAGAACCAGCGCAAGCAGGCCATGCTGCCCGAGGGCGCGACCGTCTTCCCCAACGATATCGGGACCGCGCCGGGCTGCGGCGTGCGGACGGCGTCCGGCAAGGTAATCGTCATGCTGCCGGGGCCGCCTTCCGAGCTGGTCCCCATGTTGCAGCATTATGTCGTCCCCTTCCTGAAAGAAGGGAGCCACGCCGTCATCCACTCGTGCATGATCCGCACGTTCGGGCTCGGCGAGGGGGCGGGTGCGTTGAAGATTGCTGATCTGACCGATGCGGCGAACCCGACGGCGGCGACCTATGCGAAGGAAAACGAGATGTTCGTGCGGGTGACGGCACGGGCTGAGAGCGAAGAGGCCGCCGAGGCGCTGTGCCGTCCCGTGGTCGAAGAGATTTGCCGCCGGTACGGAGATGTGGTCTACGGCGTGGATGTGGACAATCTGGAAAGCGTGGTCGTCCGGCTGCTCAGTGAAAAGGGGCTGCATCTGGCCACCGCCGAATCCTGCACGGGCGGTCTGGTGGCGAAGCTCATCACGGACGTTTCCGGCGCGTCGGAAGTCTTCGGCATGGGCCTTGTGACCTACGCCAACGAAGCCAAGATGAAGCTGCTCGGCGTGCCCTCCGCCATGCTTGAGGAACACGGGGCCGTAAGCGAACCTGTGGCCCGGGCCATGGCCGAAGGCGTGCGCGAAGTATCGGGCAGCGAACTCGGCATCGGCATCACCGGCGTCGCCGGGCCGACCGGAGGGACGCCGGAAAAGCCCGTGGGGCTCATCTATATTGCGCTCAGTGACGGCACGCGGACGTGGGTCCGGAGGATGACGCCTCCCGGCCGGGTTCATGGCCGCGGCTGGCTTCGGGATCGCGCCGCGGGCACTGCGCTTGATATGGTGCGGCGGTATTTGTCCGACCTGCCTCTGGAGCCGGTTCAGAGTGCCGGACCGGCGACAACGCTGTAGATGCGGGGCCGATGTGAAGCACGATTACGAAGCTTGCCTCAATGATATAACCCGGATCGTCAAAGACATCGTCTGGGGGGATGCCGAACAGGTGCGCGCCTTGTTCCGGTATACGAACGACCCGTCCGTCCCTGCGTCCGTGGGGCGGCTGGCTGAGCAGATCGGCACGCTCATTGTGCAGAAAGAGGTCCGGGAATTCCAGTTGGAAAACCTGATTGAAGACCTGTTTTCAACCAGAACCGCTCTGGCGCAGGCACGCCATGATCCCCTGACCGGGCTGCCGAACCGGGCCATGTTTGAGGAAATGCTCCACAAAGCCTGTGGGAGCGCACTGGAATGTGGCTCTGGGCTGGCCTTGCTGCTGGTCGACTTTGATCGGTTCAAGGAAGTCAACGACTCGCTTGGACATGCCGCGGGCGACGAACTGCTCGTACAGGGCGCGGCCCGGTTGCGGGGATGCGTCGGCGATCGGGGGCTCATCGGGCGCATGGGCGGGGATGAGTTTGCCGTGCTGCTCATTGATCTGGCGGAAAAGGATGTTCTCCGGACGGCCGAATGTATTCTTGAGGCGATCCGTGCCCCGTTCCCGCTGCAAGAGGGAGAGGCCCGCATCAGCTCGTCCGTGGGTGTCGCGTTTCATTCGCTGGAGGCCGCTACCCCCGCTCGCCTGCTCAAGAACGCCGATGTCGCCATGTATCGCGCTAAGGGTGAAGGGCGGGATCGGCTGTGGCGCTATCGCCCGTCAACGTTCACCGATAGCGGATATGGCCGAGTGTTTTAGCGGGTAGGCGGTGCCCCCTGTCGGTAAAGTCCTTTTTTGATGTCTGGCTATGCTGAAAAAGCCCCGGAGTGACGGCTCCGGGGCTTCTTCCGATTAGGGGCGGCAGCGCTATCGGGAGTGGGCAGCATTGCTTGGCGTCATCCTCTTATAGAGGGAGGGCGTCGCTTCTCCATTCCGGCACACCATCCCGGCAGGGAATGGCTTCCCCGCAAAGAGAGAACGGGCCTGGCGTTGCGGTCAGCCTCCTTTGTGCGCACTGAGGTCCCTTCCCGGTTGGGGAGGGGCTGTTCCACACTCCGTTCCGGGCGTTATTTCGCGGCGGATGCGGCGGCCTCGCCAAGGCGGGCGAGGATATAGTCACGCATGGCGGGATCATCTTCCTCAAGGTTGAGGCAGCAGGCATCCTTCCCCATGAGCCCGGACGGGACGAAATCGCCCAGTTCATTGGGATCGTTGACCATATCCGCGTAAAAGCAGACGGAAAGCCAGCGGGCTTCGGGTTCGTCGTCCACCACGTCCACGAGTACGAACAGCGGGCGTTCGTCGTTCTTGGCATTGGCGGCACGCAGGGAGTAGCTCACGCCGGGGCGGGCCTTGAAATCAAAGCGCACATCCGGGGTGGCGAGCAGGAAATCCTTGAAGCGGACGAAGGCGTCCTTCGCGTTGTTGGGGTCGGTCGTCCAATTTTCGAGGAAGGTTGCCAATTCGTTGGGGAGCTGTGCTTGCGACATTGAAAGCATCCTTGTTGCGATCTGAAGGAAAGGGCCGTTTTCTGTGGCAGTGTCGCACAATCCGCCGATAGAATCCAGCGGAACGCCGTTTCCGGTTTGGGATTACGGAAGGGGGGCTGGAAGGAGCGCCGGATGAAGGCGTTCGTGTGCCTTATCATATTGTTTGTACCGGTCAGTTGAGGAACATACGGATCATCTGCGGGGGCAGATCCGCTTCCCAGTGGCCGGTGAAAACGGCGGCTGCGTAGCCGATCAGGAGGATGAGCAGCGTCCCGGCGGCGATGCCCCATGCCGGAAAGCGGAGCGCTCCGGTCCCGTAGCCGAACCGTACGTCGAGGCAGCGGGAGGGGCAGGCGCTTACGCATTCCGTACAGCCCACACACTCGGGGCCGGAGAGTCGTTTGCGCTCGTCGACGGGAATCCGTGACGGGCAGGCCGCGGCGCAGCGCCCGCAGCCGGAGCAGGAGGCGGGGTTACGGTTGACCGCCATCGGTGAGAGCAGCGATAGGAGGCCGAGCAGGGCGCCGTAGGGGCAGAAGCCCCGGCACCAGAAGCCCGGCAGGAAGATCGAGCCCAGAACCATGACGACGATCACTCCGAGGGTCAGCGTCCCGGGGGCAAGGAAATACTGGAGCATCTTGATGTCGGCGACGAGGTTGTAGGGCGACTTGAGGAACCATTCGATGCTGGGGAGGTCCATGCTGACCACGAAGCTGTACAGGATGGCGGCAAGAAGCACGTATTTGGGCGCGGAGAGGAGCCATTCGAGCCGCCTTCCGGGGCGGCAGCTCACGCCAAGCCGTGTCCCCAGACGGGCGAGGAGGCCGGAGAGCCAGCCGACGGGGCAAAGGTAGCCGCAGAAACCCCGGCGGCACAGGATGGCCGTACACAAGGCGACAAGCAGGATAGTCAATCCCGCTGGATGGATGGGATCGTATTGCCCGGTGAGCAGGAAACGCTTGAGGCCGAGCAGGGCGCTCAGGGGGAGGAACGCTTCCGCGGCGGCGGGGCGGGGGACGAATGCGCCGTTTCCGGATACCCCTTGGGTATACTCATAGAGCCGCCACGCGACCCAGGAGAGAAAGAGGACGAAACCAAGCTGGATAAGGCGGTGCAGGCGCGCCGAAGAGAAAGGATGCATGAAAATACTCCAAAAAAGGGAACGGTCCGAAAGGGTGCCGGAATTCCTGTCGATCTTGCGGGACGCTTTGTCAACAGTCGAAACGTCCGGCTGGAGGGGGAATTCGAGGTCTCGCGGGGCAACATCCCCAAAGATTTTTTCTTTTTTATTATCCACTGAATTATTAAGAAAAATCTCGGAAAGAGCGCGAATGTTACAAAAGAATGACAAAGAAGAGGCCCGTTCCTCTATTCCCAACAAAAAGATTTCAGATTAGTATAATTCTCGCTATCGAACGGGGCTTGCCTTTCGCTTCCTGATAGTTTTTATCCTCTTTCGGCTGAGGAATGACGTAAGAGAGACATGGGGGTGTCCGTCAATCCCGGCCGAACTCCGTTTATGCCGCTACGCCGTTTTCACAGGGGTGAAACGGAATGAAAATGAACCGGTTCCCAGCATTGCTGCTTGTTTCCGGTTCTCAGAGCGAAGCTGCGGAGGAGGGCGCACAGGCGCGAAAGGCAGGAGATCTCCCCACGCGGCACGTCAGGAATGTTTTTCCTCACGAAAACGCAGCCGGGGAGAAATGTTCACATTCGAACCGTAAAAAGGTGGAGAAACATGAAACGTGCATTGGCCTTGCTCATCGCTTGCGGTCTGTTGCTCGGCGTTACCGCGACTTCCAGCTTCGCGGCCGACAAAGTTGTCATCAAAATGGCCGGTATGAAGCCCGACGGGGAACCTGAAACCCTCGGTATGCGTAAATTCGGTGAAATCCTGAAGGAACTGTCCGGCGGCAAATACGACGTGCAGGTGTTCCCGAACAGCCAGCTCGGCAAGGAAGACGCCTACATCGCCAGCACCCGTAAGGGCATCATCCAGATGTGCGCCACCGGAACCCAGACGTCCGCCATCCAGCCTTCCATGGCCATGCTCGAAACGCCCATGCTGTTCGACGACTACGCCCACGCCCGCCGTGCCATGAACGGCGGCAAGACGTTCGAACTGATCACCAACGGCTTCACCGAAAAGTCCGGTATGCGCGTGCTGAACGCCTTCCCCCTGGGCTTCCGCCATTTCTACACCAAAAAGCCGGTGGCGACCATCGACGATATGAAGCACCTGCGTATGCGCGTGCCGAACATCCCCTTGTACATCAACTTTGCCAAGGAATGCGGCATCAGCGGCCAGCCCATGCCTTTCGCCGAAGTGACCGGCGCGCTTGATCAGGGCGTCATCGACGGCGGCGACAGCCCCCTGTCCGATATCGTGAGCATCAAGATGTACGAGACCACGCCTGAGATCACCCTCACCGGCCACCTGCTCGTCATCCACTCCCTGTACATCAACGAAAAGTTCTACCAGTCCCTGCCCGAACAGGACAAGAAGTGGATCGACGAAGCCGCCAAGCGTTCCGCCGACTACGTGTGGGATCTCGTGGAAAAGGTTGATGCGGACGCCGTGAAGACCATCACCGAAGCCGGCGGCCATGTCAGCGAACCTTCCCCCGAACTGCACAAGTTCATGCAGGACGCTGGCAAGCGCAGCTGGAAGCTTTTCTATGACACCGTCCCGAATGCCAAGGAAATCCTTGACAGCGCGGACTCTTATCGTCAGGCGAAGTAACGTTTGCGTTCTCAACAGGGCTTCCGGCGCAGGCCGGAGGCCCTTTTTTTCCCTCAAGCCCATGTCTGTCGCATGGGCCCGACCATCACGCCCAGGGGTACATCATGAGCAGTGAAAACAAACCGGTCATGCCGCCGGAACGTATAGAGGAAACCGAAACCGAGGAGGAGATCCGCCAGGAAGAAGCCGCGAAAGGCAAAGGCGAACGGGCCTTTGAAGTCTTTTGCGCCGCCATTTTCTTGGGGATGATCGGCCTCGTGTTTTTCAATGCCTTCCTGCGGTACGTGTTCCGCTCGAGCTTTGCGCCGAGTGAGGAATGGGCCCGGTTCCTTTTCATCTACATTACGTTCATCGGCGGCATCGAAGCTTTTTACCGGCACAAGCACATCGCGGTGGACATGTTCGTCAACATGATCAGCGGGACATCGCGCAAGGCCGTGGACATCGTCGCCTCCCTGTTCATGCTTGCGGCTCTGGTGCTGCTGCTTTTCGGCGGCATTTCCGTGGTGCTTCAGACGCTGGACACCTATTCCGTCGCTACCGACGTGAACATGGCCTTCATCAACGGGACGCTTCCCGTCATGGCCTTTGCCGCGATCATCATCCACTTGCGGGATATCGTGCAGCTGATCCGCACGCCCGCCAGCGAGTTCAACACCGCGCCTAAAACGGAATAGGGGAGAGAACATGGAACTTATCGTTTTTCTGGTCAGCCTGTTCGGCTTCCTTGCGTTGGGCATTCCGATCGCCATTGTGCTTGTTCTGTGCTCTATGGTTTTGATGTATTACGGCGGCATGTGGGACAGCATGTTCGTCATGACCATCCCGCAGTCCATGCTGGACGGCGCGAACAACTACCCGCTGATGGCCATTCCTTTCTTCGTGTTCGCCGGTGAAATCATGACCGAAGGCGGCCTGTCGAAGCGGGTGGTCAAGCTGGCGCAGCTCATCATCGGCCGCGTCCGCGGCGGTCTCGGCTATGCCGCCATCGTGTCCAGCGTGATCTTCGCGGGTTTGATGGGCAGCTCCGTGGGCGAAGCCGCGGCCCTCGGCAGCCTGCTCCTGCCCATGATGGCGCAGGCTGGCTATAAGCCCGGCCGCGCGGGCGGCGTCATCGCGTCCGGTGCCATTCTCGGGCCCATCATTCCCCCGAGCACGAACTTTATCCTGCTCGGCGCGACCGTGGGCCTGTCCATCACCAAGCTGTTCATGATCGGTCTTGTCCCCGGCCTGATCATCGGCATCTGCCTGATGGTCACGTGGTTCTTCATTGTCCGCATTGACGGGTACAAGGAAAAGATCGAATTCAAGAAGGGCGAAGCCTCGAAGATCATCCGGGACGCCATGCCCGCCTTCATGATGCCCGTGCTGCTGCTCGGCGGCATCCGGTTCGGCGTCTTCACGCCCACGGAAGGCGGCGCGTTTGCCTGCATGTATGCCATTGCCGTATGTACCCTGTATTACCGTGAACTGACCTTTAAGGGCCTGCTCGCCGTGAGCGCCCGCGCGGCCCGTACCACCTCCGTCGTCATGCTGATCGTGGCCACGGCCACGGCTGTGGGCTGGTTCATCACCTCGGCGCAAATCCCCATGCAGGTGGCGGAACTCTTCCAGCCGCTGGTGGATTCCCCGATCCTTCTGCTGCTTTCGATCAACGTCTTCCTGTTCCTTGCGGGCATGGTGATGGACCTGACGCCGAACGTGCTGATTTTCGCGCCGGTGTTCTACCCCCTGATCCAGCAGGCGGGCATCGATCCGTACTTCTTCGGGCTGCTGTTCATCCTGAACCTCGGCATCGGCGTCATCACGCCGCCCGTGGGCACGGTGCTCTATGTGGTCTGCGGCATCGGGAACATCAAGATCGGCAATCTGGTGCGGAACATGGCTCCCTTCCTTATCGTGGAAATACTGGTGCTGTTCCTGCTCCTGTTCTTCCCCTCGCTGTCCATCGAACCCATGAAGTTCCTCATGAAGTAGCGCCGGGAAACCGGGTAGTTGAAAGGGCGGGCTTGCGGGCCTGCCCTTTTTTTGTGCGTGGGGGGGGGGAGCGGAAGAGCGGGGGAGGGAAGAGGGAAACTTTCTGAGGAAAGTTTCCCTCTTCCCTCCCCCGGGCCCCCTCCCATCTCCTTTCAAAGACTTTCGGCTGGTGGGGAGGCCGTGCGGTGGGAGTTCCTGTCGGGCGGGAAGGCGGGCAAGTTTTTCTTCAGGGGGGCCCTTCTCAAAACCTCACTATGTCTTTTCAAGGTTCATATAT
>NZ_JH114232.1:1216572-1227854 GCF_000224655.1 Bilophila sp. 4_1_30
CAACCTTGCCATCGGCTTCATCACGCCGCCCGTGGGTGTAAACCTCTTCGTGGCCAGCGGCGTCGCCAAGGCGAAGCTCGAGAACATCGCCAGTCAGGCTCTGCCCATGATCGCCCTGATGCTTATCGTCCTGCTCATTTGTACCTATATCCCTGAAGTTCCGCTGATTCTGGTGGGCGGCCCCCACTAAGCGTTTCTCTGGCAGTTTTACCTGTGGAAAAAGGGAGTCCCTTGCGGGCTCCCTTTTTTTGTGCGCGGAGGGGGGAGGAGAGGGAGAGCGGGGGAGGGAAGAGGGAAACTTTCTGAGGAAAGTTTCCCTCTTCCCTCCCCCGGGCCCCCTCCCATCTCCTTTCAAAGACTTTCGGCTGGTGGGGAGGCCGTGCGGTGGGAGTTCCTGTCGGGCGGGAAGGCGGGCAAGTTTTTCTTCAGGGGGGCCCTTCTCAAAACCTCACTATGTCTTTTCAAGGTTCATATATTCTCGCCGAGGCAACGTCGCCCGTGTGGGAGAGCAGGAGAAAGCCCGTTGCGGAGATGCGGGAAATACGGCAAGGAAAAAGATATGATTTTCAGCGCGAGCCGTCGTACGGATATTCCTACCTATTACTCTGAGTGGCTTTGCAATCGGCTGGAGGCGGGCAACGTATGCGTGCGCCATGATGCGCGCCGCGTCACCCGGTATGTGTTCTCCCGCGAAGCCGTGGACTGCCTTGTTTTGTGGACGAAGAACCCGCTGCCTTTGCTGGATCGGTTGGCGTTGCTGCGTGGCTGGCCTTGTGTGTTCCAATTCACGCTGACGGGGTATGGGCGGGATGTGGAGCCGGGGCTTCCGGACAAGCTGGAATTGGTCGAAGCTATGAAGCGGTTGTCGGAAGCTTTTGGGAGCGAACGGGTGATCTGGCGGTATGATCCCGTCTTTTTCAGCGGGGTCTATTCCCTTTCGTGGCATGTGCGCTGTTTTGATGCGCTGACGGGACGGCTTGAAGGCGTTACGCGCACGTGTGTCGTCAGTTTTCTGGATATGTACCCGAAGCTCCGCCGCCGGATACCGGCTCTTGGGCTCTGCGGGGACAGCGGGCAGGCTCGGAAGGAGTTGCTTGCCGCGTTTGCGGCGATGGCGGAGCGCAGGGGGATACGGCTTTCCCTGTGTGCGGAGGACGTGGACGCCCCCGGTGTCGTCCACGCGGGTTGCCTCAGCCGTGAGCTTGCCGAGCGGGTGGCCGGATGCCGCCTTGATGTCCGTCCCTCGCAACAGAGGGAAGGGTGCAAGTGTGTGGCGAGTGTGGATGTCGGCGTGTACGGCACCTGCGGGAACGGATGCCTCTATTGTTACGCCAATCAGGACGGCATCCCCGTGGGGCGGGGCTCGGCGCTGCACGATCCCGCTTCGCCGCTGCTTGTAGGAAGGCTTTCCGCTGACGATGAAGTGACGGAGCGGCGTTGCGCCAGCCTGAAGAGCCGCCAGTTCTCCCTGCTGTGATAGAAAGGAAACAACGGTGGAGACGGGGGTGCCGTTTTTGTTTGTGTTTCGCCAATCCGCTTTTGCTGCGGACGGAGCCATTGTTTTTTGCCGGATGCCGACGGATAGAGGAAAGGCTGGAGATGAGTGCGCCAACGGTTAAGGCTGGGTGAGGGCGCCCTTTGACAGGAATGCCCCAAAAAGAGAAGCAAGCCAAAGCAATCCATGCTATGGGGAAGTCATAAAGGAGCTAGTATGTTGTGTTTTCGGGAAACCGCCTTTGGGCGGGTGGGCATAGAGGACAAAGAGGGGTTCATCACGCGTCTTTATTTGCCGGGCCGGAGTGATGCCGTTTCGGAAGGTCCTGAAACGGCGCTGCTGGGCGAGGCGTTTGCGCAGCTGGAGGCATATTTCGCCGGTCGGCGCAAAACGTTTGACCTGCCGCTGCGGTTTGATGAGGGAACGCCTTTCATGAAACAGGTTTGGCAGGCCCTGTGTATGGTTCCCTATGCCCATACGGCAAGCTATAAGGATATTGCCGAAGCCATCGGCAACCCGAAGGCTTGCCGGGCCGTGGGCATGGCGAACAACCGCAACCCCATTGCGATCATTGTTCCTTGCCATCGTATCATAGGCGGCACCGGTGCGCTTGTCGGCTACGGCGGCGGATTGGGTATGAAGGAACGTTTGCTTGAGCTGGAGCGCAGATATGGCCCCGCTGACTGAGCCGGCGTTCGTCCGGTTGCGTTCAGTGGACCCGGTGCTGGCCGAAGCCGCTGGTGATGCCGCTTTCGAGCTGGAAACGGATCTGTTCGCGGCGCTGGCAAAGGGGATTGTGGAAAAGGGGGCATCCGATGCGTTCCCGTTCGCGTGGGCATCGTTGGCCGCACAGATTGGGGAGGTTTCCCCCGAGCGCGTGCTTGAGGCAGGATCGGCGTTGGAGGCCTTCGGGAAGAAAACGGGGAATGCATTGCTCGGCGCGGCGAAGGCTGTTCGCTCGGGAAAGATCGGCATGGAGCGCCTTGCCGCCCTGCCCGACGACGAGGCGGTGGGCGCCTTGTGTTCGCTGAGGTGTGTGGATGTACGCCTTGCCGTGCGCGTATTGATCGGAGTGCTGCGGCGTCCAGACGTCCTGCGGTTCGATGACGAGGCTGTGCGGAGTGGCCTGATGCGGGTACATGGGCCGCGAAGTTGTACGCAGGAAGGTTTTGAGGCGTTTCGGGCCCGCCACGCGCCGTTCGGCTCGGCGGCGACGCTGTGCCTTTGGGAGAGCGGGGAGCGGCTGCGTCCCGTGTTCCCATGCGGCGGGGAGGCGCTCGACGCGCTGAAGCGCCGGGACAAACGGCTTGGGCGGGTGATCGAGCGGCTTGGACCGATACGGCGCGGGGTGGAGCCGGATCTGTTTACGGCTCTCGTCGACAGCGTGATTGCACAGCAGATTTCCGGAAGGGCCGCGCAGACGATTTCCGACCGGCTGCACGGCTTGGTGGGGAACTTTACGCCGCAAGGCCTTGCGGAGGCTGAACCCTCACAGATCCAGCAGTGTGGCCTCAGTCAGCGCAAGGTGGGGTATATACAAGGGATCGCCCGTGAAGTCGCCTCCGGTGCTCTGGATCTGGAGGCCCTGCGCCATGCACCAGATGAAGAATTGATCCGGGAGCTTTCGGCCCTCAACGGCATCGGCGTGTGGACGGCGGAAATGCTCATGATTTTTTCGTTGTGCCGTCCGGACGTGCTCAGCTGGGGCGATCTGGGCATCCGGCGGGGCATGGCGTTGCTCTACGGGGATCGGGAGCTGACGCGGGAGCGCTTCGAACGCCGCCGCAAGCGCTATTCCCCGTACGGGTCGGTCGTTTCGCTGTATCTCTGGTCGCTTGCGGGCATGGAGGAAGCCTTGGCGGTAAAGCTCCCCAAAGGCTGATGCGTTCCGTTTTACGGAGAACGGGCACGGGATTGGCGTGGGGAACGTGTCTGGAGTTGTTCCGCGTTTTCTCTCCGTGTCCTGTTGTTTGAGCGCGCTGCCCCGCTGCGCCGTATAAGGTTGGTCGTAGCCACGAGTGGCTGGGGACGGGTATGAGAGGGGCCCATTCTCTGGCTCGGGCCGCCTCTCCTTGTTCCGTACTTGGGTTACCGGATCATTTTTCCGATGAGTTCATGCATGGCCTTGTTTCCGGCGAGGATCGACCAGCGCAGATCAAAGGGCGAGCCGTCCAGATTGGAAACGGTGCCCCCGGCCTCGGTGACGAGCAGCGCGCCTGCGGCCATGTCCCACGGTTTGAGTTCGTCCTCATAAAAAGCGTCGAAGCGACCGCAGGCCGTCCATGCGAGATCCAGCGCCGCGGCCCCGCAACGCCGTACCCCTTGGCAGGAGGACAACACAGGGCGCATTCGTTCCAGAATCTCATCCACGCGGCGGGCGATTTCATAAGGAAAACCGGTGGATACAAGGGCATTCTCGCAGGCCGCAACGGATGAGACGCTGATGCGTTCCCCGTTGCGCCATGCCCCTTTCCCCTTTTCCGCAATAAAGCATTCACGGAGCAACGGCGCGTTGACGATGCCGAGCACAATTTCCCCGTTCAGGCGGTAGGCCACGGACGTGACGGTCAGGGGCAGGCCGTGGGCAAAATTGGTTGTGCCGTCCACGGGATCGATGATCCAGCAGGTATCCGGCAGGCTCAGATCTTCCGCGCTCTCTTCAGCGAGGAATCCAGCCTCGGGCGTCAGGGTTGCAAGGCGCTCTTTCAGGAATGCCTCCACAGCGATATCGGTTTCCGTTACGAGATCGATGCGCCCCTTATGGCGGATAGTGTGGTGATGGGCATGATTGGCGCTGATGATGGCGCCGCTTTCCTCGACGATGGCAAGGGCCTGCAAGGCCAATGGTGAAAGCTGTTCTGTCATGATGCTGAACGATCCGAAAAGAGTTGAAGAAACAGGGTGGAAGGTACGCCGGAACTGCCCGGAGCGGAAGGGCCTAGAGAGGGTTGGGGCTCTCAGTGACGGTTTTCCTCAAAAAACGGGCCGCTGAGGAGAGAGCCCCGCACCGGGCGGGCACGTGGGGGACTTTTCCTATCCGGAGAGAGGTGCGGAGGGGTATTTCCGCTTTGAAATGTCGTATCCAAAGGCAAGCTGCGCCGGAAAAGGCCGCGAACAGGGTGATACGCATGAAAGGCTTTGCAGGGAGGGCCCGCGCTGGCAGGTTTGGGGAAGAGGAGAAACGTGGTCTGCCCTTATCTGGAGCCTCCTCCCCAGCACCCCTGCGAACTTTCAAAGCTCATTTGCCCTCGCGGGCCAAACAGCGTTTGCAGGGCTTGTATCCGTTGCTGCGGGCCTCTTCTGCGGATTTGAAACGCACCGTGCAGGCCTTGCAGTTGAAGTAACGGCAGCCGGATACGTGAAAGACCCGCGTCTTGGCGTTGCCGCTGTAGGAAGACGTGGCGGCGGTTTGGGCGGGGACAGCCGCTTCCTCTACGGGTTGGGTCGGAGCGGCGAAGGCCGGAACCGTGAGCAGGAGTGCGGCGGCCAAAGAAGGAATGATTGCGGATAAGCAGGATCGCATGGAGCCTCCCTGTGTTTGACGATGGCATGTGTGTTCTTTTGTCAGAAAAATAAGAGACAGGGAAGAAGGATTGTGCTTAGTCTCTCACCGGAGTGGCGTGTGGCCGTGAAAGCGCTGGAAGCGTGCCGGAAAACGAGACTCGAAAACGTGTTATTCCACGGATATTGTTATGAAAAAACGCATATTGACAAGTATTGAAAAATTTTCTAGCCTCGCCCAATGAACATACCTAGTATCAAAATACGCGCTGGCCTGTGGCTTTTGTTGTTGACGGGCCTTATTCTCGCGGGGTGTGCTCCCAAACAGCGGGCGGTCGACGATTCGTTTGCCTTTGGGAACGACTACGAGAATCTGACTGGGCCCGATCGTTCGACCATGACCCCGGAAGAGCGTTTTGCCTACGATTACCGTTCGGCGGCGGTGGCGCGTATGAGGGACGAGGGCGTTCCTCTCTCGAACGTGCACCTTGTCGAGCGCGCCAAAACGGCTATCGGTACGCCGTATGTTCGCGGCGGGACCAGCATGTCGGGGTTCGACTGCTCGGGGTTCGTGCAATGGGCCTATAAAAGTGTCGGGGTTTCGCTCCCGCGTACCGCGCGGGAACAGTCCGTGCTGGGTACGCCTATTGATTCCGATGAAATGGAAGCCGGAGATATCGTGGCTTTCAGGCACCCCCGGCGTGGGTATCATACGGGTATATACGTTGGGGACGGCAAATTCATCCACAGCCCCCGGCGCGGCAAGAGCGTGGAGATCACCTCCCTCAGCGATCCTTATTTCAGTTCGACGTTCCTCGGCGCCCGCCGTGTGAGCATTTCGGAGTCCGATGCCGAAGCCGCGCAGAAACTGATGGCGCTGTATGAATCCCGCTCTTCCCGGCTTCACCGGACGGCTTCCGACGCGGCGCTTTCGCAGAGCAAGGCCAAGCACGTCGTTTCCAAATCGCAGAAAAAGGGCAAGCAGACGCTTTCGTCCAGCCGGTCCAGCTCGAAACACAAGGCTGTTTCCAGCAAAAAGCGGACGACGGTAGCCTCAAAGAAAGCGGCGAGTAAGACTTCCGTGGCAAGCAGCAAGAAGCCTTCCTCAAAAAAACAGGTTGCCCAGAAGCGTTCTTCACAGAAGAAAAGCACTTCTGTAGCGCAAAAGAAATCTACCTCCAAGGCAAAGTCCAAATAGTGTTTTGCTGTTGCTGAAGCGATATGTTGAGAAAGCCCCGATTCGTTCGGGGCTTTTTTGCTGGCGGGCATGGGGGCCCCCGCTGTGGGAACCTGTTGAAGAACAGAAAAAAACACGATAGAGCAGGATAAAGCTGAGATACGTTTAGAGTGCCGGAGAAAGCCTCCCGCAAGGGGCCTGAGAAGGCGCTGAGGCTGCTTTGGCGATGCGGAAAGGGGTACTGGGGCGGCGCGGAGGTGCGTTGTCCACATGGTATTCATATTGAGGAGGGCATATATGAAACGCTTTTTGAAGATGCTGGGGGCATTTGCCCTTTGTATGGGGTTGTTGGTCAGTCCTGTGCAGGCTGAAAAATTTGTGGTGGGATTTCAGCCGTATGATACGATTTCCTATCAAGCGATCATCAACGCCGAACTGGGGCTTTGGAAGAAATATACGCCCGAAGGGACGGAAATCGAGTTTCACCCCGCTGTGCAGGGGACGGTCGTCGCCAGCAACATGCTGGCTGACAGGGCGCAGATCGGCTATATGAGCATCATGCCGGCCGCCGTGCTGTGCGTGCGCGCCAAGGGCAAGGTCAAGATGGTGTCCACGACGGACATGTCCGAAGGGACCCGCTGCTCGCTCATCTTAGTGCGCAAAGACGCGCCGGACTTCAAGGACAACGAAGCGTTGGCCCGCTGGCTTGACGGGAAGGTCATTGCCGCTCCCAAGGGCAGCGCCTCGGACCAGTATATGCGCCGTTTTTTTGAGAAGTATAACGTGAAGCCCGCTGAATACCTGAACCAGACCATTGAAGTCATCTCCACGAATTTCCGTGCGGGCAAGCTTGATGCGGCGTCGCTTTGGGAACCTACGCTTTCCGGGCTGGCTTCCGAGGTCGGCGAAGGCGTGGGGAAGATTGTCGCCGATGGGTCCGCCTGTGACAACGAGGACCTCGGCATAGTGGTCATGCGTTCTGATTTCATGGAGAAACATCCCAAGGTCGCCGAAGGCTATTTGCGTTCGGATCTGGAAGCCCAGTTGTTCATGCTGAACCCCGACAATTGGGAACAGGTCATCAATATGGTTTCCCAGTACGCCACCGGCGTTCCCAAGCGGGTGCTGTGGTATTCCGTATTCGGCAAGGTTCCGGCCAACTCTCCCAACCTTGTCCGCGAGTGGATGAACTTCTACTTTGGGGAGCGCGAGAAGGCGAACATCGATGAAGTGGTGGCTTTCCTCCACCAAGAAGGGATCATCAGTGTCGACAAGCTTCCCGAAGGGACCGTGGACGACAGCCTGACCCGGAAAGTATTTAAGGCATCAGGCCATAAGCCTGTCGCTCCGGGCGCGGCTCTTGGCGTCATTGAGGGAAGGAGCGCGGCGGATTGTCCTTTTAAGGATTAGTTGCCTGCTAAGCCCACGAACACTGAAGGCCCATCGGCATTCGCTATGCCGATGGGCCTTTTATTTTGTCCTTATAGGATGTTGCAGGAGGGGAATGCTTTTTGTGATGCGCCGTTTGTTCTTTTTGTTGCAATTAGGGCATGATTTTCCCCCTAAAAAATGAGGGTATCCATGAGGGCGCGGAACCCATGAAGCCCCTGATGAAGACTGTGTTTTTTATATCACGCTGGAATAAAATAGATAATGCGCTTCTGGAACAGCAAAGTGAGAAAAAGGGGATGCCGAAAAGTGTGGAAAAATGCCGTTTCAGGGCGTTTATGGTAGAGAAAAGGCATAATTTCACAAATTTTTTAAAAATATTTTTTTGATATCGTAATATATTGGAATCATAATTTCTTTTAGTGAGCATACTCCCTAAGAGTATAAAGTCGACATTCATTTTTTGAGTACGCATATGAAGTATTTTAATGTTTTCAATATGTTCCGGAATGGTCAGACAATACGCCAAAATCACTTATAAACTGTGGAAAGTAGACATTTGAGGTACGCCGGAAAAACTGATCGCGTACTCAACTCTGGTACATTTTTTGATAAATGAGGGGGGCTTCCCTTTTTTCCTGTGGCTGGTGTACAACAAGCATCATACCCGTTGGCGGGAATACTTTTTTTCACGTAAGGAGACGTGTGATGAAAAAAGTACTGTACACCGTAGCTGCCCTTTTGGCTTCCTCGTGCATGGTCCTCGGCATGGCCAATAATGCGCGAGCTGAAAAACCGCTTACCCTGCGCCTTGGCCACCCTATGGCTCCGGGCAACAACGTGACTGTCGGCTATGAGAAGTTCAAGGAGCTTGTCGAAAAGAAGAGCAACAAGAAGATCCGCATCCAGCTCTTCCCCAACTGCCAGCTCGGCAGCGACCGCGTGACCACGGAAGCCGCCCAGGCCGGGACGCTGGATATGTCCTCCAGCTCCACGCCGAACCTCGCGAGTTTCTCGAAATCCTACATGGCTATCGACCTTCCCTATGTGACCTCTCCCGCCAATCAGGAAAAGCTTTACAAGGCTCTTGACGACGGCGAACTTGGCAAGGCCCTCGACAAAGTTTCCGAAAGCATCGGCCTGAAGACCATCATGTTCAGCGAATTCGGTTACCGCAACTTCGTGTCCGCCAAGAAGCCCCTCAAGGAAGTCAAGGATCTTATGAACCTGAAGGTTCGTACGACCGACTCGCCCGTAGAAGTGGCCGTGGCCACC
Organism: Bilophila sp. 4_1_30; assembly: GCF_000224655.1. Taxonomy (NCBI): domain Bacteria; kingdom Pseudomonadati; phylum Thermodesulfobacteriota; class Desulfovibrionia; order Desulfovibrionales; family Desulfovibrionaceae; genus Bilophila; species Bilophila sp. 4_1_30. The sequence goes on from NZ_JH114232.1 coordinate 1,225,410, forward strand.
GAGCTGGGCATGAACCCCGCTCCCGTGGCGTGGGGTGAAACCTACACCGCCATCCAGCAGGGCACCGTCGACGCCGAAGGCAACACCTTCTCGCTGCTGAACGACGCCAAGCACACCGAAGTCCTCAAGTACGCCATGGACTCCGAGCACAACTATTCCATGCACATCCTGCTGATGAACAAGAAAAAGTGGGACAGCCTGACCCCCGAACAGCAGCAGATCATCACTGAAGCGGCGAAGGAAGCCACCGTATGGCAGCGCGCCGAATCCGTGAAGCTCGAAAAGAAGGCTTGGGACGCGTTCAAGGCCAAGGGCATCGAAATCACGATGCTGACGCCCGAACAGCGCAAGGAACTGTATGACAGGACCGCTCCCGTGCGTGAACAGTTCGCCAAGGAAATCCCGGCCGAATTGCTGCAGCTGATCGCCGATACCCAGAAGTAAGTCCTTTGATGCTCGGCCTGCGGCATGTTCTTGCCGCAGGCCGGCTCTTTTTCTCTTACACCACAGGAATCTCGCATGGAAAAGACCAACGCTTCCAAGCAGGGCGTACTGCACTGGCTCGACGAAAACTTTGAGAAGATGTTCCTCGTCACCGGCCTGCTGTCCATTACCCTGTTCATCACATGGCAGGTTATTTACCGTTACATCATCACGCAGTTCATTGAGCGCGCCGGTGCCGCCGTATGGACTGAAGAGCTTTCCCGCTACATCTTTATTTGGATTTCCTACCTCGCCCTGAGCGTCGCCATCAAAAAGCGTTCGTCCATCCGGGTGGACATGCTCTACGATCATCTGCCCCCGCGCTTGCAGCAGATCAGCTGGATCGTGGTCGAGGTGCTGTTCTTCATCCTGACGGCCACCATCGCCTACTACGGCTGGGGCCAGATCGAACGGCTGCAGGAATACCCGCAGCATACCACGGCTTTGCGCATCCCCTTCCTCATCCCTTATCTGATCCTGCCTTTCGGCTTCGGTCTCATGTGTTTCCGCCTGCTCCAGTCTCTCTACAAGCAGGTCAAGGTTTGCGGGTTGGTGGATACCCTGATCGGCCTCATAGCGGTTTTCGTCATCGCTTCGCCGGTCATTTTCTGTGACTACATCGAACCGCTGCCCGCGTTGTTCGGTTATTTCATCGTGCTGTGCGCCATCGGCGTGCCCGTGGCCATCAGCCTCGGCCTGTCCACGCTGGCGACCATCATCTGCGCGGACACCCTCCCTATCGAATACATGGCTCAGGTGGCCTTTACGTCCATCGACAGCTTCCCCATTATGGCTATCCCGTTCTTTATCGCGGCGGGTGTATTCATGGGCGCGGGCGGGCTTTCCCACCGTCTGCTGTCCCTTGCCGACGAAATCGTCGGCGGCACCTATGGCGGTATCGGCCTCACCGCCATTGTGACCTGCATGTTCTTCGGCGCGATCTCCGGTTCCGGCCCCGCCACCGTGGCGGCCATCGGCGCGCTCACCATCCCCGCGATGGTGGAGCGCGGTTACGACAAGTATTTTTCCGCAGCCCTCGTTGCGGCCGCCGGTTGCGTGGGCGTCATGATCCCCCCGAGCAACCCCTTTGTGGTGTACGGCATTTCCGCGCAGGTCTCCATCGGCGACCTGTTCATGAGCGGTATCGTGCCCGGCATCATGGTGGGCATCGTGCTTATGAGCTACTGCTATTGGTATTCCCGCAAGAAGGGGTGGCGCGGTCAGGAAAAGGTCCGCAATGCACGGACCCTCATGCACGCGGCTTGGGACGCCAAGTGGGCGCTCATGGTTCCGGTCATCGTGCTCGGCGGCATCTACGGCGGCATCATGACCCCGACCGAAGCCGCGGCCATCGCCGCCTTCTACGGTCTGATCGTGGGCCTGTTCCTGTATAAGGAAATGGATTTCAAGTGCCTTATCAACTCGTGCATTGAGTCCTGCGAGACTTCCGCCGTCATTATCGTGCTGATGGCCATGGCGACCCTGTTCGGGAACATCATGACCATCGAAGACGTGCCCGGCACTGTGGCCCGGGCCATCCTGAGCTTCTCCGAGAACAAGATCGTCATCCTGATGCTCATCAACGTGCTCCTGCTCATCGTTGGCACGTTCATGGAAGCGTTGGCGGCCATCGTTATCCTCGTGCCCATCCTGCTGCCCATCGTGACGGGCGTGGGCGTATCGCCGCTGCACTTCGGCGTCATCATTGTGGTCAACCTTGCCATCGGCTTCATCACGCCGCCCGTGGGTGTAAACCTCTTCGTGGCCAGCGGCGTCGCCAAGGCGAAGCTCGAGAACATCGCCAGTCAGGCTCTGCCCATGATCGCCCTGATGCTTATCGTCCTGCTCATTTGTACCTATATCCCTGAAGTTCCGCTGATTCTGGTGGGCGGCCCCCACTAAGCGTTTCTCTGGCAGTTTTACCTGTGGAAAAAGGGAGTCCCTTGCGGGCTCCCTTTTTTT
>NZ_JH114232.1:1228279-1236896 GCF_000224655.1 Bilophila sp. 4_1_30
CTCCTTTCAAAGACTTTTGACTGGTGGGGAGGCCGCGCGACGGGAGTTCGGTTCAGCGGAAAGGAAGAAGAACAGGGGGATACACGGAAGATGGAACAGTTCCGTTTTGAAATGTTCCAACGCCGGGAACGTCGTTCTCGGTGATATCTTCCTTTGAGAGAGCCCCTTTGAAGAGAAAGGAGCTTCGAGAGATGCTGCGGGAAGGGATTCGATAAATACAAAAATCTTTGGAAAGGGAGGGAGGGGATTCGCGCTGGCGGGGTTGGGGAAGGGAGGGAAAAGCGTGGGGGCTCCCCCTTTCTTCAGAAGGCTTTTCCCTCCCCAATATTCTCGCCCATTCAAAATCAATTGAGGCTATTTTCCGGCCTTGGCGTTGGGGAAGAAGAGCTGCTTGCCTTCAAGCTGGAAGCTGGCGATGGCCTTCTGGGTATTGGGGCTGATCCACCAGTTGATGAACTTCTTGGCGGCTTCCTGCTTGACCTTCGGGCACTTGGCGGGGTTGACCATCATGACGCTGTACTGGTTCAGGAGGGCCTTGTCGCCTTCGACGAGGATCTTCAGGGGCGCATCGCCCTTGGCGGCGGCATTGTACTTGATGTAGGTGCCGCGGTCGGTCACGGTGTAGCCGTCTTTTTCGGCGGCGATGCGGATGGTGGCCATCATGCCCTGACCGGCGTCAATGTACCACGTGGCGTCCTTGCCGGGCACTTCCATGCCGGCGACTTTCCACAGCTGCTTTTCGGTGTTGTGCGTGCCGGAGTTGTCGCCGCGGCTCACGAAGGGGATCTTCTTTTCGGCGAAGGTCTTCAGGGCGGTGGGGATGTCCTTGCCCTTGACGCCGGCCGGGTCGGCGGCGGGTCCGATCAGCACGAAGTCGTTGTACATCACCTGATGGCGGTCCACGCCGAAGCCGTCGGCCACGAACTTTTCCTCAAGGGCGGGGGCGTGTACGAGCAGCACGTCGACGTCGCAGTCCTTGCCGTGGGCGAGGGCTTTGCCCGTGCCTACGGAAATCCATTTCAGCTCGATGCCGGTGTCCTTTTTGAAGATGGGCTGGAGATATTCCAGAAGGCCGGTGTCCTGCGTGCTGGTGGTGGTCGCCATCATCAAGGTTTCGGCGTTGGCCATCTGGGGCAGCAGCAGAAGGGAAAGGACGAGGAAAGCTCTGAGCAGACGCATTGAAAAACGCTCCTTACAAAAGGTTGTGCCTTGCGGCAGACACGAATTTGAACATAATCGTTTCGAGTATGCTCCGCCTTGCATATAAAATCAAGGAGTGTGCGTAACGGGATTGCCAAGTTTGGCAAATAGGGTAGAAGTCGGCGACCGATTGCCCGGCTTGACAGAATCCATATCAATTGAGTAGGAAAGTCGGCGTACCTTTATCGCCGCGAAGGAGTGTTTCCCGTGCCCATTAAGATTCCTGAAGATTTGCCTGCCCGCCCGATACTGGAAGGCGAAAACATTTTTGTCATGACGGAAGGCCGCGCCAACCGTCAGGACATCCGGCCTCTGGAGATTGCCATCGTCAACCTGATGCCGACCAAGATCGCCACGGAAACGCAGTTGCTGCGCCTGCTCGGCAATACGCCCCTGCAAGTGAACGTGACGCTTCTGCGGGCTGAGGGGCACGAATCCAAAAATACCGCGCCGCAGCATCTTGAGCGTTTTTATAAGACGTTTTCTCAGGTGCGCGACAGCTCGTTCGACGGCATGATCATCACCGGCGCGCCGGTGGAACAGCTCGCCTTTGAGGAAGTGGACTACTGGGACGAGCTCGTCGGCATCATGGACTATGCGAAAAAGCACGTGCACGCTACGTTGTATATATGTTGGGGCGCGCAAGCGGGGCTGTACCATCATTACGGCATCCCGAAGTACGGGCTTCCGCACAAGCTTTCCGGTATTTTCAGCCACACCATCAATGATCCCACGAATCAGCTGTTCCGGGGATTCGACGATGTGTTCCATGCGCCGCATTCCCGGCACACTGAAGTCCGGGGCGAAGACATTGCCAAGATCCCCACGCTGGAGATTCTGGCCGAGTCGGATGAGGCCGGGGTGCTTGTGGCCGGTACCCTCGACGGGCGGAGCATGTTCATCACAGGGCATCTTGAGTACGACCGGGATACGCTGGATGCGGAGTATCGGCGGGATGTGGCCAAGGGGATGGAGATCGCGCCTCCGGCACATTACTACCCCGGTGACGATGTGACGCGGCCCCCGCTGGTCAGCTGGCGGGCCCATGCCCATTTGTTCTATTCCAACTGGTTGAACTATTGCGTGTATCAGGCGACGCCATACCGCCTTGACGATATCCCCACAGACAGGGATTAAGTCCGTCCTCGGAGAAAAGGTTGCGGGGCGTTCACGCGGTGCTACGGGATACGCCGACACGTTGGCATGTCCCGTGTGGGGGACAGTGGAGGGCTCTGCGCGGGGGGCTTCCGATCCGGGGCTGGCTCCGGGTTCGGCTTGGGGGATGAGGAAACGGCTTTCAGGTCGGAACGCATCCGAAGCTGTTTGAAGAACGGGTACGGGGAACCTCTCTCAAGGGGAGGATGCCGCCCGGTATGCGCGGGGCCCGAGGTGGGCCGCCTCAGGACCTTTTCCCGAAATGACGGTTCCGGCCTTGTGCCGGGTACGGAGGACAATAATGCCTATCCGTTTTGAAACGCTCGCCGTTCATGGCGGGCAGTATCCTGATCCTGCGACGCTGTCGAGGGGAGTCCCGGTCTACCGGACCAGCAGCTACCTCTTCAAGAGCGCGGAGCACGCCGCCAAACTTTTTGGCCTTGCCGAACAGGGGAATGTCTATGGGCGGCTCGGCAACCCCACGCAGGCCATGCTGGAAGAACGTATGAGCCTGTTGGAGGGCGGTGTCGGGGCGTTGGCTTCGGCGTCGGGTACGTCCGCCATTTTTTCGACGATCGTCAATCTGGCGAAGCAGGGGGACGAAATCGTCTCGGCGAACAACCTGTACGGCGGGACGTTCACCCTGTTCAACGACATCCTGCCCCAGTTCGGGATCACCACTCGGTTTGTGAAGCCGCAGGATTTTGACAAGATGGAAGCCGCCGTCAACGGGCGGACGCGCGCCTTGTATGTGGAGGCCATCGGCAACCCCGCGCTGGACGTCGTGGATCTGGATGCGGTATCCGCCATCGCCAAGCGGCATGGGCTGCCCTTGGTTGTGGACGCGACCTTCGCCACGCCGTATCTGCTTCGGCCTTTTGAGCATGGTGCGGATATTGTGGTGCATTCATTGACGAAATGGCTTGGAGGGCACGGCACGGCTCTCGGCGGCATCGTCGTGGACGGCGGTACATTTGACTGGACGGACAGCCGTTTCTCTCTGTACGTCGAGCCCGATGCCAGTTATCATTACTTGCGATGGGGATATGATCTGCCGGAAGGGTATCCGCCGTTCATCACGCGGATGCGGCTGGTCCCCCTGCGTAATCTTGGGGCCTGCATTTCGCCGGACAATGCGTGGATGATCCTGCAGGGGCTGGAAACCCTGCCGCTGCGCATGGAGCGGCACTGCGCCAATGCGCTGAAGGTCGCCTATCATCTCAAGCAGCACCCGAAAGTGGCGTGGGTCCGCTATCCGGGGCTGCCCGACGATCCCGCCCATGCCGTGGCTTGCCGTATGCTGCGCAACGGGTTCGGGGGCATGGTCGTTTTCGGGATTCAGGGAGGCCAGCCTGCTGGCCAGCGGTTCATCGAAAAACTTGGCCTCTTTTCGCATCTCGCCAACGTGGGCGATGCCAAGAGCCTTGCGCTCCATCCAGCGAGCACAAGTCACGCGCAGCTCAGCGAAGAACAGCAGCGTGACGCGGGATTGCCGCCGGAACTGATCCGGTTGTCCATCGGTATCGAACACATCGACGACATTCTTGAGGATCTCGATCAGGCTCTTGGAGAGAGCTGAGCCGATCCGGAGGGTGTGGTCCTTTAGGGGGAAAGCATGCGTTATTCGACTCGCACCCGATACGGGCTCCGTTTTTTGATCAATTTGGCGGGACGGCCTGCGGGGTCCTGTGTCCAGTTGGCGGAAATCGCCCGCGAGGAAGGCGTTTCCGTCAAGTATCTTGAGCAGATCGTACGTGTCTTGCGCCCTGCGGGCATTTTGCGTTCCGCACGCGGGGCCAAGGGAGGCTATGCGCTTGCGAAATCCCCGGACGTCATTTGTATGGATGAAGTGTTTGAGCATCTGGAGGGGCATATCTCTCCGGTGGAATGTCTGTACGGGACAAAAAACTGTGAACGGGAAGGCGCTTGCCCCACGCGGTGGTTTTGGCGGGAGCTGGATGAGCACATGCGGATGTTTCTCAAGGGCATGACGCTCGCCCGTTTTGTCGAGCGGGAACGGGCCCTGAAAAAGGGAAAAGGCGCTTTTCCTGTGGACATGGATGGTCCGGCGTGCTTTCATGCGTTGCATCGGACGCCGCCGGAGGGCGGTGGGAACGCATGACGGAGCGGAAAATGAAAGACGGATTCTGGATGCTGCTGTGCGCGGCCTGTCTCTTGTTGTCGGCGCGGTCCGTGCAGGCGCGGGAGCTGACGGCTTTGGATATTTTTGCCCAGTTGCCGATCACCTTGTTTGAAAACACGCCGGAAGGCCTTTCCGAAGATGAAAAGCTCCGGCTGATCGAGCAGGGGGCAAGCGAATTTTGGGAGGTGGAGCGGTTCGACGCCGATCGCCTCGTACTGGTATCGCGGCCTTTTGGCGAGACGCGGGTGGGGTTGCGTGTCTTCCGGGGAGGGGACAGGCTGCTTGCCGCAATAGGGACGGACGGGGGCGCCATGTGCGCTCTTGAGCTCTGGCAGGAAGACGCCACCGGTGGATTCGTGCCGGCCAATCCGCCGGATGACCCGCAGCTTTCCGATTTTTTGGCCTCAGGGCAGCGGCTTGCGGCGGATGTTTCCCCGGCGTTCATGTTCTGCCTTGAAGATGACGGACTGGATGTGCGGCCGCTCTTCTGGGGGCCTGCGGGCCTCGTCGACGTGCCTGTAGGCAAATCTGTGCGTTATATCTGGAAGTCGGGGGCGTTTGAAAAAACGGTGTCCGGCAAGCCCGAATAGCTTGTGCTGCGCGGATTTCCGTACTTGCCAAGCTTGGATAGACGCTATAGTATATGGATTTTGTGGCCCTAGCCGTAATTATGGGCCTTCTTTCACTATGTCTTTAACCCCTTTTTGCCCCAGGAGGCCTCATGTTTGCTTCTGTTGCTCATGCGATGGGTACGGCCGGTGCCGGTCAGGCTGGCGGCGCTGACGCCCTCATGCAGTTTGTTCCTCTTATCGCCATGCTCGCCATCTTCTACTTCCTGCTCATCCGTCCCCAGCAGAAACGCGCCAAGCAGCATAAAGCCATGCTGGAAGCTCTGAAGAAGGGTGATCAGGTCCTGACCACCGGCGGCCTCGTGGGCCGTGTCGTGGACATCGACGGCGACATCCTCTCCATTGATCTCGGCAGCACCACGGTAAGCCTCGGCCGCGCCTATGTCGTGAGCGTGATGGATCCCCGTTCCAAGGCCGTGAAGGAAGAGAAGTAGGTTCTTTTGCTTTGCCGGCAGACATGCGTTCCGTCGATCCCGGCGGGCGTATGTCTGCCTTTCTTCATTTTATGCGCGGAGCGTTCCGCGCCGTATGGCCTCATCGGGGAAAACAGGGGCCGTACGCATAACGACAGTGCAGATCCGGCCGGGGGGCGGGCGGATGGGCCGAATCTGATGCTCTCAGGGGAACACCATGAAATCGTTGAGTTGGCGGATAGTCGTCTCGCTGCTGGTTCTGTTGGCCAGCATCGTTTATGTGTTGCCGAGCCTGCCGGGCGTCGGCGGATCGTCTTTGGGCAATCTGCTGCCGGACGCACGGATAAGCCTTGGGCTTGACTTGAAGGGCGGGATGCACCTGACCCTTGGCGTGGAAGTGGACAAAGCCGTAAGCAATTCCCTTTCGCTGACCGGGCAGGAGCTGCGCGCTCAGGCTTCCGAAAAGGGGATCACCGTCCTGCGCTCGCGCCTGACCCCGGACAATCGCCTTGAATTTTTGCTGCCCAGAGCCGAACAGCGGACCGAGCTCCAGGAGATGCTCTCCAAAGATTTTTCGCAGCTTGCCGTTGACTCGCCTACGCAGGTGGAAGGCGGAGGGCTGCGTTTTACGGCGGTCTTTACGCCCGCCGCCAAAGCGAAGATCGAGGAAATGGCCCTTGATCAGGCTGTCCGCACCATCCGCAACCGTATCGACCAGTTCGGCGTCGCCGAACCGGATATCCGCAAGCAGGCCGATTTCCGCATTCAGATCCAGTTGCCCGGCCTGACTGATTCCAAGCGCGCTATCCAGCTTGTGGGCCAAACCGCCCAGCTGACGTTCCACCTCGTGCGCGACGACGTGAACCCGCAGGGTATCCTGCCTCCCGGTGTGGCCCTGTTCCCCATGGTGACGGTCCGTCCCGACGGTTCCACCTCCGAAAGCATGATCGCGCTGGACAAGGAACCGCTCATGACCGGCGAGGACGTGGCTGATGCCCGTCCCACCTTCGACAACCGCGACAACAAGCCAAGCGTCGGGCTTTCCTTCAACTCGCGCGGCGCGGCTATGTTCGAGCGCATCACCGGCGAGCACATCCATAAGCGTATGGCCATCGTGCTTGACGGCAAGGTGCACAGCGCCCCCACCATCCAGAGCCGCATCGGCGGCGGCAAGGCCAGCATCACCGGCAGTTTCACGCCCACCGAGGCGCAGGACCTTGCCATCGTGCTGCGTGCGGGCTCGCTTCCCGCGCCCGTGACCGTGCTTGAAGAACGCACGGTCGGCCCTTCCCTCGGGAAGGAATCCATCGAGAGCGGCATTTCGGCCGCCGCGGTGGGCGGCATCGCCGTCATGGTTGTGATGCCGTTGTACTATGGGCTAGCCGGGCTGCTGGCCGACGTCATGCTGGTCTTCACCATCACCATGCTCATGGCCGGGCTCGCCGCCTTCGGCGCGACACTGACCCTGCCGGGCATTGCGGGCATCGTGCTGACCATCGGCATGTCCGTGGACGCCAACGTGCTTATTTTTGAACGTATCCGCGAAGAGATACGGCAAGGCCTGAAACCGCTTGAGGCCGTGGCCGTGGGGTTTGATCGCGCGACCATTTCCATTGTGGACTCCAACCTGACCACCATCATTGCCGCCGCCATCCTGTATCAGTTTGGCACCGGCCCCGTGCGGGGATTCGCCGTAACCTTGAGCCTCGGTATCGTGGCGTCCATGTTTACGGCCATTTTCGTCTCGCGCACGGCGTTTGGGCTCTGGCTTGGTGGAAACGACGGGAAGAAGCTCAGCATCTAGCCGCCCGGCTGGTGCGTATCCGTCGTTGGATGTATCTCGAGCTTTAAGATACGAGGAGTTCTGGCATGAGTCTTCATATATTCAGCAAGCAGACAAAAATAGATTTCGTAGGTATGCGGCATTATGCCTACGGTCTGTCTGCGCTTCTTATTCTAGTGGGGCTGATCACCATTTTTATGAATGGCGGCCTGCGGTATGGCGTCGACTTTGCCGGCGGCGCGGCGGTCCAGCTTCAATTTGAAAAGCCGGTGGCCGACGAAGATATCAAAAAATCGCTGGCCGAGATGGAACTGCCCGGTCTGGCTATTCAGCAGTACGGCGAGGACGGGCGCGATTATCTGGTCCGTTTTTCCACGCCGAACCTGACCAGCGAAGGCATCCGCAGCAATATCCTTTCCTCGCTGGAAAAGAGTTTTGCCGGCAATCCTGCCAGCATCCAGCGGCTGGAGATGGTGGGGCCCAAGGTCGGCGCGGATTTGCGGAATGCGGCGCTTGAGGCCATGTATTTCGCCATCCTGCTGATTACCGTGTACATTTCCGGGCGCTTCGAACAGCGCTGGATGATCGCCGCGATCATGGCGGCGGTTCTCGGTTCGGCCATGTACGTCATGGGCTTCCTCGGGATGGACATGGTATACCGGGTGATCGGTGCCTTGGCGCTGACCTTGCTCATTTCTTGGAAGCTCAAGTTGAATTATGCCATCGGCGCCATCGTGGGGCTTTTGCACGACGTCCTGATCACCTTGGGGCTGTTGGCGATGATGGGCAAAGAGATCGACCTGAACATCATCGCGGCGCTGATGACGCTCGTGGGCTACTCGCTCAACGACACCATCATTGTGTATGACCGTATCCGCGAAAATCTCCAGAACCAGCCGGAAGACAACCCCGCCCCGTTGGCCGACATCATCAACCTGAGCGTGAACCAGACCCTTGGCCGTACGATCATGACCTCGGCGACGACCCTGATCGCCGCCCTGAGCCTGACGATCCTTGGCGGTGGTGCGATCCACGACTTCGCGCTGACCATGAGCCTCGGCGTGTTCATCGGTACGTTCTCTTCCGTCTTCGTCTCCAACCCGATCCTGCTCTTGCTCGGCGATACCCGCCAGTATATGGTGGCCCGCAAGAAGGTGGAATACGAGCGCCCCGGCGAACACGGGGTCGTGTAGTTTTTCAAGAGGAGCGGGAGGGCGTTTGAAAAAGAGCTCCCTCCCCGGACCCCTCCAGCAACACTTTGGCCTTATTGAATCCTTGTTCCCAGCTTTCCTGA
>NZ_JH114232.1:1237132-1254499 GCF_000224655.1 Bilophila sp. 4_1_30
CCTCCGTTTTTTGTCGTCTGTCTTTCGTCTTTCCCAAACAGGTTAAAGGCAAGCGCCGTTATCTCTCCTCAGGCATGACGATAAGGGCGGACGGGTCGGTGTGGATGAGGATGCGGTCGAGCTTGGGTGCGCAGGTGCGAAGGCGGCGTTCCATGTCCGTGGCGACATCGTGGGCGGCGGCAAGGGACAGATCGCCGTCGATGATGCAGTGGAAGCTGACCAGCGGCGTCCCGCCCATATGTGTCAGGCGCAGGTCGTGTACATTGGACACCATCGGAAATTCCGGGAGTATGCTGTCCACGGCGGCGCGCACATAATGGAGATCCGCGTCGAAGGGCAGGGCGTTTTCCGGAGCGCAGAGGCGATCTTCCGGCTCGATGTGCGTTTCGATGCGGGTTGTGTTGAGGCGCTTGCCGAGGGCTTTCTCGAACATCACGACGTATTCGTGGGCTTCGCGCAGCGTCATATCCGGAGACGCCTCCACATGCAGAAACACGAGGAGCCCTCCGCTCTGTTCGGAAAGGATCAGGTTGTGGACGGAAAGCTTGTGCGCGGCGGCAACCGTGCGGACGAGCTGGAGCATACTTTCCGTTTCTTCCTGTGCGGGTTCGACGTGTACGGTAATATCGGCGGAGGGTACGATTTCGTGCGCGATGTCCTCAATCACGCAGGATACGTCGTGTGCGGCGTCGAGGCGCAGGGTGGCGGGGGCTTCGACCGTGATGTCCATAAACACGTCGGCACCGCTTTCGCGCACGCGCAGGCGGCGCACCCGGCAGAGAGGGAGCTGCTTGGCGAGAGCCTGTTCCAGCGCTTCGGAATGTTCCTTGCCGCCCCCGTCAAGCAGCATGGTCACGGCCCGGCGGGAGAGCCGGAAGCCCACAACGACGACGATGCCCGAAACGAACAGCGCGGCGATGGCGTCCGCCATATGCAAAATGCCCCGGAAAGAGCTGTCCGCCGGAAGGTATTCGCTGGCCTGCACGCAAAGCAGGCCGACGAGCACGACGCCGGAGGACCAGATGTCCGTAGTGAAATGCAGGGCGTCGGCTTCCAGCGCCTGGCTTTTGTGCTTTTGGGCGACGCGGCGGAGCATGGCGGCCCGGTTGACGTCCACAAGCAGGGAAATGAGGATGATGATCACGCCCCACCATGACGGGGTGATTTCGGGGGCGTCGAAGAAGAGCCGGTTGACGGCTTCGTGCACGATCCAGCCGCAGGTGACGAGCAGCAGGACCGTTTCCGCCAGCGCGGAAAGGTTTTCGATCTTGCCGTAGCCATAGGGATGGGTTTCATCCGCGGGGCGGGCCGCGACGCGGACGGCGAAGAAGGTGATGCCCGCGGCTACAAGGTCAAGGCTGCTGTGCAGGGCTTCGGAAAGGATACCGAGGCTGTTGGTGGCGAGCCCGGCTCCGAGCTTGATGAGCGTCAGGAACAGCGCCCAGAACAAAGACGAAAGGGCCGCGTGTTGTTTTTCGGAATGCGCTTCGTGGTGCGCGGTTTCGGTAGTCATGAAAACACTCCGGGGAAATGGCCGCTTCTTTGCGGCCGTTCGCGGAAAGAGCGTTAGGGCGTCAGCTCAGTACGCCGTGCTCATAAAGGATTTTCAGGCCGATGCCGATAAGGACGCAGCCGCCCACAAGTTCGGCGCGTCGGCCAAAAATGTCAGCATGTGCGAGCCCTTTTCCCGCCAGCAGGCCAAGGGCCGTGATGACGGCACAGACCACGCCGATCAGGGTGGACGGCCCCCATACGTTTATGTTGAGGAGCGAAAAGGAAAGCCCCACGGCTAGGGCGTCGATGCTGGTCGCCACCGCGAGGATGAGCAGCTTGCGGCCTTTGGTGGGATCAACCGAACAGCTTTCCCCGTCTTCGGAATCGTCTCCGCCGCCCCGGATCATGTTGCCGCCGATCCATGCCAGCAGCGCGAAGGCGATCCAGTGATCCCACGATTCGATGAATCCGCGCACGGTCAAGCCAAGGGTCCATCCGATCACGGGCATCAGGAACTGGAAAAAGCCGAACGTCAGCGAAAGGCGCAAAAAATGCACGGCCGTCACCCGCTTGAGGGCGCAGCCCGCGCAGACCGACACAGCGAAAGCATCCATGGCCAGTGCAACGGCAATGGCGAACAATTCTGGGAAACTCATAGGGTGTTATGGGGGTTAAGGTTGTGGGCGTCAAAACTGATCCGGTTGTTGTGAGGCCTTCGGCTCTTGCTGTCAACCTTTTGCGGAGAGGTGGATAGGATACCGGGGGAGGGGCGGGGGAAACTTTCTTCAGAAAGTTTCCCCGCCTCCTTTCCCCTTTCAAAGATTTTCGATTGGTGGGGAGGTTGCGCGGTAGGCGTCCCGTTGTGTGGAAGTATTGGCAAGGCCGGTTGGGTGTATGCAACAGCGGGGAGAATTTATTTTAATGCATGAAGAAAATACCGGTAGCGACGAGGACGACGGCAAGGAGTTTGACCGCAGAAAATTTTTCCCCAAGGAAAAATACGGCGAGGAGCATACCGAAAATGACGGATGTTTCACGCAGGGCCGCAACCATCGCTATGGGGGCCTTGGTCATGGCCCAAAGGGCTACGCCGTAGGAGCCGAGGCTGCACAGGCCGCCGAACAGGCCGTGTTTCCAGCGGTTGCAGAAATAGGGGATGTAGGTTTTGCGCTGCCTCAGCAGCAGGATGACGTTGATGGGGAACGTGTTGATGACGTAGAGCCAGCATACGTAGCTGATGGGATTCCCGCTGGCCCGGGCGCCGTAGCCGTCGAAAAGGGTGTAGCCCATGATCACGATGGCGGTTCCCACGGCGGCCAGCGCGCCGTTGATGTTGAACTTGCCGTTCTTAATGTTGTCGCGGGTCAGGGTAAGGACGCCGGCGCACAGGCACAGGATGCCGAGCCACCCGGCAAGCGGCATTTCATGGCCGGAAAGGAGCATGAAAACGGACGTCAGGAGCGGGGCCGTACCGCGCATGATGGTATAGGCGAACGACATGTCCACATTGCGGTAGGCTACGGCGATACAGAGGTAGTAAGCGATATGGACGGTGCAGGAGCCGGCCAGGAACTTGAGGCTTTCCAGCGCCGGAAAGGGGAGGAAAGGGACGATGAACAAAACGCCGACGCCTCCGCCGAAGCAGTTGAGCCCCGTTTCATAGAGCTTGTTGGAGCCGCCCTTGATGACGGCATTCCATGAAGCATGGAGCAAAGCGGCAAGCAGTATGAGAAGAATGATTTCGAAAGACATGAAGCCCCCTCATTTTTTTTCGCGGGAAGCTAGCGCGAAAAAAGACGCTTGTACACCGATCTTTTTCTTTTGCTGACCGGTATGCAAGCGTCTTTATGCTGAGATCAAAATAGGTTGTGTTGTGACGTTTTCGTGTCGTTTTTTTTGTTGGAGGGGAATGGAGAAAATTCGTTTTCGAAATAAATATTCGTATACGAAACTACTTCTTGTGATGTTCGGCTATCCACGCCTTGAATTGGCGCATTTCCTTGGCTTGGCTGATAATGATGTTCTCAGCGAGGTTGAGGATCTGAGGATTGTTGGAGCCGAGAAGGGCGGGGACGGACATTTCCAGCGCCATCGCGTGGTGCGGCAGCATGAGCTCCACAAAACGCATGTTCGCGCCCAGGTTCTTGCCCTCTTCGAGCATGTGCTGCATGGCCTTCTTCATGGGCGCGTAGGCCGATTCCTCGATGCCGCCGAGAGGCTTCAGCAGCTCCTTCATTTCGGCGATTTCTTTTTCCTGCACCTTGATCACGTCGTCGGCCCATGCCGTAACTTGAGGATCCTGATCTTTCTTTGGGGTTGCAAGGAAGACTTTGGCCATATCCACCGCGCCCTCATGGTGCGCGATCATGCCGGAAAGGAAGGCGCGATCCGAATAGTGGGCGGCGCCGGAGCCGTGATCCATAGCGGCCTGAGCGGGCAGGACGGAAAACAAAAACGCCGCAACGAGCGCAAGGACAGTCAACGAGGCGGTACGCATAGTTTTTTCTCCCAGATAGGACGTGAGCCACGGAACGCCGTGGCGGGCCCCCACAATGAGAGCCCGTCCGGAGCATACCGGCAACCTTACATGAGATGTAACTATTTTTTATCGGGCCCGCCGTGCGTACCTCGGCACCACACCTCGCGCCTCGCAAGATCGTGGTGACGGATTACGGCGTTCCCCGGAACCGGGGACAGGGATTCGATAAGGGCAAAAGCCTTCGGTGGGAGGATGGGTTCCGTTGGCAGGTTTGGAAAAGGAGAGGGCTTCTCATTCGAGAGGGGCCCATCTTCCTTCCCCGATTTCCAATCTTCTATCGCTTCTTCACGGATGAGGTGCCGGAAGCGCAGGCATTGACCATCGGCACATAGGTTTCGCTTTCCGCGTCGAAGTAGAGCAGTTCGCCTGAGCCCATATCGAAGTACAGGCCGTGCAGGAGCAATTCGCCCCCATCGACGGCGCTCTTGATCCACGGATACCCCATGAGGTTGTCCAGCGAGAAACGCACGCCCCACATTTCGCAGGCCCGTTGCCGTTCGTCAGGATCGGCCCCGGGCAGGGAACTGTCCACCTCGGCCTTGGCGCGGCAGGCGAGGTTCATCCAGATGTTGAGGAATTCGTCGTCGCTGTGCGAAGCTTCAAGCAGGCTGGTAAAGCCGCCGCATTTCGCGTGTCCCATGACCATGATGTGGCCGATGTGCAGGTGGCGGACCGCGTATTCCAGCGCGGCGCTGACGCCGTGGTGATGGGAGTCCGGTTCGTAGGGAGGGACAAGGTTGGCGACGTTCCGGATGACGAACAGATCGCCGGGCGTCGCGTCAAGGAGCAGGACAGGGTCAACCCGGGAGTCGCTGCAGGCGATGACGAGGGCGTAGGGATGCTGGCCGACGCGGAGGTCTTCATAAATATTGTTTTCAGGGCAATACCATGTCTTTTGGAAGCGCTGGAATCCGGCGGAAAAGCGTTTGAGCAGGTCGTGCGATACCATTTGAGGGTCCTTTGCGGCAAAGAGGATCGGAAGGCGGGCTTGTCATTTCGTGGTGGAGGCTTTATCTCCCTAAAACAGAGGAGTCAACGCAACCGATTGGAGTATTCTCCCATGCCTGATTTTTTGAGATGGATCATCGCCGGCGTTACGTCCGTAGTGGTGGCGGGGCTTGTGTTCCTGCTTGCCACCGTGGGGATCGTCGTCGCCTTTTTTGTGTTTTTGGTGCTGTTCGTCGTGTTTGGGCTGGCCATGCGCCGGGCCCGCAAGAACGTGCAGTACGGTGAGGACGGCAGCCGGTTCATCATTTATACCAACATTCCCGGAGCTGGAACGGGGAATGCCGACCGTGTGCGCCGGGACGATCCCGACACGTATGAGCTGTCCCCTGACGAATATACCGTGGAAGCGGCACCTTCGAAGAAGCCCGGCGACACGGACCCGAAAGCCCTTGGAGATCACGGGAAATCGTGACGGAGTGCCCGGACGGCAGGTCTTTTTCTGGCGTAAATTCACTTGGATAGCAATATGTTTCTTCACGCGTGTCTTAGAGTTGTTCGGCTCTGGCGAATGGGCTGCCTTGTCCTGTGCGGCTTTTTCCTGTGCTTTGGGGGAGGTGCCGCCGCGTTTGCCGCCCCTTCCGTCGAAGAAATGGCCGGGCAGATGCTGCTCGTCGGTTTCAAAGGGCAGGAGCCTGAAGAATGCGGAGCTATCCTTAGAGATATTCAGACCCGCCATCTGGGCGGGGTGATCCTGTTCAAACGGGATGCGCGCAGCGCCAAGCTCCCTCGCAATATCCGCGATGCGGCGCAAGTGAAACGGCTGACCGCCGCACTGCGAGGGGCCTCTGCGGGGCATCCGCTTTTTATCGCCGTGGATCAGGAAGGCGGCAAGGTGGCCCGCTTCCAGCCGGGCGACGGTTTTCCGGCGTACCCTTCGGCGGCGGAGCTGGGCCGGGGCACGCCCGATGCCACGCGCCGCACGGCCCTCGGCATGGGCCGCATGTTGCGGGAGCTCGGGGCCAATCTCAATTTCGCGCCCGTACTGGATGTGAATGTGTATCCCGCTTCACCGGCCATAGGCCGTCTCGGACGCAGTTTTTCGGCTGATCCACAGGCCGTCGCCGCGCATGGGGCGGCTTTTGCGGACGGCCTGAACGACGCGGGCATCATAGCGGTTTTCAAGCATTTTCCCGGACACGGCAGTGCGCACGCGGATTCGCATAAAGGGGTCACGGACATCAGCGCGACATGGAGCAAGCGCGAACTGTCTCCGTACCGCTCCGCGCTCGGGCGTCCGGGGCAGCGTATGGTCATGACGGGGCACCTTTTCCACGCCGGGCTCGATCCCGCCTTTCCGGCCACGCTGTCGCCTTCCGTCATCAACGGGCTGCTGCGGGGGCGTCTGGGATATGACGGTGTGGTGGTGACGGATGATCTGCAAATGGATGCCATCGCCGCCGAATACACGCTGGAGGAAGTAGTGCTTCGGGCCATCGGGGCCGGAGCGGACATTCTGCTGTTCGGCAATAATCTGGAGTATGATCCCGCTATCGTCGCCAAGGTTCAGGCCATCATCGCCCGGGCCGTCGAGGACGGAACCATTTCCCGTGCCCGGCTTGAGGCGTCGTGGAGGCGGATCCTGAAGCTCAAGCGGCAGATGTCCTGAGGTTGCGGCGGAGGCCGCCTGCGGAGACGGGTTTTCTGGAGCCGGTCGCGTTTCGAAAAGGCTTTGGGCTGGTGCCGTCCGGGAGACGGCCCCCATGAAAAAGAAGGGACCTCGTTTGAGGTCCCTTCCGTCGTTTTACTCGTCGTCTTCGTCCATGAGGGAGTCGTGCAGGGCATCGGTGAAGATGTCGAAGGCGACCTGCTCGATGGGCGTGCGGGGTTTGTAGGTGAGGGCCTCTTCGGGGACTTCGCCGTTTTCTTTGCACAGTTCGTCGAAACGGTCCGAATAGGCGGCGATCAGGCGTTCCACTTCCAGCACGATGGGATCGTCGGAGGGGATGACGTCGTCATCGCTGTCTTCGCAGCTCCCTTCGTCGTCGTGGCTGCATCCGCAACCGCATTCTTCCTCATCTCCTTTGTTGGCGTAATATTCATCAACCTGTGCTTCATAGGCATCGATGGCGTCGATGACCTGTTCTTCGGTCAGTCCGGCAAATTCCGGTTTGACTACAACGGTCTTCATACGATCTCCTTGGGGGGCGGCGGGCGTCGCCGCTGGTGCTGTTTTTGTCTTCATGCCCGTCCGGACCTGTCCCGGAGGAACTTTTTCGGAACGCGCGCCGAGTTGGCCGGTCGAGTTTCGTTCTTTGGGATTCATCACGCAAAGGGACAACATCCCGCTGCCCCTCCGCTTCTCTGCCTTTTTTCCTATTCTCCGCGCATCGTCAAGGAAATGCGCTTGCGGGGGATGTCCACGTCGAGCACGGTGACGAGCACTTCCTGATGCACTTTGACGACTTCGTTGGGATCGCGCACGAAGCGGTTCGCCAGCTGGCTGATGTGGACGAGCCCGTCCTGATGCACGCCGATGTCCACAAACGCGCCGAACGCTGTGATATTGGTGACGATGCCCGGCAGCTTCATGCCCTGTTTGAGATCCTGCATCGTGCTCACGCCTTCGGCAAAGGAAAAGGGCTTAAAGGGGCCTCGCGGGTCGCGCCC
The DNA here is from genome assembly GCF_000224655.1 of Bilophila sp. 4_1_30. Lineage (NCBI taxonomy): Bacteria > Pseudomonadati > Thermodesulfobacteriota > Desulfovibrionia > Desulfovibrionales > Desulfovibrionaceae > Bilophila > Bilophila sp. 4_1_30. Next base: position 1,244,781 of record NZ_JH114232.1, read on the forward strand.
GGGTTTTTCCAGTTCCTTCATGATGTCGGTGAGCGTGGGCAGGCCGAGCTTGTCCGTGACATAGTCGGAAAGGCGGATGGCCTTGCGGCGTTCGGGGCTTTGCATGAGTTCACGGACGGTTGTGCCCGTATCCTTGGCCATGCGCTCGACCACGGCGTAGGCTTCCGGGTGTACGGCGCTGGCGTCGAGGGGCTGCTTGCCGTCCCGGATGCGCAGGAAGCCGGAACACTGCTCAAAGGCCTTGGGGCCGAGGCGGGGCACCTTGAGAAGATCCCGGCGGGTCTGGAAGGGGCCGTTTTCGTGGCGGTGAGCCACGATATTGCGGGCGAGCGTGGGGCCGAGGCCGGAAACGTAGGTGAGGAGCTGCTCGCTGGCTGTGTTCAGATCCACACCCACGGCGTTGACGCAGCTGACGACCACGTCGTCGAGGCAGCGCTTGAGTTCGGACTGGTTGACGTCGTGCTGGTACTGCCCCACGCCGATAGATTTGGGATCGATCTTGACAAGTTCCGCCAGCGGGTCAGCGAGGCGGCGGCCGATGGACACCGCGCCCCTGTAAGTGAGATCGAGATCCGGGAACTCGGCGCGGGCCGCTTCCGAGGCGGAATAGACCGAAGCCCCGCTTTCGCTGACCATGACCACGGGGATGCTCCAGCCGGGGAGCGCCCGGATGAAGGCTTCGGTTTCGCGCCCGGCGGTGCCGTTGCCCACGGCGGCGACTTCCGCGCCGTGTTTCTTGGCGAGGCGGAGGAGCGTTTCCCCGGCTTCGGCGCGGGCCTTGTCCGATCCGGCGTGCGGGTTGATGGTGGCGTATTCGAGCAGTTTCCCTTCACGGTTGAGGCAGACGATTTTGCAGCCGGTGCGGAAACCGGGGTCCACGGCGAGGATGTTTTGAGCGCCGAGGGGCGGGGCCAGCAGGAGCTGGCGCAGGTTTTCGGCGAACACGCGGATGGATTCGGCATCGGCGCGCTGTTTGAGCTGGTTGCGGAGTTCAGTCTCCAGCGCGGGCGCGAGAAGCCGCCCGTAGCCGTCCAGCGCGGCTGCGCGCACTTCGCGCCCGCAGGGGCCGTCGTTGCGGACGAAGAGGCGGGCCAAGAGGTCCTGCGCCTGCTCCTCATTGCGGGGGCGCAGGGAGAGGCGCAGGAAGCCTTCCTCTTCGCCCCGGAACATGGCGAGGATGCGGTGGGAAGGGGCTTGCGCGGCGGGTTCGTCCCACGCGAAATAATCGCGGTACTTGGCGGCGTCGGGATCCTCTTCCTTGCCGGAAACGGCCTTGCTCCGCATGAGCCCTTCGCGCCCGAAGAGTTTACGCAGGCGTTCGCGGGCGGGCTGATCCTCGGCGAAGCGCTCCGCAAGGATGTCACGCGCTCCTGCAAGCGCCGCTTCAGCATCCGGCACGCCCTTTTCGGCGTCGACATAGGCGGCGGCCATCGCTTCGGGGAGGATACGATCCTGACGGGCCAGCTGATCGGCCAGCGGTTCGAGGCCGCGCTCCTTCGCCATTGAGGCGCGGGTGCGGCGCTTGGGGCGGTAGGGCAGATAAATGTCTTCAAGGACGGTCAGAGCATCGGCGGCTTCGACCTTGGCACGCAGTTCGGGCGTGAGGAGGCCGCGTTCCTCCAGCGAGGCGAGGATGGCTTCGCGCCGTTTGTCCAATTCCTTCAGGGCGGCGAGGCGATCACGGATGGCGGTGACCGCCACTTCGTCGAGGCTCCCCGTAGCTTCCTTGCGGTAGCGGGCGATGAAGGGGACCGTGGCGTCCTCGTCGAGCAGGCGGATGACGGCTTCGGTTTGCTGTGGGCGTATATTCAGTTCTTGGGCTATGATGAATGCGTAGTTCTGCACGCGTGTTCCTTATCTGTTTGACGGATTACGGGAAGGTCCGGCACCGTTATGGGTGCCTGGGCGGACATGCCGGATGGAAAAGGAGGCATGGCGCCGAGCGACGGTATGCTTTTTCGCGGAAAAAGAAAACGCCCGCCGGATTCCGGTGAAACCCTTGACCTTGGAGCCCCGGGTGACCATAGTAAAGGATATTTCCCTCTAAGGAGTTTTCATGAACACGCCATCTTCAGCCCTTTCCGATGAAATGAAAGGGGCGATGTCCACTCTGCTCAATGCCGTTATTTTTGAACAATGGCTCCGTTTTTCTTGGATTGAGGAAGACGAGGAAGGGGATTTCTGCATCCAGATCCCCGCGGAGACGGTCAGCGAACTTGTGGAGGATTACCCCGAATACGAGGGGTTGATCGCCCAGCTCAACGGGACCATCGTGGATGCGGACATGGCCTGTTCCGCCGTTCTCGGCTATGCGCGATCCTCGCTCGGGGAACAGAGCCTCGCCGTGCTGGAGCACAGCGAATTCCAGAATATGGTGGGGCGTTTCCACCAGTGGCTCAACGACAACGTGGAAGCGCTGGATCAGGACCCGAAGAATTTCGATCAGTGGTGCGAGCTGTTCCTCGCCGACTTGCAGCAGGCCAAGGACGGCAACGCGTAAGCCTTTGCCGGGCTTCGGCACCAACGGGTTCCGCTCACGGGAATGGAGTATCTTTGAAACGGTACAGCTTTCAAAGGTCCCCGAGACTATCGAGCGGGCGGTCTGTGCCGTTTTAGAGAAAGGCGGGAGCGATGTTCCCGCCTTTCTCTTTTGGGCTGCAGGAAAAAGTCAGGCCGCCCTTGTACGGAGCGGCCCTGACTTGGAAAATATGGCGGGGTGGTGTCCCTGTTTCAGCACGGTGTGGGGTAAGGAAATGACGGAACGGTTTTATTTGCCCCAGAGCGAAAGGCGCGGCCCGGCGTCAGCCAGCGCGTCGAGGGGGATGTCCACGACCTGCGACCCGGCGGCCCACGGAGCCACCTGATACGGCTGGAAGAAGATGCGTATGCCCTCGGGCGTGAGCGCAAAGCTGGAAAAGTTTTCGGCTTCGGGGGCGGTGCCGCTGCGGAGCATGTCGTCGTTGTACATGTCGCCGAGGGATTTGGTCAGGGCCTTGGTGCAGTAGCGGCTCATGACGTCGAGCGCCGTATCCAGATTTTCGAATACGTCATACAAATCGATGAGCGCGCCGCTCTTCATATCATAGGTCGTCGTGGTGATTTCCAGGTTGCCGTGCGCGCCGCCGGTATAGCTGGCGGTCTTCCAGACTATCGAAAGGACGGACGGCGTGGAACGGGTCGTGCTGTAGGTCGTTTCGAGTTCGTAGGGCACGCCCAGATCCGGTTCTTCGCCATAGGTATTCTGGAACGTGTCCACCGCCTGATGCGCCCAGTCGGCCACATCGGCATCCACGCGGGCATTGCCGGTTATCGGGTAATGAACCCGAATCTGAAGCTTGCCGGTTTGCCGGGAAACCACGGCGTCGCGCTCGTTCAGGGCGTTGGCATACGTGGGGATCGCCAGCGCAACGGTACAGCACAGCAGGAGAAAACGGACGAAGTATGACATGGGAAATCCTGTTCCGAATGATTTTGCGGCAGACATGACATCCGGAAGCCGTTTTGTCCAGAGGTTAGAGATCAGATCCGGCACGCCCCGTACAGGCGGGCCAGCCACGGCCTCGAATAGATTTCCAGCCTGAGCCTGAGCCAGCTCCACCCCGCGTCGCGTACTTTGAAGCGGTGCACGGCCTCGGGCGCGGCAGGCGGGTTGGCTCCCATGCGGGTGGTGAAGAATACGGAAAATCCGGCTTTCCGCCCCTCTTCCCGCGCAACCTCGGACCCGCTTCCCCACGGCCAGCACAGCGAGCGCACAGGATGCCCCAGTTCCCGGCGGAGCGTTTCCGCGCAGGCGCCCAGTTCTTCGTGCACACGGCTGCGGCGGGCCGCTTCGCTCTCCAGCGTACCCAATCGATCCGGGGAAAATCCCGCTACAAGCGTTTCCAGCGCGGCTACATTTCCCGCCGATTGAAAGAAAGTACGGGCCTCCGCCGGTTCTTGCGGCACGAGGCGCTGCACGGCGGCGACCAGATCAGGGGAAGGGATGAATGCCCGGCTGTACAGGAAGGGGCGTTCTTTGAAGCGGGGCAGGCCCCAGACTTCGGGGAAGTCGACCGCGTTGAACGTGTTCGCCCGCGTTCCGGGGACGTGGAAGCGTTGCCCGGCGGCTTCCAGTGCGGAGGCGGGCTTCTGGTGCCTGTCGTGGCGGTTCACCGGGCCCCATTCCGGACCGGCGAAAACGGCGAGGTGGCGGGCGGAGTGCGCGGCCACGGACATGACGCCGCTGGATTCCATGTGTCGGGCTTCTTCCCAGGAAAAGAACATATCGCGGCGTACCTGATAGCCGAAGGGGGTGTCGTGCATGGGCGCATCCACGGGAGGGAGGCTGGACGGAGGCAACCCCTCCCAGACGTCGGCAAGGGTCGGGCGGCATTTTTTTTCAGCCTCCATCCGTTCGGTGACGGCAAAGACGACGCCTTTGTGCCCGTATTTCCGCAGGATGGGCCATGCGTAGACGTAATTGTCCAGGTACCCGTCGTCAAAGGTGATCAGCAGGGAACGCGGCGGCAGCGGCGCGCCCTTCAGCAGAAAGGCCTCCGCTTCATCAAGGCCGATCCCGCGCCAGCCGTGTTCGGCCATGCCTCGGCACTGGTCTTCAAAATGTTCCGGGCTGACGGCGATAGCCCCCGGAAATCGGCTGACGTAATGGTACATGAGTACAGGAAGGCTGTATGCGCTCATGGGGCATCCTTGAACTGTTTGGAGGGAATTCGGGGGAATGGTCTGGTCTGCGGAGGGGATGGGGCCTTGCCTGTTGTTCTTCCCCGCCGGAGAGGGATGGGGAAAACGCCGTACACCGTAAGGCGCGCTTCCGAACACCGTGCGTACCGCTTTTTTATGATGAAGCGCGCAAGGTTTCAACCATGCTCTGATACAGAAAAAGGGGCGGCCCCTTCATCGGAGCCGCCCCCCGGAAGGGTGGATCAAAGGTTGCCGCTGCGTTTGCGCTGTTTGGTTCCTGTGTTTGATGCCCACTGGTGTTCGTGCGTGAGGAACTGCATCGGATTGATCGGCTTATCGCGGAGCCGCACTTCAAAGTGCAGGTGAGGGCCCGTAACCCGCCCGGTCCTGCCGAGATTGCCGATATACTGGCCTTGCTTGACCTTCTGGCCTTTCCGGACTCCGAGTTTGTCCAGATGGGCATAACGCAGGGTGACGCCTTTTCCGGCATCGATGTCGATGGTCAGGCCATAGGAGCCTTTGCGGCCGCTGTACACGACTTTGCCGGGCGCGGAAGCAACGACTTTTTCCCCGCGGTTTCCGGCGATATCCACGCCCGCGTGCATGAGCCGCCTGCGTTTGACGGGATGCTTGCGGGGGCCGAAGGACGACGTGACCCGGATAGTTTCCTTGATGGGCTGGATGAGCGAAAGAGCCGGGTAGAGCGACGGTTCCTTGAGCAGTTCCGGCGTGACTTCAATGTCGCCGTCGTCGAATTCTTCATCGGGGATGGGAGTGAAGCGGACGTTGGAACCGTTCTGGCTGACGGCGGCGCCGGCTGTCTGGAGTTCGCGGCGGGCCGTGTAGGAAAGCGCTTCGCGTGTCGGGGGGCGATAGTCATGCAGGGCCGTCAAGGAATCCTGATAGCGGACGATGGAATACTGGTGGTGCTGCAAGCCGGATTGTTGTGGAGCGCAGGCGGTGAGGAGAAGGAGGCAAAGGAGGGGGGAGAAAAGAGCAAGCCTTTTTGCTGCGCTGAAAGACAAATACGAAGGTTTGAGCGTCATGAAGGATTCCTTGTTTACAGGGGCCGTATGCATAGCGGAGGGGAGTTCGCCCCGGTCGTGATGTCATTGCGGAAAGAAGGAAGCACGTTAGCATCCCGGGCAAAAGCTGTCGAGTCGTTGGATTTTTTTGAGGACGCCTCAGCCAATCAGCTACAAAAAGGAGCGGTTACGGTGGGATAGCGGATGGTTTTGTTGTTTTTTCGCTATCAGGTTTAAAAAACTGTACATATTTTTCCCTACATGATTTTTCAATGATCATGGCGGATAAGAATGGCCTGTTGGAAACCGCAAAGGGAGGAATTTTTTTTCGGAAAAAGAAAACCCGTATTATCGTAAATAGGAACTTTTCTGAATGGATTAACCGTCCAATGGAGGAGCCCTTCCTGTGGCCTCCTCACCTTCCGAGGGCAGTATGCTTTCCATGTATGTGTGGAGGATCAAAAGTGCAGAAGGGGGGAGGACGGAACTTGGCGAATGGGCGGAACTATGGCAGAGTAGGGACACGAAACCCAAGAACCAAGAGGTGCTATGCGTACAATATCCTTCACTTTCGCCTCTTTTTGCCGTATTACCGCCCTTGCCGTTTTGTCTTTTTCCTTGGCGGGCTGCGGACTGATGGATTACGGCGGAGGAGGGTCCGGCACGCGGGGGACGAAGACGTACACGGTGCGGGGAAAAACCTACAGGCCCTATCTGTCGGCGGACGGGTATAGGGAAGACGGGGTCGCCTCGTGGTACGGCAGGGATTTTCACGGAAAAACCACGGCCAACGGCGAACGCTATAATATGTATGCGATGACCGCCGCGCACAAACTGTTGCCGCTCGGGACCAAGGTGCGGGTCACGCATCTGAGGAACGGAAAGTCCATCGTCGTGCGCGTCAACGATCGGGGACCGTTCGTCGGGGATCGGATCATCGATCTTTCGTATGCGAGCGCGAAGGAACTGGGCATGATCGGCACGGGTACGGCGCGTGTCCGTGTCGAGGCGATCGAAACCTTTGGCGGCGCGTCCCCCGGCGATATGAACGGGAGCTTCTACATCCAGATCGCCGCGCTGAGCAGCCAAGCCTCGGCTCAGGAGCTTGTGCGGCGGCTGCAAAACCGGAATCTCGGCGGGCGGGCGTTCTACGCGCCTTCTCTGGGGCTCTGGCGCGTGCAGGCCGGGCCGTTCAACTCGCTGAACCGCGCTGAGGATCTCTCGGGCGAGCTGAACAGGCAGTATCCCGGCAACTTTGTGGTCGCGGATTAAAGGCGGAAGCGGAAGGGGAGCCTTTTTGAAACGGCTTCCCTTTCGCCGTGTTTTCCACGCTTCCCTTTCGGATTTTGGGCATACGGGCTTCCCGTTCAGGGGGGGGCTCATGGCGGAAGGCCGTGAGAAGGTTTCGGGGCGGGTGTGAAACCGTTGACAACGGTGCTTGGCTGCTGTATGTTTCTTTCCACGTAAAGGGGAGTAACTGGGTTCTTGAGACCCGGGTAACGTCAACAGCATGGCTTCGGCCTGGCGTTACCATCAAGCTTTGACTTGATGAGTGAGACCTTCACGGCACATGTTGCCGGAGGGTCTTTTTTGTTTTCTCCGGCGACCAAACGCAACAAGGAGTAAAACATGATGTTCGCTCTTCTTCCCGTCCTGAAGGGACGCGCCTGCGGAGGTTCCGATGGTCGTTGAGCATTCCGTGACGGAAGTCGTCCTTTTCTGTGTCCTCATCATCGTCTGTCTGTGGTGCGACCTGCACGCGCATCAGGCCGATAAGCCCGTTTCCGCCCGTAACGCCGCCATCTGGAGCTGTATCTGGGTGGGCCTCGCACTCGTGTTCGCAGGGTACATCGGATACAGTTTCGGCTCTGAACAGGTTCAGCTCTTCCTGACCGGGTACCTGCTGGAAAAGTCGCTTTCAGTGGACAACCTGTTCGTCATCATGGCCATTTTCAGTTCTTTCGCGGTGAAGGACGCGTTCCAGCACCGGGTTCTGTACTATGGCGTCCTCGGCGCGCTGGTCCTGCGCCTGATCTTCGTGGCGGCGGGCAGTTCCCTGGTGGCGATGTTCGGCCCCTACGCGCTGGCGAGTTTCGGCATCTTCGTGCTCTGGACCGCGTGGAAGATGTGGCAGTCCATGCACAGCGGCGAGAAGGAAGAAATCGTCGACTACTCCGAGCACTGGGCCGTCCGGTACACCAAGCGCTTCATCCCCGTGCACAACCAGCTCAGCGGCCACGATTTCTTCGTGAAGGCCCCCGATACTACCGGCAAGCTGATCTGGAAGGCCACGCCGCTGTTCCTGTGCCTGTTTGTGGTGGAAGTGTCCGACGTGATGTTCGCGTTCGACTCGGTCCCGGCCATCATCGCCGTCACGCACGACCCCTTCCTCGTCTATACCAGCAACGTGTTCGCCATCCTCGGCCTGCGGTCCATGTATTTTCTGCTCGCCGCCGGAAAGCGTTACCTGCGCCACCTGGAAAAGTCCGTAGTGATCATCCTCGCGTACATCGGCGTGAAGATGCTCCTGGACGTGGTGGGCATCGTGCACATTTCCCCGCTGATCAGCCTTGGTGTGGTCATCGGGCTGCTGGCCATAGGCATCCTTGCCTCACTGCTGCCGGAAAAGTCCGCCAAGTAAGTTCTCATGGATGAATGACGCCCGGCCGGAGTATGCTTCTTTACGCGGGCATACTCCGGCTCCCCTTTGGGGACATTGCATTTTGTGTGGAAAAGCGTATCCCTGTTTCCATTCCATAGTGGCCGGAGGCGCAGGCTTTCGGTGATTTTTCCAAGGTTGACGCGGGGAAGGGACGATACGCTCGGATCCGTTTTCCAGAAGCGGGAGCCTTGGTTTTTAATAAGGAGCGTTGGACGCATGAATCGTACAAGAACCCTGCTTATCATTGGGGTTTTTATGCTTTCTCTCGCCGTGCTCGCGGCGTTGGAATTCCGTGTTCAGGATGAACCCCCGAGCGAAGGCCAGATGGTGACGGGCTCCCTTTCGAAGGATATGCCCGCTCTTCCCAAGCTGCCTTCCCTGGGCGATTCGGAAGGGAATAAGGGCGGAGTTCTGGTTCCTCTCGACAACGGGACGCTGCGCGGCAGTGCGGCCCCGCTTGATATGTCCGCGATCCCGCCCGATGAGGAAACGGCTCCGGCGGGTAAGGATACGCCCGAAACGGCGGCTCCCGCAGCCGATCCCGCTGTCTCGGCGGAAAAGCCCGCACCGGCCCCGATGGGTGAAATTGCGCCTGCCGATACGTTTACGGAAAAGCCGAAGCAGCCCGTAGCCGAGGAAAAGGCTCCTCAGCAGGAAAAGAAGGCTGAGAAGGCCGTGGCGGAAAAGCCCGCCGAAAAGCCGCAGCCGAAGGTTTCCGAACCGAAGCAGGAAAAGGAACAGGCGAAGGAAGGCGTGGTGGTGCTGACCACCAAGGCCCCCGCGAAGCTGGCGGCGGGGCAGACCGCGATCACCGCGACCCGGCTTGAGCTGGGCAAGAGTGTAGTCTTCCGTATGACCGGCGCGGCCCCGATCAAGACCAAGACGCTGCTCCTCAAGGACCCCAACCGCTATGTCGTGGATCTTCAGGGCAACTGGGGCATCCAGCTTCCGCGTGTGCCCAAGGATCTCTGGATTTCGGGCATCCGTCTGGGACACCATGAAGAGAGCACCCGCCTTGTATTTGAATTGACCCGCGCCCCGGTATCGGCCAAGGTCGTCAAAATCAACAACACGACCGTGGAAGTCCGCATCCAGTAATTTGCCGGATACCAGAATACTTGGAAAGCCCTCCGCCGGATTTGCGGGGGGCTTTTTCGTTGTCCGAATGCCGATGAAGCGGCCTTTTGGAGATAAAGCCGAATGCTCTTGAGGGGGAATTCCAAGGTAACAATTTTTTGGTACTCTAACCGGAGCGAAAACACGGTAGAAACGGTGTTCGTGGGGCAAAAAAATCAGAAAAAAAATAAAAAGACGTTGACAGAGGCGGCGTGGAGGTGCATAACCCGTTCTCG
>NZ_JH114233.1:0-6302 GCF_000224655.1 Bilophila sp. 4_1_30
CCCTACCGCCATGACGACCCGGCTGAAAGTTTCCGCAGCCTCGACAGTCTGTTGCGGGAGATCCTGCTCGGCCTGTTCCCGGAAACGGCGGCGGTGGTCCGCTTCCGTGCGGACGGCGAATTCCTGCGCGCCGAACTCCCCGAAGGTTTGGGCCGGACACAGGCCCTACTCGTACTGCAAACCGAAGAAACCGTTTCCTCCTTGCTCAATGAGGGGCGCCTTGTGGCCGATGCTCCGGACACCCTCCCCGCCACGCTGGCCCAAGCCATCGCCGGAGTCCCGCTGTGCGAAATCCCCGCTCCGCCGGGCCTGCCGCAACGGGATGGCATCCACTATCTGGAACCCGACGCCCGTTCGGAGCGCTGGCAGGCGGCGCTGCGTTCCGGAGCGCTCGGCGTTGCCTTCTTCCCCTTGCGCGGCCCCGCTCTCCCCGGTCATCTTCGCCTGCTTTACTTGAGGAATTAAACCATGCTGCGCGACTGCTTCGGCCCGTGTTTCCGCCTGATGCTCCGTTTTCCGGATAGCCCGCCAACCGGAAGGACGGACGTGCGCCGGGAGGCGGAACGGCTGCTCGAAGGGGCCGAACGTCTTGCGCTGCGCGGGCGTGAAGCGGCGACAGTGGAAACGGCCCGGCGCATGGTCGAAGCGTGGATGGACGAAACCGCCCTTGGCATCGCATGGGAAGGCCGCACCGCCTGGCTGGGCAATCCACTGCAACGCCGCTGGAAGACGGGACGGCGCGGCGGGGACTGGTTTTTCGACGAAATCCGCCGCCTGTCTCCGCACAGGGCCGAGGATGCCGAGCTGGCCGGGGTCGCCCTGCGTTGTCTCGGATTCGGATTTCGAGGACATTTTTATAACGATCCCAATGGGCTCGGCCACGAGCATCGGGCCCTTGCCGAGCGGTTCGGCTGTACGGCGGTTCCGCATCCTTTCCCACCCGCTCCACATCTCCCAAGGGAAAACCGCCTGATCCGGTATGCCGGGCCTCTGCTGACGGGGCTTTTCGCCGTATTGCTGCTGATCTTTTGGGGCATATGGCAACATCGGCTGAACCGGGAGTATACCGAGAGCCCACAAGTTCCCGCCGTGAGTGCGGTACATCCCGCAAGCGATGGTCCGCGAACGACCGACGCGCGATCCGCCGTATCCCTTTCGCCGCGACCCAGCAGCATCATACAAGAAGGACGGAAGACTATCGGAACAGAGAAGCAACCGATTCCCGACGTATACGGAGAATTGCGGGATCGTCTGGCAGAGCGGACGCCGGCCCCCGCGTCGCATGACCCCGGACACCCCGGTACGAACAACCGTAGCACAACGCCGGGGAGGTCTTCATGAGTCCGTGGAAAGTCCTCGGCTGGCTGCTTGTGGCCTTGCTTTGTCTGTTGCTGACGGCGGGCGCGTACGGCTTGGCGTTCCTGTGGGGCTGGCCCCTCCCGTCCGTCTGGTGGCTGGCGGCCATTGCCGGGACCGGGGCGGGCGTGGCGCTGATCCTTTTCCTGTTCCGCACAATGCGCGGCGGTACGCATGAACCCGCCGCTCCCGCTCCCCTGCCCGTGGAGCTGCCTTCGGATCGCCTTCCCCGCTGGCTCCTGCTCGACGGCGGGGGATTGTTTCCGCACCTGTCCGACATTTTGGAAAGCGCGGGCCGCCCGCTTCTTTCCGATGGCGCGGCGGGAAACACGGGATCTGTCGGATTATGGAGCACGGCGCACGCCCATTGGATCGCCGTTGATTTTGCCGCACCGCCCCTGTCCGGCGAACATGGCGGTGACGGTGGTGAAGGCAACACGCCCGACAAGGCTCCTCCCCTTCCAATGTGGGATCAACTTCTCGACGACAAGGCCGTGCGCCGTTGGCTGTCCCCGCCTGCGGGAGTCGTCCTGTGCATCGGCGCGGAGAGCCTCTCCGGGCACGGGGACGATACCGCCGCCTTCATGCGCCAGCGGTTGCTGACCGTCCAGAATCGGCTTGGCAACGCGCCCGTGTGCCTTCTCGTCACCGGGCTTGAACAAGCGCCCGGCCTGTCGCGCCTCGCACGGCATTTTACGGCGGAAATCAGCATCGGGCGCAATGCGCTGCACGCGCCACTCGGATGGTTCATGCCCGTCCGCAGACCGTGGACGCCCATGCCCCGATGGGCCGCTGACGGCGTACGGGAAGGCATGAACGGCCTCACCGCCGCGTTGGACAGCCTTGTCCGATGTTCCGAATCCGGAATCCCCGCACCGGGCGGTCCCGCATTCCTTCTCGAAGGAGCCCTCCGCCACCTTGCCTCTCCGTTAGCCTCGTTCGCGGCGGCCCTCGGGGACGGGCTCGGCGGCATTTTCTGGGCCGCATTGCCTCCCGCGTCCTCTGCCTTTCAACAGGCTACGCGCCTTTCTCCGGTTATAAAGGATGTCTCCCCTCCCGCTCTCCGTTCCTCGGCATCCGTACCCTTTTCGGTTCCCGGCGGCGTACCTCTTGCCGCTTCTCTGGCCAGCCAGCCCTCCGCGACCGTTCCAGCCGGCTCCCGGTTCACGTCCTCATCCGGGATTGCGGCACATCCCCTGTTCGTACGGGATCTCTTCCTCGAAACATTGCCAGCCTCCCGAGCCCTTCCAGCCACCGGACGGCGGGTACGGCAGCGGGCCGTCTGCTGGACCGCCGCAATCCTCTTTGCCGTCACCGCCGGGGTTGCGCTGTACCGTGGCGGGGAACGTTCCCAAACCCTTCTGCCGGACATGATCCGGTTTGAGGAACACCTTCCCCGAGCCGCTTCCATAGCGGAACTCGACGGCCTGATCGCCGAGTTCCACAAACTGGAACGCGGCTGTTCCGGGACCGTCCGGATCTACGGCGCCCCCAAAGAACGGCTCGAACGGCTCCGCGCCGCACTCAGCGAACGCCTCACCGCATCCCTGCCGGAATCCGGTGATACCGACCGCTGGATCAACGATCTCATGATCTGGGCGGCGGCCCGGCCCGGCGTGGAGACGCTCCGGTTCCGTGCCCCGGACGGAACCGTCCTTGCCAGTGTCGATGGCGCCGCGACAGCCGCGGGCCGGAAGGCGGCGGCCCGGTTCCTCGACAACGTGTCCGCATTCGCCTCCCAATCAAGCATCTTGCCAGAGCAGGATACGCCGCAGCGCACCGCGGCCTCGGACTCGATCACGGAGCGCGTGGAGGCGCTGCGTCTGCGTTACCGCGCCTCGACATTCGCGGCATGGTATGCGGCGGGGCAATGCCTGCTGGACGCCGTACAAGCACCGGGCATAGAGCCCCGGACGCTGCTGCCGACGCGCCATGTCCCACTGACGCCGCGCGATCTGCTTGGTCCGAACGATCCCTGCTCCACCTTCCTTGCCGCAGCCGAACGCGAACTGCGTTCCGCCGAGGGCCCGTTGCCCGTATGGGTAACCTCATTGCGGGATATGCGCTTTGTCCGGCTGCTTACGCGGCTGCCCGGAAGCGGAACCCCGCTGTCCGAAACGGCGGAACTCCTCGGGGAGCCTTCCGAAGGCGCCCGCCAAACACTCGGCAATCTGGAAACACTGTTCCGGGCCCGCACCGCGTGGACGGACTACCGCAGCGCCCTTGCCGCACTGTCCGCCGAAACGGGAACCTCCGACGGCCTCGTACGGCTGGCGCGCTCCTTATACGGCGGGGAACTGAACGGCGCCCTCCGGGCCGCCGACGACACATGGCAAGGGCTGGCCGCCGCCCTCGAAGCACGAAACCCGGACCTGCGAAACGATCCGCTGCCCCTCTCGCTCATACGCGCACCGTTGCTGTTCGCCGCCGGAACCGCCACAGCCGAAGCCGCCCGCAATCTTCAGCAGCGCTGGTCAACCGAAGTGGTCGGCCCTGTGGAAGGGTTACAGGACGAAGCGCTCCAACAGGCCCTCATCGGCGAGGGCGGTCTCCTGTGGACATTCGTGGCGGACGCGGCGCAACCTTTCCTGCGCCCCGCAGCCTCGGGATATGCGCCGGCCTCAGCCCTCGGGATGCGCTTTCCCCTTTCCCCGGCTTTCCTCAGTCTGCTTTCCGAAACGCCGCAACACATCGCGGTCTATCCGGCATCCTATCCTGTGCGGGTGGGGTTTTCACCAGTCACGGTCAACCCAAAAGCACGGGCCTATCCCCGCGGCCTGTCCTTGCGCATGGATTGCGGCGGCGAACCTCTCCGGGCGGATGCCTACAATTACCAAGGAACCGCCCTATTCGACTGGTCGCCGGAACAATGCGGCAACCTGACATTGGCGATCCTGTTTGACGGCTTCACGGCGGAGAAGGTCTATGACAGCCCGCTTGGATTTGCGCGCTTCGCGGATCAGGCAGCCGCCGGAATCATGGAATTTACGCCAAACGATTTTCCTACTGTCCAGCAACAACTGGAAAATCTTGGCATCACCCGGTTACGGACACGTTTCCGCATCGAAGGCGGCGAAGCCGTACGCGAACGGCTTCATGCGTTGCCTTCTGCTTTGATACGCAGTATACTGCATATAGAAAAATAAGTGCCCCATACAGAGCCATACCGACTACAACCTTCCCTGCCACAGCTCAGCCGCTGAACAAAATAGCGCGGGTACGCTTTGAAACGGCAGAGAAACATTGATGAAGAGTTTCCACATCCCGCTCAGACAACGCCGCCATTTCCAAAACAGAACAGCAAACAAAAAGGCCGGAGAACTGCTTCTCCGGCCTTTCCTTCTTTGCATAAGGAAGCTTTCCAGAGGCCATTCATAAATCGTCCATTGGATGATTGATGAGGATTCGTTCGCCGAAAAATGAAATTTTCAGCGCACTTTCGAATGGCTTCTACTCAATTATTCCAGCACGGTTCCGTTCCGGCCTTGCTGCTTGACCTGATAGAGGGCCTTGTCCGCCTTGCTGTAGAGATCCGCAAGCGAGGATGGGCCGTTTCCGAAGGCGCCGCCAATGCTCAGGGTCACGGACAAAGGCTCTTCTCCCGCACGGCAATCAAGCAACCGGGCGCGCAGGGCATCCAACCTTTCACGCACGATTTCGCGTGATCTGACGCCTCGAAGAAAAATCACAAACTCGTCCCCACCCCAACGGCAGAGCACATCGCCGGACCGGAAGGATTTCCGCATGGAACTGCCCATGTATTGCAGGACCGAGTCCCCCGCGAGGTGCCCGAAGCGATCGTTTACGCTTTTGAAATAATCGATGTCGAGCAACAGAAAACAATAGCTGGAGGAAGCCCCCACCAAGTCCAAATGCTCGGAAATGAGCTTTTCCGCCGCAGCCCGGTTGAGCAACCCGGTAAGCTTGTCGTGGCGGCTGGTGAGCATGAGCTGGCGGTTCGCTTCCTCGATCTTGCGGATGGAGGTCATGTCCTGTGCGAAGAGCAGCACGTATTCGCCCCGTAGATCAAGAGTATCCTTGACCAGGGTGCTCCTGATGAGCAGCTCGTGCCGGCCGTCCTCATAGATGACATTGCAGAACATGGAGACGGTCCCGCCACCGTTCTCCTTGATACGCGCCACCAGGTTATCAAGGGCAAAATACTGTATGTAGTTTTCCCGCTCCTCCGGGACGACCACATTTTCCGCAAACCAGAGAATCTGTTCCTTAAAGGTCTGCTGCGGCAGCATCTCCCCGTTGCCCGCGCCGATGACGGTTGTGCTCATGCCTGTCCGAACATCCACAGTCATGAAATTCTCGCACAGGTTGGACACAATGAAATTGATGCAGCTGTTCTTGAGCGCAAGGATGTTGGCGTCGCGGATTTGTTCCATCACCTCATCGGTTTCATCCCGCAACGCCGCAAGAATATATTTTTCGTCACCCGGCAGAAATTTGAGGTTCCGGCACAGACAAATCCCGTCGTCGCGCCGGATGCGGTACTGGACAACGGCTTTCTCCACCGAATCGACCAGCTTCAAAATGCGATCACGCTCCGTATGGCGCCGGAAGAACTCGCGCTCCTCTGGCAATACGTACTTTGCAAGAATCTCCATGCCCTCTTCGTACGTCCCTTTGGAGGGGACCACATTGAACAATTTCTTACTCAGCACGAGCGTATGGTACTGCCCATTCTCACGATTGAAAACGAAGACGGCATCGTAATCGCGGAGCAACAGGGACTTGGAAAAATCTTCCATAAAAAAAACACCTTGCCCGGCAACCTCAACCAAACATTTTCGGCGGGACACAACCGGGCGCAAATGGGGAAATATGCCTCCCTCCATCCCAGAGTTCCAGCCTGACGTCAAGGGATAACGCGCCGAGAGAGAGAGAGAGAGAGAGAGAGAGAGAGAGAGAGAGAGAGAGAGAGAGAGAGTACGTAC
>NZ_JH114233.1:6580-9084 GCF_000224655.1 Bilophila sp. 4_1_30
GAGAGAGAGAGAGAGAGAGAGAGAGAGAGAGAGAGAAGCTCAGCTTTTTTAATCCATTAGAGGGTATTAAATATTTGTTTTTACGATACCGTGTGATCATGCGGAAATGGGTTTGTAAAAGATATATCTATTAACTACTTATTTTTATAATAAAAAATAGAAAATCGAGCTTTTTTGAACAACTTTTTTTGAAAAAAGCGAAAAAAGGTCTGGACAGGAAGCTTGCTCCGATATAAATTCACTCCAACAGATATATCACATATACATGCAAGAAAAACCTAGCCGGATGGTCATCTCTAAATATAGACGCTATTTTTATACGTTATATCAGTATATAATACACAAATAGTCTTCCAATACGGACGCTCTTCTCTTTGCGGCAATGAATATACGGCCTCGCTATAGATATATTATTCTATCCGTTTTTATTCGAAAAAATGCGATCAAACTAATTGATACATCACACACCCAAGGAGCGCATCATGCACGGCAAGGCGTTGATCAACGAGGCATTGAAGGGGAACCCCGTCGAGCGGACCCCCTGGGTTCCCTACACCGGTTCCCAAATCGCCAACCTCAAGGGGTATACCGCGCAGGAAATGTTCCGCGACGCGGACAAGCTATACGAATGCTGCATCGAGGCGGAGTCCCAATACTCCCCGGACGGCATGACTCCCATGTTCGACCTGCAAGTCGAAGCTGAAATCCTCGGCTGCGATCTCGCATGGTACGACAACACCCCGCCCACCGTCTGCTCCCACCCGCTCGAAGGCGAACTCGTCATCCCCACGCGGCGCATCCAAAAGACCGACGGGCGCATCCCGCTCATCCTCGACGTCATGCGCCGCTTCAAGGCCGCCAAGCCCGACATCGCCATGTACGGCCTCGTCTGCGGCCCGTTCACCCTCGCCTCGCACCTGCGCGGGACCAACATCTTTATGGATATGTACGACGATGAGGACGGCGTGAAGGCCCTCGTCGCCTACTGTGAGGAAGTCGTCCGTGAGGTTGCGGAATACTACATCGAGGCCGGGTGCGACATCATTGCCGCCGTGGACCCGCTTGTCTCTCAAATCTCCCCGGACATGTTCGAAACCTTCCTGAGCGGACCCTACACGAAGTTCTTCGCCTCCATGCGCGAAAAGGGTATGCCCTCCTCCTTCTTCGTCTGCGGCGACGCCACCAAGAACATCGAACCCATGTGCCTCACCAAGCCCGACTGCATCGCCATCGACGAAAACGTCGACATCGTGGAAGCCAAAAAGCTCACGGACGCCCACGGCATCACCATTTCCGGCAACCTCCAGCTCACCATCACCATGCTGCTCGGCACGCAGCAGGACAATCAAAAGGCCGCCATCGAACTGATGGACAAGATGGGCACGCACCGCTTCATCCTCGCTCCCGGCTGCGACGTTCCTTTTGACGCCCCCGCCGCGAATCTCATCGGCGTGGGGCAGGCCGTGCACAACCCCGAAGCCGTCCGCAAGGCGCTTGAAAACTACGTCGCCAAGGACAATCTGCCGGAAATCGAAATGCCGGACTACGTCAACCTCGACCATGTCCTCGTCGAGGTCGTGACCATCGACTCCAAGACCTGCGCCGCCTGCGGCTACATGGTCGCAACCGCCAACAACGCCGCCAAGATTTATGGCGACAAGGTCGAAGTCGTCGAACGGTCCATCATGTTCCCCGAGAACCTCGCTTTCGTGAGCAAGGTCGGCCTGACGAACCTCCCCTCGCTCCTCGTCAACGGCGTCATCAAGCACATCTCTCTCATCCCCACCGTCGAAAAGCTGCGGGAGGAGATTGAGGAAGCGATGAAGTAGAACGGAAGAGGGAGGGAAGAGGAACCCCTTCTGAAGAAGGATTTTCCTCCCCACCCCGCCCCTTTCCTACCCAAGGCTTTCAAGATGGGGAGGCGGCGCGGCGGGAGTCCCTATCGGACTAAAAACGGATAGGATACGGAGTATTCCCCAAAAGGGGCAAGGAGGCACGGGCCTCGGCTCTTTCCCACAAGGCAGGATTGACGGAATGCGCAAGAAACTGATCATCCTCTCCGGCTTCCTCGGAAGCGGCAAGACGACCCTGCTGCGGTCGCTGCTGCTGCACCACTCGAATCGAAAGGTAGCCGTGCTGCTGAACGACTTCGGCGACATCCCCGTGGACGGGGAAACCCTGCGCCGCTCCGGCGTCGAAGGCGGCGTGGTGGTGGAGATCGGAGGCGGATCGGTATTCTGCTCGTGCCTGCGGGAGCCGTTCATCAAGGCGCTGGCCAACCTCGCCGCCCGCGACGAGGATCTGATCATCGTGGAGGCCTCCGGCATGTCCGATCCCTCCGCCGTGGACAAGATGCTCCGGCTCTCCGGCCTAGACGGGCTTTTTGAGCACACCTCGACCATCTGCCTGTTCGACCCCGTCAAGGCCTCAAGCTGGCGCGCGTGCTGGAAGTCATCCCGCGCCAGCTTGCCTCGGCCTGTGTCGTTGTCCTGACCAAGGCCGAC
>NZ_JH114233.1:9746-19148 GCF_000224655.1 Bilophila sp. 4_1_30
GGAATCCAAGGGCCTCAACGTCATCGACCTCGGCAACAGCGTGCCCCCGGCCAAATACATTGAAGCCGCCGCCAAGCACAACGCCGACATCATCGCCTGTTCCGCCCTGCTCACCACCACGATGGTCCACATCAAGGATGTCGTGAAGGGCGTGGCCGAGAGCCCCCTTGCCGGAAAGGTCAAAATCATGATCGGCGGCGCACCCGTCAATGACGCCTTCCGCGAGTCCATCGGAGCCGATTATTACACCCCCGACGCCTCCTCGGCGGCGGAAAAGGCCCTCGAAATCTGCGCCGCCGCGAGGGCGTAGAAAGAGAAATCGGGGGAAGGGAGAAGGCCCCCTTCTGAAGAAGGGTTGCCCCCTCCCCTCCATCTCCCAAGACTTTTGACTGATGGGGGGGGGCGGCCCGCAAGAAGCCCCTCCGTATGAAAGGAGTGGAGCGGAGGCGAAACGGAAACCCCGCCGCCGGGAAACACGGCAAAGAGGCGGCCCGCCTCTCCCATGCTTCCCGCCGCAAGGCGGATCCTCCCACCCAAACGGCCCCGGCAACCCCGCCACCCGGCGGAAAGGAAACGGATATGCACCTCATCGCCTGCGAAGTCTTCCGCCCCGAGCTGGAACGCCTGACGCGAGCCATGCGCAACGCGCCCGAGGTGACGTATCTTGAACAGGGCCTCCACGATACGCCGGACGAACTCCGCCGACGCGTGCAGCAAGCCGTCGACGCGCTGGAAGCCAAGGGCGAAACGGTCATTTTCCTCGTCTACGGCCTGTGCGGGCGCGGGCTCACCGGCGTGACCGGGCGCACCGCGGCCCTGATCCTCCCCCGTGTCCACGACTGCATCCCGGTCCTGCTCGGGGCGACGCAGGAACAAGCCAACGAATCATCCCTCGGCGGCGGCACCTACTGGCTCTCCCCCGGCTGGCTCCGCTATTCGCAAACCTCGTTCATCCAAAACCGCGAAAAGCGCTTCAAGGAATACGAAGAGCGGTTCGGCGCCGACTCCGCGGCCTACCTCATCGAACTCGAAGGATCGTGGCTCAGGAACTATACCAACGCCTGCCTGATCCTCTGGGAAGGCTGGGAAGACCAGCAGGAACTCGTCCAGACCGCCAAAGCCGTGGCCGACGACGCCGGGCTTGGCTACCGGGAACTTCCCGGCGACCCCAATTTCATCCAGGCCCTGCTCGACGGGGGCAAGGACGGGCGCTTCATGCGCATCGCTCCCGGCTTCACGCCGGATCTCGACGGTGAAGGGGCCATTACTGCCATGAGGGTGACATCATGAGCGTTTCAATCACCGTGCGCCACGCTGGAGGGATCGCCAACCTTCGCGCCGAGGCGGGAACGCCCCTCGCCCCCCTGCTCCGCGAAACGGGCCTGCTCACCCTGCCCTGCGGCGTCGGCAAGTGCGGCAAGTGCCTCATCCTCGCCGCCACCGAACCCTGCGCCGAGGAACGCGCCCTGCTCGGCGACGACGCCATCGCTTCCGGGCTGCGCCTCGCCTGCCACACCCGCGCCGTTGAGGGGCTCGACATCGCCATCCCACAAGCCGGAGCCCTGCGCGTGCTCACCCGGTTCGCGCAATCGGACTACCCGTTCCGGCCTATCGTGGAGCGCCGCCCCTTCGCCATGCCCGAGCCCTCCCTCGACGACCAGCGCAGCGACCTGCAACGCCTCATCGACGCCTGCGGCGCAGAGGGCCACGCCCTCGGCCTCGGCCAGCTCGCCGCCCTGCCCGCCTTCATACGTAAGGCCCGCTCCAACGGCGGGTGCGGCGACGGGCACGGCAACGTGTGCGGCTTCGGCCTCATGCATGGGGAAACCCTCGTCGGCTATGCGACCTCGGATGAGGCATACGCCCTTATCGTGGACATCGGCACCACCACCGTCGCCGCCCTGCTCGTGGACACGGCACGCAGGCACGTGGTTGCGGCACGCGGCGAACACAACGCCCAGTCGCCCTACGGCGCGGACGTCATCAGCCGCATCCGCCACGAAACGGAATGGGAAGAACACCGCAACGGCCCGAACCCGCTGCAACAGGCCATCGCCAAGCAGATTTCCGCAATGCTCGCCGGGCTGCTGGAACAGGCCGGGATCGGCGACGTGGATTTCCTGTCCCTGACCGGCAACACGACCATGATGCACCTGCTCTGCGGGCTGCCCGGCGAACACATCGGCAAGGCCCCGTTCATCCCCGCCACGCTCGAACCCATGCGCCTGCCCGCCGCCGATCTGGGCATCGCCTCGCAAGCCCCCGCGTTCCTGCTGCCCGGCATTTCCGCCTATATCGGCGCGGACATCGTGGCTTCGCTCCTCGCCGCCGACGCCCACCGCAGCCAGCCGCCCTTCCTGCTCGTGGATCTCGGAACCAACGCTGAAACCGTGCTCTGTGCGAACGGCATGTTCTACGCCTGTTCGGCGGCTGCCGGGCCATGTTTCGAGGGCGCAACCCTTTCCTGCGGCATGGCCGGGCAGGATGGGGCCATCGATACCGTTTCGCCCGACCCGGAACGCGGCCTGTCCTTTACCACCATCGGCGGCGCGCCCGCGCGCGGGCTGTGCGGCTCCGGGGTACTGGATGCGCTGGCCCTGCTGCTTGACGCCGGGCTCGTGGACGAAACCGGACGCCTCGAAGCCGACGCTTCCCCGCTCGGCGCACGGATTACAGACGATGCACTGGCCTTCACGGATTCGGTGCGCTTCACCCAAAAGGACATCCGGGAAGTGCAGCTCGCCAAGGCCGCCGTGCGCGCGGGCATCGACATCCTGCTGCGGGAGGCGGGCATGGAAACCGCGGATGTGGCCCGCCTCTATCTTGCGGGCGGCTTCGGTTCCGCCATGCGCCCGGAAAGCGCGGCCCGCATCGGGCTCATCCCCGAAGAACTTTCCGACCGGGTCACGGTACTCGGCAATGCCGCCGGTTCCGGCGCGCTGCGCTACGCGACCGAGGAAGGTGCGGCCGAAAGCGCCCTCGGCATCATCCGCCGCACCCGGTACATCGAACTTTCCGCCCACGAGGGCTTCACCGACGCCTACGTGGAACGGATGCTCTTTCCCGAAGGGGAATGAGGCTGAAAAGGGGGGAAACCTTTACGCCGAGCGGGACACCCGCGCGGGTTGCCCTTTCTCCCCGGCTCTCACCCTCCTTTTCCCAAAGCGCTCGCAATGCGATGCGGGAAAAAAAGTGTTCCTTATGAATGAGGATGCGGAAACATCCCGTTCGGGACACCCCCCGGAACTTTCCGGGCGAACAACGGCAGAGGCACGGCGGACCCGTTCCGCCTTACGATACGCTTCAGCAAACCCAGAGAGGCTTGTATGAAAAGATGGGCACATTCCAGTCTGATGGGGGGAGTCGGCGTCGGCCTGAACTTCCTCCGCGAAAAGGACTGCGAAAAGATCCATGAGGCATCCCTAGAAGTCCTGCACGACCGGGGCGCGTACTTCGACAGCGAAACGGCACGCGAAGTCCTGCGCGACCACGGCTGCTGGGAAGACGCGGACGGCTGCACCCATTTCCCGCGCACGCTTGTGGAAAGCGCGCTGGAAGCGGTCCCCGCCGAGTTCGTCCATCGCGGCAGGACGCCCGACGACGACATCCACATGGCGCAGGATCAGGTGTATGCCTCCAACTTCGGCGAAGGCATCTTCACCCATGACCTTGAAACCGGCGAACGCCGTTCCACCGTCAAGCAGGACGCCGTCGACATCCTGCGCGTGGTGGACTCGCTCGACAACATCCACATCTACAACCGCGCCATCGGCCCGCAGGACGTGCCGTCCGAATCCGCGTCGATGCACAATGCGGAAGTGGCGTTCTGCTACACCAGCAAGCCCATGCACCTGGTGTCCGGCAGCCCCTTCCAGACCAAGAAGATGATCAAGATGGCGGAAATCGCCGCCGGCGGAAAGGAAGAGCTCAAGCGCCGTCCGCGCACCGCCTTCAACCACACCACGATCAGCCCGCTCCGCATCTCGCATGAGGCTTGCGAAAACGCCATAATCGTGGCCGAGGCCGGGCTCCCCAACCACATCCTCGTCATGGTGCAGCAGGGCGCGACCTCGCCCATCAGCTATGCGGGGAGCGTAGCCGTACACAACGCGGACTTCCTCGCCTTCAACACCCTGATGCAATGCGTGAACAGGGGCAACCCCACCCTGTACGGCGCGTCCGCCTGCGTCATGGACATGAAAAAGGGCCTTTCCCTCGTGGCGGCCCCCGAAGTGTTCGTGCTCAACGCGGCAATGGCCCGGATGTCGAAATACTACAATATCCCAAGCTACATTGCCGGTGGATAGACGGACAGCATATGCAACGACGTGCAGGCCGGAGCCGAACGCGCTCTCAACCGCCTGATGACCGCGCTGGCAGGTGCCAGTGTCCTTTTCGGTCAGGGCATGCTTGAGACGGGACTTACGTTCGACATCCCGACCCTGCTCGTGGACGACGAAATCATTGATTATGTGCTGCGGATGCTGGCTGGCTTCAAGGTTGACGCCACAACCCTCTCCACGGACCTGATCAAGGAAGTCGGCCCCTTCGGTACGTACCTCGCTGAAATGGACACCTTCGAACATCTCGGCGACCTCAGCACCTACAACCTCATGAACCGCCGGAACTACGACATGTGGGCCGCCTCCGGGAAGCCCGATCTCTATGGGCAGGCCCGCGAACGCGCAAAGGAAATCCTCGCCACCCACAAGCAGAAGAACCCCTTGAGCCCCGAGCAGGTCAAGGCCATCCGTGACGTCCTCGTGGACGCTGAAGGCGAACTCGGCGTCGCGGACTTCTGGAAGGGCAAGGAAGAGAAGCGCTTTATCGACAACGACCTTTATTAGGGCATCCCAAAGCGAAAAGACTCTAACGGGCCGTCCGGCGGGGCTTCGGGTCCCCGCCGGAGTCGGAAAGAAATCCGGCGCGTTTTCCTTTCCTCCTCTTGGGGAAAACGCGCCGGGACACAAAACGGCCTTTCTTCATTCCCACCCTCTATGCGGAAGAAACGACGCCCTGCCGCCGAATCTGCAGCCGTGCAAACGGGACAAACCTTTTCCACGGAAAACCGCGCCACACCCGCCAAGGAGCACCGTGCCATGACATCAAGCAAGAATTCCATCGCCATGTGGAAGACGAACTTGCCGTCTTCGGCCCTTCCGAACGCCATGTCCTTTCGGCTGGCTGCGCATACCCCACCCCCCGCTTCGCCTTCCCGCGCCAGATGATGGCAATGGGGAAAGCGTAATACGAGGACAGTCCATTCTCCGCCTGCGGTTCCCCCCAACCCTGCGGGCGGAGCTTTCCCGTGGCACAGCCACGCTCACACTGCGGGACATCCGGGGCTTCCCCTTCCGGGTGTCCCGTCGTTTTTTTCCACGCTCAATCCACCATTGGGATTGGGCCATTCGCCCATTTCCCTCCTCGGTTCCTCCCGTATCCATCAAGATATTTCTCAATACCCACCGTCCCACACCTCCCGCTCCATCCCGCAACGCATCCACAATCCCCCCAATACGGCGTCCGGCCTTGCGTTATCGATAAGAAGAAACCTGTGGTTCCTCATGGTTCGAACAAAAACTTTTCCGTGTGCTGCCACGGAACTCTGGACAAAAGGCGCCTTCTGATATATGAGATAACCAACGGATGCGGAGGAGACACACGGTCCGCAGGCAGAATCCCTGTAGCTCTTGTGGCGCTATCATGGCAACTCAAAAAAATTTTTTGGGAATGCCCCACCCACTGGATATCAAAAGAAACAAGTGCATAAAAGGACAAAAATAGGATTCTGATATTCCTAACGCCTCTCAAAACCCTTGAAGCCATCAGGCACGTAGGATAAAAAGAAGGTGCTTAGAAACAGGTCTGAGTAACGACGCATACGCGTTTGATGCCCTGGAAAAGCATGGCGGAAACGCCACAGCCCCTGCCTAAGCTCCAAAGACCGCCGGGCCGAGTGCCCCGCCGTAACCGCCGCAACCGTTTCAGGTGCCCGAATATTTCGGGATAATTGGGAAGTTCGTAAAAACGACGCTGACCCCGCAACCGTGAGAGGGGATGAACCCGCAACAGCCACTGTGGACGCCGTCTACGGGAAGGCGCGGGCAAAGAAGATCCTCAAGCCGGGAAACCAGCCTGAAAACTCATATGGTACGGACGCCGCCATGCGTTCCGTCCGGTCCACGATGATTGGACCAAGGAGTTGCCATGAAAAAATGTTTCGTCATGGTTCTGCTGTGCTGCCTGCTGGCTGCCGGAACCGCCTTCGCCAAGACGGGCACCCTGCTCGTCGCCTTCGGAACTTCGATGGACAGCGCAAGGCCCGCAATCGACGACATTGAAAAGGCCTACAAGAAAGCCGCCGGGAATGACCCCGTGCTTCTGGCCTTCACCTCGGACATCATCCGCAACAAGCTGGCCAAGGAAGGCAAACCCGTCCTCTCCGTCAACGCCGCGATGAATGAGCTCGCCGCACAGGGCGTGACCGATCTCAAGATCCAGTCCCTGCACATCGCCCCCGCCGAGGAATACAACCAGCTCGAACGCATGGTCGTTAAAAACATCACCAAGAATCCCGGCGTATTCAAGACGGTCAAGGTCGGCTACCCTCTCCTCGTCTCCGAAAAGGATCTCGACGCCGTCGTCAAGGTTGTGCTCGCTTCCCTGCCCAAGGATCGCAAGCCCGGCGACGCCGTGGTGCTCATGGGCCACGGCAACGACCGCGGCCCCGGCGACCTGACCCTCGCCGCCACTGCCGCCGCCTTCCACAAGGCCGATCCCCACGTCTGGCTTGCCACCGTCGAAGGTTCCAACAGCTTCGACAACGTCCTGCCCAAGCTCAAGGCTTCCGGCGCCAAGCGCGTCTGGCTCCAGCCCTTCATGATCGTTGCGGGCGACCACGCCAACAACGATCTCGCCGGGCCGGAAGAGGACTCCTGGGCCTCCCGCATCAAGGCTGCCGGGATGACCCCCATGCCCAACCTCAAGGGCCTCGGCCAGCTCAAGGGCATTCAGGACATCTTCCTCAGCCACACCCAGAACGCCGTTGTCGATCTCGCCAACACGAAGAAGGCGGACTAAGCAGGGATAGAGTGTGAAGAACCGGAGGGGGGAAGGGGAACCCTTCTGGAAAAGGGCTTCCTCTTCCCTCCTCCGAACCTCCCCCCTTTCCCCTCCCAAGACTTTCGGCTTTATTGAATCCCTTTTCGGGGTTTTTCCTGTGAACCCCAAAACCGGGGCGCGATACAACATATTTCAATTTAAGGATTTTTCCTTATTTAATCAATTCTATAAAGAATGCCGCTTGTTGCAGAGAAACAGAACCCGATTCCCCCTCTCCTCACATAACAGAAGCCTTTAGAGAGAAAGGGGAGGGTTCGGGGAAAGGCAAGAGAAGCCCTCCTTTCCCCGAAATATCAACCCACTACAAGGATTTTACCATGAAACCGGGAAAACTGTACGGCGTGGGCATCGGCCCCGGCGACCCTCGGTACCTGACCCTCCGGGCGGCGGACGTGCTGCGCTCCGTAGATGTAATCTTTACCGTCATCTCCCAAAACGCATCGAGCAGCGTTTCCCGGTCCGTGGTCGAATCCCTCGAGCCGCGCGGAGAAATCCATCTCCAGATATTCAGCATGTCGCGTGACAAGGCTGTCCGCGCCGCGCAGGTACAGGCCAACGCCGACGCCATCATTACGGAACTGAAAGCGGGCCGGGACTGTGCCTTCGCCACGCTCGGCGACGCCATGACCTACAGCACTTTCGGTTATGTGCTGGAAATCATACGTGAAGCCATCCCCGGCGTGGAATTGGAAATCGTCCCGGGCATCACCTCCTTCGCCACTCTGACGGCGAAAGCCGGAACCGTGCTCGTGGAAAACGGCGAACAGCTCAGAGTCATCCCGTCCTTCAAGTCGGAAATGGCCGAAACTCTGGACTTTCCCAAAGGCTCCACCACGATTCTCCTCAAGACCTACCGTAGCCGCAAGGCACTGGTGGAACGCCTCAGGCGCGAGGAAAACGTGGAAATCCTGTACGGCGAGCATCTGGCAATGGAAGGGCAAACCCTCTTGACCGATCTGGACGCCGTTGCCGACCGTCCGGAAGAGTACCTGTCGCTCATCATGGTCAAAAAGCAATGAAACGCGGACGCCGCCCTCTTCCGCCTCCGTGGAGGCGCCCGAGCCGCATCCTGTGGTTCGTTCTGGCCGTCATCGGAGCCTGCTGGCTTATGCTGCACATGCCGGAATCCCACATGATGCGCCCGAAGCCGGAACAAAACGGCACGAGCGCCCCCACAAGCCGGATGCACCGGCCCGCTCCCGTCAGTGAGGCTATGGACGCGGATGTGGGCGAAGACGCCATGACTTCCTCCGGGCCGACAAAGATGGACACTGCGGCCCCCCGCATGAAACGGCACGCGCCGCTCACCCCGGCGGAAAAAATCTTCGCCAAGATGAAAACCTTCGGACGCCTGTTCGCCATCGTGGGCATCGCGGCCTTCCTCGGAGGGCTGATGGAGGCGCGGCGCTGGCACATGGCGCTGGCGCGGGTCATGGGCAAGCTGGCCCGGATGGCCCGGCTCCCCGAGATCGTGGGCCTTGCGATGCCGACCGCGCTCTGCTCCAACGCAGCGGCCAACAGCATACTGGTCAGCAGCCATGCCGACGGGCATATCCGCACCTCGGCGCTTATTGCGGGCGGCATGGCGAACAGCTATCTGGCCTACGTCTCGCACTCCATCCGGGTCATGTATCCGGTGCTCGGAGCCATCGGGCTTCCGGGGGCGCTCTACTTCGCGGCGCAGTTCTCGGGCGGGTTCATCGTCATTCTCGGCGTGCTGCTCTGGAACCGCTGGTATGTCTCCGGGCACGGGGATACGCCCATTTCCGGCATTCCCCCGGCAGACGAAGCCCCGCTCGGGTGGCCTTCCGCCGTGGGAAAAGCCGCCGTCCGATCGTTGACGTTGCTGTTTCGCATGGTGTGTATCACGGTCCCGCTGATGCTCTGCATCGAATGGCTGTTGAAGAACGGCGCGTTCAATTTCTGGGAGCAGTATGTCCCTGATCAGGTGAACCGTTTTTTCCCTGCGGAACTGGTATCCGTGGTCGCCGCGCAGATGGGCGGCTTGGTGCAGTCTTCCGCGGTCGCCGCGAACCTCAGGGCCGAAGGGCTCATCGACAACGCGCAGATCCTGCTGGCGATGCTCGTCGGGAGCGCGGTGGGCAACCCCTTCCGCACTCTGCGGAGGAATCTCCCTTCGGCGCTCGGGATTTTCCCCGTGCCCGTCGCGTTCGCCATAGTCATCGGTATGCAGCTCTCGCGCTTCGTCGTTACCCTCGTCGCCATCGCCGGGGTCATCGCGTTCATGCATTATGTGTTGTATTGAACTTGGAGGGGAAG
>NZ_JH114233.1:19531-28808 GCF_000224655.1 Bilophila sp. 4_1_30
AGTTCGCATAACCCAACCCGATCCAACGCGCTATGAAACAGACCGAACAGAAAACCTTGCGCTGGGGCTACTCCACGGGCGCGTGCGCGGCGGCGGTGGCGACGGCGGCGTGGCTGCGGCTGACGCGGCCGGAAACGTCCCTGCCCGCAATCCCGATGCTGTTCCTTGATGGCAGGGAGCGCATCCTTCCGCTGCTTGAGCAGGACGAGGGCCATATGGCTGCCGTCCGCAAGGACGGCGGCGACGACCCGGACTGCACGCACGGCGCAATCCTGTTCGGGAACATGCGGAGCTGCTCGGCTTCGGACGCACGGAAAGAAGATTATACGTTGAGCGTGGGAGGCGGTACTGTCATCCTGCGCGGCGCGGCGGGCGTAGGCTTGTGTACCCGCCCCGGACTGGACTGCGAACAGGGCAAGTGGGCCATCAACACCGGCCCGCGCCGGATGATCGCGGAGAACCTGCACCGCGCCGGGCTCGACGCCGGATGCTGGCTGCTGGAAATCGGTGTGGAGAACGGGGAGGAGCTGGCAAAACATACCCTCAACCCGCTCCTCGGCGTTGTCGGCGGGATCTCGATCCTTGGGACGACCGGGCTCGTGCGGCCCTACAGCCACGAAGCCTATATCGAAACCGTGCGGATTTGCGTGAAATCGCACCATATCGCCCACGGGACGACAATGGTGTTCTGCACCGGCGGACGCACGAAGTCCGGCGCGGAACGGCGGCTTCCCTCTCTGCCCGAAACGGCGTTCGCCTGCATCGGGGACTTTATCGCGGAGAGCCTCGCCGCGGCCTGTGAATACGGGATGCGCGAAATCGTCGTGGCCTGCATGGCGGGGAAATTGTGCAAGTACGCGGCTGGATTTGAGAACACCCATGCCCACAAAGTCAGTCAGGATATGGATCTGTTGCGTGCCGAGGTACGGAAGCACCTGCCCGGGGAAGAAGCCCTGCACGATGCACTGGCGCACAGCGTTTCCGTGCGGGAAGCGCTTCTGTCCATCCCCGAAGCGGATCGGCCCGGTATCCTACGACGCCTCGCCCGCACCGCCCTCGGGCAGTTTGCCCGCCGTTGCGGGGAAGACATCGCGCTGCGGCTGCTCGTCTTCGATTTTGAAGGACAATTCTTATTTGAGGAAAAATGGGGTGAGCAAAAGGAACCGGAGAAAAACGGAAAAATTTTTTCGGGACAAAGCGACCCCTCCCATGCCTCCGCCTCTTCCCCAGAAGCTCCCACGGCAAGGAGCGGGGAGCACAGGGGAGTCCCTGAAGACAGCGGAACGATCGGCCTGACGTATTTTCTGGACGGCAAAAAGGATTGAAGGCTATGGACGGCAACGGAATGGATGCGGAAGCTGGGCGCATTGACGTCGTGTCGTGCGGCATCGGCTTTCCGGAGGACGCCGAAACGCTGGGGCTGATCGGACGGGCGGACGTGGTGTATGGTTCTCGGGCGCTGCTGGCCGCGTGCCCTGTAGAAGCCCGCTTGACCCGGATCATCGGCGCGAAAGCCCGTGAGGATGCGGAGGACGCCCTCACCCTGTGCCGGGCCGGGCGGCATATCGTGGTATTGGCCTCGGGAGATGCGCTGTACCACGGGTTCGGCGGTACGCTTTCCGGCATAGCCCACCCCGATGACACTATTGTGTATCATCCCGGCATTACCGCTTTTCAGGCGCTGTTTCACCGGCTCGGCCTGCCGTGGCAGGACGCCCGCCTGTTCAGCGCGCACTCCGGCGAAGCCTTGCCCGCCCGTGCCATTGCCGAAGCCCCGCTTTCCGTCGCCTATGCCGGAAGCCGCTATCCCGCCCACGCCATAGCGCAGGCCGTGCTCAAGCTCCATCCCGCGTCCGCCGGGCGCGCCGCCGTCATCGCCGAACGGCTCGGCTCCGCAGAAGAACGCCTCTTTTCAGGCCCGCTGGCGGATCTGGCCCGCACGGAATGCGGCCCCACGTCCATCCTGCTTCTGCTCCCGAACCTTTGGCACTGTGTCCCTCATACCGTCGCCCGGATTGCTCACGATACGCGTCCCGATTCCGGCATTCACGGCGATTCCCCCATATCCCGCAGCATCCCCGCGCCGATACTCACCCTTGGGCTCCCGGAAGAAGACTATGAACGCGAGAACAACCTGATTACCGCCTCCGATGTGCGGGCGGTGATCCTGTCGCGGCTGCGGCTTCCGGCATGGGGCATGCTGTGGGACATCGGGGCCGGAAGCGGTTCCGTGGGGCTCGAAGCCGCCGGACTGCGGCCCAACCTCAACGTCGTCGGCATCGAGCGCAAACCCGAACGCGGCGCGATCATCGAGCGTAACCGCGCCCGTCTGGGCGTCTCCAATTATACGCTCCACATAGGCGACGCTCTCGAGCTCATCCATGCCTCATCCGCAGACAACCTCCTTTCCTCTCCATACAGCGGAACTCCCCCCCCCTTCCCTCCTCCCTCCCCCCGACCGCGTCTTCATCGGCGGAGGCGGGCGGGGCTTGCCGGAACTGCTGGAGGCGTGCATGGAAAGGCTGGCGCCGGGCGGCATCATGGCGGCGAGCGCGGTGACGCTCGAAAGTTTCCATGCCCTGTCCGCATGGTCTCCCGAGCGGAGAACCGGCCTGTGCAGCCTCAACATCGCCCACGAGCAACCCATTGCCGGGACGAGCCACCATTTGAAGCAACAGAATACCATCTACCTGTTTACGTTTCAGAAAGAGATAACGTCATGAACACTCCTCTCGTCGAATTCGTCGGCGCCGGACCGGGCGCGGAAGATCTCATCACCCTGCGCGGCCTGCGTGCGCTGGAACAGGCCGACCTCGTAGTGTACGCCGGGTCGCTGGTCAATCCCGGGCACCTCAAGCGCTGCAAGCCCGACTGCGAGTGCAGGGACAGCGCCGCCATGAACCTTGGGGAGCAAGTCGCCGCCATGAGCGAAGCCGCCCTCGCCGGAAAGCGCGTCGTCCGCCTGCACACCGGAGATCCGGCCATGTACGGCGCGATCAATGAGCAGATCCACGCTCTTGCCGAAAAAGGCATCGCCTCGCGCATCGTCCCCGGCGTGAGCAGCGTCTTCGGTGCGGCGGCGGCTCTCGGCTGCGAACTCACCTGCCCCGACGTGAGCCAAAGCGTCGTACTCACCCGCACCCCTGGGCGCACTCCCATGCCCAAGGGCGAAAACGCGGCGGCCTTCGCACGGACCGGAGCGACGCTGGTCTTCTTCCTCAGTACAGGAAAGATTGACGATCTGATGACGGATCTCATGGCTGAGGGCGGTCTGTCCCCGGATACTCCGGCGGCGGTCGTTTACCGTGCGACATGGCCTGACGAACGCATCCTCCGGGGCACTGTATCCGACATCGCACGCAAGGTCGAAGAGGCGGGTTTCGGACGGCAGGCACTCATTTTCGTGGGCCGGGCGCTGGATGCCCAAGGCGGCGCATCACGGCTTTATGGCGCTGACTTTTCACATGGTTACAGAAACCACCTTGCCAACGAAGCCTTTGACGGGCGCTGTGCCCTGTATGCCTTTACCGACAAGGGGGTTGTCCGCGCCAAGGAAATCGCCGCCGGACTCGGCCTGCCTGCGGTAATCCACTCCACGCGTCCCACAGGCGCGCCGGACGTCGTCCGTACGCCGGGGGAAACCTTTGACGCGACCCTGTCCACCAACTGGAGGCAGTTCGACGCGCATATCTTCATCAGCGCGACCGGCATAGCCGTGCGCAAGATTGCTCCGCTGCTCAGAGATAAGACCAGCGATCCCGCCGTATTGTCATGTTCAGAAAGCGGTAGCCATGTGGTCGGCCTCACGTCGGGGCATCTCGGGGGCGCAAACCGTCTCGCCCGGCGCGTAGCCCGCGTCACCGGCGGGCAGGCCGTGATCAGCACCGCTACGGACGTAAACGGCCTCCCGGCCTTTGACGAGGCCGCCGCCCAAGAACATGCGCGCATCCTCAATACCGACGCCATCCGCAGCCTCAACGCCGCCCTGCTCTCAGGAGAACCGGTCGCTTTCTGCGGCCCCCGCACGGTGTTCGACCGCCATTTCGTCGGGGCGGACCAAGTTATCTACACAGACAGCCCGGAAACGATTACCGCTCGCCATGCCGTGCTCTGGGATGCCGAAGGCACGGTGCCCGAAGAGGTACAGCACCTTGACATCACGAGCAAATCCTTTGTTCTCGGCGTGGGTTGCCGTCGTGGGGTCGAGCCCTTGGAACTGCGGCTCATCGCGGAAGGCCATCTCTCCGATCTCGGTTTGCGGCCTGAACACATCGCCGCCATCGCCTCGTGCGACGTGAAAGCCGATGAGCCCGCCATCCTCGAATTGGGCGAAAAGTGGCAGGTGCCCGTCAAGTTCCACGCCGCCGCCCGGCTTGACGCCGTGCCCGTGCCCACGCCCTCGGCCAAAGTCCGTGAAAAGGTCGGCACCGCTTCGGTGAGCGAGGCCGCGTGCCTGCTTTCCGCCGGATACGGCTCAATCCCCCAGCCCGCACTGTACGCCCCGAAAGCCGCCTTTGGAGACGTCACGCTGGCGCTGGCCCGCCTGCCGCACCTCTCCGCACCCAAGGCTACTCGCGGACAGGTCGTGGTTGTGGGGCTTGGCTCCGGCGTTCCCGAGCAGATCACGCCCGAGGTGGACGCCGCGCTCAGGCATTGCGACACAGTGGCAGGATACAGCAATTATGTTGATTTCATTCGTGATCGCATCATCGGAAAACCAATCATCCAGAACGGTATGATGGGCGAGGTGGCGCGGTGCCGGGCTACGCTCGAAGCCGCCGCAGCCGGGCAGAAAGTCTGCATGGTCTGCTCCGGCGACCCCGGCATTCTGGCGATGGCGGGGCTGCTGTTCGAGCTGCGGGCGCGGGAGCCGGAATTCGCGGACATCCCGATCCGGGTCCTGCCGGGCATCACGGCGGCGAACATCGCGGCGGCTTCGCTTGGGGCGCCGCTCCAGAACGGTTTTTCGCTGGTGAGCCTTTCCGATCTGCTTGTCCCTTCGGACGAAGTACGGCAAAATCTCCGGGCCGTGGCGCAGTCGGCCCTGCCGGTGACGCTCTACAATCCCGCCGGGCGCAAACGGCGGCATCTGCTCACGGAAGCGCTCGACATTTTCAGGGAACGACGCGGAGGCGACGTATTGTGCGCCTATGTCCGACATGCCGGACGGCCTCAGGAGGCCAAATGGATCGGCAGGCTCGACGATTTCCCCGCCGACGAAGTGGATATGTCCACCCTCGTCATCATCGGCGGCCCGCGTACGATCACGGACGCCGGGGCCATGTACGAGGCGCGGGGGTATGTTGAGAAGTATATGGAGCAGGTATTGGGTTAGGGAGAAGACCCCTTCTGAAGAAGAGCTTCCCCTCCCCAAAACCCCATCCCCTCTCTCCCAAGACTTTTGCGTGTATTGAATACCTGTTGGAAAGCCTTTTCGAGGCATCGGGAAACGGGAACAGCCTATGCGACATACGACATTCCACGCCTTCTGCATCGCCGCGCCCCGTTCGGGCGAGGGCAAGACCACGGCGAGCATCGCGCTCATGCGGGCCCTTGCCCGGCGCGGCCTGCGGGTGCAGGGGTTCAAATGCGGGCCGGACTACAT
Source organism: Bilophila sp. 4_1_30 (assembly GCF_000224655.1). NCBI lineage: Bacteria > Pseudomonadati > Thermodesulfobacteriota > Desulfovibrionia > Desulfovibrionales > Desulfovibrionaceae > Bilophila > Bilophila sp. 4_1_30. The sequence continues at coordinate 25,137 of NZ_JH114233.1, forward strand.
CGATCCTACCTTCCATGCTCAGGCCACCGGGCGGCCCGCCTGCAATCTCGATACGTGGATGATGGGCCGTGATGGTGTCCGGGCGCTGTGGGACAGCCGCGCGCATGACGCCGACGCCGCCGTCTGCGAGGGCGTCATGGGGCTTTTCGACAGCCGTGATCCCGGCGTTCCGGCGGGAGGCACGGCCGATTGCGCCCGCGCCCTCGGCCTTCCGATCGTACTCGTGTTCAACGGCAGGGGGATGGCGGGTTCCGTGGCCGCGCTCGTTGCCGGGTTCCAGCTTCATGCCGTGCGCATGGGCGTCCGCCTCGTCGGAGCCATTGCCAATAATGTGGGAAGCCCCCGTCATGCGGACATATTACGCGAGACATTGGAACGCTCCAACCTTCCGCCGCTGCTCGGCGCGCTGCCCCGTCGTGAGGAATGGCGGCTGCCCGAACGCCAGCTCGGGCTCCTCCCCTCGGAAGAGGCCGGGACCACCGCCGCATGGCTCGACGCGCTAGCAGAGATGGCGGAACAGCATCTCGACATTGATCGCCTTCTCGCGCTGACCACGTCGAAGCGCCCGGAAGCGCCCGCGCCGTTGCTTTCGGAGAACGTCCCGCCCCGGCGCATGGGCATCGCCAAAGACAAGGCCTTTTGCTTCTATTATGAGGAAAACGAACGCTTTTTACGTTCGCAGGGATGGGAACCCGTTCCCTTTTCCCCGCTCGCGGATACGGTCCTGCCGATCGGCATTGAGGCGTTGTACCTCGGCGGGGGCTATCCCGAAGTCTTTGCCCGCGAGTTGTCCGAAAACGCCGCCATGCGGGAAAACATCCGGGACTTCGCCGCACGGGGCGGAGAAATATATGCGGAATGCGGCGGCTACATGTATCTTTGCACCACGCTCGAAGCCTCCGAAGAGGCCGGGGGCACGCGGGACGACCGCCGCATCTGGCCCATGTGCGGGGTCATCGACGCCACGGCGCGCATGGGTGGGCGCATCCGTTCCCTTGGGTACCGGGAAGCCTCCATGCTCTCCGGCGCGCCCTTCGGCTTGCGGCACGAAACCTTCCGAGGACACGAATTTCACTGGTCCGACATCGAGTTGCACCGCGACTATCCGCCCCTGTACGAAGTCCGAACCCGCTCAGGCGTCGAAAAAGCCGGGGTCGCCTTCGGCAACGTCAGAGCCGGGTATGTCCATCTCTATTGGGGAAATGAGGGATATGCCGAGGAAGGCCAAGCCCCCAAAAGCGGGAAAACTTCTTCGGAAGGATTTTCCTCCCCTCGGCCCACCTCCCCCTCCGGTCAGGTCATCCTCCTGAACGGGCCGTCAAGCGCGGGAAAGACCACGCTTTCCCAAGCATTGCAAACGCGGCTCCACGCGGTTTACGGGTTGTGCTGCATGACCCTTTCCATCGATCAGCTGCTGAGGGCGAGCACGGGGGGATACGGGTCCGTACTGGCGGGACTCGCGCAAACGGGCCTGCCGCTCATCGAAACCTTCCATGCCAGCGTCGCGGCGGCGGCAAAAGCGGGCGCGTGGGTCATCGTGGACCACGTCATCGGCGAAGATCCGGGCTGGATTGAAGACCTGCTCGAGCGATTGGCCGGCGTTTCCATCCTGTCCGTGCAGGTCACTTGCGACGCCAAGGAATTGCAGCGCCGCGAGTCCCTGCGCACGGATCGCACGCCGGACTGGAAGCACGCCGAACGTCAGGCGCGTTCCATCCATGTGCCGCTCCCCGGCCAGATGACCGTGGATACCACCCGCACCGATCCCGAAACCTGCGCGGCCTGCATCCTTGAGGCCCTGTTTATGGAAAGCAACATACCAATCTGATGGCTTGAATCGGCGAACGGCCTCGGCGGGAACATATGCACAAATCCGGGAAAGCAGGCAGGACGTCCGTCTGGGAATATTTTTCAAAAACTATGTGTCATTTCTGCATAAAAACCATTGGCTCTGCCAGAGTACACGGTTGATGCTTCCTTTCTTAACATTCCAAAGAGACAGCCAACAAAATGCCTCGACCATAACGCTCACCAACGGGAAAACTGGAGAAAAAAGCTCCCTTTTCACCCTGTTGCGGAGATGAAACGAACGCATCCCATGACGGAGCCAAAACATTCAAGGGCCGATGCCCTCACGCTTTGGGGGAAACCTCCCGGGCAAGTACAGAAAGAGGAATCGTTATGAAACCCGAAGCCCACGGCGGCGACTTGCTGCGCATGGCGGCTACCGCCGGACGCGATCCGGCCTCCTTACTGGATTTCAGCGTGAACGTGCGGCCCGAAGGCCCGCCGGAGTTCATCCGTGCCGCGCTGTTCCGGGCCATGACCGCACTCGCGGCCTATCCTTCCCCCCATGCCGAGGAAGCCATGCTCGCGGCGGCCCGGCATCATGGGATGGACGCCTCCCGCTTCGTCTTCGGAAGCGGCAGCAACGAGCTCATCCACGCGCTTGCCCGCGTACTCCGCAAGCGCGGCGTGCCTTCCGTGCGCGTCGTCGAGCCCGCATTCAGCGAATACGCCATAGCCTGCCGCCTCGCCGGGATAAAGGCCATCCCCGTATGGGGAGGCATCATTGAAAAAAATCAATGTGTTCCGACAACAGATACGGGAAAGGATGAAGCCGTCCCCACGCGGGATCTGCTCGACGCGCTCACCGATGCCCCCGAGGGATCGGCGGTCTTCCTTGCCAATCCCGGCAACCCTTCGGGGTTGTTCCGTACTCCGGAGGAATGCCTGCGCCTCATATCCTCGCGCTCCGATCTCCTTTGGATCATTGATGAAGCGTTTGTCGAATACGCCGGGACGGAAACGGAGGCTTCCGTACTGCAACGGCTTCCGAAAAACGGCATTGTCCTGCGCTCGCTGACCAAATTCCATGCCGTTCCGGGCGTACGCCTCGGATATCTCGCCGCCGATGCGGAGCTGGCACAGGCCATCCGGGACGAGCTGCCCGCGTGGAGCGTCAACGCCTTCGCGCTGGCCGCCGCGCAAGCCGTCTTCGCGGATACCTCGGACTTCGCGGCACAAACCCGCGCCGAGAACGCCGAACGCCGCGCGGATCTCGCCGCCGCCCTGTCGTCCCTGCCGGGAATCGAGGTTTACCCGTCAGCCGCCAACTACGTTCTGTTCCGCTGGCCCGGCGCGCCCCGCAATCTGCTCGACATCCTCCTCAAACGCTTCGGCATCGCCGTCCGCGACTGCTCCAACTACCACGGGCTCAAAGACGGCTCATGGTTCCGTGCCGCCGTCCGCTTTCCCGAAGACCACCGCCGCCTTGCCGAAGCCCTCTCCGCAATCCGGGAAACGACGCACGGGGTTTCCTCCTCCCCGCTCCCCGAAACCCCGGCTTCACCCGAATCCGGCAACAAGGATTCAATAAACATAAAAGTCTTAGGAAGAGGAGGGATGGGGGTCTGGGGGAAGGGAGGAGAAAGCCCTTCTCCAGAAGGGTTTCTCCTCCCTTCCCCCGGCATATCCCGCCGCCCCCGCCATACCCCGGCCCTCATGCTGCAGGGCACCTCCTCCAACGCGGGCAAGAGCATCCTTGCGGCGGCCTACTGCCGCATCTTCCGGCAGGACGGCTACAGCGTCGCCCCCTTCAAAGCGCAGAACATGTCGCTGAACTCGGGGGTCACCGCGGCGGGCGACGAAATGGGCCGCGCCCAGATCGTG
>NZ_JH114233.1:29102-34453 GCF_000224655.1 Bilophila sp. 4_1_30
TCTGGGGGAAGGGAGGAGAAAGCCCTTCTCCAGAAGGGTTTCTCCTCCCTTCCCCCGGCATATCCCGCCGCCCCCGCCATACCCCGGCCCTCATGCTGCAGGGCACCTCCTCCAACGCGGGCAAGAGCATCCTTGCGGCGGCCTACTGCCGCATCTTCCGGCAGGACGGCTACAGCGTCGCCCCCTTCAAAGCGCAGAACATGTCGCTGAACTCGGGGGTCACCGCGGCGGGCGACGAAATGGGCCGCGCCCAGATCGTGCAGGCGCAGGCCGCCCTCGTCGACCCGGACGCCCGCATGAACCCCATCCTGCTCAAGCCGCACTCCGATACAGGATCGCAGGTCGTCGTCCTTGGGCAACCCATCGGGCACATGGGCGTCCTCGACTACTTCAAGAAAAAAAAGGAATTATGGAAGACCGTCACCGAAGCCTACGACAGCCTCGCCGCCGACCATGACGTCATGGTGCTCGAAGGCGCGGGCAGCCCCGGCGAAATCAACCTCAAGGAGCACGATGTCGTCAACATGCGCATGGCCGAACATGCGCGGGCTTCCGTGCTGCTCGTCGGAGACATCGACCGGGGCGGGGTCTACGCCTCCTTCCTCGGAACGTGGATGACCTTCACCGACGCCGAACGCCGCCTGCTCACCGGCTATATCGTCAACCGGTTCCGGGGGGACGCCTCCCTGCTCGGCCCGGCCCACGAATACATGCTCAACCATACGGGAACTCCCGTGCTCGGCACCATTCCTTATATACGCGACCTCAACATTCCCGAAGAAGACATGGCGGGCTTCTCATGGGGACACACCGACTGCGGGGAAAAAAAGGCGGGGACACTGGACATCGCCGTGGTCATGCTGCGGCACGTATCCAATTACACCGACTTTGCGCCGCTCGCCGCCGAACCCGACGTCCGCCTGCGTCCGGTGCGCCGTGCGGAGGAATGGGGCGACCCCGATGTGGTGATGCTTCCGGGCTCGAAAAGCGTGGTCCCCGACCTCGACGACCTGCGCCGCAGCGGACTGGCGGACAATATCCTCGGGCACGCAGAACGCGGAAAATGGATCTTCGGCATCTGCGGCGGATTGCAGATTCTGGGCCGGGCCATCCTCGATCCCCACGGCATCGAGTCCGCCGCGCCGGAAGTGCCGGGGCTCGGGCTTATGGATCTGCGCTCGACCTTCGCCGCCGACAAGACGCTCGTGCGCGTGGCCCGCGCCGAAACCCCGCTCGACGTGCCGTCCGGCGGCTATGAAATCCACCACGGCCTCACCGATCACGGCCCTTCGGCCCTGCCGCTGTTCCTGCGGGCCGACCGCGCCTATCCTTCCGAAGCGGAGCGCATCTGCGGCTATGTCTCGGGGCGGCGCTGGGCGACCTACCTGCACGGCGTTTTCGATGACGACGCCTTCCGCCGCGCCTGGCTCGATCATGTGCGCGCCGACATCGGCCTTGCGCCGCAGGGCCGCCAACTGGCCACCTATGATCTGGAAAAGGCGCTGGACAGGCTCGCGGACATTGTGCGCGAACATTCCGATATGGAAACCATTTACCAAAGCATGGGATTGAAATGAACCTCGCCTTCCTCGCGCTGCTGCCCGCCGCGCTGCTGATCGACCGCCTTTTCGGGGAACTGCCTTCCCGCGTGCATCCCGTCTGCATGATGGGCGCGCTGGCCTCACGCATTGAAGCCCTGTTCCGGCGCGGTTCCAACAATGCTCTGATGTCCCTCTCCGGAACTCTCGCCTGTCTGCTTGTCGTCCTGCCCTGTGCCGCCCTCGCGGGCGGTCTGGCGTGGGCCGCGCAGGTTTACGCCGACCCCCGGGCGGCATGGTTCGTCTCGGCCATCATCATCTGGATCTGCGTCGCGCCCCGGAGCCTTGAGGAACACGCCCTGCGCGTCGCCGTCCCGCTTGCCAAGGGCGATCTCGAAGGCGCACGCAAGGCCGTTTCCATGATGGTGGGCCGCAATCCCGACCGCCTCGACGCCCACGGCGTGGCCCGCGCCTGTGTGGAAAGCGTGGGCGAAAACCTCACGGACGGGGTCCTGTCCACGCTGTTCTGGGCGGGCATCGGCCTTTTCTTCTTCGGGTATCCGGGAGCCGCGTGCCTTGCCGTGCTGCACCGCTCCGCCAACGTGCTTGATGCACTCTGGGGCAAGAAGAACAAAAAATACATCCGTTTCGGCACGTTCGCGGCTCGTCTCGACGACGCGCTGAACTTCGTCCCGGCCCGGCTGTCCCTGCCCTTCATCGCGTTCGCCTCCCGCATCATTCCGAACCTGCGGCATAGCGACATCCTGCCCGTGGGCTGGAAATACCGCGCGGCCCACGAAAGCCCCAATTCCGCATGGAGCGAGGCGGCCTTTGCCGGGGCCCTCGGCCTCAAGCTCGGAGGCCCCGCCGTGTACGGGGATCTGCGCGTCGATCATCCGTGGCTCGGCGGCGGAACCCCCGACGCCAAACCCGCGCACATCGTGCTGGCGGTACGGCTCATGTGGCATTCCGTCATCGTCTTCACACTGTTTGAAGTGTTTCTTATCGGTATGTTGAGCTTGTAAGGATAATGAGGGAGAAGAGGAACCCATGAACACACTGACGATTCCCGCATTTTCGGCTGAGGCGGCAGAAGCGGCGCAACGGCATCTGGACAATCTTGCCAAGGTTCCGAGGAGCCTCGGACGGCTCGAGGAGCTGGCGGTACGGCTCGCGGGGATTACCGGGAAAGAGTGCCCGGTGTTTCCCGAAAAATCCGTGGTGCTGTTCGCGGCGGATCACGACATAGCCCTTCAGGGCGTGAGCGCCACGGGGCAGGAAGTGACGGAAATGCAGGTGCGCAATTTCGTTAAGGGCGGCGGCACGATAAACGCCTTCTGCCGCAATGCCGGAGCGCGGCTTTCCGTCGTGGACGTGGGCGTGAAGAACGACCTCGACGATGTGGAGGGGCTTGTGCGCCGCAAGGTCATGCACGCGGCCCGCGACTTCAGCGAAGGCCCGGCCATGACCCGTGAAGAAGCGCTGGCCTGTGTGCAGGTGGGCATCGACATGGCCCGCGAAGAAGCTTCGCGGGGCGTGACCCTGCTTGCCGCCGGGGAAATGGGCATCGGCAACACTTCGCCCTCCTCGGCCATCGCCGCCGTGCTCACCGGCGCGTCGGTTGACGAGGTGACGGGCATCGGCTCCGGCATCCCTTCCGAGCGCGTCCGCCACAAGGCCGGCCTCATCCGGCGCGGCATTGCAATCAACCGCCCCGATCCGAATGATGCCGTCGACGTACTCGCCAAGGTCGGCGGACCGGAACTCGCGGCCATGAGCGGGCTCATGCTCGGCGGGGCATCGCTGCGCATTCCGGTCGTGGTGGACGGCTTCATCGCCGGGGCCGCAGCAGCCATCGCCATCGGCATCCGGCCCGGCGTGCGGGACATGCTCATCGGCTCGCATTCGTCCTTAGAGCCGGGGCACCAGATCCTCATGGATTACCTCGGCATCCCCACCTATTTTGACTTCGGGCTCAGGCTCGGAGAAGGAACGGGCGCAGCGCTGCTCTATCCGATCATCGACGCCGCCGTCCGCATCCTTACGGAAATGGACACCCTGCAAGGCATAGGCATGAAATGATGCTCCGCGCCGCCCTCGGCTTCTTCACCCGCCTGCCCATCGGTTCCGCGCCGCTTCCTCCCACGTTCCGGGGCGTCGCCGTCTGGTTGCCCGTGGTCGGACTCATCATCGGCGCGTTCGTGTCCCTCACGCTCGGCCTTGCGTCACAGGTCCTGCCCGCCTCCCTGTGCGGCGTCATCGGCTGCCTTGTCTGGGTCGCCGTGACGGGAGGGCTGCATCTTGACGGCGTGGCGGACTGCGGAGACGGGCTCATCGTTGAGGCTCCTCCGGCCCGGCGGCTGGAGATCATGAAGGATTCCCGGCTCGGGACGTTCGGCGGGGCCGCGCTGTTCTTCATCCTCGCGCTCAAGGCTGCGGCCCTCGGCGCGCTGGCGGGCACGTTTCAGGCGGATGGAAGCGGACCGGACGCGTTCGCTCCTCTCCTGCTGTCCTGCTGCCTTGCCGGGATGCTGGCGCGGTGCATGGTTTTCGCGGCGATGCGTGTTCCCTCGGCGCGTCCGGGCGGGCTTGGCGAAGCCCTGCACGAAGGCGTGACCTCGCGCCACGAGCTGATCGCCTTTGCGCTCGGACTCGGCGTATGCGCCGTCAACGGGATGCGCGGGCTCTATGCCCTCGCCATCGCCCTGCTCGCCGCATGGCTTCTGCTTTCCGCCGCAAGGAAACGGCTCGGCGGCGTCACCGGGGACGTATTCGGGTGCCTCGTCGAACTGACGGAATGTGTTGTCCTCATAGTCTGTTGCGTGTGAAACTAGGGGAGGAAAGCAACCTGATGCGGAAATACGCAATCCCGAATATGCGCCTCGGCGCGACCTCGTTCCTGCTGCACGAAACCTATGTGCCCGCCGTGCGGTTTGCGGCGGAACGGTGTGATGATGTGGCGCTTTTGCTGGTGGAACCGGGCGAGCGCAACGAATATCTCGCCACACCCGGCGAGATCGCCGAACTCGGCAGGATCATTGCCGGAGAGGGCGTGACCCTGCACGTGCATCTCCCCACGGACGCCGATTTCGATACGCGGGAAGGCGCACGGGCGATGATCGGGAAAATCCGCCGCGTCGCCGAACTCACCGGCCCGCTCGATCCGCACAGCTTTGTGCTACATGTGGATTTCCCCTCACTGCATGGGACAGGGGGGGAACCTTCCGCCGAGCAACAGGAGTGGACCGCCGAAGCCTTGCGGGAAATCGCGGCGTGTCTGCCCGCGCCGGAACGCCTCGCCGTGGAAAACCTTGAAACCTACGCCCCCTCGTTCTGGGATCGCTGGCTTGCGGGCACGCCATACTCCCGCTGCCTTGATGTGGGGCATATCTGGAAGGATAGCGGCGATCCCGCCCCTGTGCTTGCGGCGTGGCTCCCTCGGGTGCGCGTCATCCATCTGCACGGTCTGGAGCCACGCGGAAGCGAGGCGGACGCGGCAAAGCCGCAAGGCCAGCAGGGGGCTCCGGAAAAACAGGCGGAAAGGAACCTGGCCCGCCTGTTCGGGCCTCGTCCGCGTGACCACAAGTCACTCAGGCTCATGCCGCCGGAATTCGTGGATGATGTGATGCACCCCCTCTGGAAAACCGGGTTCTCCGGCGTGCTCAACCTTGAGGTCTTTTCCGTCGAGGATTTTACCGCTTCCCATGCCGTGCTCATGCAGTCGTGGGAGCGGTATGCGGCCTCTTCCTAAGGAAAATTGGGGGAGGGGGAGGAAGGGACTTTCTGGAGAAGGTCCCTTCCCTCCCCCTCCCC
>NZ_JH114233.1:34646-47988 GCF_000224655.1 Bilophila sp. 4_1_30
TTGGGGAGGGGAGGAAGGGACTTTCTGGAGAAGGTCCCTTCCTCCCCTCCCCAAACCCCACCCCTCCATCTTCAAAGACTTTTGACCTTATCGAATCCCTTTTCACAGGTTTTCCCAAGCATGGGAAGACAGCCGCATTTTCAATGGGAATGGCGCCATAATGGCTTAAAAAAACGGTTGAAGCATTAAAAGCGTGGCTGTGCTGCGGGAAATGAAGAAAGCCGTCTGTTCTATACATCCTATGGCAGAGCCAACAACATCAGAAAAATGAATGTTTCGCATGGGGAAAGTGTTTGCGCTTGACTCATGGCAAGCCACCGATGCAACATTTTCCCGCATAAAAAAATGACGCAGCCGGGAACCTTTTTCCGAAGGGGCTCCCGATCCGCAAAGGCCAATATTTATGGATAAGCCTGATTTAACCCTCTATCTCGGCGGCACGCGGAGCGGCAAAAGCGCACGCGCGGAGGCCCGGGTTTTTCAACGGGCCAACGGGCCGGTGCTGTATGTCGCTACAGCTGAAGCACGGCCGGACGATCCTTCGATGACGGAACGCATCCGGCGGCACCGTGCCCGCCGCCCGGAAAACTGGCGGACGCTCGAATCTCCGCTCCAGCTTGGAAAGCACATTGGCACCGCCCTTGCGGAATTCCGTAACACGGCAGGGACTCCCACCGTTTTACTGGACTGCATCACCTTGTGGGTATCGAATATCCTGTTCAGCCTGCCTGATCCCGAAAATCTCAGCGCTTTCGAGAGTGCTGTACGCCGCGAGACGGAAGCGCTGCTCGACGTAATCCGCTCTTCCGGTTGCCGATGGGTGGTTGTTTCCGGCGAAACCGGGCTCGGCGGCATCGAACCTACCCGGCTCGGGCGGAACTACTGTGACGGCCTCGGCCTCGCCAACCAGCTTATCGCCGCGCAAGCCCGTGAAGCCTTCCTCATCGTTGCCGGGCGGCTGCTCAAGCTGGAGGAATAAGGGGAGCCAATAAGAGGGCACCGCGCCCTTCTTTCCCCAAAAAGGAAGAGCAATTTGCCTTTGACCGCTCCCGCCTTCAAACAAAAAACGCTCTGCTCCTCTCTTCCGTTAGAAAGAACAACAATAAGTTGATAACATTAAAAGCCTTTGAGGAAGGAGAGAACTTTCTAGACAAGTTCTCTCCTTCCTCAAGTTCTTCTTCCCTTTTCCTTTCCGCTTCTCTTTGTTGACCAAACAACCAGGCACACCCCTCAAAAGCTGTTCCTTTGCGTACATGGCAAAATCCGGGATTTTGAGAGTATCCCTTTGTAACATTCTTTTAATACACACTCTTTTTTTGAAAAAAAGGAAATATTGTAACGCCATTCCAATGTCCCGAAAAATTCTTTCCCGGCAAGCGTTTTCTTTTCAAATGGTATTCAGGCAAGTTACAAAAATGCCTTGCAGCAAGTGCTCTTTTTCACTCCATCTTTTTCCCGTTTTTCCTTGACCCAAAACGGGAGCGCCGATATAGGATCAAAGAAACCCTATTCATGTTTAGTCGCGCGGAAAGACCATGAAAAGACGCCTTTTCCAGCCTCTGCACCTGTTCATCCTGTTTGCCACGTTGCTGGCGGCAGGCTGCTGGTGCCCGCGCGCCGATGCCCACGAGCCGGAGAAAGGCGCATTCCGCCACGCTCCGACGCAATACGAAACGGTCATTCAAGACGTCTATCAGCCCTTGCTGATCCAGACGCAGGTGCGCGTCCCGCACGTCCGCGGGCACGAACTTTCCCCAAAGGACAACGACGCCCCGGCGCACGACGCCGGACAAAGCACCGCTCCCTCTATGCTCCCGCCGCTCCTGTCCGCAGGGCTTCCGGCGGTGGTCCCCCTCCCTCTCCGCCCCTCTTGGCGGGGCCTTGTCGTATTCCCTCTGCCTCCTCCCGCGATGATCGACTGACGGCCTTTCCGCACATGACGCCATCCGGCAATCGTGCAAAGGACACTCCCACCCTTGGCCCTGTCGCGCCCGCGCCGCGAAACGGACAGAATCCTCTGTCCTCCCCGTGAGCGGACACCCGGAAACATGCGCCCGCCGAACGTGCTCCCCAAAAACAGGGGAGAGCTCCTTGTTCGTCCCGGCGCCCGCAGGAGGAAATCATGGAAGCTCCCAAAAAGCCGTTGTATAAATCTCTTTATTTTCAGGTTATTTGTGCCATTCTCCTTGGTATTGCCCTTGGGCATTTCTATCCCCAGACCGCTCAGGCCATGAAGCCGCTCGGTGACGGGTTCATCAAACTTATCAAGATGATCATCGCGCCGATCATTTTCTGCACCGTGGTCCTCGGCGTCGCAGGCATGGAAGATATGAAGAAGCTCGGCCGTATCGGCGGCAAAGCGCTCATCTATTTTGAAGCGGTGACGACCCTGGCCCTTATCATCGGGCTTGTGGTGGTCAACACCCTCCAGCCGGGTGGGGGAATGCACGTCGATCCCGCGTCCCTCGACACCGCCGCCATCGCCAAGTACACCGCTTCGGCCCAACACAACGGCTTCATCGACTTCCTGATGAACATCATCCCCGGCACCATCGTAGGCGCGTTCGCCAATGGCGACATCCTCCAGGTGCTGCTCATTTCCCTGCTCTGCGGCGCGGCCTTTTCCGCCCTCGGCAAGCGCGTCGCCGGTATCGTCGGGCTCATCCGTCAGGCTTCCTCGGCCCTGTTCGGCATCATCAACATCATCATGAAGCTCGCCCCGCTCGGCGCGTTCGGCGCTATGGCCTTCACCGTGGGCAAGTACGGCCTCGGCACGCTCGGCTCCCTCGGCTATCTCATGGGCAGCTTCTACCTGACCTGCCTGTTGTTCGTCTTTGTCGTCCTGAACATCATCGCCCGCCTCACCGGGTTCTCGCTGGTCAAGCTGCTGCGCTACATCGCCCATGAATTGTGGCTCGTGCTCGGCACGTCCTCGTCCGAATCCGCCCTCCCGACCCTCATGGCGAAGCTCGAACACATGGGCGCGCGCAAGGACATCGTGGGCATCGTGGTCCCGTCCGGCTACTCGTTCAACCTTGACGGCACTTCCATTTATCTGACGATGGCGGCTATCTTCATCGCGCAGGCCCTCGGCATCGAACTGAGCCTCAAGGAAGAACTTACCCTGCTCGCCGTGCTGCTGCTGACCTCCAAGGGCGCGGCCGGGGTCACGGGTTCCGGATTCGTCACCCTCGCCGCTACGCTGGCGACCATCCCCACCATCCCGGTGGCCGGTATCGCCCTCATCCTCGGCGTGGACCGCTTCATGTCCGAAGCCCGCGCGCTGACCAACCTCGTCGGCAACTCCGTGGCGACCATCGTTGTCGCCAAGTGGGAAGGTGCACTTGATATGCGACGCCTCCATGCCGAGCTTGATCAGCCCACCGTCGTTGAAGAGGAACCTTTCCTGCCCGACGACGGTTTGCTCCAGCCTGTACCTGCGGACAAATAGTTTGGGGGAACGCGGAGTGCCGGGGGAAGGGAAACCCTTCTGGAGAAGGGTTGTCCCTCCCCCCGGACCCCCCACCTTTCCCAAGACTTTTGACTGGTGGGGAGGCGGCTCAGAAGAAGTTCGTTCCGGCGGGAGTTGGAAAAGGCATTTCCCCCGCCGTCGATATGGATGGGATTCACCCGTTTTCCCGGTATGTTGAAAAAAGGCCCTTGGCGGTTTGTCGCTAAGGGCCTTTTGGGTTATCCGTTTGGTAATTTGTATTGCCGTGGTCGGGCTATGCTTCCACAAGCTCCACGGTGCTGTAAGCGTCTTGGATCTTGAACACCAATCTGCCGATACGCCGCAATTCCCGGGCCAGCGTATGCATCACCACGCCTTCCACCTTGGCCTCGGGGTTCATCAGTTCCAGAAGATCCGCGAAGGTTTCAAGCGAAGAGAACGCTCTGAACAGCAATTCCCGCATTTCCTCGGCGTCTTCCGCTTCCAACAGTTCTTTTTCACAGCGCACAGCCAAAGGAGGAAATCGATAATGGCGGATTTCCTCTTGGATTCGCTCTACCTTCGCAGGCGCGGGGTGTTCTTCTTAGGACGGCGTGCCGGAACGGAGCAGGGCCTGAGCCGCGCTCTGAAGCAGGGCGGCGAGAGATGCCGCATCGGGAGGGGGAGCGGAAACAGGAAAAGGCGTTTCTGACATGATGCACTCCAAGGATTTTTTTGATTGGAGCCTTCAAAATAGAAAACTCCGGGTGCTCAAAACCGTCCTTGGAACGGCGGGCATATTCCCGGCAAGCCGGTCTTGTATTAGCCCACACCCGGAGAATAAGGCAAAGGTTACGCCAAAACGGAGGCGTAAAAAAAGCCACTCTAACGGGACGGCGGGCCGCCAAGGAATAAAGGTGTTTTGAAGCACCTTTCTAAAAATACACATAGAGAACCGAGGAAGTCAAGAAACGCTTCGGGAGTGGAGTGCCTTCCCACGCCGGACTGCAATCATTTTATGGATTCAAAAGAAATGGTTCCTTCGTAGGAATACCACAACTGAGGCGGATTCAAGGCACATCCCACTCAACAGGCTTCCGATAAAAGACGAAAAAAGATACTCCCCCTCCCTTCCATTACACCATACAAGCGTTTCCTTTGGCGGCCTTGCCGCCAAAGGAAACGCGCCGCCGGGTCAAGGGGGCGCTGCCCCCTTGCGGGGTCCCGAGGGGCAGCGCCCCTCGGCGGGGTCCGGGGCAGAGCCCCGGAAAAAGGGCAGACAGGGTTACTTGGAAGGTTCACTTTCGCGCTGGGAAACGTAAAGGGACTTGTCGTCTATGTTCAGCACCGGAAGGAACTGCCCGGCCAGCGCGTACAGCCGATAGGCCCCGACGATCTCGTTCCCGCGCGCCGTGGCTTCCTGCGTGGCGGAATTGAAGAGCTCGCTCTCGGCGTCCAACACGTCAAGCAGGCTGCGCTGCCCAAGGTTGAACTGCGCCAGATAAGCATCCCGCGTCTGCGTGTTGTAAACGACCGCTTCCTGATAATACTTCCGCTGTTCAATGGCGGCCATGTAACGGGTCCACGTGTCCGCGATTTCGAGATTCAAATCATCAAAGAAGTTATAGGCGGTCTGACGCGCCTGACGGATGCGCGACTCGGCGGCTTCCGTCTCGGCCTTATCCGCACCGCTGTTGAACAGGTTCCAACGCATGGTCGCCATGACGTCGAAACTCGACGTCCAGTTGCTCCCCCTGCCGCCGCGATCCGAATAGTTCGGCCCAACCTCAAGATTGATCTTCGGATGGTAGGCCGATTGTGCAAGTTCCTTCTCGCCGCGTGCCGCCCGGATGTCCGCAAGATACGCCTTCAGCTTGGGGTTCCCTTCCTCAGCCGCCTTCATCACCGCGTCGGGGTCGGCAAACATCCCTTCAGGGACATATACTTCCGCAAGCGACGGGGGCACGGGCTTCCCGGTCAGCCGGATATAGGAGGCTTCGGCTTCGCGCAACGAAGCCTCGGCGTCCGTCAGGGTGGACATGGCGCGGGAAAGGCGGCCTTCCGTCTGGGTCAGGTCGGCCGTCGTGGATGCCCCGAGGTTCAGGCGCTCGCGCTGCGAAGCGAGGATTTCCTTATGCCGTGCCACATTTTCCTGTGCGAGGCGCAGGATTTCACGCCGACGCAGGTAGTCCACATGGGCGATGAGGCCATCCAGACCGAACGAGGTAGCGTTGTCGAACACGCGGTATTCCATCGATTCAACGGTGGCTTCTCCAGTACGGACACGGCTGCGGGTGGCGAAGCCGTCCCACAGGGGCTGGGTCAGGGTAATGCCCACGCCGCTCGCCGCGTACATGCCCTTATCCGAACCGTAGGAACGCGTGGTATTGTCGCTCAGGCGGCTGGCACCGTAGCGCCCGGTCGCGTCCACGCTCGGCCCCCATCCGGCCTTTGCCCGGCGCAGTTCATAGCGGGTCACATCCAGATTTTCCTGAATGACCTTGAGTCCCCGGTGATGGGCGATGGTCTCGGCCACGGTTTCCCGGACGGTGACCGCACCTTCCCGCACGGGCGCGGAAGTCACGGCGGCGTTGGAGGTCGGAGCGGCCGGGGCATTCGTCATTCCGCCGAGACACAGCACCGCCGTCATAAGGATCATCGCAAAGGCTCTACCGTACATATTTTGCTCCTCCGGAGGGCAACCCACCCTCCTGCGTGGCTCTCTCCCACGCGTTCACTCGGGACATCCCCCAAGCGTTTTCCTAAAAAACCGTACCGCGCACAGGCGGATCGGCGTTTCCCTCGACAAGCGCCCTCTCCTTTCGAAAGACGGGAGGACTTGCTACGCCACCCCCTCATCCTCTTCCGGCAGGTTGGCGGCGACCCTGTTCCTGCCCGCTTTCTTGGCTTTGTAGAGAAACGCGTCGGACACCTGCACAGCCCGCCGTATTTCCGCATGGCATTTCCGCGTTCCGGCGTAATCGGCAGCGACGATTTCCGTCACCCCGAGGCTGATCGTCACCCGGATCTCCTCCCCTCTGGCGGAGATCGGTTTTCCCGCGATGCTCTTGCGCAGCCGTTCCGCAACCAGTGCCGCGCGGATCACATCCGTATCGTACAGCATGACGAGGAACTCTTCCCCGCCATACCGGCAGCAAATATCCTCAACCCTGAGGCAGTCCAGAAAGCGCTGCGCCACCACGCGCAACACCTCGTCCCCCGCCTCATGGCCGTGCCGGTCGTTGACCTTCTTGAAATGATCGATGTCAGCCATGATGAAGGAAATGCTCTGCCGTTTGCGGCTTGCGCGGGCAAAGTTCTTTTCCGCCAGCGCGAGGAAGCCGCGCCGGTTCGGCAGGCCCGTCAGCATGTCGGTCAGGGACAGGTTCCTGTACTTGTCGATAAGCCTTCTGTTTTCTTGCAGCGTATTGCCGATAAGCTCGAAGTACGTCCCGAGGGCCCCCAGGCGGGGAAGTTCCGGTGTGTCGCCCTCCGCGAGTTCCTTGATGCCCCGCTCGACCGCCTTGAGCCTATCCATGATGTCCTTCAAATACGTAGCCATACAGCCGCAGTTTTCGAAATGGACGCCCAGTTCCCCGTGCGCGATGGATTGCGCGGCCCGGCGCAGCTCGTAAATCTGGAGGCAGAGCTCGCGGATCTCCTTATCCTGCACAGGTATTTCGTCGACGATGCGGACCGTACATCCGCTGTCGTTCACGATCCGCGAAATGATCTCAAGAAGCTTAGGCAGAGGTAGATTCGAATGCATCGTTTCCCTCCGCGAGTTGTGTTTGTTGGGCGCGCCAATGGTTGTAACGGTCCATCAGGAAAGCAATATGCCTTGGCAACAGGGTATTTTTATTGTGTTTCCCAAAAACGGTCTTCCGGGCGTTCCGGCGTATGGAGAGCAGCTCGGATCGCCTTTCGAGCAACAGGGTTATGAGCATGACCCAATTCATCCTGCGCCCGGAGGGGTACAGAAAACCGTTCTGGCCGTCGCTGAGGACTTCGCGGACGGCTCCGGTATCGGGCGCGAGCACGACGCACCCGCAGCTCATGGCCTCCAAGAGTTCGGAAGGCAGCATAAAGGAAATATCTTTGCAGAGATGCAGCGATGAGACGCGCAACAGGTCCCGGTAGGCGCCCGGAGGGAGAAAATCCAGCAGGTGGATCCGGCCCCTCATGCCGGAGGGGAACGCCCCTATGCTTTCCCGGAGGCTATCGAGGCGGACCTCCTTGCCCGTGCTGATAAGAACCACATGGCAGTCCGGCCGCGCCGAGAGCAGGGACGGCAGCTCGCACCAGAAACCACCCTCCCGCAACCGGGCGGCGTCCCGCACGGAAAGGGTCACGATCTCTTGTCGTTCCGTCAGTTCACAGTCCCCGAAACTGAATCGGCTGGCGGGGTCCGGAGCGAAAAACTCCGTGTCCACACACTTCCGCAGTACGGAAATGAGCCCGCGCATCCCTTCGGGGTATTGCTCCCGTTGCCATTCCGTCGTCGTAAAATGGCAGTTACAATCAAAAAAGTTTTTCGCTTGCAACGTGTTGCGGATATTGCGGGGGGCCAGGGGGATGTCGGGCATAGTGCTGAGAGGATAGCGGGTCTCGGCCTCATCCCGAAAATACCAGTCGGCATACCCGACAAGGAAAGCTTCCGGGAACAGGTTCCGCACAAACAGACCGTTGCCCATAGAACCCGACAGGATCACCATGTCGGGCTCAAACCCTTCCGCAAGTACGCCCATGAGCGACGAAGCCGTGGCCCGGCCGCGCAAATAGGCCATGGTCCAATCCCGTTCCCCGGCGTCAAGGGCGGGGGTTGATATCGATACAGCAGCCTTCTTCCTGTCCTTGGGCTTCTTCAGAAGAACCCTCTTGACGCCAGGGAGCGAGAAATCCCGCCTCCCGTACTCCGACGCGAACAGCACCTCGTTGCCCGGCAGTGCGGCCAACGAGGCGGCCATCGTCCCCAGAGGTCCGGGAAAAGTATAATTCAAAAAGAGGATACGCATAGGCCCTTCGGGCATCCTCCCGGATTGCGCGGTATAGTCGATCCGGGAGGATGCGTGTATGTTACTGCGCGTTTTCCAGAATGAACTTATGGAGCATCGCCTGATCGTCCGTGACGGTTTCCGGCGTGAGGCCATGCACTTGGATGGTAAGGCCCGCATCCGCATTCACGAAGGCGTCGCCCTGCTGTGTCCATGCATCGCTCAACGTCAGCGTTTCCTTGTCCCCGTCAAGGCCGAGCTCTATGCCGTACTGCTTCAGCCCGGCCGTATCCGTAAGCGATAAGGCATGGTCCCCGGAAATCAGAACTTCCACATTTTGGACGATCGGGCCATTATTCGGATCGGTGTTCCGCAGCAGATCGTCGAGGGTCAGGTCCTTGTTGTCGGTAATCAGGAAGTCGATGCCGTCGCCGCCGTCCACAAGGAAGTCGGAGGAGTCGTACTTGATGATGTCGTTCCCGGAGCCGCCGAACAATATATCCCGTCCCTCTCCACCGTCGAGGTAATCATCTCCGCTGCCGCCAAAAAGGATGTCGTCTCCAGAGCCGCCGTACAAGTGGTCATTGCCGCCCAGACCGAAGAGGACATCGTTCCCTTCGCCACCGAACAGCCAATCGTCACCGTCGGACGAGTTTTCCAGATGCTTTTCCGACCAGTCCGCAAGCTCATGCAGCTTGGCGCTATCGTGGCCCAGATTCAGGATGGCATCGCTCAGGGATGCCGGAGTGACCCCGTGTGAGCCCCCCGTAAGAGTGCCGAGTTCCTGCGCGAGCCGGTGCAGGGTATCGTCTGCGCCTGAAGTATTGCTGCCGTCGCCGATGAGCAGATCGTTGCCGCCCTGCCCATACATGACGTCATTGCCTTCCCCGCCGATCAGGGCATCGGGCATGTCCGGCTTGCCCTCGTTGGCGTTCGGAACCAGCGCGCTGCCTATTTCCTCAGGATGCTCGCGGACGTAGTCGATAACGTCGGCCGTGCTCGGATTGAAGCCGAGCTGCGCCTTCACATACTCCGCGAGGGAGACGATGGCCCCATCCACGCTGAACTGCGCGGTGTCTCCGAAGACCACGTCATCGCCCTTGTTGGCGAAGATGGTGTCCGAAACGGGCTTCGTCACCGTGGACGAGGCGATGGCGTCATACAGTTCACCAGCATTCCGGATCTGATCCGCCCCATCCGTGTTGTCGAACTTGTTGAGCACGTCGAGGTCGTTCGCGCCATTCCCAAGGATGCCTATGGCGTGGACGTCGACCGGGTGGGCGCTGTCTCCGACGATGCGATCATAGACGGCTTCCGCCCTCTCGACGGGCTTTCCATAGGGGCGATTCGGTTCACCGTCGGAGATAAAGTACAGCCTGTTGGCGAAGCCGTTTTCTTCCTGAGAGTTGAACCAACTCTCGGCCTTCAGCAACGCATCTTCATAGTTCGTGTTCCCGCTCGCCTTATCATTATTAGTCACATGAGCACTAAGGAACGCCTGTAATTCCTTATAGGTCGTCGACTTGTCCAACGTAAATGTATTGTTATCGCCCCATCCAACACTTGAACTGAACTTGACGACTTGAATGTTGATAATCGCATCGGTATTTTGGATGTCATCCCAAAGCTTTTCGATGTAATTGGCTACTGCCTCCTTGGCAGTAGAGTAGGAACTCCCCATCGACCCCGACTTATCCAACACAAATGAGATGTTGTAACTCATAGCGACGTTTTCCGTCGTCGTCGCGCCTTGCAGGAGGTCGTCGCCGATGGAGCCCGCGCCGGTCGTAGCGGTCACGTTGACGGTGATGTCTGCGCTGTCGGTCGCGCCGTGCCGGTCTTCCACCCCGTAGCCGAACTGGATAGATTCACTGTTCTTTCCGGTATTCGTAACCGAAATCGTGCCCTTCTGCCAATCGATCGAGATCTTCGTCGTCTCGTTGTACGAGATGTCCGTGGAAGCATCATGGGAAGTATATGTCTTGCCGCCTATGGTGATCTCCGTGATATGCAGGCCGTCCTTGGACACGGACGCGTCATCCCTGTCCATGTCGTTGTGCAACAGATCCTCAAACGTGATCGTGATCGATGTACTCGGCACCTCTCCCGAGGGGACTGTGCTGCTGATGACCACGTTGTCGGGCGTGAAGACATCGGCGGTATGCTCCACTTCAATGGATGCGGACCCCGTGAGATCCCCGCCCACGGCCAAACCGCCGCTCACCGTGAAATCCTCTCCGGCGTGCACATCGCCCGTGACATACAAGAAGCTGTTCGCGCCGAACCCTTCACTGTTGATGGAGAGGTTGCCGTTGACGATGGTGACGCAATTCAGGGGCGTATTCCCCAGCAGCGAACTGTTTAAATCTCCTTCGATGTACAGCAGCAGGTTGTGTTCCGAGGCGTACTTGACCGCGGCCTGAACCTGATCAGCACTCGTCCCGGAGGAAATCTTCAACGTGTAGATGTGTGCGGCGTCCTTTAAGGTATCCAGTGTCAGGTTGTTGCCGCCCAGATCCGAGAAGAACTTGCCGAAAAGGTCACCCGCAACCCCATCTTCCAAAACAGAGAACGCGTCATCCTGCTTGTCCGTCATCCATCCGGTATGGATACGGTCGCCTACAGTACCGCCCACCGTAATGATGCTGTCCCCGAGCACCGCGCTCGCCGATGCGGAGATGATGCTTTCTCCGGCCACGGCCTTGTCGATGTCATAGATATTGTCCGCCGCTTCTGGAGCGGTATTGGTGACGGCGATATGGACCGTATCGGTTGCTGTATCCAGATCTCCGTCCGTGGCCACCACCTTGAGATCGCCGCCAAATCCTTCCTTGACCTTGGTCGAATCATATTCCAGCGTATAGGAATACCGGAATTCATTGCTGTCGGTCCCAGTCTGGACGACGGTTATGGTGTAGAGGCCGTCCGGGTCCGTATACTGCCAGTTGCCTTCAACGTTCTTTTCGAGCGCATGCCCGTCGAACGTGAACGCCGCGTCCCCCGGCCCGTCCGCACCGAAATGCACCATGAATGTATCCGTAATGCTGCCACTCGCAGAGTCCGCAGCGTGTTCGCCTCGATCGCCCTGAACAGTCAGCACGGGCGCGTCGTCAAGCGCGTCCACCGTGATTTGGCCGGTCGCCGTGCCGCCCGTGGTCGTGATGGTCACGTCGAACGCGTCCGCGTGCACGGCCTCCCCGCGTCCCGCGTCGCCCTCGCCGGGGCGGTTGGACGCGTTGCCCGTGGCGTCCACGGGCGTGGTCAGGGTATAGGTGTAGTGCACGGTCCCGTCCGCATCCATGCCCGTCACCGTCAGCGTGCCGTGCGCGCCGTCGGGCACGGACACCGCGGCGTCGCCGTCACTTCCACCCCGTTGTGGTACAGCTTGCCGTTTTCCACCTTCAATTCGATGCCGCCGATGGTCACCGTGGCGTCCGCGCCGTGCAGCTGCATGTGGAACGAACCGTCCGTCGCGGCTCCGAAGGGCTGCGTGGCCGACGTCTCGTGCTGCGACCCCATGCCGGGGATGTTGCCTTCGTCCGTGGTCACCACGCTCGAGCCGCCCGAGGGGGCGTCGTTGAACAGCGGGCGTTCGGGCACTATCACTTCTTCAACGACAGTCTCCTCTTCCTCCACGCCTCTGTTGCCGTAAGCTTCTAATTCACGATCAGGTTCAGCAGCGCGGTTCAAGCCGAGATCAAGGCCGCCAAGGCGTTCGACCCCATCCATGAGGGAAGCGTCCGTGTACTCGTGGAAGCGGCCGCCGTCGGCGTTCGAAGCCGCTACCGCCGGACCTGCCGCGGGCATCAGATCGGGTTCGTTAAGGGCTGCAAAAAACTCGGAGCCGGAAACGGACGTTCCATCCACGATGAAGTCCGGGATGCTGTCCTTGGAGAATGTCGTGTAAAAATCAGTAAGGGTAATCCGGCTTCCGTCTTCAAAGGAAAGAAGCAGATCATTGCCTTCCTTGGAAAGGACCACGCTGTCCGCAGGAAAATCGAACGCGATGTGATCAAATTTTTCGCTAGGGATAACCTGATTGGCTCCATTCGCAGGATGTCTGAGAGTAAGGTCTGCCATCATATGCTCCGAATACTGTTAAGTGGATGAAAAAATATCGTTTGGCGAACACCGCGGAACGTTCGCCTCTCATGCCGGACTGAGTATCGACTTCTTGTCCATCACCATGATGGCGCCTTCCGTGTGCCTCATTTCGACAGCGCCTTTGGGCAGACCGTTCAAAGAGTACGAAAGGAACCATCCATTATCTTTCGTGAAACCAAAAAGTTTATTACTATCGACCCAAAGGCCGAGGCAGGCTTTCAGGTCACCGGGGGCGGCTATCGGCAGAGACGTGTCAATGAACACATCAATCCCCGAAACGGAGGCAACGCCTTCCCGTCCATGTCTCAACAGTACGTCCAACACCCCTTTTCCGATGAGAAACGTGAACCGCCCGTTGCCGTCTATGAAATAATCCGTGGGATCGTACCGAATGATTTCTAAAGGGATAGGGCCTTCGTCCAAAGGTGCCTCTTCCGCAAATGCACAAAAAAGGGGCGCATCATATTCTTCCTCCGGCCATATGCAGGACTCAAGAGAGTGTTCTCCCCGCACAACGGCTCCGCACATGGTTTGTAAATTCTCTTGAACGGTGCCTTCATGAAAGGGACATGCTTCCCGCCTCAATGCCGCATCGTCTTTCCGCAACATGGAAACTCCCAAGAGAAGATGGACTAGAAAAATCTGTCCGCCGTGCTTCCAAGATTTCCTGAAAAAACAAAACGCCCCGTGCCGAAACAATGTTTCGGCACGGGGCGTTCTTATCCTGATCGACAGAAGACAATGGGCCCAGAAAAATCAGGCAGAGAGAGAGAGAGAGAGAGAGAGAGAGAGAGAGCAATAAAAAAACCTGCCG
>NZ_JH114233.1:48452-58683 GCF_000224655.1 Bilophila sp. 4_1_30
GAGAGAGCTAAAAAAACCTGCCGATCCAATCGGGTTACCGTGTGCTTCATATAGAAAACACACATCTGCACACCAACTTACTCAGTTGCATGCAGCTCCCCAATAAATGGCAGGGAACTTAGGGGATTCATTACTGGAATCCCCATAAAATTATTGTTTAATAGATAACGCTATCACGCTATAGTGTCAAGCTTTTCTAGAACTATAGTGTTTTCTATATATTAGAAAGAGATAGTTCATCGCGGTATAGGGACATAAAAAAATTTCCTCAAAAATACCTATGGCCAGCGTGTATCACCTCTTTTGTTTGTAAGAATTTTTTGCAATTAAAAACAAATTATTATGATATTTTTTATCCAGCAGCAGCATCAAGATGCGAACCCAGTATGAAAGCGGCTCCGCCCGCTATAGGTTTCAAAGCGGAGAATACAGCCCCTCCACTCAGGGCACGGGGCCACCCCACGGGATATCCCTCCGAAAACATAAACCCCCTGCCGACGGCGGGGGAGCGTCCTCGGCAGGGGGCCGGATAGGCCGGGGCCAAGAGGATCTGCCGCCGTGCTCATCAGCGGCATGAAGAACCCCGGCCTTTCCGGAAATCTGATGTACACAAAAGGCTGTATCTCGTTCCGCCGTTTTTCGGCACGGGTGAAACTATCCCGGCATCAAAGAGAATGCCTCTCAGCATTTCCACCTTGAAATTTCGTGCCTGCAAAAACTGCGAACAGGGATTCGATAACCACAAAAGATTTTGAAGAAAAAAGGAAGCACGAGCGCGTTGGCAATTTTGAGGAAGGGAGAAACGTGGGGGTGTTCCCCTCTTTTTTCTAGAGAGTTTCCCCTCCCCCGATGCCCCTATACTCTTTTCAAACACATCCAAACCGTCTCCGGGGAAACCCGCCGGAAAGCAAAGCCGCCTCAGGGCGGGCTCCCTCCCGGGGACGCGTCCGATTGGGGAACAGAGCCGGATGTCAGCCTGCCAAGACGTCCGTGCGGCCCTGCCCCCCTTCCAGAAAACCGGGATTTCCCGCTTCCCTAGAACTTGTAGATGATGCTGAAA
The DNA here is from genome assembly GCF_000224655.1 of Bilophila sp. 4_1_30. Lineage (NCBI taxonomy): Bacteria > Pseudomonadati > Thermodesulfobacteriota > Desulfovibrionia > Desulfovibrionales > Desulfovibrionaceae > Bilophila > Bilophila sp. 4_1_30. The sequence goes on from NZ_JH114233.1 coordinate 49,513, forward strand.
GTACCCTTCAGATTGTTTTCCTTCGCTTCGTAGCCCACGCCCTTCCACAGATCCTTATCCAGATCGAGGCGGATGTAGCCGAGTTCCACGAACAGGGAGAGGTTCTTGTACAGCTTGTATTCCGTGTCGAAGTTCACTTCCACGGCCTTGTCGCCCGTGGTCAGATACATCATGCTGGCCACGCTGTCCTGCGGGTTCGAGATCATCTTGCTGCGGACCATCTCCTTGTTGTTCGTGCCCTGATAGTACACAACGCGCAGGACGTGGGAGAGATCTTCCATAAACGAAATATCCTTCACACGAGCCATTACGGCCCACGTGCCGGAAATGCCGTAACCAAGCGTCTGAGCCGCTCCGCCGTAGTTCGTGCCGTCGAAGCCGTAGGAGGTCACGTACACGTCGGGGTCGATAGAGGGCAGACGTTCGGAGCCGTTGTAAGGGTTGGCGTCGTCGCCCGACGAGTACCAGAACAACAGGCCGGGGGTGCAGGATTCCAGCTTGTATTCGGCGAGGAACGCGGCGTACCAGCCGGAGCGCTTCACGTCGAAGTTTTTGCCGTTGTACTTGCTGGTTCCCATATCCACGCTGCCGTAGGCGGCATCAAGGGCAAAGCGGAACGGCTCAAAATAGGTCACGTCCGCAGCGATGCCGCCGTACCAGATGCTGCCGTGATCCTTGTCGGAGGAAGCGGCTATGGTCGCGTCGCCGCCGAGAGGCAACATGCCGGGCATGGCGATGCCGGTCATGTCAGGGCCGCTGCCCTTGAAGCTGTCCTGTCCGATGATGCCGCCCATGCCCCACGGGGTCACCTTCACGCCGTCAAAGGTCAACGGCACGGTCAGGCCGATGAAATCCAGCGCGTCGTGGGCGTCGTGCTTCGTCATTTCGGGATCATTGTCGTTCGCGGCGCGCAGCCAGAACAGGTTCGTACCCACGTTTTCGGTGAACTGGTTGCTGATGGTGATGCCCGCGCCGTCAGCGTCGAGGATCGGGGAACCGATGCCGGTAAAGTTCGGCAGCGTATACTTCTGGAGGCCCATGCGAACCTTGGCGTCGGTCTGCGGGATGGCCCAGTCGACATAGCTGTAACGAACCTTGACTTCCTTGCCGTCCGTGCCGAGGGCCGCGCCCTGAGCGGACTTGCCCCAGTTCTGGTGCCCGATTTCAAAGAACATGACGCCCTTGAGGGATTCCGAGGCAATCACGTCGATCTGGGTACGCAGACGGCTACATGCCCGCATTTTGTCGTCACCGTTGTGTTTTTCAAAGTTGCGGTCAGCAAACGACACACGGTGCTGCATCAAGCCCGAAACCTTGAAGTCGACCGCCTGAGCGGCGGAGGTTGCGCCAAGAATCAGGCCAGCGGCGAGAATCAGGGTTACAATGCGCTTCATACGTTCCTTCCTTCCGTTTAGAGGGTTAAGACCGGACAACTCCGGCCGTTGTTTGCCGTTATGGGAAAAGCGCCGTGAGGCGCACATTCGCTTTGGGAAGGGGCGGCCCTCCTCAGGCCGCCCCTGATGCCTTAGAAGGCGGGCTTTCTGATCATCTTGAGGAAGTACATGACGATGGGGGTCACGACCGTCACGGCTACGAATATCCACAACATGGGGAAGCCTTCCACTGGGACGAACGGCATTGACCATGATATCGGCTTAAAGAGGATAGTGGCGAACACGTTCATGAGGCCCACTTCAACGGCAACAGGAGTATCGAAGTCGGGGTCGACGATGCGGAGCAGAAGCAGGCCGGAGGCCGCCGTTCCGGTGCAGTAGCCGAACAGGGTCAGGCCGCGTTCGAAGCCGTGTTCAGGTGAACGGCGGCCAAACCACAGGCAGATGAACAGGGTGGCGATGGTGCCGAGCACGACCGCAATGAGGAACGGCATGGCCACTTCCTGGAGCTGGCGGACCTGAATGCCCATGAACACGGCGCAGATCATGAAGTCTACGGTAGCCCCGGTCAGGCGGCGGGTCGTCTCGCCGTCGAGGAGGTGGATAAGGTCGAACTTGGCCATCAGCTTACGGGCGATCATGGCGAAGAACATACCCCACGCGAAGATCATGCCGATGCCGAGGCCGTTGATGCCCTTGGGCATCGTGCACAGCCACCACACGCCGAAGGCATAGGCGAGGGCGTACAGAGTGGCCATGATCGCGAGGTGGAAGGCCACGCTGTCAATGTTGGCGGGGTGGGTCGTGGAGCGGGCGCAGGTGGGGTTGTCGCCCTTGTCCATGAGGCCGCGCAGGAAGCATTGGGGAAGCTTTCCGCCTTCGATGGAAACCCAGCCCTTCTTGATGCCGTAGAAGGCCAGCGGCACGCCCACAAGGCCCGCGACAAGGAAGCCGACGGCGGCGAAGGCAAGCCCCACGTTCAGCGAGTTGCTGATCTTATAAGTGGTTTCCCAAATGCTGGCGTACGCCTGCGTCTGGCCGGGGCCCTGCGTAAAGCCGGCGCCGAGCAGGTAACCGTTGCCGGTGAAAAAATCGCCGCCGAAGAGCAGCTTCCACACATCGAACGTCCCCTTGCCGACCATCGCCTGCACCGAGAAGAGCAACCCGAAGATGAGCGCGATCCACAACGCGCCTCGGGCCACGACCTTACCGCTGGTGCCGCTCTTGGCCTGCAAAAGCCCAATGCCCACAAAACCGAAGGCGAACAGGTGGAAGGTGATCGTGCTGAACGTCACCGGGGTGATCGTCTTCCAGCCGGTGGAACTGGGGATGCCGAGCCAGCCCGCGTTCAGGACGAAAAACCCGATGATGCCGCCGATAAGCGAGGCGGGGAAGAGAAAGGTCTGGAAAAACTTTACCTTTGCGCGGATGATTGTGCCGATCAGGAGAAAGAGGCCAGTCCAACCGAGTGCGCCCAGATAAGGATAAAATGTGCTTTCCATACTCGTTCCTTGCTTTTGTTACAGTATACCCGTCAGGGATTGCGGTTTATGGAAACGCCGGGGCGGAGGGGAGGAAGGGTTGCCCGCCACCCCGGCGGCGAGGGAGGAGCGTTTTAATCCAACGAGCCGTAGACGACTTCGTCGCCTACGATGGTCGCAGAAATCCCGATATCCTTGATGGTTTCCTTGGCAACCGTCAGAGGATTGGCTTCGAGGATCACGAAGTCGGCCAGCTTGCCGGGTTCAAGGCTGCCCTTGATGCGTTCTTCGCAAGCCTGATAGGCGGCCCACGAGGTCACGCTGCGCAGCGCATCCATGACCGGGATGGTCTGGTTTTCGCCGAGGATGCGTCCGCCGCTGGTGCGCCTGTTGACGGCGGACCAGACGGAAAGCAGAGGATCGATGGGAGTCACGAACGTGTCGTTGTGGTTGCTGAACGGGATACCGCGCTTCAGGGCGCTGCGGAGCGGGCTGATGCGCTCGGCGCGGTCCTGGCCGAGGAACATTTCATAATGGCGGTCGCCCCAGAAATAGGTGTGGACCACGAAGAACGAGGGCACCACGCCAAGCCGCTTGATGCGGTCGAGCTGATCCTCGCGCACGGTCTGGCAGTGGATGACAATGTGCCGGGCGTCGGCGCGGGGATAGCGCTTCTGCGCCTCTTCGTAGGCGTTGAGGATCATCTGGATGGCGTCGTCGCCGTTGCCGTGGATGGCGAGCTGCCAGCCCTGCCGGTGCAGGCCCACGACCTTTTCGATGAACTGCTGTTCCGGTTCCATCGGATAGCCGCGCCACATGGGGCCGTCGGGCAGATCATAGATGACCTTGTGGTACGGATTGCTCAGGTAGCCGGTGTAGCACTGGAGGCTGCCGTCCGCGAGGAGCTTCGCCGCGCCGAGGCTGATCTTGCCGTCGGCGGTGAGCTGCGTACCGGAAACGTGCGTGTTGAACGTGTTGATGTCCATGCGCGACACGCCGGGCAGGATCTGCACGCGGTTGCGGAGCAGCCCGAGTTCGTGCGCCCGCTTCAGCGCGCCCCAGTCGCCCGTGGCGGTAAAGCCGTCCTGCGCCGTGGTCACGCCCTTCGCCGTATACGCGGCGCAAGCGGCCTTGATGCCTTCCATCCAGTCGGCTTCCGTGGGAGCGGGGATATGGCGGAACACGGGTTCGCGTGCCGGGGGTTCTTCCAGCACGCCGTTGGGGTTGCCGTGCTCGTCGCGGCGGATCACGCCGCCCACCGGGTCGGGGGTATCCTTCGTATAATTGGCCTTCGCCAGCGCGAGGCTGTTGCAAGAGGAAAGGTGGCCGGACACGTGGCGCAGGAGCACGGGATGCTCGGGGGCGACCTCATCAATGTCCGAGGCCAGCGGGTGGCGCTTGTCCTCAAGGCCCGTATCGTCGTAACCGAAACCGAGGATCCATTCGCCCTTCGGGGTTTCGGCGGCCTTCGCGCGGATCAGTTCCTTGATCTCGGCAATGTTCTTCACGCCGCCCACCGGAGGCGAGGAAAGATCGAGCTGCGTGGCCGCCATGAGGCCGGCGGAGACGAAGTGGCTGTGCCCGTCGATGAAACCGGGGAGCATGGTCCGCCCGCGCAAATCCGTAACCACCGTATGCTGATCGGCAAGAGCCATGATTTCCGCGTCGGAGCCGACGGCGAGGATGGTTTCCCCGCGTACCGCGAGCGCCTGCGCCTGGCTCCCTCCAGAATCCATAGTCAGGATGGTCCCGTTGCGATATACGTGTGTTGCAGATGCCATCTGAAAGTCTCCTCTCTCAGTTACAAGTTGAAAACACGTTTCCTTCCGCCGCCTCATGTTCCCGGATGGTCGACGTCGCGGCAAAAGCCGCCAGCAACAGGATGACCATCCCCATATATGCCATGTTGTAGTTGCCCGTGAGACTGTGGGAGAGCCCGACAGCCGCGTAACCGAGGGACTTCACAGCCACGAACAGGGAAATATACTTATAGACGTGGGGGAACTGCTTCTTGCCGTAGAGATAGGCGACCACGGAGGGGAATACCGTCCAAATGCCGCCCATGCACACGCCGTACCCCACCACGAACAGGATGACGTTGAACAAGGTATGGGGCAGGAAGATGCAGGCCAACGACAACGCATTGCACAGGAACAGCAGCTTTGTGGCGAACAGCGGAGTGGTGCGGTCACAGACCCAGCCCCATGCGTACTTGCCCACGGCCCCGAGCAGCGCGGTCAGGCACATGAACCCCATCGCCACATACGAACCCATGCCGGTATCCACAAAGCGGGGCTTGAGCTGGCTGAGCACGCCCCCCACGGCCATCAGGCCGATGCCGAACGATACGCCGATGATCCACATCTGGCGGCTGGCCACCAGCTCCCGCCAATTCATGGGAACCACCTTTTCCTCTTCCCGTGCCGCCGCGAAAGGGTTCGCCGCCACGCCGTCGATGGTCAGGCCGATATCTTCGGGCGTATTGCGGATAATCCGCCAGCAGAGGGGAAAAAGCAGGAAGGCGAGCCCGCCGAGTATCGAAAACGCCCATGAAACGCCCAGCGTGTCCACCAGCACGAGGGCCACGAACGGCAGGAACGCCCCGGACAGGGAAGTCCCCATGTTGACCAGCCCGAAAGCCCGGCCCCGGTAGGCGGCGAACCAGCGGTTCATAAGCATGGTGGCGACCACCCCGCCGCAGATCTGCCCGCACACCCATACGATGGCGAACAGCGCCGCGAACAAACGAATGTCGTCAACGTAGCCGAGCCCGACATAGCTCAGACCGCCGATGAAAGCCCCGAGCGTCATCAGAATCCGGATGCTCATCTTGTTTGTGAGCATAATCCCTATCGGCATACTCAACGTCATCATGGCCGATGCGAAAGTCATGCTCAGACCGATCCCGGCCCGGCTCCAACCGTGCAGTTCGACCAAGGGTTCGATAAAGGCGTTCATGGTATAGAACACGCTTCCCTGAAGGAGCAGATTCCCGCAGGAACCTATGGTCGCCAACTTCCATCCGTAGAACACGAGGAGCCTCCTCAACGAGTGATGCCTTATGAAGAGCAAGCTCCATGCCATGTTACGGAAAAAAAGATTTTACTAGTGAAAGAATGGACTTGTTGGCATTCGACACGAGGAAAGGCAGGAAAGCGTTTGTCCAGATTCTGGACTCGTCCAGTTTTTAGACTCGTTTTGTCCAAAATTTATAATGGACAGGGCCTGATGCCATTGACGCGCCGTAGGCGGCACGCTACTTTGAGACAAATTTCCGCAGGGGGTGCGCGGGTATGCAAGAATCAACATCCCTCTTGATTCTTTGGCTTTTGTCGTCTCTGAAACAGGAACGCTCGACGCTGTGCCTCATCCAGATGCTCGAATGCCCCGCCGCGCAGGCGGAAATAGCCCTGCACCGAGTGACCGCCGACGGCCTCGCGGAACAGCGGGACGAGACATGGAAACTGACGCAGGCCGGGGCCGACCATTTAAGGGAGGCTTTGCCGGCCCTCCTGTTCCGCGATACGGAATCGCCGCTCGAAGAACTCATCTCCGCCTGCGAATCCAAAATGCCGGAAACGGCCTGCGAGATCTGCACGAAGCGTATGCGCGTCCTGCGGCGCAGAGCCGACACGGCCGGAAGTTCCGGATATCTCGAGCTGCTCCTCAATCAGCTCGCGCAGTGGCAGAACCGCAGGCTCACCGCCCCGGAAACCCGCTCCTTCGTCCATTATGCCTTCGCCGCCCACGACGCCTCCCTCTATTATATGAAGAACGCGGGCCGCTCCTCTGCCTTCATGAAAAAAGCCGCGGAATACGCCTCCACGGCAGGGGACAAGCGCACCCTGGTCCTCATCCGGTTCGCGCAGGCGTCCGCCACGTTCTTCACGGGCACCATCCATTTCGAACGGGCCCATGAAACGTTCCACTCCGCAATGAAGCTGCTCAAGACCCTGGACGACAAGGAGCTATATACCCGGATCACGCCCTTCCTCATCGTGATGCATTTCATCCGCGGGAACTTCCAGCAAGCGCTCGAATGCTACGAAATGCTCCAAAAGAGCACCCATAAGCCCGTACTGCCCCTCTTCGAGTCGCAGCTCGTGCTCCAGGCGGCATCCTCCGCCGCCTACTCCGGCCACTTCGCCCACGCCCTCGGCATGATCAAATCCGCCATCAGCACGGCGGAACTGGAAGGGAACATCATGTCCGCCCAGATCTGCCGCCAGCACCTCGGCGTCCTCTACGCCTACATGCGCCGCGAGAATGACGCACTAGAAATCCTCCAGACCGTCGTCTCCCGCTCGACGATGGCCGCCAACCCCAAACTGATGCTCCGGGCTTTCGCCGCCATCGCGCTCTGCTATTCCCGCATGGGCCGGGCCGAAATGTCCTATAACCTGCTCTCCGATACCCTGCGGCAGGCCGAGCGCCACCCTTCCTTCTCCCTGTCCTACAACTACCTCTGGATCCTCGAACTCGCGGTGTTCTATGCCGAACATGGCTTCCCGCCCCTGCCCGGCATCGATCTCGATACCCTGTTCCGCGAGGCCGAGATCAGCCCGAGCCCCATGATGAGGGGGCACGCACTGCGGCTGAAGGCGATCCTTCTCCGCAAAAAATCGCCGCAAGACGCGCTTGACCTGCTCGATAAGAGCCTTGAAATCCTCAAAGACGCCAACATGCCCATCGAGTATGGGTTCACCGAACGGCGGCGCTCCGAGCTCCTGAATACCCTCGGGCGCGAAGCCGAAGCCGAGGCCGCCGAGGAAACCTCCCTCATGCTCCTCAGCCGTATCGGGCTGGGCAGGAAACGTTCCCCGTGGCCTTCTCCGGAGCAGAAAGAAGCGTCCTTCGATGTCTGCTGCCGCGAAGTCTGCTCCATCCATGAATGGGAAACTCTTGAAGAATATTGCTACCAGCTCGCGGCCTGCCTGCGTAAGGTCTTCCGCGCCGAACGCACAGCCCTTTTCCGTATGGACGGTGAAACCCTGCTCTGCCGCGGCTCCTGTAACCTCTCCGGCTCTGAAATCGCCTCCGGGATGTTCGTGCCGAGCCGCGATCTGATCCGGGAACGCATCCGTGAGGAAGCCCCTTTTGCGGCCCAGCAGAACGGGCTGGATCTCCTCTGCCTTCCTTTCCGGCTTCCCGACGGGAACCCGTGGCTGCTCTATGCGGACAGTTCCGCGCACTCCAGCCGGATGCTCCATTGCGCCCAGGAGGATCTGAGCCGCGTCGGGCTCCTCTGCGCTTCGGAACTCAAAAATGTCCTCCGCCTGCTCGAAGCCCGCAACATGCGCGCCGAAGTACGGCAGATCCATGCCGTCACCAAGATGGCGCAGGAGGAACGGCTCGAGCTGTGGGGCAAGAGCCTTTCATTCCGCATGTGCCTTGAACGCGCCAAAGTCGTCTCCGCCACGGACGCCGCCGTGCTCCTGCTCGGGGAAACGGGCGTGGGCAAGGAGGTCATGGCCAACTACGTGCACCGGCACAGCGGCTGCAAAGGGCCGTTCGTCGCCGTACACCCGGCCTCTGTTTCCGAGCATCTCTTCGAAAACGAGTTCTTCGGGCATGAAAAAGGCGCCTTCACAGGCGCCACGGGACAGAAGATCGGCTTTTTTGAACTGGCGGACAACGGCACGCTGTTCATCGACGAAGTGGGCGATATCCCCATGAACATGCAGATCAAGCTCTTGCGCGTACTGCAGGAGCACCGCTTCATGCGCGTGGGCGGGACCAAGGAGATCCATTCCTCCTTCCGGCTCATCGCCGCCACCAACCGTGACCTGCCCCGCGCCGTGCGCGAGGGGACTTTCCGCGAGGACCTCTATTACCGCATCTCGGTCATCCCCGTGACCATCCCGCCGCTGCGCGAACGCCTTGAAGATCTGGAAGAACTCATCATGGCGTTCACCGACCATTTCTCCCGTCGCTACGGCAAAAAGCTCCCCTATCCGGATGAGGAAACCTTGTGCCGCCTCTCCGAGTATCAGTGGCCGGGCAATATCCGGGAACTGCGCAACGCAGTGGAACGCGCCGTCATCTTGTACACGGGCGGCCCCTTTGATCTAGCTGTCGGAGGGCAGCACGAAGCACGGGGTCACTGCCAACGCACCGAAACCTCTCTCTATGCGGATACCCCCACGCTCCAGGAACTCCAAAAGCGGTACATCCAATATATCCTCAACAAAACCGGAGGGCGCATCAGCGGCGAAAACGGCGCTGAAAAACTGCTCGGTATGAAGCGATCCACATTGTACCTCAAACTTCGGCAGTACGGTATCAAGCCAGGAGAG
>NZ_JH114233.1:58981-66402 GCF_000224655.1 Bilophila sp. 4_1_30
GAGAGAGAGAGAGAGTTAGAAGCAACGCGGGTATAGCGGAGAAAAAAACGAACGCGCACCGGAAAGCCCCCTTCCTGCCGTCGCAAAACGCTTCCGTGGAAGCGTTTTGCCTCAGCCTTCGGTATATCCAGAACAGATAGGCTTCGAAATGGTCTAGTTTTCAGAAATGTACCGTGCGATCACGGCAAGGAAGGCGTCGCCGTATTGCGCCAGCTTCCTTTCCCCGACCCCGGCGATGCCGAGCATGGCCTCGCGGCTGGCCGGCTTTCCCGCCGCCATTTCCCGCAGGGCGCGGTCATGGAACACCACATAGGGCGGCACCTGCGCGGCTTCCGCCAGCCTGCGGCGTTCCGCGCGCAAGAGCTGGAACAGCGTATCGTCCACATCCATGTCCTGTGACGTTCCGTCGCGCTCCGCCCGGTTTCGGCGGGCACGCGTTTCCACGATCCGCAGGGCACGGAACGGAGCGCCCCGCAACGTCTCCCATCCGGTTTCGGTAACGCGCAGATATGGATATTCTTCACCTTCTATGGCAGCCAGCCCCTGACGGGTCAGGGCATCGATCAGATACTTCCAGAAACGGCGTGTCCGATCCTTGCCCACGCCATAGGTGGGCAGATGCTGAAAGCCGGTTTCCCGGATGCGGCGGTTATCCGCACCCATCAGGATGTCCATGATAAGCACCCGCCCGAAGCGGCACCCGCTCCGCACCATTGCGGAGAGCGCTTTCTGCGCCTCAATGGTGTAATCTTCCTCCTGTATCTCCCCGGTGCATACGTCGCATCCGCCGCAATTGGGCTCCTCGAAGGCTTCCCCGAAATACGACAGCAACGCCTTGCGGCGGCACTGGTTGCGTTCCGCATACTCCAGCATGGCGTAGGCGTGCTTTTCCGCAATACTCCTCTGCTCTTCGTCCTCCGTCTGACGCGCGAAATAGAGCAGTTGCGCCATATCCGCCGCACTGTAAAGCAACAGACAGTGCGCGGGATCGCCATCACGTCCGGCCCGGCCCGTTTCCTGATAATAGCCCTCCACGTTTTTCGGCAAATCAAGGTGTGCCACAAAGCGCACGTCGGGCTTGTCGATGCCCATGCCGAAAGCCACCGTCGCCACCACAACGGGACATTCATCCCGCCGGAAGGCCTCCTGCACGCGCATACGCTCCGCATCGGGCAAGCCTGCATGGTAGGCTTCGGCCTTCACGCCTTTTTTCTGAAGGAATGCGGCGGTCTCTTCGACTTTTCGGCGCGTGGACCGGTAGACGATGCCCGATTCCCCCGCATGGCCGCCGAGAAACGAAAGCAGCTGGGCATGAGGTTCCTCTTTGGGCAGGACATGATAGAACAGGTTCGGACGGTCGAACGAAGCCCGGATCAGCCGGGGCTCCCGCAGGCCGAGCCGGAAAAGGATGTCGCGCTCCACCTCGGGCGTAGCCGTAGCCGTGAACGCCGCCACCGGGCATTGGGGGAACCGCTCGACAAGCCCGGAAAGCGCCAGATAATCCGGGCGGAAATCATGTCCCCATTGGGAAATGCAGTGCGCCTCGTCGACGGCGAAGAAAGAAACGGGCCACGAGGCCAGCGCTTCCCAGAAGCCGGGCGCGCTCAGGCGTTCGGGCGAAATGTACAGCAAGTCCAGTTCACCGGAGGCCAGCGCCTCCCGCACGGCCCTGTGCTCGCCGGGGGACAACGAACTGTTGAGTGCGGCGGCCCGCAGCCCGTTGGCGCAGGCGGCATCCACCTGATCCTTCATCAGCGAAATCAGCGGGCTGATCACCACGCACACGCCATCCATCAAGTGTGATGGCAGCTGAAAACACAGGCTTTTCCCGCCGCCCGTGGGCATGATGGAGAGCGAATCATGTCCGCCGAGAATCCCCTTTACGATCTCAATCTGATGAGGGCGGAACGCCGTATAGCCGAACACCCGGGCCAGCGCCCCGTGCAGTTCGGCATCGCTCCATCTTCCTGCCCCGCCCTGTTCCATCATGCCTCTCCTTGCGATCATCACAAAAAATTTCCATCAATCTTTCATAATAAAGAAAACGTGTCGGGCAGGCTCCCCCGATCCACCCTACACCCGTTCCCTCAACATCTGGCCGACGCTCAAAAATACAGAGGACGCGGCGTCCCGAACCTCCGGCGCGGCATTGGCCACGGCATGGCCGTTGAAATGGCGGATCATGGGAAGGTCGTTCATATCGTCGCCGATGACGAGCACTTCCTTGGCTTCGCCCCAGCGCCGCAACTCGAGCAGGTGAGTCATGCCCGCGGCCTTGCTCACGTCCGGGGCGGTGATGTCGATACAGATATTGCTGAAATGCACGCCCGCATTCTCGCCGCAACCTTCCGTAAAAGCTTCTGACCACGCCACCGATTCCCCGGGCTCGGCGTAGGCGAGGCTGATCTGATGCAGGCCGGGCATATGCAGGGCCTCAACGGGAGAAAGCCGGGGGAGCACATGCTCTTTAAGGATCCAATAGTCCGTCTTGCCCGCATGGGTGAAAATGGCAGTTCCCGCGAAGAACGCGCACTGTGCGCTTGCCCGCATACCCGGATGATCCATGATTTCAGCACGCACCGGCTCGGGCAGAACCGCACAATACACGTCCTGCGCCTGCTCGTCGCAGATCATCGCGCCGTTATTGCAGATCAAAAAGTCGTAAGGGATGCTGAACCGCTTTACGTCGCGCAGGAGCGTGTTCCGGCCTCGGCCCGTCACGATCCCGAAAGCGTTCCCCGAACGCCTCCAGTCCGCTATGGCCTCAAGGTCCGCTTCGCTCACCACACCGTCGCGGAACAGGGTTCCGTCAAAATCGCAGGCCGCTATCTTCATGCCGCTTCCTCCTCGTCTACCTCTATAGCCGAACCCCATCCCGCGCAACCCCAGGGGCTCCGCCCCTAAAACCCCGGCAGAGGCGCTGCCTCTGCACTCCGCAAGGGGCGAGCCGTCCCTTGACCCGGCGGCGCATTTGCTTCGGCGGCAAGCCGCCGAAGCAAATGCTTGGTGGGGAAATGAAGGTTACGGGGATATCCCTATTTTGTACGGCGCAAAGGAACTTTTTCAAAACTACACCGGAACGAACTCCCTCCTCCCCCGGTATGTCGCGCTACTGCTCTCCCCCTCCTAAAGAACCACATTGCCATATGGCTTCGAGTGGCGGGCCTTTTCCAGAATCCAGTCATGGAACAGCCGAACTTTGGGCCGCTGAATGCCCTTATGCGTGGACACCACATAATAGGTCTGCGGAGCGGGGAAAACCAAGTTGAAGGGCACGATGAGTTCCTTCTTCTGCAGGGCTTCCCTGACCAGCCACTCGCGGCCGAGCGCGACGCCGAGCCCTTGCTTCGCCGCTATCGCGGTCAATTCGGCACGATCGAAACTGTAGCCCGACTGGAGCGGCAGCCCCGTGATCCCCGCCCAGTTCGCCCATATCTCCCATCCCGCGTAGAACGGCGTGTTTGCGGCCTCCGGGTGCTCGTGGATCAGCTCACAATTGCGCAGGGCCTCGGGATTCTCAATCAGGATCATGCTCCCGCGCATAATGCTGAGAGCATACGGGCAGCAGGTTGTCCCGCAGAAGCGGCGTCGCGTGCAGCCCGTCGGTAATCGAGTCGCCGCAATAGATCGCCACATCCGCGTTGTTCTCTTCGTTCTCATAACTGATGAGGTCGTTGCCGCTGCGTATGTGCAGGGAAATGTTGGGATGCTCACGCTGAAATTCCGACAGCAACGGCAACAGCCAGCAACCAGCGATGGAAGGCGCGCAGGCAATGACGAGATCCCCCTGCAGCTCCGCCTCCTGAATATTTCTGATAGCTTCGTGGATCTGCTTGAGGCTGGCGTCCAACGTGCCGTACAGCGTCTTCCCTTCCTCGGTCAGGATGATCTTGCGCGTCAGGCGATGAAAAAGCGGAAAACCCAGTTCCTGCTCAAGGCAACGTATTCTATGGCTTACCGCACTCTGGGTGATGCACAGCTCCTCAGCCGCCTTCGTAAAGCTCATGTGTTTGGCTACGGCCGTAAACGAGTACAGGAATTGCCCGGACACTTGGAGTTTATTCTGGTTCATGCATTCATCTCATGAATGGGCGGATAAAGATTTTGCGTTTGATAGAATTATCACATTCTTCTATACCGTAATCATAAGTTCAGCAGAATCCATAGATAACCAACTTTTTTCAAGTCTCATCCTATCCTTCAAGCCAATCTTTGGCAAACAAGCTTTCCCGCTTCGGAACAAATTGCCTCATAGAAAAACCGTTCGCGTTATAGATGAAAAGACATATGGCCTTTCCTTCATAAACTTGTCGCGGGCCCCGCCCGGCTATGGAGAGTGCAGCAGTATGACCAGTTCCGTTCTTTTCAACCCCGTTCGGATCAACAGGATGACGCTGAAAAACCGCATCATCATGCCCGCAATGGCTTCTTACCATGCGGCCGTCAACGGCGAGGCCACCGAAAAGCTCCTCCGGTACCATGAGGAGCGCGCCAAGGGCGGCGTAGGCATGAATATCGTCGAAGCCACCTATGTGGCCCGCAGCGGCAACAGCTTCGATCTCGGTCTCGGCATTTCCGACGACTTCATGATCAAGGGCCTCTCCAAGCTCACCGAAGCCGTGCATCGCCACGACGGGAAGATCGCCATTCAGCTCCAGCACGGCGGACGCTTTGGCAATCCGCCCACCTCCGGCTGTCCGCGCCTGCTCGTTTCCATGATTCCGGGCCTCGCCCCCACCGAAAATGCCCGCGTCATGGACGCCGACGACATCGAAGGTATGGTCGGGGCGTATGTGCAGGCCGCCCGCCGCGCCGTGGAAGCCGGGTTCGACGCCGTGGAAATCCACGGGGCGCACGGCTACCTCATCAACCAGTTCATGTCTCCTCTCACCAACCGCCGCGAGGACGCCTACGGCGGCAGCTTTGAAAACCGGATGCGCTTCCCCCTCGAAGTCCTGCGCGCCGTCAGAAAGCAGGTCGGTCCCGGCTTCCCCATCCTTTTCCGCTACAGCATGGAAGAATTCATGCCCGGCGGCATCGATATGGAACAGGCCGTCCGCATCGCCAGGGTCATGGCCGACAACGGCGTGGACATGCTGAACGTCTCCATCGGCATCGGTGAGTCCGTGGAATACATCATTCCCCCCGCCAGCGTGCCGGACGGCTGGAACGCCGATCGCGCCGCCGCGATCAAGCGGGCCGTCGGCTCCCGCATCCCCGTCGCCGTGGTGGGCCGGATCTGCAATCGCAAGACCGCCGAAGGCATCATCGCTTCCGGCAAGGCGGATCTGGTGGCCATGGGCCGGGCCCTGCTCGCCGATCCCTTCCTGCCCGCCAAGCTCGCGGAAGGCCGCGACGACGAGATCCTGACCTGCATCGGCTGCAACGAAGGCTGCACCGGGATGCTCAACGAGTGCCGCCCCATCTCCTGCGCCCTGAACCCGCGCACCGGATATGAGGATGATTACCCCATGACGCAGGCTGACGCGCCGAAGACCGTCGTTGTCATCGGCGGCGGCCCCGCCGGGTGTGAAGCCGCCCTCACCGCCGCACAGCGCGGGCACAAGGTCGTACTTTTCGAGGCGTCCCCCTCGCTCGGCGGCCTCGCCAACATCGCCGCCCTGCCTCCCGGCAAGGGTGTGTTCGCCACCCTCGGCGCATATTTCTCCGCCATGCTTCCTCGCGCCGGGGTCGATGTCCGCCTGAATACGAAGGCCGACGCTGACGCCGTCCGCACCCTGAATCCCGATCACGTCATCGTGGCAACCGGCGGAGCTCCCATCGTGCCCCGCTTCTGCGCCGACGCCCCGGTCGTCCTTGCACAGGACATCCTCACAGGGACAGCGCAGGCCGGTTCCCGCGCGCTGGTCATCGGCGGCGGCCTCGTGGGTAGCGAAACGGCCGAGTTCCTCGCAGAAAAAGGCTGCGAAGTCACTATCGTGGAACTGCGCGACGGCATCGCCCTCGACATGGAATACAAGACCCGGCAGATGCTGATGCCGAAACTCGCGGCCCTCGGCGTCGTCTGCCTGACCGAGACCGAGGTGCTCGAAATCGGCTGCAACGGCAACGTCAAGGTGAAAACCCCCTATCTGGAAAAAGAACTCTCCGGCTTCGACACGGTGGTCGTTGCGCTCGGCTACCGCCCGGACACCGCCCTCTGCGCGGATCTCGCCGCCGCGGGCATCGATTTCGTCCGGGTAGGGGACTGCAAGAAGGTCGGCAAGATCATCAACGGGGTTTGGGAAGCCTTCCAGATCGCCTACCGGATCTGAGCCGGGGCACCGTCCCGGACCCGACGGCGCGCTTGCTTCGGCGGCAACTCCCCCAAAGCAAACGCTTGGCGGAAGTAACGGTTACGGAGAACTCATTGTTTTTGACGGCGTGAAGGACTCTTTTCCAACCTTCCGCCGGAACGAACTCCCTCCAAGTCACCTCCCCACCAGTCAAAAGTCTTGGGAAGGAGAGAGGTGGGGGGTCCGGGGAGGGGGAGAGGAAAAGCCCTTCTCCAGAAGGATTTCCTCTCCCCTCCCCCGGTTCTCCCTCCCCGGCACTCCTCGCCTCCCCTTCCCCTCAACAACGCAAGGAGAAACACGGCATGTCGCTCTCCCTCGATCGCTCCCTCCTCAAGCCTGCGGCCACCGTGGTCGCCATTGTCCTGTCGCTGTTCCAGATTTATTTTACGGGCGGCTTCGGGGTGACGGACGCGCATATCCTGCGCGGGACGCACCTCACGCTCATCATGATTCTTGTCCTGCTCCTCGTACCTTCACGCAAGCTCGCGCCGGAGGAAAAGGAGGGATGGTTTCCTATCCTCATCGATCTGGCGCTGATCGCGCTGGCCGTCGCCATCAACGTGTATGTGTTTCAGGAAGCGGACAACATCGCACGCCGCCTGAAGTACGTGGAAGACGTCACCAACCTTGACCTGTTCTATGGGACGGGGCTTGTCCTGCTGGTGCTTGAGGCCACGCGCCGCACCTCTGGCTGGCCGCTCGTCATCGTGTCCGGCGGTTTCCTCGCCTATGCCATGTTCGGCGAGTACATGCCCGGCGGCCTCGCCCACAACGGCATCGAATACGACCGCCTGATCGAGCAGCTTTTCCTCCTCACGGACGGCATCTATGGCGTCCCGCTCGGTGCGGCGGCAGGCATGATCTTCGCGTTCGTCATGTTCGGGGCTTTCCTCGAAAGTTCAAAGATGAGTTCGCTGTTCATGGATCTTGCCTGTCTGCTGACGCGCAAGTCCGCGGGCGGGCCCGCCAAGGTCGCCATTTTCGCTTCGGCCCTGTTCGGGACTATTTCGGGAACGCCGCCGCCAACGTCTATGGCACCGGCACCTTCACCATCCCGCTCATGAAGAAGGTCGGCTATACGCCCCATTTCGCGGGCGCGGTTGAGGCCGTGGCCTCCACCGGCGG
>NZ_JH114233.1:66728-69951 GCF_000224655.1 Bilophila sp. 4_1_30
CGGCCCTGTTCGGGACTATTTCGGGAAGCGCCGCCGCCAACGTCTATGGCACCGGCACCTTCACCATCCCGCTCATGAAGAAGGTCGGCTATACGCCCCATTTCGCGGGCGCGGTTGAGGCCGTGGCCTCCACCGGCGGACAGATGATGCCCCCGATCATGGGCGCGGCGGCCTTCATCATGGCCGACGTCATCGGCGTCAGCTACCTGACCATCGCCAAGGCCGCCCTGATTCCTTCCGTCCTCTATTACCTGACGCTGCTCGCCATCATCCACCTTGAAGCCGTCAGCAAGAACATGGGCACCCTGCCCCCCGAACTCGTCCCCAGCGCGGCTTCGGTTCTGCGCCGCCTCTACTACCTGTTCCCGCTGGTGTTCCTGATCACCATCCTGCTCATGGGCCGCAGCGTCATCGCCTGCGCCTACTACGGCACCGTGTGCATCGTGATCCTCAGCATGATCCGTTCCGAAACGCGCTTCACCTTCAAGCGGCTCTGCGGCGCGCTGGAACTTTCGGCCAAGAATGCCATGATGGTTTCCTCCTGCTGCGCCTGCGCGGGTATCATCATCGGCGTCATCAGCCTGACCGGCATCGGCTACAAGTTCATCAACGTCATCACCGCGCTCGCGGGCAGCAACCTGCTGCTGCTCATGGCCATGCTGATGGTCACCTGCATCATCCTCGGCATGGGCGTGCCCACGGCCCCGGCGTACATCATCGTCGCCACTCTCGGCGCTCCGGCCCTCATGAAGGCGGGCGTCCCGATCATCGCCGCGCACATGTTTGTGTACTTCTACGCCATCCTTTCCGTGATTACGCCGCCCGTGTGCCTCGCGGCCTTCGCGGGGGCCGCCATCGCGGAAACCAACGCCATGAAGACGGGGGTTACCGCCATGAAGCTCGGCATTGTGGCCTTCATCATCCCCTTCATGTTCGTGTTCGAGCCCGCCCTGCTCATGCAGGGGTCCACGACCGAGATCGTCACGGCCTTCACTTCGGCCCTCGTCGGCGTCATCGGCGTAGCCTCCGGGATACAGAACTGGCTCCTCGTCCGCTGCCGCCTATGGGAACGCGCCCTCCTGCTCGCCAGCGGGCTCATGCTCATCTTCCCCGGCCTCATCACGGATACCATCGGCCTTTCCAGCCTCCTCATCGTCCTGTTCGCACAGCGCCTCAGAAGAAGCGGTTCCCCCGTCGCGGCCGCCTGACCGTCCTGGGATGTTCGATATGGCAGCAAACCCTAACTCTTGGAGGTTCCCGTCCATGCGTACCAACATCATAGCCGCCGCCGTGGCCCTGGCCATCGCACTATTCCCCTCCGCCGCCCTTGCCGAAAAGACAAGACTGACCGCCGTGTCCGGCCCCGTGTCCGGGGGCTGGTACCTCGGCGTCGGCCTCGTTGCCAAGGCATTCACCGATGCCAACCCCAACTATGAAGTCACCATGCTGCCCGGCAACTCCACTTCCAACGTCATCCAGCTCCAGCAGAAGAAGGCGGATCTGTCCATCGGTATGCACACCATGAACATGGCCGCCATCAAGGGGACGGCCCCCTACAAGAAGGCGTTCCCCAACATCGCCGCCTACGCCAACCTCAACGACACCGCCCGGTTCCATTTCGTGGTGACCAAGAAGTCCGGCATCACCTCCATCGCGCAGCTCCGCGACTCCAAGATGCCCGTCCGCCTCGCCTACGGCGCGGTCGGCGGTTCCGGCGAAGTGTTTTGCGGCTGGATCTTTGAAAGCTACGGCTTCACCTACAAGGACATCCAGTCGTGGGGCGGCAAGCTGTATTCCAATAACTTCGATGATATCGTGAATATGACCAAGGACGGCCAGCTTGACGCCATCGTATGGGTCGGGCCCGGCGAATCGTGGTTCTTCACCGAAATCGCCCAGAACGTCGACCTCGTATGGCTTCCCGTCGACGAAAAGATCATGGACGACGTCGCCAAGAAGCACGGGCTCGGCAAGGGTACCATCCCCGGCTCCCTGTTCAAGGGCATGGTGGGCAAGAACATCCCGACCGTAACCGAATGCAACGAACTCACCGTGCGCGCCGACCTCGACGAGGACACCGTGTACAAGCTGACCAAGGCGTTCATCGAAAATCTCGACGACATCAGGAAGGGCTGCGCGACGTGGGCCGACTGCACGCCCGAAAAGGCCGCCAAGGACACCGGCGCACCCATGCATCCCGGCGCCGTCCGCTACTACAAGGAAGCCGGGCTGCTGAAGTAGCCCCGGTATCCCCGCAGCGCGGGGAGTTCCCCCCTCCCCGCGTCCCGAATCATCGAAAGGAAGCCTCCACCTTTAACCATTACACGGGGCCACACCCACAAACAAAGGAATCCGCCATGATCATCGATTTTCGCGCCCGTCCCCCCTACAAGAGTTTCCTCAAGCTGAGCCTGTACAAGCCGTGGCGTCCCCTGCCTGAAGATCCCGCAGAATGGGGGGCTTTCGAGCTCGGGCGCGAGCCCAACGTCACCGCCGACGCCCATGATATGGACGCCTTCGTCAAGGAAATGGACGACAACGGCATCGTCAAGGCCGTGCTCATGGGACGCCATGCCGACGATTTCGGCATCGTGGACAACGACGAGCTGTATGAGCTGACCCAGAAGTATCCGGGCCGCTTCTTCCCCTTCGCCGGGATCAATCCCCGCGAGGAAGGCGCGGTGGAAGAAGTGGAGCGCTGCATCTCCAAGATGGGCTTCAAGGGCATCAGCGTCGATCCGGGCTGGCTGAACCCGCCGCTGAAGGGCGACGATCCGATCTTCACGCCCATCTATGACAAGTGCGCCGAGCTCGGTGGCATCCTCGTCATGAGCGTCAGCGCGGCCCTCGGCCCCGATCTGACCTATTCCGATCCGGTCATCGTACAGCACGTCGCCACCAGGTACCCCAACATGAAAATCGTCGTGGCCCACGGCTGCTGGCCGCATGTGGAGCGGATGCTTGCCGTCGCCATGCGCTGCCCCAACGTGTATCTGGTTCCCGACTGCTACGTATACATCGACTGCATGCCCTTTGCGGATACGTACATTGAGGCGGCGAATTCCTTCCTCAAGTACCGCACCATTTTCGGCAGCACCTATCCTGAACGCAGCCTGAAACAGACCATCGAAGGCTGGAAGAAACGCCCGTGGGATCCGGAAGCCCTTGAGCTTTCCCTCTACGGCAACGCCGCCCGTTTGTTGGGTATTGAGTAGGAGTTATT
>NZ_JH114233.1:70626-72248 GCF_000224655.1 Bilophila sp. 4_1_30
GAGGTCATCCTGCTCGAACGCTCGGATCGGCACGGCGGGCAGATCAACCTTGCCGCCGTCCCCCCGCACAAGGACGATCTGCGCCTTATTTCGGATTATCTGTACCGCAAGGCCCAACGCGCGGGCGTGGCGTTCCGCTTCTCGTGCGAGGCCACGCCGGAAAGCGTCCGCGAGCTGTCCCCCGACGCCGTGATCGTGGCTACGGGCAGCCTGCCCGTCATCCCCCATTTTTGCGCCTCCGCCGCCGGAGCCGTCACCGCACAGGACATCCTGAGCGGGGCTGAGGCGGGCAAGAATGTCCTCGTGCTCGGCGGCGGGCTCATCGGCTGCGAAACTGCCGAATACCTCGCGGCGCAGGGCCGCTCCGTCACCGTGGTTGAGATGCTGCCGCAGCTCGCCAAGGATATGGAATGGTGCGCCCGGGTGCTCCTGCTGCGCCGCATGGCCTCGCTCGGCATCAACCTGCGGCCCGGCAACGAAATTCTTTCCATCGGCGCGGACAACGCCGTCACCGTCCGCAACGGAAAAGGCCGGGAAGAAACCCTCTCCGGCTTCGACACCCTCGTCGTCGCCGTGGGCTGCCGCCCCGACAACGCCCTGTTCAACGAACTTTCCGCCGCGCTGGACTGCCCCTGCGCCGCCGTTGGCGACTGCCGCAAGACGGCGAAAATCATGGACGCCGTCCACGGCGGCTTTGAAGCGGCGCTCACGCTGTAACCCTTTATCCTGAGGAGAAAGACCATGCTCTTCGACTTCCGCATCCGTCCTCCCTTCAAGAGCTTCTTCACCACCGGCGGCATGTTCGGCGGACACGACGGTTCCCATGACCCCGCCTATATCGACCCCTACGAAACCGGCAAAGACCCCATCCCCTCCGCCGACAAGGGCGACATGGACTTGTTCTTTCGGGAAATGGAAGCCAACGGCATCGACAAGGCCGGGATCATCGGGCGCAACTGCGGGCCCAACGGCTTCGTCGACAATGCCGACATCCGCGAGTTCATCCAGAAAGATCCGAATCGCTTTTTCGGCTTTGCGGGCATTGATCCCAATGCGCCGGACGCCGTGGCTGAAGTGACCCGCTGCATCCGCGACTGGGGATTCCGCGGGATCAGCCTCGAAGTGGGCTGGTGCGACCCGTCCCTAAAACCCGACGATCCGATTATCGATCCCGTTTATGAGAAGGTGAATGAGCTTGGCGGCATCACGCTGATTTCCCTGAGCTTCTGCTACGGCCCGGATCTGAGCTACTCCGATCCGATCACCATCCAGCATGTCGCCAACAAGTACCCCAACATGAAAATCTGCATCTCGCATGGCGGCTGGCCGCAGGTGCAGAGCATGCTCGCCGTCGCCATGCGCTGCCCCAACGTCTACCTGATGCCCGACTGCTACCTGTACATCCCCGGCTGGCCCTATGCCCGCGACTACGTGAAGGCCGCCAACAACTACCTGAAGTACCGCACGCTCTACGCCAGCGCCTATCCCC
This sequence comes from Bilophila sp. 4_1_30, assembly GCF_000224655.1. Taxonomy (NCBI): domain Bacteria; kingdom Pseudomonadati; phylum Thermodesulfobacteriota; class Desulfovibrionia; order Desulfovibrionales; family Desulfovibrionaceae; genus Bilophila; species Bilophila sp. 4_1_30. Next base: position 72,116 of record NZ_JH114233.1, read on the forward strand.
TGCGCGGCTTCGAGCAGTGCTACAAGGGCTGGTGCGCGCAGCCTTTCGAGCCCGACGCACTGAAAGCCAACCTGTACGACAACGCCGCCCGGCTTCTTGGGCTGTAACGGCGTGCCGAGAAGCGCGGCATGCC
>NZ_JH114233.1:73036-84844 GCF_000224655.1 Bilophila sp. 4_1_30
CCCCCCGGACCCCCCCTCTCTTCCCAAGACTTTCGACTGGCGGGGAGGCGGCGCGGGAGGAGTTCGTTCCAGCATAAGTAGGGAAGATGGCCCGCACCCCCGCAAATCCGGCAGATTCACCCTCTTTCACTGCCCCATCAAAAAAACGTCCCGCCCCGCCGACCATGAACGGAAAAGGAACACAATCATGCACGACATCTATCCCATTCAGGAAATCAGAAGCCTGTTCCCGGCCCTGTGCCGTCTCCACAACGGCAACAAGGCCGTCTATCTGGACGGTCCCGGCGGTTCGCAGGTCGTCGCCACGGCCATCACGGCCATGTCCAACTACATGCGGCGGGGCGTAGCCAATACCCACGGCAAATTTCCGAGCAGCGAAGAGACGGAAGCCATCATCGAATCCGCCAAGGCCGCGCTGGGGGATCTGCTGGCCTGTACGCCCGGCGAAATCGCCTTCGGAGCCAACGCCACCTCAAATATGTTCGCCGTGTCCCGGGCGCTGTCCCGAAGCTGGAATCCCGGTGACGAAATCGTCGTCTCGGAGATGGACCACCATTCGCACATCGACACGTGGATTCTCGCCGCCCGCGACCGGGGCGTCGTGGTACGCCATCTGCCGGTGGACCCCGAAGCCCTGACGCTGGACCTTGCCGATCTGGACGCCACCGTCAACGCGAAGACAAGGCTTGTCGCCGTGGGCTACGCCTCCAACGCCGTCGGGACCATCAACGACGTCGCCCGCATCTCCCGGCGCTGCCGCGAGGTGGGCGCGCTGCTCTCCGTGGACGCCGTGCACATCGCCCCGCACAAGGCCATCGACATGGACGCCATCGGTGCGGATATGCTGTTCTGCTCCGTCTACAAGTTTTTCGGGGGACATATCGGCATCGCGGCAATCCGAAAAAACGTGTTTGAGGCGCTCGACACCTACCGCCTGCATCCGGCACCCTCCACGGCCCCCGGCAAGCTCGAAACCGGGACGCAAAGCCATGAGGCCATCGCGTCCATCGTGCCCGCCGTGGACTTCATCTCCGGGCTCGGCACCGGTTCCACGCGCCGCGAACGCCTCGTCTCCGGCTTCGAGCGCATCGAACGGCACGAAAACGCCCTCGCCGAGATAATCAGGCAAGGGCTCGCGGGTGCCCCCGGCCTGACGCTGTACCAGTCCGAAGGCCCCAAGACCGCCACCGTCGCCTTTACGCTGGAAGGGCAGCAGCCCGGCGACGTATGCCGGAAACTCTGCGACCGATACGGCATCTTTGCCGCCGATGGGGACTATTACGCAGAAACGCTCGCCCACAGGGTCGGCGTCGACCGGATCGGCGGCTGGGTCAGGGTTGGATTCGCCCCGTACAACACCGAAGAGGAAGCGGAACTGCTTGTCAGGGCCGTCCGCGAAATCGCAGCCGGATAACCAGCGTAACTTCTTTGAAAGTGAAAAAGATCTGAGCGGATCAAGGGGCGAGCAGCGCTGGCAGGGCGGCTCGCCCCTTGTGGAGTGCGGAGGCGGTTCCCCTCCGTTCGGTTTGGTTCCGGGGCAGAGCCCCGCCAAAGTCATGCTGCGGGCGCTTCATCCTTGGCGTACTTGCGGTTCCAGCCGGTGAAGGCGGAGAACAGCAGCACCGCGAGCAGTGCCCATGAATAGGGATTGTACAGGGCCGCGCTGATGGGCGGGGCGGGGATGGCATAGGTTTCCGCCGCGCTGTAGAGCGCCCCGTACCACGCCGCCACCGCGATATGCCACGGCAGGACAAAGAAAATCGTGCACACCGCGCAGTCCATGAGGTTCGCGCGCCGCGCCGCCGCGAGGCCGAAACGCTCGCCCAGAGGCCGCACGATGCTCGGGCCCACCAGCAGTTCCGCCGGGGCATTGGCGGAAATGGGAATCGAGGCCAGAATGGTCACGCCGACGATGAAGAGTTCGGCCTGCCGGACGGTGGCAACCAGCGTGCTCTGGGCGAAGTCCAAAATGCGCCGCATGATGCCGCATTCCACCAATATCTGCGTCACCGCCAGAATCAGGATTGCAAAGATGATCGCACCGACCACGTTGTCTATCCCGGCCTGAATGAGGCCCGTGGAGCCTCCCTTCGCGGCGGGGACGCTGAAGATGTCGGCGGGCCGGATGGTTCCGATCAACATGCCGACGAACGCGGCGGCAACGTTGCCGTAAATGAGCGATTCGATGATGTGCCGCCCCTTGAGCGCCGAGACGACCACAATCGCAAGCGCCAAAAGCATGAACAGGCCTGACGGGTTCAGGCTGGCCTGCATTTCGGGAAGGGGCCGCACTTCGCCGCCTCCGCCGAACACAAGGAACACCACGGCGGAAATGGACGCCGCTGAAATGGCCAGCGGGAAACGACTGCGCACCACGTCGCGCATTTCGGCCCCCTGCGTGTAGGCCGAGACGATGGTGGTGTCGGAGATGGGCGCGAGGTTGTCCCCGAAAGCCGCGCCGGACAGAATCGCCAATCCGAGCATGGCCGGGTCCGCTCCGAGGAAATAGCCCGCCGGATACAGCACCGGCGACAGGGCAATGCAGGTGCCCGTGCTCGTGCCCGTGCCGAGGGCGAACAGCATCGCGGCGAGGAAGACAAGCACCACGAAGACGCCGCCCTGCGCCCCGGTCGTCATGCCCATCCACAAAAGCCCCTGCACAAGCCCCCCTGCGGCCATGAGCTTGCCGAACACCCCGGCCAGCAGCCACGCCGTAACGATGACGATGCCCGTGCGGTCGCCGATGCCCCGCATCGCCGCTTTGCAGTATTCCTCTTTGTCTTTAGCGAAGAAGATCCCAACGCACAGCGCGATCCACGCGCAAGCCCAAAAGGGCTTGGTGCCGCCCCGCTCCGCAACCGACAGCCAGACGAGCCCTCCCACCAATACGATGAGAGGGATCAGGCCGCCGAACAATCCGCCGTACATCTCAAGCTTCTTTTCCTGCATGAGGCACTCCTTCTTATCCGCCTATGCGTTGCCTGTATTTTGTTCTATTGTCGACATTCGATAATAGACAATATGCGGTATAGAACTCCGTGAAAAAAGAATCAAGTCCTCTTGCCGTATCCGCATAAAAAGAAGTCTGTATTTCGGCGCAAAAGCATTATTATCTTATTGTATTTATTTATAAAAACAAAAAATACACTGATGATTTTTCCTATGCAAAGCCGGTACGTTTAAATACTTCTCTTTATATATTGTATTTATTATATTTTTATACAAAATATCCTGAACAGGCCCCTACACCGAAGCCGGATCTCCTTTCAACCCATCCTGAACTTATCGCCGCATTTCTGAGCAAAAGAGCGGCGGGAAGACATTCGAGAACGATTTATTTTTTATTTAATATAAGTGTATTAGAAAAGTTTATAAAAAAAACCGTCCATCGTATTGACACGCCCTGACTCTTATGTGAAAAACGGAATGAACGATTGTCGACATTTATACAATCGACAAGAAAAACACAAAAAGAGACACCGCAAAACACGCTCTCAAGCGTTGCGGTTCCGCAAACAAGCCCGCAATCCCGCGGGAAAAGACGGAGGAAGCATATGAAGGGTTCCCGGATGAGTCTGCCCACGCAGATGGCTATCGGCATGGTTCTCGGCGTCGCCGCCGGGGCGCTGACCCCCGCGATGGGGCTTGATCCCTCATGGTACAAGCCCGTAGGCCAGCTGTTCATCAATCTGGTGCGCATGGTCGTGGTACCGCTCGTGCTGACCACCCTCGTCGCGGGTGCGGCCAGCGTCGGCGACGTAAGCAAACTTGGGCGCGTAGCCGGCAAGACGCTGGCCTATTACCTTGTAACCACGGCCGTCGCCGTGGTCATCGGCCTCGTACTCGCCAACATCTTCCAGCCCGGCAGCGGGCTGTCCATTTCCACGGAAGGCCTCAAGGCCAAGGAAGTCGCCCCGCCCACCCTCGTCGACGTGTTCCTGAACATCGTCCCGATCAACCCCATTGAGGCCCTCTCCAAGGGCAACATGCTCCAGATCATCTTCTTCGCCCTGCTCTTCGGCTTCGGCCTCAGCGTCATCGGCGACAAGGGCAAGCAGGTGCTCCACTTCTTTGACGGCGCGGCCGACGTCATGATCAAGGTCACGGGCTTCGTTATGCTGTACGCGCCCATCGGCGTGTTCGGCCTCATGGCCTACACCGTAAGTATGCACGGCCTCGGCGTGCTTCTGCCGCTCATCAAGCTCGTGCTCGTCATGTATCTCGCCTGTATCCTTCAGATCCTCATCGTCTACCTCCCCTGCGTAAAGGTCACCGGACTTACCACCAGCCGCTTCCTCAAGGGCCTCGCCTCCCCGATGATGATCGCCTTCACCACCTGCTCCAGCGCCGCCGCCCTTTCCACCACGCTCCTCAGCGTCCAGAAGCTCGGCGCGTCCCGGTCCGTGTCTTCCTTCTCCATCCCGCTCGGCAACACCATCAACATGGACGGCGCGGCCATCTACATGGGCATCGCCGCCATCTTCGCCGCCGAGGTCTACGGCATCCCCATGCCGCTCGATAGGCAGCTCACCGTCATCCTGCTCGCCGTCCTCGCCTCCATCGGCTCCATGGGCGTGCCCGGCGCGGCCCTCATCATGATCACGATGGTCTTCACGCAGGTAGGCATCCCGTTGGAAGCCATCGCTCTCGTCGCCGGCGTCGACCGCATCATGGACATGGCCCGCACCACCATCAACGTGCTTGGCGACGCCACGGGCGCCCTGTTTGTTTCAAAGCTGGAAAGCGATTTCGACCCCGAACGCGGCGAACGGCTCGCTGCGGCCGAATAACCCGCCCGGAAACCTTCCCGGGCGGCGAACGCCGCGGAAAATTCCCTTCCGCGGCGGGAACCGGAGACAACCATGCGACAGGATGAACGGATCGGCATCGTCGGCGGCGTCGGGCCCCATGCGGGGCTGGATCTGACGCGCAAGCTCTTTGACCACACCAGAGCCGAGGCGGATCAAGAACACTTGCCGGTCATGCTCTATTCCTTCCCCGACCGGATCGGGGAGCGCCCGGCCTTCCTGCTCGGCAAGACGGCGGACAATCCCGGCGAGGCCATAGGGGACATCATGGCGGAACTGGCGCGAGCCGGAGCGACCGTCATCGGTATGCCCTGCAACACGGCCCACAGCCCGAGAATATTGGACGCGGCCCTCGAAAAGCTCAAGGCAACCGGGCGGCCCGTACGCTTCGTGCACATGATCGACGCCGTGGTCCGCCATGTGCGGCAACGCTGTGGGGAAGGCGCTCGCGTCGGCATCCTGAGCACGCTGGCGACGTTGGAAACCCGGCTCTATCAGGACAGCCTCGAACGCGCCGGGCTGGTGGCCCTGCATCCCGCCCCGGACGGCTGCACCCGGGTACAGGAGGCCATCAGCAACCGCGAGTACGGCATCAAGGCCCGGAACCCGGTCACGGAACGCGCCCGCGCCGATCTTCTGGACGAAGCCCGCCGCCTTGCCGGAAACGCCGACGCGATCATCCTCGGCTGCACCGAGATCCCGCTCGCGCTCCCCGAAAAGGAACTCGGCGGCATCCCGCTCATTGATGCCACCGACATCCTCGCACGGGAGCTGGTCAGGGCCTTCGCCCCCGAAAAGCTCCGTTAACCGCCCCAACCGGCGCAACCCACGCCGTCCATATTCATAAGAACTCAAAGGAAAACACTATGAAAACCATCCTCTCCACCGCCGATGCGCCCGCAGCCATCGGCCCTTACTCCCAAGCCGTCCGCTCAGGCGAAACCCTGTACTGCTCCGGACAGCTCGGCATCGATCCCGCCACGGGCAAACTCCCCGAAGGCGTCGCCGCCCAGACGGAACAGAGCCTGAAGAACATCCGGGCGCTCCTCACCGCGGCTGGGGCGGGCGTCGAAAACGTGGTCAAAACCACCGTGTTCATCACCAACATGGCGGATTTCCCGTTGGTCAACACGGAATACTCCAAAGTATTCGCCGAGAATCCTCCCGCCCGTTCCTGCGTGGCGGTCAAGGAACTGCCCCTCGGCGGGCTGGTTGAAATCGAAGTGCTCGCCGTCGTCTGACTCCAGAGACGCCCCAGGCTCCACCAACGTACGGAGTAAATGGAACACTGTCTCCGCCGCTTGCGGCCCGGCTTACGTTTCTTCCGACCTAGGACGGCGCGAAGGAACAAGAAAACGCGAACCCGCCCCGAGAACCGGCTCTCTTTCCGGTTCCTCTCTCGGCGGAATCGCCCGGTACGTTCCCCCGTGCCCAGCACGGCTGCACCATGCTCTGGATTAGACTGTAACTTTTTGGAATAACAAAAAAATAGGACAAGAAGATTTTCTCGGAGAAAGGCTCTTGACAATATGGGGAGCCGATGGCACAACCAAATTGTCGAATGTCGACATTTAGAAAAATACATCAAGAAACGCTGCGCAGCAGCACATCATACCCACAGGAGACTATTATGAATCTCGCCAAGTTTCCCCGCCGCGGCTATGTGACCGAACCCACGCCTCTGGAAGCGCTTCCCAACTTCTCCAAAGCTCTCGGCGCGGACATCAACATCTATATCAAGCGCGACGACCTGCTTCCCGGCACCGCCGGAGGCAACAAGACCCGTAAGCTCGACTTCAGCATGGCCGACGCGATCAATCAGGGCGCGGACACCATCATCACCTGCGGCGCCGTGCAGTCCAACCATTGCCGCCTGACCCTCGCCTGGGCCGTCAAGGAAGGCCTCGACTGCCACCTTGTCCTTGAAGAACGCGTGAAGGACAGCTACAACCCCGAAGCCTCGGGCAACAACTTCCTGTTCCAGCTTCTCGGCGTGAAATCCGTCACCGTGGTCCCCGGCGGCTCCAACATGCTCGGCGAAATGGAAAAGCTCGCCGAAAAGCTGCGTGCCGAAGACAAAAAGCCCTATATTGTGCCCGGCGGCGCTTCCAATAAAATCGGCGCTCTCGGCTATGTGAGCTGCGCCGAGGAAGTCCTGCGCCAGCTCTTCGACCGCGGCCTCGCCATTGACCACATGGTTGTCCCGAGCGGCAGCGCGGGCACCCACGCGGGCATCATCGCGGGCATGGTCGGCAACAACGCGGGCATCCCGGTCACCGGCATCGGCGTCAACCGCAAGAAGCCCGTTCAGGAGGCCGCCGTCCTCAACCTCGCCAATGAAACCCTCGAATATATCGGTGTCGAAACCCGTGTGCCCGCCGAAAAAGTCGTAGCCTTCGACGACTACGTGGGCCCCGGCTACTCCCTGCCCACCGACGCCATGGTCGAGGCCGTCAAGATGCTCGCCCGCACGGAAGGCATCCTGCTCGACCCCGTCTACTCCGGCAAGGCCATGTCCGGCCTTATCGATCTGGCCCGCAAGGGATATTTCCCCAAGGGCTCCAACGTGCTGTTCCTCCACACCGGCGGCTCCCCGGCGCTGTATGCCTATCTGCCCACTTTCCGCGCCTAACCGCCTTTTATTGAGTCCATGCTCCCCCCGGCCGGAGCCTTTCCGCATACAGCAGCGGAGAGGCTCCGGCCTTCTTCGTCCCCCGAAAGAGCCTCACCAGTGCCCCTTTTTCCTGCGACTCCCGTCCTTCCCTTGGTGTTTCCCCCCATGAACCGTGCGCAACCGCTTCTCAAAAGACAACTCTCAGCCTTGCGCGACATGCCGAAACCACGTAGAACTCTATCGCGAACCGCATGACGAAACCGCATAGGGCGACTCTTCTCAAGCCCCGCATCTGTTCGGAGCATCAATGGATTTTACGAAGCAAACATATTGTAATCAGGTAACCAGCTATATCCGCTCACTTATCCGTAAAGGCACGCTGGAAATCGGCGCTCCTGTCAAAGAGGCCGTCCTCTCTGAACAGCTCGGGATCAGCCGAGCCCCCATCCGGGAAGCGCTGCAAGTGCTCGTTCAGGAGGGGCTGATCACCTCTGAGCCGCAAAAGGGCAAACACGTCAGGCAGATGACCGGAAAGGAAATCTACGACAGCTACGTCGTCGCGGGTATCCTCGAAGGGGCGGGCGTCGCCGAATCCCTGCCTCTCTGGACCGAGGCGAACATGGAAACCTTCCGAGCCGTCGTCCGGCAGATGGAAGGGAAGATCAGCTACGCCACCAAACTCGACGAGCTTGCCGAAATCGACGAGCTGTTCCACGCCACCCTCTTCATGGCCTGTGACAATACCCGGCTCGTGGAAATGGCCCGCACCTCCTGTGCGACCATATCCAAGTACCTTTATTATCAGCACTGGATCACCATGTTCACGCCAAGGGAATACGCCGACCGCCACCATGCCGTGGCCGAGGCCGTTTACTCCCGCGACGTCAAACATGTGGAAACCGCTCTGCGCGATCATTATAAGGAAACAGGCCTGCGCATGGCCCAGTTCGGCAAAGAGGCGTGATACGAATAGGTAATGATTATATATTATTACTGAGATACTGTTTTACGGGCTACGGAGTGCCACATATTTTCTGCCACATATACGGGCACGGGAACAGACTCGGCGGCAGCACGTTTTTGTGAGTCGAGCACATGTTGGTAATGCTTCAAAACCATTGTAAGGCTGGCGTGTCCCATGATCTTCGCTACCGTTCCAATGTCAGCCCCGGCAGCAATAGCTTCCGTGGCAAAGGCATGGCGTAGGTCATAGGGACGGATCCGCCGTTGTATCCCTGCGCGGATCAGGATTTTCCCCCAAGCCTTTCTGATGGAATGGACAGGTTTGTTGCCATAATGAATAAGATGGATAACTCCTGTTGCCATATCCGCGTTATGCCATGCCTTCAATGTTTCGATCAGAACATGTCGGATAGGAATATCCCGAACAGGTTCCCTCTTGTTCTTTTTTGCGGCACGTAGGTGGATAACCTTATTGTCAAAATCAACATCCGACCATTTTAATCCGAACATTTCTGAGGGACCGACGCGCATCCCCATTTGCGACCCGAGGACAATAACACGACGGATATGCTCAGGTGCATGGGCATATATCTGCGCAAGCTCTTGTTGTGTTGGCGGAACGAAGTGTTCATGCTCAATATGTGGTAGCTTAGGGAAACGAGGAAGCTCTTTGAGCACTTCATTTTCATATGCCCAACGAATGACAGAAAAAACCTGGCTCAAGTATCTCTTTAGACTTGAAGCTGAAACATTCATAGATAGAAAATGGAATACAAGCTCCTTTAACTTCGCATTATCTATCTCATTCAAAAGCATATTTTGAAAAAAAGCCAATGATGGCTGCATCTTCTTGAGATGATCTTTCAGCGCGTTTTCCGGAAAACGTCTCTCCTTCAAGAACAAGTAGTAAGCCGATTCAAAAGTATGCTCGATCTTGAGAGGTGGGATTTCCTCTCTCCTGAACATATCGCGCTCGAATTTGAGCTGGTATTTCTTGAGCGCATCCTGTTTTTTTGCTTCCTCCTCCGTTTCGACGTAAAGTGACTCACGCTTGAGCGTAAAGGGGTTGTTCCAGTACACTTCCCACGGCTTCTTACGGCCTTTCCTCTGTCTGATAGCCATACTGAATAGCTCCTGAGCAAAGGGGGCCGTGTCAGCGCTACTGGACGGCCCCCATATTGAATTCTGCTAAAAGTTCCTTTGCGGATTTTCCGATGACGCACCCTGATGTTTTGGGCGGTCGTCGCCTTGGAACTCCTGCCTTTGCCTGAGCCTCAGCATGTAATGTGTCGATCACCGTCATAACGGCGCGCCGTGACCAGCGCAAGGTTTTGCGTTCTTTGCCCCACGGAAGGCTCACAGGCTGGATGCCACGGGACAGCAGGATTGCCCGCGCCCTCTCCTCTCCAATGTTCATGACGGAAGCGACCTGTTTGGTCGTCAGCAGTTCCGGTTCCATTTTCCCTCCCTACGCGGCCCGCTCGTACACCCGCGTCCCGATTTCGGCTATCTGGGGGTCGACCTTTTCGAGCGCATTGCACAGCGTGGTCAGCGTCTTGAGCAGGTTGTGCCAGTGAAGGCCCCGGAAGTAGGCGGGGCAGGTGTTTCGGGCGTCTTCGAGGAAAGTGAGCCCGGCCCACATCCCGGCGGCCCATTGCGTCCAGCGGGTGGCGTCGCCGGCCGCAGCCTGAACATCCCCGACGTGCCCGGCAAGGATATGGAACCGAGCATCCAGATCTCGCTTCGCGCCTGCGGAGAGCCTGCGCTTCTGCGTGTCGTCCGCACATCGGTCGATCCAGCGGTTGACCTTTTCGACCTGCTTTCCGAGGTCGCCAAGCTGCGCCAGCATTTTCGGCTTGAGGAAAGAAATCGCCACGGTGAGCATGGATAGGGCCAGAACACAGCGGGTGTGCTGGATGGCCTCGTGCGGGTACGGGATTACGGGATTGATGGGTCTTCGCATGTCGTTTCTCCAGAAAAAGGGGAAAGCCCCGGACATTAGTGAGGGGCTTCCTTTGGCTTCATAAAAAAGTTGTCTAAAAAAGAGATTAAGAATAAAGTAGTTACAAATAGAGAGGAAAAGCGAAGTTTCTGAAGTCTTTTCAGGTGTAACCTACTGAAAAGCAGAGATACTTTTGTAAAAGCCTCTAGTTATCCGCCGTGTAGGCGGCTTAGAAGCTCTACCGCCAACAGAGGAACGGACCCCGATCGTTATCCGCCGTGTAGGCGGCTTAGAAGTGCCCGGAAGAGCAGGCTATGGCGGCGGAGCTGTTATCCGCCGTGTAGGCGGCTTAGAAGTCCAAAAGTTTTTGCCCGGCGGGATGCCGGAAGTTATCCGCCGTGTAGGCGGCTTAGAAGAATCAGAGCGCCAGCAAACGCACCAACCGCATGTTATCCGCCGTGTAGGCGGCTTAGAAGATCCCCAGGCCGTAACGCGAGGAGCCCACGGGGTTATCCGCCGTGTAGGCGGCTTAGAAGATTCGTCGAGCCAGTCTTTCCGGTACCAGATCGTTATCCGCCGTGTAGGCGGCTTAGAAGACGACCTCCAATGCTCCGGAAGGCAGGGCGCCGTTATCCGCCGTGTAGGCGGCTTAGAAGCGTCAGCCATCGCCCGGGAGAAGTCGGTGTTCGTTATCCGCCGTGTAGGCGGCTTAGAAGTGAATAAGGGTTTCGGCCCATTGCTCCATAATGTTATCCGCCGTGTAGGCGGCTTAGAAGCCAATCTGCCCCCGTGCGCTCGCCAGATCGCTGTTATCCGCCGTGTAGGCGGCTTAGAAGACGATTTCGCCTGTCACGGGGTCGACCTTGTGGTTATCCGCCGTGTAGGCGGCTTAGAAGTGTGCAAGCGTTGCGGCGTGGGCATTCAAGACGTTATCCGCCGTGTAGGCGGCTTAGAAGGTGAGGAGCTTGTCGAAGTCATAGGGGACGTCGTTATCCGCCGTGTAGGCGGCTTAGAAGGAAGCGGAAGCCCGCTACGCCGGGTGACGAATGTTATCCGCCGTGTAGGCGGCTTAGAAGTATCTGGTCGGACGCCTAGCCACTTCATCGGCATCACCCCCTTCCGGGGCCAGTTGCCCACAACACCTAAAGAAAGAAGGCGACCCACATCAAAGTGAGCCGCCTTTCGTTTGGGGCCATTCGTCGCCTTCGTATGGTGTTACATCCAGCACGTTGTAGGCGTACCTGTGCCGTCGGGATGGTTTGCCCCCTTCCGTGATGGGGATCACGCGCAGGTCGTAGTAGGGGTAGGAGGGGACGAACAGGATTTTATCAACCTTTGCCGGACTGGTGCCGTCGTGATCCCATCCGGAGACAATATCGCCTTCCTTGTAGGGGCAGGCGGCGACGGCGGCGTCACGTTTGGCGACTTCAAGGGCATTCTTCGCCTGTTGCACGGCGCGTTCGCACCTTCTGACCTCATCA
>NZ_JH114233.1:85797-90367 GCF_000224655.1 Bilophila sp. 4_1_30
CATGACAGGCAGGGTGCGGGGCGTTGGCGGCGGGCGGCGCGGGCAAGGTGAGCACTTCCGCCCGGCCTTCGCCGTTGTCCGCGGGCTTGTCCGGGGTGACGAGTTCAAGGCGGTGCTGCCGCTCATCGGCGGTCATCGGGCGGCGGCTGATTTCCTTGCCCGTCATGGAATCGCACCATACGACCTCCATCGTCGTCCGATCTTCAAAGCGGTCGCAGGAGACGGTTTCAAACCGTTTGCCGGAACGGTATTCCGCTGCCGCTTCCGCAGCCTTGGAGACGGAAAGGTCAATGCGGGCTTTATAGTCCTTCTTCACGGCGAGAAGTTCCGTTTCCAGCTTGTCCCGTTCGCGCAAGGCGTCCGCCATTTCGGAGCCGAGCTCAAGGAGCTGTTCATCGGTGAGATCCACCAGCATCTCGATGTGTTCCCGCCCGCAGGCGCGGACGTCATGCGGCCCCGTATCGTCCGGGGTGAGCCCGGTGTCCTCCCACGCTTCGCGCAGGATGTCGCAGGTGATGGTATCGCCCACGTCTATATCCTCGGCGTCATGCAGGAAGGCGTCGGTAGAGAGTTCCGTGCCGTGGCCGTGTTTGTCCGAGACGATGCAGCATTCGCCGTCTTCGAAGAACTCATGGATGGTGAGGGTGACGCGGACGTAATCCGGGATGTCCTGTTGTTCCTGACTCATGGAAATTCCTTTGCCGGGGTACATGCCCCCCGGCGGGCTCTATGGGGATGGCGCGGGAGGTGGGCGCCGGTTACATGACGGTGACGGTGGCCACGGAACGGAGTTGCGCGAGGAGTTCCTGCACGGCCTGTTCGCGGGCCGGTTCGTAGGCGACGGACAGGATCAGGGTCGTCGTGACCGGGGGGGCCGCGGGGAAGTCGTCCTCTTCGATGAAGGGGGCTGCTGGCGGTGGCGTCGGCACGGCCTGCCGGGTCTGCCGGGCTTCCTCGGCTGCGGCTTCGCGCGCGGCTTTGTCCTGTGCCTGCTGCTCGCGCAGGCGGGCTTCCGCCGCGAAGACCTGCCCGATGACGCCCGTGGCTTCTTCGCTGGTGATGTCCAGCGACAGGCAGGGCGCGAACTTGCCCATCGGGAGGCTAAAGCCGTACTCCTCGGCCTTGGCCTTCAACGCGGCTTCAACCATTGTGGCGCGGTCGGCCCTGGCCCGCTCAAGCTGTTCGGCGGCGGCCTTGTCCTGCTTGTGCTTGAGGATGATGTTCTGGATCTCGGCGTGCAGTTGGGCCTGCTTGATGCTCTTGTTGAGCCACGGTTCCTTGATGGGGATGTCGAGTTCCGGCACGCCCTCGCCGTTCTTCAAAGCGTCGATGACGAACTGGACGCTCTGGCGGCGGCCTTCGCGGTCGCTCCGTTCGAATTCCTTGACCTGCCTGCTCAGGCCTTCGCGGACTTCGACGACGCGGACGACCAGTGCCTTGGCTTCGGCGTCAAATGCGTCCAGCGGCCCGGCAATCTGGCGGGTGATTTCCTTGCGGGCGTTGTCGAGCCTGTCGCGGAGCTTGTTCAGCCCCGCCATTTCGGACTTGATGGCGGGCACGTCCTCTTCCCGCACCACCAGCCCCTCGTACTGCTCCAGCGTGGCGTCGAGCAGGGCGGACACGGCGTCCCGGTTCCAGTTGATGACCAACGGGGTGGCGGTGACGGCAAGGTCGAACTGCGCCAGCCCGCCGTGCTGCGCCTGCGTGGGTGGGAGGGATTCCAGTATTTCTGCGGTCTGTGTCATGATTGTATCCTGTTGGTTTTGCTAGAACGGAACATCGTCCATGCCGGAGGCCTCGGACGGGAAGGCGGGGCCGAGATCTTCATAGTCGGATGGGGGAGGAGCGTGGCGTTGCCCTTGCTGCCTGCGCCCGCCTTCCTGTTGCCCGCCGGGTTGCCCGTTGCCGTCCGCCTTGCGGTCGAGGAACTGGACGCGCTGCGCCTTGATTTCCGTGACGAAACGGTCTTGCCCCTGCTGGTCCTGCCACTTGCGGGTTTCGAGCTTGCCTTCGATGAAGACGAGGCTGCCCTTGCCGAGGTACTGCGAACAGTTTTCCGCCGCCTTCTGGAACACGACGATGCGGTGCCATTCCGTCTTTTCGACCTTCTGCCCGCTGTTGTCCGTGTAGGATTCGTCCGTGGCGACGCTGAACGTACAGACGGGGCTGCCGCTCTGCGTGTATTTGAGTTCCGGCTCACGTCCGAGCCTTCCGATGATCATTGCCTTATTCAGCATGGTTGCCTCGTTGGTTGAAAAGAGAAAGCCCCGTCCGGGTTTTCAGACGGGGCCGTGGTTATGCGGCTTGGGTCTTTTGCCCTGCGCCTTCAATCTGCTTCCGGCGTGCCCGGAAGGCTTCACGGATGGCGGTAATCTCCGGGTGGTTTTCCGGGACGGCAAGGCGGGTTGCTGCCGCGTACAGGGCCGTGATCGTCTCACAGGCGTTAAACTCGGCAATGACCTGATCCGCCGGGATGATGTTCGGGATGGAGGACGTGGGGCGGGGCTTGGCGGGCGGTGCCTCCCGGTTTTCCGCAACTTCCTTGCGGCGGTCGAGGAACAGCCGGGAAAGCTGGTTGAAGTGGCGGTGTTCCTTTTCAACCCGCACCTTCTTCCAGTATTCCTGCAGTTCCTCTTCCGTGGTCATGCGGGCGAGTTCCGCGCGTACCTTGTCGAAGTCCACGGGGCCGCTCATGACCTGCGGGCGGGCGTCCTGCCTCGGCTGCACGGGCTCAGGCGTCTCGGCGTCGGGGTCGTCCTGCGCGATGTCCTCGGTGGGGATGCAGAACGTCTGGAGCAGGGCATACTTGTGGGCCACAGCCATTGCCTTGTTGGTGGCCTTGTCCGAGGTGTCGCGGCCTTCGCCCATGACCGTGCAGGAAATGGACGAGCCGTCCGCATGGAAGAAGCGGTACTCCACGGAAAGGGTCACGCACTGTATCACGCCGCCCTTTGCGGTCGTGCGGTCTTCGCTGGCCCGGGAGAGCACCGTGGGGGCCATGAATACCTTGTGCTTTGCCAGAAGCGGATGCAGCGCGTTGTACACGTCGTCGATGCCGCGGTACTGGAACCCCTGATCCTTGTTCCTGTTGTCCTTCCCGATGGACGGGATTTCCGCGAGGATCTCCGCCATAGCCTGATAGATGCCCGTGGGCTGCGGCTGGTCACACATCGTCATCTCCTTCCGTCGTTTCCCGGCGCAGGGCCTTGCGCCGTGCGGCATTGCCCGCCGCGATCATGAGTTCCTCGTCCGTCCAAGGGCCGTGTTCGTCGCTGTAGGCGTCGTCCGTCCAGTTCATCGCAGGGCCTCCTTGATCAGCGGCTCGATAATGGGGCGCATGCCAAGCGCAAGGAAACACCCGCCGAGCAGGGCGGCGACCAGTACTGCGAACAACACCCTGTCCGGGATGTGCCAGTGGCGTACGTTGTCGGGATCGGGGAGGGGGTATTTGTGGGCCGGGGTTGCGTGCGGTTCCTTCATGGGTTGTTTCCTCACTTTCGCGGCGGCTTCGGCAAAGGCGCGCGCCGCGTTTTCGTAGATGATGGCGATTTCCTCGCGGGTGTAGGTGTGCCCGCAGTGACGGCATTTGAGCTTGTCGCCGGAGGTTTCCGTCAGACGAATCAGGCGGCCTTGCACCTTGCAGTGGGGGCAGAGAACACGGGCTTTCATGCGGCTATCTCCAACCGTTCGAAGACGGCATCAATACCGCCGTCCTCGTCGACAAGGCGGCAGTCCGTGATGGGCCGCGTGGGGACGAGTTCCCCATCGTCCCATTCCGCCGCGCGGAGGTTCCAGCCCTCCCGTGTAGCCTTGAGGAACGACATCACGGCTGTGGGTGAATTGAAAAAGTGCCTGACCGTTCCGCCGTAGAGCGAATTCCCGGTTTCGATGCAGAAAAATGTGGCGCTCATGCGACCCTCCTTGCGTCGAGCTTTTCAATCCACAGGCCGACGGTTTCGGCATCAGAGACATACCCGGCGCGCACATCCTCATAAAGCGCGATGAGTTCCGCCGCGTCGCATTCCCCGCCGCATTCCGGGCAGGTGAACAGGCCGTTTCCATAGGAGAGGTAGTGGTGTTCGTTCTCCCCAAGGCAGTTGGGGCAAAGGAAATGTTCCTGCCGCAAGGCCGTGTCGTGTGCCAGCCGCGCGGCAAGGTTCTCTTCCGCGTCGCGCTCAATGGCCCGCATGATGCAATCTTCCGGGTGCGAGCATGTGCCGAAAGCGCCTTCACGACCGCAGTTCGTTCCGTAACACATAGAAATACCCTCGTTTTGATGTTTGGCTTGGGGTCCCAAACCCGATCAAAAAACCCCGATTTCTCGGGGTTCCTTCGGGGCTAGGCTGGAGATTGGCATTGTCAGAGTTCAAACCTATTTTGAAGACGCGACTTCACAAAAGTCACGGCCCATTTCTTATGATGGTTCCCAGCGATACTAATATGTTGTTTCAGACTATCTATAAATGACAGGATACATTTTTTGTCTTCTTTCAATACGTTATTCTCAGCACGTAGGCGGGCTATAAGAGCTTGTGCCCGCGCTAAATTCTCTTCTTTTTCTTGCAGCTCT
>NZ_JH114233.1:90608-94857 GCF_000224655.1 Bilophila sp. 4_1_30
ATACTAATATGTTGTTTCAGACTATCTATAAATGACAGGATACATTTTTTGTCTTCTTTCAATACGTTATTCTCAGCACGTAGGCGGGCTATAAGAGCTTGTGCCCGCGCTAAATTCTCTTCTTTTTCTTGCAGCTCTATGATTCTTCCTAAAGACATCTGAAATTTTTCATGGAGTCCTATCATTACTCCCTCCGTTTCTTTCGGCTTTGAATCCCAATCCCGTTTCCAACCCGGATTTTCCGGGCTGGTGCGGGGCTAGGCTCCATACTTTTTTATGTAGCAATCTCTACATAAATACGGAGAATTGTAGGTTATCGCGATGTTCGATTCATCAATATGCTGTACGGGATTTGGTTCTTTGCATCCGCATTCTTCGCATCTTCCGGCATAATGCCGTAGCTTGCTGTACTTTTTCAGCAAGCGTTGCTGTTTTTGTTGGTCACGAAAAATACGCCGCTGCATCCGTTCCATTGCGTTCATAATTTGTCCTTCCGGCTCTGGTTTAGCAAGCCGGGTGCAAAGTTATAGGGAAGTCAACGCCGGGGATAACGCCAAAATCTTCCTGTTCCGGTTGTGCAGTGTGCACTTCGCTCAACTTCATAAGGATGGTCGATGGCATCCCTTCATCGGCTACAACTTCAGCAAAATATTCTGCCTCTGCGCGAGATTCGAATTCTTCAACCAATGGTCCGTTTTCCGAATGTGAAATCACGATGAATTGCATCATGTCTATTCTCCTTCGTTGATGATTCGTTCCGGCGTCCCAAACCCAATAAAAAAGCCCGGTTGGTTCCGGGCTTTTCGATGGGGCTAGGCTGTGGGTTTAAGGGCATCACAAATTCCACAAATCTGCTTGGCATAATACGTTGCGGCGTTGCTCCGCATCCGTTGCCATGCTCCATTGCGCGGGCTCCAGCGAAAGCCGTGACTCTTGAGCTTGGTCCGCGTGTCGGCGTCGGGCTTATCGTCGAACAAGATTTGCAGCCGATTCTCTTCAACATTGTCCACAACGGTTCCGCCAGCGAAAGGCGTCTTGATGGTCACGTTCTGAGCCGTAGCCTTGAGCTTTTCAATCCGTGCCTTGATGCGCCGTATCTCCGCACTGTTGTTCGCCAGAGAAAATTGTGGGTACGGTTGATGGTGACAGCTCGACATGGTTGCCCGCATCTTGTCGATTTGAGCCTGCGTCATGCCGAGGGCGAGCAATGCCGCATCGCCTTTCTTGAAAGCCTTGTTCACTTCCTTCATCCATGCATGGGCTCTTTCCCTTTCCGCCAGCTTCTTTTCAAGCCGTTCCAAGGCGTCCGGGGCATCCGAAGAAATGCCGCTCTGCCCTATACACTTGGCTTTCTCTTCATAGTATGCGGCCTTCTTGTCGAGGCTGATCGCCTTGTCCATCGTCTGACCGATGCGGGCACGGTATCGGCGGTCCCGGCCTTCCGAGTGATGCCCCACAAGAATGGGCTGCCCCATCGGTATGATTGAAGCTATCTTTTCCGCTTGGCGGGCGGCTGCATCGCTCTCCTGCCGGGCTCTTTCCGCCCGCAGTTCGTAACGTTCCCGGCGGGCTTCCTGCCGTTCGTAATAGTCTTGCGACATATCCTTTTTCCTCCCTTTTCGTATTGTTTCCAGCCAGAACCGTTATCGTTCCGGCTGGTTCAATGTGAAAAAGTCCTTTTCCTCTTCCTTTCTCTTCCCCGGTTTGCTTTATCCGCCGAGGGCTCCACCCATGCTTTCGCTACCAGAGGCCCAACGCCTTGCCGTGGTCATGGCCTTGCCGCCTGTTACGCGGGGGCTCGACGGGTACAACGCCGGGTTTGGGGGCTTCGTCGCGCTACTTGTCGAAGAACCTTCATGACTCGCTTGATGCTTCGTCATGAAAAGAAAGTAGCCAAACGTAGATTAAAGATCAAGCAAAATATCTACATTTGGCTATATTGTTAACCATAAAAAAGCCTCGCTAAGCGAGGCTCATCGGTAACAAATTAAAAATTAAGACTATTTCATATGTAGATCACTCCATGCCCAAACGACTCGTCCAAGCACGGCCTTTGTAATCTCCCCTTCATAATCCATATTTAGAGAAAAACAGAGGGGGGGATGCATTGTAGCATTATCAGAATAAAAAATAAGTTGTGTGTCGTCAGCTGATTGTTTCACAGCTATTCGCTTGATGGCGACAGAACCATCCGGTTCCATCACTACATGGATATTACCGGGCTGTCGGAATCGGAAATTGTCCGGGTTGGTGTCGTACAACACGATATCCCCCGGCCTAAGTGTGGGCTCCATGCTATCGCCATCATCTGAAATCTGAATCGCCAACAACGTATTGCGATGACATGCAGAAATATTTTGACGACGGACTAAAACCCATCCCCTAATCCCTTCTTGAATATCTTTTCCACGCCCTGCAGCAGCTTGCCCTTCAACCATAGGGACGGCAAGAAAATCTTCTGCTGCTGGAAGACCCTCGACCTCTCCATTCGGAACCACTTTTGCGTCGATCCAACAAACTTCTTTGGCAGAAGGCAGTAAAGGGGATTCTTTCACAAATGATTTCCGAGAAATAACCGTCAAGTCGGCGGCATCTGCAACACGCGCAAGAAGAGAAAGCCACTCTTTACGTTCCCCCGTCACAAGTCGGGAAAGCGTAGACGTGTGCGTCTCTGCTTTCGCTGCGAGTCGAGAAATCTTTCCATCAAAGTCACACTCAATGGATTCTTTCAATCCCGCGATCAGTTCTTCATAAAATCCCATAGGTTTTCTTCTCGCATATTACTAGCCATTTGGCTATTAGCCATAAATAGATTTTCCTTGCTTTTATATCTACGTTTGGCTACTGAAAGACATGAGCATTCAACAAGACATCAATACTTTCCTCGAACGAACGGGTTGGTCTGCCTATCGTCTGGCAAAGGCTTCTGGTGTTAACCTCAATATTATTCGTAGGATACAAAGAGGTATCAGGGCAGGTATGAATACTAGAACATTAGATCGGCTCGCCCCTTTTATCTACACGTCTCCATCCACCCCCAACACTCCCACCGGATTCGAAGCGGAGGCGCACCGCACTGGCTGATGCCCTGCCCACTTTGGGAGTGGTCATTGTGGCACTTATCACCCTCCCGACGCACTAACCCTTCCACGCATCGCCGGGCCACGGCTCCCGGCGTCGGGTAGTCCACGACGCGGTACGCCCGCCAGCGTATCCGGGGATCCCCATGGATCAGGATGCGGACGCGCCACACGGGGCCGCGCAGGATGATGAGCAAATGAACCGTTTCCATGAATGCAGGATGGGCGAAACCCCGAATCCCGGCAATTTATGAATACACGGAGGATTCACACCATGAGCATGAACTTGCGGCACATGGGGTTCAACGAAGCGTTGGACGCGGCGAAGCAGCGTTCCGGGCTGACCAACGAGGCGATAGCCAACCGCTCGTCCCTCTCCACCGCCGCCGTTTCCAGATACTTCAACAAGTACGACGATTACACGCCATCCCCCGAACTCATCCCCGTCCTGTGCCGGGCTTTGGGCAACACCATCATTGCGGACTGGATCGCGGCGCAGGTCGAGGACATGCGGCCGACAACGAACATCACCACCACGCAAGACCTCACGCGTGCGGTCATGCAGGCGACCGAGAACACGGGAATCCTGAACAAAAAGACTCTGGACGCCGTTGCCGACGGAGAACTGTCGCCTTCCGAGGCCGCCACCATTCAAGCGCAGTTCAGAGCGAACGCCAAATGGAACAACGAAGCGGCGGATGCCCTTGATCCGCTGGCCGGCGGACAAGCCTATCGCCACGGACACGGCTTTGTGACCGTCCCCGTACTGGACGGGAGGCCCAGATGAACGGATTGCAGATTTTTCAGAACAGGGAGTTCGGGACCGTGCGCGTGGTCGAGTACGGAGGCGAACCGTGGTTCGTAGCGCGGGACCTGTGCGCCATTCTTGGAACGGAGACGCGGGACCTGCCGGACATTCTGGAGCACGACGAACAGCGACCTATAGTCGATATTATCCACACTCTGAATGATTCCACAGGATTGCGTCGGGATAGCCGCATCATATCCGAGCCGGGCCTGTACTCGCTCGTCCTCCGATCCCGCAAGCCGGAGGCCAAGGCCTTCAAACGCTGGATCGTGCATGAGGTCATTCCGTCCATCCGCAGGACGGGCGGCTACGGCGCCCCGGCGCTTCCGAACTTCAGGAATCCGGCGGAGGCGGCGCGGGG
>NZ_JH114233.1:95629-141240 GCF_000224655.1 Bilophila sp. 4_1_30
GCCACATCACCCGCACGCCGAAGATCACGGGCAAGGGGCAAATCTACTTCATCAACCTGTTCAAGCGGCTGGTGGAGTCATGAACATCCGTTGCCGCCACCGTATTCCTTCACCCGAAGCCGTGGGATTCCTTACGGCGGAAGGCCTCAGGGAAGCCGCCGCACAATATCCGTATTTGCGGCCCTGCAAGAAGCATAGCTGGAACTGGCTGTATCGGAAGGCCTGCGCGAAGTGTGGAGATAGAATTGAAGTGCCGCTTGAAGGTTCAGAACACGAAAAAGGCCCGGTGGGGAAACACCGGGCCAAGGAGGATGAAAACATGCGAGTTATTCATCAAAACGTTGAAAACAGTATGCCCGCAACCGGGCCTGCCGTCAAGGGAAAGGTGTGAATATGGGCGGCTATTTCAAGGTCTGGCGCAAGATTGAGGACTCGAAGTCGTGGAGCCGGGGCGCGCTGTATCGTGGGCTGATGATCACACTTCTCCAGAAGGCGAACTGGAAGCAAGGATACTTTCACGGGCAGGAAATCCTGCCTGGTCAGCTTGCCTGTTCCGGGGCTTTGCTGGCGAGCGAGCTTGACCTGTCGCGGTATCAGG
This sequence comes from Bilophila sp. 4_1_30, assembly GCF_000224655.1. Lineage (NCBI taxonomy): Bacteria > Pseudomonadati > Thermodesulfobacteriota > Desulfovibrionia > Desulfovibrionales > Desulfovibrionaceae > Bilophila > Bilophila sp. 4_1_30. The sequence goes on from NZ_JH114233.1 coordinate 96,228, forward strand.
TGATGCGGATGCTGGCGACGCTTGAGGACGACGGCTTCATCTCGCGCAAGACTTTCGGAAAAGTATGCACGTTGATTACCGTCGTGAATTGGCAGTTATACCAGTCCACTACGGAAGAGGCCGCACAGCAGCCGCACAACGGGCGCACAAGCGGCGCACAGGTTCCGCACACGATAGAAGAAGGGAAGAAAGCAAGAAAAGAAATCCCTTCTGCATCCGCCGATGCAGCGGAGGAGGCTTCCCTCCCGGGAAAGGAAAGGCGGGAAGACACGGTTCCAGCTTCCGTACACGTTACGGACAACCCACCCACAACGAGCGCTGCCGCACCCGCTACCGGGGAAAGGCCCGCACCTGAACCGGCGTATCGGACGGCGACCAAACGTGTACTCACGGGGCAGCGGCTGGCGTGGTTCAACCGCGTATGGGACGCCTTCGGCTACAAGCGCAACAAGGCCGAGGCTGCGGACGTCTTTATCGACATTGAGGGGCTGTCCGAGCCCTTAGTGGCCGCCATATGCCGGGCGGCCCAACAGGAAGCGGCACGCAGGCCCGACCTCATGGCGCGGGGCAAAACGCCGAAGATGCTGACGGGCTGGCTGTCCGGGCGGCGATGGGAGGACGAGGCGGACGCACCGCCCCCGCTTGTGCCGGTTGCGGCCCGTGGCCCTCTGCTTGGCGATCCCGTCATCGACATACCGACACAGGCGCAGCGCGAAGAAGGCTGGAAGGCGGGCTTGTCGTTCATGAAGAAATGGCGGCATGGCGTGAGGCCGGACAATCAGGCCGGACAGTTTGACCGCCGGAAGCCGCTGCCCATTCCGGCGAATTTCAGGAGCGTCCTGCAACGGGCGCTGTAGGAGAACGGCTTATGACATGGAGCGCTTCCAACGAACCTGCCCCCGTCCGGCGCGCACCGGCGAAGCGGGCCCCGTGCCCTCCCGAGTCGGAAGAGCAGAAAGCCCTGTTCGACTGGTGGCAGCGAACGCCGTATGCCCGGCACTTCGTCATGTACCACATCCCGAACGGCGGACGCCGGGACAAGCTCACCGGGGCACGGTTGAAGGCCGAGGGCGTGGTGGCGGGCGTCCCCGACGTGTTCCTTGCCTCGCCCCGGCAGGGGTTCCACGGGCTGTACATCGAGATGAAGCGCCAGCGCGGGGGGACGGTTCAGGCCACGCAGAAGGAGCTGATCACAGCGCTCCGTCAGGCCGGGTACCGCGTCGAGGTCTGCAAGGGCTGGTGGGAGGCGCGGGAAGTCATCGAAAACTATCTGACCGGGGAAATCCCCAAAGGAGCGTCCAGGCGTGTCGAGCCAGCAGCGAACCAGCAGCCCCTCACGGATCGTCGAGGTCGTTGTGCCGTTCAGGGAAGATGAAAGCTTTGTAGACAGACTGGCCCGCACCAATGACGCTCTCGGCAGGGCTATCCACGCGCAGCTCCCCGCGTGGAACGTCAAGCGCGACGAGATCGCCGTATTCGGGCCACAACGGGCGCATCGCAACGGAAGCGTCTCGTATGTCTACCGGCTGGTCGAGGACCGCAAACCGCTGTTCGGCAAGGGTAAGAGGCCGGAACGGGGGCTCATGAAGCACAACGTATGGAAACAGGAAACGGAAGCCGCCGCTTTCTAGGCTGGCGAAAGGTGGGGGATGTCGTGGAATTGATGGAAGCGGAGTTGATTCTTGGCAACGGCAGCGTGCAGGCCGGGCGCGGCCTGATGGCGGCGTTGGCGAAGCGCATGGGCGAGGCTCGGGAGAAGCACCCGTGGCCTGAGCACGCGGATGGCGAATATCAAGCCCTCGGCGTCGTGGGGGAAGAATACCACGAGTTGGTGATCGCCGTGGAGAAGGAGACGCCCGAACGGATGCGGGACGAGGCCCTTGATGTCGCGGTGACGGCCCTTCGCATGTGGGCGGGGGAGCATGAAAGGAGAGGAGCGTGAGCGCATTCGACAACGAGAACAGACCGGGACGTCCGCGAAAGTGTCCTCCTTGTCCGTTGTGCGGACGGGATGAGATGCGGAGTTACGGTTCGCATATCTTCGGGCACATGAGTACTCGATTCTGTGGGTGTCAACATTGCCAATATACCGACGTTTGGGTCGAGCCTGTGAACGGCGGGCACGGCTACTGGAAGAAAGCCGCGCGAGGAAAAAACCTTCCAACAACCCCTTGAACCCTCATCCCCTTGAAATGGTATGCTCCTGACCAAAAATCAGGAGTTTTTTATGGCTGTTCTTCCCTTGCGTCACTTCTCCCCGGTCGAGTTCCGCTGCAAATGCGGGTGCGGCACGGGCATGGAGAAGATGGACGCCGACCTGCTCCAGATGCTCGATGAGGCCCGCGATCTGGCGGGCATCCCGTTCCCCCTTTCTTCCGCCTACCGCTGCCCCAAACACAACAGGGCGGTCGGCGGTGTGCCCACCTCAGCGCACACTCGCGGCTACGCTGTGGATATCCGCTGCGTGGATTCCCATTCCCGTTTCGCCATGCTGCAAGCCCTGCTTGAGGCCGGGTTCCGGCGCGTCGAGCTGGCTCCGACGTGGATCCATGTGGACAACGACCCCGACAAGCCGCGCGACGTGGCCTTTTACCAGCATGGAGGCAAGTACTGATGGAAGCGACCGTGATTGATTTCATCTTTTCGACCTTGATGAGCCTTTCCGCGCAGTACCCCGACGCGGCGTGGCTCGCCGTCGCCCTGAGCGTGGTCATGACCGTGTGCGGCCTGTGCGCCGTAGCCACCGTCTGGATGCCCGTGCCCAAGGAAACGGTGGGGCTTTATGCCGTCTTCTACCGCTGGGTCCATGCCCTTGCCGCGCACTTCGGGCAGAACAAGGGTGCCGTGGCGGACGGCAAGTCCGAAACCGTGAAGGCCGAAGTCAAGGCCGTGACGGGGAAGTGATGTGCGGGCCGTCCTTGAGTTCCTTTCATCGCTCGCCGGGCTCCTCAAGCTGTGGCTGCGTCAACGGTACGGTGAACGCCGCGAGGCTGATCGCACTGCTGTTCGTGATGATGCTGGCGGCGAGTGGGTGCGCTCGATGGGCGGAACCGACAGCCGCGACAAGCCCGGCTCCGCTGACGCCGGGGGCCGTCGTGACGGGTGAGTGGTCCTACTCCTACCGGGGCGAGACGTTCACCGAGCCAGGCGAGTGGGTGCACCTGCCCGCAGGCGAGGCCGGGAACTTGCTTCTGTGGATCAAGAGCGTTGAGGAGGCGCAATGAGCGACGACATGCAGATGTTGCGGGATCTCGGCGAAGTGAAGGCCGAACTGTCTGCGGTCAAGGCCGAACTTGCCGGACTGCGCGAGCGTATCGACGATGTGGTCATTTCAAACCTGCGTGACCACGGCAAGCGCATGTCCATGCTCGAAACCCGCGTTGCCGCGCTTGAAGCCGCCGAAAACCGCCGGGCCGGGGGCATGGCCGCACTCGTGGCTGTAGCGGCTGCGGCAGGAGCGGCCGGGAACGTCCTTTCGCGCTGGATCGCGGGATAAGCGGCTCACATATTTCGGCTGAGGCAATCCCCAATTTTGGGAAACGATGTCATGGAAAGGAGCAATACCATGCCCAAGATGAACCCCAATTCCACGGTATCCCGGATCAACAGCCTTACCGGTGCTGGCCGCCGCATTGCCCGGAACCGGAACTACGCCGTCGGCAATCAGGCCCGCGCCATGCGTTCCGCCGCCGTATTCAAGACGCAGATGTCGCCCACGCGGTTCAAGCGCGCCACCGGGACAGGCGGCCACTGATGTCGACCCGCCCGCTTTTTCGCACCGTCGAAACGGCGGCGGCCATCACCGACAGCGTCCTTGTCTCCTTCTCCGGGGGCAAAGATTCCGTCGTCACGCTGGACTTGTGCGTGAAGCACTTCCGGCATGTGGAGGGCTTCTTCATGTACTACGTGAAGGGGCTCTCCTTCCAGGAACAGATCTGCCGCTACTATGAGGACAGGTACGGGCTTCCCATCCATCGGGTGCCCCACTTCGAACTTTCACAGTTCCTCCGCTACGGCCTATACCGCCCCACGGACTTCTCCGTGCCCGTCGTCAGCATCAGGGACGTCTACAACTACCTGCGGCTGAACACCGACATCTGGTGGATTGCGGCCGGGGAACGGATTGCGGACTCGGTATGGCGCCGGGCCATCATCAAGTCCTCGGGAACCATCGACGAAAAGCGGGGGCGCATCTATCCCGTGGCGGAATGGAGGAAAGAGGACGTGGTCGCCTACATCCGGCAGAACAAGCTCAAGGTCGGCGTCGAATCGCGCAAACTCGGCTTTTCGTTCGGCTCGTTACAGGCGCGGGAAGTCATCCCGGTGAAGCGGCATTTCCCCGCGGACTTTGCCAGAATCAGGGCGTGGTTCCCCTTCGTCGAAGCGGGGATCATCCACCATCAGCTCAAGGAGGAACGCCGTGGGCGGGAAACTCAGCAAGTACCAGAAGTTTGAAGTCGAGGTCATCAGCCGGGGCGAGATCCATGGAGCGGATTACAATCCGCGCGTCATTTCCGAAGACGCCCGCAAGCGGCTCAAGAGGATGCTGGCGAAGCACGGCCTTGTCCAGCCGCTTGTGTGGAACCGGAGGACCGGCAATCTCGTTTCGGGACATCAGCGGCTTTCACAGCTCGATCAGCTTGAGCGCTCCCAAGACTACGACCTGCAGGTGTCCGTGGTGGACGTCGACGAGCGAGAAGAGAAGCTCCTGAATGTCCAGCTCAACAACCCCTCCATGCAGGGCGACTGGGATATGGACAAGCTGAACGGGCTGGCTGGAGAAAACGGCATCGATCCTGAAGAGTTCGGGTTCTCCTCCGGCGACATCTCCGTCATGTTCGACGGCGACATGGGCGGGGCCTTCTCCGATACTGAAGAAGTGGCCGAAGCCAAGGATACCCTGCGCGAAATCAAGGCGCACCGGGCGGAATCGACAGAGAAGATGAAACGGGAGGCCAGCGGCGAGTTCTATTTCACCGTCGTCTGCGAAAACGAAGGCCAGAAGAAAGCCATGCTCAAGGCTCTGGGCGTCCCCCATTGGGAAGCCTTTGTACATGGCTCTCAGCTGGCCGGGCTGCTGGGCGTCTAGACGAGCCCCTGCTGCTCAAGGAATTCTTCCAGCGTCAGCGGGTCGTCTTCGTCTTTCCAGCGCAGCCCCTGCTGGTACATATAATCGCAATGATCCTCATACCCATCCGGCAGGCGCTTCAAGAGGGCATCGTCCACCTCAAAGAAGTTGAGCTTGCCCTTCACCGGGAAGGGGATGACCTCATAGAGCGGTTTGACATGCCAGGCAAAGCCCTTGAGCGCGTCCTCCACGTCATCGTCGAACAGCATGGCCGCAGGCACGTCGGCCTTGGTCATGGGGAGCACATCAACAAGTTCGACCACGCCGAGCCCCATCCCGCCGGGGGCGATGAGCCCGTCGTTGATCGGGTAATCCCCCTTGCTCGAACAGATCAACAGCGGCCCACGGTAATTGCAGCGCCATGTCCGGCACTCCACAGATTTTCCTCCGCCGGCGAGAAACGATGCCCAAGGCTGCCTGACCGAAATAGCTTTCATACGCGACTCCTCTTTTGAGTTTTGCGCCAGTATAGCATCCCGTCGCGGCGATGCAACGAAAAAAGCAAAGGAACGACCCCGTGCAATGCACAGCCAAATCGAAACGCTCAGGCGAGCAATGCAGGAACCATGCGGTAAAGGGAAAAACAAAGTGCCGTATTCACGGAGGCGCAAACGACGGCCCTCCAAAGGGCAATAAAAACGCTCTGAAACATGGCGCATATGAGGCCATATCGCTGGAAACCATGACGGAAGAGGAGATCGCCTACGCCAATGCGGTCACGCTGAATCCGTGCGAAACCCTCCGCGAGCAGCTCAAGACGCTCCGCGTCAAGGAAGCGCGCATCGCCAAACGCCTGAAAAAGGCCAAGGACGACATGGAAAACGTGGGCAGGGACGACGGGACGGGCAGGAAGATCCCCGCAATGGTGGTGCTGACGGGGACGCAGGGCAAACAGGCCGACGCCGAGGGGCGCGAGTCCACATCCCTTTCCACGGCCTCCGAAACGCAGGAGATGCACTACCTGCGGCTGGACGCTGCCCATTCGATGGTCCTCGAACAGATCCGCCGGGTTTCGGACAGCCTCGCCCGGATGGAAGGCGAAGGCGGCGAGGAAAGCAGGAACGGGGTTGCCATCGTCCTCGATTTGGGCGGCGGGAGGAGACATGAAGGCGACGGTAACTGACGGCATCCCCGTCCCCGTCTACCACGCGGAACCCACGCTTGCGCGGTTCCATGCCAGCGACGCCTTTTTCCGTGGAGTCCGCGGGCCTCTGGGCTCCGGGAAATCCGTCGGCTGCTGCGCCGAGGTCATGTCCCGCATCCTCCGCCAGAAGGCGTTCATGGGGCTCAGGCGGTCGCGGTGGGCGATCATCCGCAACACCTACGGCGAACTGAAGACGACCACCATCAAGACATGGATGGACTGGTATGGGGCGGTAACGAAAATCTCCTACGGGCACCCCATCATGGGCCTTATCAACATGCCGCTTCAGGACGGGACGGCTGTACAGGCCGAGCTTGTCTTCATCAGCCTTGACCGCCCGGATCACGTCAAAAAGCTCAAGTCCCTTGAGCTGACGGGCGTATGGCTGAACGAAGCCAGCGAACTGCCGGAAGAGGTTCTGCAAATGGCGACCGGGCGCGTGAACCGCTATCCGAGCAAGATGCAGGGCGGGTTCTCGTGGACGGGCATCATCGCCGACACAAACTCATGCAACGTCGACAACTGGTGGTACAGGCTCGCCGAGGAGGAACGCCCGGAAGGGTATGACTTTTTCGCCCAGCCCCCTGCTCTTCTCGTCGAAAAGGATGCCGAGGGAAAGCTCCAGTACCGGGAAAACCCGGAAGCGGAGAACATCGAAAACCACACGGCGGGGTACGGCTATTACTTCCTCCAGCTTCCCGGCAAGCATACGGAATGGGTCAACGTCTACGTCATGAACAGGTACGGGAGCAGCAACCCCGGAAACCTCGTCTACCCGGAATACGGCGACGGGAACCTGACGGGCGTTTCCTTCGATCCCGGCAGAGACGTCATATGGACCCACGACTTCAACTTCACGCCACTTTCCTCCGTAATCCTCCAGACGGACAAGGACGGAAACGTCTATGCCGTCGACGAAATCGTGCTCTCTTCCGCCGTGGCGAAACAGGCGGCCGTCGAGTTCTGCGAACGGTACGCGGGGTTCAGGGGCATCGTTTATCTTTACGGGGACGCCAGCGGGCATGTGGGCGAAAAGCACGGGCACGCGAGCGACTACGTAACCCTCGAACAGGAACTGAGGCGCAACGGGTTCCGGGTTCAACAGAAGGTGCCCCGCACCAATCCCGCGATCAAGGACGGGCAAGCCAGCCTCAACGCCAAGATCTGCGACGCCATGAACGTCCGTTCCTTTTTCGTGAACAAGGGGAAATGCCCGATGCTGCACAAGGGCCTTTCCACGCTGAAGCTCAAGGGCGGCAGCACGTTTCAGGAAGAGGACGCCGAGTACCAGCATATTACCACCGCCGTCCGGTATTACACGGCGGTCGAATTCCCCATCAAGAAACGCGAAATCTTCTTCGGAAGCTCGCACGGATAAGGAGCGACAATGAACAGCAGTTACGAGCAGAAACACCCGCTGTACGCGGCATCCTCCACCAAGCGCCGGAAGGCGATGGATCTCTACGAAGGAGGGGAACGGATCGAGGGGAACAGGGCCTACCTGACGCGCCACACCTACGAATCGGACAAGCAATACGACATCCGGGCGAGCCGGGCCACCTACCGCAACTTCGCGGCCCCCATCGTGGACGTGTTCGCCAGCTTCATCAACGAGGGGCGGCCGGAGCGTATTTTGCCCGATGCCCTCCGCCCCATCGAGGCGGACGCCGACAGGTACGGCATGACCGCCGACGCCTTCTTCGCGGACGTGACCCGGCTCGCGGCGGCAGGCGGGGCGCGGTTCGTCATCGTGGACATGGAACAAAAGAAAGGGGAAACCGTGGCGGAGGACAGGGCCAGCGGTCGCCGTATGGTGCCCTACTTCACCTCCATCAGCCCCGACGACGTGTGGGACTGGGGGATGGACGCCAAGGGCCTCGCGTGGGCGGTCGTCCACAGCGAAGAGATGGAGCACCCCGCAGCCTTCGCCGCCCCGCTCCGCTACGAAACCCTGACCGTCTGGACGCGGGACTCGTGGACTCGCTACCGCCGCCCGATGAAGGACAAGGAGAACACCGAGTACACCATTGCCGAGGACGGCGAGCGCAGGCACGGGCTCGGCGCCGTGCCGCTGGTGCCGTTCCTGTTCGAGCCGACCTCCCCCATGACCGGGCTCCCCGCCACGGACGACGTGCTGTCCCTGATCCTGCGCATCTACAGGCGGGACTCGGAACTCGACAAGATGCTGTTCGACCGGGCCGTCCCTCTGCTCAATGTGGGCGGCGTAAGCCAGGAGCATTGGGACACGTTCGTGGTTGCCAGTTCCAACGCCCTCATGAGTACGGAACCGGGCGGCATCACCGCGCAGTACGTGGAGCCGTCGGGTACCGCGTTTCAGGCGCAGGCCGAAGCCCTTGCCCGCGACGAGGCCAGCGTGCGGGAAATCGCCCTTCGTATGGTCCGTCCACAGTCCGCCGTGGGAGAGTCCGCCGAGTCCAAGGCCATCGACAAAACACAGCTCGACACGCAGCTTGCCAGCTTCGCCCGGCGCAGCGGCAGCGCGGAAGCCCTCTGCTGGAAGCTCGCCGCCCGGTGGCTTGGAGCTAAGGAGGACGGGATCGAGGCGAAATACAACGAGTCGTATGATGTGGGCGAGGCGACGGTGAAGATCAAGGGGCAGACGCCCGCGAAGGAAGGCCAAGGGTGACGCGAAAGCCCCGGCAGTGTGGGCTGACCGGGGCTTTCATCGCCTGAAACGGGGGATTTTATACATTGTGACATTATCTGGGGTTCGGCGAAAACTCAGTGAACCCAAAGAAAAACTCGGCGCCTCCTTTTTTTGTCATGAAATACACGAAGCTTTTAAAAAGTATAAATCATAGACAACGTACACTTGAAATTATTCTTGTTCGCTTCGTAGCCCACACTGTTTTTCCATAGAGCTTCATCCATATCCAGCCGAATATATCCCAGTTCCCAGTATAAGGAGAGATTTTCGTAAATCTTGTATGACGAGTCCACATTGACCTCGAACGCTTTATCCTCTGTAGTCAGATAAAGCATACTGTACATAGTGTCCTGTGGGTTGGTGACGGACTTTTCCCGAACCATTTGCGTATTATTGGTACCTTGATAGTATACTACCCGAACTGTATGCTTGAGGTCCTCCAAGAAGGAAATATCGGAAAGTTGCGCCATGACCGCCCATGTGCCAGACAACCCGTACCCCATAGTCTGGGCCGCGCCGCCATAGTAGGTTCCGTCAAATCCGTAGGAGGTCACATACACATCAGGATCGAGAGACGGCATGCGTTCCGATCCGTTCCACGGGTTGGCGTCGTCCCCGGAAGCATACCAAAACAACAGACCCGGCGTGACGTTCTCCATCTTGTATTCAGCGAGAAAAGCCGCATACCAGCCGGAACGCTTCAGATCGAGCTTCCTTCCGTTTACGGGTGCGGAGCCGATATCCACACTGCCATAAGCCGCGTCGAAAGCGAAACGGAAGGGATCCAGTACGGTCAATTCGGAAGCGACGCCGCCAAACCATGCGTCCCCGTGGGCATCGTCAGACAGGGACACGATGGAGGGTGTAGCAAGCTGGGGCAGGAGGCCCGCCGCTGCCACTTCCAAGTCGCCCGCGCTGCCGTGCAGGCTATCGCGGCCGATGATGCCGTACATCCCCCAAGGGATAACCTTAAGTCCTTCAAGCGACAGAGGTAGCGTGACGCCGATGAAATCCATCGCATCATGGGGGTCCCTCTTCCCCGTTTCCTCGGATGCGTTGTCGTTGCCCGGACGGATCCAGAACAATGTGCCTTCCACGTTTTCAGAAAAGCGGTTGGAAATGGATATGCCTGCCCCATCACCATCAAGTATAGGCGATCCCGTGCCTGTAAACGTCGGGAGAGTATACGGCTGAAGCCCTATACGAACCCTCGCCTCGGTTTTGGGGACACTCCAATCAACATAGCTCCAGCTCACCTTGACCTGCTTTCCGTCCGTACCGAGGGATGCGCCATCCTTGGAGACACCCCAGTTCTGGTGTCCGACTTCAAGAAAAACCACGCCCTTGAGGGATTCCGAGACAACCGCTTCAATAGTGGTGCGCAACCGGCTGGCGGCTTTGAAGTTGTCATCGCCATTTCCTTTGGTGAAATTGCGGTCAGCCCAAGAAAGACGGTGCTGGGACAGGCCTTTGACTTTGAAGTCCACGGCTTGCGCTGCCGTCGTGGTACTCAGAATAAGCCCGGCGGCGAAGAAAAGTGCTATAAGTCGCTTCATGTTACTTTCCTTGATTAAGCGTTTCTTATGGCCTTGCCACGCCGATAGATAAGCAGGCTTACAATCGAGCCGATGAGGCTGATCATTGCGAGGAAATAAAAGATAATCCTGTACCCTTCGTTACCGTAGACATCGAGCCAGTGTCCGAACAGGGGCGAGAAAATGCCGTCGGGCAGGTAACCGAGCAAACTGATCACGCTGACCGAGATGCCGGTGTACTGCGGTGGAATGCGTACTTCTTCCATACAGGAGAACATGATAGTGTACACCACCAGCCCAAAGAAGCTGAACATCATGGTGAGTAGGATGATCACAGTGCTGGAGGTGCCCGCAGGCAGACGGAGAAGCACGAACAGCATCCCTATGAGGAGAAGGAAGCACACCATGAGGATCTTGGCGGTGGATCCTATCTTGTCTGAAATATAGCCGCTAAAGGGCCCGGTCAGAATGCGGAGGCCGAAAGCCCGGATAGTGCCGAGTATGGCCCCGAAGGTGATGGATACGCCGAGTACGTTCGTCGTATAAGGCGTCATATAGGCGATACCGATGTACATGCCGTAGCCGCAGAAGATCAGAATGACCATCATCCATACGGCGGGGAGCTTCATAACCGTAAGCGCGCTCTTGAAGGGATTCTCCTCCGGGACGCTGACGTTCTGGTTGTACTCAGTCTTGTCGTCGACAAACATGGCCACGGCGATCAACGCGAGCACCGCGATGACGGCCTGTCCGTACAGCATATAGTGGAACCCCTGAATCCGGTCGTCGACGCTGGAATAAAGTGCCGCCCCCGCAAAGCCGATAAGGGAAGAGAAGATGCCAGTAGCCCCATAGAAGGTACCGAACATGCGCCCCTGCTCCTCTTTGCTTCCCGTGTCACGGACGGCCTTGATGAGCGTCGGCCACTGGATCATGTTGGCGGAAACGGCGAGCAGCGCCCAGATGAGCAGCGCCATCACATACGATGTGTGTACGGCGAAAATCGTATTGAGAGCGGCCATCATCGCCAGCGAGATGATCAGAAGCTTCTTCGGCGATCCGCGGTCGGCCAACACTCCGCCGGGTATGTACAACAGCATCCCCACGCCGGTGAAAATTGTCATGAGCAGGCCAAGCTCATTGTTGGTGGCCTGTGTAGCTTCACGGATGACATCATAAAATTTAATATGCACATAGGGGAGCGCCATTGAGGCGGAAAAAGTGATTCCCAGAGCCAACAGGCGCATGTATTTGGTAAAGTTCGTCATGACAGTCCTTTTTCGGCCGAGGCCGCCGTTAGAGGGCACCGTAGGCGAGCACATCCCCCACGATAGTGGCCGCTATTTCAATGTCCTTAAGATACATGGGATCGACAGCAAGCGGGTTTTCGTCGAGAACGACAAAATCCGCGAATTTACCCGGTTCGATGCTGCCTTTGACTCCCTCTTCAAAACCCTGCCGAGCGGCATTGATGGTGATGCCCTTGAGCGCTTCCAAAACAGGGATGCCCTGTTCGGCCTTGCCGAGATCCCGCCCCCCATAACTGAGGCGGTTGACAGCCGACCAGACTAGAAGGAGGGGATCGATGGGAGTGACGAAGGTGTCGTTATGGAGGGTAAAGGGGAGGTTACAGCGCAGGGCGTCGCCCGCCGGACTCATGCGTACGGCGCGTTCCGGCCCCATAAAGATAGCGTAATGCCGATCCCCCCAGAAATAGGTATGGGTAATGAAGAATGACGGTATCGCCTCGAGGCGGGACATGCGTTCAATCTGATCGGGCCGTGCCATCTGGCTATGGATGACGATGAACCGGGTATCGCCGCGAGGAGACTGGCGCTGCGCTTCCTCATAGGCGTCGAGGGCTGCATCGATGGCAGCGTCACCGTTGCAGTGGACCGCGATCTGGTGTCCATTACTGTGCAAATCGATAATGCGCTGCCGAAGCCACTTTAAGTCGTTGGACGGATATCCCACATATCCGGGTTTGCCTTCCGGTGTCTTATGGTAGGGTTGGCTCAAAAAGCCTGTATACGCCTGAATGGAGCCATCTGCTGATAGCTTTGTGGCCCCCATGACGAGCTTACCTTCTTCGTCCAACGGTGTGCCGGAAGGAACATCCGGAAACACGCGCCCATACTCTTCAAGGCTGATGTCCTGCCCGAGCGGGTAGAGGACAAGGCGGAGTTTGAGGGTACGCCTCTTCAAGGCTTCGCCCATGAGCGGAAACCAGTTTGGATCAGCTACCCACCCCTCTTGTGCCGTGGTGCATCCCTTGGCAAGGTACATGTCGGAGCCCGCCGACAAAGTGTCGAGAAACTGATCCTGATCCAGCTGAGGCACTAACGCCAGCACGGGACAGTGGCTTGCCTCGATTACGCCGGAGGGCTCTCCTGAGGCGGAACGCCGGATCACGACATTCTCGGGATCAGGCGTGTCGCGCGTAATCCCTGCCAAGCGCAGTGCCGCCGAGTTCGCCGCTGTGACCCAGCCAGAAATATGCTGGATGACGATGGGATGCTTGGTGCTGACGGTATCCAGATCTACCCGTGTCGGGTGGCGCATTTCCTTGATCATGGTGTCGTCATACCCCCAACCGACGATCCATCCCCCTTCGGGGGTCCTCCCTGCACGCTCGCCAAGCAACCGGAGCATATCTTCAATGGATTCCACAGGCCCAAGAGGCTTGCTGTTGATATTGACCCATGGAGTCCGGGCCGCGTTGTCGATGAAATGGCTGTGCGCGTCGATGAAGCCGGGTAGCATGGTCCTGCCACGCAGATCGACGAAGCGGGATTCCGCGTCACACAGCGCCTTCATGTCGGACAGAGCGCCCACACCGATGATGACGCCCCCAGCCACGGCCACGGCTTCAGCCTCAGGCTGTGCGGGATTCATCGTCAGAATGGTTCCATTGCCGTAAACTGTATCCGCAATCTGCGGAACCGCGCCTGTGCCTTCTCGTATTGCCATAACGATCCTCCTTGTGGAAAACGGTACAGGGGAGTTCGGTCATGGAACACTCTACGGACGACAGTTCTCCCGGACAATCCGGCCCGCACCTTAGAGATGAAGGATAAACACCGTATTGTTTCGGAAAAGATTTCGGCTTATCTAAGAGGGGAACCGACGGAGGTGCTCCATGTCCGTATCCATCGTTATCGCGGAGGATCACGCCCTGTTCCGCAGTGGCCTGAAACAGCTTCTTCTGTTGGGAGAAGGGCTGGAAGTCATCGGTGAAGCTGGAGACGGTTTTGAAGCCGTGAACATGACCGTGGCCAGCCGTCCGGATCTGTTGCTGCTCGATCTGTCCATGCCGGGCAGGGACGGCCTGGAGGTCATCGCGCATGTCCGCAAAGAATGCCCCGACACCCGCATCCTCATCATTTCCATGCACGCCACTTCCATGCACATCCGCGCGGCTTTCAAGGCTGGCGCGCACGGCTATCTCCTCAAAACGGCGGACCGCCAGGAATTCCTCTTTGCCATCCAGTCCGTGCTCCGGGGCAATCGGTATGTCAGCACGGAACTGACTGGTACCATGATCGACTGGTGCGTAGGAGAACAAACGGAAGAGATAGCATCTCCCTTAGATCAGCTCACCCAGCGGGAACGCGAGATTCTCAAACTCGTGGCCGAAGGCTGTTCCAACAAGGAAATCGCCGCCCGCCTAAGCGTCGCCGAGAAAACAGTCGTCACCCACAGGACGAATTTCATGCGTAAGCTGGGGCTGCGCAATGTCCGTGAAGTCACGATGTTTGCTCTGGAATGCGGCCTTATCGATATGAAAAGACGGTGAACAATGCGCAGTATGCTCTGGGCGCTGTGCTGCGCCGCATTCCTTTGGGCGTTTTCCTGCCCCGCCTCCGCCGCCGGCATAAAGGAAATCGTCGTTGCCATCGAATCCACGCCCCCCCATTTCAATCCCGCGCTGTTGTCGGGGAGCACGGTAGCAACTGTGGGAGCCCAGATCTATGCTGGCCTGACAAGGGTGGACGCGGCGGGAAACGCCGTGCCCTACCTCGCGAAATCATGGAAAGCCAGCCCGGACGGACGCAGTGTCCGTTTCGAGCTGAGGGAAAACGCGTTCTTTCATGATGGCCACCCTATCACGTCGGGCGACGTCGCCTATTCCATCCTTATGAGCCGCGAGTACCATCCTTTCCGGCCAATGCTCGAATCCGTGACGCGTGTGGATACGCCATCCCCGCACACCGTTATAGTCCGGCTCTCCCGCCCGTTTCCCCTGCTGCCGAAAGTGCTCGTGCCGGCGCTGGTGCCTATTCTTCCTCGGCACGTATTCGATAACGGGCACCCTTTCCCCACACATCCCGCCAACAAGAAAGCCGTCGGATCGGGCCCGTTCATGCTGGAATCCTTTACCCCGGATCGCTCCATCCGGCTTGTGCGGAACCCTCGCTTTTTTCTGCCAGATAGACCGATTGCGAACAGACTGACGTTCCGCATTTTCTGGGATCAAGGAGAAATCCCTCTTGCCCTTGCCTCCGGAGAGGTGGACGTATACCTCTTCGCCTCGTGCATTCAGTTGCGGCGTTTCCTCGATGACTACAAATTCGCGCCGCTTACCGTCCTGCCGCTGGGCAATCTCCATCCGTACACAGTCCTTTCCTACAACCTGCGTCAGAAGCCTTTCTCCGATCGCAAGGTGCGGCGGGCCTTCGCGCTCGCCATCGACAGAAACTTCCTTGCGGAGCGCCTCCTGCATGGCATGGTGAAGCCTTTGTCAGGTCCCTTCCCTCCGGGGGCACCTTTCTATACGCCGCTCCCCGCGCCGCACGATATTGCGGAAGCCAACCGTCTGCTCGACGAGGCAGGCTACCCGCGCGGCAAAGATGGTAAACGTTTCTCCATTATTGTGGACTATTCGCCGGATTCCCCCCTGCCCCGCGAACTTTTGCGCCTGCTTCAGTACGAACTCGCCGCACGGCTTGGCATCGAAGTCCGCACACGCGACTCGGAAAGTGTTTCCGATTGGATGCACCATGTCGTGACCGGAGACTATCAGGTAGTGCTGGACGAATTATTCGCTTGGTATGATCCAGTGATTGGGATTCACCGCCTCTACAGCAAGAACAACAGTGACCGGGGGATCGTGTGGACGAATTCTGGGGGATACGCCAACGATACGGTTGAGACACTGATGCAACAAGCCACTGAGGAGGCCATCCCCCGCAGACGGCAAACCTTATACGATCGGTTGCAACGCGAACTTGTCGAAGACAATGCCCTACTGTGGTTGACGACCAGCCCGTACGCGCTGGTTGCGCAACCGTCCCTGCGCCATCTGGAACAACTTGGGCTCGGGCTTATGTCCCCGCTAGATGGGATCGAGAAGGTGCCTTCCCTTTTTCTGGGAGGAAATCCATGAATCTGCTCCGCCACCCGTTGGGTCTTGCCAGCATGGCCAGTCTCCCTCTGCTCCTGTTTGCGACGGCGTTCGTACTGCTGGCTGGTGTGTTGCTATTCGCCTTCCGTGACATCAACGCCATGTTGGAACAAGCCGCCGAACAGAAAATCCCCGTCCTGACCCAGACGACCGCGCTTGTCCGCGAATGCGAATGGCTCCGCGGCATGATGTTCCGCTTGATGCAGACGGACAGCGAACTGGTGCGCGAAGCCATTATCATTACCCTAAAGGAACGTATTGATGAAGCAGGGGAAATGGCATCCCGGCTGGAAGCCATCGGGCTGTACAAGGATAAGGTGGAAAGCTTGAAGGAACAGCTCTCGTCGCTTGATGGAATCGCCTACGACGTGAACACTCTGATTACCAGATGGATCATATTGCGGGAACAGCGCCAGAATCAGGTCAAGAGCCTGCGATCGCTTTCGGAGGAACTCATCGCACTGGACGTTTCCGGGGTAGAGCAGCTGGAAGCGTGGAAGCAAGGAGCCTACAGAGTCCTCTCACTACTTCTCGTATTGAGCACGGACCTAGATGTGCCCTACGGCCTACGTGTGACCTCCGAGATGTACGAATGGGTACGCAACGTCAGGGCCGATCTGTCGCGTGTCCCGTCTACTCCGCATATCTCGGGGATGGTGGAAGCAGCCAATCACCTGTATGACAAACTCATCCTGTGCGCACAGGGCGAAAACGGCATTATCCCGTCATTCAAGCGCCAGCACGCCGTCTCACAGCAATTCGCCGCTTTGACCATCCGTATGGATGCACTGTCCGAATCTATCATGATCGTAGCGGGACAACTTATGGCACAGGCCAAAACCGACGCCGAGCACGCACGGGACGGCTTTTCCGAGCGGGTGTCCGGGCTTTCAGGGTTACTGTACGGCTTCGTCGTGCTGGTGCTGGCGGTCATCGCGGCGACCTATCTATACCTCGCACGTCACGTCATCCGGCCCGTCATTAGGCTCAACAACTGTATGCGTCTGCGAACACAGGGATTTTCTGCCAACATCCCATATGACGGAGCATGGGAAATCCGTGAGATGGCCCGATCCGTATTCTATTTCGTATCCGAGATAGAACACAGAGAGCACGAATTACGAGAATCCCACGCAGGGCTGGAAGAGCAAGTAGCAACCAGGACGGCAGAACTGAAACGCCTGTCCAACCGCTTGCTTCAGGCGCAAGAGGAGGAACGGTTCAAACTAGCGGCGGAACTGCACGACGACATTGGAGCAACAATGGGCGTGATCAAGTTCGGTATTGAACGGGCACTTTTGATGCTCGACAGGCCAGACGCCATCAAAGTGCAAGAACCGCTTAACGAGGCCGTCGATCTGGTCAAGGGGCTGGCGCGCCAGCTCCGGCGCATCCAAAATGAATTACGCCCGGCCCATATCGATGTAGGTCTGCTTACTTCGCTGGAATGGTTCTGCAAAGACTACCAAGGAGCGTATTCCCACTTGCGGCTGGATCTCGCCGCCGATGTGGACGAAAACGACATTCCCATGACGCTACGTATCGTGCTTTTCCGGGTTATTCAGGAAAGCCTGAACAATATCGCCAAACACAGCGGGGCAACATCCGTCAAGATCCGTCTGCAAAAACAAGGGAACACACTGAAAGTCAGCGTTACGGATAACGGCGTAGGCTTCGACATTACAGCGGCTATGGGAATGCAGGAAACGGGACGTGGCCTAAAAAGTATGCGGGAACGGGTGGAGCTAAGCGGAGGAACATTTATAATACGGAGCAAGCCCAATAAAGGTACCCAACTTACTGCCTGTTGGAAAATTAACTAGAAAATCGTATAGTTACAATCGGTTCAGGCTGACTCCCGCCTCTGCGGAGAGGATCGCAAGCTGACGGTGCATCTCAGGCGTCGTGCGGACGACAAAGTTCCCGGAAAACTTGCGAAGGGAAAGCGGCTCAGGGATCGGCTCCTTGTTCGCTTCCATGTCCTTCAACGTATCCGAGACAAGCCGGACGATTCCATGCAAGGCCGCGTCCTGTTCCTCTTCCAGCCATGACAAGCTGGGAAACTCGGCGCACAGCCCCACAAACTCCTGATCCTCTTCCGACCAAATGACGCGATAGGTATACTTTTCCATAGCTACTGAAGGGAAGCCTGTACAGCCCGATGCGGGATGATCCGCATGAACTCCTGCCCCTTTTCCCTTTTCAGAAGGCAGGCTTCATACTGCGCCTGCAAGTTGATCCACATCTCCATGTCAGTCCCGAAATACCGGGCCAGACGCATGGCTGTATCCGTGCTGACGCCGCGCTTTTCGTGCAGGATTTCATGAATCCGTGTGGCGGGGATGCCGAGGGCGATGGCAAGGGCATTCGCGCTCAAGCCGAGCGGGGCCATATATTCTTCGCGGAGAATTTCTCCGGGATGGATAGCAGCGCACATGTCTATCCTTCTCAAACCGCCTGCACGGACTGCTTCAGGCTGTCCACGATAAACTGATTGATACTCTTTCCCGAAGCAGAGGCGGCAATAGCGACAGACTGGTACGTCTCGGGATCGAGCCGCAAGGCAAAGCGTCCTGCCTGCTTCTTGGGGGCGATCCCCTTTTCCGCACAGACCTCCAGAAAGACTTCCAGCGAGATTTTACCTTCGCGCTTCAGCCCTTCCAAATCGGCGGCGTAAAAATCCGCCGCGCCGTTGAGTCCGACGAACTCACCCCGGAACATCTCGATTTCCGGGTCATAGGCAATGACGGCCTTGTAGCCGTCTTCAAATGTCATGACATTATTCATGGTTTCACTCCGTGGCCTTCCAGCCAGATACGTACGCTCGCAACCGCTCCTTTGTCCGTAGTCGGCGCAGGGTGCGGACGGTGAAACACTCTCACTTCCCCGAACAGCACCACAGCGATGCGAGAACCAGCACGTTCGCTTACTTCCGCGCCAAGCTCCACAAACAGGGCCTCAATATCCGCCCATCTGATGCTCCCCGAAACGGGGCGGGCGAATATCTGTTTCAGGGTCATCTGGTGTTTCTTTTTCATGTCCTTATGATATTATTTTTTGACATCATGTCAAGAGGTATTCTTTTCTCCCCGCACACAAAAACCTTCCAACAATCCCTTGCGGCGCATCCGGGGCACGGGTCTATACTCATGCCCAATTATGCGGGCCTGCCCGCCTATCATGGCGTGATGCCGAAGAATACCCCGGCGTGAAGCCCTAACCCGAACCGAGAAGGATACCATGAAACTCAAGCTCGACGAAAACGGCCATGTGGTGGTGAAGGACGGCTTCCCCGTGTGGGTTGCCGAAGACGGTGCGGAGATTGCGTATAACGTCCCCGACCTCGTGAACAAAATTTCCGCCGTCAACGCGGAATCCGCCGGGCGGCGCAAGGACATCGACGCCCTGACCAGCCAGCTCAAGGCGTTTGACGGCATTGACCCCGAAAAGGCCAAAACAGCCTTGGAAACCGTCGCCAACCTTGACGCCGGGAAGCTCATCGACGCGGGAAAGGTCGATGACCTCAAGATGGAAATCAAGAAGTCCTATGACGGAAAGATTTCCGATCTCGAAAAGGCCCTCGCCGACTCCAAGAAAGATTCCGCCGACAGGCTGGCCGCCAAGGAAGCCTCCATCCGTACGCTGCTGGTCAAGGGCATCTTCGATTCCAGCGCGTTCCTGAAGGACAAGACCGTGCTTCCCTCCGACGTGGCCTACGCCTCGTTCGGCAGGCATTTCGAGGTGAAAGAGGAAAACGGCGAGCTGCGCGTGGTCGCCACCATGAACGGCCAGCCCATTTTCAGCCGCTCCGATCCCGGCACCCTCGCCACGCCCGAAGAGGCGCTTGAGGCCATCATCGACAAATACCCCATGAAGGACCGCATCCTGAAGGCCCCGGACGGCGGCTCAGGTAGCCATCCCAATTCCGCGTATGTCCCCGGCGCAAAAGTCATCCCCAAGGGCGACATGAGTGCCTTCGGGGCCAACCTTGAAGCCATCGCCAAGGGCGAAGTAACCGTCGCGGCCCAGTAGCCGCACGCACCAAGAGGATTTCCCATGAACGATCTGTCCAAAGTCGTCGACAAGCTGCTCGCACAGGGCCTGCTCGCCCTGCGCGGCACCTGCGTTATGCCCCGCCTCGTGAATTCGGACTACAGCAACCTTGCCGCACAGCAGGGGGCCAGCATCGACGTGCCCATCCCTTCCGCGATCAAGGCGCAGGCGGTCACGCCGGGGGCCACTTCGCAGGACACGGGCGACATCAGCCCCGTGTCCGCCACCATCAAGCTCGACCGCTGGATGGAAGCGCCTTTCTACCTGACCGACAAAGACCTGATGGAGGCCAATCGCGGCGTTATCCCCATGCAGGCCAGCGAAGCGGTCAAGGCCATTGCCAACGACGTGAACGCCACTCTGCTCGGCTTGGGGCGCAAGTTCTACGGCATCGTCGGCACGCCCGGCACCACGCCCTTCTCCACCGTGGTCGACGCCACCAATGCCCGCAAGGTGCTGAACCGCCAGCTTGCCCCGGTCAACGACCGCCGCATCGTGCTGGATCCCGATGCCGAAGCAGCCGCGCTCGGCCTGTCCGGGTTCGCGGACGTGAGCAAGTCCGGCGACACGCGGCCCATCATCGACGGGACCATCGGGCGCAAGTACGGCTTCGACTGGGCGATGGACCAGCAGGTGCCCACCTTCGAGGCCAGCGTCATGACGGAAGGCGCGCTCACCGTGAACGGAGCGAACGAGGCCGGAGCGCAGGTGGTGAGCCTCGCCAAGGCCACCAACGCCGCCGGCCTCAAGGAAGGCGACATCCTGACCATTGCGGGCGACGGCCAGACTTATGTGGTTACGGAAGCCGTCTCGCTCGCCGTGGGCAACACCGCCGTGAAAATCTACCCCGGCCTCGCCAAGGCCACCACGGGCTCGGAAGCCGTCACGGTATCCGGTTCCCATGTGATGAACCTCGCCTTCCACCGCGACGCCATCGCCTTCGCCACCCGCCCGCTGATGGATTCCGCCAACGGCCTCGGCAACCTCATCCAGTCCGCCGTGGACCCGGTTTCCGGCCTGTCGCTCCGCCTGGAAGTCTCCCGCGAGCACAAGCGCACCCGGTTCAGCTATGACATCCTGTACGGCGCGGACGTGGTACGCCGGGAACTCGGCTGCCGCATCGCCGGGTAGGAGGCTCCATGCACATCAGAACAGTGAGGATCACGAGTACGGAAACGGTGAGCGGGTTCATCGTCATCAACGAGGCCGATTTCGATCCGTCGAAGCACCAGATCTGGAACTCGGAAGTCACGGCCGCTACGCCGGAGCCGAACGCAAACAAGTCTCTTGACCTGATGACGCTGGCGGAGCTGCGTGACCATGCCAAGGCGCACGGCATCGCCATCCCCGCGACGATCACAGCCAAGGCCGACGTGCTGGCCCATGTCCTCGCCGCCAGCGGAGCCCGCGTCGGCAGTGACGTCCCCGGGCAGCCGCAAGCGTAACCCCAACGGCAAGGAGACACCGCCATGACCTGCACCCCCAAGAAAAAGAAGCGCAAGGGCAAGTAACCCCGCGCTTCGACCGGGCGGGGGAATACCCTCCGCCCCCGCCCGGAACCCCAAAACGGGACTTCAAGGAGAAAACCATGCCCCTCATCGTTGAAGACGGCACCCTGCCCGCCGGGGCCAACAGCTTCGCCAGCGTTGCCGATGCCGACGCCTACCATGCCGCCCGGCTGATGGCCGCATGGACGGACGAACTGACGGAAGCCCAGAAGGAGGCCGCGCTGATCCGCTCCTCTGACTGGCTCAACCGCAAGGTCATGTGGAACGGGCGCAAGGCTTCCCGCTCGCAGCGCATGGCGTGGCCTCGGGCGGGCGTAAGCACGCAGGACGGGGAAATAGCCCCAGATGAAATTCCGGCGGAAGTCGTCGAGGCCTGCTGTGAGCTGGCGGGCTTCTTCGTCGAACAGGACTACCTCGCCCCGCTCGACCGGGGAGGGGACATCGCCAGCCTGAGCGTGGACGTGATCAGCATCGCCTACAACGGCACGGCCCCGGCGGAAACAGTATTCCCCTCGCTGTCCGGCCTGCTCGCCGGGCTCGGCACCGTCAGCACGGGCAAGGGCGGGGGCATCATGGAGGTCGGAAGAGGATGAGCGCATCCCTGTACGCCAGCGTGGGCAGGACCGCACGCCAGTTGATCAACAAGTTCGGCAAACGGATGATCTACCGTCAGAAGAAGGATGGACAGGTCTACAACGATCAGACCATGCGTTATGAGCCTTCAATCAAGGATACCCCGTTCAAGGGCATACGCAAGAACGCCAAAATCGAAGAAAACCCGGAGCTGCCCGTACAGCTTGGAGACTGCATCATCCTCGCCGCAGCCTCCGGCCTTCCCGTGCCCGCCGTCCCCGACCAGATCATCATGGACGGCGAAACATGGAGCGTCGTGGACTCCGCACCCGTGGCCCCGGGAGATGCTTTACTGGTCCACAACATCCTGATCCGCAGAGGGTAGCCGTGGATATTGCCGCCATCGAAAGCCGCCGCCAAGCCATCAAACGCCGCATGGCCGAACTCGACCGTCTGAGCACGTCCGACGCCCGCGCACTCGACAAGGCCATGGCGGAGATGTGCGCCCTGTATGCGGAATACGCCCGGAGTACCGTAGCGCTGGTGGCCTTTGAAGCCTACCGGACACTAGTGGAGCGCACCCCGGAAGATACGGGCCGGGCGCGGGCGTCATGGAACCTCGGCGCGGAACCGAGCGACGCCGTGCCTCCGGCGGGCGATTACCCCGAGTTCCGGGGCGACGTGTCGGCCGCCGTGGAACAAGCCATCGCCAAAGTGGGGGCCGACGCGGAATCGTTCAGCATCACAAACGATCTCGACTATATGCCTTTCCTTGAGGCCGGATGGTCCGAGCAGGCCCCCGCAGGCTTCATCGCCCTTACCTTCCGGGAAGCCGCGGAGCAGCTCGGGCAAATGGCGAGGGAAGCCTGATGTACGCGAGCCTCTTCGATCTCTACGCCGTGTTGGACGCCCTGCTCTTCCAGACAGTCGGTACCGACGCCCACATCCTTCCGATGGGGCAAAAGACCACGCCTTCACCCGATCAGGTGCTCCTTACCCGCAAGCTGAACATGGGCAAGAGCTTCCGTGGGGAACTCGGCGGGCCGGAAGCCCTCTCCAAGCGCGTGGGCGTCTATGTCGTCACGCTGTCCCTGCCCCCGGACATGCCCGTCCCCAAGGGCTACGCCTTACAGGGGCGCATCGAAAACGCCTTCCGCCGTACCGCCCTCCCCCTGCCTTCCGGCGGTGAACTCCGATGCGAGGAAACAACACTACAGGAACCCGGAACGGGGCAGGATGGGCGCTATATCCTGTCCGCCACCGTCGATCTGCACACCTTTTATACGACTCAGAGGAGCAAAACATGAGCGAAAACGCCTGCCCGAACGTCGCCCTTTCCCGCAACCAGAATATGTGGGTGGTGAAGGAGAGCGCGGACAAAACGCTCGAATTCCCAGCCGTGACCGACATTATCAACGTCACCGCCGATGTGTTCGCCAATCAGGAAATCCCCACCTCCGACAGTAAGGAAAAGGCGAATACGCTCAATAAACTGAACGTGTTCAACAGCAGTGCCAGCCCCGCCACAGCCAATTTCGGCATGTACCTGCGCCCCACCGCTCTGGATGCCCCCATGCAGGGAGACGCCCTCATACAGGCGCTTCAGGGCAAGTTGGCGGCACCCTTCACCGGAACCCTTGCCGATGCACTCACGGACAGTGACGTGCAGATTGCCGTCACCGTGACGTCGGGCCATGTCCCCCTACGCGGCGTCATCGAAGTGACCAGTACCCCATCCGGCAAGGAACTGATCCGCTACCGCAACGCCGTAAAAGACGCCGCCACCCCCGGCAAATGGCTCCTCTCCGAACTGACCAGAGGGTACAAGGGCACTACGGCGGCCTCCGGCGCATCCGGTGCCGCCGTCTCCCTGAAAAGCCGTACCTTCGTACAGGCCCTGTGCCGCCCCAACGTCTCCGTATGGATCGTCATCGACAAGACGCTGCAAGCTGTGCAGGGCTGCCACGTCACGGACGCCAGCATCTCCGTCACCAAGGAAAACGCCGTGGAGCTGACCGGAACCCTCACCGGACGCCGAGTCTTCAACGCCGGGCCTTCCGCTGTGGCAACTGAGGCGCAGGCTTCCGCGACTTCCATAGTTGTCGAGGACGCGAAGGTGTTTTTCGTGGGGCAGAAAATCCAGAACACCACCAAGTCGGACGACAATTCCGGCAAGGGCTACGCCGTGACCGCCGTGGACGAACGGACGAACACGCTGGCCGTCGCGCCCGGCATCTCCGGCGCATGGGCCGAGGACGACGTGGTGACGTGGTGGATGCCCTACGGCCCCGCCATCGGCGCGGAGATGGAGAATACCGATTCCGTTATCCGCATCGACGGGACAACCGGGAAAATGCGCTCCTGCACCATCAAGTTCTCCACCCCCACGGAGTTTACCGACGAACTTGGCGACCATTTCCCCGGCCAGCCCATCGACACCATGCGGGCCTCCAGCGTGGACTTTGAATACTACATGCGCAACGACGCCGCCAAACGGCTCAGGGAAGGCAGCGAAGGCAAGGAAGTCCGGTTCGACGCGGAGTTCGGCAGTGAGGAAGGCCGCAAGGTCGTCGTGGCCTGCCCCCGCATCAAGAACAAGATGCCCGCCATCAACGCCGATTCCGCGACCGTCACCCTTTCGCAATCCTCCGACATCCTCGGCGTGGCCCTCGAAGACGCCGTGGAAATCATCCTCGAATAGCTCCGGCTCCCGCCGCCTCCTTTTCCGGCGGGACTATTCTCCAAGAACCACTTCAACTTTCAGCCAAAGGATCAACATCATGAAATTCGTAAATGACGCCACAGCCAAGGATACCGCCTTCATCAAATGCTTTCCCGACGATTCCGGCGTGTATGCCCGCGTCCTGACGGAAACCGAGCTGGATACCCTGCGCGTAAAATCCCGCACCTTCAACGGCAACGAGAAGCGCACCCCCGAACTCATGGATCGCCGCTTCAAGATCCTACACCTGCAACGCGCCCTCTCCGGCTGGGAAGGGCTCGAATTCGAAGACGGCTCGCCCATCCCCTTCTCCAAGGAAATGATCAAGGAACTGTGGGAAGTGAACCCCAACCTCATGGGGATCATCTATTCCTGCGTGTCCAGCGAACTCTCTTTCGTGAAGGCGGCGGAAGAAAAAAACTCCGTGACTGGTGCGGACGCCTAGCGGACAACGCGCCAAGCTGTGACGAATGCCGGGAGACATGGGCGCTCGACGGGCTGGAACCTCCCTGCGGCGCCTGTACCTCATCGGAAGTGGAACTCCTGCCCGACAACCTGCAAGCCATGCATATCTGGCAAATCTGCGACATCCACGCCCGCGACTTCGTGGGCATGGTCGGGCAAGCCCGCCCTGTCCGAATTGAAGCCGTCCGCGCCGAATGCGACCGCACGGACGACCCGGAAGGGAATTTCCAGAAGGTCATGCTCATTGAGGCGGTTCTGTTCCCGGTGCGGTACTTGAAAAAATGACAGCAACCCGAGGGATTCATATGAACATGTTGAAAGTTTTTGAAAAAGCGGAATTCGGCAGAGTTCGCGTCGTGGAATGCGAGGGCGAGCCGTGGTTTGTGGCCAAGGACGTGTGCGAGTGCCTGGAACTTACTGATGTGAGCAAAACCATTTCCCTTTTGGATGACGACGAAAAGGGTACGAACAGTATTCGTACCCCCGGCGGAGAACAGCAAATGCTCGTCGTATCCGAACCCGGCCTCTATTCCCTCATCCTCCGTTCCCGCAAACCGGAAGCCAAGGCGTTCAAACGGTGGATCATTCACGAGGTCGTCCCTTCCATCCGCAAGCGCGGCCTGTATGCCACGGAAGCGGTGATGGATCGCATCCTCGACGATCCCGATTTCGGGATTTCCCTACTCCAGCAGTACAAGTTCGAGCGGGAACAGCGAAAACTCGTGGAAGCACAGCGCGACGAGGCCGTCCGCACCAAGGCGGAAATCGGCTCCCGGCGCGAGGCCACGGCGATGAACACGGCAAGCCGCCTTTCCAAGGAAAACGACCAGCTCCGCGACGAGATCGGGGACAGCCGGACATGGAAACAGGTGAAGGCCATCCCGTGGCTGGAAGAGGTCTTTGAGGTGTCACAGGCCATGTACTCAGTGGCCGGACGCAAGCTCTCCGACATGTCCCGGCGCATGGGGTACGAAATCAGGGAAGTCGAGGACAGCCGATACGGCAGCGTAAAGGCGTACCATATGGATGTGATTGAAGCATTCCGCCATGCACTGAAAGCCGACCGCAACATGCTCTGGAAGTATCGGCGCAGGTGCGCCGCGTAGGGATTGCCGGACATGGTAAAAAAGCCCTGCTCGTTGATGAAACGAACAGGGCTTTTATCTCAATTCAATAATGGTAACGACATTGGAGTACGATCAGGGCTTCGCTTCGTTCGTCCACTTTGTAGACGAGGCGATCTTCCTGATTGATACGGCGCGACCAGCATCCGGCAAGATCGAACCGGAGCGGTTCCGGCTTCCCCAGCCCTTCAAAGGGGTTTCGCATGGCATCACGCAGCAATTCATTGATTCGTTTGACCGTGCGCTTGTCCGTATGTTGCCAATAAAGGTAATCCTCCCACGCCTGCGGCGTCCACGTAAGCAGCATGATCAATCCTCCAGTTCATGCGGAATGGCCTTGCCTGTATCTGAGGCCTGTATCGCTTCCCTGAGGCGTGCGGCGTTGACGGGTGAACGGAGCAGGTATGCCGTCTCCATGATGGAATTGTAGTCCTCAAGAGACATCATGACCACAGAGGGTGATTTTTGCCGGGTAATAATGACTGGTTCATGATGATCGCAGACGCGGCTCATGGTTTCAGCAAGGTTCTGCCGTGCTTCTGAATAGGTAATAGCCTGTGACATGATTGGCCTCCTTTTGTACAAATATATGTACAAATAAAAGTCCCGTCAAGGGAAGACGAATCTAAAAATTGTCCGCCCCTTCACCGTCTGATTCATGTGCAAAGCTTCCTTCCGGTCGGGGCTCCATTCAATCGTCCAATACGTTCCTGTCATGCCATCCTGGGCACAGCGTCAGTTCCGGGCCTCTCCAAGGCCACGGGGCAACGATGCCTTTGACGGGCACCGGTACGACCTCACGCGGGTTGGCAAGCTCCCATGCGAAACCGTACATCTCGTCCTCGTAATCCTCGCAGCACGCCGCAACAAGGTCTTTCCGCGTCATAGGGCGGCATCCCACCACATCCACAATGCCGAGGGCCACGCCCACTGGCAGGCGTTTCCCGTTGTCCAGTTCGATGATCGCGCTTTTCGAGGCGCAAATGACCAGCGGGCCGCGCCAGTTGAACGGTTTTGACCTCCATTCGATGGTCTTTTCCCCGATGACAATCTGCGACGCGAACGGCTGGCGCACTGACAAGGCTTTCATTTCCATAACTCCGCTCCTATGAGAAGCCGGGGCATCCACCCCGGCCTTGTGTGTTACCTGAGCCATCCCGCCAGCCATGCCGGGGCAGTCACCAACATGGGGCGCGGGCACCACATGATCCGCGCTTCCCCCGGTTCGACCTCCACCCCGTAGCTCTCCCGTTTCTTCGGCGTCTTCGCCTTCTTCGGCTTCGATTCCTTCTTCCTGATGCGCTCCGCAATCGTCCGGTGCGGCTTTTCCTGTTCCAGCATTCCTTGCCCCTTATGCGAAAGCCCCCGTTTCCGGGGGCCGTTCGTCTATATTCCCATTTCCCTGATGAGCATCGTCACGATGCCGAGCACGTAGCCGCACATCCAGATTTCGAGGCGGGTAATCGGGGTCATGCCGTGCCCCTCGCCAAGAGCTTGTTGACGATGCGCGACGCGCTGATGGCATGGTGCATCTCCTTGAGGCCGTCCTCAAGGGCTGTACGGGCATCGTAGACGGTGAAGCTGAGAATGTCCGTTACCGCATCCGTGGGCACGATGCGTTCCGTCGGTATCCGGCTCAAGAGCAAGCTGAACGAAGACCCGGCGACCCGATGATACTCCTGCACCAGCTTGCCGAACTTCTGTCTTGTTTCGGCGGCAAAGCCCAGCCATTCGTCTTCAAGGCGTTCCAGCGCCTCTACCCTGAGCGCACAGAGGGCCTTTTCCGTCTCCGTCAGAGGCATGGGCGCGTTCCCCGGCAAGGCAGGCGGCGTGGGCCGTAGCTGCTCCTCTACCCATGCCACGGCGTCGGGTATCCATTCCTCCGGCAGTTCCGTGATCTTCTCAAGCCCGAAATGGGCGTTGAGCATCGTCCAGCATTGGGCGTGAAGGAGGCCGGACTGGGACGCCCAGACCTTGACCAGCCTCTCAAGAGGCTTCCGGCTGACGGTCGATGAAGGCGAGAACTTCCGGGGTGCGGGCGGCAAGGCCCCTTCCCGCTGGCGCTGTAACTCGGCCTCCAGCGCGTTGAAGGCTTCGATGTAGGCCAGCTTGAAGCGCATGGCCTCGGGGCCTGTATAGCCCATCACCAAGAGAGTGAAGCCGTCCTTGAAGATGATGAACATGGGTAGGGAACGCCCGGTATTATCCAGATAGTTACTCACCACAAAATTGTGGGCAGTAAATTTTTCCGGGCAGTTATCCATAATATTGCGAACATCCCGCAATACAACATCGTGACGCTTCTTGAAGAACTTGGCGATCTCCAAAGAGGTAGTGGCGGGGCGTCCGTCGTGTAAGACGACCGAAGGCGCGGGCATGGGCATGAGTTCGCACTGTGACATATGATTCTCGCTTTCTTTGTGGCCCGGCAGTCTCCCGCCGGGCCTCGTTCGCTCTAGAGGTCGTCGCCGGGCTGCTTGGTCGTCTGCGCGATCACGCAGAAACAACCGCGTTCCGTGTAGTCACGGGCGAAGTCTTCGGCCCCCTTCTGGTTGTAGCACCAGTGCAGACGGCGAGGCTCCGTTTCCGAAGTGCCGGGCGCGAAGACGATGCACAGCCACCACTTGCCGTACTCATGGCCTTCAGTGACGTTCGGCAAGCTCAACATGCGCTTGCGGGCTGCTGCGGCCCCTTCCTTCATGCGCCGGGTTTCGTCCGCATAGTTGGCGAACAGGGCGTCAATGCCGTGAGGCTTGACTGTACCGCGAGAATCGGTAATCTTCTGATTAACCATACAATACTCCTATGCTCTAGGGTTTTGTGGTTAGGCCCTCGGCAGTGGTAACGACACTTCCGAGGGCTGTTTTGTTATTGCCTTTCCGATGGTTCTGTTGTAACTAATTACCTCATATCCTGTCAATAAAAATTACTTAATTACAACAAAAAATATTTTAGGTGCACAATGTTTAAAAGTAATATCAGAGAGTTAATGAATAAAAAAGGCTTTACAATACGTGATTTATCTAGTCAAACAGAATTATCCACGCGTACAATCCACCGCGCCACTCAAGACGACACCATTGGCGGTTGTCAGCTCAACACGCTGGCGAAGATCGCGGACGCCCTCGGCGTGAAGACGAAACGGCTGTATGAAGAGGTGGAAGAGCACGAAAAAGAACACTCTTAACTCCTTACGCTCTATGGAAAAATATTGATTGGCATTTTTTGATTAACAAATAATCTTTAAAAGGATAAATTTATATTTTATCCGCCTACACGGCGGTCTAACATACTAACAATCTGTAAAAATTCTAAACCACCTTTGGGTGGATAAAAATACTATGTTTTTTGAGACTACCTAGCTTCAGTTTCTTCGTCAATAGCAGAAGATTCACATGTGATAATAGCCGCCTACACCTTCTAAACCGCCTACACGGCGGACAACCGCAACGGTCGCCTTTTGATTTTATCGAGAATCTTCTAAACCGCCTACACGGCGGACAACGACACCGTGCGCCTCGACCCTTCGAGCGATGACTTCTAAACCGCCTACACGGCGGACAACTAGAGCGATACGAGACAATATCTTTATCTTTCAAAGGATTACATCTTGGCACCCTCCAATAGCTTCGTTCGCATCGCCTCTTTTTAACTACTTTATTCCAAAAGGTTTTTCCGAACAACTTTTTTTGAAGCCAAAAGGAAGCTACAAAAAAGATGAGATGCTGTTCCCCGTGTCATATTGCTCTCATCTGTATAAACCGATACCTTTTCTTCTATGCACGTCATCTTCATTTCCGCTTGTCAGAAACGGGCCATCCGCCGCAGCCGCGCCATACTGGACAGCTACGCCCTGCGCGCAGGGGAACGTTGCTGGATGTCGCCCATGACGACCGAAGGGTTGCAGGAAGTGCGCGCCGCTTTGGCCCGAAGCGCTACACGGCAGACTTCCGTGGCCTGCTACCAAAACGATGGGCGCCGCCGTATGAAGTTACTCTGGATAGTGGGCGCACGGGGACGTTTCGGGCCGGAAGGCCATTTCCCAGCAGGGTATCGCCGGATTACCACTCCTGTGCGTGTGTCCGAGTGGGTTCGCCATGCCGGGTTAGCGGCGCGCTTGGCGGGCCTGCTGCATGACTTGGGCAAATATTCTCTGAAGTTCCAGAAAAAGCTGCGAGGGAAAGCGGAGTTGGCCGATGCCGTGCGGCATGAATGGATTTCGCTCAAGTTATGGCAGGCGGTGCGATCCGGCATGGACTGGAAGACGGCATGGGCGAACGTATATACAAAACGCCTCGAAATGTTCATAGGAGAACGGGAGATTTGCAACGCCTCGCGCTATGGCCTTGCTTCGGCACAGGAATGCGTGGATGCGCTTGTTTCCACACATCATGGCCTGTTCTCCTCTCGTCTGCCCTGCCCGGAAGGCAGGCTCGTACGGGAAAACCTGCCCCGCCCGCCTGATGCCGCGCTTTTCACCACGTGGTCCGAACCTGAAGGTTCCTTTTGGGAGCTCGCGCAACGGCTGGACAAACGCCTTTCCGCAGCGGCTGTGGGCATGGCGGGTGAAGCATGGATTCCGTACTGGAGGGCCGTTTTTCTGTATGCACGCGCGGCTCTTGTCTTTGCGGATCACACTGTATCGGCGTTGGAGTGCCCGCCTGACAAAAATACCTCGCTCGCCTTCGCCAACACGCATGCCGCACCCGATGGACGCCGCTTGAATCAACGCCTCGCCGATCATTTGTCCCGCGTTTCGGAAAAAGCGGCGGATCTGGTTTGGCGCATGGCGAACCTTGTGGAGCGTCCCGAAGCATCCCTGACGGGCCTACAACCCTGCTCGCTGGAGGCCGTTTTGCGCCCGGCGGATCCGGAAAGCCGTTTCGTATGGCAAAATACGGCGGCTGATGCGCTGGCAGAAGCGCGGGAGGCGTACCCCACAAGCGGTGCCCTTGTTTTCAACATGGCGGGAACCGGCAGCGGCAAGACACGCATGAACGTGCGCGCGGCCTGCGTTCTCTCCCGCAGCGTCACTCCCCGGTTTTCCATCGCCTTGAACCTGCGTAGCCTTACATTACAAACGGGACGGGCCCTGCAATGCCAGCTTGGCCTTTCCGACAGCGATCTCGCTACGGTTATCGGCGATGAGGTGACGCGGAAACTGTTCAATGCTTCCAACATCAAAGAAAACATTGCCGCCCCGTGGTCAGACGATGACGGCAATCCTGCGGAACCGGAAGCGCTGACCTCCGGCGGAAACTGGCCATTGCCCGCATGGCTGGAATCCTTCTTCCCCAAGCCGCAGGAGCGGCGCATCGTTGGCGCTCCTCTGCTGGTTTCCACCATCGACTACCTGATCGCCGCCGGAGAACCACATCGGCAAGGACATCACGTCAAAGCCCTGCTGCGCCTCATGAGTGCCGATCTTGTCCTCGACGAAATCGATTCCTATGAACCCGAATCCCTTGTCGCCGTACTGCGCCTTGTCCAGTGGTGCGCGTTTTTCGGGCGCAACGTCATCTGTTCCTCAGCCACACTGTCCCGCCCCGTAGCGCAGGCCGTGGAAGCGGCCTATGCTTCCGGCGCGGAAATGGCGCGCGCATTGCGGCATGGCAAGAGCGCTTGCACTGACGAGGAAAAGTCCCGTTCCGAGGCAAAGACGCTGTATGTACTGGCGTTCATTGATGACGCCCTGCCGCCGCTCATAAAAGCCGTGCCCCATGTGCCGGAAAAAGGCCGAGCGGAAAGGGCTGCGGCCCTGCTTGCACTGTACGACAGCCGGGTGTCCGCACAGTTGGAGGCCATAGCCGCCTTACCCGTGTACCGCCATGCCGAACTGCTCCCGATGGCTGAAGAAAGCGTCGGCACATGGATGGGTGCCGTGACCGTGGGAGTTCAAAAACTGCACGCCCGCCACGCCCTGACGGATGCCCGCTCCGGCGTGGCGTACTCCTTTGGTTTGGTACGCGTGGCGAATATCGCAACAGCCGTGGACGTGGCCCGGCATCTGGCGAAAGAACTGCCACAGGCGCGTGTTGCTTGCTATCATGCGAACGACTGGCGCATCGCCCGTTTTTACAAGGAAAAGAGGCTGGATTTTTTGCTTTCCCGTGCCCAAGGCGACAAACATGTTACAGCCGACCGCGAGATCCGTGCCTTTCTGGATGAAGCCGCGCGCGAGGGACGCCCAGACGTGCCTTTCATCGTGGTTGCCACTCCGGTGGAAGAGGTGGGGCGGGATCACGACTTCGACTGGGCCGTACTGGACGTGTCCAGCGCCCAATCGCTGGTGCAGGCTGCGGGCCGGGTCAACCGGCACCGCCTGCGCTCTTGCGGGGATGCGCCCAACATTGCCGTGCCACAGTTCAACTGGCGGCATTGCCGTAACCGCGACAGGGGCGAACCGTACGTGCCTGCATTTTGCTGGCCCGGTTATGAGGGAAAAGGCAAGGATAGGTACTCCATCCATGATCTGGCCCAAATCCTGCCGTGGCGCGAGGGACGGCTCGTCATAACGGCGGACGTACGCCTTGGCGAGGATTGCCGCCTTGCCAGACGCGACGACAAGGCCATTGCGAAGCGGCTGTTTCCGTATTTTGGGCCAGAGGCCAGCGAATACTCTTTCGTTGCGGAGCGTTCGCCGGCCGCCCTGCTTTCCGAATGGGTTTACAACGAGACACCGTTGCGCAATCGTATGGGAAGAACGGAAACGTGGCGCTTGGGACGTGACGCCGAACGCCTTGGCGATGTCTACGAGGCATTTGTATATCAGGGAGAACGGCGTGGCTCTGGCGGACAGTGGGTGGAGCGCGACGAGCGTTCCTTCCGGGAAGTCGATGCCCTGCCCAATGCATGGCTCTGGCTGGATGCCGAAACCATGCGCACCCAATGCGAAGCTGTCGGGGTGGACGAAGAGCGTGCGCTCTCGGCTGAACTGGTTTCATACAGCGATACTGACAGATGGGAATATGACAAGGGATTCGGCATTGTCCGCCGTCCGGCGGCGGGATGACAAGGAGACAAGAAATGGATGAACCGAACATGGAGGCGGACGGCGGACAGCAGGAACGCCAGGCCAAAAATGAAAAAACGTGGAAAGCCTATCCACCAGAAACCTATCGCAACACAATCGCGGAACTTGTTCATTTCAGCTCGAAAACGGTCAACTCCAACGCGGCCCTCGCGGGGGTGCGCCTCGCTTCGGACGATGCTCTGGATGCCCCTTATGTCTCGGCCCGTACGCTGATGGCGCGGGGGGTGTCCCTTTCGCTGGACTACGGCAAGGGCGGCGCGGCGGTGGCGGGCATCTGCAAACAGGTGAATGCCGTGGTACGGGGCAATCCCTTTGCGGAAGCCGCATCGTCAGAAGAACGTCTCGCCATCGAGGACGCCATGACCGGAGCGTGCTCCTCGGCCTTCAGCGTCGGCGTTGAGCATGTGGATCACCGTTTGCGCCAGATCCTGATTCCCAAAGAAGGCGCTGAAGGTGGTTATGTGTCCATGACGCCCATGACAGCGGGCGGGATATGCGAACTGCTCTTCGAAAAGGACAACGGGCTGGTGCCCCGCCATAATGCCGCGTGTGAAGAGGAAGGGAAGCGCACCGGAAAGCCCGAAAACGGAGAGGAGGTGGGGAACGCCCCCCGCATGAAGATGCGCAAGCTACGGCAGGCGCAGTTCGGCATCGGCGGTTCCAACCCCCAGAACGTTGGTGGTCTCGTACGGGTCATGCAGCGCCCGCTCTTTGTGGATGCGCCACGCAGCGCGGATGACTTGAGAGCAGCTTTTTCCCTCTATTACAAAGGAATATCTATCGATTTTTCCCTGCCCGGTCCTCTGAGGCAAGCCCTGCTCGCCTACGCGGATTTTCGGCGGCGGCATGGATTGGACAATGGGGAGTCCGCTACGCCCGGGCGAACCGATTTGAAAGCGCGGGAGGAAGAGGAAGCCCTTCTGGGGAACATCGCCGCCGCTGTCCTGCAACGGGCTGACGAGGCCCGGGAAATGCTACGGGATTATGCCGTTATGCTCCCGCAGGAACAGAATCCTGAAACAGGAACCGAGGCGCTGGTCTCGCCGGAGTTGAGGCCGATTGCGATGCGCGGCTTGCTTGATCCCGCCTTACGCGACGGTACATGGCCCCGCGATATGGCGTGGCTGGTGATCGGCGGCATGGAACATGCCTCATATGCCAACGGAAACCGAGTGATGGTTCTGGACGTGACAGCGACCGCGACGGTTGCGGGGCGTTTGGAGGAGGCGTTTCGATGAGCTATCTTGTCTTTCCCCGCGTGCGGGTTCAGGCCGCCAACATGCTTTCCGCCTCTTTCCTGATGGGCGGGCCGCCGGTCTTCGCTGCCTACGGCCTCGGAGAAGCGCTCTGCTTTCATCTGGGCGGAGGGGCTAAAGTGACGGGCATGGCTCTGATCCACCACAACCGCGAGGCGCTGGGGCAATCTTTTTACGGCGTCTTTTCGCCACAGCAACGGCGAGCCGCCGCGTTCACGTTCGGCAAGTCGGCCAACGGCAGCGACTACTCTTCGAAAAACCCACACGCCCTTTCTTTGCAGCCCGTGGCCTGTGCCCATCTGCGCGTGAGCATCATCTGGGAACTGGAACAGGTGGCGGGCGTGATGGAGGCCCGTGAGTTTCTGCACCGGGCGCGGCTTTCCGGCGGCCTCGTGACGGGGCACGGCGAAATCGTCCTCGAAGAGTCTCTGGAGGCCGCGTTCGATCGCATCGGAAACGGGTATGTCGTCAAGGACAGGAGGGATATGCTCGAAAACCGGGGCAAGAATCAGGCCGAACTTCTGGTGGAAGCGCTGGGAGCGCAGCCTGCGGCTGGAGAGGACAACACATGGCTGTCCGCAGCCTGCCTCGGCTACGCAGCGATCACACCTTTCGAGCACCGCAGCGGAGCGCGCTGCGGCTATATACATGCCTTTGCCGAGCCTCTGGTGGGCATGGTGCAATACCGTTCCTTGCGCCAGTGGCGGAAGGAAGCGGATGTGGAAGAGGCTTTCTGGCGCCCCGTATGGCTGGGTGATCGGCGGGGTGCATTTGTGCTGCGGCAAGAACAAGCGGAACCTGAGGATATGTAAGGAGACAAATATCATGGCAAAAAAATTGAATAAACTTCCGGGCGTACTGTCGTTTCAGCGCTGCCTTCTGGTGACGGATGGCCTCTTTTACAACGAATTGGACAATGGGAACCTGAGCCCTCTGTGGGTGATAAGACACGGCATCCGTGGAACGCAGAATATCAACAAAGCCAGCAAAGAAGGACAAGCGGCTTCCGCCAGCGCCAAACGGGAAGAAGTATCCAATATCCAGACGACGGACAGCGCCAAACTCGACGCCAATGCGTCGGCCCTACAAGTGCGTTTCAACCTGCGCGGCATGGATATCAAAAAAGCGTTGTTCGCCTGCGCTCCGGGACAGAAAGACTCCATAGATGACCTGAACGCCTTCAAGGCCGATCTGGCGGCGTTTGTCGACCGGGCCAAGGAGAGTGAGACGTTGGTTCACCTGGCCTGCCGCTATGTGCGCAACATCGCCAACGGACGTTTTTTGTGGCGTAACCGCGCAGTGGCAAGTTCCGCTACGGTTGAGGTGCTCTTGCCCGACGGTACGAAAAAAATGTTCGACGCGCTGGCGACTCCCTTCAATCATTTTGAAGAGGTAAGCGATGACGAGCGTGCTGTGGCCGAAGTGCTGGCGCGCGGCTGGAAAGGCGACCCGGCAACAGAATTGCGGGTGACGGCCCACGTCGATCTGGGGGTCGGTGGGGCCGTTGAAGTCTTCCCTTCGCAAAACTACCTTGAGAACAAGGCACGCGGGTTTGCCCGCCCCCTGTATTGCGTGGGAGGCGCGCCGGACGGACAGGATCAGCACAGCGTACGCATCATGGGACAGGCGGCCTTGCGTGACCAGAAGATCGGCAATGCCCTGCGAACCATCGATACATGGTATCCGGCCTATGAGGAGCGCCGTGTGCCGCTGCCCGTGGAGCCCAACGGCGCAAGCCTCGATGCACAGGAATTCTTCCGCAACAAGGGCGATGCATCCGGCTTCAAGCTGATGCTCCGCGTGAGCGAGCTGGACCCCATGACGCCTGATGGGCTGTTCCTGCTGGCCTGCATTATCCGTGGCGGCGTCTTTTCGGGGAGTGAATGATCATGAGGCCCCAATGGTATTGTGATGCCCTGCCGCTGATCGTGGGAGGCGATACGGGCGCAAGCGGGCCGGTGCTGCGGAACCGTATACTGGGCTTGCTGCACGGCGTATTCTCCCAGCGCCCCGGGGCATTTGCCGTCGCTTTCCCCGGGAGGGAACAACTGGCCGTATTGCCTCTCCCCTTGACGGGGGCGTTGCGCGTTTTCGCTTCCTCCCGTGAAGACATGGACTGGCTGGCGGAAAACGTAATTTCACAGCCGTGGTTTCGGGATTATGCGCGATTGTCTTATCCCCGGGCTGTCCCTGATGATTTTTGCGGGGATTGGGTACGTTTCGTCAGATACAGAGTACCATCGCTGTCATCGGATCGCCATGAAGGCGAGGAGTATGGACAACTGCGGAAACGACGTATGGAGCATGCCCGCAAGGCGGGAATGGCCTATTTCATCCTGCACAGCGCAGGGACGGAACAACGTTTTTCGCTGGTTGTGAACCGTGAACAGGGAGAGCCGCAACGGGAGGAATGCACACCCAACGGCTATGGTTTTTGCGTGACAAGCAAGCCCTTCTGTCTGCCGGAACTTCCATGGGCATGAAGAGGCAAGCCGAACCAAGGCCGCTCCTGCTCTCCAAAAGGGCCAATGTCTTTTATCTCGAACATGCCCGCGTAGTGCAGCAGGATGACCGTATCGTCTATCTGACGCAGGACGGGGGAGAATTCGAGCAGATGTTCAATATCCCCGAGCGGAATACGGCATTCCTGTTGCTGGGCAAAGGCACTTCCATCACGGATGCCGCTATGCGGCGTATGGCGGCATCCAACGTGATGGTGGGCTTTTGCGGAACGGGCGGATCGCCTTTGTTCGGAGTGTGCGACATCGCTTTCATGACACCGCAAAGCGAGTACCGCCCGACGGAATATATGCAGGCATGGGCGGAAATGTGGTTTGATCCCGCGCGACGGCTGGAGAAAGCCCGCTCTTTCCTCAGGCGGCGGGCACAGGTGACGGCGGAGTGTTGGCGGAAAAACGACTATCTCCAAAAATTGGGAATAGTCCTGTCCGATACCGTACGGGAGCGTTTCCGTTCGGATCTGGAACAGGCCAAGGATGTTCAGGAGCTTTTGCTGGCGGAGGCACGCTGGGCCAAACGTTTGTATGCGGATCTGGCGCGAGGACATGGATTTTCATTCGCTCGCGAAGAAGGCGCGCGGCGTTCAACCTCAAAAGCGGATGTCTGCAACGGTTTTCTGGATCATGGCAACTATATCGCGTATGGGTATGCCGCTGTGGCGCTTTGTGGCCTTGGGATCAGTTTTGCCATGCCTATCCTGCATGGGAAGACGCGAAGAGGCGCGTTGGTATTTGACCTCGCGGATGTGGTCAAGGATGGTTACGTCATGCCGCTGGCCTTCGAATGTGCCAAAGGAGGAGAGACACAAAAAGATTTCCGGCAACGCCTTATTGAGCACTGCCAAGAGGAAGAGGTTTTGGACTTCCTTTTTGACTTCATGAAAAACCTGTGTGTAAAAAACACATGATATAAACGTGTTACATCTAGCTCGCCAAAACGAAACTTTCAAAAGGATTTGGAATTCAATCTCCTGAAAAATAAGGATTTTGTTTTCAAAAACTCTAGTTATCCGCCGAGTAGGCGGTTTAGAAGTGCCCCGTAGAGATCAGCGGCTTATGCATCTCGTTATCCGCCGAGTAGGCGGTTTAGAAGAAGCTGGAGCTTCGGCTCGTAGATGCCTTTTAGTTATCCGCCGAGTAGGCGGTTTAGAAGTTGAGCGCGGGGGCGATGATGGCTTGGAATCCGTTATCCGCCGAGTAGGCGGTTTAGAAGAAGCTGACAAAGAGCTAGAGAAAAAGATGGGGGTTATCCGCCGGGTAGGCGGTTTAGAAGGTGTCCATGAGCGGTGAATTCGGTATCGTTGAGTTATCCGCCGAGTAGGCGGTTTAGAAGAGCCGCGTGAGCGGAACCTCGCGCTTGAAGTTGTTATCCGCCGAGTAGGCGGCTTAGAAGTCACATCCGGGCCAGCGCGAATCCCCGCAGCCGTTATCCGCCGTGTAGGCGGTTTAGAAAACTTCCCGGCATCCCTCTTCCATTCGTAGGTCGTTTAGAAAAGGCCAGGAGGTTGCCCCCCCCGAAAGCCCCTTCCTCACGGTTGGGGCTTTTTCTCGTCTGCCCTTGACATAGACTCGTTTATATGGCGTGAGAGGGAAAGGAGGAATTAGACTATGGATGCAGCAAAAATAGCGGCACTGGCAGAAAGAGTACGGCAAGTACAGGGACAGTCGCTCAATGAAGCTATGACCAAAAATTCTCTGATCATGCCTTTCATAAATGCTCTAGGCTATGATGTATTCAATCCCTCTGAGGTTGCGGCAGAGTACACTGCCGATTTTGGGACAAAACGCGGAGAAAAAATAGATTTTGCACTTCTCAAAGAAGGGAATCCCGTAATCCTCATCGAATGTAAACCTCTTGGCGCCCCACTTGACACAGGAAAGTGTTCTCAACTCTTTCGATATTTTTCCACACAACCTGCCCGTATTGGTATTTTAACGGATGGGTGCCGCTATCTTTTCTTCAGCGATATTGATCAACTAAATATCATGGACACAAAACCTTTTATGGAAATCAACCTTCTTGATTTCAACGAAAGATACCTCCCAGAAATTCAAAAACTCGCAAAAGAATCCTTTGATGAAGATGGTATTGTCAGCGCTGCTGGAAATCTAAAAATGGCTCGGGCTGTATACCTTCTCTTTTCTGATGACATGTCAAATCCATCCGATGAATTTATAAGACTTTATGCCTCTCAATGTTATGATGGTGGAAAAATTACTTCAACCATTCGAGAGCAATTTAAGCCAATTATAAAACGCGCTGTATCAGAATATATCAACGATCAAATTAATAAAAGGCTTGAGTCTGCAAAAACTGTAGAAGAAAAAATAGAAATAGAAACTTCTTCACAACAAATTCAAGAACAAGAAGATGATAATAATGGAATTATTACAACAGATGAAGAGTTTGCATCACTGTATGTCATTCAAGCTATTGTAAGAGGTGTTATTGAACCTAGACGAGTATATTTACGAGATGCCAAAACATACTGTTCCATTATTATAGATAATAATAACAGAAAACCCCTTTGTAGGCTTTTTTATGATGTAAAAAATCCATATGTTATTATTTATGATGAACAAGCTGAGGAAAAAGCCTATGTAAAAGAAGTTGAGGATCTATACAATTATGCTCAGCGATTTGTAAATGCAGCTCAAAAATTTGCTGAGTGAGGGAACTATGTACGGTATTGGGGAAAAAGAACTTTTGTTTATTGTCATTCCTATTATTTGTTCAATTTTATCATACAGTTTTGCAAAGAAAAAAGGCCGCTCTGCATGGGGATGGGCGCTCGCCAGCCTTTTTATTCCCCCACTCATAATTGTAATCCTTGTACTCAATCCTACTCAGAAAATAGTCGAACGCGACGGCAAGGTTCAATGTCCGTATTGTAGAGAGTGGATTTATCCTGATGCAAAATTATGCCGATTTTGTAAAAAAGAATTGAATTGACCCATTGATAAAGCCCCCTTCCCTAAGGTTGGGGGCTTCGCGTTCTTCATCCCACCATATGTCCTTCCGTCAGTCATCTCCCCTGCTCTAAAAACACTCAGACAATCCCTTGCCCCTCTCCCCTCTTCCAACCGTATACTCGAAAAACCTTCCAACAACCTCTTGCAAGACATCGGAGGGAACGTGGTAGGGTTGGGGTAACTTTGTGAGGTGATGGGGTATGGCTGTATTTGCGATAAAGATGGATGCGTCCGATGTGAAGCGGGGAGCGGCTGAGGCTGCGGCAGCCATGAAGGACGTGGCAAAGGCTGCGGAGCAGGCGTCTTCCAGCATCGGCAAGGCCACCGGCACGGCCAAACGGAATTATGATGGCTTGTCCGAGGCCGCCAAAGCAGCGGGCATGTTCAACGACAGCCTTGGTCGGCTTCATGCCTCTAACGGACGCTTTGCCTCATCATCCGAAAAGGCGGCGATCCAAGCCCGCGCCGTCGGTTCCAATTCTGAGAAAGCCGGAAAACAGGTCAAAAGTATGGGGACGGAAACCAATTCCGCCGCCATCGCCCTCAACAAGGCCGCCACCGTTTCCAATGAGCTTAATCGAAAGCTCATGTCGCTCGCCCAGACTGCTCTCGCTACCTATTCGGCATACAAGCTTTTAAGTGGAGCTGTTGCCGCGACCAGTATAGGCATTCAGGCCAATTCTGCTTGGGAGTCGCAAAAACTCTCCATCGCGTCCATCGTATCCTCCACGAACCAACTTGCCGACGCACAAGGCAGGGTGCTTGAGGGAGCTGAGAAGTTCATAGCATCCCAACACGTAGCCGAAGAACTGATGAAGCGCATTCAACAGCTTGGCCTCGAAACCACAGCTACGACACAAGAACTGGTGACGGGTTTTCAGGCGATCATCGCCCCTGCTCTGAAAGCCGGATACGCCCTCGAAGAAATTCCTGAGCTTGCTACCAGAGCAGCGCAGGCTATGGGCGCTTTCCAGATCCCGATTCAGCAGATGCGGACAGAAGTGGAAGCTCTGCTCTCGGGGAACATCA
Organism: Bilophila sp. 4_1_30; assembly: GCF_000224655.1. Classification (NCBI taxonomy): domain Bacteria; kingdom Pseudomonadati; phylum Thermodesulfobacteriota; class Desulfovibrionia; order Desulfovibrionales; family Desulfovibrionaceae; genus Bilophila; species Bilophila sp. 4_1_30. The sequence continues at coordinate 137,362 of NZ_JH114233.1, forward strand.
ATAAGGCTCAAGATCTCCTCGCCCCATACTTAAATATCAGTAAAGAATTGGTGAAAGAATGGAAGGCCCAAGGGATTCTTGTTGAGGAAATCAACAAACGGCTGGAGAGTTTCAAATACTCCGGTGATGCAATCGCGAACACATGGGAAGGATTAGTAAGTAATACAAAAGAATATGTAGAATTCATCTCTCGCGGCTCTACGGACGGCTTATTCAACTCGATGAAGGCATCCATTTCTCAGCTTCAGCAACTTCTCATCACGTTCAATAAAGAGACAGGAAAACCTGAAATAAGTCAGAATATTAATAATATTAGAGAAGCATATGAGCGTTTGAATAATTTCATAGGGGACAAAATCCTCACTGCAACATATGCGTTTTCTGACGCTCTCCGTGATCTGAATGATGCAGATACACTTGCGAACCTTGAAACAACATTTTCCAACGTTTGGGATGCTGTCGTAAGCATCGGAACGGGAGCAGGAGAAGCCGCTCTAGAAATTGGTTCCATTGCTACAGCAGCAATTGATGGATGGAATAATCTCCCGGATACAATTCGTGAAATCGGTCTGTTTGGCATTGCTTTATATGGGAAAAAGGGCGTACTCACCCTTGCTGGCGTAGCTGTAGCAAACCGTTTTATCCAAAACACAATGAAGGCCATAGCGTTGGTTCAAAGTGGCGAACTGAGTAATTCGGAATGGGCCTCCATGACTGGTGACGAGCTTGATGAGTGGATAAAAAATTATGAGAAAAAGCAAAAACAATCTATAGATGCAATATCCGGCTATTCAAAAGACAAAAATGCTGAAGCATTAATATTTATACGAAACCAATATAGAGAACAAACAGCATCCATAGAAAAAGAACTTCTGGAGCAACAACGCCTTTATGAGATCTATTCACAAAATGCTAAAAATTACGACTTTGATATTTATGGACGAGAAGCGGCACAAGAACAGGCCGACAACATCGCACAACGAATAGACGCGATAAAAAGCAAGCTCAATGAAGTAACCGACACGCTGCGTTCTATTAATCAGGAGGCTACCTCTTTTGATTTAGAAGAATTATTTCCGACAGCGCCATTTTCTGATTCTACAGCCTCTTTCGTCGGGCTTCTCACTACTTCAAGGCTGTTTGGACAAAGCCTCTTCACAGCGAAGAAGGCAGTTAACGACTTGGACGGGACAACTGCTGAAGTTTCTTTCAATCTGAATTTTACAGGTGGTGCGCAAAATTTCCTGAGCGGAGATCCCGGCGAAGGAACCCCCTTTGCTATTGACGCATGGAGACAAGCTACACTTGGCTTTTTCAAAGAAATGCAAGATGGCATCAGGGCTACATCTACGCTCGGCAAAACTGCTGCAGACGACGGCAAAAAGAAAGCGAAGCAGATCGAATCAGCCCTGCATTCCGTTGAATCCGAGCTGAACCGCCTCCAGATGACGGATGCTCAGTTCAAGCAATGGCAAGTCAACGAAAAAGTCGAGAAGTTGGAAAAACTTCTTGGTGCATCGAATCCCAAAGTTATCGAACTCCGGGCGGCTCTCGAAAAAGAACTTCACGACAACATCCTGAAAGATATCTTGTCCTATGCCGATCCCGCAGCCGCAGCCGTCGCCAAGGTAGACAAAGAATATCAGGATTTTCTTAGTAATATCGAACTGCTCAAAAAGTCCGATCCGGCACACTACACGCAGCTCATGACCAAGGCCGAAACGGAGCATGAAAAGGCTCTCCGCAAGGCCGAGCGGGCCAGTAAGGAGCAGAACGAACACCTTCAGGAGAAGCTTTCCTTCTATAAGGAGCTTGAGGAAATGTCCGGGGCGTTCGGCCTGTCCCTTGAGGTGCAGAACCGTCTGCTTGATGAACAGATGGAAATCTTCCGTGACGCGGACATCCCGGAAAATCTCATCCAGACGTGGCGGCAGTACAAGGACTTGATGAACTCCCACGATTGGGCGGACGGCGCGCAACGGGCGTTCCTCCAGTACCGGGCCGACGCGACCGACGCGGCGAAGGGTGCTGAGGAAGCTTTTTCCTCGCTCTATTCTGGCATGGATTCCGGCTGGAAATCGGCATGGGAACAGATGATCGAGACGGGCAAGGTGTCCCTGTCGTCGTTCCGTTCCGTGTTCGCGTCCTTCCTTGCCGATTTGATGCATATGGCCATCACCCGGCCCATCACCGTCCAGATTGCGGGCGTGGTGTCAGGGATGCTCGGCACGGGTGGGGTGGCGTATGCGGCGGGGGGCAATGGCGGAGGGGCTGGTGGTTTGCTTGGCAACGTTCCGCTTTCCAACCTGTCCAGCTTTCTCCCCGATTCATTCACTTCCGGTTTGTCCGGCATCATGGGGGCGACTCTTCCGGGTACTGTTTCCGCGCTGACGACGCCGGGAGCATACACGGCGGGGGAAATCCTGCTCATGCAGGGCGGCGGCACTACGGCGGGTACGGTGGGCGGTCAGGCCGCGCTTATGTCGGGCGGGCTTTCCCTTGGCTCCGCGCTCATGTACGGGGGGCTCGGTTCGCTCGGGTATTCTCTGCTCGGTGGGGCGTTGGGGCTTCCCCAGAACAAGTATAGTGGGCTTACGGCAGGGCTTGGTGGCGCACTTGGCGCATGGGGCGGCTCGGCGCTCGGGAGTTCCGCCGGTATTGCGGCAGGTTCGGCCCTTGGTTCCGTGGTTCCCGTGGTAGGCACTGTCCTCGGCGCCATCGGCGGGGGCCTGCTCGGTTCCCTCTTTGGCGGCGGACGGCGGACCCACGCCAGCGTGTACGGCAAAATGGAGGACGTGGGCTTCTCCCGTGACCAGCAGACCTACATTGATGCCTTTATGGGCGGGGCTTGGTATGACCGGGCCGGGAAGAAAGAAGCCGAGCCGTTCGCGCAGGGTATCGCCCAAGTCGCCAGCCAGACCGCCGGGAGCCTTTTGGATATCGCCGGGGCGTTGCCTGAGCAGATCCGCCAGAACGCGCTGTCCGGTCTTGAGACGGCAACATGGTCCGCCGGACGGGGTATCTCCGACGCCTCGTGGAACTTCCAGTGGTGGAAAGAAGGCATGGCCGAGGAAGATCTCGAGGAAGCGGCGCAGGATATGCGCAACCAGATGACCGCCGTAGCCCAACAGGTTTTCTCGAACGCGGGCATCTCGCAGTTCTTTGATTCGTTCGACGTCACCACCGACGAGGGGTTGCAGAAGGCGTCCACGGCGCTTTCCGCAATCAGCGCGGTGAAGAGCGCGACCGACGCCATCAAGAGCCCGCTGTCCGAGATGGAGCAACAGGCGCAGTCCGCCAGGGCGCAGCTCGACGCATGGACGCAGGGCATGAAGGATTCGGGCGTAAACGCGCAGTACGCGGCGGGGCTCATCAATGAGTACCGGACGGCCTTCATCAACGACTACATCAAGACGCTGGACGAGTCCTTGCACCCGCTTTCGGCCTACGAACAGGCCATAAAGGATGCGAACGAGGCCGTGGACCAGCGCAAGAAGTCGCTTGAAATCATCGGGGCGACGGAATCGCAGCTTGCGCAGGTCGAGGCCATGCGCGCCGAGGTGGTGAAACAGGCCACTGAGGAAATGCTGCGCTCGTTCGACCAGTCCGTCGCGCAGCGGTGGGCGGCGGTGAACGGCAACAGTGATGAGGTGGGCCGGGCCATATCGCAAGCCAACGAGTTGCGGGAGACGATCCAACAGTTCGGGGAAGGCTCCGCGCAGGTGGCGGAACTGTTGAAGCTCCACGCGGCGGAGACGGCGAAGGCCGCGCAGGACGCCGCGAAGTCCGAATACGATTCGCTCAAGGCGCAGATGGATGCGCTGGACAGCAGCGGGTCCAGCTTCAGCAACAGGCGATACAGGAACAGATCAACGCCAT
>NZ_JH114233.1:141430-143566 GCF_000224655.1 Bilophila sp. 4_1_30
CAGCTTTCCGCCGCAAAGACGCTCAAGAGCACATGGGAAGGGCTGGACAAGAGCCTTGGCCAATCCCGCTACAACCTGTTCGCCGGGAGCGCCAACATTGACGCCGAGAACCGTCTTGGCACGGTACAGGCCGAATTCCGGCGGCTGTCCGGGCTTGCGCTTGGCGGTGACTCCGACGCGGCGGGTCAGCTTGCGGGCGTGGGCACTTCCCTGCTCGATCTGGTGAAGCAGACGGCGGGGACGGAAGAGGAATACCTCGACGCTTTCTGGGCGGTGAACGCACAGTTGAAGTCCGCGCAGGACGCGGCGGGCGCGCAGGTGTCCGCAGCCGACAAGCAGCTTGAAGCGTTGCAGGGCCAGCTTGATGTCCAGAACGCGGCGCTTGCGGAGTTGCAGGGCCAGAGCGCCACGCTTGAGGAGATCGAAAAGCAGATTGCGGATTTGAAGCCGCTCCTTGACGCCGCCGGGCAAAAGGCCGGGGTGAAGGCGTTCGCCCGGGGCGGGCTTGCCATGCCGGGCTGGTCCCTTGTGGGCGAGGAAGGGCCGGAGCTGGTGAATTTTTCGCAGCCGGGGCGCGTGTACACGGCGGCGGATACGGCGGCGCTGTTCCGCAGCGCGGCGCCCCGGGCGGCTGGCACCGATTCGGGAAGCGATGCGGAGGTCAAGGCGCTGCGGCGGGAGGTCTATCAGCTTCGCCGGGACATGCTCATTTCCATGTCCGAGATCGCCAGATTTTCCCGCCGCACGTCCGACATGGTTGAAGCGTGGGACGCCGAGGGGATGCCGGGGGTGCGGGCATGAAGCTCATAGAGCCGCAGGCTATCCGGTTGCTGTCCAGCACCGTGCCGGAGAACGACGCCCCGGCGTGGAGCGCGGGCACGGGGTATCAGATCGGGGATTCCGTCATCCATGAGCACAGGGTCTACAAGGCCGTGACCGCCAGCACGGGGAAACAGCCGGACCAACACTGCGAAGGGACGGACGCGGCATGGCGGCTCATGGGGCCGACGAACCGTTACGCCATGCTCGACCAGTACGTGTCCACGCAGACGGTCGCGGCTGAGGACGTCATGACGTTTGCGGTGACGTTCAACCGTTGCACGGCGTTTGCGCTCCTGAACTTCAAGGCCACCAGCATCCGGGCCGTGGTGAAGGACGGCGACGGCCTCGTCATGTACGACCGCACGGTGAATACGTTGAAGGACGTTGACGGCTACTGGAAATACTACTTCCTGCCCCTTGAGCGCATCGTGGATCAGGCCGTGACAAACATTCCCGTCTCTCCCGTGGCGACGCTTGAGGTCACGCTCACGCAGGAGGGAGGCCCGGCGCTCGGGCAGGTCATCGCGGGGCAGGCGTGGCCCATCGGCACGACGCAGTACAATACCCGGCTCGGCATCCGGGACTATTCCAGAAAGGATACCGACGAGTTCGGCAACACGCGGCTGGTCAAGCGGGCCAACGCCAAGCGCACGAGCCTGCTCTTGTACCTGCACCCGTCCCGGCTGGACAGCGTGCGGGAAATCCTCGCCCGGATGCACGGCCTTCCCGCGCTCTGGCTCGGGGACGACAACGAGGGGATCGGCTCCTACCAGTCGCTGACGGTCTGGGGCTGGCTTGAGGACTGGAGCGCAACCGTCATCGGGCCGAATGAAGTGAGCATGAACATTGACGTACAGGGGTTGAAGTAATGGCAGTAAAGCAGCTTCCCAAGATTTCGGATCTCCCGGAACCACCGGACAGACTTGTGGGCGATCAGGAACGGTTTGACGTGCTGACGTTCAACAGCCTGAAAGCGCAGAAGAAGATGGTCAACGAGGACCTGAACAAGGCGCTTATCCCCGCGCTGAACCAGTTCGCCGTGGACGTGAATGTCAGCGTCGACGCGGCAAAAGCCAGCGAAACCTCGGCTCTCGCGTCAAAGAACAGCGCGGCCTCGTCAGCGGCTACGGCAACGACGAAGGCCGGGGAAGCCGCCGCATCCGCTAAGGCTGCGAAGACGTCCGAGACGTCGGCCCTTGCTTCGAAGAATGCGGCATCCTCTTCCGCAACCGCTGCGGCCAACGCGCAGAAGGCGGCGGAAGCGGCCCGCGACGAGGCGCAGGACCTCGCCAATGTCGGGTATGCGTCGGAAAG
>NZ_JH114233.1:144187-146492 GCF_000224655.1 Bilophila sp. 4_1_30
CGTACTAGAAGTAAGAGATAATAGATCGGCAAGTTTTGTGTCTTCATTTGCGAGATTAATGCAACGTCTCACTATTATAGGTGGTGCTACTCGTGCGGATTCCGCACGTATCTTTGTGCGCACTCAGTCGTGGGGCGTAACCCGTGAGTGGTTTCCGTGGGTCGAATTGGTTTCGTACAACAAATTCGGCGACGGTTTCCGCAACACCAACGGCATCATCTCCGTCCCCGAATACGATGGTGCAACGGCATCGACTGCCGGGACGAGCGGCCTTGTGCCGCCCGCAACCGCCGGGCAGCAGGAAAGCTTTTTGACCGGAAGCGGGGAGTACAAGCCCGCGCTCACCAAGATTTCGGACAGCGTGAGTCTGGCGGATTCGACGACGGCGGCGTCCGCCAAGGCCGTAAAGACGGCCTATGACCGGGGGACTGCCGGGGTTACTGCGGCGAATGGCAAACTGTCTTTGTCTGGCGGCATGATGACCGGGCGTATCGGTGGCCTTCAAGGGAACTACAATGCCGATGCGAGTTCAAGGTATGCAACCGGCGCTCTCGAAATACGGGAAAATGGAGGCGTAGGGAATACGCAATCAGACATAGCCTATGCTCCGACAATCGGCTTTCATTGGGCGAATAGAGCTGCGGGCCTGCTTGCGCTGAGAAGCGACGGTATATTTTCCTTTTTGAAACAGGATGGCAGCAGAGCGGTTGTTGATTGCGATGTCCCGTATGCAACTGCGGCAAACAAGCTCCGCAGGGAAGGGGGTGTCGATACAAGCTGGTATTGGAATGGTCAGGGAGGCCAACCCGGTTGGCTGTGGGGAGGCAATGACGGCGTCAACATGTACGTCTACAACCCCGCCAATTTCAGCGTGAACTATGCCAATTCCGCTGGTGGAGCACGAACAGTCAGTATCAATTATGCAGCTTATAATGATTTTCCCCTTAATGCCAATTTTACCATGCCGTTCGATGGCCTTGCGGTTATCTTCGTAACCGGATCAGGCTGGGGGCATATCAAGCTTTTTGTTAACGGGGCGGAGGTAAGCAGGGCAAGGATGTACGGGGAAGACAGCGCAAACCCCTGTGATTCTCCTTCCGCGTTTCTCAGATCCGGAATTGTCGTTCAAGGGCAAGTTAATGGCTCTCGCATTTCAGGCGTAGTAAGATGTTTCCCCGGAGCGTAGTCATGATTTATATCAAAAAAGAAGAAGATGTGGCTGTGGCGTATTGTGATGTGGGAACGCTTGAAGCCATTACTCAATCAAGAGAAGCAGATCTCGTCGTATCTGATGCGGAGTGGGCGAAGGCTGGATTTCATGCGTATATCGACAACACCGGAAAGGTAGTTCTTGGTTATCCCGCCTTGACGCTCAATGAGCTGAAAGAAGAAAAAAAGGCACAAATCGACGCGGAAACGTCCGCCGCCATCCTTGCCGGGTTCGACTATGCTGTGGACGGCGTGACCTACCATTTCAGCTACGCGCTTGATGATCAGCAGAACTTTTCCGACACAGCGAACGTCTGCATCATGAAACAGGCGGGGATGCCGGGCCTGCCCGACTCCGTAATGTGGAACGCCTACAGGGTGCCGGGGGGTGAGCTTGAGCGTTTGACGTTCGACGCATCGGGCTTCCTCGCGCTCTATGCTGGCGGGGCCATGCGGCACAAGAACGGGACGATGCAGCGCGGCGGGGAACGTAAGGCGGCTGTGGAGGCCGCGACCACGCCAGAAGAGGTTGAAGCCGCATGACATACGGAAAGCGAACGTTGATCGCCGTCGACCAGCTCATCAATACGCTCCTCGGCGGCTGGCCGGACGAAACCCTGTCCTCGCGCTGTTACCGTTGGGCGCGGGACGGGGTGAGGGCATGGCCCCGGCGCGTGGTGGACGGGCTGTTCTTCTGGCAGAGGGAACACTGCAAAAGCAGTTATGAGAGCGAGAGGGAGGGGAGGCAGTCTCCGCCGGAGTTAAGAGAGAAAAAGGCTATTCTATAAATAATAAGAAAGAATTGCCCTATTCCATCCCATACAGTATCCTCCTTCCCAAAGAAGGAGAGGGGCCATGCCACTACCTATGCCAGAGGAAGAGGAAAAGTTTCGCTGTCCGCACGGTGAACGTAATCAAGCGTTGATGCTCTGCTCGCTTAATTGTGATTTGTCCGGTGCTCATCCCGATAGAAAGGCGAAAGCGGATGGTCGGTTTATCATCACGCCGTGGTGGTGTCTGCATAAGTGCAAGTGGCTCCCGGAACATCGAGACGAGGTTCGATTCGCAGCGAAGAAGTCGGACTAAAGACACAAAA
>NZ_JH114233.1:146899-151003 GCF_000224655.1 Bilophila sp. 4_1_30
CTCTCGGCGTGAACCGAGAGGGGAGTTTTTAGGCACATATTCTGACACATATTTGCGGCCTATTTAGCCACATTTTGACACATTCTGCTGAGGGTAACATCTGTTATTTTAATATATTACAATATAGAAACAGGCCTGCGCATGGCCCAGTTCGGCAAAGAGGCGTGATACGAATAGGTAATGATTATTATATATTAACGAGTAGCACTCTTACGGATTACGGATTTTTCCCCAAGCCTTTCTGATGGACTGGATGGGCTTATTTATCGTAATGGATGATATGGGGAACTCCGGTTGCCTTGCCATATCCGCCTCATGTCATGCCTTTAATGCTTTGATCAGGACATGCCGGATAGAAATATCCCGAACAGCTCCCCTTTGTTCTTTTGGCCAGCACGCAGGTGTATGACCTATTGTTAAAGTCAACATCTGACCACCTTAATCGAATATTTCTAAAGGACCAACTCGCATCGCCATTTGCGACCCAAGGACAATAACACGGCGGATATGTTCAGGCACATGGGCATATACCTGCGCAATCTCTTGTTATGTTATGAAGTGCTCATACTCAACATCCGGAAGCTTTGGGAAACGAGGGAGTCCTTCAAGAAGTCGTTCCCACGCGTATGGGGATGTTTCCTTGACAGAAAGCCCCGGGGAGAAATCTCCGGGGCTTTTATATGGTGCACCAATATGAAGAAGGTGTGGCAAATCGCGCGCTGTGACAGCCCTCCTCCCTTCCACTTTAGGCTCAAACTCACGAAATCGCGTCCAACAAAAGTCGAATTTCTTGCTCAAAGGGTGGAGGCATAGTAGTGCTACGTTGAAATCCATTTTCCCTCCACAACGTAGCCATTTACAAAAAACGGCTTTGGGCAAAGGGGTTGATAAGGACTGAGGCTAAGACACAAAGCCAAAACGAAGGTCCCCCCTCCGTCTGGTCTTTAGGCATTGTCTACAAAAAGATATCAAAAATGTCAGGGCTGGTCACCCTACTTCGTAGTATCCTTTTCATCCTTTTTGAAGGTGGCATCCACTTCGTCCAGCTCGCTGGAGGCCTGTTTGAAGTTTCTGATAGCCTTGCCGAGCCCAGCCCCGATTTCAGGCAACCTGTTCGTGCCGAACAACACCATCACAACCAACAGTACGATGAGCAAATGCGGTATGCTGAATAAATCCATATAGGACTACCCCCTTACATCAATAAAAGTGATTACTAATAATTGAAAAGGACTTTTCTAACTCTACTGGATCAGTATAGCCGCATTCGACTAAAAAGCAAATTGTGTTTGTTGTACACTTCTCACATTTGAGTGGGTTTCCCCTAAGTGCCTTTTCATGACAGCAACAAAGGACCACCCTGCCCTGCCATACTTTGCCGTAAGATCGTCTTCAACTCCCGCAGTAGTTTCCGATCGGTAACGTCACCAGTTCGAGGAACCTCCACACGGCGGGAAGCCACGATGCCCTGCCCGGGAGCCATAACGCATACCTCATCGCCAAGCAGCAACGCCTCTTCCACATCGTGCGTCACAAGAATGATCCCCATGCCGATACGCGCATGTAAAGTCACAAGCAGTAACTGCATCTGTTCACGCGTGATGGCGTCCAGCGCGGCGAACGGTTCGTCCATAAGCAGTACGGGCGGCGACAGGGCCAATACCCGAGCGAGAGAAACCCGCTGTTTCTGTCCACCGGAAAGCTCTGCCGGAATCTGATTCTCCCGACCGGAAAGACCGGTCAGTGCCAGCATGTCGAGAGCCCGCGCACGCCGAGCGGCGGAGGGGATACCCGCGGCCTCAAGTCCGATCTCCACGTTTTCCAGCGCCGTCAGCCACGGGAACAGCGCGGGCTCCTGAAACACCACCGCCCGATCCGGGCCGGGGCCACCGCAAGGCCTGCCTTCCAGCGTCACTGTGCCCGCATCGGGCGCATCGAACCCGGCGAGGATATTCAACAACGTCGTCTTTCCACATCCCGAAGCCCCGATCAGAGCCAATACGCCACCACGGGGAATAGCAACCGATACGCCGGGCAGTACGAGCCGCGATTCGCCGCCCTTGCGGAAGGATTTCCATATTCCGGAACAGGCGAAAAAAGGCGTCACTGCCGCCTCAGGCTCACCGAGACCGCCGACAGCGCCCTCATAAGCAACATGTCGCATAGCCACCCCACCAGCGCGATCAGAATGATGCCCGAAACCAGCAGATCCACGCGCCCGGCCAGCCGCGCGTCCATAATCATTGCACCGAGGCCATCCGGAACGCCTGTCAGTTCTCCGAGCACCAAATACGAAAAACTCATGCCGAGCGCCACCCGCAAACCCGTCCGCACCTGCGGCATGGCGGACGGAATCACCACCCGGAAAAAAATGGCCCGCCGCCCGAATCCAAGCATCCGGCCCGCTCTGGTGAGTACCGGAGGCACTGAGGCCGCCCCCGCCGCCGCGTTGAGGTAGGCCGGAAAGAACCCCGCCAGCGCGATCAGGAACACGGTGGCCCGGAAGCCGATGCCAAGCCACAACAGAGCCAGGGGGAGCCAGCTTATACCCGGCACGGCGCGTACCCCGTTGATAATCGGTGAAAGCAGGCTCGCCAGAGCGGGACTCCGCCCTGAAGCCAGACCCAGCGCCACGCCGGGGATCACCGCCAACAGGTAGCCGCTCCCCACGCGCCCCAGGCTTGCGGACAGATCGCCCCAGAAACGCCCGGCATAGGCATCCGCATACCCTTCCGATACCGCGCCCATATACGCGCACACCGTTTCCCAGACCGTCCTCGGCGACGGCAGAAGATATTCCGGAGCAAGGCCGCTGGATGTTGCCAAGTTCCAACAAGTGAACAGGAGCAGCGGAAGGAGGCAAGGGAGGATGCGCCTCTTCGAGAGCCACGTCCCGGCAAGGCTTCCGAAAGCTCTTGACGAGTTTCCACGCGACCGCCCCTCTGGGGCCGCTCCCGCAGCACTCCGGCAAGGCGGCTCCCCAGCGAAACCTCTTTCACCGGATCCCGCTATCGGCTTAAAAGAGCCCTCACAGGGCACTTCCCCGCATCTCCCGGACTCCCGTTCCTTGCCCGCCGTCTTCATGGCGCCTTACTTACCTTGGCGCAGGGCGTCCACGAAGCGGCGATCCACCAATGCGTTGTAGTCGGGTTCCTTCTTGATGATGCCCAGTTCCAGCATACGCTTACCGAGGGCGGAAAGCTGCTTCATGAAGGTATCGTCCATATCCCACACGAGCTCCATGTTATCGGCGGCGTCACGCAGCACGTCAAGCTCCACGCCGAACATCTTCGACGATGTTTCGAGCCAAAACGCCTTGTCGGACATGCATTGTTCGGTAGCCTTCCGATGGGCGCGGAGCATTTCCATCACGCGTTCCGGGTTTTTCTCCACAAAATCGCGCCGCACGATCATACCGCTGTTGATAGCCCCGATGCCTTCACCATAATACGGATAGGCCAGAATCTCCCCGTAGCCTTGCCGCTTCGCCAGCGTGGGCAGAGGTTCGCCGGACAGGTAGGCGTCAATGTCGCCCCGGCTGAGGGCGGTTCCCATGTCGAAGAAGTCGATACGGACAAGCTTGGCGTCCTTATCGGGATTGAGCCCGGCACGGGTGAGCGTTTCCCGCAGCAGGATTTCATGCATTGTACCGGGTACATAGCCGATTTTTTTGCCTTCCAGATCCCCTACACTCTTGACGCCGCCCTTCTTCACCACAAGCGCGGAACATTTGTTGCCGAGCGAGGCGACAAGCACGATGGGTTCCCCGCGCGAGGCTGCTTGGATCGCCAGTGCCAGCGTGGTTCCGGTCATATCGAGGCTGCCCGCCAGCAGAGCGGCTTTCTGATCGCCCGGATTGGTGAACGGGTGCACCTTCACCGTTGCGCCGTTCGCAAACGGCTCATACAGGAACGGCTGGATGGTTTGGGCCGTTTTCCATGTGCCTACGTTCCACGTTTCCGCCGCCAGAGACGGCACACACAGGGTCAGGGCCAATACGAAGGTCAGGAGCAATTTTCTCATGTTGTGCGCCTCCGGCGGCAAGGGAGCTACCGCCCCCTTGACCCCTGTTTTGGGGGCGAGCCGCCCCCCAAGCCCCGGCAA
>NZ_JH114233.1:151264-156206 GCF_000224655.1 Bilophila sp. 4_1_30
GATCCGTTTTTCTTCCGAACAGTGTTCGGAAGAAAAACGGATCGCTCCTGTCGCGTCAGAAGATCCCGCCACGGTTATACTTACCGAAAAAAAAGACCGTTTCCGCGTTAAAAAAATGTATATGCGTAACAATACAAGATGATACCTTCATATCACTAAAAACCGTACGGCCCATTCCCCTGCCTGAGATAAGGGATTCAATAAGGTCAAAAGTCTTGGGAGGGGAAGAGGGGGAGGTTTTGGAGGGGGGGAAGGGGGACCCTTCTACAGAAGGGTCCCCCTTCCCCCCTCCAATCATTCCGCTAATCCTTCACAAAATATCCGGCATCCCTGAAAAGCTGCTTGGCATCGGCAACGGTGAAGCCCTGCCACTCGGCGGAGCACTCGGCGTCATTCCGAGGCACGGCGCCGGTTTCCACGACCACAACGTTCGCGCCCCACTCAAGCGCCTCCTTGCGGGGGGGATGAACACAGATGTCCGGTACGTTCACACCTCCGCAGATACGGGTGATCGCCACAATCTGGGCAAGTCGAAGATCCGGAAGAGGATCGTGCGATTCAAAGGGCGTACCCTTGACGTTGATGCGGGCCATTGCGCCGCTCAAGGCCGCGCCATTGGAAAGTGCCGCCATGAGCACGTCCGCAATCTCATCATCCGTGTGCTCAGGACCCACTGGCTCCACCAGATGCGCCAGCTTGAGATCCGAATCCCGCACCGCCGCCAGCGTGGCCTTGCGCTCCTCAGGCCGGAAGCATGTCGTCCGCCCTTCCCCAAGCCGCAGGGAGTGATACACGACATCGATGCCCGACGCGATCATCGCCCGCGCCTCAAGCGGCCCGAACTCGCCGGTATTCACCACCAGCCCGTAATTCCCGGGAACAGCCTCGCGCACCTTTTTCGCCAGCGCGCACAAGCGGTTAAGCCCGTAAAATTCCGTTGTCCGCAACGTCACCCACGACGCGCCCTCATCCACGAAAGCCCGCGCCGCCTTGATGATCGCTTCATCGCTCCATTCATGCGGTTCCGTAATCAGGCCCCACTTTTCGCCGAACGCGCAAAACCCGCAGTTCATCGAGCAGGGGCGGCAATCGATGCCGATGGCGCTCCACACCCGCCCTTCGTTGCCGACCACAATATGCGCGATATCCCGGGCCGCACGCCCAAGGTAGGCCGCTTCTTCCGAATCCGGCGCAAGGGCCAGCAAGCGCAACACCTCATCCCGCGAAACAGGCATACCGCGCAGTGCCCGATTTTTGAGCGCGTCAATGAAAGAATAGGTATCCATATGTACGGCTCCGGCAAAAGGTTGAGGTGTCCCGCAACCGCAAGAGGCGGGTGGAAAAGGCGATCCGGAGGACAGGAACACCTCCTGCGGAGATAGGGAAACGGAATGCTCCGGCATAGGGCATGGTTCCGAATTCATGCCTGAGCGCGCATCCTGCAAAAACAAGAGCAAATTGGCGATGAAAGCCTGATGCGAAGTCAGCGTGCGCATCCATTGGTCGAGACAGTGCCCGCCTTTTTCCGTCAGCGTGTACCGCTTGCGGGCCGGACCGCTGTTCTCAAGCTCCCAGTCCGACTCCAGCACCCCCTCCTGCTCCATATTCCTCAACATCCGGTAGACGCCGGTGGCATCCGGAGGCTGTTTGCGGAAAAGGCTTGTTTCCGCAAGGCGTTGGACCACAAGATATCCGTGCAGTGGCCCGGAGGACAGTACCGCCAAAATTACAGGCTGCACGAACCGGGGAAGGTTCGCTCCCGAGCAGGGACAGTTGTCTAGCTCCATCATCAGACTAGCTCCATTAGTTGATATAACTATTTTCTAAACGTAAGCCCCTGTCAAGGCTTTTTTGCTATCTACAAAAAAATATATTTAAGCGGAATTTTATTATTGATTGTAATAACAGTATATTGCAACAAAATATTGCCGTCCGTTGACATTGGATTTATGCTTGTATCAACTATAGATATATCTAATCGCAGTTCCTCTTCATATACCGCAAAAAGGGCAAAAGCACGCCAACCGGAACGGGAACACTTTGAAGATACGGACAAACGTCCTGGCGGCCTCAGGCCCCAGATATAAACAGGGGGTCCCGAGTCAGCCTGAACCGCCCCGGAACCCCTCTGTCCGCGCCCCAAAACATACCTGGCGCAATTCTCTTCATTTCCAGCTTAATCCGTCATTTCGATATGAACCCCCAAGAAGTGAGCAGATAAGTCAACTGGTTCGCTGACATATCGATATTCACGGCATAAACGGGATCGGCGGTATGTTCAATGAGGATGGCTTCCTCTTTGGAAGGATCTTTGACGGTGGAGGCAAGCGCCTTGAAAAGGCCCTGCGTCGTGAACAAGACGGAACAGGCCCCCTCAGTGGCGGTGGAAAAGACATTGAGGCGCTTGCGCATGGCCGTCCAGCATTCGTCGTCGCTCTTTCCCTGTGCCGCAAGCTGATAAAGATCGGCATGGCCCATCGCGGGCTGCACGGTTATCGGCATACAATCCTGGGCGCGCAGGTCGTCGAACACCCGCGCGAGGAGCGGATCGCTCATATTCGCATACAGGATTACCGCAACCGCCTTGCCCTCTTGGAACTGCACCACGCAAGTCCAATCGGCCTCCATCCACTTGAACGGAAGCTGGAGCATGTCGGCGTTGTCGGTGGGTTTTGCGCCGAGCGCTTTCGCCTCATCTTCGGACATGCCGAGCGAGAAAGCCCCGATGCCGCGCTCCCCGGTGGGAGCGGGCTTTTCGGCGGAAGCGGCTGATTCCGAGTTTGCGGTATGGACGTCGGCATCAGCGCCGGAAGGAACCTTGGCGGGAACGGGGGCGGAGGGTTGGGCCGCCTCGGCGGAGGCAGGTTTCACTTGAGCCGTAAGCTGATCATCCGCCAGTGCGACGGAAGAGGCGAACAGCACGGCGGCAAGGCCGAAAAGGATATGTTTCATGATTGAGCCCTCTCAAATTGTCGTGTGCACGGAACGCCGCGCACTGCCAGTGCCAGACAGGAAATCATCCCTTTTGTCAAGGCTGATGGAGGTATGATTGAAGCCCGGCGCAAAAAGGGAGTTGTAGGGTTATAATAAAGAACATATTGATTTCATTTGAAGACAACGGTATATTCCGCCAGCCCTTCTTCTTTTATTATCACGGGAGAGACTATGGAAAACCGTCTTTATGCCTTTGACTGGAAGTATATCGGTGACATGGAGCTTGGCCGCCCCAACCTTGGCAAGACGGCTCGCCTTGAAATCTACAGGCTCTTCCAATATACTTTACGGGACGTACTTGAGACTGAATACGGTACGGAACAGTCCGACAGGCTGTTATATAAAGCGGGATTCCTCGCTGGGACAGAATTCTGCAAACGGTACGTAGGAGAATGCGCATCATTCAGCGATTTCGTCGCTAAGGTTCAGGCCGCCCTTGAAGAGATGAATGTCGGCATCCTCCATGTTGAGCGGGCCGATATGGACAAGCTTGAGTTCACGCTCACGGTGGCGGAAGATCTGGACTGTTCCGGACTCCCGGATTTGGGACATGTCGTCTGCACCTACGACGAAGGTTTCATTTCGGGCCTTTTTAAGAGTTTTACGGGTAAATCTTTCGAAGCCAAGGAAGTTGACTGTTGGTGTACGGGCGACAGAACGTGCCGCTTTGAAGTCAAACCGGCTACCGAGTGATACATGACAGCTCCCCTTTCGACAGACGAAGCGACAGCGCTTCTTTCGTCCATCCTCATGGATCCCCAGTGGTCTGTGGATTCCATCGCCGACTTGCCTAAAGACGATCCTTTCGGCAAGCTCTGCTATGATTTGGCCGAAATCCGCGCGCACGTACAAGCTTTGTCCAAGGGAGACCTGAGCAGAGGGAGCAAGGCGCGCGGATTCGTGGCCGGATCACTCAAGGCTACAGAGGCCAACCTGCGTCATCTTACGTGGCAGATGGAACGCGTCGCACAGGGGGATTATTCTCAATCCGTGTCGTTCATGGGGGATTTCTCCAAGGCATTCAACAAGATGAGCCGGGAGATGCACAGCAAGGCCGAGGAGCTTTCCCGGCTGCTCGAACGGTACCGGATGTCTACGGACGAGGATATTCTGACCGGGCTCCTCAACCGGCGTACATTCTTCAAATTGGCCATGAGCGAACTCCGCCGCGCAAAGGAATCCTATCAGGATTCCCATTCGGCGCTCTGCCTCGCCCTTGCCGATCTCGACAACTTTAAAAACGTGAATGACCACTTCGGGCACGCCAATGGAGACAGGGTTCTCCAGCTCTTCGCCTGCCGCCTGCGGGAAGCCTGCCGGGCCGATGATCTGTGCTGCCGTTTCGGGGGCGACGAGTTCATCATCCTGATCCCTCGAATGGCCAAAGATGAAAGCGTCGAACACGTCAACCGATTACGAGAAGCCTGCTCGCTGGCCCCCATTTCCGGCCCGGCCGCGGAACTGAACATCACCGCCAGCTTCGGCCTATCCTTTATCGGCGAATCCGAACTGCTCAATACCTTCAATTCCGTCGAAATCCTTGAACATGCCATCCAGATCGCCGACCACCGCCTCTCCCGTGCCAAGCAGGAAGGACGGAACCGTGTCTGTTCCGCAGGATAAGCGATGCCGGAAAGGGAATTCTGAAAAAGCTTTTTCCTCTCTTTCCCAAACCCGCCGGGGCGGATTGCGCACCCCCTCTTTCCAAAGCTATCCCTGCCTATTCGAATCCCGCGTTCCCTGCATACAAAAACCACCCGAAATAATTCCACCTTTTCTAATCCTTTCAGCATTGTAGCGGCTCATGAACAAACCACGCCTCCACGCTTAAAAGGAGAAACAGAGTGCCGTGAGGAACCCTTCCACGCAACACTCTGCCCTTTCAGGAAAACTGCAAACAGGGATTCGATAAGATCAAAAATCTTTGAAGAGGGAGAGGAGGGGGTCC
>NZ_JH114233.1:156485-170696 GCF_000224655.1 Bilophila sp. 4_1_30
GGTTTTCCCCCTACCCTTCTACATATAGAGGAAAACTGGCCTCGACGGACTCAAAGTGAGCGAGCGGGACGGGACGGGAAAAAATGTAGCCCTGAATCGCGCTGCACCCGATCGAGCGGAGAAACTCCACCTGTTCCTGCTTCTCAACGCCTTCGGCGACGGTGGACATGCCGAGTGCGCGGGCCATCTGCACAATGCTTTCAACCACGGCGCGCTCGCGGGGCGTACCCTCGGTGTCGCGGAAAAAGGCGATGTCCAGCTTGAGCACGTCGAGCGCGATCTCCTTAAGCATGTTGAGCGACGAGTACCCCGTGCCGAAATCGTCCATCGCACTGCGGAACCCACGGGACGGAAGGGCCGCCATCAGTTCACGGAACAGCGCGAAGTTACGGATCACCATCGTCTCGGTGCACTCAAGCTCAAGCATTCCGGAATCGATACCGTACTTGTCACGGATCGCTGAATAACGGTCGAGGAAATCGCCCTGCGCAATGCTCAGGCGAGACACATTCACCGAAAGCCTCAACGGAGGCAGGCCGCGCGAACCCCGGGACGCCAGATAGGCGCACGCCTCTTCGAACACAAAAGCATCCAGATCCACGATGAACCCGTTGCGCTCGAACAGCGGGATGAAGTCGCCGGGCGAGACCATCCCGTATCCCGGGCGCTCCCAACGCACCAGGACTTCGGCGCCAAACAGCGCGTCGCCGTGCTGGATATCCACCTGCGGCTGAAGATGGAGGCAGAACTCCCGATTGCGCAGGGCCTCCTCCATGCAGCTCTCGATGTTCTTTTCGTAAAGAACCCGCTTGCGCATCTCCTCGGAATATAAGGCGTACTTGCTGCCGCTGAGATGTTTTACGCTCTTCTGCGCAAGGTTCGCCCGGTCGAGCATATCGTCGATGCTGAGAATGTCCTCTGGACGCTCGACCAGATAAATACCCGCGATCATCTCCACGCGGAACCGGCGATTCGCCAACCCTTCAAACCGGGTCAGCAGATCCGAACAGCGCAGGAACCGCGCCACCAGATCGTCGATATCCCGATAGCACCGCAGCAGGGCAAAGTTGTCGCCGGAAATACGCCCGAACGTCTCTCCCGGGCGCGCGCCTTCCGCGATGAGCTCGGCCCAGTAGCTGAGCAACTCGTCGCCGATGTCGTATCCATAGATATCATTGATGAACTTGAAGTTGCGGATATCGCAGTACCAGAGCGAATATTTGCGGTCGCCGCGAGCGGCCAGCAATTCCGCCGCGTCCGTCTTGAACTTGGCGAAATTGCTGTATCCCGTAACCGGATCGTGCTCCGCCTGATAGCGCAGATGGCGCAGTGCCCGCACGTTATCATCCATGTCCGAGATCGTACCCACAATACGCAGGAGCTTGCCCTGCGCATCGCGCTTGAGCGTCGCCGCGATGCGGCACCAAATGAACGCGCCGTCACGGCGGCGCAGGCGCACCGTCGTCTCCACCTGATCCTCACGGTACAGCGAAGCGTGAAACGCCTTGAAATCGGCCATGTCACGCGGGTGCACCGTCAATGACCGGAGCATGTCCGGCACATTGCCGGGATTGTTGCGGCAATCCAGCAGCGAGCCCAAATACGGCGCATAATGCAGCTGTTGTTCCGGCCCCCAGTCGAACACCACGCTCTTGGTCTGCTCCACGATGATCCGGTAACGCTCGTCCATCATATGCAGCCGCTGGAGCTCGGCATTCTCGCGGGAAAATTCGTCCAGCCGTTTGCGGTCGTCGATGCCGTGCACCCAGACGAAATGAAGCTTGTCCGCATCTTCCACGCACAGGACGTTTACTGTTATCCAATGGTAACTATCATCCCGCCACAGGCAACGGAAATCTTCCTTCAACACGCCGTCGTTCAGCCGGAGAGAACGGGCGTTTGCGACAACCCTGTCGTAACGCTCCAGATCTTCGGGGTGGATCATGGACTCCCTCACCATCGCCTTCAGGTCGTCCAGCCTGCCCTCATCGGGAAGCGGGAGGAACGTCCCGCTGGAGTGCCGGATGATGCGGAAGGTGTTCCGGGTGAGGTTGCATTCGTAGATTTCCCCGGACTCCTCACTCAGGGCAAAGTCATACAGCAGGGCGACGCGGCTGCGCTCGCGCTCATGCCGTGTCTCGGTGATGTCGGTGATAGTGCTGTAGCACAGCCGGGAACGGCCCGACGTGGCGAAGAAGAACCGTGACTGGATCCACCGGGTTCCCCCTGCGGACATCTTCGCCCGGTATTCGCAAAGGAGTTCCCGTTTGTCCGACTCGAACACCTGCCGCAAATTTTCGATGCGGCAAAGCGCATACACGTCTTCGCTATCCTCAGCGACGATGTTGGAGCGTACCGCCTCCTTGAGCATGGCCTCATAGTCGCCTTGGGACGGGATCTTCTTTCGGGCGAGGAATTCCCCATACGGCACGGTATACAACCCAGTATCGAGATCGATGCGCAGAACAAGGCCGTAAGCATACCGGAACAGGCAGGAATGCTCTCCTTCCGAGTCGTAAACCGGAAGCTCGTCCAGTTCTCTGCCTCCCCGGGCTCGGAATTTCATCCGGTACATATCGTCGTCCGCGAGCTGGAACAGGGCATCGTAAGAGATCTGCTCATGGGAATAGGCCACGCCGATGCTCACGGAAAGCTTGCAATCCGCATATTCATTGCCAAGCGTGGCGGACATGGCTTCCCGGATGCGCCTGGAGACGTCCAGCGCCTCGGTGCGCGAAGGGACATCCTGCATGAAGGCGATGAATTCATCCCCGCCCGTGCGGGCCACAAAATCCCGGGTACGGAAAGATTCCTGCAACAGCTTGGCGAAAGCGATCAGCACGGCGTCGCCGCGCAGGTGGCCATAGCGATCGTTGACGCGCTTGAAATGATCGAGATCGAACACCAGCAGGGCGGAAGAATGCCCTCCGCGGTGGATATCCAAATACGTCTGGATAAACTGCTGCGCGTACTCGCGGTTGTAGAGCCCCGTGAGCGGATCGAGCCGGGTCTGGCGGATCAGCTCGTCCTGCCGCATTTTGCGTTCGGTGATGTCGAGGAGCAGGCAGATGCACACGGGCTCTCCTTCCCCGTCCACAACGAGCCGCCCCTTTTCAAGGACCCAGATGACCTGCCCGTCTCCCTTTCTGATGCGGTATTCCTGCTCATAGCAGCCGTTCACGGCCTCGCGCCATGCGGTGCGGAAAAGGGCCACGTCATCGGAGCAAACAATGGCCTCAAGGCCGCCCGCCATCAACCCCTGGAAAACGTCCGGCTCATAGCCGAGGAAATGCAGCATCCCCTCGCTGATGTAGGCCAAGCGCCGCTCGTCGCCTCCGTCAGTAACGAAAAAGCCCCCCTCAAGGCTGGAATCGATCAAAGACATAAAATAACGCTGGCGGCGGTAGTCGGCCTCACGGCGCTGCTGCTCGTCAATGTCGGTATAGAAGCAGTACAGCACCTCATGACCGTTCCACCGCTCTTCCGCGCGGCAGGCGTCCAGGCGCACCCATATGTCGCTGCCGTCCTTCCGGCGGACGCGGAAAGGGATGCTGAACCGCCCGGTGGCTTTGCGGTTGCGGATCTCGTCGTTGCCCACGATCAAATCTTCGGCATACACAAAGTTGATGGCGCGATTGCCGAACTGACCGCGGACTTCTTCCCGCGTATACCCGATCATACAGAAAAACTGATCATTGGCCTCAAGGATGGTGTACTCGGCATCGGCGGCGAGTTTCGCAAAACCGTTGAACACCACGGCGTGGCAGGCTTCCAGCTCGGCGTTCTTTTCCTTGAGCGAAACCACGCTTTGCTGAAGCTGCTCCTGAAGCTCATGGGAGCGGGTGATGTCGACGACGATGCTGACGATAACGGGCCGCCCGTCCTCGGAGATATTGCGCAATCCCCGGTCAAGGACCCAAATGTAGGACCCGTCCCGCCTGAGCATCCGATAGGAGACTTCATAGCTGTCAGTGACGGTCATCGACTCATTGACTAGAGTGTTGACGCGGTCGCGGTCGCCGGGATGGATACCGTTTTCAACCATCCCTCCCGTGTCCTCCACAAAATCTTCATACGAACTATATCCAAGGTACCCGAGGAGCTGATCGTTGATGAAATAGAGGGGGAAGCCCTTTTCGATATAGCCGCCGATAAGCCCGCCGGGAATGCTGTTTTTAAGCAGCTGGAACGCGCTGCGCCGGGACTGCGAGGAAAGCTCGTTCCCTTCCCCAAGGAAAGAGGTAGGGAAGAATTCGCCGTCCGGCTGTTCGCCGCTGGGAAGGGAGGCGTGGATGCCCTGGATGAGGCAGCGCCCATCCGGGACTTCGCCGCACATCGCGGAAATGCGGACGTTCACCCCTTTTCCGCTGGATGGATCGACGACGCTCATGTCGCCGTCCGTATAGCACGCCTTGCCCGCTTCCACGGAATAGAGATTCCGCAGCTTCACGTCGAAGGAGCCCGGCGTGGCCTTGAACTCCTCGATAAGCAGCTCGCGGCAATCGCAAAAACCCTTGCCGGCACGTTCAAAATCTCCTGTCCCTATCCAGCGGATATCGTCAGCGAGGCACTCAAGCGTTTTATCCAGATCGCGTAAATGGAGGTAAGCATCAAAAAAACGGCGGACGACGTCCTCGGAACGGGAAGCGATTGTTTGCATAGGGGCACCAGATCAAAAAATATTTTGTGATCACTAGCCTGTGTCCCGAAGGGCGTCAAGGAGGCAAAAAGGCGCCTCAAACGGGAAAATACAGGCTCTTGAAGAGATTATCCCCCCACGAATAAATCGCGGTTTTTCGGATGTGGGACAGTTCCCCTTCTTCACACAGGGGCCCCAGCAATAGGACGGCTACGTAAAAGGAAGATGGAAAACGGTCACCTCCCTTACCATACAATCGTTTCCCGTACCGTTACCTTGACTGCAAAAACAGGTTACGCAGTATGATGCACATGCTCCAAGGAAGCATTCCAACCCCTTTAGTGAAAACCCGGCGAAAAATATAAAAATCCTCATATCCATAACGGGGGTTATGCCGTACGGAAAAGGATGGCAAACCCCGGCGCCCTTGGCGGGATATCCGCACAGGCGGAGCAGGATAAGCCTGCCCTTATCGCTGGCAGGAGTGGTACGGTTCGTCAGAATGACCGCCTGCGGCAATATGCCCTCCAGGATGCGGCTCCATACCCACCCTTTTTCGGTATATCGGCCACCGGGATACGGCCAAATGCCCTCCGCAATCCCCCGAAACGCCTTCATGCGCAAGGGCTGTGAGGGCTCCCTCAGTAGTTCAGAAAACAAAGGAGGACATAAGAAAGCTTCATCCGCCCACACAAAAAGCAGAAGTCACCCTGCCCCAAACAGAAAAACGGCTGTCGGATCAGTGCTCCAACAGGCTGAGGGACCTCGTTCGGCGGGCCTTTCCCTTTTCGCCGAAAAATCCTACCCTTGGAAGAAAGGGCGCGGACGGCGCCTCCAACCTTTTTCACACAACGCCATGAAGACAGAATTCGAAACAGCCACAACGGATCTTGCGCGCCGGGTCCCGCCCCACAGTGTGGAAGCCGAGCGGGCCGTGCTCGCCGGACTGATCCTGCGCCCTTCCGCAATGGGGCAGATCGCCCCCATGCTGCACCCGGAAGATTTTTACCTGCCCGCGCATCAGACGCTGTACGCGGCCGCCCTCGGGCTTCACACCGATAACCGGCCAGTGGATCTCGTTACCCTTGCGGAACATCTGCGCGATCAAGGCTCGCTGGAACAGGCGGGCGGCGCGGCTTATATCGCGGATCTGGCGCAGTCGCATGTCAGCGCGGCAAACGCCGAGTATTATGCCAAGCTCGTACGCGACAAATCCATCCAGCGCGGGCTCATCGAGGCGGGGGCTAAAATCGTTTCGACTGGCTTCGACACTTCAAAGGATCTGGCCGGGCTCATCGACGAGGCCGAGCAGTCCGTTATGGCGGTATCCAGCCGCACCTGTTCCGGCGGATTCCGGCCGGTGCAGGCGCTCGTGGGAGACGTGGTGGACGCCGTGCTCAAGCCCGCAGAGGGGGGGATCACCGGGCTCGCTACTGGCTATCCCGAACTCGACGCCATCACACGGGGACTCCAGCCTTCGGATCTGATCATCATCGCGGCACGCCCTGCGATGGGCAAAACAGCCCTCGCCCTCAACCTCGCCATGCGTGCCGCCATCAGCGAAGGCGCGCCCGTGGGCATTTTCTCGCTGGAAATGTCCGAACACCAGCTTGTCCAGCGTATGATCAGCCTGTGGGGAAAAATTCCGCAGGAGCAGCTTTCCACAGGTCGCCTCAGTAAAGCCGAGGGGTCACGGTTCTTCGAAACCGCAGACCTGCTCCGGACCGCGCCGCTGTTCATCAACGAAACGCCCGCCATCAGCACGCTCGAACTCCGTTCACAGGCCCGGCGGCTCAAGGCCGAGCACGGCCTCGGGCTCATCGTGGTCGACTATTTGCAGCTTATGCGCTCTTCACGGCGCACGGACTCCCGTGAACTCGAAATTTCGGATATATCCCGCTCGCTCAAGGCTATAGCCAAAGAGCTCGACGTACCGGTCGTGGCCCTTTCGCAGCTCAACCGTAAAGTTGAAGAACGTAAAGACAACCGCCCCATGCTCTCGGACCTGCGTGAATCCGGAGCCATTGAACAGGATGCGGACATCGTGATCTTCCTTTACCGCGACGAGGTATACAAGCCCGATACGCCGAAAAAAGGCATCGCGGAACTTATCATCGGCAAGCACCGCAACGGGCGCGTCGGGACCGTGGAACTGGCCTTCCTGCCGCAGTACACCGCCTTCGAACCGCTTGCCAAGGATCGCTGATCGGCTATGGTGGATTCGGCAAGCATACATTCCTTTCAAGAGGATACAAAAGCGTTGGGGAAGGGAGACTTTTCTGAAAAACCCCCTTCCCCAACGCGGTCACTTTGCATCTATCTCCCTTCCCAAAGGGTTCTATAAAGATCGAATTTTTGCCCGCAGCGTTCTGAAGTGCTTTCCCTTTGAAACGAGAGCTCGTTTCAAGAGCAACGTTCCAGCCAATGCCTCTAGAGACAAGCCACAATGTACGGCGTGTTTTGGAAAATACACAGATCTCTCCCTCTCCCTGCATGACACAACACCCGCATGGGGCTTCCGGGTGGCAGATGCAGCCGGATACGGCCCAAGAGCGGTGTCATCGCCTATTTTTTCGTCTCTTTAGGGGGCTCTTTCTTTTACAGGATATAAATTTTATTTTCTATTTTCAATGTATTAGCATATATTCTTTCCGGGAATTCCATAAAAACAAATTTTATACTTGAAAAAGAATTTCAATTTCATTATTGTCTTTTCACGGACGACGAGGAAACAGGCAGTATCCCGTCTCCAGTCAAACTGTTGCCGAGAAATCGGCACAGGAGCCGGGAGGTGGTTGGCCCGGCTTCCCAGCCGGATGCCGATCCCCCCCCTCGGAAGCAGTCCTTCGGCATCCGGCAAAGAAATTTCCTAATACGTGGCTGTTTCTCAGCTTCGCGTGTTCTCATTGCCTTTTCCAGCCAAAAAGAGCGAGTGTGCAAGGACAAAACCGTTTCATCATGGAGTACATCATGAGCAAAGTACTGATTGTTTACGGCTCCACGACCGGCAACACGGAAGCTCTCGCGGAAATCCTCGGACGCCTTATCCAAGAGGCTGGGCATGAGACTACCCTCCTCAACGCTGCTGACGCCAGCGCACCCGGCCTTTGCGATGGATGGGATATGATCCTTTTCGGTTGTTCCGCATGGGGCGACGACGAAATAATCCTGCAGGACGACTTTGACGCGTTGTTCCAGCAGTTCGACCTCATCAACGCCAAGGGGCACAAAGTAGCCTGTTTCGCCACAGGGGACAGCAACTTCACATACTTCTGTGGAGCTGTCGACGTTATCGAAGCCGCTCTTGAACGGCTTGGCGCGGATGTCGTCGTTGAAGGCCTTAAAATCGACGGACAGGCCCAGTCCGACCAGCCGGAAATCCAGGAATGGACCAAGGCTGTCATTGAAGCTCTGTAAGCGCTAAGAAAGTCTTCCTTCGAAATGCTCGTTTCCTTGCGAGCACAACGGGCCGGAGCCCTCTCGACCTCTCCGCCCCAACCTCCTCCTTACGCCCCGGTTCGACCGCCGAACCGGGGCGATACTTTTTCCCCATCATGAGGTTTTTACGGTAGCATGGCCACCTCAAACGGCTCTCCTCTTCCATGCCGCCCTGCCACCGGATGAGGCTGTCTTGCCGTAATCCTTGACGTGCGGAATCTTCCGCTACTGTGTGCGTCGAGCTTCTTGTACGCTGGTGCTCTTCAAGCACTCTCATCCCATACCATTTCTGATAAGAGCTAAAAACATCCTCTTTGAGAGTGACTTTTCTTGAATATACTGTTTCCACAGTCATTTTTATCAGTCAACGGCTGTCACTGACAACTTTCAACAGATATCCATCCAGTGCGTTTCTCCGTCGATTTCTTTGGATAAACTGTTTCTGGTCATCATTACCTGTTACCGCCAGACAACATCTGCAAACAGCAGTGGATGACTGACAATGATAGCTCCGGACTGGCACTGTCAGACATACAAAAAACAACACGGCAAAATGGTCACGAATAAACTATACTATGGTAAAATAACAAGCTTTATTTGCATCAATGACAACCGCTGAAATACGGTAGAGAGGTGTCATCTCAAAGCGGAGGCCATAAACTTTTGCCATCCAAAACAACACGGCAAAATACTCGCTATTTCATATTAACATATTGAAATAATAAGTTAATATAATCAAAAAGAATCATACTCTCTTATGTTTGATTCTCCTAAGCCCACCGATAGCTTAGACGGGAAAATTCTGACACGTTGTTTCAGGTGTCAACGAAAACAGCATGTTATCGATGATGACAGCTAAGGTGAGTTCATGACGGATTATGACATGCATCAGTTGTCACATGGCTTTTCAGAAGAGAGGATGGAAGAGCATTAGGGGGCACCAATACGGCAATATGCCCACTAAATATATTTAAGATACTGAAAAATATTGTATATTTCATTAATACACAAAACGTTCAAACGTCCACTGGCGGGAGAGATATCCCATCACTGCCAAAAGGGAAAACGTAGGGGAGCATATATTATAATGATAGAACGTCAGTAAGGACTACGCAGCCACTCTTGCGCGTAGGCCAGAGTGGCGCATAAAAAAGGCCGTTTAACACGGCCTCGCTTGTCTAGTCCTCTTTCCTGCGCCCTCGCCTCCGGGACGGGAGGGCTTCAGCTGTACGGTTGAGGATCACGATATTCCCCTTTGTCAGAATACTGGTTTTCTCCAGCACCTTCTTTTCCGCCAGTTCCGCGATAGCGTCCCGAATCTGTCGGCGTGTTTCCTTTAACGGCGAACGCAGATCCATATTCAGCGCCAATGCCAGCGTGCGGATATCTCCCCGAAAAACCGGATTTTCCCTATGCGACTGGCAGAAGCGATACATAGCCTTCGCAATGCTTCCCCTGATCTGGAAACGTTTGGCCACGTCAATCCAAGTGAGCCGATTGGCCACGTACATTTCCCGGAAGAACGGGCTGATCGTTACTGAAATATCCCGTTCCGCATCATTTTTTCCACGCAGGCGCAAATTCGAGATAATGTGCGTAAGGTCGTAAAACGTCTCCTGCCCCCTTTCTCGCACCACCAATTCTATAGTCCCGTGCGCGAGGCATGTAAGCCCCGTTACCAAGCGCGTATAATGGTTCTTTCCCGGCCTCTTATGCCCCATCAGACGCAGAATCGGCAGCAACGGGCCACGATACGTGAATTTTCCCGTACCGCTCTCCGGGAATGCCGAACGCACAGGTTCCGGAAAAGCCTCCACGCCGCCAGAAACATACGGCGCCTCGGGAAGATCCGGGGCGACGGGCACAAAACCTTCTTCCGTATCCTTCACAGGAAGCGCTCCTGTCGAACGAACATGACGAGCCTCGGCCCCTTCCGCCCCGGATTCAATGATCGCCAGCAGAGCCATCAGCACGTCCTCTTCCTCAACACTGAGTTTCGGCCCTGTATAAAGGATATCTCCCCACGGCCCCGAAGAAATACGTTCTTTAAAAAAGAAGGCCCCAGATGCCGCGATGCTGCCTTTTTCACGCGATGTAATATCGGGATCACGCATGAGCGCGTCCCGGCGTCCCTTTTCAAGGTTATTCATCGGAAAAAACGGCGAAACGCGTGCAATACTGGTTGGATAGCCACACCAAAGTGAAGGGCGTTCCTCCTTAGGAGCTGGCAGGGGTACTGCGGCGGGGACGCTCTCAACCGGGCTAGGCGCAGGGACAGGCTTTGGAGAAGCCGTCCTGACGACCTCGCACGCCACCTCTCGCGCCTGTTCACGAGCAAGCTCCTCAAGGCTCACAGGCGAGGGCCGTTTCCGCTCCTCAGGCGCGGCAAGCGCACGACAAGCTTTGGATGAAGGGCTTCCGCTTCTACGCCACTCTTCAATGATCGCAACGATAAACGACGGAACATCCTTCCAGTCGAGCGCATCGATCTGTGTGGCAAGCGTAGGATTATACAGCCTCAGGCGTTCCCGCTCCTCAGCAGAAAGAGGGGAGGGGACAGCCGTCTCAAGAAAACCTTGCAACGCTTCACCCACGGATTTCATCTTATTGGTCATGGCAACATTCCGCATTAGAGCGCCAGCTTGCCATCCGGACGGCGCAAGAGCTGCCGGAAAGTGCTGAACCCCGGAGGTGCCGGGCACGCATCCATAGAAGAAAAAGGTGTCAAACTCCGCAAAAGGCCTTTCTTCCCTCGGCCCAGCCGTCCATTTCCGACTCTAAAAAACACTGATGGCGAGTATTGCCCGCATCCATTTACCGCTTTTATTGAGGATGATCATTGACTTTTTTTGAGTATCATGCAAAAAATTCGACACATCACACGCAAATTGGAGGATCTCATGGCAGCGAAAGTCATTGCTTTTGCAAACCACAAAGGTGGCGTAGGCAAGACCGCGAGCACTGTTAACGTAGCGTATTGCCTCGCTAAACGCAAACGCCGTGTGCTTGTTGTGGACTGTGATCCTCAGGGAAACGCGTCGCTGACCCTCGGAACCGTATCCCCATACGAACAACCCCGCACAGTGGCAAACCTCTTTACCGGGCTCTCGTTTTCGGCAGCGGCCGTGCCTTCCAAATACGAAGGGTTGGATCTGATCCCTGCCAATCTGAATGTATACGCCACGGTAAGCACGCTTTCCAATTCCATCAAGCGCTTTTTCGGTTTCCGGCAAGCCCTCGATAAGGCAGCTTTGAACACCTACGATTACATTCTGCTGGATTGCCCGCCCACCATTGAGGGTGCGCTCCTGACCAATGCGCTTATCATTACGGACTATATCATCATTCCGGTTGGGGTTGAGGACACTTATGCCCTTTCCGGCGTAAGCCATCTTATCAAAGTCGCGGAAACCCTGCGCGCTGACACCGAATCGAATCTTGCGATCATGGGCGTACTGCTGACCATGTACGATGGCCGCAATAACGCCGCGAAAACCATCCGTAATGTGGCAATAGGG
The DNA here is from genome assembly GCF_000224655.1 of Bilophila sp. 4_1_30. Taxonomy (NCBI): domain Bacteria; kingdom Pseudomonadati; phylum Thermodesulfobacteriota; class Desulfovibrionia; order Desulfovibrionales; family Desulfovibrionaceae; genus Bilophila; species Bilophila sp. 4_1_30. The sequence goes on from NZ_JH114233.1 coordinate 168,081, forward strand.
ACCTTCGGCGAAGAAATGGTCTTCCGTACGACTATCCCCAGAAATACTACACTAAATAAAGCTGTTATGAGTAACCTTGCGGTCTGTGACTATGATGACGGTTGTTCTTCCTGCCGCAGCTATCGTGAGTTGGCACAGGAAATGGAAGCCCGTCTTGATCCCAAGAACGCATGATTATTCAAAGATGGGCATAGAATAAAAGATGCTTGTCCTGTAGTTTTATATTCCTCTTTTTCGGATTACAAGTTTACCATTGGTAACATTCAATTCTTTCCCGGAAGAAACAAAGTGTACACGTATGAGCCAAATTCTATTGTCCCCCGCACATGTTGCCTATAAGTAAAAATATCCTCTCGACAAGAAAAGGCTCTCTTCCTCTCCGTCCACTTTATCCTCTTCCTTCCGTAAGGAACTGACATGGCTAAGAAATCAAGCATGCCGGACTTTACCTTCGCTCTCGGTGCCGACCTTCGAGAAGCGGCTGCTAAGATGCGTAAAATGAGTCAGCCGCCGAAGCATCAATCTGCCCAGCAATCTGATGAGGCCGTAGATGCCATGTCCGAAGATGCAGAAGTTACGGTTGAATCCTCAGCAGTAGAGCCCCCCATTGCTAAAAAAGAGACCTTAACGCCAGAGCCAAGTTCTGATGCAACCATTGGCGTTGACGTTTCTCCAACAGATTTACCATATTGTGAAGAGTCGACCGTCACAATCGAACAATCCGAAGATATTGCTGCACCTGTAGCCCCTACTTGTTCTGTAACCGATGGCTTACAGACTCTTCAAGAGGCCACGGCCGAACAGAAAGTAGTAGACACTCCTGAGATACCTGCAGAATCCCCTGAAAGGGAACATGTGGAGGGAACTCCTCAGGTAGACCTTTCTACTCTACTTACTGGTGGAGAGAAAACAGAACCTTCTCAGGGGCCTTCTTCTGAATCACTTTCGGCAGAGGCTCCAAACGCTGTTTGTGCACCAGAGGCAGGTTCTGCGTACACTCTCTCAGATATTCAGGGTGAGCCGTCTGATATCCCCGTACAAGCAGCTCAAGCCGGTCTGGATTACGATAAAAAACCGTCAATGACAGCTGATGATAGTTATATACAGGAATTAACAGAAATAAACAGCAAAAAGCAGTCATTCACCGCTATTCCTCCAAAAACAATCCATATAGACACAAACTGTCACCAACAGTCCTCGATGTTTGACGACAGGATGGCAACTGTCAATGACAGTCCTGTACCAAAACATAATTACAAAGCCACTACCCCCAGTTCTGATGAAGTAAAAAAGTCACCGAATGTAGCCAACCGCTCAATATATTCACAGCTATCTTATAGCCAGTCACAAACAGTCACTGACTATCAAACTTATTCAAGTGCAATAACGGTGTCCCCTTGTTCTAGCGGAGAGACTCTTCTTCCAAGAGATTCTTTTCAATCTAGGACTGTTACCCCTCCTCAATCCACCGTCGCACACTCTCCGTTGCAAGATGATGGTTTCAAATTGTCACAAGCCGTCACTATAGTGGCGAATGACCATAAACAACCTACTGACTCTAGAAAAGTTCAACAAGAACGGGATATAACAGTACAACATGGCATCTCGCCGTCTATCATTGCGGCCACCCTTCAAGACGCCCATCTTGGCGGAGCCCGCCAGATACTTTTAGATGCACTCACTGCACTGAGGCAGCAATCCCCCCAGGTCGTCGTTAACCTAAAACGTCTTGCTCCGGCTATCGGGCTTTCCTACGGCACCGTCCGTAACACCATCAGCCGCCTTGTACGTGAGGGCGTCATCTGTACTACGCAAGTTCGCACGGGGGATGCTCATGGTGTGTGTGTTGAATTTATTAATGACAATCCATTACCGACAATGACTGCTTCTTCACGTACTAGACAGTCAACGCTCTATCAACAGCAGCCACAGACAGTCATGAAAACTGAGATCCCCCCCTCTTTATCACTTGATGACACGTGTATATGGAATACGGATGGGGATCTTATCGCTATTTTGTGGCCCTTCGCAGCGAATGCCGGTTTCGGACCAGCCCATCTGGCACAACTGAAGCGTGCCTATCAGCTGCAGGGATGGGAACCGGAAAACGTATCGCGGTGTCTGCGTTATCTTGATTGGGAACTTGCCAATGGCGTCGCATCAGGGCCTGAACACGTCACCGCGTGGCTCCGCACCATGCAGCGGCAAGGGCACTATCCTCGTCCAGAAGGCTATGTAGACCCTGAAGTTCTGCGTCTTCGCCAACAAGCCGACGAGGAACGCGAACTCGCTGAAGCCCGTACCCGCTTCAAGTAACTCTTTTCCCCTTTCTTTTTCTTACCGGAAGCAACACGATGTCCGTCATCTACGCAGGCATCCCATCCATGACTGTCCATTAGGGCATCATCTTTTATCAAAACAGCTAATGACAGCTACTGACTAATACGAACAGCTTCTGATTGTTTGTTACAAGACCTAAATCTCCAAAACTTAACAAGCTGTTATGAGCAGTCAACAACACTACCGTCAACAGGCACTGTCTGTTGACGGTAGTGTTGTTTCTCATGAGGAGTCATTTACCTGAGGAATTTCCCCCCCAATCTCTCTCTCTCTCTC
>NZ_JH114233.1:170969-191453 GCF_000224655.1 Bilophila sp. 4_1_30
TCTCTCTCTCTCTCTCTCTCTCTCTCTCTCTCTCTCTCTCTCTCTCTCTCTCTCTCTCTCTGCGTTTTTTTCTTTAAGGGCTTTTTGGCTTTTTACTGTGGGAGAAAACATGCTCTTATTGAACTCCTTTGGAATACTGAACTCCTTATAGGGGGCTTCTGGCTATTGCTGCTCAAGGGTTTTGCGGTATCAGCGGTGGGCATTATGCCGTATTTCGGTGGGGGATTGACCGAGAAAAGGTGGGCATTTAACCGTATAGAAGAAACCGTTTTGCCGAAAGTGGGCATTATGACGAATAGAGAAAAATGGAATTTTCTCATTTTGGTTCAGCCCATTTTTTCTAGAGCAGAGAAACGGATTGTTAGTTTGGGGAGGATATTTGTATTTGGAAAAAATATGTTACTTTAGAGTAAAATATGAACGTCCTTTGCTGTACATCCTTCTACGCATTGGAGGTTGAACTGCTTTCAGGGCATAGTATAGGCCTCCCCCCGGAATAGGAGGCTTGCGCATCGTACATTGAAGGTCATTCCCCTAGGAGACGGACAGTAGACCCACTGGGGTAAAGAGAGGCGAAACGTTCAGAGGCGGAGGTTCCATTAATGCGGTCTAGAAAAGCACTTCTTTGTGATGTCGAGTTTCCAGAGATATCTCTCCGCAGGGAAGCTAAAAAAGGCGAGGAAGCGTATGTTTCCTCGCCTTGGTGTTTTTTCCGGCCCTGTCCGTTATTCGCCGTATACGGCATACCCGCCTTTACCACGGTGTTTTTTGAGATGATAAAGGGCTGCGTCGGCGTGGGAGAAGAGGGTGGGGTAGTCTTTACCGTGCCGAGGATAGAAACTGATACCCATACTGACCGAAATGCGGTAGCCATTGGGGTAGTCGATCTCGGCAAGACGGGCAGTGATCTGGCGGCAACGATTTCGGATGACACTCTCGTCCAGGGCGTCGCGGGCAAAGACAGCGAATTCGTCTCCGCCGATGCGTCCGGTGATGTCCGAGGAACGGAACCCGTCACGCACCGCTGAGGCGACGGTGAGGATTACCTCGTCCCCGAACAGGTGGCCGTACGTATCGTTCACATTTTTAAAGTCGTCGATGTCCACGATGATCAGGGCATGAGTGCCCTCGGAGAGCATATCCTCGGCAAGCTGCTTAAAAGTCATTTTATTGTAAAGGCCGGTGAGCATGTCCGTCTGTGCTTCTCGGCGCAGGCGGTCTTCTTCAAGCTTTTTTTCGTTGATGTTTGATAACCTGCCGATGAACTTGGTGGGCTTGCCGGCGTTATCGCGCAGGATTTTGAAACAGACTGTAAACCATTGGTATATGTTTTCCGCAGTCAACAACCGAGCGTCGAACCGCATAAAGTCGTCCTCCGAGCGCTCGGTGCTCTTCGTATTGGGGAGCAGATGAAGATCGTCAGGATGGACAACCTCCAGGAAGTGCTTGTCACGCAGGTAATGTTCAATGCTGCGCGGGCGGTTGAACAGTTTTTCAAAGTTCGACGAAAAGGTAAGGGTATCGGTGGCGATATCCTGTTCAAAGAGGATTTCTTCTGTGATTTCGGTGATGACGTTATACCGTTGCTGTTCCATTTCAAGAGCGCGGATGATATTCTTTTGCTGGGTGATATCTATAAAGACACCCTGAAAGAGAGGGTACCCCTCCCACTCGCCAACACGTTTGGCCCGCAGGTAGATCCATGACGTCCCGCCGTCCTTGCGCAGAATGCGGTATTCCGCCTTGAGGGAATCATTTTTCTGGGCGTGTTCGCGGAAGGTTTTGAGCATGGTCAACCCATCTTCAGGATGGACGACGTTGATCCCGCGGTTCCCAACATCGCGGGCGTAGCCTTCCCGTGTACGGCCTGAAAGGGCATAAAATCCGGCGTTCGCCCAGATGACGCGGAACGAGTCGTCGAGTGCGAAACGGGCCACGCCGCCGTCCACGCTGTCGATGAGCGCTTGCAGTTCCCGGTAGGTGCTGGTGGCCCGTGCACGGGCTTCTTCGGCCTCGCGGGTCTGACGGTTAGCTATTTCGAAGCTGTTCTTGAGTTTCCCGACCATCGTATTGAGAGCCGAAGCCAGTGCGCCGAGTTCATCGCTCCTGCGGATATTGAAGGTCTGGTCGAGATTGCCCTCCGCCACGCTTTCCGCAAAATGGACTCCCTTGCGCATGGCCGCGACCACGCGGCAGACGACAAGGAACATAAAGAACAGCGCAATGCACACGGCGGCAAGAGCCACGGCGGCCGTGCGGTCGCGCATGAGCTGGACGTCGGACATCATGAAATCGCGGGAGACGGTGGCTATGACGGTCCAGCCGTTGGGCAGCGTATTGAAGGTGCTGTAATAGGTCATGCCGTCGCGTTCGTTTTCGAAGGATCCGGATCCACCGTCGGATATGGCTTCGAGTATGGCCTGTTCGATCATGGCATTGCCGATCATTTTCTGCCTGTCGGGGTGGAGGATGATTTGCCCATTGGGATCGACGACATAGACGATCCCTTTCCCGTGCATGGTCACCGGATCGATGGTATGGGAAGCGATGTAGTCCATGTTGATGGCCCCGACGAGCACCCCCGAGACTTCGCCGTTCACAAAGACGGGTTCGCCGAGGAAAAAGGCGTAATACCCTTTGGTACGCGTGATGAGCGGTCCCTGCACGGAACTTTTGCCGAGCATGGCCTCACGGTAGTACTCCCTGTCGGAGCGATTCTGCCCTTCGCCCATGTTTTCCGTGGAGGCCTCGACCGTCCCCTGTTTGTTGAGAAAAATAAGGGAGTCCACGTAATTATAGATAGCGACGCTTTGGTTGATCTGCTCAAGGAAGATCTTTTGCTCCGGTGCGCTGCGGTCTGTTTTTTTTTGAGTGAGGAGCCATTCGGCGTATTGCTTGACGATCTGCCGCTGTGCGGAAAGACGCATGTAGTTGCGGGTGGATTCGAGCATGAACGCTATTTCACGGCTGACCGCTTCCACCACAGTGGCTTCGATGGTGACGATGTTGGATGAAACAATTTTTTTGGCGTTGTCGTAGGCGCTCCCGGCCACGAACGCCAAAGCGATGCTCATAATCAGGGCAATGGGAGCGAGCATCCGGGTTGTAAGCGACATGTGTATCCTTTCGGGGAATTCAAAAAAAGCATTCAGGGCACGAAAACTTTTTTGTGGTCTATCCCCCTATCGACAAGTGATTTTTAGAAACGTATCTTCTGTCAAGATAACGTCTGTCCATTGTTTTTGTCCAGATTTTCCTGTGCCCAATCCGGGTGTCTGCTCCATTTTAGTTGAAAATGGAAAAAACGTTAGCCTATTCGTATACAGCTCTGGCGCTCCGCCCCAGGCAGAGGAAATACCATAAAAATGGGCCTCATCCTGATGATGAAGCCCATTATGTTGCTAATCGGTAAAAAATAAAAAAGCAGTTTCGGTATAGCAGAAAAGAAAGCTGAGGGAATCCGGCGGCACATGGTATTTACGATTAAAGCAGGAAAATATTTCTTATATCACATTCATATACTGAATAAAACATACAGGGGGTGCCTGAAAAATCTTCACGCTTGAGCGTGTTGTGCCGCCTTTCGGGGTGCCGCCCTTTCTTTTTCATGTTCCGGAAGAGGCTCGCCGGTTTTCAGGACGAGATGGCACAGGCGTTCCTCTTCCTCAAGACAGGATTCCACTTCTTTGGAGAGCGCCTCCCTGAGGCTGGAAAAGGGGAGGGCCTTGTGCTCGACGCGATAGATGGTGCGGTCGAACTGGGCGTTGCTCACGCCGACGATGAACAGTTCACCGGCGCGGACTTCCCGCTGCACGATGCGCGGGGAGAGGCAGGAGAGCATACCCGGATTGTGGAGAACCTGCTTGATGGAGTCGTTGTGCTCGAATTCGAGAAGGATCTGTGGGCGCAGGCCGCGCGGGGTGAGCTGGCGCAGAAAGGTTTCCCGCGTTCCCGATCCCGGTTCGCGCAACAGCCAATGGCGGTCGAGCAGCGCTTCGATGGGATATGGCCCGGCCTCGGCCAATGCCTTGTCCGCAGTGACGATCACGAGGGATTCCTTGGCGAGGGGGGTGATTTCCACGGCGAGGTTGTGGACGTCCCCTTCCACGAACCCGACGTCAAGCAGGCCGTGTTCCACATGGCGCACGATATCCGCCGTATTCCCCGACTCACATTCGATTTCGACCTGATGGTGCCGCATCTTGAAATTGTACAGGACTTGCGGCAGCACGAAATCGGACAGCGTAGTGGACGCGCCGATGCGGATCTTGCCCGCCAGTTCGTCACTCGCCACCAGCGCGAGTACATTCTTGAGCTGGTTATACAGCGGGGCCAGCCGTTCTTCAAGCAGCCGCCCCTTGTCATTGAGCCGGATGCCCCGGCCCATGCGATCGAACAGCGAAACCCCCAGTTCAGCTTCGAAATCCCGGAGCGCGCTGGAGACCGCCGCTTGTGATATGAACAGTTTGGCCGCGGCGTCCCGCATGTTCGGCGTCCTCGCCAAGGCCAAAAAAATTTCCAGATACCGAAGCGTCATGAACCCCTCCTGTCTGCTGTCGGTTGTCTGCGGCAAACCGCAACGCCATTCTTCCGTGGTAACGGATTCGTTATGAGACGGCAACCGCATTGCAACGCAACATATGGAAGATGTTTCTTTTTTCCCATGCCTTTTTCGGCAGGGTTACGCTGTTGAGGAGTGTTTGGGCCTCTCCTTGAAAGAACCCCGTATATGCCCCCTCATGCTTCATTCAGGAACATGTTCATGCAACATCATTAAATCACATTTGTTTTTCGTCAAGCGGCGAGAGTGTGCCGTCGCATGTTGCCCGGACAACATTTGTTGCACGTTCTTTTGTGAACGCTGCCGGCGCCCCCCCTTCGTTTGATTCGGTCCCGTCCCGGTACGGAAATTCAGGCTCCGCGCGGCAAAGAAAAAAGACAGGAGGGGCATTCCTGTCTTTTATGGAAAACTCTTCGGGAAGAGGGGGCCGCAAAGGTTCTGAAAAGGGGATGGGAAAACGTTCCAATGAACGCTCCCCCAAAGCAGACTTTGCCGTTGCGCTAGAAGTTGAGGGAGAGGATGAACCGGGTCACAAAATAGCCGCCGCCGATGAGCCACAGGGCGAGCACGCCCGCGAGGAGGAAAGGCTTGGGGCCGACCATGCGGACCTTTTCGAGGCTGGTTTCCATGCCGAGGGCGCACATGGCCATGGTGAGCATGAAGATATCCAGCGAATTGATGACGCTGACGGCCTGCTTGGGGATGATGCCGAGCGAGTTGATGCCGATGCACGCGATGAACAGGACGGCGAACCACGGGAAACTGCTGAAATTGTAGGAGCCGTAGGAGGGCACGCGGCTTTCCTCTTCCGCCTTTTCGGGGAAGCGGTTCAGCCAGAAGCCGAGGCAGATGAGCAGGGGAGCGATCATGATCACGCGGAGCATCTTGACGATGACGGCGGTGTTGCCCGCATCAATGGAAATGGCCTGTCCGGCGGCTACGGCGTGCGCGACCTCATGCAGGGTTCCGCCAACGAACATGCCATAAGCCTTTTCGCTCATGTCGAGGAAACCGTGGCTGTACAGGAAGGGATAGACGAACATGGCGATGGTGCCGAAAACCACGACCGTGCCCACGGCGATGCTGCTTTCGTAGGATTCGCCCTTAACCACGGGTTCGGTGGCGAGTACGGCGGCGGCCCCGCAAACGGAGCTCCCGGCGGCGGTGAGCAGGGCAAGGCGGCGGGGCAGGCCGAAGACCTTGATCCCGAGCCAGGTTCCGCCGATAAACGTGCTTGTCAGCATGATGGAACTGATCGCCAGCCCGTTGAAACCGACGAGCAGGAGATCCTGAAAGGTGAGGCGGAAACCGTAGAGGACAATGGCGACGCGCAGCAATACTTTGGAAGAGAACAAGATGCCGGGCAACCAGTAGACCGGAAGATGCAGCCGGAGCGTATTGCCGTAAATCATGCCGAGCACGATGCCCACGATGAGCGGACTGATGCCCAAAAGAGAAATGTAATGCCACTGCGAAAGCTGATAGGCGGCGCTGGCGAACAAGATGACAAACAGGACGCCGTTCATGAGCTGCAGATGGTATCCGTTTCCAATGGCTTTTTCCGACTGCATGGGGGAACTCCTCGCGGTTTATGGATGAAGTGCGGACTTTGTATTGTCTGTCTAGCATCATCCCAATCCGGAAAACAAACGGATAAATCGTATCGGTTCAATAAACGAAACTGTTCAGTATCTCATCGAGAGCATTGGTTTATCTGTGATATACATCACAAAATGGGAAAAGAATTCCTGAGTCCCCGCCACACGAAACGGCATAAAAAAAGGCCGTCCTTTCGGACAGCCTTCTAGTGCCGCAGTAGCGTTTTTGTCGTTCGATACATTAGATCTCCTTAATGGTGCAGTAGACGCGGGTGATGCCTATGACCAGAACGATGAAGGGGAGCAGGGTAAAGAGGGACTGCATGTTCATGATAACTCCGGGTGTTAGTTGGTCTGGATGGCACGGGCGACGTTACACGCGAAGAAGAGGGTTGTAACAAGGAGGACGAAAAGAGACTGGTTGAACATGGGCGATTCCTTTAACGGTTAGTTGTCCCGCACGGAGCGAATGACGGAACAGGCAAGAATGACGGCCGTGACGAGAAGAACAAGGGCGGACTGAGCGATCATAATGGGCCTCCTGGGCGGATTGCGGTGTATTGTTGTCTTGCCTTACATATCGCGCATGGTTTTGTAGAGGCTGCATGAAAGCAATACAGCGACGGTGAGCATGACGATGGCTGACTGTGCGAACATAGCGGCGTTCCTTCTGTCTGGTTGATATTTTCTTTTACATTTCTTTTATGGCGTGAAGGAGACTGCAAGTAAGAATCAATGCGACGTTGAAAATAAGCAAGGAGGACTGGGCAAGCATGTCTGTTCTCCGTACTATTTGTTTGTGAAAGTTTTTACATTTCCTTCATGGCACAATAACCACGAACCAGACCGACGAGAAGGAAGGCGACCGTGAGGAGAATGAGCTTGGACTGCATATCCATGATGAACCTCCAAAGAAGAGTTGTTGTTCGTTGAATGTACGTTTACCACTCCCTGCTGTTCAGATACAAACGGATAAATCAGATTGGATTGACAATGAGAAGTTATCAATCCTCCATTTAAGCCGTATGTTTTTTAATATACTGTAATCATTGATATGTGAGGCCATATGCCGACGATACTCGTGTTGGGGGCGACCTCTGGCATAGCCCGTGCTACAGCCCGGGCGTTTGCGGGTTCCGGTTGGACATTGCAGCTTGCAGGAAGGGATATCCAGCGTCTTCAGGAAGTTGCGGATGACTGCGGTGGAGCGTCGGTCTTTCCGTTCGACGCGCTTGATCCGTCTTCGCGTTCCGCTTTGTGGGGGCTTTTGCCGTCCTGCCCGGATGCGGTGTTGTGCGCGGTGGGGTTGCTCGGGGATCAGGATTGCGCGTGCCGGGACCCCAAGGCGGCACTCCGGGTAATGGAGTGCAATTTCACTGGGTTGGTTCCCGTGCTTCTGCAGGCTGCGGAGGCTTTCGAAGCACGCGGGTCCGGCCTGATCATCGGGTTGAGCTCGGTGGCGGGGGATCGCGGGCGGGCTTCGAACTACGCCTACGGTTCGGCCAAGGCGGGCTTCACGGCGTTTCTTTCCGGCCTGCGGGCGCGGCTTTGGAATTCCGGGGTTCGCGTCCTGACGGTCAAACCGGGGTACGTCGCCACCGGAATGATTGCCGGGCGGTGTCTTCCCTCCTGCATCGTAGCTTCGCCCGAGCGCGTCGCCCGTGACATTCTCCGTGCCGTCCGCACAGGCCGGGACGTGCTTTATACTCCCGGCTGGTGGCGGCCCCTTCTCGCGTTGTACCGCGCCCTGCCGGAGTGTGTGGCGAAGCGTTTGAAGCTGTAGGAGAAGAGGGCAGGGCGGGTAGAGGAAATTGGAGGGAGGAGAAACCTTTCTACAGAAAGGTTTCTCCTCCCCCTCCCAAACCCACCCCTCCTCTTCCCAAGACTTTCGACCTTATCGAATCCCTCATCTCAAGCGGGGGAATGGGCTGCATTTTGGGGAGAGAAGCTTCTGATACGGCGCGGATTGCTCGGAACGATAATTATGTTTTTGTATTTCATAGTATTTATTGAAAATAAAGAACATTTTTGCAGGTAACCACCTGATGCAGGCAGAGGTGATCTGTTTCCTTCCAAACGAAGTGCGGAAGGAAACGGATCACACTTGCCGGGGTCCGGGGGGCGCTTGCCCCCCGGGCAGGGTCAAGGGGCGGCAGCCCTTGCCGCCGGAGGCATCATCCCTGCCCTGACCAAGGTTGCGCAAAGGCCTGGGGGGACGTACAAGCGAGCCATGCAATACAAAACAATACTCTTTGATCTGGACGGGACGCTGACGGACTCGGAGCCGGGGATCGTCAATTCGGTGCGGTATGCGCTGCGGAGTTTCGGGATGGAAGCGGAACCGGCGACGCTGCGGTCGTTCATCGGGCCGCCGCTGTACGACTCGTTCCGGGGCACGATGGGAATGAGCGACGCGGATGCGAAACGCGCCGTGGACACCTACCGCGTGTATTTCCGCGATAAGGGGATTTTCGAGAACGCTCCGTATCCGGGGGTGCCTGAAATGCTTGAAGTCTTGCGCGCTGCGGGCGGGCAGCTCATCGTGGCGACCTCGAAACCGGAGGTATTCGCCAAGCGCATCGCGGAGCATTTCGGGTTTGCGGGGTCGCTGGAGGGTGTATACGGCGCGGATATGGAGGGGAAACGTTCCTCTAAAATCGACGTGATCCGCTATGCCATGCGGGAGCGGGGCATAACCCCGTCGAGTGCGGTCATGGTGGGCGATCGAAAGTATGACATCACGGGTGCGCGTGAGGCCGGGCTTGCGGACATAGGTGTGCTGTACGGCTACGGATCACGGGAGGAACTCGTGGAGGCCGGTGCCACGCGGCTGGCGGCAAGCGTTGCGGATCTGCGGGAAATGCTGACTTCTTCGGACGGTTGAGGGCCTTGTGGCCGTTTTGCGCGATGCCTATGCGCAGAGCGCAGGACAGGAACATTCCGCCATCCGTTCCAAAAGTTTTCATGTGTTGCACAAAAAAGCCATAGGGGCGTCATGAAGCCGTCGCGTTGTGGGGGATACATCCGAATCCACGGAACAACCCCCGCAAGTGAGGAACGGTATGAACACCTCTCAATTGGCTGCATTGCGATGGATGATGGAACGGGAACTTTCGGCGTTGCGGTCGCCCCGGATGTCTCCGGAGATTTCTCTCAAATGTCCCGATGAAAACGAATTGGCCTCGCGTCTGAGCGAGCGTGCGGTGGATGAGCGGCTGACCGCCCGGCGCGTCGAGCGTATCCGGGATCTGGAGAACGCCCTGCGGCGTATCGAGGTCATGGATTACGGTGTCTGTGAGGCGTGTGGGGAGCCCATACCGCTCCTGCGGCTCTTGGCGTCGCCTTCGGTACGGTACTGCGTGGCTTGCCAGCAGGAACTCGAAGAAGAGGAGCGGACCGTGGTCGTCACCGGATCATTTGAAGCTCCGCGTCCCCGGCGCACAACGCCGTCGCGTCCCGTCACCCCGCCTATGCCCTTTTTTCTGCCCCGACGCAGACAGGCAATCCATTGATTCGATTGGGATCAATGGCTTTTTTTAAAGAAGTCTAGGCGAAGAGCGTGGGCTGCGGCTTCACTCGGGGCCGTGGATATGCCCATCCTCCGTGGGCAGGGAAGGGGGAGAGCGCCAAGTGGCGATTGCCCCGTGTGCATAGAGGGAGTGGGCTGGCCAGACTCTCGCGGCTTCCCCAAACGGATTGTTGCCGATAGGGCGGGATGCGATTTCCCCGCTTTTTGTTGCTGTGAAGGTTGGGTAAAGCGGGTCGGCGATGTTTGAGAAAAGGGTCCCGTCCCGGCAAAAGCGCCGGGACGGGACCCTTTGTTTCAGGATTGATGGATAAGGTGTTTGGTGCAGCTGGAAGGCTTCCGGCTGCGTTTCAGGATCAGCCTTGTCCGTGGTTCAGCGTGTTCTGGACGATCTGCTGCGCCAGGTCGTCAGTGGCCGGCGTACCGGACTGCACGAGGATCGTAATGTCTCCGTGGTCGCTGTGATGGGTGAACTCGGCGTAATTGCCGAGGCTGATTCCGTGTTCCTCTCCTCCGGTAGCCGTCGGTGTCCAATCCCCGGAGAGGTGGAGCTTATCGCCCTCTATGGAGATGCCGATGCTCTTCAGATCATCCAGATTCGTAAGGCTCAGGCTGTCCGGCTTGGACGTGATGAGCACTTCGATATCGCTCTGGATGGGATTGTTGTCCTGGTTGGCGAACAGGCTGTCCAGCGTGTCCCTGTCGGCTCCGACGAGGAAGTCGATGCCTTCACCGCCGCTGGCATGGGCCATGCCCTGGTTGTAGACGAGGATATCGTTTCCGGCTCCGCCGTAGAGCGAGTTGTGGCCCGTCCCGCCGTCGAGGTAATCGTTGCCCGCGCCGCCGTACAGGATGTCGTCGCCCGTGCCGCCGAAGATCTGATCGTCCCCTTCGCCGCCGAATAGCCAATCGTTGCCCGCGCCGCCGTGGATGACGTCGTCGCCGCCTTCGCCGAAGATCACCTGTGAATGCGCCGCTGTCTGGTCGCCGAGCGTATCGGCTCCGGCGTGGCCGAGCTGCGTGTGCAGATCCGTCAGGTTGATTTCCAGCGAGCCGTTGGAATGCCCCTCATGGCCGCTTACGGTATATCCGAAGGATTCCTTCAGGTCGGAACCGTCGGCTTGTGCCTGCGCCAGCTTGTGGAGGCCGTCCTCCGAGGTGTCCAGAGCGTAGGTGTACTGTCCGGTTTCCGCATCGAAATGCAGGCTCCCGAATTCTCCCTGGATGTTGCCGTCCACGGCCTTGTCGAAGGCGTAGGCGAGCTGGTGCCCGTCCGCATCCATTCCGGGCAGATGATCGCTGTGGGCCATGCCCGGCGTCAGGTTGCCCAGATCCATGTCCGCAGGGGGAGTACCCGTGCCCATGAAGCTCACAGACAGGGAATCTTCGCCTGCCGGGGTCATCGCCGTGGCGTGGCCGTCATTGACGATGATCTGGAAGTCATGCGTCACGAGGCTTCCCAGAGCGGCCCCGGCTATGGCCTCTGGGCTGGCGGTGAAGGCGTAGTGCCAGTTGCCGCCGTCGCCTTGCGTCAGCTCGAACGTACCCAGGCCGTCGATGGTGACGGTGCCGTGCGTGCCGGTGGAATCCAGCGTTACGCCGTGTGCCTTGCCGTCGACGCTGATGGCGAAGGAATGCGTATCGTAGAAGGAACCATCGGCCTTTACATCGGCATCGGTGAAGATGAAGGACCCCGTGGTGCCGTTGTCGGTGTGCGACTCCGTAATCACCGGGGCGTCGTTGGTGCCGGTGAGATTGACGGTGATGGTCTGGGTGGCCTTCCCGCCGTTGCCGTCGTCCACGGTGACCGTGAACGTTTCTGCGTACTTGTCTCCCTCTCCGAGCGCGTCGCTGGTCAGGGTGTACTTGTAGTTGCCGTGTTCATCGATGGTCAGCGTACCGTACTTGCCTTCGGCTGATGCACCGTTTTCCGTCTCGGCGGCTCCGGCGGGCCTGACCGAGAAGGTATGCGTGTCATAGAAGGTTCCGTCGGCCTTCTTGTCCGCATCGTTGAACGTGATGGTACCGGTTATTTCGGCCTGCCCGCTGGCCAGTTCCGTCAGGTTGAGCACAGGGGTAGGGCTGGTGATCACAGGGGCGTCGTTGGTGCCCTGAATCTGGATCTGCAGGTCGGAAGGCGTCGTGGTCTGCGCTCCGTAGGTGTCGACGGCGACGACGTTGAAGTGCTCGGCGGCCATTTCGCCAGCGCCAAGATGCTGCGCCTGCCCGTTGTTGAACGTGTAGGTGTAGTTGCCGTCCTTATCGATACTGATGGTGCCGTACTTGCCGGTGAGCGAGTCGACAAGCTCGCCCTTGTCGTTCACGAACTTGAAGGCAACGACGTGGTCGCCTTCGTCGTATTCGCGGGCCGTCACCTGTCCGGTCACCTTGGAGACGCCGCCGTCTTCAAGCAGCGGAGCCGGGTTGGCGATGATGACGCCGTGCTCGCCGCTCGTGATGACGGGGGCGGTGTTGGTGCCTTCGATATTGACGACGAGTTCCTTTGTATCTGACAGTCCTGACGTGTCAGTGACGGTCACCTTGATGGAAGTCTCGTACAAACGGCCCGCCGCCATCTTGAGCACGGTTTCGGACGTGTTGTCGAGCGTGAACGTGTATGCACCTGTATTGGGATCGATGGTGAACGTACCGTATTCGTTGGTTATTTCAGTAATGGGCTTGCCGTCGGCATCCTTACCGAAGGAGTAGGTCAGGTGCCCCTGATCCGCAATATCCTTGTCGAAGCCCACGGCGGTGTCACCAACGGCGTCAGCGTCGCCTTCGCGCACGGAGAGGACCTTGCCGAGGGTGAGCTCGGGTGCGTCGTTGGTGCCCTTGACGTTGACCGTAACATCAACGGTCGTCGTTTCCCCGTGCTTATCCGTCACAGTGATCGTGAAAGTCTCCTTAATGCTGCTCTTGGCGTCGAGGCCTTGCACTTCCGGGTCGGCATTGTTCAGGGTATAGATATACTTTCCGGTAGCCGGATCGATGTGCAGCGTACCGTACTCGCCTTCCACGACCGTTCCCTTGCCGTTGATGGAAAAGTGCAGGTTGTTCAGCCCTTCGTCATCCTTGATGATATCGTTCAGGTTGCCTTCCTGCGAGACGGTCACGTCCTCCACAACGTTCAGGACGTGCTCGCCCGGAACCACTTCGGGGCCGTGGTTGGTGCCGTTGATGGTGACGGTAATTTCCTGCTCGACCTCCTCGCCGTGTTCATCACGCACATAGATGATGAACGAATCGGGAAGCGACTCGCCCTTCGGCAGATGGTCGGGCAGCGCGGTCGTTCCCTTGCCGGTCGTATAGGTGTAGGTGCAGTTGCCGTCCTTATCGAAGGTCAGCGTGACAGTGCCGTACTTGGTCTGCAGCGTGCTGGTTTCGTTGCCGTCCGCGTCGCGGAAGTAGTACTTGAGCGTCTCGGTTTCAGTTCCCGATCCAAACGAGCCGTCCTTGCCCTTGAGACTGTCGATGTCATGCGCCTTCAGGGTTTCTGAGGTCGTCAGATTGCCCAGCCCATCGGCGCCTTCCTGAATGGTCATATTTTGGTAGCTGTCGATGACCGGTGCGTCGTTGGTGCCGTGGATGGTGATGGTGATCTTGGAACCCGTCTCCTTGCCGTTGAGCATGACGTCGAAGTCTTCCTTCTCCGTCTGTCCTTCGGCGAGGTCTTGCACCTTGCCCGGCTTGCCGTTTTCGCCGTTGTACAGGGTATAGGTGTACTTCCCGGTAACGGGATCGACGACGAGGTAGCCGTACTTGCCTTCCGCGGTTATGAAACCGTCGGCGGCGCTGCTCTGGATCTGCTTTCCGGTTCCGTGCCCAAACTCATCCTTTTCTTCGATGCCGAAGACGCGGTCGGGAGGCGTTCCGGTGTGGCCTTCGCCGTCCCACTTGGCATGGAGCTGGCCTTCGAAGACCAGGCCTTCCGTGACGTCAGGCGTTTGCGGCAGATCCCTGCCGTCCTCGACCACCGCGCCGTTGAGATCGCTCTTGTCGGCGTCGATGATGAGGCCCGCTCCCCCGTCCCATCCACCCTCGTTGTCGGGCTTATGGATGTTGATGGTGAGATCCTTCTGCTCCTCGGAAATCTTGCCGTGGGGGTCGACCACCACGACCTTCACTTGGTCTTTCAGGAACCCGCCGTCGGGGAGGTCTTTCAGGGCTTCGTCGAGCTTCGTGCTCTCGTTGTCCAGCGTGTACTTGTAATGCGTGATGATCGAACCGTCCGTCGCCGTCTCGTAGGTGAGGACGATGGTGCCGTATTCGGTCTTGAGTTCCGTGACGGGCTTCCCGTCCTTGCCGACCAGCATGAAACGGAGCTGGCCGTCCGGATCGTCCACGTCGGTCGCGCCGGAGAGGGTCCCCGTGAAGACCACGCCGGGGACGCCGCCGTCGCTTCCGTCGGGATCGACGAAGGCGTCCTGCTTCACGTCGCCCTCAAGGCCGGTAACCGTATCCGTAAAGGTCGGGGCGTCGTTGGTGCCCCTGATGGTGATGGTGATGTCCTTCTCGACGATCTTGCCGCCTTCGATCTCCACCTGCACCTTGAAGGTTTCGGTCTTGACGTCGCCATCGTTCATGGACTGGACGAGCTTCGAGCCGTTTTCGGTCAGCGTATAGGTATACTTGCCCGTTTCCGGATCGATGTTCAGCGTGCCGAGCGGCTTGCCGTCCGCGCCATCTGCGAAGCCGATTTGCCCCTTGTTCGTCCACGTCAGGCTGCCGCCGATATCCTCGGCATCGACCCTGCCGCCCAGCGTCAACTGTCCGGTGATGGAGGGATCATGGCTGTGATCGCCTTCCGAAGGCGTTACGATCGCTCCGTTATCCTCAGATATCACCGTGTTGTCGAAGCTGATGGTCGGCATGTCCGCCGTTCCGGTAACGTCGATGACCAGCTTGCCGGAGCTGTGGGCCCCGAGCGGGTCGGTGACGCGGACGACGAATTCTTCTTGCGCAAGAGCGGATTCGCTGAGCTTCTGGCCTTCATTCAGGGCCTTCAGCAGCTCGGGCTTGGTGATCTCATAGGTGTAGCTGCCATCCTGATTGAGCTTGAGGATGCCGTACTTGCCTTCGATGATCTGCACCAGCTTGCCGCCGCTCTCGATGCTGTAGCTGAGGTTGCCCGCCGCGTCGCCGTGGCTCTTGTCGGGGTCGTGGGCGCTCAGGTTGCCCGAAAGGGTGTGGTTGCCGTCTTCCTGCAACACGCCTTCACTGGTCTGGTCGGAAGTGATCTTCGTGAAGGTCTTCCCGTTCGCGTCGGTGACGACTTCGGCGATGACGTTCCCGTTTTCGTCGGTGAAGACGGGCCGGTCATTGGTGCCCTTCACGTAGACGTCCACGTCCTGCGTGGGGATGAGGTTCGAGTTGCCGGCATTGATGTTGAACGAGCCGTCCGGGTTGGCACCGCCGTTCACGAGGGATTCGTGGGCGGAATCGTAGACGCCGACCTTGAGGTTATCGAACAGCTTTTCACGCTGGCCCGCGTCGAGGGCATCGAGGTTCGCGGCTTCCTGCGTGCCCGGTTCCGGCAGGATGAAGGAATAGACGACCTTGGACACGCCGTTCTCGGTGACGACTTCGGCGTGCAGGGTCCCGTAGTCGGTGTGCAGGTCGCCCGCGTAGAACTTGCCGCCCACGACGAACCCGGCGATCAGATGCCCCGCGCCCTCTCCTGTGTCGACCTGCTTGACCTCGAAGGAGCCAAGCGCGTGCCCGCCGCTGTTGAAGTGGCCGTCCACGAGCTGGCCGTTGACGTGGATGGAGCCGTCCACATCCGTATTGGTGTTGGGCACGACGCCCGCCTCTGTGATTTCGGCCATGATCGCGTTGGGGAGCTTGCCCACGAGGATCGGGGCGTCAGCGCCGCCCGTCACGTTGATGGTGACGTGCTGCTGTGACCACGCGCCCTTTTCGTCGCGCACGAAGATGGTGAATTCATCCGTGTACTTCTCGCCGTAGACCAGATTTTCGTTCGGCGTGTACGTATACTTGCCGGTGGCCGAGTCGATGGTGAACACGCCGTGCTCGGTTTCGATCCGGGTATGCGCGTTGCCCATGCCCTTGTCGCCGTCAAAGGCCGCCTTCAGGTCATTGATGTCGGCACTGTCCGCATCGCCGATATGGCCTCCGGCGATGCCGTAGGTCAGCCTGGAACCGAAGTCCACATCCGTTCCCTTGGCATTGGCCGAGAAGGACTTGTCGTCTTCGGTCATGGTGATTGTGGCGTGGGTCGTCGCGTTTCCGTCGGGCGTCGTACCCGTGGAGATAACGAGGCGGTGATCATCGCCGCCGAGCAGTTCCAGTTCGGGCCGGTCGTTGGTGCCCTTGATGGTGACGCCGAATGAACCGTTGAAAACGCCGCCGTGCGGGTCGGTGACGGAGAAGTTGATGGTCCGGCTGGAGGAGTAGTCCGCGCCGAACATGTTCACGATCATGCTGCCCGCCGAGCCGTCCGGGGGCAGGGTAAAGGAGTATGAACCGTCCGGGTTGACGGTCAGGGTGCCGAGCGCCACCTGAGGGAGAATGGAAGCCGCCTTGCCGTAAGTGAGAGCCTCATTCTCTCCCAGCAGCCCTTCGGCTCGAAGCTGCGCTTCGAGCTTGTCGAAGGCGTCCTTCGGGAAGTTGGAGTTGAAGAGAGTGCCTATGACGTTGTTGAAGTCTCCGCCATTGCTCAGCAGGTGAGTCATGGTCCACGTGCCGTCGGCATTGTGGATCGGCGTGCCGCAATTGCCCGAGCCCCGCAAGCTGATCTTGAACTGATCCTCTCCGGTTCCGAACCCCTTGCTGATGTCGTCGTCCACGTCCTTGAGGTCCGTTATATTCAGCGTACCTGATGTGATCCGATGCTCGCCGGCGCCGAGGGCGCCGTCCGTATCGGCCGTGGTCGCGGTGTTGCCGTCATGGACGCCGGCCTCCTTGACGGTGATGCCCTGCATCGTGGCGGAAGGCCGGTCGTTGGAGCCGTTGATCACGACGGTGACGTCATGCGTGCTCGAAGCCGTTTCGCCGTGGGAATCCTTCACGCTGATGGAGAAGCCGAGTTCCACCTTGTCGCCGAGCTGGAGCTGATCGGTGGCGTTGCCGGTGGATTCGGTCTTCGTGAACGTGTACTCGCCGGTCTTGGTGTCCAGATGGAACGTGCCGTAGTCGGTTACGATGGTTCCGTCCGGCTTGACGGAGGTAACGGTGATCTCGGTCTTCGTACCGTCGGCGAGCGTCAGATGACCGAGCACGTCGCCCTTCCCGAACGTAACGGGGTTGTGAGCCTTGTCGGAGAAGTAATACGTCAGCTTGCCCTGATCGCTGGTGTCCACGTCGGTGGCGCCCACCGAACCCTTGCTCACGTCATGGGTGGTGTCGACGGCGGTGTTGTCCGCCTTGAAACCGAATTCCGTCACCGTGAGCGTATTCTCGGTCTTGGCGATGACGGGCGCATCGTTGGAGCCGTTGACGGTGATGGTGATGGTCTGTTCAGACCATGCGCCGTGCTCGTCGCGCACGTAGATGGTGAAGGTATCGTAACCCTGTTCCGGCTTGCCGTCGGGCTTGAGGCCCAGCTTGTCCGCAGCGCCGCCCTTGGTGGTGTCCAGCGTGTAGGTGTACTCGCCGGTGCTCGGATCAATAGTCAGGGAGCCGTACGTGCCCGTGGCCGAATGATGTCCGCCGCCCATGCCGGGGGTGTTACCGTCCGCGCCGAACGCGGTGTCCCGGTTGCCTGCGCTGGTGCTCACGCCGAATTCGAGCGTGGGGTTGGAGTCGGGGTCAGCACCCTTGAAGGTACCGGTGACGGTGAGGTCTTCAGCGACTTCATTATGGTCCTTGTCGTAGCCGGGATCACTGACCGTCATGTCGGCGGGGTTGGTCAGAGTCAGGGTAGGCCGGTCATTGGTGCCCACGATGTTGATCGTGATGTCCACGGAGGCCGTGCCGCCGTGCCCGTCACTCACGGTGATGGTGAAGATTTCCTTCTCTGTCTGGCCCTGCGAGAGGGACTGCGTCCTGTCTTCGTCGATCGTGTAGGTATAGGTCCCGTCCTTGTGCAGGATGATGGAACCGAACTCCGTTTCCAGCGTAATGTTGCCGTTGGCGTCCGTCTTGGGATCGCCGATGAGGATCGTACCGGAACCTTCCTTCGCCCCGATGTTGAGGGTCAGGGTGTCGGTGGTGTCGGTATCCTTGACGTGGACCTGACCGGAAATTTCATTCCGGGAGAGGCTGGTATCCGCGTCGGTCAGCTCGCGGGAATCGTCGGAGGGATCCGGGGTCTTCGCCGTGTCGGTGGTGGTGCCGTGATCCGTCGAGGTGTCCACGACGCCCGCTTCCTTGACCCAGTGCTCGGCGTCGTCAGCCGTAATCGTCGGCGTGTCGTTGGAACCGGTGACCGTGATGGAAAGGGGCTTCGCCGTCCACGCGCCGTGCTCGTCACGCACGTAGATGGTGAACTCGTCGGTTCCGGCCTGCGGGTTGCCGTCGGCGTCGAGGCCGAGACGGTCGGCGTTTTCGTTGGTCTTGTAGGTGTAGGTATTGCTCTCCGGATCGATGGTCAGCGTGCCGTACCTGCCTTCAATCACGATCTTGCCGCCGACTTGGTGGAGCGGTTCGCCCATGCCGGGCTTGCCGTCGGAACCGGAACCGAAGGCGAGGTTCCGGCCCGCTTCGGACTCCACGTCCTGCTTGCCGAGCGCCACGCCGTAGCGCAGGTTGGCGCCGCGATCTTCGTCGCTGGACTTGAGCGTCCCGGAAACGGTGGTGTCGTTGGCGACGTCGGCCTTTTCGGTGATGTCGAACTTGACTTCGCCGGTCTTATCGTCGGTCACGACCGTGACGTTGTCGCCGTGGGTGGGCTCAACCAGATCGAGCGTGGGCCGATCGTTGGTGCCCTTGATCTTCACGGCCAGCATGTGTTCGGCTGTTCCGCCGTTCCCGTCGTCGACGGTGGTGCGGAAGTTGAAGTTCAGCTCTTCGCCCTGCGCCAGCTTGTCGGCGTCGGACCCGCTGATGTCGAAGGTAAACTTGCCGGTCTGCGTGTCGAGGGTGAGCGTGCCGTAGTTGGTCTCAATGATCTGGATATGCGGATTGCTCGGATCAAACGTGGAGGAGACGACCCTGACTTCCACGGTATCGGGAGCGTCGGGGGCACTGCCCTTGATCGCCACATTCAGGCTGTCGGCGGAGCCGCTGCCTGTGGTCAGCCCGTTGATGCCATAGGTGAGCTTGTCGTGAACGTCCAGGTCACCCGCATTCAGGGACAGATCGCCTTCAATGGAGAGCTTGTGCTCGCCGGCGCCTATCCATGTGCCGCCGACCTTTTCAGTCGTAGAGGTATTGGCATCGTCCTTAATCCAATCTTCGGGCCTGTCATAGACCCCCTGTTCCTTCAGTTCGATGGAAGTCTGCTTGATCCACGGCACATCGTTGGTGCCGTGCAGGGTAACGGTGATCTCCTTCGTGGAGGTCGCGCCGTGCTCGTCGGTGACGGTCACTTCGAAGGCTTCGATCTTGGTTTCGTCCTTGCCGAGTCCCTTGATCGCGTCGGGGTTGGCTTCATAGGTCCACTGTCCTGTGGCGGGATCGAGGGTCAGCGTGCCGTAGTCCGTGGTGAACGTGGCGTTCGTGTTGCCGTCGGTCCCGTGTGCGCCGTCAGTGCCCGTGCCGGAGGTGTCATGAACGTTGCCGTCGGCGTCCGTGGTCTTGCCTCCAGCGATATGGAAGGTCTGATCCGTCCCGGCGTCGCGGTCGTTGTCGTGACCGTGAAGGTGCCGTCGATGGACAGATCGCCGCCCTGGGTGATGTTCCAGTCGCTGCCCGTGATGTCGAGGGTGGGGATGTCGTTGGTGCCGTGGATGGCCACGGTGACGGTCTTCGCCGTCCATGCATTGTGCTCGTCGCGCACGTAGATGGTGAAGGTTTCGTAAATGGTGTCGCCTTCGGCGAGCTGATCAAGGGAGGTGTAGGTCTTGCCGTCGAGCTCGAAGCTGACGTTTTCGCCTTCGCCCTTCATGGCGTAGGTGTAGGAGCCATTGGAGTTGATCGTCAGGCTGCCGTACTGGCCGCCCGCAACCACGGAAGAGGCCGCGCCACCCGTGGCGGTGGAGTCGGCCGTGTTGAATACGGAAGGATCGAACGTCTTGGTGTTCTCGCCCGCGGCAGCGCCGAAATACAGGATATGCCCAGCGTCGACGTCATTGCCGCTGGCGGTTCCGGTGTCGGTGGTATGGCCCGTGAAGGAGGTGTTTTCCTTGCCGGGATCAGTGGTGGGGGTATTGGCGTCTTCACGGCCCACGCCGTCCTCGACCACATGGAGGTTGCCGTCGCCGCCGAGCAGATCGTTGAGATTGTCGTTGGACAGATCAAGCGTGGGGACGTCGTTGGTGCCGTTGATGGTGACGGTGATGGTCTGGGGCTCGCTCCGGCCGGTCTGGGCGTCGGTGACGTAGACGGTGAAGGTTTCGGTCACGGTCTGGCCGAGGGCGAGGTTGTTGACGGCATTGCCGTCCGCACCTGCTTCGCCGGGGTTCTTGTTGTTGAGCGTGTACTCGTAGGAGCCGTCCGCGTGGAAGGTCAGGGTGCCGTAGGCGGAGGTGTAGGTATAGACGACGTCCCCGGTGCCGGGGTTTCCGGTTCCGGTCACAGTGGTGGAGGCGCCACCGTCGGTCAGGCTCGATCCGGCGTGCTCGACGTGGAAGTTGAGCTTGTTGACATCGTGATCCGTGGAACCCGCCCCGTTTTCCTTGTCGGCATCGGAAGCGAAGATCTTGCCGGAAAGGGTTC
This sequence comes from Bilophila sp. 4_1_30, assembly GCF_000224655.1. Classification (NCBI taxonomy): domain Bacteria; kingdom Pseudomonadati; phylum Thermodesulfobacteriota; class Desulfovibrionia; order Desulfovibrionales; family Desulfovibrionaceae; genus Bilophila; species Bilophila sp. 4_1_30. The sequence continues at coordinate 191,434 of NZ_JH114233.1, forward strand.
CGGTCTGATGCTGGCCTTCG
>NZ_JH114233.1:192025-193196 GCF_000224655.1 Bilophila sp. 4_1_30
GGTCAGCGTGCCGTAGTCCGTGGTGAACGTGGCGTCCGTGCTGCCTGTGGCGGAGTGGGAACCGTCGGAAGGGCTGGTGCCGTCGGCGGCGGGCGTGTTGCTGCCGCCTTCGATGTGGAACGTCTGGTTCTGCCCGCTGTCGCTGTCCGGGTCCTGCACCGTGAATGTGCCGCCCACGGAGGCTGTGTCTTCGTGGATGCCCTGCGCGGCGTTGGCGATGGAGAGTTCGGGCCGGTCGTTGGTGCCGTTGATGGTGACGGTGATGGTCTGGGGCTCGCTCCGGCCGGTCTGGGCGTCGGTGACGTAGACGGTGAAGGTTTCGGTCACGGTCTGGCCGAGGGCGAGGTTGTTGACGGCATTGCCGTCCGCACCTGCTTCGCCGGGGTTCTTGTTGTTGAGCGTGTACTCGTAGGAGCCGTCCGCGTGGAAGGTCAGGGTGCCGTAGGCGGAGGTGTAGGTATAGACGACGTCCCCGGTGCCGGGGTTTCCGGTTCCGGTCACAGTGGTGGAGGCGCCACCGTCGGTCAGGCTCGATCCGGCGTGCTCGACGTGGAAGTTGAGCTTGTTGACATCGTGATCCGTGGAACCCGCCCCGTTTTCCTTGTCGGCATCGGAAGCGAAGATCTTGCCGGAAAGGGTTCCGGTCTGATGCTGGCCTTCGCCCGTTCCGCCGGGCGTCGTGGGCGTGTTGCCGTCGCCGCCTTCCGAGGGCTGGTAGACGCCCTGTTCCTTGAAGTCGAGATGGAAGTTGCTCTGATCGGTGTCGATCACCGGGATGTCGTTGGTGCCGGTGATGGTAACGGTGATGGTCTGGGTGGAGGTCGCGCCGTGTTCGTCGGTAACGGTCACTTCAAAGGTTTCGACCTTGGTTTCCCCGGCATTGAGCTGCTGGACCTTGTCGCTGGCGTTGTTGAGCGCATAGGTCCACTGCCCGGTGGCGGGATCAAGGGTCAGCGTGCCGTAGTCCGTGGTGAACGTGGCGTCCGTGCTGCCTGTGGCGGAGTGGGAACCGTCGGAAGGGCTGGTGCCGTCGGCGGCGGGCGTGTTGCTGCCGCCTTCGATGTGGAACGTCTGGTTCTGCCCGCTGTCGCTGTCCGGGTCCTGCACCGTGAATGTGCCGCCCACGGAGGCTGTGTCTTCGTGGATGCCCTGCGCGGCGTTGGCGATGGAG
>NZ_JH114233.1:193482-215721 GCF_000224655.1 Bilophila sp. 4_1_30
AGGTCGCGCCGTGTTCGTCGGTAACGGTCACTTCAAAGGTTTCGACCTTGGTTTCCCCGGCATTGAGCTGCTGGACCTTGTCGCTGGCGTTGTTGAGCGCATAGGTCCACTGCCCGGTGGCGGGATCAAGGGTCAGCGTGCCGTAGTCCGTGGTGAACGTGGCGTCCGTGCTGCCTGTGGCGGAGTGGGAACCGTCGGAAGGGCTGGTGCCGTCGGCGGCGGGCGTGTTGCTGCCGCCTTCGATGTGGAACGTCTGGTTCTGCCCGCTGTCGCTGTCCGGGTCCTGCACGGCGAATGTACCGCCCACGGAGGCTGTGTCTTCGTGGATGCCCTGCGCGGCGTTGGCGATGGAGAGTTCGGGCCGGTCGTTGGTACCGGTGATGGTGACGGTGATTTCCTGCGTGGCGAGGCCGCCGCGTCCGTCGCTCACATAGACGATGAAGGTTTCGGTACGGGTTTCGCCAAGAGCGAGGCCGTTGGTATCGGGATTAGCGTTGTCGATGGTATAGGTGTAGGTCCCGTCGGGGGCCATTGCCATCACGCCATAGGGGGTGACGATGCTGGTCACCTGCGCCCCGTTCGCGCCGATGAAGCCGAAGGAAAGCGTATCGCCGTTGGCGTCGGTGCCGGTGGCCCTGCCGGACATGGAGGGGATGCCCTCGTAGAGTTCATTGCCGCCGGGGAACACGCCGGATTCGATGACGCCGAGCGAGCCGCTGACGCTGAGGGTCGGCGCGTAGTTGGGGGTATCGTCGCCGCGCAGGCCGCCCCACGGGTCGCGCTCGGGGAAGAAGGCGCGGTTGCTGCTCAGGTCGAGCCCGTCAAGGCGGTTTACACCGTTGATGAGGGCGTCGTCGGCATATTCGCGGAAGCGTCCGCCGTCCGCGCTGGCGGCGTTTGCCGCCGGACCGGCTGCGGGCATGAGGTCTGGTTCGTTCAGGGCCGTGAAGAATTGCTCGCCCGCGATCGGAGTGCCTTCGATCACGAAGTCGGGCATGGAGTCCTTGGTATAGGCCGTATAGAAATCACGCAGGACAACGGTGCTGCCGTCGTCGAAACGGAAAATAAGGTCATTGCCGGAACGTTCCAGCGTTGCCTGATCAGTAGGGAAGTTGAGGTCGATTCGGCTGTCCCGGGCCGCTTCGAAGACGGCCTGAGTGCCTGCTTCCGGCTTATTGAGAATGATGTCCGCCATATCAGGACTCCTTAACGGTAGGAGGGAAAACAAAAGAGGCCTCTGCACGTAATGTGCAGGGCCTTATCTACGATGGGGCAGTCCTGATGATGTCGGGCTGGGAGAGGTGCGCGAAGGCGCGTTTCTCAAGAATGATGGGCATCCCCAACGGGGCGGGATGCCGAAAGTTTTTCTTATCTATAAACAGTCGTGCATCGGGTGTCAATGAGACTTGTTTCTATTTGGCGTCCCGGCGGGTGGGTATCATCGGGACCGCCGCCTTTGAATCCATGTATCTTTTCCGGATGGAATCCATGCAGGTTTTTAGGGCTTTTTTATTTCGGAAGAGAGTGTCTCGCCCGAAGCCGCTGCTTTCTGCTGTGTTCCGGGCTCGCCGGGGATGTCCTTTTGCCGGAGGTGTGAGGCTCCGGCAAAAGGTTTGGGCTGATGCTGGATGGCGGGTATACATCCGTCCGGGTTGGTGCCGGAAACGGACGAATGCCTATCGGAGGTATGGAGGCTCGGCGAACGGTATTTCCAAGGTGGGGCTGCCAAGGGTGAGGCCGTTCCGCCGCACGGGTGACAGGCTTTCAAGGGAGACCTCTACCTTATAATAGAAGGTACGGTTCCGAACAGGCTGCCGGGGACACGGTAGCGATGATGCCGATGGAGTCGAAGTAGCGCCAGCCGGCCTTTTCCATCATGCCGGCATCGCGCTGTGCATAGGGGTTGTCGCACTGGAGCCAGTCCTCCCATGCGGCTTTGTGGCTGCGGAGGGAGAAGGCGTCCCGTACGGCGGCGCGGGCGGACTGCTTCCAGAGTTCGGCCCACCATCCGGCGGAGTGGAAATTGATATCTTCCTGCCAATAAGGACGGAGCTCGTCGGGGATGTCCCCCGTGAATTCCTGCCGGAGGCCCGGGATGGCGGCGGCGATAAAGCCGCCCGGCTTGACGAGAGGAACGATGTGAGCGTCGAGGTACTCCGGAGCACAGCCGAAAGAGTGGTAGGCATCGATACAGATCACGGCGTCGAAGTAACCTTCGGCAAAGGGCAGGGCATGTCCTTCGGCCCGGAGGGGGATGATGGCGTCTTCAAGCCCGAAGTCCCGGAACCGGGCAAAGTTGTCCGAAGGGTTTATCCACAGGTCCGCGGCAAAGACCCGCACGCCGAATGTCCGTGCGAGGTATATCGAGCTCAGCCCCATGCCGCACCCCAGGTCGAGCACGCGCATATTGGGAGAAAGGGGGATGTTTGCGGTCAGTTCTTCGGCGAACCTGACGCAATTGGGGCCCATCATGGTGGCGAGAAGGAAGTCGCGGTCGAACAACGGGTTGGATGCTGTTGAGGTTGGATGCATGTGGAAACTCCTGTGCAAAAAGGTATCCCTGCCTTATATCGGAAACGGGCGCTTTTGTGGTTCTCCTTCTTGCTTCTCAAACGAAAAAGCGCCGCAAGCGTGGGCCTGTGGCGCTGTCCGTCATGCCTGCCGCATGGAGGCAAGGATTTTATAGATGGTCTTGGCGGAGAGGTAATATTCTTCCGCCAGTTTGTGCACGGGAGCGCCGCCGAGATGTTTCTCGTACAGCTCCCTGTTCCGGGCGAGCCGCTCCCTGCGGGAGTCCGTAGCCTCGCCCCAAGCCCGTTTCCGTTCCGCCTTGCGCGGAATATAGAGATACACCCCGTCCGCATATTGCTGGATCGCGTCCAGCAGTTCGCGGGGAAGTATCCGGTCGGCGTTGGTATAGCTCACTACCTTGCCCACTCCTTGCATGAATTTTCATGTGAGGATGAGCAAAGGCCGCCTGCTTCAATCTTCAGCTCGTCGCGCAGCAGCCTTTGCTACGGGCGAGCAGTATCCTCTGCTTTCGTAAATCCGTTTGTCATACAACGTATCCTGAAAAGAGCGCACGGCATGCGCGGTAGGTTTGCCGCCGTCGGTTGCGGCGGATGTTGGAACAAGGAATGCACCTCATGGTTTCCGTATGTCAGGGCACGGCTCCCGCTGCGGACGGACCTGATCCGCAGCGCCTCCGCCTTTTCTGACGGAGCGGGGACCGGGGGCAGGGTGAGGATGCCTCCGTTTCCGTCATAATGACCGTGGTTCTCTTGGAACGGAAACACCGGAGGACCGGCAAGGCGAGACAAACAGCGCTGTGCCGGACTGGGGAGGGATGGGCTGACCGGCGGTCATTTTGAAGGTGCCTTTTGGTTTTGTACCGGGCTACCCGCCACCCGTCAACACGGCTTGGCTGTGGTGGTTGAGGAAGTCGCTTCGGTTAGGCGGAAAACCCGATCCTCCGTGCGGGGTGCCGGGAGGCTTTTGGAGTGGGCGTTACCGCCTCCAGACGCTTTCGGCAGGGTTTCCCCGGGTGGAGGTTTTTCTATAATTAGGAATTGTTACTTTTTAAAGGAGGCCCGTATACGCTGAAGAAAGGGGCGGCGAGGCAGGATTTTTTGATATTTCTAGAAAAAAATAATTCAATACTTAAAAAAAGTTATGCGTAACTAGCTGCAAATTGGCGGTTGACAGAATGGCCTTGATATGACTCGCCGGAGTATAAAAAAAGCTGAAAAATTTTTCATCCCGACGGAAGCCTTGTTTCCCGGGGCTTTTGAGGAGAGAGCTTTCGCTTGGGCATGTAAAGGGGTGTTGATCCTCTTCCGGTTTGCGTTTACACCTTCTTCACGCAGAGAGACATCCCCCCGGACAAGCGAGGGTTCGCTGCCGTATGCCCCCGATATCGGGGTGAGCATATCAACCCTCGGATATTCAGAAAGTTTTGATAGTGGGCCTCCCCGGTTTAACGAAAGAGCGACGGGCCTCGTTGCTCTAAGGCGTCCTTTTTTGCGTCCCGATGGCGGGCAATCGGACGGTGGGTGGTTCGAAAAAGAACTTGTCGGAAAAGAGTGTTAGACACTAGCCCCGAGTCGCCGGATAGGCTATGCTGGATGTATGAATCTGTTTCCTTTCAGTAACAAGTACATATTGTTGCGAACTGCAAACAGCCTTTTTTTCTTGATTAAAGCGAGTGAGATGACGAATGGTTAGTTCTATCAGGAAACGTGACGCACGCATTGTTCCTTTTGACGTGAACAAGATCGCTCAGGCAATCTTCCGCGCCGCCAGCAGTCAGGGGGGGAAGGATTATGTCCTTTCGCTCAAGATAGCCGCCGAAGTGCTGGAGCGCCTCAATGAGCAGTTCGAGGACGCCGTCCCCGATGTGGAACAGGTGCAGGATCTGGTAGAAAAAACCCTTATCAAGAGCGGCCATGCCCGCACCGCCAAGGCGTACATCCTGTACCGCCACCAGCGGACCAAGATCCGGGAAATGAACACCCGGCTCATGACCACCATCCGCGACCTCACCTTCAAGGACGCCAAGGACAACGATCTCAAGCGCGAGAACGCCAACATCGACGGCGATACCGCTATGGGCATGATGCTGCGCTACGGCAGCGAAAGTTCCAAGCAGTTCTACGAGATGTACATCCTCAACCCGAAGCACAGCCTCGCGCACAAGAACGGCGACATCCATATCCACGACCTTGATTTCCTGAGCCTGACCACCACCTGCTGCCAGATCGACATCAAGACGCTGTTCAAGGGCGGCTTCGGCACGGGCCACGGCTTCCTGCGCGAACCCAACGATATCCGCAGCTACAGCGCCCTTGCCTGCATTGCCATTCAAGCCAATCAGAACGACCAGCACGGCGGGCAGAGCATCCCGAATTTCGAATACGGCCTCGCTCCCGGCGTCGCCAAGACCTTCATCAAGGAACTGTGCCTGATCCTTGATCTCTACAATATGGAGAGCAAGGATGATGTAAAGGCCGAGCTGCGCGCCTACATTGAGGAAAACGAATCCATCCTCGATGAAAAGGGCCTCGCCTTCGTCCGGGAGATCCTCACTAAGTACGCCCCCGCCCTGAACATCGACTTCGCCGTCAAAAAGGCCCTTGAGTACACCGAGAAGGCCACGTATCAGGCGATGGAAGCGCTGGTGCACAACCTCAACACCATGCATTCCCGCGCTGGCGCGCAGATCCCCTTCAGCTCCATCAACTACGGGACCGACACCTCCCCGAAGGCCGCATGGTCATCCGCAACGTGCTGCTGGCCACCGAAGCGGGCCTCGGCAACGGCGAGACGCCCATCTTCCCCATCCATATCTTCAAGGTGAAGGAAGGCGTCAACTTCCGGGAAGGCGAGCCCAACTATGATTTGTTCAAGCTTGCCTGCCGCGTGTCCGCCAAGCGCCTGTTCCCGAACTTTTCCTTCATCGACGCGCCGTTCAACTTGGCCTACTACAAGCCCGGCCATCCCGAGACGGAAATCGCCTACATGGGCTGCCGCACGCGCGTTATGGCCAACATGAACGATCCGAGCCGTGAAATCGTCAACGGGCGCGGTAACCTGAGCTTTACGTCCATCAACCTGCCCCGCCTCGGCATCCTTGCGGATCACAACGTCGATGCCTTCTTCGCCGAGCTGGACAAGATGGTGGATCTGGTCTTCGAGCAGCTTCTTGAGCGCCTCGAAATCCAGTCGTGCAAGAAGTGCAAGAATTATCCCTTCCTGATGGGGCAGGGCATCTGGATCGATTCGGAACGGCTCGGCCCGGACGACGAAGTGCGCGAAGTGCTCAAGCACGGCACGCTGACCGTGGGGTTCATCGGCCTTGCGGAGTGCCTCAAGGCGCTGATCGGCAAGCATCACGGCGAGTCCGAGGAAGCGCAGGAGCTTGGCCTCAAGATTGTAGGCTTCATCCGCGAGAAGGCGGACAAGAAGGCCGCCGAGACGAAGCTCAACTTCTCGGTGATCGCAACCCCCGCCGAAGGGCTTTCCGGCAAGTTCGTACGTCTCGACCGCAAGCGTTTCGGCTCCATCGAAGGTATTACGGATAAGGACTACTACACCAATTCGTTCCACATCCCGGTCTATTACAGCATCAGCGCCTACAACAAGATCCGTCTTGAAGCGCCGTATCATGCGATGACCAACGGCGGGCACATCACCTATGTGGAAGTGGACGGCGATCCGGTGAACAACCTTGAGGCGTTCGAGGATCTCATCCGGGCCATGAAGGACATGGGCGTCGGCTACGGGTCCATCAACCATCCCGTGGACCGTGATCCCCTGTGCGGCTACACGGGCATCATCGGCGACGTGTGTCCCCGCTGCGGGCGTCACGACGGCGAAGGCGTCGATATCGAAGTATTGCGCAAGATCAAGGGCTACATCCGCGACGTGCGTTCCGAAGAGGAACGCCTCGAAGCCGAGGACAAGATGCCCAATATGGTGATTTAGATGAATATTGGGGAGGGGAAGGGGAACCCTTCTGAAAGAAGGGCTTCCCCTCCCCAAACCCCTCCCTTTCCCTTCCTAAGACTTTTGACTGGTGGGGAGGCCGCGCGGAGGGGGTTCGTTCCGGCTGTTGGAGCGGGTGAGTTTTTCCATCCCCGTTCGCTAAGAGGAACGCCTTGGATCAATTCGTATAGCTCGGGGACAGCCCAGCTGGAGCGGTTGAACTGGGAATGCATTGAAGAGGCGCGTCAATGTCGCGCTGATGAGCAAGCAAAGTGCGGATGCCCGCATTTTCCGATATACCCATTATTGTTAAACCAAGTATTGGAGAATGGTTCGATGAACACTGAAAGCAAGAAAGTTTTGGTTGGCGAAGGCGTGAAGTTTGAACGTATCCGTCGCATTACCGGATACCTCGTCGGTACCGTGGATCGTTTCAACAACGCCAAACGCGCCGAAGTCGAAGATCGCGTGAAGCATTGCAAGATCGGCTGCTGCGGTAACTAGGGTTCTTTCGTTTTGAAGCTGAAAAAGCTGTGAACAGGGATCCAATAAGCGCAGAAGCCTTTGGGAAGGGAGGGAAAAGCGTGGGGGTGCTCCCCCCCTTTCTTTAGAAAAGCTTTTCCCTCCCTTCCGCAATGCTCCCTCGTCTTGGCGAAGTCAGAGGTTTTGGTATGAGCGACGAAATACGCATATCCGGCATTGTCGAGGAGTCCATCGTAGATGGGCCGGGCTTGCGCTACGTCCTGTTTACGCAGGGCTGCCCGCACCATTGCAAGGGCTGCCATAACCCGACGACTCATCCTTTCGACGGCGGGCGCATGGTTTCACCCGACTGGGTGTTTGCGGACGTACGGAAAAACCCCATCGTGCGCGGGGTAACGTTCAGCGGCGGGGAACCGTTCGTACAGAGCGGAAAGCTTGCGCCGCTGGCAGAGCGCCTGCGCGCTGCGGGGTACAATCTGACGAGCTATACCGGGTATTTGTATGAGGAGCTGCTTGCGGACAGCCGGCATATGCCGTTGCTGCGCCAGCTGGATATCCTTGTGGACGGCCCCTTCATACTGGAGGAGAAGTCCTTGATCATCCGGTTCCGAGGGTCGCGCAACCAACGTATCATCGACGTGCCCCGCTCATTGGCGGAAGGCCGCGTGGTGCTCCACCCTGCTATGGATTGAGCAAAGCCCTCCTGAGATTTCGGGAGGGCTTTTTTTATGTTTGGAAAGCCCTTCGGGGTTCGCACGGGGATTCTTGCTGGCGTAATTGGTGTCTGTACGGATATACCGTTTATGCGGTAATCCGGGTGCGGAGAAGGGCTGCTCCATTGGTATGGGTGACGCGGTAGAAAATAAAGAGGATGGAACAGGCACATCTTATGGTCGGAGAAAGAAGGCAAGGCTTGCTGTGCGTGCCTGTTGAGTGGACATTGGCGGGGAGGGAACCTCCGGTGTTCCCCGTTGGTGGAACTGTTGAGTCGCATTGACAGGAAATAAAGTATGTTCGAAGTGATGTTGATCGGCCTGCTTGTACTCGTGTTGATTTTGATCCCGTTGTGCATCGGTTTCGTGGCCATAGTCAGATGGATCATGCGCCGGACGCGCCGGGTTTCCGGACAGACCCCGGTTACTGCGGCGGAGCCGTTGCCTCCTCCGGGGGCTGTGGAGAAAGGGGTGGTCCGGACAGAATCCCTGACCGCCGAAGATACGTTTGCGCTCGAAACGTCTGGAGAGCAGGGGGCTCCTTCAGAAAAGGCCCGAGAACCTCAGTTGCCCGTGGAGGATGTTGTGGAGACGCCGAACAATACGGACAAGGCCGTGTTGCAGGATCAATTGAAGGATTCGATGATGTTTCGTTACGCCGTCGTAGCGGGCATCGCACTGTTGCTCCTGATTCCGCTCTTGATGGTGGAAAGCCTCGTAGGGGAACGCTCGTCGCTGTACCGTGAAGTGGTGGAGGACATCAGCCGGACATGGGGCGGGCTGCAGCAGCTTTCCGGCCCGTATCTGCTGGTCCCGTATACGGAGCGTGTGGAGCGGGAACGCGTCGTGCCCGTCGAGGGGGGCGAGGACAGGCTGGTACGCGAAACAAGGCTGGAGGCGAGCTATTTCGTCATCCTGCCGTCGCGTCTGTCTTTTGACGCCACGCTTGATCCAGAATCCCGCCGTAGGGGGATATACCGGGCGTTGGTGTATACGTCCGAGATCGGTATTTCCGGGCAGTTCACATTGCCGTCCAGGGAAGCGCTGACCCGCATCGTCCCCGCGCTGGTTGATGTGGATTATGCCCGGTCTTTCGTGGTCACGGGCCTGAGCCACCCGAGTGCGCTCCGCGAGGCGAGCCCGTTCGTCTGGGCCGGTGTCCCGTACAGCGCCGAGCCGGGTACGCAGCCGTTCGAGAACCTTCCGTCCGGCTTCCGTGTTCCCATTGCCCTGAACGCGGGGCAAGGGACATTTGACTTTTCGCAGCGGCTGGCCTTGAGCGGCAGCGGCGGCATCCGGTTTGCGACGGCGGGCGAAACCACGGAGATCAAGGTGCGTTCGCCGTGGCCGCATCCGAGTTTTCAAGGGCAGGTGCTTCCGGCCTCTTATGAAACTTCGGACACGGGCTTCTCCGCGGTGTGGAGCGTGCCGTCATTGGCGCGCTCGTATCCGAATCTTGGCACGCTGCACACGTGGCCGAGGCATTTCACGGAGTTTGCCGTCGGCGTGGATCTGTACCAAGCCGGTACGCACTATAAGCTGGTGGAACGCTCGGTGAAGTACGGCGTGCTGTTCATCGGCCTGACTTTCCTTGCGTTCATTGTATTTGAAATGGGTCTTGGGGCGCGGCTGCATCCGGTACAGTACGGCATCGTGGGGCTGTCGATGGTGGTGTTCTATCTGGTCCTGCTGTCGTTGTCCGAGCATCTGGCCTTTCTGACATCCTACCTTTCGGCATCGGGATGCATTGTACTGATGGTGTCGTGCTATGTCGGTTTCGCCCTGCGTAATTATAAGGAAGGTATGGGGATAGGCGTATTGCTCGTGGCCCTGTACTCGTTGCTGTACACGATCCTGCAGATGGAGGATTATGCCCTGCTCATGGGCACGGCCCTGCTGCTCGTCATGCTTGCCGCCCTCATGGTGGTTTCCCGCAACCTTGCGAGGGGGAACAAGTGATATGGTATGAATGAGCTAAGGGCGGTATGCAGATCGTTTGAAACAATGATGCATTGAAAGAAGATGCCCGGCCTCAACACTCTGTGGTGACTATCCCTGGACCTCGCTCTATGTCCGGAACATCCCTCTCGACTCATGTCGGGAGGGATGTTTTTGGGTTTTGGCTCCTTTTTTGTGGGGAGGGCTCCGATTTCATCTTGTGCCACGGCCTAACCCCATGAGAGAGCACATTCCCATCGGTTTACCGTTTTCCAATATTGCTTTTCCGTCATGCTTCAATGATATCCCATAGCCGTAAAGCCTTTTCTATCGCTTTTTGAGGTGTGAGATCTTTATCTGCACTGACAAAACGGCAAGCTGCGATAAAGACAGTCTCTTTCTTTTGGTTTTCCTCAATGCCGCAAAGCCGGATCTTTTCAGCGAGTTGGAGCGCATCTCCTGCCGCGTCGTTGAGTGAGAGCTCCGGGTAGTGGCAGGCGATTTCGCAAGCGCCGATCACGAGGCTTTTTTGTGGGATACCCATAGTTCCTCCTATAAAGAGCATGGAGAGTTGTTTATCCTATTGTCATACCGTTTTCTTGTCATGGTATCTTTCTTTTGAAGAGAAGATATCCTGACATATATTTAAAAATCTATAATCATGGAAACATCGTTTGCGATAGCTAGTATAGAGTTGATAACCAACACATATAAAAAGATATTAACGATACAAGCTCTAATACGATGTGCAAAAGAGAATACTCCCAATGTATAAAAAAGAATGGACCTGATTGATCCTCGTGAAAGAGGGCATCCACTTCATTCACCTGTTGGGAGGAAAACAGCATGACGGATTTGGGGATGATGACGGGCAAGGCCGCACTTCGCCTCGCCAAGGAAGAAAGCGGCCTGACCAGAGATGAGATAGCGGAGCGCCTTGGCGTGTCACATTCAGTCACCAAGCGTTACTTCAATATAAACGATACGTACATGCCGAGCTTGGAAATGATCCCGCGATTGTGCTTGGCTTTGGGTAACGACATTTTGATGCGTTGGCTGGAGGCTCGTCTCCAAGGCAGAGAAAACTTTTCGCGGGAGGAAATAGAGGAGGAGATGGTGCGCGCGGCGAATGCATTTGAAGAGTTGTGTACCCTCGTGAACGAAGATCCACCTCCTTCCGTGCGGGACATGCAGCACGCCGTCAACAGGCTGATTTTGGAATTGGGGTGCATTCAAGAGATATTGTCCGGGCATTCCTTGCACAGGAACAGAGGGGCCTTGCCACTATGCCCTTGGTGGAAGTTCTGGAAAAAATAACAAAGAAAAAGGGACGCCCGTAGCGTCCCTTTTTCTCCGTCCCCCATTGATTAGCTCTGTTAAGGTGGGCATCCCTTTACCTTATGAACAAGCTTATCGTGCGGGCCAGTTTGATCTCCTCCACGACGGGCGTAGTACGCTTATCCACGGTGAGGGATGTCAGCGCTTTCCTCCGAAATAACGGACACACAGGATGGTCATGTCGTCCGAGGCAGTGTTGCCGTTGACATGGACGGACACATCGTCAAGCATATGCCTGAGCACACTGGCCGGTTCCCGTGATGGTGAGGAGGCGAGGGCACGGAACATCGCTTCGTTGGAATAGACGTCGCCTTCCGCGTTCATGGCCTCGTTCACCCCGTCGGTGTAGAGGAAGAGGGTTTCGCCAGGCCGGACCACGGTGCGAAGCAAGGTATAGTTCATGCCTTCCATCGCGCCGACCACAGGCCCGCTGATGCCTTTGAGCCATGCCACGCCGTCGTCGCCGAGCCGAAGCGGGGGATTGTGCCCGCCGTTGGCGTAGAGCAGTTCTCCGGTATCAAGATCGAGCACGCCGATAAACAGTGTGACGAACATGCACTTGGCGTTGTCGCGGGCGAGGTTTTCGTTGACCTCGGCCATGAGGTGCTCCGGCGAGGGGTGGGAACCCGCCCGAGATCGGATAAGGGTCAAGGTCATGCTCATGAACAATGAGGCGGGCACGCCCTTGTCGGACACGTCCCCGATAATGAAGCACAGGTGCCTGTCGTCGAGCATGAAGAAGTCGTACAAGTCGCCGCCCACTTCCCGGGCCGGGACGAGGCTCGCCGCCAGTGAGAACCGCCCGGCGGCCACGTCCGGGGGCAGGGGCTTGGGCAGGAACCCCATTTGGATTTCGGTGGCGGCGCTGAGCTCACCTTCGAGGCGTTCGCGGCTGGACGTGGCCTCCATAAGCTCACGGACCCGTGACCGGAGGGTTTTATCCATGAACATCAGTGAATTGGCGAGGCTGGCGATTTCTCCGCCGTGTTTGCCGTCGGCGAGGGCGGCGAGCAGAGGCGTTGGACGCGCGTCCTCCATGAAATCCTGTTCAGGGAGCTTGCGGGCGTAATCTCCGAGTTTCGCCAGCGGTGAGGTCAGCCGCGTGACCATAAGAAGCGCCACGGGCAGGATGAACAGCGTAGCGGCGAGGATGGCCGCGATGAGCAGAAACGAAAGCTGTTTGCCGGGCGCGCTGGCTTCGTCGGTGTAAACGACGCCTGTGACATACCAATCGAACGGCTTGACATGGCGCACGAAAAGCAGGGCGTCACGGGACGGCGCGCGCTTGATCAAGGACCTGATCGATGTTTCAACGGGATTTTCCGGTGTTTTCGAAGCATTGCGGATATCGGCGATAAGAGTGTTGCCTGTTTTGGGATTGATGCCGGAGAGGGTGGTGTTCATGCCTTCCGGCCCGATTACCGGGATACCTTTGGAGTCCGTGACGAACAGAAAACCTGAAGGCCCTATCCGTTGTTTTCCGAATTCGTTTTGGAGTTCCCGGATGCTGTCTTCCTTGAGCCGCTGCTGGTGCTCGTCGAGCTTGTCGATGTTGGCCCACAGGCCCACGAGCAGCCCTCCCTCTCCGGGAAGGTACAGGTGCGTTCCGTACAGCCGCTGCTTTTTGTCTCCGGCGTCCCACTGGACGAAACAGGTTGCGGGGAGGCCTTTTTCCGCGAGGGCTCGCATGGTGGGGCCCACGGGCCGGTCTTTGATGTCGCGGAGGAGGTAGGGGTTGTCGTCTTTCTTCAGATCGCCGCGCACGAGTTTGATCTCGCCGCTTGGGTCGATCGCCATGAGGCTGATCCCCTCGGGCAAGGGGAAATTTTGCATGATCTTAAAGCGCTCAGATGGATCATGCACCAGCGTGGTGATGAGTTTCGCCAGCCAGCTGAGGTTATGCTGGAGCGCGACGGCCTGATCCGCTTTGCTGCGGAACAGGATCTGGTAGCGATCCATCACGTTGAATGTCGCAAGGGCAACGGTATTCACACTGCTCCGGCGCTGCTCCTCCAGCATGGTTCTTTTCACGCTATACATGGAGAACAGGCCCACTCCGACAGCGAGCAGGATCAGCGACCCGGCGACGAGCAGTACCAATTTGTTCTTTGTGGACAGGATCATCGTTCGTCTCAGGGCTGGTTGCCACGGGCGCGCGCCCGCCTCGCCGGGTCGCCCCGATCCGGCGTTCTTTGTCTAACATCCTTTTCTTCGGGAAGGAATACGCGTTGCGCACCTGGAAAGGAAACCCCATTCATTTTCCGTTCCACGCCGATGCATGGAAAAGACCGCATCCAAAAACACGGGCTCCGGAACACATTGGAATCTATTGTCCCTGCACACAAGTGTCAAACAGTGATGATTCCCTGTCCGGCGTTTTGGAATCCCGTGTCCGTTTTTTCCGTCTTGCTCTTCTTCCTCTTCCCTTTCACTGCCGGATGGTTGGGGAAAACGGAGCCAAGGAAATCGGGCGCTTCCCGTCTTTCAGGAACATTTCGGCCTTATCGGTAGAACTGTTGCGCAGCAGGGGAATCTGTGGCACCACCGGAACCCGTTCTGAAAGAGACGCAGGAACACCGGGAGTCCGATGTCCGGCCCTCCCGGGAGACGGCCCCGGAAGGACCTGTCCCGGCGCATTAATGAAACGCCGCCATCGCAGCAGGAAGGAATGGCGTGGACGCATGGCTCGACTGGATCGGTTTTCTGTGTATTGCCCTTGTCGCAGGATGGTTCTTTTTCCGCAAACAGATGGCGGAAAACGAACTTGCGGAGAGGGAAGAGGACGCACGGAAGAACGCTCCGCTTTTCTCCTCGGGCGAGGGGCTTTGCGGGCAGGAAGGGGATGACGGTGATGGCGATGGAGACGGGGATGGGGACGACTGAGCCCCGGCAGGCTTCGGCGGATCGCTGCGCGGCCCGACCAAGAAGTTTTTTTGAGCCAACAGAGTAGGGCCCCCAGGCAAGCGTCCTGCATCCCTCAACACAACGAAGGCCCTCCCGGACTGTATCCGAGAGGGCCTTCGCGGTATTTTGCACGTCAGAAATCGCTATTCGCGCTCAAGCCCTTTCACGTCGATGCGGTATTTGCGGATCTTCGACCAGAGGGTACTCGGATTGAGGCCGAGGAGTTCGGCAGCGCCGTCCTGTCCGGAGATTTTGCCGTTGGTGCGGTTGAGCGCCTTGATGATATAATTGACGGTGACCTCGTTAAATGTCTGGAATGGTTCCGCATTGTCCTTGTTCCGCTTGCTGTTCGGCTCCTGCTTGCTCTTCGGGGACGGGAGGTCAAAAGCGCGGTCGGAAGAATTTTCGGAAAGGATGTTCAGGAAATTATCGATAAAGACAGGCTGGATGCAGGAACAGATCTCGAGATGTTCTTGCGTATAATTGTCCACACCCATCGATATCACAACCATAGTAACGCTCGTTTCCCTCAGCATGTTAAACTTCAAGGGAATGTACACGGCCGATGTGTCCGTCTTGTAGACAGAGCGGTGCACGTCGGCGTACGCACAGGTTTCGTGCCCGGTAAAGATTTTTAGATTGCAGGCGCCTTCGCTGAAAAAGTGTTTTTCGGTCCTCAACCGGGTCATGCTTTCCGGAGAAATGGCGAAGTGGTCGTTGATATTGATGGCGGGTGTTTTGTTGCATTCGGCCAGCTTTGTAATGGAACCTTCCACGGATCGGAAAATGAACAAGGAGGAAACGGGCATCATCATAGAGAGGAATACCGCCGCCCTCTTCACGAAGAAGTCCAACGACGCATCGGACAAAACAGAATTAATGAACTTTTTGAAGATTTCTTCAGGCGAGTACCTCATGGCTCAACCTCTTCCCCTATGCGCTATGTATTTCCTCCATTATAAGATAACCAGCTTGAATGAACGTAGAAATACGTTTTTTACCAGTCTGGTCGCGTTCCGGAAGGGAACGATGGAGGAGAAAGATTATTCTTTTCGTTTTATAATAGACGGAAAAGAAAAACCATCTTTTTTCGTTTTTGTTTTATAAAGCGATATAGGAGGACTATTCTCTTTATAGAGACATATACAACGTCATAGCGTCGGATAGTTACTCGTTTGTCTTTGCAAAGTGATTTTCTGTAGAGAAAAATCGTTATTTTAACGTTTATTCTTTTTCCGAAATCATATTTTTCTATCTTGCGATAATAATAAGATTATTCCATCTGCATTGCCAAAAACAAGTAAGGAAGGGGCAAAGGGCGAAGCGTTCGCAAAGGCAAAAAACGATGTGCGAGGCAGTGTTTTTTTCGTTCATATTTTGAGAGCTCCAACCTCTTGGAGCATGTGTTTCTAGAGGGTTATTTCAACGGCACAGTGGAACTCCATAGAGGCGTTTGGCAAATCAGCAACGGCCGCTTTCCCGCGTTCATGTTTGTGTGCCCGGGGAGATGTTTTCAGCCGAGAGTGTGAAACCACGCGATCTCGATCGTGCCCCGCAAAGATGGAAAAAAACATTAATCCGCCATAAATCGAGTAAAAAATCGCAATAAATGTCATGTAAAGTCTCAATACGTGTATTGAGACGCGAATGCCCGATACCATTTTTTCATAGTGGTAAAAGAAGTATCCGATTTTGAGGGATACAGAGCAAAAGCCGGTTGATCCGAAGATCAACCGGCTTTGTTTTCAGCGCCGGAAGCGCGGGGTTTCAAGGGATTGCCGGAAGGCGCGGAACGCGTCCCTCAGCGGCTGTTCACTTCATGGAAGGGGTTACGGCAGCATCCACTGCCAAACGGTGGCCTGGAGGTAGGTCAACACGCAGATGAACAGGGTCATGGCGATGCTGTGCCCGAGGGCGAAGCGGAAGAGGTTGCCTTCCTGCCCGATCATGCCGGTGGCGGCGGTGGCCACGCTGATGGACTGGGGCGAAATCATCTTGCCGGTGACGCCGCCGGAGGAGTTCACGGCTACGGCGAGTTCGGGGGGCATACCCACGGCCTGCGCGGTGGAGCGCTGCATACCGCAGAAGAGGGCGTTCGACGAGGTGTCGGAGCCGGTCAGGAACACGCCGAGCCAACCCAGGATCGGGGCGAAGAACGGGAACAGGCTGCCGGTCTTGGTGAAGCCGATGCCGAGGGTCGTGCTCATACCGGAGTAGTTCATGAGGAAGGCCAAACCGAGGATGGTGGCGATGGTCAGGACGGGGAAACGGAGCTGGTAAATCGTGGAGAAGAAGCAGGCCACGGCCTTGCCGAAGCTGTACTTGGGCATGAAGGGCACGGCGAAGAAGCCGGACAGCAGGATGGCGGTTCCGCCTGCGGAGAGCCAGCCGAATTTGAAGAATGCGGCATAGGGGGTTTCGGCGGGCACGACGGGCACGGTGCGGCTGACCATGCCGTCAAGCATGGGCCACGCGAAGCCCTTGGTGGCGATGCTGCCGCTGATGCCGTCGAGGAACGCCTTGAACTGCGGCAGGCCCCAGAAGAACACCATGACTGCCAGGATGATGAACGGTATCCATGCGCGGATGACTTCACCGAAGGAGTAGCCCTTGCCGGTCAGCACGGTGGGCTTTTCGCCCTCGAAGCGCCAGATGGTGGCGGGCTTCCAGAAGCGGAGCAGGATCACGAGGCCGACGAGGGTGATGATGGCGGACATGATGTCCGGCAGAGTCGGGCCGTGATAGTTCGAGAACACGAACTGCGAAATGGCGAAGCAGAGGCCGGCCACGAGGATGGCGGGCAGGACTTCCATGCTGCGCTTGAAGCCGCACATGGTCACGCACAGCCACAGCGGCACGATCACGGACAGGAAGGGAAGCTGGCGGCCTACGATGGCGCTGATGAGGTTGGGATCAAAACCGGACACCTGCCCGGCCACGATGACCGGGACGCCGATGGCGCCGAAGGCGACCGGGGCGGTGTTGGCTATGAGGCACAGCCCGGCGGCGTACAGCGGGTTGAACCCGATGCCCGCGAGCATGGCTGCGGTGATGGCTACGGGGGTGCCGAAACCGGCGGTACCTTCAAGGAAGGCGCCGAAGGCGAAGGCGATGAACAGTGCCTGAAGCCTGCGGTCATCGGTGAGCCGGGCCAGCGAATCCTTGATGATCTCGAATTCGCCCGACTCCACGGTCATATTGTACACCCATACCGCCGTAATGACGATCCAGACGATGGGGAACAAGCCGTTCGCCATACCGTAGGCGACGGAGCTCACCGCAGTGCCGAAAGGCATCCCCCACAGAGCCACGGCCAGCACAAACGCCACGGCCAAGCCCACAATGGCGGCCACGTGGCCTTTTGCGCGACGTATCGCCAGCATGTAGAAAAGTACCATCAAAGGAATAGCCGCAGAAAGTGCAGAGAGTACCACGCTCCCCGCCGGATCATAGACCTGTGTCCACGCCATACAAACAATCCCCCGCTGCACTAAACGTTCAAGAAATGCATCCGTGATATCAAAAGTCGTCACATCCCAGATGCCAGTACGGAATAAAACCTATAGAAAACTTTCATTGAGAAAAAATAAGGGTTGTGTCAATGCATTTTTATTCATTGAATAAACAATCTGCGGCGTGATGAAATGTATTTTTTGTTTTTCTTGATGCAGTGTCTGTTTTCAACGCATCATGACAAAATGGAATAATCCTTTTCACTCCTTAATGTCGACATTGTAAATTGTGCAGAAGAGGACATATACGCAAGGGATGGTCGATCATGCAGATTGTCCAAGCGTTGCACGGGCGCAGGCTCTCGTGAGCCCGTGCTTTTCCGGTATCGGAAGGAATGGGAGGGTGTAATTTTGCCGGGCATGGTGGAATCCCTTTCTTGATGATTCCCGTTTTTTCCACTTCCAGCAGGTTTCTTTGCCTTGGGGATGGGGAGAAGATCAAATGCCGCTGAAGCGGCCTGACGGACGGTGGAGTGTTATAAAAATAAACGTAATTAATGAGTTGCCATTACTCGTATCCGCTGGCGGCAGTGCGCCAGAGCTCATGGGCACGTTCGCGGAGACGGAGGGGCACCTTCTTTTTTACAGTACTGGATGCCTCATAAACCCGAACGTGCCAGCCCGTATCATGAACGGAAGGAATGGGTATTGTATGGAAAGGGAATGGGGCGGCATTATTGCGGATAACAGGATATGCCGGACATGCAGGCATTCCTCTCCGCCTCAAGTGCACGGGAGATGGTGGCCTTGCTTGCCGGGATGAGGGCAAGAATATTTTTTGGAGGGCTCCCGACCCATAGAGTGTTCCCTCATGCAAAGGAATGAAAGGTTCCTTGTGTTTTTCCTCATTGGTTTCCCCAAAATGGTTTTCCACCCGTGCGGAAGAAGAACCCCTTAACCTTGTTGGCAACGGAGTAGAGGACGCTCGCATTGCAGAGCGTTTCCTTTGCGAAGCGTATATCCCATCCGGCGGAGAAGGTTCTTCGCGGCGGTCATGACGTGTTGCCTGTTCCGGGCGCAGCTTTCTTAAAGGAAGAGGCTGTCGGCTTATCCGTGTTGCTTTCCGGAAGAGACGGGCTTTGAGGCTCCCGGTTACGCCGGGACGGAGGGGCGGTTTTTGAGCTGAAAAAGGTGGCGTCTTTTGGAAAGGCGTCTATGCCGAACCTTCCGGTGTCCCGTCCGGATCGGCCTCTGCGCCGGAGGCCGTCATGAGAGCCTTTCGCTTGCCAGCGCTTCCTCGCCGCCGGGGAGGAGCTTGAGCCATGCCTGCGCGGCGGAGGACAGGACGGCCCCGCGTCTCCAGACGAAGGCGGCGCGCCAACGGAGTTCCTCTTCGTCGAGAAGGGCGATGTGGATGTTGGGGAGTTCCCGCCGTTCGAGTTCGAGGCGGGGGAGGAGGGCGACGCCGATGCCCGTCGCCACGAGGGTCATGATGAAATCAAGCTGGCCGCTGCGCAGGCACTCATTGAGCTTTAGCCCGCGCTGGCGGCAGACGGCCTCGATGCGGTCGTTGAGCAGGAAACCCTGCTCGAAGCCGATGAAGGCGTTGTCTGCCAGTTCATCCATTTTGAGGCGTTTGCGATCCGCGAGGGGATGATCCGGGGGCATGATGACCATGAGCGGTTCGTCCCGAATCTGGAGCCACGAAAAATTCGGCGGGACGGGGAGGAGGGTGACGGCAAGATCGAGATCCCCCGAAAGCACCATCGGTTCCAGCGAGGCGCAGCCCTGTTCCTGAAGCGAGATGTTGATGCCGGGGTAAAGCTGTCGGTATTTGGAAAGCAGATCCGCGAACAGGATGCCGCTGGCGACCGGGGGAAAACCGATGCGGAGCACGCCTTTTTCGAGCTTGTGCAGGGCGGCGACGTCGGCTTCGAGCGCCTCGAATTCTTGAAGGATGTTGAGGGCCCGGCGATAAACGATTTCTCCCTCGACGGTCAGCCTGACGCCGTTGTTGGCCCGCTCGAAGATGCGGACGCCAAGGCGATCCTCCACGGCCTGAACGGCTTTGCTCACCGTGGGCTGCACGGCGTGTACAGTCTGGGCTGCACGGGAAAAACCTCCCTGCCGGGCCACTTCCACCAGTATTTGTAACGTGCGGATATTCAGCATCTATTCTTTCCGTGCATAGTGTTGATGAGCGTTTTTCATTTCACAGGGAAAACCTTTTGGCCTATACCACACCCATGAGCTTCCGGCATTTCCAATTTCCTGTTTTTCTACGGGATTTGGCTGCACGCCGTTCCTGTGGCCCGGCGTCCGGCAATGGTTTCCTGCGTCTGCGGACGCATGTGGAACCTTTTCATGCCTGACAGTTCGACATGGTTTTCGTGTCCGGCACCGAGACAAATCCGGCGAAGCCTTCATAAGGTTGTAGCCGGGTCTGAGTACATCGGGCTCCCTGCTTTTCAGGGATTCCTTTACCTTGGGCGGCTTGCCGCCCTTTTTCTTTTGGGCCGGACGGGAAGGCGGACAGTGCCGCCTCGCCTATGAGACGTGAATGCTAGCTATTCCCTTCCTTCATGGCATTCTTTCCAGCGTTGCGTGAGCAGGGCGGAGGTTTCCGCTTGTGCTTGCGGGTCGCGCATTCCGTGCATGGCGAAGACGCCCCACGGGAGCGATGCGCAGTCGGCAGACGCCGCGTTTGCGATTTTCCGCATCAGCCCGTCCCGAAGCCCGTCGTCCCGGATAAGCACGGCTGCTGTGCATGAAGCGTCAAACCGTTTGTTTTCAGCAGTGGTTAGGACGATCTCCCCGAGCCGCCCGTCCTTATCCGCCTGCGTGGAAAACCCGCTTGCGGCGGAGGCGATGCGGGCTTTCCATGATTGCCCTTCGGGGTCGGACTCCAGATCGATCCTGATACCCTTGGCTTCGTTGAGCAGCGCTTGGGGGACGGCGGGCGGTTCGGGAGCGTGTGCCCGGAAAAGCGCCGCCACAGCGACGATGGAGAGGATAACCCCGCAAAACAATAATGGTATTTTCCAGCCTGTGGCCCGGTTGTCGGTCACGTCGTCTTCCTCGCATGGATAATCCGGGGCGCGAGCCTGAAAACTAACCCACGCCTTTTCATAGTTTTTTGCCCCCTTTCACCCTTGCGGGCAAGCGGATGCGAAAACGGTTTACTCCATGAAAAGGGTGGTAATCAAGCAGGATAAAATAATTATTCCATTTTGGAATAATTCCGATAGAAAATATTCATTTCTCGATCCCCCTCCGTTCGGCGTAGAGAACAACACGTCAACAGGAGCCATACGCCCCGCAACAGCTAGGCATTGCAGGAAAATGCCGTCGGTCAGGCATGTGGGGCGCACTCCGCAAGCCTTATCAGGGGGAAACGTATGCCTTGGGTTCAACAGTACGCGCCGGTGGGCGGCGTGGTCGCTTCGGCGTGCCTCGCGGCGATTCCGCTCATCATCCTCTTCTACATGCTGGCCGTCAGGAAGGCCAAGGGCCATGTCGCGGCTGCGGCGGGCCTCATCGGTGCGTTGATCGTCGCGGTGGCCGTGTGGAATATGCCGGTTTCGTTGGCGATCAGTTCCACGCTCAACGGCGCTGCCTTCGGGCTGTTCCCCATCGTCTGGATCGTGATCACGGCGGTGTGGGTGTACAACATGACCGTGGAGTCGGGTGAATTCGAGATCATCAAGGATTCGCTGGCCCGGCTCACCGATGACCGCAGGCTTCAGGCGCTGTTCATCGCCTATGCCTTCAGCTGCTTCATCGAAGGAACGGCGGGCTTCGGCACGCCGGTCGCCATTGCCGCCGCCATGTTGGTGGGGCTCGGCTTCACCCCGCTGTGGGGCGCGGGCATCGCGCTCATCGCCAACACAGCCCCGGTCGCCTTCGGCGCCATCGGCGTGCCGCTCATCGTGGCGGCCTCCGTGTCCGGCCTTGATCAGATGACCGTGAGCGCCATCGCGGGCCGTCAGCTTCCCATCCTCGCCCTCATCGTGCCCCTCTGGGTGTGCGTGACCATGTGCGGCTTCAAGCGCAGCCTCGAAGTCCTGCCCGCCATCATCGTGGGCGGCGTGTGCTTCGCCGGGGCGCAGTTCCTGCTCGCCAACTATCACGGCCCGACCCTGCCCGACATCGGCTCGGCCATCGCCACCATTGTGGGCCTTGTGTTGCTGCTCAAGGTCTGGAAGCCTTCGCGCACGTTCCGGTTCGAGGGTGAGCCTGAATCCAACCTCAGCGGTTCCGGCTATCCGGCTTCGGTCGTGCTCCGGGCGTGGGGACCCTATATCGTGCTGGCGGTATTCGTGTTCTTCTGGGGCCTGCCGCAGTTCAAGAATATCCTGAACGCCGTTCCCGGCGCGAATCTCAGCTTCGGCTGGCCCGGCCTGCATGGGGAAGTCATGAAGACCGCGCCCATCGTGGCGCAGGACGCCGTTTACGGCGCGACGTTCGCGTTCAACTGGCTGTCCGCCGGCGGTACGGCTATCCTGCTTTCCGGCCTCGTCTCCGTGCCCATGATGCCGAACTACGGTTTCGGCAAGGCCATCGCCTGCTTCATGCGCACGCTGCGGCAGCTGACCTTCCCGATCGTGACCATCGCCATGATCCTTGGCCTCGCCTACCTGATGAACTATTCCGGCATGAGTTCCACGCTCGGCCTCGCCTTCACGCACACGGGGAGCCTGTTCCCGTTCTTCTCGCCGCTGCTCGGCTGGCTCGGCGTGTTCCTGACCGGGTCGGACACCTCCTCGTGCGCCCTGTTCGGCGGTATGCAGAAGGATACCGCCACGGCGGTGGGCATGTCCCCCGAGCTTGCCGTGGCCGCCAACGCTTCCGGCGGCGTCACCGCGAAGATGATCTCGCCGCAGTCCCTGTCCGTCGCCACCGCCGCGACCAACATGGTCGGTCAGGAA
>NZ_JH114233.1:216464-225906 GCF_000224655.1 Bilophila sp. 4_1_30
CTCCCTAGAACTGCCTGATGTTCGATTTGATCATATCCATCGTGGCGCTGAAACGGCCCATGAGGGCGAGTTTGCCGAGGCCGAGGGCAAGTCCTTTGGCTTCTCCGGCGGTGATGGTGGGCGGCAGGGGGATGGCGGCGGGATCGGTGAGGGCGTCGACGAGTACGGGACCGGGCGTGGCGAGGGCGGCCTTGATGACGGGTTCCACGTCCGCGCCTTTTTCGATGCGGAATCCCTTCATGCCGATGACCTCGGCCATGCGGGCGAAATCGGGGTTTTTCATGTCCGTCTGGAATTCGGGATACCCGGCTGTCCGCATTTCAAGATTGATGAACCCGAGCGCGCCGTTGTTGTAGACGATGACTTTGACGGGAAGATTGTACTGCACAAGCGTGAGCAGTTCGCCCATGAGCATGGTCATGCCGCCGTCGCCGCAGAGCGCGATGACCTGCCGTTCGGGATAGAGCAGTTGCGCGCCGATGGACATGGGCAGGGCGCAGGCCATGGAGCCGTGGTTGAAAGAGCCGATGATGTTCCGGCCCACCTTGGCGGTGATGTAGCGGGCGGCCCAGACGTCGTTGAGGCCGGTATCCACGGTGAAGACGGCTTCATCGGAGGCGTTGGCGTCAATGACCGACGTAAGATGCTCGGGATGCGGCCTGCCTTCTGAGGAAATATGCTCGACGTAGGCGTTGAGGTGTTCCCGGGATTTCTTGAGATTGGCAATGGCCTCGTCAAGATGCCTGCGGTCATCCCGGGGTTCCACGAAGGGGAGCAGGGCATGCAGGGTCTGGGCCACGTCCCCGACGACCCCGAGGTCGATGCGGGTCCGCCCGCCGAGATGTTCGCCCCGGATGTCGAGTTGGACGATGCGCGGTTTCTTGGGATACCACGCGGAATAGGGCATGTCCGTGCCGAGCAGGATGAGCAGATCGCAGTGTTCCATCGCCTCATACGCGCCGCCGAACCCGATGAGGCCGGTCATGCCCACGTCAAAAGGATTGTCCGGCTCGATCCACTGCTTGCCGCGCCATGCGTGCCCGATGGGGGCCTTGATTTTGTCCGCGAGGGCCATGACTTCCTTGCGGGCGTTGCGGCATCCGGACCCGCAATAAAGCGTCACCTTGCGCGCGCTGTTGATCTCGTCGGCAAGGAGCTGGATGTCATGGGCGTTGGCTGCCGGGGCGGGAGGCGGCGGGATGACGCCGTGTGAGGGTTCTTCGTTCATAGGCATGGCGGCGACGTCGCCGGGCAGGGCGATCACGC
Organism: Bilophila sp. 4_1_30; assembly: GCF_000224655.1. Classification (NCBI taxonomy): domain Bacteria; kingdom Pseudomonadati; phylum Thermodesulfobacteriota; class Desulfovibrionia; order Desulfovibrionales; family Desulfovibrionaceae; genus Bilophila; species Bilophila sp. 4_1_30. Next base: position 217,731 of record NZ_JH114233.1, read on the forward strand.
TTACCCCGCGTTTGCTCACGGCGGTCTGCATGGCCCGGCGCAGCACATGCGGCATCTGGGAAGGCGAGGAAACAAGTTCGTTGCAGTGGCTGCATTCGTTGAACAGCTGATCGGGGTGCGTTTCCTGAAAATAGCGCGTCCCGATGGCGGAGCCGGGGATATGCGAGGCTATGGCGATGACCGGGGCATAGCTCCGGTTGGCGTCGTACAGGCCGTTGATGAGGTGGACGTGCCCTGGGCCGCTCGTCCCCGCGCAGGCCGCGAGTTTTTCGGAAAGCTGGGCTTCGGCTCCGGCGGCGAAGGCGGCCGTTTCCTCATGCCGCACATGGATGAACCGGATGCGCCCGTCACGGCGGAGCGCGTCGGATACGGGGTTGAGGCTGTCGCCTACCAGCCCGTACAGCCGCGTGACGCCCGCTTCGGCCAGTTCGTCCACAAGTACTTCCGCTACGGTTCGCTTCGACATTGGGATGCCTCCAGAGAAAAGGATTCGGCTTCCGTGGGAAACCTTTCCGGAATCGTAGAGGAAATCCGATGGGCGAAGCCATGATTACCCGCTGGCGTGAGAATCGTTTGGGAGGTTGGGGAAGCGCGACGTGCCGGGGGAGGGGAACCTTTCTGAAGAAAGGTTCCCCTCCCCCGGACCCCCACCCTTCCCAAGACTTTTGACTGGTGGGGAGGTGGCGCGGAGGGAGTTCGTTCCAGCAAAAATTTGAAAAAGTTCCTTTACGCCGTACGAAAGAACGTTTTTTTCGTAGCCGCCATATCCATCAAGCGGTTGCTTCGGTGACAAGCCGCTGGAGCAAACACGCCGCCGGGGGTTAGGGGCGGAGTCTCGTTACATTTTGTCGGGGCCTTTCTTTCCGGGGAAAAGATGCGGGCGCTTCTTCCAAATGTAGTCGATGTGCTGATGCATGGCGCGGCGGGCTTTGGCTGGAGAGCCGGATTTGATGGCTTCGAGCACTTTCCAATGTTCAAGGCGATCTTCATCGGGGAGGATGACGAAATTCAACTCGCGCTGTTTTTGAACTGTTCCTGAAATTCTGCCAGCATATGGATGAGAATGGGATTTTTCGAGAGGGCGGTGACGCCGTTGTGGAACCGGGTGTGAATGTCTTTGAGGGAAAGGCCTTCCTGTTTCAGGATGCTTTCAAGTTCGGCGATTTCTTCCGGGGTGGCCCGTTCGGTGGCCCAGTAGGCGGCCTGCCCTTCGAGGAGCTTCCGCATTTCGAGGATCTGGGTGTAATCCGTGCTGCTGAGCAGATCTACGGCGGGGGAGGGCGCTTCGGAGGGGATGTCCTTGACGAAGGTCCCGACGCCGGAACGCGATTCGACGACACCGGAATAGGCCAGCGCCTTCAGGACTTCGCGGATGCAGGTACGGCTGACCTGAAACATCTCGGCCAGCGCGATTTCTCCGGGTAGCTTGCTGCCGGATTTCCACTGCCCGCTCTGGATGGCGGCGGTGATCTGCTGCATGACCTCGCTGTGGAGGTTGACTCTGCTTATAGGCTTGAAGGGGTTGGTCACAGGGGCTCCTGAAAGCGTGCTCGATTATCGTCTTTTGTTTACGCAATACATGATGAGAATGCTCGTGAGTAACGCCCCGAGCGCGGCAATGCAATACCCGGCGGCGATCCCGAGCGGTTCCAGACAGGCGGCGATGATGGTGATGAAGCAGGATGTGCCGAAAAAACCCGCGAGCAATCCCCGTATCGTCAACACGGCGGCGCGTGCCCCGAAAGAAAGGTGTGCGAAGGGGGTCAGGATGGAGCTGATGATGGGGAAGGTGAGCAGGATGCCGCTCCATTGCTCGCCCACGACGCCCGCAAGCTCGGTCAGGATGAGGACGCTGAGGCCCCCGCAGAACATCTGGACCGGAAGCCTCCACGGGGGTTGGACCCGGCGCATGTCCGCCGTTCCGGGGATGTCGGGAAGAAGCCGCAGGCAGGCCGCCGGGACCGCGATGCTGAGGCAGACCGCTATGGGCAGCCCGCAGGAAACCCGCGAGAGCAGGAAGGCGCAGAGGAGAAAGGCGAGCATGGCGAGGGCGAGGGAGCCCGCCCAGCCGAAGCGCCGGGCGCTGTGGGCGTAGGCGAGGCAGTAGCAGCAGGAAGCCACGGCTCCGAGCAGGGATGAGGCGGCGGCCGATGCCGCGAAGGCGGTTCCGTACTGTACCGCGATGAACAGGGATGCCGGGCCGGAAATGAAGGGAAGCCCGGCGAGCCCGCCGCCGATGACGGGGCCCCAGCGACGGGCCGCCAGCGTGGAGGCCCAAATGAGCGCGGGCGTGGTGAAGAGTTTGATGAGAAGAAAAAGCATCCTGCATCCCTGATTCGGTGGGCGGTTGTCGGCATAATATGTCGGACAGCATACAGGTTGCGGATTGGATTGTCCAACGGATTTCTTCTTGGCTCGGTGTTTGCCTTGCTGGAATGTGTCGTTATAATACCGCGTTAAAAAAAGCAAAAAAATATTTTTTCCAGAATGTTGCCGGCAAAGCCGTGATCCCTGCTGACAAAGGGCGTTTTTATCTGTAAGCTGTCAGACAGCATACGCCTATCAGGAACATTTTCACAGGGACAAGGAGAAGCGATCGTGGAAGTGCCCAAGAGACCCAAGCCTTTCTCCATGCTGGACAAGGTGCTTGACTGGATCAATGTCTTCAGCCTGTTGAGCGTGGCCGTGCTCATGTTCGTTCAGGTCATCCTCCGGTATGTGTTGAAGATGCCGCTCATGGGCATCGAAGAGTTGTGCTACTTCCCGACGGTCTGGCTGTACCTCTTCGCCGCCGTCAAGGCTTCCTCCGAGCGTGGCCAGCTTGTGGCCCGCGTCCTCGAAATTTTCTGCAAGCGGCAGCGCTCGATCTTTCTGCTCCGGGGCATCGCGGCATTCGCTTCAAGCGCCATCCTGCTGTGGCTCACATGGTGGGGCTACGATTACCTGAAGTACGCGCTCAGGCTCCAGAAGGAAACGGCCTCCCTCTATCTTCCCTGGATTTACGCTGAAGCGGCGGTGTTCGTGTCCATGTTCCTCATGACGCTGTATACGCTGCTCGAACTGCGCGACATGATCACGCTCTACAGGACCACCCCGGCCTCCCTGCCCGTGGAAAAGGAAGGAGACTAGCATGGAACCCGTTACGCTTGCCGTTGTTTCCCTCGCCGTTTTGATGCTCCTCCTTTCCTTCGGCGTCCCCATCGTCTTCTGTTTCAGCGGCGCGCTCGCCTTCATGAGCATCGTGGGCGGCGTCACCATGAAAGGCATGATGATGTGGGGCCTCCAGCAGATTCTGAGCCCCACGCTTCTGTGCATCCCGCTGTTCATTTATGCCGGGTCGCTCATGAGCGAGAGCGGCATCGCCAAATACCTGCTCGAATTCGTTGATGTGTTCGTCGGGCGCATCCGGGGCGGGCTCGGTTTCGTCGCCACCCTCACCTGCGCCATCCTCGGCGCGATTTCCGGCAGCACCTTCACCGGACTCGCCGCCACCGGCAACATGCTGATCCCCGAAATGGTCAGCCGGGGCTATCCCCGCGCCTTCGCCACCGCGCTCATCACCTGCTCCTCCATCCTCGGCGTGCTCATTCCTCCGAGCACGCCCATGATCATCTTCGGCTGGGTGACGGGGACCAATGTGCTCGCCTGCTTCCTGTCCACGGTGGGCCCCGGCATCGTCACCATCATCATCTTCTGCGGCATCAATTTCGTGCTGAGCCGCCGCTTTGACCTCAAGCTCATGCCCCCGCTCTCCAAAACGGAAAAGCGCAGGCAGATCGCCGTGCGCGGCTGGAAGGCGCTCCCGGCACTCATGATGCCCGTGCTCATCCTCGGCGGCATCTATTCCGGGGCCATGACCCCCACCGAAGCCGCCGCCGTAGCCGTAATCTACGCGCTGCCGGTCGGGTTCTTCGTTTACAGGGGCCTGAACCTTCGCAATACCTTCAATTGCACCAAGGATTCGGCCGTGTCCGTGGGCAGCATCATGATCATGATTTTTTGCAGCATGATGCTGAGCCAGACCTACGTGGTATTGCAGATCCCGCAGGCCATCGTGGAAAGCGTATTCAGCATCACGGACAACAGTTTCCTCATCCTGCTGCTCATCAACCTCATCCTGCTGTTCGTGGGCATGATCGTGAACGACACCACGGGGATCATCCTCGTGGCTCCGCTGCTGCTGCCGCTCGCCAAGGCCATCGGCCTCGACCCCATCCAGTATGCGGCCATCTTCGGCGTGAACCTCGCCGTGGGCAGCCTGACGCCTCCCTACGCCAGCCTGCTCTATCTCGGGATACGGATCGGCAAGGTTGATTTCGTGGAAATCCTTCCCTATGTGGGGCTGTTCCTGCTCGGTTACGTTCCGGTCATGCTCCTCACCACCTACTGGCCCGACGTGAGCCTGTTCATCCCCCGCCTGTTCGGTTTCATCTAGCCGGACGCGGAAACAGGCATCTTCCCGGACACGGCCGCCGGTTCCCCCGCCGGCGGCCGTATCTCAAGGCGGCGCGGACGGCGCGCCTCCAAAACCCTTCACCACAGGAGAGCATCATGAAAAAGGTCATGTCTGTACTGGCGCTGTGCGGCCTGCTGGCCCTTTCCGGCGGTTCCGCCCTCGCGGCGCAGTGGAAGCTTGCCCACATCCGCCCCGCCGACTCCGTGATTGAGCGCGATTTGCAGGCCTTCGCCAAGGAAGTGCGCGAAGCCACCGACGGACGCATCGACATCAGGATCTATGGCTCCAGCCAGCTTGGGGACTACACCGTCGTGCAGGAAAAGGTGTCCCTCGGTTCTGTGGAAATGAGCTGCGAATCCGTTTCCACGCAGGTGGACAAGCGTTTCCTCTCCTATATCCTGCCCTATGTCGCCAAGGATTACGCCACCGCGAAGAAGAATTTCGGCACCGGCACCCCCTACGCCGAATACTGCGCCAACCTGTTTGACAAGCAGGACATCATGGTCCTCGCCAACTGGCCCGTGTACTTCGGCGGCATCGGCCTTGTGAAGGCCCCCGAAGCGCCCGCCGATCCCAACGCCAGCCACCACATCAAGGTCCGCGTCCCCACCATGAAGACGCAGGAGGCCCTTGCCGACGGCCTCGGCTATCAGGCCACCCCCCTGCCGTTCGCGGAATTCTTCACCGCCGCCCAGACCGGCATGGTTTCCGGCATTTTCGGCGGCGGCGCGGAAAACTACTACGCCTCCTTCCGCGATCTGCTGAAATGCTACATCGCCGCGAACACCCACTTCGAAAATTGGCCCCTGCTCATCAATAAGGAGCTGTTCGAGTCCCTGTCGTCCGAAGATCAGAAGATCCTGCTTGAAAAGAGCGCCGCGTTCGAGGCCCGCCGCTGGGAAGTCGCGGAGGCCGATCAGACCGCCTATGAGAAGAAGCTGGAAGAGGCGGGCTGGACCGTCATCCACCTGACGCCCGAGCAGCAGAACGCCTTTGCCGAAAAGGGCCGCAAGGCTTCGTGGCCCGAACTGAAGAAGGCGATAGGCGACAAGGCCTATGAGGAAGTCATCTCCACCTTCGTCCTCGAATAACCGCCAAGGGGCGCGCTCGCCGCGCCCCGCCCCAAGGAACTGTCATGAAGAAAATCGCTGTGCTCAGCGCCGGGAACGGCGGGCAGGCCCTTGCGGCTGATCTTGCCCTCCGTGGGCACGATGTCGCCCTGTATGATCTGCCGCAGTTCGCCACGGCCATCGAAGCCATCAGGCGTCGCGGCAACACCATCGAACTCCAGAACAAAATCACCGGGACCGCGACGATCCGCCTCGTGACCACGGACATCGCCGAAGCGCTCGACGGCGCGGAAGTGGTCTATTTCACCGCGCCGTCCTATGGGCAGAAGGCGTTCTTCGATCTGGCCGTGCCCGCGCTTTCGGATGGTCAGATTATCGTACTGATGCCCGGCAATTACGGTACGTTGGCTCTCAAGGCCGCGCTGCGCGAGGCCGGGAAGGACGTGCTCGTCGCGGAAACGGACAACTTGCCCTATGCCTGTGCCGCGACGGAGCCCGGCGTGGTCAACGTGCGCGGGATCAAGAAGGCCGTGACGCTGGCGGCGTTCCCGGCGGGCGACTACGCCGCGGTGGAGGCCGCCGTGGACGGGGCTTTCTGCACCGGCTGGCGCAAGGGCGAAAATGTGCTCGCCACCAGCATGTCCGGGGTCAATATGGTCGTGCACTGTGCGCCCATGCTGGCCAACGCCGGGCGCATCGAGAGCGAGGGCGGGAAGTTTGAGTTCTATTACGCGGGGATGACGCCCGCCGTGTGCCGCCTCATCGAAGCCACGGATCGTGAACGGCTGGCCGTGGCCCGTGCCTACGGCCTTGATTTGGTAAGCACGGCGCAGACCTTCCGCAACCAGTACGGCGTGGAGGGCGAAACCCTGTACGACGTGTTGCAGGCCAACCCCGCCTTTGCCGGGTTCGCGCCCAAAAGCCTGCATCACCGTTTCCTTACTGAAGATACGCCGTACTCGATGGTGCCGATGGCGGCCCTCGGCAGGCTTGCCGGGGTTCCCACGCCTATCATGGATGCGCTTATCGCATTGCTTGGGGAACTGCTCGGCGAGGACTACGCAGTGACCGGACAGACGGCGGAACGTATGGGGCTCGCGGGCATGACGCCCGAGGCAATCCGTAACCTCGTATCCGCATGATCGGAGGGATTATGATGAAAGCACTCCGCATCGAACCGGCGGACAATGTCGCCGTGGTCGCGCAGGACACCCGCAAGGGCGACGTGCTGCGCCATGCCGGGGGCGAGGTGACCGCGCTTGAGGACATCGGGCTCGGGCACAAGATCGCCGTCGAAGCCGTTGCGCAGGGGGAACTCGTCCGCAAGTACGGCGTCCCCATCGGCAGGGCCTCCGCGCCCATTGCCGCCGGAGCCTTCGTGCACACCCACAATCTTGAGGACATCACCGAGGAACTGTGTCGGCAGTACGTCGCCGCGTTCAGGGACGGGAGGGGCGCATGAGTTCGCTACAGGCATTTCCCCGCGCCGACGGGAGCGTGGGCATCAGGAATATCGTGCTCGTCGTCTCCACCGTCACCTGCGCGAATACGGTCGTCAATCATATCGCGTGGAAGACCGGGGCCGTCCCGCTGACCCACGAGCGCGGCTGCGTGGAGGGCGAGCAGAGCTTTAGCCGCACTATGCTGGCCCTCACCACGTTTGCCAAGCATCCCAACGTGTCCGGTGTCCTTATCGTGGGGCTCGGCTGTGAGCAGATCAGGACGCTTGACCTGCAGATCGCCATCGGCGGCGGCAAGCCCGTACACGCCATCCTCATTCAGGAGGAGGGCGGTTCCGTCGAAGCCGAGGCCAGAGGCTGTGAACTCGTCCGCGAGATGCAGCGGGCCGCGCAGGATCTGGGGCGCCAGCCTTGCCCCTTGTCCGGGCTTGTTGTGGGCGTGCAGTGCGGCGGTTCCGACTGGACGACCGCCATTGCCGGGAACACGGTCATCGGGGCCATGACCGATCTCGTGATCGCCGCAGGCGGTTCCGTGCTCATGTCGGAAGTTCCGGGCATTCCGGGCTGTGAGCACATTGTGGCGTCCCGTGCGGTCAGCCGCGAGGCGGGGGAGCAGATCCTCGGCATGGTCGACGAGCTGCGCGCCGAGTTCCTGCGCGCACACGGGCAGCCTATTGAGGCGGTGAACCCCACGCCGGGCAACAAGGCGGGCGGCATCACCACGCTCGTGGAAAAGGCGATGGGCAACATCAAGAAAATGGGCACGTCCCCGGTACAGGGCGTCCTGAAGCTTGGTGAGCGCCCCCCGCATCCGGGTTTGTGGATCGTGGACAACCGCGCCAACGGCCCCGATCCCGTCAACCTCGCCGGGTTTGCCATGGCGGGGGCGTCGGCTACGGTATTCAGCACGGGCCGGGGGTCTCCGGTGGGTTCTCCGGTCATGCCCGTGGTCAAGCTGACGGGCAACCCGCACACCTACGCCAAAATGCCGGGCCTGATGGACTTCAACGCCGGGGTCGTTGTTGACGGCGCGGACATCGGGGAAACGGGCAGGGCGTTGTACGATCTGTTGCTTGAGGTTGCCGGAGGGCGGCTCACCCGTTCCGAGGAGAACGGGGACTACGAGTTTTCGATTCCTTACGAGGAAGCGCGGTAGCAGGATGGAGGGTGGAGAGACGCGACATGCCGGG
>NZ_JH114233.1:226348-235917 GCF_000224655.1 Bilophila sp. 4_1_30
CCGGGGGGAGGAGGGAGGAAACCCTTCTTCAGAAGGGTTTCCTCCCTCCTCCCCCCGGACCCCCCATCTCCCACCTTCCCAAGACTTTCGACTGGTGGGGAGGCGGCGCACAGGGAGTCCGTTCCGGCTTGGGTTTGAAAAATTCCTTTGCACCGTACAAAATAGGGATATCCCCGTAACCTCCATTACCCCATCAAGCGTTTGCTTCGGCGGCTTGCCGTCGGGTCAAGGAGCGGCTCGCCCCTGCCAGCGCGGCTCGCGCCTTGCAGAGTGCAGAGGCAGCGCCTCTGCCGGGGTTCCAGGGGCGGAGCCCCTGTGGGTTTCATACTATTATTGGAGATTGTGCCATGACGCATTGCACGGCCTGCCGGGCCGCCCGCCCTCAATCCGCAAGGCTGCTGAGCCTGTTCGATTCCCTCGGCCCGATCATGTCCGGCCCGTCCAGCTCGCATACGGCGGGCATGGCGCGCATCGGGCGCATGGGCCGTTCCCTTGTCGGCGGCACGCCGGAACGCATCACCCTGCACTTTTTCGGGGCGCTCTCCCATACCTATAAGGGGCACGCCAGCGATTCCGCCGTGGTCGCCGGGCTCATCGGCGAACGGGAGGACTCCCCCAATGTCCGGCACGCGCTGCGGCTGGCTGCGGAACGGGGCGTCGAGGTGGAAATCCGCACGCATCCCGATTCGGACCGTAATCCCAACACGGTCAGCATGGAGCTTACCCGCGGCGGCAGGACGTATGCGGTGGTGGGCGTTTCCGTGGGCGGCGGCGAGATCGAGATGACCGAGCTGGAAGGCTTCCCCCTCTGCCTGCGCGGGAACGAGGACGGCGCGCTGTTCATCGGCCCGGACGGATTGGGGCGGGCTGTGTTCGAGGAGAGGCTTGGGGCGCTGTCCGGCTTTTCCTGCGTGAAGGATGGGGAGCGGACGCTATACCTGTGCCTTGCCGGAAAGCCGTTTCCCGATGGCGCGGATATGCCGGGTCTGGAGATGTTCCCCGTACGGAATATCCTTGGCAACAAACTTGCGGACGCCGAACCCTTGTTTTCGACCCTCGCGGCGATGGCGGAAATGGCGGGAGGTGATCTTCCCGGCCTTATCGAACGCTATGAGGCGCGGCGCAGCGGGACGGGACGCGATGAAGTCCGCGCCGCCGTGCTGCACCATTGGGAAGTCATGAAGGCCTCCATGGCGGACGGGCTTGCCGGGAAAAGCGACATGCTGGCGGGTCTGGTTCCGGGCGACGCCGGGTTCCGTCTGGCCCGGCGCGTCGAATCCGGGCAGGCGCTTTCGGGCCGGACCATCGGCATGGCGGTGGCCCGCGCGTTGGCGGTCATGGAGAACAACGGTTCCATGCGCTGTGTGGTGGCGGCTCCCACGGCGGGGGCCTGCGGGGTGTTGCCCGGCGCGATTCTTTCGGTGGCTGAGGAACGGGGGCTCAGCGACGATGCCATCGTCGACGGGCTGCTCGTCGCGGCGGCGGTGGGCGTGCTCGTGGCTATGCGTGCCCCCATTTCCGGGGCGATCGGCGGTTGCCAGTCCGAAATCGGCGTGGCTTCGGCTATGACGGCGGCGGGGCTGGCGCAGCTTGGCGGCGGGACTCCGGAACAGGTTATCCACGCGGCGGCCATCGCCCTCAAGAATCTTCTCGGGCTCATCTGCGATCCCGTGGCCGGGCCGGTGGAAATCCCCTGCATCAAGCGCAACGCCGTGGGCGTCTCCAACGCTTTCGCGGCGGCGGACATGGCCCTTGCCGGGATCACCAGCCGCATTCCTCCCGACGAGGTGGTCGACGCGCTCATCAACGTGCAGGGCCTCCTCCATCCCGATCTGCGCGGCAACCTGCGCGGCGGCCTCGCCTCCACCGCGACGGGCCGGGCCCTCAAGGATGAATGGTACGCACGAATGAAACGGATGCAGGCATAGTTTCTTTTCGACATCCCGAAAGGCCGGAATCATCCGGCCTTTTTTCGTTATTGGAGGATTCGATTTCACGGTACGGGGAAAGATTTTTCTTGCCAAATAGTCCTTATAAGGATAATCCGTATACGTACTACTTTGGCGATGGCGTTTGACGTACGGTCAGGGGGACCTTTGAGTCCGGAGTGTTTCTCCCATGCCGGGATTTGTCTTTTTTCCAACCGAGGTGAGCATGTACGATACCGAAAAGACGTTGTACCGCCATTACGGGTATATCCAGAAAGAAACCAGCCTGTATGCGCGCTGGTTCCAGAAGCGGGGCCTGTCATACCCGCAGTTCCTGATCCTTGATGCGGTGCTCAGGCGTCCCGAGGGAGCGGAACCAACGGCGCTGGCCGAGGAATGTTTCATGCCCAAGCAAACCGTCACGGGTCTTCTCGATCAGCTTGAGCGGGCGGGGTTCATCCGCCGGGAACGCTGCGAGACGGACAGGCGGCGGACGCGGGTTTTTTGTCTGCCTGCGGGCGATGAGTTCGTGACCCGCATCGTCGAGCAGTTGGACCGCCACGAGCAGGCCGCGCTCGCTTCCATCTCTCCCAAAGACATGGAGACGTTCAACAACGTGTATGCCGCCATCGTCGACGGCCTTGAGAAACATCTTTTTTCCGATCCTTCGTGAGGTCTTTCATGCCTGTTTCCCGTTTCGATTGTCCACCGCCCGGCAGGGCCGAACAGATAACCACGCGCATCGCCTATCTTATCCTTGGCGTTGGCGTGTCTTCGTGGGCCGCGCTGGTTCCGTATGCCAAGACTCGGCTCGGCCTTGACGAAGCCGTCCTCGGCATGTTGCTCCTGTGCGTCGGCGTGGGGTCACTGCTTTCCATGCCGTTCACCGGGCTGATCTCCGGGCGTTTCGGATGCCGGAAAGTCATTCTCGTTTCCGGCGTTATCTTCCTGGCGATGCTTCCGTTGCTGGCCTCGGTGGAATCCATCTGGCTGATGGCCTTGTGTCTTTTCCTTTTCGGGGCGTCCATCGGGATGATGGACGTGTCCCTGACCATTCAGGCCGTCTTTGTGGAACAGGCTGCCGGACGGGCCATGATGTCCGGTTTCCACTGCCTGTACAGCGTGGGCGGCATTTGCGGGGCCGGAGGCATGGCCCTGCTGCTCGGGTTCTTAGCGCCGCATCTGGCCATGCTCGTCATTTGCCTGTTCATGATCGCGCTGCTGGCGGCGTTCGGGCGGCATTTCCTGCCCTACGGGAGCGAGGGCGAAACCCCGTTGTTTGTGGTTCCGCGCGGTATCGTGCTCCTGATCGGGGTGTTGTGTTTCATCATGTATCTGAGTGAGGGCACCATTCTGGACTGGGGCGCGCTGTTCATGACCGCCGAGCGCGGTACGGAAGCCTCCCGCGCAGGTCTGGCCTTCGCGTGTTTCTCCGTAGCCATGACTATCGGGCGCCTGTTTGGGGACCGCATTGTGCAGGCGCTCGGCGATGCCCGCGTTCTCCTGTACGGCAGCCTGTGCGCCGCCGCCGGGTTCGGGCTGGTGGTCGCCGCTCCGTGGGCATGGGCTTCGCTCGCCGGGTTTACGGTGGTCGGTCTCGGCGTCTCGAACATCGTGCCCGTGCTTTTCTCCGCTACGGCCCGCCAGAAATTCATGCCCCTGAGCCTCGCCGTGTCGGCGGTGACGACCATCGGCTACCTCGGCGTGCTCGCGGGACCGGCGCTCATGGGTTTCGTCGCCCACGCCACCAGTCTTGTGATCGTCTTCTGTATTACACTGGCGCTGATGTGCTTCGTAGCGGTCGTGTCTCGGGCCGTTCCTTGATGGGAGGGAGCCCGTCTTTTTCGAATCAAAGGAAAATGTTCGTGGTGAGCGGCTCCAACACACTGTCATTATGTAATTGCACCTGTTGGTTGCCGGGATGCAAACCGGCGGTTGGTAGCGTTTTAAGATGGGATCGGGCAAATAAGGTCCGTCGGAAGGGCTCTCGATAACATCGGAAGGCCGACCAACAGGAAATCTTTTTGAAGGAGCATCCCTTTTATGAGAAAGTTGATCGTATGCGCGGCTATGGCTCTGACGCTTGGAATGGCTGGTCTGGCTCAGGCCGGATGCACCGCCGAGGAAGCCCAGCAGAAGGCCGCGACCTTTGCGCAGGTTGTGCAGGCCAAAGCGCAGCAGGACCCCGAGGGGTACGCCAAGGTGATGCAGGAGCTGCAGCCCGAACTCCTCCAGATCCAGCAGAAGCAGGACGTTGACGCGCTGTGCGCGTTCTACGACAAGGCCATCGCCAAACTGAAGTAATCTCTCCTCGCATCCTTTCCAGATGTATGATCGGCGGGCGCCTTCCGGGACGTCCGCCGTCTGTTTTCCCGCCGCTTGCGCGACATACTCCGCAGAATGTACCTTAGCATACTCTTTTAATGTAATGATGTCTGATTGCTGGAATCCGCCACCAGCCGGGAAATGCCCGCCGCGCCCCTCCCTCTCATGGGTTTGAATTTATCCGCCGGAAGCGGTATAGACGCCCGATGGCGAGAAAGCATCTCAATATCGGCGGAAAAATACAGGCACGCCGCAAGGCAATGGGCCTCTCTCAGGAAGATCTGGCACAGCTTACGGGGGTATCGCGCCAGTCCGTCACCAAATGGGAAACCGGACAGTCCGCCCCGGATTTGGACAGGCTGGTGGAGGTTGCCGATGTGCTCGGTGTGAGCCTCGATTTCCTGCTCAGGGAACCGCAACAGGTTTGTTCCTCCTCACCTTCTTTGGCTGTTGCGGATTCCCCTTCGTTTGCCGAGGACAGCTCGCCGGACGCGTCCGGTGTTCCCAGAGGGATCGATTCTTCTCTGAATGGGATGGCCCCTGCCGTTGCTGTGGAGCGCGTCGCTTCCCGTGGACGGGTCCCCGTTGCTCCATTCGGAAGAGAAGCCGATGGCCTTTTGGGTATCACGAAACTTTCCTCGGCACCGCTTTCCGGGATTTCGGAACGTTCCTTCGGCTTGCCGGAAACGCTCCCTCTTGAATCCGCCTCTCCCCATGAGCCGACGTCCCCTTTACGCCTTGCCCGTTCCGATGATTCCGGATTTCATGGTTCCGATCTTCGGCCTCTCCTGCGCCGTGCCGCCGCGATATGCGGTATCGTGCTGTTCATGATCGGCGGGCTCGGGCTGTTGGCACTCTGGGCTCTTTCTCAGATGTACCCCGTACAGTTGACGGACTGGGACGGTTCGCGCCATACGGGCCTGTGGGGATTTCTGCTTGCCCATGAAATCCGCTCCTTGTTTTGGTTGGCTTCGGGCCTGCTGGCTTCCGGCGGCGTTCTTGCCGTTGGGGCGTGGCGGGCGCGGTAGGCCCGTCCTTTTACCGTCGAGGTCGTTATGCGTTATTTTGTCGTGGACGCGTTTGCGGACAAGCTGTTTCAGGGGAACCCCGCCGGGGTGTGCGTGGCGGACGGGCCTTTGTCCGAAGGGCTTATGCAGCGCATCGCGTCGGAGAACAATCTTTCCGAGACGGCCTTTTTGGCGCGCCGGGATGACGGCGAATATGATTTGCGTTGGTTTACGCCGCTGGAAGAGATCGATCTGTGCGGTCACGCGACGCTCGGCTCATCCTTTGTGGTGTTCAACGAGCTTGAACCGGATCGGCAATCCGTGGCCTTCCATACCCGGAGCGGCGTGTTGCGCGTGGAGCGTCAGGGGGAATTGCTGGAGATGGCGTTTCCGGTGCGGCGTCCCGAGCGTGTCCCTCTGGACCCCATTGCACCGCTGCTTATCGAAGCGCTTGGGGTGAACCCCGTGGAAACATGGCTGTACCGCGACCTGCTGGTATTGGTGAACAGCCAGAGGGATGTGGAGCGGCTTGTGCCGGACGTGGGCAAGATGCGGCTGTTGCCGATGGGCAAGGCCGTCGTGATCACTGCGCGCGGAGATGCGGGCGGCCCGGATTTCGTGTCCCGGTTTTTCGCGCCGGAGATGGGGATCGCCGAAGATCCGGTCACAGGCTCGTCGCACAGTATGCTGGTGCCTTTCTGGGCTGATCGGCTCGGCAAGGATCGTTTCGTCGCCCGCCAGCTTTCGGCGCGGGGCGGGACGCTGCATTGTGCCCTCACCCCTGAAGCGGTGCTGATCAGCGGGCGCGTCGTCCCTTATTTGAAAGGGGAGATTTTTGTGTAATGGGAAAAAAGGTTTCTCCTCCCCTCCCAAACCCACCCCTCCTCCCAAGGCTTTCGACGTTATTGAATCCCTGTTGGCGGGTGTTCCGGATATGGTTGGCCGGGGCGGTGCGGCAATGGCGAAAAGGCGGGTTTCCCCGCCTCTTGTTTTTGAAGGGGATGTCGGACTGTGGACTTAAGCCGCTTTTCTCTGGAATCTCCGGGCAATGGCCTGAACCTGCCTGCCGAGCATGACGAGGGTGACGGAAGAGCTGATGAGGATCACGCCGCCGACAAGGGCGGGCGTAAAGGGTTCGTTGAATACGAGGATACCCACAAAGACGGCGGTGAGCGGTTCCATGACGCCGAGAACGGACGTCAGGGTCGAGCCGATGCGCTGGACGGCGAGCACGAGGGTGAGGTTGGACAGCACCGCCGTGATCACCGCGAGCAGCGCGGCCATCATGAATTCCCACCATGAGGACAGGGGCTGGAAGGTTCCCGTGCCAACGGCATTGGCAAACGCGAACGCCGCCCCGAAAAACAGTACGTAGAAGGTCATGACGAGGCCGTTCATGTTCCGGATTCCTGCGACGTGGATCCCCGTGATGTACAAGGCGTTGCAGAAACCCGAAAGGAGCATCATGCCCACGCCGAGCAGGGTAACGGGCCTGCTGCTGTCGCCCCCGATGGAAAGCAGCGCCACCCCCGCCACGGCAAGCACGATGGAGCAGGCCGTGATCATGGAAAACTGTTCGTGGAAAAAGGCGATCATGAGCAGCATGACCATAACGGGGTACAGGAACTGGATGGTGGTGGCGACGCCGCTCGGCATGTAGTTCAAGCCGTAAAAAAGCAGCAGCGCGGCCGCCGTATACATGAAGCTCATGCCCGCCAGCTTGCACAGATCGATCGCGCTGGCGTGGAAGCGTTCCCGCCGCAGCACGAGCACGCCCCCGAGCGTCAACGACGCGATAAGAAATCGGTAGAACAGCACCGAAGCCGGGGAAACTCCGTCGTGGATCAACGGCAGAGTGAACAGCGGGATCAGCCCGAACGTCGCGGAAGAAAACAATCCCAGAAAAAAGCCCATGAATGCCTCCCTATCCCGGCGGCGTGCCGACAGGCTCCCTCCCGTACTCTCCGTTTCAGGGCGAAACCTCCAGTGCGGGCGGGGCGACTCCGCCCGGTCTTGCCTTATCAACATTGGGCTCAAGGCACAATGGCATCTTTTCCGCTCTTCCTTGCGCTCTCGTGTTCCCCTTTTGCTCCGTTTCTTTCCGCCCCGAGAGCCAGCGGAAAAAGGAAGGCCGGGATTTTCCCGGCCTTCTGGTCGTTTCAAAGGAACAGCGTTTTCCCGGCGAAAAATGCCAAGGATATCTGGGGATGACGTGGGTGGCGTTTTCCGTTCCGGCGGGATGCGCCGTATTACTCCGAATTGCCTGTCCTCGCTGGTTCAATTACGAAACCAACAGCGTTCCCCTTTACCGCTGCCCCAACGCTGATGCCGGGGCGTCACTTCTTCTGATCGAAGTCGTAATAGAGTTTAAAGTATTTCTTGTGGACCTCATAGGACCAGTGCTCAATGCGGAAGATGCTGACGGCGGCTTCGCGGTTGCCGAGCTTGACGGAGTCGATGAAGCGCTGATGGGTATTGAGGTTCATGGACTCCCATTCGTAGGAATACTGGCGTCGCGGGAAGTCGTAGAGGCGGCGGCGCAGCGGAATGAGCGTCTGTTCGAGCAGGATGTTTTCGGAGAGCGACAGGAATATGCCGTGAAAACGGATGTTTTCGTCGTAATATTCCGTATAGTCATTGTTTTTGAGAAGTTCCCATTGCCTTTCGTTGGAGGCTTCAAACTGCCGGACATGGTAGGCAGTGAGCTTGTTGAAGACTTCGTTGAGGCAGTCGGCCTCGATGGAGCCGATGATCTGGTACGCGCTCTTGATGAAATCCTGTGAGATCGGGTTGATGTACACGCCTTTGCGGGGCAGGATGGTTACGAAGCCTTCCGCTTCGAGACGGATGAGGGCGTCACGCAGGGGGGTTTTGCTGACTTCGAGGGTTTCGCAGATGCTGTCCTGATCGAGGAACTCGCCATACCGCAGTTTCCCCGCGCTCATGGCGTCCTTGAGGTACTGATAGACACGTTCTCGGAGGGAATCGACTTTTGGTTCCTCGCCAAGGGCGGCATCTTTGACGATTTTTTTAGAATGTTTCACCCTCGCTCTCCCGTTTTTTCGTAGATATATGAGATTGTCATGTGTGGCATGGTTCTGCCCCAAAGATCAAGAGGAAAACTGCGGGGCAGAAACTATTATCATTTGGAACCCTGCATGATTGAAGGAGTATGATTTTCCCACTCAACAATGTCTTGTGGAGTCCGTACACTTTTGATATATAAGAAAGGGTCCGCTGAAGACAGTAGCGTATTCATCGGGCACGGTAAAGCGCCTTCGGGCCTTACCGCTTGTGGGGCTTCGGGTGCCCGGTGCGTCTGCGCCGGGAGAATTGGAAAGTTCGGTCTGAAACCGACGCTGGCCCGCAACCGTGAAAGGGGACGAATCCGCGTAGCCACTGCGGCAGAGCCGTGGGAAGGTGCGGAGGAGAGTGATCCTTAAGCCGGGAAGCCAGCCCGAAGCCTGTATCCTCATAACCGGGATCGCCGAGAGGCGTGCCCGAGCTTGCCCACGCGGCATGGGCGGGAGGTTGTTCTATGGCTTCGCACTTGCTCGAAAAAATGGCTCAGGACGGGACGAATTCCTTGCGTGAGCGCGTCTATCGGCATCTTGAGGCGGCTTTGCGCGAAGGACAGCTTCACCACGGGACATGTCTGGATCAGGATCGCCTGTGCGAGGAACTCGGCGTCAGCCGCACCCCGTTGCGCGACGCGCTCCTCAGGCTGGAAGCCGAGGGCTTCGTGACCATCCAGCCCCGCAAGGGCGTATACATCACGCCCGTTTCGGATGCCTTTGTCAAAAGCGCTTGTCAGATATTAGGCGCGCTTGAGGCCGATTGCCTCGATACCGTTTTCCCCCTGCTGACCTCACGGCACATCCGGCAGCTTGAAGAATCCAACAAGCGGCAGGAGCAGTTCCTCGAACGGCGTCAAGCTGTGGAATATCACGCGGAAAACGCCCGTTTCCATGACATTTTCCTGTCACTTTCCTCCAATACCCTGTTGTACCAGACTATTGGCCCGTTGCGGCGGCGTCTGGACATGCTGCCGGATCACCCTTTGGCCTATGAACAGGCACGGGCCGCGCTCAACGATCATTGCAGGATCATCGATTCCCTTAAAATGAAGAACCGGACGGCGGCCGTGAGCGTGCTGCGGCATGAGCACTGGGCTCCCGTGCGGTTCTTGTGCCCCAAGTCCGCCAAGCTTTCCCGTGTGGCGTCGTCCGCCGCGAAGCGTTCCGCGGCCTAGGCGCGGGCGGGATGTTTTTTGAAGGAGGAGGGAGAACCTTTCTGAGGAAAGGTTCTC
>NZ_JH114233.1:236472-244639 GCF_000224655.1 Bilophila sp. 4_1_30
GAGGAAGGGACTTTCTCCAGAAAGTCCCTTCCTCCCCTCCCCAATCTCCCGTTCCCCTCCCCACATCTTCCTTTCCTTCCACACTCAAAAGCGAGATCGCCATGAGTGAAACGCCTACTACGCGCCCGGCTCCAAAGCAGCGCACCTACCGCAAAAATCAGTTTCTTTTCGCCCTGATCGGCAAGATGAAGCTGTGGCCTTCTCGGAAGGGCATCCTCCACGGCATCCGGACAATGGAAATCGCGGGTGACCACGCCGTGATCACCACGCACTGCGGCAGGACCTTCACCGTGCGCGATTCCCGCACCTCAAGGGCCAGCCGATGGCTCCGCAACAAGATATTCGCGGATCCGTGTCCGATTTGTGCCATCCCCGAATGGAAACTCAAGAAATATCAGGGAACCGTGTTCCGCAAAAAGTCCGGCGCGATCCTGCGTGCGGAGGGAGGCGGACAATGATCTTCAGCGAAGAACAGCAACGGCGGCTTGGCGAACTCGGTGCGACGTCCGAAGACCTGCAAGCCGGGTTTACGGACAGCGCAGAGCGTAACCGTGCCTTCCAGCGCCTTGAGTCCCGGCTCGTCACGGAGCAGCACGAACGCCTCGACGCCCTGTGCGAAGGCCCACGCAGGCCGTTTATTCTGGAACTGGAGGAACGCCTTTCCGCCGTTCTGCGCACGGCGGGCTTCCTTCAGGTGCATACCCCGATCATCCTGTCCCGCGCGCGCCTCGAAAAAATGGGCGTATTCGATGGCTCGATTATGGAAAAGCAGGTGTTCTGGATCGACTCCAAACGCTGTCTGAGGCCCATGCTGGCACCGCATCTGTATGAATACATGCGCGAAGTCGGAAGGCTGCGCCCCCGCCCGGTGCGGCTGTTCGAGGTCGGCCCGTGCTTCCGCCGTGAGACGCAGGGGCAACGCCACGCCAACGAATTTACCATGCTGAACCTTGTGGAAATGGGCTTGCCCGAAGGCACGGATCTCAATGCTCGTCTGTGCGAACTCGGCGCGATGGTGCTTGATGCCGCCGGGATCGAGGGCTGGCGCATGACGGGCGAGGATTCCGCCGTTTATGGCGAAACTTCGGATTTTGTGGACAAAAACGGCATGGAGCTGGCGTCCTCCGCCCTTGGCCCGCACCCGCTTGATGCGGCTTGGGGCATCATGGAGAACTGGGTGGGCATCGGCTTCGGCCTTGAGCGCCTCACGATGGCCGCGACCGGGGAAAGCACGATGGCGAAAACCGGACGGAGCCTCTCCTATCTTCACGGGATACGGTTACGGATATGAAAGCAGTAAGATGCCAGCCTCAGATGGGTAAAGAGGCCTTGCTCGGCCTCCTGTCCGTGAAATCGGAGGGGGAGCGGGCGTTTGTCTTTGACGCGGCCCGGGAAGCGCGGCGCAGGGCGTTCGGCAACAAGGTGTTTTTGTACGGCTTCCTGTACCTGAGCACCCATTGCCGGAATGACTGCGCTTTTTGCCAGTACCGGAGGAGCAATTCAGCCCTTGAACGTTACCGCAAGCCGCTCGAGGAAATGCTCGAAGCGGCCGGGCGCCTCGCGGCGGATGGGGTGCACCTGCTCGATCTGACCTTGGGGGAAGATCCTTATTATGTGGAGCCCGCCGGATTCCATCGGCTGTTGGAGCTGGTAGCAGCCCTCAAGGAAGCCTCCGGGCTGCCGATTATGGTGTCTCCGGGCGTGCTTTCGGCGGAACAGCTCGTACGGCTCCGTGAGGCCGGGGCGGACTGGTACGCCTGCTATCAGGAGACGCACAACCGGGATTTGTTCACGCGGTTGCGTCTGGAGCAGGATTATGATCGCCGGAAGCGCACGCGTCTTGAGGCGGCGGGGTGCGGCCTGCTCGCCGAGGACGGCCTGCTCACGGGCATAGGTGAATCGGCGGAGGATTTGGCGGATTCGATTCTCGATATGGCGCGTGAACCGCTGAATCAGGTCCGGGCCATGAGTTATGTGCCGCACGAATCGACGTTCCCATCCACAGCCGGGGACACGCTTGAAGAGCGCCGCGCACACGAATTGCTGGCCATTGCCGCGATGCGGCTGGTTATGGAAGATCGGTTGATACCGGCCTCTCTGGATGTGGATGGCCTCGAAGGTTTGGCGATGCGGCTCAAGGCTGGGGCGAACGTGGTGACGTCCATCGTGCCTTCCGGTTGCGGCCTTGCGGGTGTGGCCTCCAAAGACCTCGATATCGAGAATCAGCGCAGG
Source organism: Bilophila sp. 4_1_30 (assembly GCF_000224655.1). Taxonomy (NCBI): domain Bacteria; kingdom Pseudomonadati; phylum Thermodesulfobacteriota; class Desulfovibrionia; order Desulfovibrionales; family Desulfovibrionaceae; genus Bilophila; species Bilophila sp. 4_1_30. The sequence continues at coordinate 238,705 of NZ_JH114233.1, forward strand.
AGCGTTTCCGCTGTCGTCAGACAGCTTGGGGAACTCGGGCTCGAACCCGCCTTGCCCGGCGAGTATCGCGCATGGGTCGAGCAGCGGAGGCGGGGAGAAGAGCGGTAAACGGACTTTTTTGGGGAGGGGTACGCCGGAAAGCTCGCTCCGGCGCAGGCTCAAAGGTTGGTGCTGCGGAAATGACGTATGCGTGAGCCGGGACGACCCCAAGTCCGAGCCCAACCGGGAGCGGGAATAGGGTGTGATTCCGGGGACGGGAAGTTTCTTGAGGGGCGGTGGTCGAATGCGGGTAACGATAGTCGGCGGCGGATTGCAGGGCGTGGAGTTGTGCTGGCTGGCGCGGAAGGCCGGTTGGGGGACGTTGCTTGTGGATGAAAGGCCCGCGCCTCCGGCGTTGCGGCTGGCGGATGCTTTCGCCCAATGCGACGTGACGAAGCTGGGCGGTTCCGACGGGAAAGTGGAACACCAGATTTTGGGGACTGACATCGTGATCCCCGCACTGGAAAATGCCGCCGCGCTTGCCGCGCTCGACGGCTGGTGTGCCCGTAAAGGCGTGTTGTTCGCCTTTGATCCCTTCGCCTACGCGGTTACCTCCTCCAAACTGCGGAGCCGCGACCTGTTCCTGCGCTGCGGTACGCCGATCCCGCAACCTGCGGCAAGAGCGGATACAAAGGGCTTTCCGATCATAGCCAAGCCCTCGGAAGGCAGCGGCAGCCGGGGCGTCCGCCTGCTCCGCGATGAAGCCGAACTGCGTGCCTATATTCCTGAGGGATTCGATGCCGAGGGATGGGTTTTGGAATCGTACTGCCCCGGTCCGTCCTTTTCACTGGAAATATGTGGAACACCCGGAAACTACAGAATCTTTCAGGTGACGGACCTGCTCATGGACGAAGCCTTCGATTGCCGGGGCGTGGTTGCGCCCACCGGCTCTTCACCGTCCTTCGTGCGAGAGATGGAAGCCGCACTGCTTAATCTTGCTGAAATGTTGCGGTTGCACGGGCTGATGGATTTGGAAGTGATCCAGACTCCAGAAGGTATGCGCGTACTGGAAATAGATGCCCGTTTTCCGAGCCAGACGCCCACGGCTGTATGGCTGTCCACGGGCGTCAACCTCGCGGAACATCTGGCGGCCTGCTTTTTCCCCTATGCTCCGGGGCCCGGCCTTGGCGCACCACGCTTCGCCCGGTATGAACATGTCCTTTGTAAAGACGGCGGGCTGCATTTTCTCGGTGAGCACATCATGGGGCAGTTCGGCCCTCTGGAGCCGGTAAACGGTTTTTGTGGGGCCGATGAAGCCCTTGTCGGCGGAAGCCTGCTTTCGGGTTCGTGGGCCGCAACCCTGATGTTCGCGGGACAGGACGCGGAAGACGTGGCATCACGCCGCAGCGACTGCATAGAGCATCTGCGAGAATTGGCGGAGAGGCAGACTGGAAAAACGATTTTTAAAGGATAACTTGAAGATTGGAGAACCGCACCGGAATACATAACCATGCTTGCCGTTTGCAACGGTTGGTTCACCCATGCCATCCGTCTCTAATCAGGTGCCCTTCATGATGCAGCGTGCCGTCGCCCTTCTTCCTGTTGTGAGGCACGGTTTCCCCTGCATCTTCTCAGTGCCGGAGAAAACCTTTGCTGAAATTCCGCTCCCGGCATATTCTTTTCTCCATCTATATGTGTAATGTGATTTCCTCCGCGTCGCCTTTCCACTCGCCGAAAGTTTTGGAGAAAAGAAAGGAGGGCGTGGGGAATTGAACCTTTTCTTCAGAGGAGGGCTCTTTCCCTTTTCTGTTTCACGTTATCCCAAGGAGCATTTATGACCCGGCTGACGGAAAACGATATTGCCGGCATAGAAGCGGAATGGGCCACCTATGAAAGGCGGCTTGAGGAACTGACGGGCGACGATCTGCTGACACTGGCGGCCCGGACACTTGGCATCGATCCCGAAACCGCCCGCTCAGGCGTGCGGGAATTGCGGGTAGGCGCGATTCCGATTTCATCCGGGGAAGGGCTTATCGGGGGGTTCGCGGACTCGCTGGCTTCCATTGCCGGGCATCTTGGCTTCGAGGCCGATGTGCTTCCGGCTGATGTGCCCGGTTTTCAGCTCGCCAAGAGTGGCGGATTTGATCTGTTCATCTGGGCCGATGACGATACGTATCTGGCTGAGAACATCCTTACTGGTATCGTGGGCGAAAACGGTCGGGCCACGGGGCGCGGGTTCGCCACCGCCCTGATCCGCATGGCGGCGCGAAAGAGGCTGGAAAAGCGGGCTCTCGTGCTTGGAGCCGGACCTGTGGGCTGTGCGGGTGCTGAGACGCTGGCCTTGGCGGGCTATGAGGTTTTTCTCTGCGACATGGATGGGGAAAAGGCCCGCGCCGCTTGCGGGGCGCTTTCCGGCTGTACCCCCTGCACACCGGATGGCCTGTCCGGATTGCCGTTGTTCGAGTGCCTGCTCGACGCGGCGCCGACCAACGACTTTTTCCCCTTGGATCGGCTTGCCGCCGGAGCGTGCATTTCGGCTCCCTGCGTGCCCTGCATATGGACTCTTCGGGCGCCGGAAGGCGCAAGCGTCTGGCACGATCCCCTTCAGCTCGGCACGGCTGTCATGCTTCTCGCCGCTGCATTCGGAAGGCCCTGACAGCCCCTTCTCAATGATTGCCATTTCCCGTGAAGCCGATTAGACCGGGGGCTTATGAGGAGGCGATTATGAAAGAAGAGACGCTAGCCATTGTCCGCAGGATGCAGGACAACGAGGCTACTGACCAGCGTGTGTATGCGGCGCTGGCAAAACAGGCCAGTTTGCAGAAAAATCGTGAAATCCTTGAAAAGATGTCGCACGATGAAGGTCTGCATTGTGCGGTATGGGGCCGTTATACGGGGATTGAGGCCAAGGCCGACATGTTCCGGGTGTGGCTGTTTGTGGTGCTTGGGAAGATTTTTGGTCTCGTGTTCGTGATCAATCTGATGGAAGGGGGAGAAGACGACTCCGCGGAGAATTACCGGAAACTCATGGAGGAACTGCCCGAAGCCCGGAGCATCATGGAAGACGAAACCCGCCACGAGGCACAGCTCGCGGCCATGATCCATGAGGAAAAACTCAGCTATATCAGCTCGATGGTGCTTGGCCTCAACGACGCACTGGTGGAGCTGACCGGTGCTCTGGCCGGGTTCACGCTGGCCCTTAATGATAACCGCATGGTCGGTATGGCCGGGTTCATTACTGGGGTGGCGGCGACGCTGTCGATGGCGGCTTCCGAGTACCTCTCTAAAAAGGCTGACACGTCGGAAAAGCACCCGCTTAAGGCGGCGGTGTATACCGGCGTGGCCTACATGATCACCGTGGCGTTCCTGCTGCTGCCCTACATCGTGTTCGAGAGCCCACTGGTGGCTCTGGGATTCTGTCTGTTTGACGCGGCACTGATCATTTTGGGCTTTACCTATTTCGTGTCCGTGGTGCGGAAGGAATCGTTCGTTCGCGGTTTCACTGAGATGATTACCATCAGTTTCAGCGTGGCGGGCATTTCTTTCCTGATAGGTTGGGCGGCCCGGAGCTGGTTGAACATTGACATGTGAGCGACTTAATCTGAGATTGATTTTTGAGGTGTCACAGAAAAGGCTCCCTTATGGAAGAGGGGCGGTGGCAGGTTTTGGAAAATGCCGTTTGAGAGATGGACCAAGGTTCCCTTGACGGTTCATGCTGAAATTGCGGAGAATTCCCGCCGTTCTCCAAGAGCATTGCATCACTTTAGAATGACACAAGTTTCTATATAATACTTGATTTTGGGAAGATTCTGTTTCGAAGCAACAAACGCAAACAGCCCGTGACTCAGATACGTCGCGGGCTGTTTGTTTCAGCAATGATGCTGAGAAATTTACAGCTTTTCAGCTAGGGCGGAGAGGCACGAGCAAGTGTCCACCTTGAGATCAAGTCTCTTCAACGCCATCTTGATGCTGTTGATGAAAATGACGACATCTTCATAGGGAATGGTATAGGACGGCTGTTTGGCTTCAATGGCCTTGATGCAGGCGGCGAACAGCTCGTCCGTTTCCCAGCGGGGGTGGAAGCCGTCAATCGGATCGACGATACTCTTCATGCGGGCAACGACGTCGATCTGATGTTCATAGGTCGTATGGGGATAGAGGGCCTGCGCCATCTTGACGAGAGCTGCGAACGCGTCGCGGTCAAACGGCGTTCCTTGCTCCTTACGAGCGTCAATTGCGTTACAAACAATAACTTCAAGTTCCTTGTTCGTCATGACCAAATCCTCCTTTGGCGGAATCTCTTTGACCTTCACTACATAAGACTGAATAGCCCAGAGTCAACCGGATGGAGGCGGGAAAAAAGCCTTCTGTGTCGAACTTTTTTCGTCTGTGTCGGATGTCCAAGTAAAGAAAACACATCTCAACGGGTTGCGTATACGAAAACGATCCCGGATATACATATTACAAAAACTATATCCTCCAGTTACAACAGCTGTTCCATAGCCTGAATGTCTCATGATGGTTCTGCTATGACCTGAGTTGCAGATGGATGAGGTTACATGGGGACATTTTGCGGCTACGGTACAGGCGATGAAGAGAAAGCCGGATAGGGGAACTCTTCATTACCGAAGCCGCCCACGGCGACGTGACCCCATGCCGTAAACCCGAAGGGGCCCGGCTTCACGTCCGCCGTAGGGATCGGACAGTGGTGTTCCTTCGATGTCAAGTGATAGTCAGTGACAGTTTGTGCACATCTAACTATTTAGCGTAGTATTTTAATTACTGTCATCAACTGCAATTGCAATGAAGGGCACTGCCATTACGCAACACCGAGGGCGCATCGTTTTCCCCGGCGGCGTCCGACTTTTCCGGCGATATCCCGCGTCGCCAGTGGGAGGTTCTCAAGGGATTCGATCTGCTCCGCGATGGATTGCAGGTTGTTGCACACCAGACGCAGCAACGGTGCGTTGTCGAGGTTCAGTCCCTGCATGAGTGTCGCCTGCACGCTCCGCAAATCTTCACTTATAGCCATGAGATTTCTCCTTGTCGTCTCGCTCCACGAAATTCGCCGTTTTCCCGGCGCGTTTTGAAAGTGCCCGAGTCCGGTTTGTTTGTCAATTAAAAATTGATAAATTGAATAAAAATTGATTTGCACCTCTTGTAGAAGTAAGCTGAGATTGACAAGACAATCAAGAATCGGGTATAGGCTGGCTCATGAACACAATACCATCCGAATCCGATTCCAATGCCATTCTGGACCGCCTCCTCTCCGGTGCGGGGCTGCATCGTGACGCCCAGTTGGCGGCACTTCTCGGCGTTTCGCCGCAGGCCGTCAGCCAGGCCCGGCGAAAACGCAAGATTCCGGAAGGATGGGTGGTCAAAGTCTCGCAACAGTGTGGCCTGTCGATGGACTGGCTGATGTTCGGGAAGGGAGACGAATCCACTCCTGTAGCTTCCCATGCTCCGGTTGCTTCATCAATTTCCCAGGCGTCGACGCCTGCGGGTGCGGCGGTTCCGGATCTCGACCTGTTGTGCATCCCTCTGGTGGCGGCGAGCCTTTCCGCCGGAGTGGGAAGCCTGCAAACCGAAGCCGATGTACTGGATTATTTTGCCTTTCGTTCCGATTGGCTGTGCCGGAAGGGCAATCCCGACAAGATGGTGCTCATGAAGGTTTATGGTGACAGCATGGAACCGGAGATTTGCCACGGGGACATGGCCCTCATAGATCAGAGTAAACAGCAGATTTATCCCCATACGATCTACGCCGTGGGTGTCAACGAGGAAATCTACATCAAGCAGATCGAGACGCTGCCCGGTCATCGGATGCTCCTTCGCAGTCTGAATGAACGTTACGAGCCCATCGAAGTGGATCTGCGCGGCGACATGGCCGAGTCCGTCCGCATCATCGGCAAGGTTATCTGGTGGTGTCGCGAAGCCTAAGGAACAGAGAAGATTT
>NZ_JH114233.1:244848-250901 GCF_000224655.1 Bilophila sp. 4_1_30
GAACTTTCTTCAGAAAGTTCTCTCCTCCCTTCCCCAAAACCCCCATCCTCCCTCTCTCAAAGACTTTTGACGTTATCGAATCCCTTTTGGCGTCTTTCCCTGTGAACATAGGGGTGAGGCTGTGTTTTTCTTCTTATAACGAGAAAAGGCGAAGGAAAAAATCCTTCGCCTTTCTTTTTCCAATAAGAAATCTAAGTTACCCATCATCTTTTGCCCATGCGGGAATTTCGGATGAGGGATTCGATAAAGATGAAAGTCTTTGGAGGGGAAGAGGGGAGGTTTGGAGGGGGGGAAGGGGGGACCTTTCGTCCAGAAAGGTCCCCCTTCCCCCCTCTAATCTTTTTCTCTCCTAAACAAACCCTTTAACCATGAGCCTCGCTTCCATATATAAGGATAGGGTGGCAATAGCGCGGTCGCAGACGGGGAAAACGGGTATGTTCCGTTCCCGTAGGGCATTACGGAAGGGCTCGAACTGTGCCCCGCCGTCCACCACGGCGACCAGCGGCTTGCGGAAGCGTTCACGTACGGCAGAGAGCCGTTCGAGGATGCCGCCGGGCGCGTCCATGCGGAAGGCCTCCACGTCCGTCTCCGCAAGGGTGTGCGTCACCGGAGAGTGCGGATCGAGCCCGATGACCACGGCGTCGATGCCCTCGTCATTCAACATCAATTCCGCCATGTGCGCATGAACTTCGTCATCCGCGCCGGGGTTGATGTCCAGTGGATTGGCGATGGTCACCAGCTTGTCCAGGTGCTTTTCATTGATGCAGGATTGCATGGCGCTGCGGGTGCTTTCGGCATAAGCGCCGAGCGACATGCTGTATTCGTCCGATTGGATGGAGTCCGCCATGCCCACGGCTTCAAATCCCGCGCCACTGACCGCGCCGAGGCGCTTGCCGTTGACGGCATCGTTGCGGAACGCTTCCGCCAGCAGGATGAGCTCCTGAAATTCCGTGAAGTTGCGGGCCATGATCGCGCCCGCCTGCCGGATGCAGTTCTCGCAGACCATGTAGTCTCCGGCGAGAGAGGCCGTGTGCCCGCTGGTGGCATTCTTGCCTTCGGGCGTGCGCCCCGCCTTGTAGAAGATGACCTGCTTGCCGTTGCGCACGGCTTCGCGGACGGCCTGTGCGAACCGCAGCCCGTCAAGATCCTTGAAGCCTTCCGCATAGACGGCGATGACGTCCGCCTCGTCCGAGCTGATGAAGTGGCGCATCATGTCCCCGAGCGTGAGGTCGGTCTGATTGCCCATAGAGATGAGGTAGGCCGGGCTCATTTCCGGAGCCTGACTGAAGCGGTTGAGCAGGAATGCCCCACTCTGGCTCACGATGGCGGTGCGCCGCCACGACGTCTGGCGCGCGGCCTGCAGTTTTTCGGCCGGGATGAACCACGTGTCATAATCGCCGGGCCGGGAAATGACACCCATGCAGTTCGCGCCGAGGAACACCGGGCCGCCGTCGCCTTTGCCGTGGGCTTCCCGAATGCGCTCGATCATGCGGGCCGCGATTTCCTTGCTTTCCTCGGTTTCACCGAGGCCACCGGGGATGAGCATCACGCTCCGGGCGGCGCCTGTTTCCAGTACTTCGTCCACAAGGCCGGGTACGTGTTCCGCGCCTACTGCCACGATGAACAGATCCAGCGGCTCACTCACGCTCCGCAGATCAGGCACACAGCGCACGCCGGAGGGATCGGGTTCGCCGTCGCGCAGGATGACGATCCGATCTTTGTCGAATCCCGAACCGATGATGTTTTCAAGGATGGTACGTCCGAAATTTCTCCGCTTGGCGGACACGCCGATGATGCCGATGCGTTCGGGGTGCAGCAGGTTTCCGATGCGCGCCACGGGCCGGGCCGTCGGTTCTTTTTCCGGCAGCGAGAATTTGCACATGCCGTCGAGCGGGACCATCAGATAGTCGGTGAAGGCGAACGGGTTGATTTCCAGCTCATCGATGACGAACGGCGCGTCCGGATTGTCCGGCGAGAAGTGGTTCCCCATGCGGATGAAGGACTCAAAGCATTCGATGAGCTGGTCGTCGGTAACGATGCGGCGTTGCCCGCGCGTCAATCCGGCGAGTTTTCTATATGAGACGGTTTGCCGGAACAGCCGGAAGAACGTCTCTCCGTCGGTCATGGTCGTGAGTGCGGCTACAATGGCCTGCCCCTTGCGGAAGCGTTCGGCGTACAGCTCAGTATCGGTCCCGCCGAGGCCGGCGCTGATGACCATGCCGAACTCGCGGGTGCGGCGCAGGCCCACGATAAGCTCATTGCCGAACGCTTCGGAGTCGGGCGGCATGAACTGCACCTGCAACACCCCCTTGAGATCGGAAGCGATGGCGTTTTGCAGCGCGGCCCCTTCCACCCCCCGATAGCTCTTGGGGGCGCCGGACGGGTGGCGTTCGATCCATTCGGCGTAGCGTTCAGGCACTTCGGAGAGCATACGGCGCACGGCGGATCGCACCTTATCCGGCGTTTTCGGCACGATGCGCACGCCGCCGACTTCCGTTTTGTGGATGATGGTCGGAGAGACGATCTTGAGGACGGCCTTGTCCCCGGGCATGGCCATGACTTCCTCGTCGGCGAGTTTGGCGTTGCGGGGGATGAAGGAACATTTCGGGGGCGTTTCCGATCCCGACAGGCTCAGGAGGTTATACACTTCGTATTCGTAGAGGAACTGTCGTCCTTCGGCATAGGCGTTGCGGAGCAGTTCCGTGATCGGTTCGTAGGCGACGGTAAGGTTCATAGGGTGTTCCTTGCGGGATGCCTCCGGCGGCAACGGGGGCGTCGCCCCCCTTGACCCCCTGACCGGGGGGCATGATGCCCCCCGGACCCCCTCAGTTACGGCTTCATATCCGATCCGTCCCGGACGCTGTCCGGCACGGATCGGACACAGGGCCGTTTTGAGCGAGTCTGGCGTTCCCTCTGAGCGTTTGGGGTGTATCAGAAGTTTTTTAGTAATACAGTAATATTATTATCTTTTAGAGAGTTATTCAGATTGACGTTTTCTGTACGTTGCGTTCGCCTGATTCATTCCCCGTGTCTGTTTTTCCTCATCCCTATCATCAGGGAAAAACGACAAGAGGGATTCGATAAGTTCAAAAGTCTTCGGGGGAGGGATGGGGGTGTGGGGGAAGGGAGGGCCCCTTCCCCCACATCTTTCCTCTTCCCGATCAATCTTTCTGCATCCCGCGACCGGCCATGAAGGCTGCATGGTTGAGATCCCAGAGGGACGGCTTGCGGGAGATGCCCTTGAGGGCTTGCAGCCAGACGGCTTTGGGCACGACGTCGAAGGGCGGCAGAGTGCTGAGCACGCCGAGCATGACCACGTTGGCACAGCGACCCTTGGGGTCGCCGAGACTGAGGGCGATGCTCAGAACGTCGACGGTCACGGTACGGTAGCCTTCAAGCTGTGCGGTGATGGTCTCGTCGGATGGATAGGCTTCGGGCTTCAGGCCGTGCGGCAGGATGCGGGTATCGGCCATGAGCACGGTCCCGCCGGGCTCCAGCAGATCGAGGAAACCGGGGCGCAGCACTTCGGCCTTTTCCATGGCGATGAGGACGTTGGCCGTCCCCGGCACGAGCGCGGGGCTGAACACTTCGCCACAACCGAAGGTGCTGATGACCGGGCCGCCCATCTGCGCCATGCCGTGGGTTTCGCCTTTGAGGATGTTGCGGTCGTCGTACCCGGCGAGGAAGGCCACTTGCGCCAGCACCTTACCGAAGAACAGGTTCCCCTGCCCGCCCACGCCACGGATGGCGAGGGACAGGCGGGGAGGACGCCGGAAGGAATCGACGGGAGGAACGTCGATGGCCTCCGGAGCATGGGGAAGCGCGACGGCTTCGAGAGTTGTTTCCGTGTTGGAACCCGCGACGGAAAGGGCCTTGAACGGGCACATCTGGAGACAGGCGGGCGTGCGGGACACGCAGCCGGAACAGAGGTTGTTCCAGCGGGGCGTGCCGTCTTCGGAGGCTTCGATGCCGGGGCAGATGTGGCAACGCCCGCACTTGCGGCAAAGTTCCTTGTCCACGGTGAGCTTCTGCCCGTAGGCGGATGCAGGGACTTTGCGGATACAGGTCCCCCGTATGATCAGGATGGTGAAACGGCCTTCGCCCGCCAGTTTGAGCCCTTCTTCCACGCGGGCTTCGATTTCCGCCTTGTCGTAGGCGTCGGCGGTGATGACGTGTGCTCCCTGACTCTTGAGGGCCTCGTCAAGCCGGAAGGCATTGGACTGCCCGGCGAGGTTGCAGGGCGAGGACGGCGAAGGCTGGCCTCCGGTCATGGCGATCCATTCGTTGTCGAGCACAATTTTGAGGCCTGGGACTTGGCGGAACACCGTATTGCGGGTGGCGTCCATGCCGCTGTGGCACTCGGTGCCGTCGCCGATGATGCTTACGCAGCGGGCGGCGGCTTCGGGCTTCGAAAGGACATAGCCCATGCGCATGGCTTCGCTTGCACCCATGCACAGGTTTACGTCGAGGGCGTTGAGGCCCTTGATCAGCGTATTGCAGCCGATGTCGCCGAAAATGGCCTCAATGTCCCCGCGCTTGCGCAGTTTGCCGAGATGCAGGGCCGCGAGGCGGTAGGGGCATCCCGCGCAGATCATGGGGGGGCGGGGTACGGAAGGCGCGGGCGTCCCGGCCTTGGTATCCCTGCCGAGGAATGCGGCGATGCGCTCGGGCGTCCATTCGGTCACATGGCTGAGGGAGTCCTTGCCGCTGACGTCGAGTCCCGCCGCGAGGCAGGCTTCCTGTACGAAGCGGTAGCCGTCCTCAATAACGCTGACTTCGCCCTTGATGGACGCGCAGAACGCCCGGATGCGTTCCATCGGCAGCGGGTTGGTGAAGGCCACCGAAAGGATGTCGAGATCGGGATCGAAGCGTTCCTTGTATTCGCGCATGAGCAGGGTGGTCGCGCCGCAGGTGATGACCCCGCGCCGTCCCGCTCCCCTATAGTGGATGTTGAGGGGCGATTCCTCGACCATGCGGATGAGTCCGGGCATACGTTCCGCCATGACGGTATCGTAGGAGATGCGGGCCATGCCGGGCAGGGCGTGCTGGAGCGCGAGCGGTCCGACTTCGGCGAGCGGGCGCGTATGCTGTTCAGCGAGTTTGACCAGCCCTTCGCTGTGGCAGAGAAGCCCGCCCGCGAGGATGACGACCGGGGTGCGGTGCGTGCGCGAGATGTCAGCCGCCAGCCCTGCCGCCTCGTGCATTTCCTGATGCGTGCGCGGCTCAAACACGGGTACGAAGCAGCTCTTGAAGAGGTAGCGGGGATCGATGACGTGCTGTGTGGAGCTTGGGGTAAAGTCGCTGGCGATGTAGTAGATGAGCGCTCCCTTGGGCTGCATGTAGCAGGAAACGCTGGTGAAGGCGTCGCAGGCCTGATAGAGGCCGGGGATTTTCATGGTGACGACGCAGTCGCGCCCGGCCATGGCGTGTCCCACGCCGACGCTGACGGCCACGGCTTCGTTCACGGACCAGCCCACGGTGATCCTGTCCTGCGCCTGCGACAGGCCCTTGTCGATGGCTTCCGTGCTCGGCGTGCCGGGGTAGCCGTCCGCCGCGTGGATGCCTGCGCGTACGCAGCCGACCGCGAACGCGATGTTTCCTTGCAGGACTTTATTGGTTCCTGCGGCCTCGTCGCACAGTTGCTGGATTTCGTTCATGGCGTTTTCCTTTGGAAGTTTGGGAGGGATGCCTCCGGCGGCAAGGGTGGCTGCCGCCCCCCTTGACCCCCTGCCCGGGGGGCGAGCCGCCCCCCGGACCCCGGCAGTATCGTTTCGCTGCGGTTTCGGACGAAACGACGTTTCGGCTGAAACCGCAGCGAAACGGCTCCATCGGCGTCAGGAATTTCTCTTTTGGGATGTTTTTTTCAATTGTTCCCTGAAAAAAGACGGAATGTGCTGGTGTCGCATTGTCTTGCGTCAGGCACATTGTCGACGTCTTGCCTTTCGCCATTACCTTTATCGTTCTCTGTCCACAAGTAAACCTGTGAACGGGGATTCGATAAGGTCGAAAGTCTTGGGAGGGGGAGAGGGGGTGGTTTTGGAGGGGGGAGGGGG
>NZ_JH114233.1:251311-268220 GCF_000224655.1 Bilophila sp. 4_1_30
CTCCAATCTTCATCCTCTTTTCACACATTACTTCGCCTTCGCATGCACCGGACGCTCGCCGCTGAGGAACTGGAAAACCTGATCCACGGCGATGCGGCTCATCTTTTCGAGGGCTTCTTCGGTGAACGCGCCAACATGCGGCGAAAGGAGCACATTCGGCAGGGCGGCGAAGGGCATGGATGAGGGCGGCTCCTGCGAAAAGGCGTCGAGTACGGCCCCGCCGATATGGCGGGCGGTGAGGGCGTCATAGAGGGCGCTTTCATCAACGATGCCGCCCCGTGCCATGTTGACGAGCACGGAGGAGGGCTTCATGAGCCCGAGTTCGCGGGTACCGATAAGGTTTTCGGTCTGTGGGGTGAGGGGGCAGTGGACACAGACGAAATCCGATTCGCGGAGCAGCGTGTCGAGATCACGGCGCTCGATATTCCGTTCGGCGGCGAAGGCTTCCGGCCAGTAGGGGTCGAAACCAGTGACGCGGCCTCCGAAACCTTGGGCGATGGACGCCACGCAGCGTCCGATGGCCCCCATGCCCACGATGCCGAATGTGCGCCCCTGCACTTCGCGCCCGAGGATGGCGCCTTGTTCCCATTTGCCGCCGCGCATCCCGGCATCGCAGCGCGGGACTTGCCGGAGCAGGCCGAGCAGCAGGGCGAAGGTGTGCTCCGCGACCGCCACGTCGTTGGCTCCGGGCGTGTTGCAGACGATGATGTTCCGGGTGACTGCGGCTGGGATGTCGATCATGTCGAGACCCACGCCGAGCTTGGCGACGCAGCGGAGGTTGGGCAAGGCGTCGAACAGGGCTTCGTCGAGATGGAGATCGTTCCCGGAAATCACGATGTCCGCGCTCTGGAGGCAGGCCATGAAGGCGGGATCGTCCACAGTGCCGTCCCGGCAGTCCAGAACCTCCACATCCGGGCGGGCGGTCAGCCGGTTGAGCTGTTCGTCGGAAAAGGCCGCGAAGGGGCGGGCTTCTAGGCAAATGGTATGCTTCTTCATAGGGCGTTCCTTTTTCCCGTTTATGGAAGGCGTTGGGGAAAAGGGCTTCTCACGCACTCCCTGAGCCGGGGCGTGGGAGAAGCCCCCGGCGGCCACAGGGGAGGCAGGCCGCCGGGTTGGGGGATGGGAGAACACAGGTTCGGTTTGGAAATGCTTTTGGATGCTACGTTGCCGACGGGGGTAAACTCTGTCCGTGGGGCTTTTCCTGTTCCCACATCGGAACGGGCTCCCTCCGCGCAACCTCCCCACCAGTCGAAAGTCTTGGGAAGGGTGGGGGGTTCGGGGGGAGGGATAACCCTTCTTCAGAAGGGTTTCCCTTCCCCCGGCTTGTCCATCACACAAGCGTGCTCAACGGCAGCCGGAAGAGATCCACGGCGTTGCTCTGGAAAACCTTGCGGCGATCCGCCGGGGCGAGATCGAGGGCGTCCACGGCGGCGATGGAGTCGCGGATGAGGCGCAGGCCCTTCTGGTTGCAGAAGGGGAGATCAGTGGCGAAGACGAGCTTGTCGATGCCCGCGAAATCCATGCCGCAGCGGAGCCCGGCGGGATAGCCGTTGTTGGCGGTGTCGTAGTGCATGCGGCGGAAGTATTCGAGCGGCTTGTGGGGGAAGAGGATGTCCTTGTGCCCCATGCGCATCTCGTTGAAGTCGTCGTTCCACTCCATGCGCCCGGCAAGATAGGGGATGACGCCGCCGCAGTGGTGGGTGACGATCTTGAGGTTGGGGAAGCGTTCCATGACCCCGCCGTAGACCAGCCGGAACATCGCCATTGAGGAGGCCACGGGCCAGCCGATCTTCGTCCACGCCCGGTAGCGCGAATTTTCCTCGCCGGGATAATCGGGCAGGGCGGGCGAGCGCTTGGGATGGATAAGGATGGGCAGGTTGTAACGTTCCATCTTTTCGTAAATGGGGTACAGGGCCTCGGCGTCGAGCGGCATCCCGTTTACGTCGCTGTACATCTGGATGCCCCGCAGGCGGAGATCGCGGATGGCGCGGTCGATTTCCTTAAGGCTGGCGTCGAGATCGTTGAGCGGCAGGGCGGCGATGGCGGCGGCGAAGCGGTCGGGGTACTTTTCGACCAGTTCCGCCATTTCATCGTTGGCGAAGCGGCACAGATCCACGGCGACTTCGGGCGAGGCGACGGATTCCACCGTGGGGGCCGCCAGCGTGAGCACCTGCATGTAGCCTTCCACGCTGTCCATGAGCCGGAAGCGGGCGTCGAGGTCGAGCAGTGTGGGGACCGTTTCGGCGTACCGGGACAGGTTGGAACTCATGTCGCGGTTGGGCACCTTTTGTTCGAGGACGGCCTGATACTTCTTGGGCAGGATGTGGTTGAAGGCGTCGATATACAACATGGACGGCTCCTTACATGTAGGGGTTGCTGCTGGCGTTGTAGAGCGTGTTCAGCGGGAAGCGCAGCGTGATGGCCCCGGACGGGCATTCCTGGCGGCAGGAACCGCACATCCAGCATTCTTCGGGATAGCGGATTTCCGCCTTTTTCTCGTCCTTGTTGTAGTAGATGACGTCCAGAGGGCAGGAGCGGTCGCATCTTCCGCAGCCTGTGCAGGTCTTCGTGTCGATCATGGCGGGCATGGATGGCCTCCGGAAAAGGGCTCCGTCGTCGGAGCGTTTGGCCCCGATGGGGGCATTCCCGCTTGCTGCGGGGAGTGTGTGAAACCGTAACGTTGGTCGCGGCGCGGGATGGCGTTCAGCGATTCCGTCTGTTCAGATATGCTGGTTGTTACGCATACGGGTTGTCGGTGCGGCGGAGTTCAAGCTTGAGTTTACCGTCGGATTCGGCGGAAACGACCACCTGTCCGAGGAAGCGTTCGTCATCCTGTTCGGGGAAGTCCTCGCGGAAATGGCAGTTCCCGAACCGGCTTTCCTGCCGGTACAAGGCCGCGTCCACGGTGCAGCGCCCGATGGTGAGCAGGTTGTGGACTTCGTGGAGCCTGAGGAGATCGTGGAGATCCTTCGCGCCGACGAGCCCGCTGGCGGCCTGCACCTGTTCGAGCTTTTCCTTGGCGCGGAGCAGCTTCTTTTCGGTGCGGCAGGGGCCCGCGCCTTCGGTGAGGATGCGCTGGAGGGTCATTTCGAATTCCTTCCAGCCGATGGAGCGTTCGGGATCGAGCGGCGCGTAGACGCGCTCGTGGATGCGCTGGATCTGGGCTTCGTCCGGTTCGGGCGCGGAGGGGAGGGAGGCGCAGTAGTGCGCGGCCATGCGTCCGGCATGGATGCCGCTGGTGACGGCCATGTGCAGGCTGCGGCACTGGTCGGCGCCGTTGCCGCCCGCGTAGAGGCCGGGCACGTTGGTGCCGCAGTCCTTGTTGATCTTGACGCCGCTGCCGCAGACTTCGTTGGGCCCGCCCTGCATACCTTCGGAGGTGTCCACCTCCATAGGGGTGGCGGTAAGGTCGATGCCGAGCTGTTCGAAGTAGTCCTTGAACGAATCCTTGTCGCAGGAAAGGGTGGCGATGAGATGTTTCTGGGCTTCGGGAGCGATGCCCCGGCAGTCCATGTACACGGGGCCGCGGCCTTCGCGCATTTCGTTGAGCACGCCCTGCACCATCTTGTAGCGGGGGCCCTTCATGCCGAGGGGGTGGTAACGGTCCATGAAGGCTTCACCCTTGGCGTTGATGAGCACGGCCCCCATGCCGGAGAGGGCGTTGAGCCCGGCGGCGTTGAAGCTGCGGGGCACCACGGTCATGCGCAGGAATTCGATGTTGGCGAGTTCCGCGCCCGCCCGCAGGCTCATGGCTTCGCCGTCGCCGGTGTCGGCGGGGCACATCCATGTGTTGAAGCTCATGCCGGAAGGGTTGCTGTAGAGGCGGTTGGTGCCGCCCGTGGAGATGATGACCGCCCCGGCGCGGATGATATGGAAATCGCCCGTGCGGATGTCGAAGCCCGCCGCGCCGCAGACGGTGCCGCCGTTGGTGAGCAGATCGGCGGTGACCACTCGGTCGAGCACGGCGCACCCGGCCTTGCGGGCGGCCTTGGCGAGGAGAGGCTTCATCCTCTTGCCGTTGAAGTTGATCCACCACGGGCCGGGCTGCCCGTAGGACTTGGTGCGGTAATAGGTACCGTCGGGCTGGCGGAGCGTGCAGTTGATTTCCTCGAAGCGCTTGAGCGCGTGGGGGAGTTCTTGGCAATACACGGAGTCCACGACGTCGATGTTGGTCACGCCCCGGGCGCTTTTGCCGGTGAATTCGAGGTAGGCTTCGCGGGTATCCCATTCCGCACCGGTGTCCATGTAGGCGAGGAAATGGTCGATGCCGCCCGCGATGTGTCCGCTGCGCTCAATGACGGCCTTGTCCATGACGATGACGGATCGGCCCTGTTCCCGGGCGGTGAGGGCCGCGTTGAGGCCGCACACGCCGCCGCCGATGATCAGTATATCCGCCTGATGACGATGGGTTTGCATCGCAATGGCTCCTTGTTTCTAGAGGTTGTTCAGGAAGGCGCGGATACGGCGCGCGCCCTCGGCGCAGTTTTCCGTGCTGGTGGCGTAGGAAATGCGGATATGGCCTTCGCCGGACGGGCCGAAGTCGTCGCCGGGCACGCAGGCCACAAGCTGTTCCTCGAGGAGCCGCTTGCAGAACGTCACCGAGTCGAGGCCGGTGTCGCGGTGGTCGATGAACAGGTAGAACGCGCCTTCGGGGTTGTTGAAACGGATATTCGGCGCGCCGGTCAGCCCTTCGATGAGGACCTTGCGGCGTTCCTCAAAGGCCCTGCGCATGGTTTCCACGCATTCCTGCGGGCCGTTGAGGGCTTCGGCCCCGCCGTACTGGGCGAAGGAGGTCACGCTGAGCATGTAGTTCTGCTGGAGGCGGGCCAGGCGCTCGATGAGTTCCGGCGCGCCAGCCACGTAGCCGAGCCGCCAGCCGGTCATGGAATAGGTTTTGGACAGCGAGCCGACGAGAAGGGTGCGTTCGCGCATGTCGGGCTCGGCGGCCAGCGAGAGGTGCCTGGCGTCGCCGTAGAGCAGGCGGTCATAGGCTTCGTCGCTGATGGCGAGCAGATCGTGCTTCTTCACGAAGTCGGCGGCGTCGCGCATTTCTTCTGCGGAGAAGACCTTGCCCGTGGGGTTGTTGGGGTTGTTGAAGATCATGAGCTTGGTCCGGTCGCTGACGGGCGCGCCGTCCCAGTCGTAGTCGGGTTCCTTGAGCACGTAGGGTACGGGTACGGCGTGGAGCATGGGGATGCTCGAATAGTAGAGGAGGAAGCCCGGCGAGGGCACCAGCACCTCGTCGCCGGGATCGAGCAGGGCATGAGTGCAGAGCATGAGGGCTTCCTGCGCTCCGGCGGTGATCATGATTTCGGTCTTGGGATCGTAGTCCAGCCCGTTCTGGCGCTTGAGGTAGGTGGCCACGGCCTCGCGCATGGGCAGGATGCCCCGGTTGTGCGTATAGTGGACGAATCCCTTGGCCAGCGCGTCGCTGGCTGCGGCCTTGATGTGCTCGGGCGTGTCAAAGTCCGGGCGGCCGATGCTGAACACGAGCACTTCCTTTCCCTCGCGGCGCAGGGCGTCCGCGGTCTGGGTAACGGAGCTGATGGAAGCGGACTTGAGGCCGTTGGCGATGCGTGAAAATCTTTGCGTGTCCATAAGGGTTCCTTTGCTGTTCCGGGCGGCCCCGGCGGGGCGTGCCGTTTTTAGGGAACGGCTTCCCGTTGCCGGGGGAGCCGTGCTCCGCAGGGGAGGCTCCTCCGGGGCCGCTTATGCCCGGAATGGGGTTGCATGGTTGAAGCCGGGGCCCTGCGGAGGCCGCATTCCCGCAGGGAGTCCCCGGCGGCTAGGCTTCGGATTCGGCGGGCGAGTTGCCGGGAGCGTTCCCGGCATCCTTGTTGATCTTCCAGATGGCGAACCCGGTGAAGCCGTAGGTGAGGGAGAAGATGGGGACAATCCAGTTGAGGAAGGCGTAGGGGATGTACTGCATGGCGTCGATCTTGAGGACGCCGACGATGAAGAAGGCGGCCATGGAGTACGGCACCAGCGCGATGCCGAGGGTGACGGCGTCCTCAAGCGTCCGCGAGAGGACCCGCGACTGGATGCCCATGTCGCGGAACTTCTTTTCAAAGGCGCGGGCCGGGACGATGATGGAGAGCATACCGTTGCCCGTGCCGATGGTCATGAGGTAGCAGGAAACCAGCGTGGCGAGGATGAGGCCGCCGGGGGTGGTCACGGAACGGGTCATGCGGTCCACGACCACGCCCAGCGCGCCGGTGCCTTCGAGGATGCCGCCGAGCGTCATGGCGATGAGCAGCAGGAAGACCACGAAGGACATGCTGGTCAGGCCGCCTCGGGAGAGGATCTTGTCCACGAGCGGGTGCCCGGTCTGGGAAACGTAGCCGTCGGTGGCGGCCTTGAACATGCCCTTCACGGTCATGCCGTCCTGAATGATGAATGCGCAGGCCACGCCGACGAGGATGGCGATGACGAGCGTGGGCAGCGGCGGGATGCCCCGGATGGCGAGGGCCACCAGCACGATGGGCGGCAGGACGAGGAGGAACGAGCGGTTGAAGTTGGCTGAGAGGGCGTCGGTGATTGGGGTCAGGTCGGGCATGGCCCCGCCGCTGTAGTTGAGCCCGAGGTACCAGTAGAGGCCGAGGGCCACGAGGGTGGCGGGCACGGTGGTATAGAGCATGGAGCCGATGTGGGAGAAAATGTTGGTCCCGGTGATGCCCGAGGCGAGGTTGGTGGTATCGGAAACCGGGGACATCTTGTCGCCGAAGTACGCGCCGGACACGATGGCCCCGGCGGTGAGCCCGGTGGGGAAGCCGAGGGCCTCGCCCACGCCGAGCAGGGCCAAGCCCGCCGTGCCGATGGTCCCGAAGGAGGTGCCGGTCATGAGCGAGAAGACCGCGCAGATGAGCACCGTGCTGACGAGGAACATGGAGGGCGAGAGGAGCTTCAGGCCCCAGTAGAGGAACAGGGGGATGACCCCGGCCTGAATCCAGACCCCGATGAGCGTGCCCACGAGGAAGAGGATACAGGTGACGATGATGATGCGGTGCACGCCGTTGACGATACAGGCTTCAACCTCTTTCCAGGTGAACCCCGCCATGATGCTGAGGAGCGAGGCCGTGATGGTGGCGAGCATCAGCGGCACGAGGAACCCCACGCGCAGGACGAGCCCGCCGAGAAGGATGACCAGAATGGGAAGGAAGATAATCGCCAGAGCCATACCGAAGCTTACGGTCTTCTTGTCGTTCATGCCGGCTTTCCTCATGCGGATGGGCGAATGGACGAGAGCCCATTGACGGAGAACTGCGGGGGAAGTCCCCGGAGGCTGTTTTCCAGATTGCCGATGGCCTGACGGATCAGGCGTGCGAACGCCGCGCGGGTGACGCCCGCGAGGTGGGGAGAGAACAGCACCCGACGGCGCGCTTCCGGAGAAAGCCGGAGCAGGGGATTGCCGGGCGAAGGGATTTCACTTTCAAAGTTGTCGATGGCCGCGCCCCGGATGATGCCGCGTTCGAGGGCGTCGGCGAGGGCCGTTTCGTCCACGATGCCGCCGCGCGCCGCGTTGACGAGGATCGCGCCGGGCTTCATGGAAGCGAGCCGCTCCACGCCCACAAGGCCGCGCGTGGCGTCCATAAGCGGACAGTGCAGGGTGACGATGTCGCTGACGGCGAACAGCTCGTCGAGATCGACGCGCCGGATGCCGTGCTCCTGCGCGAATGCTTCGGGCCAGAAGACGTCGGAGGCCACGACCGTTGCCCCGAAGGCCGCAAGGCGGGGGGCCAGCGCCCGGCCGATGCCGCCGAGCCCGACGATGCCCACGGTGGCGCCGAACAGTTCGCAGGCGCCCCGGCCGAGGATGCGTTCCCGTGCCTGCGCATAGGCGCCGGACTTGATGGCCTCGTCCGCGTAGGCCAGCTCGCGCTGGAGGCAGATCACCGCCCCGATGACGTGCTCTGCCACGGTGATCGCGTTTTGTGCCGGTGAGTTGCACACGATGAGGCCGATCTTCGCCGCCGCCGCGTGGTCCACGCTGTCGAATCCGGCCCCTGCCGTCTGGATGATGCGCACGGAGCCGAGCCGGGCCAGCAGATCGGCGTCGAGGCGGGGGTGCGAAGGCGGCATGAAGAGGCCTTCAATGCCCGCAGAGGCCTCCGCGATGGCGTCTGGCCTGTAGTCGGCAAGAAAAGCAAGTCCGCCGGGAATCTCCACGCCGCTTTCCTCGAAACGCGACTTGGGGAGCAGACTGAGCATATGAGTCATTGTATCCTCCCTGGAGCGGAATTTCCTTGAAACGGTGCCGTTTCAAAGACGTCATTCCGTGGGAAACGGTTTCCCCGGAATCCATGCGGCATTGCGGCGCGCCGGACCCGCGTCCGGCGTGAGGGCCTCTTGTTGCAGAAGGTCCTTACGATGCCGGATGGCGCAACATTCCTCTTCTCCATGAACCGATGCGGGCATGGAGATACGGATTGGTAAAGGCTTTGGGGAGAGGCGATACAGGATAGCAGCAAAAGGCTTCCTGTTTCCAGCATATCGCTATTCCGTTCATGCAAGTTGAGAACGAATAAAGATATGCATATATGTGTTTTTTAATATATCCGTTCCGTTTCATACTATGGACAGTGCGATACGAAGGCACATCCATACGGAAGAGCAACGGAAGCCTGATGACGCGTTACTGGGCCATTGAGAGACACATGTGTTTCTTTTTGTATTTGATATAACAAGTTCCGTGCCATGTATAAAAACTGTTTTATTTTTGGTGATTACAAAAAAAGACTTTTGGGATGTGACAATATGCGGAAAATAAGCCTATAATCCGGCGCAGAAATCGGACTATAGGCCGATAGGGAGGATTATATGCCGGATGCGTATCAGGATGGTGTTTTTTTTCACAAATCCACACGGATTCTGGCCATGCCGGACGTCAGGGAATCTCTCATCGCGTTCTACAAGCTTCTGAAAGAGACATTTCCGCTGGAAGGGATGGTCATGCACCATTTTCTGCCTTCCTCGCAGTCCCTGTTGGAACTCCATTTCATCCACGACGGCGGCATCCACTTCCTCGGGCGGTTCATTCCGTTTTCCCGTGAGCAGACCATGTTCCTCCGGGCCTTTTCGCTGACCGGGGGCGTCAATGCCATCCCCAACAGCCAAGAGGTACGGACCGCCGAGAGCGTGAACAACGACTTGCGGGAGTACATCGAAAACAGGCCGAGAGCGCACCTGGTGTGCTGCCTCAAGGGGGCGGGCGCGCCGCTCGGCCTGTTGCGGCTCATCGGGACGGAGGTGGGCTGTTTTACAGAAGAGCATGAGCGGAGGCTGGGCCTGCTGGCGATTCCCTTGAGTTTCGCGCTGGTCAAGGTGCTCCGCGAAGAGGAGGTGCAGCGGTTCTTCTCCGCGCACGGCTACGATACGCCCTCGCAGTCGCCGCATGAGGACGACGCGCCCGCCGAGCTCATAGGCACTTCGGGCGGGCTCAGGAAGGTCATGGAAACGGTGCGCAAGCTGTCGGGGACCGATGCGCCGGTGCTGATCCTCGGGGAAACCGGTACGGGCAAGGAGCTTGTCGCCAACGCGATCCAGGCCAGATCGCAGCGCGTGGGTAAGCCCTTCATCAAGGTCAATTGCGGGGCCATCCCTGAGACGCTCATGGACAGTACGCTGTTCGGGCACGAGAAAGGGGCCTTCACCGGGGCACACTGTGCTGTGGCGGGCAAATTCGAGCTGGCCAACGGCGGCACGCTGTTTCTCGACGAGCTCGGGGAGCTTTCGCTTCAGGCGCAGGTGCGGCTCCTGCGGACCCTCCAGAACCACGTGGTCGAGCGTGTGGGCAGCACGACCTCCATTCCGGTGGATGTGCGGATTATAGCGGCAACGAACCGCGATCTGCACAAGATGCTGCGCGAGGGCACGTTCCGCGAGGATCTCTATCACCGCTTGAATGTGTTCACCATTTCCGTCCCCCCGCTGCGTGAGCGGCTGCAGGATCTGCTCCCGCTGGCCCGGCATTTTATCGACAAGGCCACGCGCCGCCTGGGATTGCCCCCTATTTCCGGCATCGAACCGGACTCGGCGGAACGGCTTCTCCAATACGATTGGCCCGGCAACGTCCGGGAACTGGAAAACCTCGTGGAGCGGGCGGTGATTCTGGATTACAACAGCAAGCTCAAGCTCGATCGCTATCTCCAGCCCGTTCTGGAACACGCCGTTCCCGGACGTCCCGCGCCGGAGCATGGCGAGGCGCTTGAGGGGCGGGTGCGGGAACTGGTGCGGCGCTGTTTTGCGGAGTGGATGGAAAAGGGGATGCCGCCGGAAGCGGAGTGCCCCGTTCCGTTTCGTTCGGTCCGGGAGCACAGGCCGGACAACGCCGCCGGACGTGGTGAGGCGCGCCTATCCGAGAAGACGGGAGCGGCGTCCGTGGGGGCGGCGTCAGGCTTTTCGGAATCCCGGAGCGAAGGAACGCTTTGTTCACTGGATGATGTGGTACGTGAGCATATTGAGGCCGCCCTGAACCGTACGGGCGGGAAGATCCACGGTCCGGGCGGCGCGGGTGAACTGCTCGGGGTGCACCCGGATACGTTGCGCAAGAAGATGAAGAAGATGGGCATTGTCAGGCCGTCGGGCCGCCGGGCAGATGGTTTTGGAAGCATATAGAGGCGGCAGGGTTCACGCTCGCCTCTTCCTTTCCAAAGGTTTTGCTGTGTCTTTTGAATAGGGCATTGTTTGTGTAACTTGCTAGTATCCCTTTCTTTGGTCTTCAATTCGAAGGGATTCCTTGCGCGAACCTGCTCCCTCCATCTGGGGGTGCAGGAGAATCATTCCCCTGCCGGGGGGAGTCTGAGGGGGCGAGGAGCCCCCTCAGTTTTTCNCCTCTACAGCAGGCCAAGCGGGACGGCGATGGCGAACATGATGAGGGTCATGACCACGACCCAGACCACGGAGATGAGACACCCGGGCTTGAACATGTCGAACATCTTGTAATATCCGGCGGGATAGGTCACGAGGGGCACGGGATCGAGCGGCAGGAGCAGGGCCGCCGACACGCTGAAACCCATCGGGATGGCAAGGACGGCGGGGTTGACGCCCATCGTCCCGGCAAGGGCCGCCAGCGCGGGCAGGAGCACGGCGACAATGGCGGTGTTCACCGGGATGAGCAGGTGGATCACGATCGTGA
Organism: Bilophila sp. 4_1_30; assembly: GCF_000224655.1. NCBI lineage: Bacteria > Pseudomonadati > Thermodesulfobacteriota > Desulfovibrionia > Desulfovibrionales > Desulfovibrionaceae > Bilophila > Bilophila sp. 4_1_30. The sequence continues at coordinate 262,446 of NZ_JH114233.1, forward strand.
AGATGGAAATGGCGGCGATGACCCCGGCCAGCGGCAAATCGGAAATATCCCCGAGGCAAGCGTTGGCTATCCACGATGCGCCGCCCTGTTCCCAGATGATCATGCCGAGGGCGTTGGACGCGCCGATGAGCATGAGGATGTCCCATCCGATGCGGCACTTGTCGCGTTCCCAATCAATGAGCTGGATGCGGGGAAGTACGAAGAGGCTGCCGCCGATGACGGCCACCACCGGAAGGGGCAGGCCGTGGATCTTGTCCGTGCACCACAGGATGAAATTGATTAATAGGATGACGAAGAACAGTTTTTCGCGGCCCGTGACCGGCCCAAGCTCCGCATATTCCCGTTCCACCAGCTCCATGCCCGCGAGGCGGTCCATTTCGGGCGGGAACACCTTGATCACGGCCCACCACGCCACCGGGGTCAGGATAAGCACCATCGGCATTCCAATGGCCATCCACTCGAAGAAGGAAATGTGCACCTTGGCCGTGTCCTGCAACAGGCCGATAGTCAGCATGTTCATGGCGCTGCCCGCCGGGGTCCCCACGCCGCCGATGAGGCAGGCGATGGGCAGGCCGAGCATCACCGCCTTGCCGAACGGGCTGGCCCCCGGCTCACAGCGGTTCTTTTCGAGCAGGAGGACCGCCACGGGCAGCATCATGGCGACCACGGGGATGTCCGCGAGGAAGGTCGACAGGAGCGCGGAAACCATCATCAGGAAGAACAGCAGGCGCGAGGGGTTGCCCCGCGAGCGGAGGCTCGTCCACAGGACCACGCGGCGGTTCAGGCCGGAGTTCTGGAAGGCGATGGAGATACAGAACATCGCGAAGACGAAGAAGACGGTCGGTGTGGCGAAATGGGCCATGACCTTGGGCAGGGGGATGATGCCCGCCACCACCGGGAGCAGGGTGAACAGGATGGACGACACCGCGATGGGGATGACCTCAAATACCCAGACAAGCACAGCTGCCAGCATCATGGCGATGGCCTTCTTGCCAACCGGGGTCAGCCCGTCGGGAGCGGGGAGGGCCGTAATGATGAAATAGAGCGCGGCGATGCCAAGGCCGATAAAAAGCTTCTTCGTGGAGGAATCGCTAGGCATAACATCCTCGTCTTGTTGAGCGGGGCGCGCCCGATCCGGACGCGCCCGCAGGGTTGGGCGGCTTACCGGGGGAAGGTGAAGTTGTCCATGTAGTAGCGGTACGGCTTGATCCGGTAGCGCTCCAGCGGGACAGGGACTTTGTGGAGCATGGGCGCGCCGTCCGCCCCCTTCTTCGCGTAGATCCAGCCCAGCCATTCCTCGTTGTTGCGATCGGGGTAGTCCTCGCGATAATGCCCGGCGCGGGTTTCCGTGCGCATAAGCGAGGAGCGGACAAAGAGTTCGGCGGCCTGCAGCATGGACTTGGCCTCATAGAGCTTGGCGAGGTCGCGCGGGTCCTTGGCGGCGAGGCGCGGGGCAATGGCTTCCTTGGCGTATTCCACGCGGCGCAGGGCGCGGTTCAGGCTGGCGTCGCTCTTGATGAGGCAGACGTCGGCGGGGTAGACGATTTCCTGCGTTTCTCGGACGAGATCCTTAGGGGGAATGCCCGTGCGCCCGAGCGGGGCGAGTGCCTGCCCGATCGCATCAGCGGCCTTGGAGAGTGGGAAGTGCGCCCAGCCCTTTTCGAGCGCGCGCTGCGCGGCGTTGCCGCCCGCGATGTAGCCGGTGACCGCCGTGGTGCACAGCGCCCAGCCCCCCATGTACACGCCGGGGTCGAGCCCGCGGCTGCGGCAGGCCGCGAACAGGCCCGGAATGTTCGTCTCGTAGTCCAGATCCGTGGCGAGCCCGCCGCAGTGCCACATGATCTGCGGCATCCACTGGGTCTTGCCGCCGAAGAAATCCATGCCTTCCTCATTGGTCAGCCGGTCGTAGTTGATCTTCGCCCATCCGCGCACGGGCTCCATGAGCTTCGCGTTTTCGCGGGTCATCGTGGACGTGTCGAAGTAGATGGGTGCCCGGCCCGCGCGGGCTTCAAAGGCCATGCCCCGCGAGTTGTAGGTGGTGTCGGTGTTCGCGCCGAGCGTGGCGGAGTAGTACTTCTTCATGAAGTCCTCGTTCTCGCCGTTCACGAGGCGCGCGCCGAGCGGCAGCAGGCCCGTCTGCCCTTCCCATGCGAATACGACCGGGGTGATCCAGATGTTCATGAACTCGTTGTGCGAGAGCTCCACCCCGGCCTTGTAACCGAGGTACGCGCCTTCGCCCGTGGAGTTGGACATATAGATATAGGAAGGCTTCCACCCGCCCGCGCCCGTGGCGATGACGACCGAGGGGGCTTCGAAGGCGAAGGTTTCGCCGCTCTGGGTATGGAAGCCCACGGCTCCGGCGGCCTCGCCCAGATCGTCGAGGATGATGTCGCTGATGGAGATGCGGCTCAGGCGGCGGACGCCGAGTCGATTGGCTTCGCTGACCAGCGCGTCGCGCATGGAGGGCCCGCCAATGCCGTAGGGACGGATGAGGAGCATCTTCATATGCTTGAGGTTGCGCTGGGGGATGGCCTTGAGCTTGCCGTTTTCGTCGCGCTCGAAGCGAACGCCGAGGCGTTCGTAATGTTCGAAGCGCTGGTAGGACTGGGTCAGAATGTTCTCGACAAGCTCCTGATCACACAGGCCGTCATGGTAATAGACCACATCGTCGAGGGCGGCTTCCACGGTAGTGTCCTGCACGCACTGGAAGTCGCCGCCGGAGGAGGTGCCGAGCCCGCCCCAGTCCGCCGGGCCTTTGTCCACGAGGACCACGTTCTCCACATGCTCACGGGCGCTGATCGCCGCCCAGAGTCCGGAAAAACCGCCGCCGATGATCAGGACGTCCGCTTTGATATGATGGTCGATCTTCAGGGTCTTCATCGCTAGTTCACTCCTTCGCGGGTACATTCGATGGTTCGGGGGAGGCGTTCCTTAAACGGGTTGACGATGATGGCCCCGGTCGGACAGGCCTGCTCGCAGAAGAAGCAGGTCATGCAGTCGTCCTTGTAATGGGCGTAGGCCTTGGCCCCGCAGGTTAGGCAGCGGTTGGCTTCCCGGCAGGCCGTCTCGTAGCCGAAGGGAACCGGACGGCCTTCGGCGTCGCGCGCCCGGTCGTTGCGGGGGGATGCCGGGAGATTCCCGACGGGCAGTTCGGGATCGTATTCGAACAGCGTGCCCGTGTGCATCTCGTAGACTTCCAGCTTGCGGGGCGGGCGGCTTTCCAGCATGTCCCAGCCGTTGACGAAGCGGTCGGCGGAGAAGGCGGCCTCGAAGGCGTCGCGGACTTCGTGCGGCGCGAGGTGCGAGCCACCCCGGACGGGCCCGGCGGCGAAGACGCCGTTGGTGCGCGTGGCGAGGGTGAGGGGATCGGCATCAATGAACTGATCCGGGGTGATGTCCACGATTGAGGCGAAGGGCGGCGTTGTCCGTTCGGCCTTGTCGCGCGCGGCTCCGGTGGCGAGGATCACGGCCTTGACGTGGTGGGCCCGCAGGGATCGGACGGTAACGGCTTCACCGTCGCCCACCGGGGTATTGCAGCGGAACTCGATGCCCTCGGCTTTGAGGAAGCGGATCTGGGCTTCCAGTGCGTCCGCGAATTCCGGCGTGCGGAACTGCCCGCCGGGGTGCCCCTCCTTTTCATAGACGGTGACGGCATACCCCTTGCGGCGCATGAAGAAGGCCGCCGCCATCCCCGCCGCTCCCGAGCCGACGATCGCTACGCGCCCGGCGCGGGTCACGGGGACGGGCTCAACGTCGCGGCGAGCGAGCCATTCCGCGAGGTACTGTTCCAGCGCGTTGACGTTGACGGAAGCGTCTATGCCCTTGCGCGTGCATTTGCTTTCGCAAAAACGCGGGCAGACGCGGCAGGTCAGCCCCGGAAGCGGGTTGCGGGAGAGCAGTTCCTCAGCGGCTTCCGCCGTCTTGCCCTGCTGGAGCAGATGGGCGTAGGAACGGATGTCGATGCCGGCGGGACAGGCCGCCTGACAGGGCGCGCTTTCGGGGCGCTTGGTTTCCAGCCGGAATACGTCGAAGCCGCAGGTCTTGAAACACGACCCGCATCCAATACATTTCTCTTGATCGATGGAACGCAACATGCTTGTCCTCCTGTTCTGCCGGACAACCGCCGAAGGTTTTCCGCCGCCGCCCGATTGCGGGGCCGGAGATACCGGAGAAAAAGCAAGGAGCGTGCCGTTTCCGTGAAAAAAAGGATTTGCTTTGTTTTCAATGAAGTAATGGAAATCGTGGAATTTCTTACGGCGAAAACCGGGGTTGCCGTTTGTGGCAGTTCCCGGTTTTCGTGAAGAGAAACACAATAAATTTTCAGGGTTGCGGAGAGTGCCGTAAACGGCAGTCAACTGCCGTTTTTGGCATGTTCGGACAGTTTGCGGTAAAAGGTGCGCAGCGGCAGGCCAAGCGCCTTGGCGGCCTCGGCCCGGTTGCCTCCCGAAAGGCGAAGCGCCTGCTCGAACAGGCGCTGTTCGTAGACACGTTGGAGTTCGCGCAGGTTCCCGGCCTCCACGCCGGGCGCTTCCGTTTCCTTGGGCGCGGCGCTGGTGGGGATGTCCAGCGTGCCGATGGCGAGGTAGCGCTGGAGGGTGTTCTGCAGCTCGCGGACGTTCCCCGGCCAGTCATAGCGCAGGAAGGCGTCGGTGACGTAGCCGGGGATGAACGGCGTGTCCTTGCCGCCCGAGGCCCGGTACAGGAACTCCTCTATCAGCAGTGGGATGTCTTCCTTGCGTTCCCGCAGCGGCGGCAGGTGGATCGGAATGATGAACAGCCGGAAAAAGAAGTCCTCGCGCATGGTCCCGTTGTCGATGCAGGATCTTAGATCCCGGTTGGTGGCGGCGACGATGCGGATGTCGGAGCTGCGTTCCTCCGTGGAGCCGATGGGCACGAACACCTTGTCGTCGAGGAAGCGCAGGAGCTTGACCTGCATGTTCAGGGGCAGTTCCGCCACTTCGTCGAGGAACAGCGTGCCCCGGTTGGCCTTATCCAGCAATCCCGGCTTGTTGGCGTAGGCTCCCGTGAACGCGCCTTTCCGGTAGCCGAAGAACTCGCTTTCCAGAAGTTCCGAGGGGATGGCTCCGCAGTTGACCGGCACGAAAGGCCCCTTGCTGCGGGGGCTGAGCATGTGGATCGTGCGGGCGACCACTTCCTTCCCGGTCCCGGATTCCCCGGTGATGAGCACGGAAGCCTCTTTGGGCACGGCCTTGAGCACGCGCTCGTAAACGGCGCGGATCGCCGGGCTTTTCCCCACGATTTTGCCGAGGCGGTAGCGGTCGCGCACGGCGCAGCGGATATCGCCTTCGTCGAGCCCTACGCTCGAAAATGTGCCTGAAGCCAGTTCGCGCTGGTAGGATTCGGTGACGTCCACAAGCGTGGACAGGACGGCTGGCTTGCCCTGCCACAGCACGCGGCGCGGGTTGCCTTCCAGCCAGAGGAACCCGCCCGTGCGGGTCTGGTGAGGCCACCATGCCTTTTGGAGCGGCTTCTTGTGGGTGACGATCTCATAAAGGTGGCGGCGGAAGGCCTCGCGGAAGGCCGGGGCAATGGTCTCTTCGGAGCGCATCCCGATGAGATCCTGCGCCGAGGCGTACCCGAGCATGGCGGCAAAGGCCTGGTTGACGAGCACGTAATGCTCGTCCTGCGTCACGAGGAAGCTTGTGGGGAAATTTTCCGCCAGCGTCACGTAATCCGCGTGGCGCAACGCTTCTTCCGGCCCGCCTTCGGCCCTTTGAAGCGCCATGACCGCTCCGGTTATGCGGCCTTCCTCGC
>NZ_JH114233.1:269435-277545 GCF_000224655.1 Bilophila sp. 4_1_30
GGCACGTCGCGTCCCCCCTTATCAGGCTGTCCAGCGCTGGCGCCATTCGGGGATGATTCTCCCCTGCTCCTTGCGGAGCGTCAGGAACTTGTCGGCCAGCAGCGGATTGGTGAAGGTAAAGTCGGAACGCTGATGCATACCGCGTGATTCCTTGCGTTCGAGCGCGCCGTGCATGACGATCTCGCCGTTGTCAATGAGATCCAGCGTCTCGATGGCGCGCAGGAGGGTGTGGGCGTCGGATGCCGCTATTTCGGCTTCGGCGTTGCGCCGCAGATCCGCGAGGTACTTCAGCCCGGCGTTGAGCAGGGTCGCGGAACGCACGCGGTGCGGCCCGGCGGCGGCGTAGTCGGCCATGATCTGCTGGAGGGCGAGGTTCGCTTCCTTCCAGTGCGCCCCGGAAGGCCGTTCCATGAATCGGCTGTAATAGGCCATGCGCTCCTGCGCCCACGGCGTGTTTTCGATGTCCGCGAGAGGGGCGTCCCCGAGGTGGGCGGCGGCGTGCTCCCCGGCGATCCAGCCATAGACGGCGGCCCCGGCGATGTCGGCGCGGAAGTTGCCCACCATGTCGCCGGTAGCGTACAGGCCGGGTACGGAGGTCTGCCCGTCGATGTCGATCTCAAGCCCGCGCCCGATGAGGTGCGGCTCGTACTGCATGAACTCCACGGCGTGCTTCGAGGGATCGATGCCCTTTTCATCCATGTAGTTGAGCAGCCCGGTGAGCCCCTCGCTCGCCATGCCCTCGCGCATGAAGGCCATGTCTTCGGGGCCCGTGCCCGTGCAGTCGATGTAGGCGGGGCCCGTGCCGTTCATGAGCACGTCGGTGTAGGCGGAGTTCCACACGTCGCAGGTGATGTCCCCGACTTCGCGGGTGGCCTTGTCCACGAAGGGGCCGAGCAGTTTGCCGTTGGGATAGCGGTACACGCCGATCCATGTGGATTTCCCGGCGCGGGCGAAGAACTTGGGCCCGGCGTGGCGGTTGGGCAGCTCCATGTTCACGAGCTTCGCGCCGATACGCCAGCCCTGCGCCTGCGCCGCGCCCGCACAGGCGGGGCAGAAGGCGGTGTTGAAGGGCCAGCCCGGCGATCCGGCGGCGGGGTACAGGCGGTTGGCGGTGCCGGTGGCGAGGATGACCTTGCGCGCCTTGACGAACGTAAACGACGGGGTTTCCCCGGAAACGTCCAGCGCGAGCACGCCGGTAATGCCCTGTTCGTCGCGCATGAGATCCACGGCGGGATGGTGGTTCACGATGGTCACGCCGACCTTTTTGGCCTGCCGGGTGAGGGCTTCCTTCTGGTTGTGCCCGTCGTACTTGAGCCAGATGCGGGGGCGGTCCGGGTAGGCGTGACCCATAAACACGTAATCCTCCGCGAACGGCTTCATGTTGATGCCCCACTCGTGCCACTTGTCCACGATGGAGATGCTCCTCTCAAGAAAGCGCAGGGAAAGCAGAGGGTCATGGCACAGCCCGACAAGGCTGTCGAGCAGTTCGCGCAGGATGGGCCGGATGTCGCCGCCGTGGTGCTTCGGGTAATAACAGGCGAAATGATCGTTGCCGGTCGCCCCCGAGCCGCTGCGTTTGGTATTGGCCTTTTCGAGGACCATGACCCTGGCGCCGCCTTCCGCCGCCGCAATGGCCGCGCACAGCCCGCCGATGCCTCCGCCCACGACCGCGATGTCGGTTTCAAGCGTCTTGGATACGGGAATCATAAGCACCTCCTAGCTGTGCAGGGTGTCTGCGTCCACGTGGAGCAGCATGTAGTTCAAGGGAAGGCGCAGTGAAACGGCCTTGGCCGGACAATCGAGCACGCAGGCGTTGCAGTGCCAGCACTCTTCGCCGTAGGTGACTTCCGGGGTTGTCTTCGGCTGCTTCTGGCGGAAGACCTGCAAGGGGCAAATGCTGGCGCACAACCCGCAACCCGTGCACTTTTCAGGATCAATGCGTGGAGGCATGTTCAAGACTCCTTGGTTGAGAGGAATGGAAATTCGCTATACCTCCCTTTGAGCAGGTTCCGTGCCATTGCATTGTTCTTAAAATAACAATATGTTTTGACAGCATAGTTTCAAAAAACAGTGTCTATTGCATAGAATACAATGTGATTTACACAGTATGAAAAGTCCGAACGGAGCCGCCCATGCCTTCCTATCCTTCCGATCCTTTTTTCGAATCCGGCGCGATGGCGTGTCTCATTTTTTACAGGACGAACGGCCTTCATGGATCAATAACCTGTCTTCACAATATGATACGACCGTATCTTCCGGTCGTGCGTATCAACGCCATTCTCATTTCCAAGGATTTTACCCGCGTGATCCAGATGTTCGACACCAAACTGGACAGCCGCCGGACCACGCGCATTTCGAACCCCGAACGGGGTGCGCCTTTCGTTGAAAGTGAAAAAATCAACCAGCCTGTCCTCATCAACAATTTGGACGGCTACAAGGTTCAAGCTCCGTTCAAAGATCCTGATCTGGCCGATGTGCCTTTTTTGATCCACAGCGCAATGATCCGGCTTCCGCTGTTCGAGAACGGCGAATACTATTTCTGCCTGAACTTCTGGTCCGACGACTACGACGCCTTCACATGGACGCATGTGGAGCAGCTCCAGCGGCTTGTGCGGCCCCTCGCCGGGGAGCTTCGGGAACGCCTGTCGTTCACGGAGGAAAAGGCGTTGCCCTACACCCCGGCGGGATCGGGATTCGAGCGGTTGTCCCTGTGCCCTGAGCTGGCCGAGGTCCGGCAGCGCATCGAGCTGGCGGCCCCGACGCGGACGACGGTGCTTATCCTTGGGGAAACGGGTTCGGGCAAGGAGTCCGTGGCCGACGCCATCCATGAGCGGTCGGATCGGCGCAACGGCCCGTTCCTTAAGGTGAACTGCGGGGCGATCACCCCAAGTCTTTTGAGCAGCGAACTGTTCGGGCACGAGAAGGGCGCGTTCACCGGTGCGCACACAACGAGGAGGGGGTACTTCGAGCAGGCTAACGGCGGGACGCTGTTTCTCGACGAAATCGGGGAGATGCCGCAGGAGGCGCAGGTGCACCTGTTGCGCGTGCTGGAGAGCCGGTATGTAACCCGCGTAGGCGATCACCGGCCCATTCCGGTGGATGTCCGGGTGATCGCGGCGACCCAGACCGATCTCATGAAGAAGGTACGGGAAGGGACGTTCCGCAAGGACTTGTGGTTCCGGCTGGCTGTCCTGACCATTGTTATCCCGCCGCTTCGGGATCGGAAAGCGGACATCCCGGCGCTTGTGGGGCATTTCCTGCGGACCAAGGCGGCGCAGTTCGAGATGGAGGTGCCGGACGTACCCGCGCCCGAACTGGAGCGGCTGTACAGCCATGACTGGCCGGGGAACGTGCGGGAGCTGGAATTCGTCATTGAGCGTTCGCTGCTTCTCAGCCGAAGCAAGGCGGTGGGGACGCCGCTGAAATTCGAGTTCGCCCCCGAGGTCGAGGGCGGTGCGGCATCACCTGAGGACGGCTGGCCCTCGCTGGCTGAGCTGGAACAGCGGTATATCCGGCGTGTCCTTGAGAAGACCGGCAATAAGCTCATGGGGCCGGGAAGCGCTACGGAGCTTCTCGGCGTCCACTACACGACCCTGCGCGCCCACATGCTCAAGATGGGCCTGCCCCTGCCGCGCCGGAAGTAGCCGTTGAGCAGGGCTCCGCCCAGTTCCCGGACTTCGCTGTGGGGGAATCATTTCCCTTCCGGAAGTCTGAGGGGGCGAGGAGCCACCCTGCGGAGATCCCCTGTCTCCCAGAAAAATGATTCCCCCAACTCCCATCGGAAAGAAGAGGAGACCTTCCGATAGGAGCGGGGGAAATGCCTCCGGAGGAGGCGGGACAGCCGAATCGCCGTTGCCGGATAGCTGGCTAGTAATCCTTCCGGCAGACGGCGTAATAGGCGTACTCGACGAGCGAATTGATGTCGTAGACGGGGAGGTTGATCGCGCGCTGGATGGGCGCGGAGAAGGCGGAGAGATCGGTGCATTCGAGCACAAGGGCGTCGAGCGCCTTTTCCCGCGCGAACGCGGCGGCGGAACCCACGATTTCGGCTTCGAGGCGTTCCATGTCGAAGTCGTGGCGTTTGCCTTCAATGATGGTCTCCCAGAACTCGGGGTTGCCTTCCATGCCCCGGATGTGCACGGATTCCATCGGCGTCGCGCAGTTGGCGAAGTGGGCGGGCGTCAGGGCCTGACTACTGGCGGTGAGGACGCCGATCTCGGCCTTTTCCCCGTGCATGAGGCGCACCAGCGGAAGCTGGAGCAGGCTCGACAGGAAAACCGGGATGTGCAGCTCGGCGGCGATTTGATTCTGGAAACGGGCCATGAAGCCGCAGCTTCCGGTAATGGCCTGCACGCCGTCGGCCTCAAGCTCTTTCGCGGCTTGGATGAACGGCTCCAGCAGATCCGGAGTGGGGTTGAACAGCAGGCGCGGAATATCCACGCCCCGTATGACCCGCGTCACCGTCGGAAAACCGTAGGTCAGTGGATTGCGCATGTGTCCGCGCGGTTTTGGGAACAGCGATTCGAGGCACAGGATGCCGATGGGCATGTCGTAATACAGTCTACCGCCTTTCATGTTCGCTCCTTTGGGTTGATGCGGGACGTTCAGCTTCCCCGCGTTTAGGGGGAAGAGGGGCCTCCCACGGATGGAACGCACCCTCTCCCAGCGGTTCCCGTCAGTTTTTCTTGTTCATTTCCGCAATCCACTGGACGATGCCGGTGAGCACCCATACGCCGCAGGCGATGTTCAGGATGAAAGACGCATAGATCAGATATTTCGTGAATTCCAGCATGATAATCTCCTTGCGGGCTTACAGTACTTCGGGGGCGTAGATGCCCGTGGAGGGAACGCGGCGCTTCATCATTTGATGGACGACGAACAGCGTCAGGCAGTTGAGGCCGATGCCGATGAGGTTGGCGGGGATGCCGAAGGGCTCGCCGAGCACCTTGTCGCTCCACAGGAAGCAGCTCACGACGCCGATGACCACGGCGGGAGCCCCGGCGTAGGGCGACACCTTGCCCCAGAGCAGCCCGGCCAGCAGCGGCGGGATGATCGCCGAAGGCCACAGCTTGAAGATGTAGATCATCAGGCCGAACACGTCCTGGAACAGGATGGCGACGCCGATGGAAACGCCGCCCACGAGGAGGGTAGACATGCGGGACTGGCGCAGCATCTGATCCTGCGTGGCTGCGGGATTGATGAATTTATTGTAGATGTCGCGGGTATACACGACGCAGGCGGTGTTGATGAAGGCCGCGCCCGATGACATGACGGCGGCGAGCAGGGCCGCCAGCACGAGGCCGGTCACGCCGATGGGCAGCACGTCGCGGATAAGGTTGGTGAAGGCGAGGTCGGGCTTGACGTCGGGCTGGAGCGCCATGGAAGCGAGGCCGATCCCGGCGGTGGTGGCGAGGAAGAAGATCCAGTGGACGGAGAAGATCAGCACTCCGGCCTTGCTGTCCTTGGCGGACTTGGTGGAGGCGTAGCGCTGGATGAAATACGGCGCGCAGAATTCCCCGAACAGGAAGCTCAGGAACAGGCCCGCAAACTGGATCGGCCCCCAGCCGGAGAACAGCTTCAGGTTGTTTTCATAGCGGGGCATGGCGTTCAGGGTCGCCATCATGGCGTCGAAGCCGCCGAGATGGTCGATGGCGAGATACCCGCACAGGCTCACGCCGATGATAATGATCACATACTGCACTGCATCGGTCATGGTTACGGCGAGCATACCGCCCGACCACGTATAGGCCAGCGTGATGACGGAAGAAATAAGCGCCGCCGGGATAAGGTCTATGCCCACGGCGGTCTGGAGGATGGCGCCCATCGCCAGAATCTGTACCCCGTACAGCCCGAGGCAGAAGAAAAAGCACACGATGCTGGAAACGAGCCGTCCGGCGCGACCGTAGTACAGCCCGAAGAGGTCGCCCACGCTGTAAACGTTCTTGATGTTGTGCACGCGCCCGGCAATGTACAGGCCCGAGAAGATCTGGTTGATCACCACACCTATGAGCCCGGCGAAGACCACGATGCCCGTGGTGTGCATGAACGAAACGCGCCCGATGGTCGCTCCGCCTCCGCACAGGGTCGCCGCGATGGCCGCGAAGAAGATGGACATGGGAAGGCCGCGCCCGGCGACGGCGTAATCGTCAAAGTTGGTGACTTTTTTCATGGCCCAGTAACCGATGTAGACCACAACAAAGAAATACAGAATGATGATCGCGTAATCCAGCCAATGGATGCTCATGGCGTACTCCTAGACGCAGGCCGCGCGGCGCTGCATGATACGACGGGAAAATATGATGGAATCCTCAGCGAAAAAAGGAGGATCCGCAAGCGGCGGCGCGGCGGGGAGAGGGAGCAGGCCGCGTATGTCGGTATGGCGCGGCAGCCGGTGGTCTCGGAGGCGGAGGCGGACGGCCCTGAACAGGTGGGGCCACAGGATCACGAGAAGGAGCGGGAACAGGCTTTCCCAGCTTTGCAGGTTTTTGCCCGACGTTTCGGGGATCGACGCGGCAAGCACGGGATCATCCGGGGAAAGGTGCGGGTTTTCCGCTCTCGGCAACAGTTCGAGGCTGGCGATGCTCCCCGCTTCGGCTACCGTGGGGGCGGCATTGAGCGAGGCCGCGCACAGGCAGATGATGTAGCTGGCTGCAAGCAGGAGGCAGATGCCCTGTCGGCAGAGGAGGGAAAGGGAGCGCCGCATAGATGTTTTCCGTGGCCCCCTCCCCGGACGGTGGGAAGGGGGCGGGCCCGTTTAGCCGGGCAGGTTGAGGTTGCAGTAGTTTTCAAGGCTCACCGGCCGGAAGGGCTGGCGGACTTGGAGGCAGCCCACGGCGTCGGGCGCCTTGGACTGGGCGGCGGCGGTGATTTCCGCGAGCGCGGGCCCGCACATACGGCCCTGGCACTGGCCCATGCCGCAGCGGGTGAAGCGCTTGACTTCGTTGACGTCGCGGAAGCCTTCGGCCACGGCCTTGCGGATATCCCCGGCGGTGACGCATTCGCAACGGCAGACCAGCGTTTCGTCCGGGACATTGAAGATGGTCGGATTGGGTGCGAACACATAGCGCAGGAACCCGCGCGCGATGCGCATGGCACGGAGCCGCCTGCGGGCCGGGCCGCTGCGGTAGGCTGCTTCGGCTTCGCTGATCACGCCAAGGCGCTGGGCGATCTCTACTCCGGCGATGGTGCCCTTGAGCATACTCGCATCGCCGCCGTGGACGTAGGTTCCGTCACCGGCGATGGAAATGCCGTCCACGCTGGTACGGCCGTTTTCGTCGACGACGGGATGCCAGTACCGCTGGACGCCATCCCATGCGTGCCTGGCGTTCAGGGAATTGAGGATGTGCGTGCGCGGGATGATGCCCTCGTGGCGCAGCAGGGTGGAGGCGTTGATTTCGTGGGTCTTGCCGCCCGCGTCGTACACGACCTTTTCCAGATGATCGGAGCCCACGGCGCGGATATTGGTGACGTTACGGATGATCGGCACCTTGCCCTTGAGCACGCGCAGGGCCATTTTCATGCCCTTGGCGACATACGGCATGTCGAGCACGCCAGCGGGCATGAGGCCGGCCGCCATGATGCGGCGGGACCACCAGCCGGTGTCGAGCCACGCTGCGATGGGCACGCCCGCTTCGAGCAGGTGCCCGGCAAGCAGGAGAAGCAGGGGGCCGTTGCCCGCAAGGACGACCGGGGCGTTCTTGTCGGCGGAGAGCGTACCGCCGGAGCGCAGCAGGATGTCGGCCCCGCCCGCGCCCATGACGCCGGGCAGCGTCCAGCCGGGGAAGGGGACGGGCCGTTCCATGCCGCCGGGGGCCACGATGATGTGCGAGGCGGCCAGCTCTTCGGCCTTGCCGTTCATGGTGCACGAAACCCTGTGCGGCTCAAGCCCCCAGACGGTGGTGCCGGGGTAGTAGGTCGCGCCGGATTCGCGGAAGCGTTTCACGAGCCCGAGCCCGGCGGAGCGTTCCTTGGGATCGAGCAGCGCCTGCGCCATCGGGGTTTCGATATTGCGGAAAAGCTGGCCGCCCGGGGCCGCTTGCTCGTCGACGAGGGTCACGTCCAGCCCGCAGGCGCGCGCGGCGCAGGCGGCGGAGAGTCCGGCGGGGCCGGC
>NZ_JH114233.1:277996-286272 GCF_000224655.1 Bilophila sp. 4_1_30
GCGGGGCCGGCTCCGATGACGATGAGATCCATGTTTCTGTCCATTATTCGGCCTCCCCGGGAAGTTGACGTCTCACAACCATGCCTTCCCGCACGGTGACGAGGCAGGACTGGACGTCCGGTTCGCCGTCGATTTCCATGAGGCATTCGAAGCACACGCCCATGAGGCAGTAAGGAGCGCGGGCGCTGCCGTCCACGGGATGCTTGCAGGTGTGCCCGGCGTGGGCGTGCCCGAGCACGGCGGTGGCGACGCTGATCCCGGCGGGGACTTCCATCGGCTGCCCGTCGAAGGTGATATGAACGGTAGATGCGTTTTGCATGGCGTAGTCCTTGTTCAGCACGAATAGCCGAAGCGTTTGAGGGTCATGCCCTGCGCGGTTTCGGGCAGTTCGCCGCCGAGGATGAAATCGGGGAGCAGGCGGGTATGGGCCGCGGCCATGGTCACGGCGCTGTGGGTATTGACGAGGGTGACGTTGGGATGCCCCGGCAGGCGGCTGTAGATCGCCATGCTGTCGTCGGGCATGACGCGCAGTCCGGCCCATGCGCGGATGAGGCGCTTCTTGCCGAGTTCGGGCCAGACGCGGATGGCCCATTTGCCTTCGGAAGCCACGGCGGAGGGCACGACCTGCGTGTGGTGCCCGGCCTTCTCGTGGCGGAAGCCGATGATGGTCGTGCCGCCGAAGGTCTGGGTGACGCCGAGCACCGGGATGGGCATGACGAAGGGCATACGCTCGACGAGCAGCACCTGCCCCTTGTCCGCGTAGACGGGCAGGGTGGGCATGGCGAACTGGACGAAGCGGCGGTTGGACAGCCCGGCGGCGAGCACGAGCTTCTGGCAGTCGAAGGTCCCTTCCTTTGTGGTGACGCGGTAGCCGCCCGCGTGGGGCTGCACGTCGAACACCAGCGTCTGGCGGTAGTCCACGCCGACGCGGGGCAATGCCGCCCGGAAGGCACGCAGCAGGGACAGGGGATCGACCACGCCGTCCTCTTCGCACCATGCAGCGCCGCAGACTTCAGGGCCCCAGCCGATCTTGGGCAGTTTCTTCTCAAGCTCGGCGCGGTCGATCATGTTGCCCTTGTATTCGCCGAGGGCCTCGCGCAGCTTTTCGATGTAGTCGCCGCGTTTCTGGTAGTCCTCTTCGCTCAGGACAGGGATGATGCCGCCGGTGTAGTTCACCGGGATCGCATGTCCGGAGATTTCCTCAAGTTCTTTGGTCAGCGCCGGGTACAGCCGCGAGGAGACGAAGCCCCACTTCGCGTACTCGGGCAGGTGCAGGAATTTCGACTGGCACCAGATCAGCCCTACGTTGGTCCGCGACGCCTTATTGGTATCGGTCGGCGCGTCCAGCACGGTCACTTTCCGGCCCTTGCCGGAAAGCCCGTATGCCAGCGCGGCGCCCGATATGCCCCCGCCTACGATGATGATATCTTGTTCTGTCGTGCTCATGGGAGAATGCCTCCGGCGGCCGGGCTGCCGCCCGGACCTGCCCGGGGGGAATGATTCCCCCCGGACCCCCTCAGAGCGTCGAACGCCACGGCTGCGCCGCGCCGTCCGCCGTCCTGTGGGCGTCAGGCGCCTTCTTGGTGAAAGCCTGACGTACCCGCTCTGTGTTTTTCAAATAATCCCCGTCCCCATTACGAAAGTCTTGGGAGAGGGAGGGGTGGGGTTTGAGGAGGGAGCAACCTTTCTTCAGAAAGGTTCTCCTTTCCCCCTCAAGTCTCATATCTCTTTTTTTAGTCTTTTTTGTAGGCAACGCAGTCGACTTCGACTCGGAGGTCGCTCATCATCATGGCCTGTACGCAGACGCGGGCGGGGGCGTGCTCGGCGGTGAAGAACTGGGCGTAGACCTTGTTGAATCCTGCGAAGTCGCGGGGATCGTCGAGGAACACGTTGACGCGGACGACGTCTTCAAGGGAATACCCGGCGGATTCGAGCACCTTCTTGAGGTTTTCGAGGGTGACGCGGGCCTGCACGGTGATGTTGCCGGTGACGATTTCGCCGTCGGCGTCGCGGGGGACCTGTCCGCTGACGAAGAGCCAGCCGTCCGCTCCGGCGGCTTTGGAGAAGGGAAGGGCGCCGGGCTTGGTGGGGGTGCCGTAGCGTTTGATGGACATGGTCTGCTCCTTGGTTTTCGTATAGGTTTTTGAGGATATGGCCTGTTGAGTCGTGGGTTCAGGAATGGCTTCCTTTGCGTCCTGTCCCGAAGTCCCCAAAGGGGGAGGCGGAGGACCCCGAGGCAGGGCGGAAAGGAAGGCCGCCGGAAGAGGGGCGGCCCCCCGCCGGGGAAAGGAAAACCTTCCCCCGGAGTTCCGCGTGTTACTTGTTGCCGGTCAGGCCGAGGTCGGTGAGGACCTTGTTCATTTCGGCGTACTGTTCCTTGAGCTGCTTCATCCACGCTTCGCCGGTGGAGTAGTCGGGCGTCGCGTTCATGTTCTTGATGGCCTTGATATATTCGGGGTCCTTGACGATTTCTTCGGAAATGGCCGCGAGCCTGTCGAGGATTTCCTTGGGCGTGCCCTTGGGAGCCGCGATGCCTGCCCAGCCGTAATAGTTGCCCTCATAGCCCTGCTCCGCGAAAGTGGGAGCGTTGGGGTACACGTCGCTCTTGGTGCCGATGGCGAGGATCTTGAGCTTGTCGGCGGAAGCCATGGGCGCGTAGTTCTGGGGGAAGAGGAAGGTCATGTCGGCATGGCCGCCGAGAACGGCGGTGGCCGCTTCGCCGCCGCTCTTGTATTCGACCTGCTTCACCTGAACGCCGGTGCCGGTGAACCAGTTGCGCATGGCGAAGGTCAGCCATGAGGTGGCGGCGGGGCTGGCGAACACGAGCTTGCCGGGTTCCTTCTTGGCGGCGGCTTCAAATTCCTTGAGGTTGTTCCACGGAGCGTCCTTGTTCACGACCACGGCGCAGTTGGCGACCATGATGCGGGCGATGTAGTCGAAGCTGTCGAAGCTGTAGTTTGCGCCCTTGGCGGTCAGCGGGATGATGATGTTCGGCCCGGCCTGCGCGAGGAACAACGTGTAGCCGTCGGGCTTGGCCTTGGCCGCGAAGAGGCTGCCGGTCAGGCCGCCGCCTCCGGTTTTGTTCACCACAACCACGGGCTGCCCCAGTTTCTTTTTGGCGAATTCAGCCCACACGCGGGCCGTCAGGTCGGAGTCGCCGCCCGCGCCGTAAGGGCTCACGAGCTGGATGGGCTTGCTCGGATAGTCGGAAGCCTGAGCCGGGACCGCCAGAAGGCCGCCGGCGAGCAGGAACGCGCCCATACCGAAAAGAGCTGTGCGGAGGGTCTTAAACATAAGGTTCTCCCCTTGGGTTGGAGGTTTGCAGGGGCTCCTGCCCCCTATATCCTTGCGCCGCATTCCCGCCCGCCGTTTACCCTAGGATGGCGGTCCCGCGTCGCGTCTTCACGTTTTGTTGGTCTCCGAAATGCGTTCTCACGGGGCGTCCATAACCCCTCTTTATTCTCTCTATTTGCTCTTTTTCTTCTGTCGGAACGAACTCCTGTCGCGTGGCCTCCCCCAAATTTCATCTTTTCCTATCCTTCCTGCGCAAGCTGGGCGATCTTCGAGCGGCGCAGACGTGCGCGGGCGATGCTGAAGACGGCGGCGACGGTGAGCAGAAGAAGCACGACCGAGAACGGATGCGTCAGGAAGATCATGAAACTGCCGTCGGAAAGGGTCATGGTCTGATCAAAGGCGGACTCCAGCAGAGGCCCGAGGATGAAGCCGATGATCATTGGCCCGGCCGGGAACTGGAACCGGCGCATCCCGTAGCCGAGGATGCCGAACAGTATGAGGCAGAGGATGTCGAACAGGCTCTGGTTGATGGAGTAGGTGCCGACAAAGGCGAAGATGGTCACGGTGGAGAAGATGATGTGCTTCGGGAGCTGCGTGATGCGGACCCATGCCCTGAAACCGAGCTTGGCGATGACGTAGAGCAGGATGTCGCACATAATGAGCGAGCCGAAGATGCCGTAGACGACGGTGGTGTTTTCAAAGAAAATGTTGGGTCCGGGGGTGATGCCCTGGATGAGGAACGCGCCCATGAGCACGGCGGTCACGTCGTCGCCGGGGATGCCGAGGGTCAGGAGCGGGATCATGGCAGAACCGGTCACGGCGTTGTTGGCGGCTTCGGGAGCCATGACGCCTTCGATGGCGCCTTTGCCGAACTGTTCGGGATGCTTCGAGGTGCGCTGGGCTTCGGAGTAGGCCATGTAGGCGGCGGGGGAAGCCCCGAGGCCGGGCATGGCGCCGATGACCGAGCCGATGATGGACGAACGGAGCAGGACCGGGATGCGGCTCTTGATTTCCTGCCACGAGAGGCGGCCGTTTTCGCCGGAAAGATCGAACTGCTGTTCAAAGGTCTTGCGGATGCCGGAACAGGCCTGATGGATGACTTCGGGCAGGCAGAGCAGGCCGATGACCATCGGGATGAGGGCGATGCCCGACATGAGGTTTTCGTTTTCGAAGGTGAAGCGCATGGCCCCGGTGGTGCCGGAGACGCCCACGGTGGCGAGGAGGATGCCCACGCCCGCACAGAGGATGCCCTTGAGGATGGAGGAGCCCGAAATGCTGCCCACTACGGTCAGGGCCAGCAGGATAAGGCTGCACTGCTCGACGGGGCCGACTTTGAGGGTGAGATAGGACAGGGGGGCGGCCACGCAGATGAGCAGGATGTTGCTGAATGTGTCGCCGAACACCGAGCCGACCAGCGCCGCGTTGAGGCCTTTGCCCGCTTTGCCCTGCTTGGTGAGGGGGTAGCCGTCCATAGCGGTGCAGACGGCTGGCGGCGCGCCTGGGGTGTTGAGGAGGACGGCGGTGATGGAGCCGCCGAACATGCTGGCCTTATAGATGCCGAGCAGCATGGGTATGCCCACCAGCGGGCTGACGTAGAAGGTCAGCGGCAGGAGGATGGAAATGGCCATGATGCCCGAAATGCCGGGGATGGCCCCGAACATGAGCCCCGTGAAGATGCCGAGGGCCACGGCCCCGATGGTTTCCGGAGTGAGGATGGAAATGAGCCCTGTACAGATGTCCGCGAACATGTTGCCTCTCCCGTGGTTGGCCTAGCCGAACAGGACGCCGGTAGGAAGGATGATCTGCATGAAGTTGAACGCCACGTAATTGAGTAGGAGCGTGAACAGCACGTAGCAGACGATGCCGATGAGCCAGTGGCGCAGTCCGAGCATCAGGGACACGAGAAACATGACGATCGGCGTTGAGTAGACGAAGCCGAGGAAGTGGAGGCCGATGAGGTAGAGGAACAGGATGCCGACGTAGCCGGCGAGGGCGGCGAAGCGTCCGGCCTCCTCTCCGCCTTCCTGAAGTTCAAGGCGTTCCTCGTCGACCTTGCCCGCGAGCATGTGGCGTACGGACCGGAGGCAGAACCCCGTGAGCAGCGCGCTCATGATGATGAGGACGAGAGTGACGACGGATGGGAAAAAGGCGGGGCTGATGGTCGAGGGCAGGGTTTCGATGACCCACTGATCGATGTGGCAATAGAAATAGATGAAGAAGAGCATGAGGAAGAGGCTGATGCCCGCTTCGATCCAGATATTCCGTCTTAAAAGCCTGCCCATGTGGTTCTCCCCAGAATCCAAAAGGTTTTCGACGTAATCCGATAAACATTCCGCTCTTTGCAATTGCCGCGCGGAGGGGGGTGTCCGCGCCGGGCTGCTGTTGTGCCCGTGTCCTTCTAAGCAGGTATTGTGCCAGAACGTTACAATCTTATTTTTATAATAAAAATAAGATGATTACCTAATAAAGGCGGAAAAACGGATGATATGGAATTGTAACGATACGTGACATATGTAGTCCGTTGTGGTATAAAAAGATACCTCTTGAGTGAAGAACTATCAGCGGTTTTCGTCTTTTTAGGTAAAATAATGTAACGTATCATTACATTGTAATGTTTTATTACAAAGGCTATTCCATGTTGACCACGTTGCCTTCTCCTTCCGCGCAGACTATCCGGCAAAGCGTGCCGGATCAGGAAGATATTATCCGGCGCTCGCTGGAGCGGTCCGCCCGTTACGGCGTGGACCCCCACCTTGATGGCGCTCCCGAATCCACCCGCCTCTCTGATGAGCAGCTGCGCGAGCGCATCAACGGGCAGCGCGTTTTTTATACGCTGGCGAAAGAGCAGATCGATTCCCTGTACCGCCTGCTGCGGGATACGGGGTTCTGTATGGCCCTCGCGGATTCAGAGGGCTATGTATTGTATGTCGTTGGGGATTCCGATCTCGTGGAGCATTTCAAGCGGCGGCGCTGCATCCCCGGCTACCGCTGGACGGAGCGTGACATCGGGACATGCGCCATCGGCCTGTCGCTTGAGGAGCGCGTCCCCGTGTTCCTGCCCGGCGACCGGATGTACTCCGCGCAGGCCCGCAAGATCAGCAATGCGGGCGCGCCGGTTTTTTCGCTGGATGGGGGCCGCGTGCTCGGTGCCATTTCCCTGAGCGGCGGTTCCGACATGATGCACATCCACACGCTCGGGCTTGTGCGGCAGGCGGCGGAAACCGTCACTTCGCAGTTGCGCGAACGCGAACGCATCCGCGAGCTGGCGATTAAGAACCAGTACATGCGCGCGCTGGTGGAATCCGATTCCCGCGGCATCGTCACCGTGGATCAGACCGGTCGCATCGTGGAGGCCAACAGCACGGCCCGCAAGCTGCTGAAGCTTTCGCCCGGCTGCGAGGGCAAGTCCTTTGAGGAGAGCGTGGGTGAGAGCTATAACATCACGGCATATCTCAAGGAAGGTAAGGGGTTCCGGGCACGCGAAATCCTTGCCCGGCGCAGCGGGACGACGCATTTCGCGTCCCTCGACCCCATCCGCATGAACAGCGGCGAGCTGGTGGGCGGTTTGTTCACCGTCATGGAAAAAAAGGAAATGATGCGCATGGCGGTGGAGATGACCGGAGCGCACGCGCATTTCACCTTCGAGTCCATCCTCGGGGCGAGCGAGAGCCTGCGCTCGGCTCTGCACCTTGCCCACATCGCGGCTGGAAGCACGGCCCCGGTCCTGCTTTCCGGCGAGACGGGAACGGGCAAGGAGCTGTTCGCGCAGGCTATCCATAACGACGGCCCCCGCCGGAACCGGCCTTTTGTGGCGATCAACTGCGGGGCCATTCCCAAAGAGCTTTTGGAGAGCGAGTTGTTCGGCTATGAGGAAGGCGCGTTCACGGGAGCGCAGAAGGGCGGGCGGCCCGGCAAGTTCGAGCTTGCGGACACGGGCACGCTGTTCCTCGACGAAATCGGGGATATGCCTTTCGACATGCAGGTCAAGCTGTTGCGCGTGCTCCAGTCGGGAGAAATCCAGCGCGTGGGCGGTTTGCGCACCGTACCCGTGGACCTCCGCATCATCTCCGCGACCAACAAGGATCTCAAGCAGGCCATTGCGCAGCACCAGTTCCGGGCGGATCTCTATTACCGGATCAGCACCTTGAGCATCCTCGTGCCTCCGCTCCGCGAGCGCGCCGAGGATATCCTCCCGCTGGCGGAGCACTTCATCCGTCGGCACGAGCTGCGTCTGAACCGGCATCCGGTTCCCCTGCCTCAGGAGACAGCGGAGGCGATCCGCCGTTACCCGTGGCCCGGCAATATCCGGCAGTTGGAGAGCGCCGTGGAGCGGGCGGTGCATCTGGCGGAAGGCGGCGCGTTGTTGCCCGAGCATTTTGGGATTGCGGATCTCATGGAGAACCGCAGGCCCGCCGCGCCCGCCCCGGCGCAGGCGACGCTTGAGGACATCGAGCGGCAGGCCATCGCCGCCGCCCTCGTCCGTTTTGGCGGGAACATCAGTCAGACGGCCTTTGCCCTCGGCGTCAGCCGCCCCACACTGTACCGGAAGATGAGCAAGTACGGTCTGGAAGAATAAACGCTGGAGAAATACTGGGGGGAGGGGAAACTTTTCTGAAGAAAGGGAGGAGCGCCCCCACGTTTCCCCCCCAAACCCGTCGGCGCGGCTCCCATCCCTTTCTTTCCAAGGACTTTTATACTTATCGAATCCTTGGTCACAGCACTCCCGGGAGCAGTGCACTCTCGAGAATGGAACATACTTCCCTAGACATATCAGCAAGGTGCCCCTTGACCCTGCAATGTGAGCTTTTCGGAGGCCCCACCTCCGAGGACTCGCATTGCAGGGTCATCAGCGGGCATGGGGAAAAGCGTTGTCCCAGTCTACCCGCAGAAACTTGTTCTTTCGGACTCGCATCGGAACGAACTCCCTTCGCGCGGCCTCCCCACCAGTTGAAAGTCTTTGAAGAGGAGGGAGAGGGGGTTTT
>NZ_JH114233.1:286512-310125 GCF_000224655.1 Bilophila sp. 4_1_30
TTCCTTCAATTACCCTTCATCTCATCTTCATCCCTGTGCCGCTTGTCGGCGTACATGGAGGCGTCCGCCAACCGGAAAAGCCCAGTGTAGTCGGCTGCATCATTGGGGAAAGCCGCTATGCCGATGCTTGCGGACATGGAAAGGCCGTCCGGCAGGGGGAACGAGAGCCCGCGCCTGAGTTCGTCGATGCGTTTTTCGAGGGCATCCCTTGAGGGCACGTCCCGGAAAAGCGCGATGAACTCGTCGCCGCCGATGCGCCCGGCGATGTCCCCTTCGTTGAGCATGGAACTCAGGCGCCGCGCCGTCTCAATGAGCGCGTGATCCCCGGTGAGGTGGCCGCATGTATCGTTGATCTGCTTGAAATGATTTACATCAATTACCATGAGCACATGCATTCCCACGCTGGGGAGCTGCTGAAGGCTGGCTTCAATGCGCTTTCTGGCCGAACTCGCGTTGTAGAGGCCGGTGAGCGGATCGAGCTGCGCTTTCATGCGGAGCCGTTCCGTATCGCGCTTTTCCGCGTCGATGTCCGCGATTTCGCCCACGAGCCGTACGGGCTGGCCCGATTCGTCGAAAATGGCCACGGCCTGGACCCGGCACCAGAGAAACCCCGAGGGTTGCTTGAGGAAACGCAATTCGGCCGGAGCGGAGTGCCCCGACAGGATCTGGGTGACGAACCGGCGGTAGAGCGGCCTGTCCACGGCATGTATACAGTATTCCGAAAGCGAGCCGGAAGCGCTGTCCACGGCGGGGTCATAGCCGAATTTTTCCTTGAAGCGGGGAGAGAAATAGGAGCAGCGGGTTACGAGGTCGTGTTCGAAGATGATGCGCTCGGAAAGCTCGGTGAGGATACGGTAGCGCTCCTCGCTGATTTTGAGTTCCTGCTGCGTATTGCGCAGGGACGTGATGTCCATGACGATGACGTAGAACCACGAGCGCCCGTTTTCGTCGCGCACGAGCTGCGCCTTATCGAACAGCCACAGGATCCGCCCGTCCGCCTTGGTCACGCGGTACTCCACCGTATCGTAATCGCTGTGCTTGATCTGGCTGTTGATGGAGTCGAGCACGCGTTTGCGGTCTTCCGGGTGGACGAGGTTGTCGAACCGGTTGCCGTAGGCTTCCCTGAATGAGGCCCGCGTGTGTCCGAGCAGCTTGAGGAACCCTTCGCTGATGTAGTCGAATTCCTGTTTTTCGTCGTTGCTGTAGCGGAAAAAGCCGCCGGGGATGTTCTCGATGACCGTTTCGAGGAATTGTTTGGCCCGTCGGAGACGCTTGGCTTGCCGTCCTTGCATCCTGAGCACGAGCCAGAGGAACACCATGCTCAAGCCGATGAAGAACAGCATGAGATAAAGCACTTCCCTCTGGATGGTGCCCACGTTGGCGGTCAGCGTATCCTCCGGGACGATGGAAAAGATGTGCCAGTCCGTGGAGGTGATTTCCAGCTTGCTGTGCGCCATGTAGTAAGGCGAGCCATCGTAGCGGAACAGCCCGCCGCTGCCGAACGTGTCCGATATGTCATTCCCGGTGGCGGCGGGGGCGCCTGTAGGAATCAGTTCCGCGATGTTGTTGTAGCGGGCGAGCTGGATCGGGCCGCGCCCCCGGAACAGGATATGCCCCTGATTGTTGGTGACGAGTACCTGCCCGCTGCCGTTGAAAAGGCGGTCGTCGATGGACATGATGAAGGCGTCCGTCTGTACCGTGGCGAAGAGGGCGCCGAGGACCTTGCCTTTGTGTACGATAGGGGAGACGTAGACGTTGATGGGGGTGTTGTCGGTCTTGTCCACGAGCAGGATGGCGACGGTGGGGGAGGCCGTAAGTGCCCTCTTGAAATAGAGGCGGTCCCGGGCGTCGAAGGTCAGGCCGTCGGTGGTGTGGGCCATGCCGTCGAGGGTGACGAACCCCATGCGCTTGAGCCTGAGCGTGCCGACGGCCCCCGTGATCAGAGGGATGATCGTTTCAGGGTTGCCTTGTCCGAGTTCCCCGAAGACATGGGCCAGCGCCTCGACGGTTTGGATATTGCCGCGCATGTCCGCTTTGATGGCGTTGGCGTACTGGCGCGTCACTTCAGTGAGCTGCGCTTCGGCTTGTTCCTGAATGTTTTGCTTCGTCCTGCTGAAATAGAAGAGGAATACCACGGCGAGCAGGGCGGCCGCCACGATGCAGTACAAAGCATAGGTACGCAATCCCCTCAATTCTCTTTGGTCCATAACGTTTCCTCGGACGAAGTCTGTTCGCCTGCGATGAATAATAACGCGTGTTGATAAGCAATGTCCAGAGGAAGGCAAGAATGGCAGGGCATTTTATGTTAAATAAAACATTTTATGATGTTATATACAACGTATCCGTCCGATCATTCATAGCTGTTTACTTGCATTGAAGCCCCGATGCCTGTACAAGGCGGAGCAAGAGAGGGTTTCCTATGGAGATATGTACGGTGGTCACCCGGGACCGGGAGGA
This sequence comes from Bilophila sp. 4_1_30, assembly GCF_000224655.1. NCBI lineage: Bacteria > Pseudomonadati > Thermodesulfobacteriota > Desulfovibrionia > Desulfovibrionales > Desulfovibrionaceae > Bilophila > Bilophila sp. 4_1_30. Next base: position 288,970 of record NZ_JH114233.1, read on the forward strand.
GATGGTGGACATCACGGAACGCCTTTGCGCCGTGATCCGGGAAAAAGGCTGGAGGCACGGCGTTGCGGCACTGTTTTGCCCGCATACGACCTGCGGCCTGACGATCAATGAAGGGGCCGATCCCGATGTGCGCCGGGACATGACGGCCTTTTTCAGCCGCATCATACCGCACCGGGGGGAATGGCGGCATGGGGAAGGCAACAGCGACGCGCACATCAAGGCGAGCCTTATGGGGCCGTCCCTGTTCGTGATTGTGGAGGACGGCGAACCGCACCTCGGCACATGGCAGAGTGTCTACTTATATGAAGGCGACGGCCCGCGTTCCCGTTCGATCTGGGTCCAATGGCTGCCCGCGTCAGAGAATGCCTGATTGACTGTGCCCGGCGGTTTGTGCTTTGGGGACTTCCGAATGATCCCGCGTCAGGGATTCATTCCGGAGGCGGGGGAGGCTGCTTGCCCGTTTCTTTTGGGAGAGCTTCCTGATGCGGCTCGTCCTGCCTTTCCGCCTTGCGCCGGACACCCTTGCGGCGCCCGTGCCCGGTCCGCAGCATTTCCTCATGAATCATCCTGAGAAGTGAGAGCCCGTCCAGGTTCAGCGCCATCGCTATAAGAAGCAAGACGTTGAGGGTGGCGTTTTGTCGGCGGCCCTCAAGCTGGGCAATGTGAATACGAGAGAGACCAGCGAAATCAGCAAGTTTTTGTTGCGATAGCCTGGCCTCCCTTCGGACGCGCCGGAGCACGGTAGCGATAGCGCTTTTCAATCCCGGTAGAGCTTCCATGCCGGGAGATCTAGCCCAGACTTGACAAAAAGATGTATTCTAAAACATACAAAAATGAGACTCCAACCAGGTTATCAGGGCGTTGGTCCGCTCCTGCGCACTAAGAGGCATCCCAAATGGACTCCAGTTCCTTTGACGAAATTTTCCGCAGGTTTCAGAGCGTAACCGGTACGAGCACGCAACAGGAATTGGCGGACGTGCTTGGTATCAAGCAATCGACCATTTCCGAATCCAAAAAGCGCGGCACAGTGCCTCCAGGATGGTTTTTAGTTCTGTTTGAAATGCGCGGGGTGAACCCCGACTGGCTCAAGCAGGGCAAGGGCCCCATCTATCTCCGCACTGAAGACGGGCGCTATATGGAGCCGGAACCCGCCGCCACGCCGCTTGGACGGGGCGTTTCCCTGCCTTATTACGATTCCGATCGCGTGCAGGACGGCGTATGGGAGCCTTCCGGGACGATCATGCTCCCCGAGCCGTATGCCGGGAAGGAACTCCGCATCCTCCGCATAACGGGCGACAGTTTTTCGCCCACCGTGCGCCAGGGGGCTTTCGTGGGCGTCGACACGTCCAGCGTCCGGCCTTCCAGCGGCAGCATCTTCGCAGTGTCCGTGCCTTTTGAAGGCGTCGTCATCAAGCGGGTGTTCTGTGACAGTGACACGCTCTTGCTCCGTACGGACAATCCGCTCCACCCTTCGATGTCCATTCCGCTTGCTGAAGCCGGACGGCTCATCGGCAGGGTCGCTTGGGTTTTTCAGGCGCTCTGAGCCGACAGAGGCCGGCCCTTACCCCTTGCCCCTCACGGAACGGGGGCGGATTTTTGGGTGCGCGGCTCGGCCTGTCCGCGCATTCCGGCGTAACGTGCGCCGCACGCACGGCCAAGATACACGGCAAGCCTCCAGAGAGGCGATTTCCCTTCGTGGGCCAGCCTCTTATTGCCCAGAAGGATACACGCCGCACTCCCCTTCGTGGGGGGCGGAAGCCTGTAGGGCCCGGAAGGCCCCCCCATATTTTGATGGCAACGCAAGAGCCTCATCGGCTCCCGGAGACACTCCTTTCGCCTCCCATTTTATGGGTAAAGTGCAGGGAAAAGGCGTTTTTTCGAAAACGGAAGGCTGTTTTCGACTGTGGGACGGAGTCTGGCTCCATTGTTGTGAAATACGGGCTGATCATATGGTGTTTCCGTTAAAAGGGCGAGAGGCTGGTTATGCATCATATTGCATGTTCTTGTGGTTGATTCGGGACATCTCTCAGTGACAGCCCCTTGCGAATCCCCTATACTCTCGGATTACGGAACCGTTTCGGAGCATGTCTCACAGGAGAGCGTTGTCGTCATGAACATCGGATCATACACTTTTCAGGAATTTAAGCGGCTTGCGGAAAACTTTCACGGTTATGCGGCGCCGGGCCTGCTTATCGGCGGCTACATGGTGGAAATGGCGAAGGCCCGTATCCCCGAGGGGACGTTGTTCGAGGCCGTGGTGGAGACGCGCAAGTGCCTGCCTGATGCCGTACAGTTGCTGACGCTGTGCAGTGCGGGGAACAACTGGATGAAGGTGCATAACCTTGGCCGGTATGCGGTGTCGTTGTTCGACAAGCACACGGGCGAGGGCGTGCGTGTGAGCGTGGATCCCGCCAAGCTGGACGCTTTCCCAGAAATCCGGGGCTGGTTCCTCAAGGAAAAGCCCAAAAAGGATCAGGATGAGGCCCGGCTGCTCAGTGAAATCGAAGAAGCCGGGGACGGCATCTGCAAGGCGGAGCCCGTGACCATGAAGCGCCGCTTCCTCGGGCACACGCATATGAGTGCCATCGGGCTGTGCCCCATGTGCGGCGAAGCGTACCCCAAAGAGGACGGGCCGGTCTGCCGCGGCTGTCAGGGGGAGGCTCCCTATGTCACGGCCAGCCGGGTACTGAAGGCGCCGCCGACGCGGGTTGTGCCCGTTGAGGAGGCGGTGGGCAAAACAGCGGCCCATGACATGACCCGCATTGAGCCGGGCGCGTTCAAGGGGCCGGAATTCAAGGCCGGGCAGCGTATTTCCGTAGGCGACATCTGCCGTCTCCAGCAGATGGGGCGTTTCCATGTCGCTGTGGTCGAGGATGCGCCCGACGCCGGGGATCTCGTGCACGAGAACGACGTCGCGGAAGCTTTCGCCCGCCGCATGGCCGGTCCCGGCGTGACCTACAAGCTGCCCCCGCACGAAGGCAAGATCGATTTTATCGCGGAGCGCGAAGGTTTGTTCAGCGTGGATGCGGAGCGGATGTTCCGTTTCAACATGCTGCCGGAGATCATGGTGGCCTCGCGGCAGGACGCCACGGTGGTGGGCGAGGGTGCGCGCCTTGCCGGGACACGCGCCATTCCGCTGTATATTTCCCGCAGCCGTCTCGGAGAGGCGCTTTCCGCGCTTGGGGAAAAGCCGCTTTTCGAAGTCTTGCCCCTGCGCAAGGCCAAAGTGGGTATCCTTGTTACCGGGACGGAAGTTTTTCAGGGCATCATTGAGGACAAGTTCATCCCGGTCATCACGGCCAAGGCGCATCAGTTCCACTGTGACGTGGTGCGCTCGGTCATTGCCCCGGACGATGTGACGCGCATCGCCGAAGCGGTCCGGGAAATCCAGGAGGCAGGGGCCGATCTGCTCGTGACCACGGGCGGCCTGTCGGTCGATCCCGATGACATGACCCGCCGCGCCCTGCTCGAAGCCGGGTTGACCGACGTGCTGCACGGAGTCCCGGTATTGCCGGGGACCATGAGCCTCATGGGCCGTATTCCTGGCGATCTTGCCCACCCGGAAGGGATGCAGGTGCTCGGCGTTCCCGCGTGTGCCCTGTATTACAAGACGACATTCCTTGATCTGGTGCTTCCCCGCCTGCTTGCCGGGCGTGAACTCACCCGCGCCGAACTCGCCCGCATCGGTGAAGGCGGGTATTGCCTCGGCTGCAAGATCTGCACATACCCCAAGTGTTCTTTTGGCAAATAGCGTAACCAGAAGGCATGGTGAGGACATAATCCGAATGCTCCGTCAAAGAAGGTGGGGAGACCTCTTTGGCGGAGAATGGACTGTCATGTGACGTTTCAATGAGAAGGTAGCGCTACACCCCTCTGACGGAAACCAGGGCTTTTCTCTGGGATCCGCACGGCGTTGCGGAACGCTGAACCGGCGTCCGGTGCGCATGGGCATTTTTCAACGCTGCATTTCTCGAAGGCAAAAAAAGAAGTCCGGTGAAAAGCATCACCGGACTTCTTTTTTTGCCGCTGTCGGTATTTTTCATGTTGATGGTTGGTATAAGAGTAAAACGGAAGCAAGGGAGGGCATCAAGAAAACGCTAGTCCGCTTCTTTATTCCATCCCTCTATCATCATACTAAATTTTTTTGCTTTTTCGTACAAATGAGGGTTTATGACCGTGGTTTTGCCGTCTTTCGCTTCCATCATGACGGACCAGATGCATTGATCCTGGCTGAAAGAGAGCGTGAAGGTTCCGGCAGCCTTTTCCGAAGCCTCTTTCAACGCATGGATGGAAGAGTCAAGCAGCGCGTCCGCGCAAAGAAACTTGCCGGAAGGGGCGCAGATCGAAAAATAAAGGCTCATAGTGCAAGTCCTTTTTCAAAAATGTGTCAAACGGAAGAGATACAACCAATCAAGACACCGTATCGACAGTACCTAAAAAGAGCCCGGAACACTACTGTAGATTGCCTGTCCGTCGCCAGTGCCGCAATGTTGGCCCAACAGGATGGAACCCCGTCCGAGATTTGGCCAAAGGGCTTCCCGCCCGTAATGCTTTTTGAGGATGGCTTTTCCCTGGCAGCCGGATGCCCAAGGAAACGCTTTGGATGTAGGGAAACGGTCTCCCGGCTTGAACCGGAACTGCCCCCAAGCGTCCGTTTTCCGCCTTTATATGAAGTCGGAAGGAATGATCCCGTATTTTTTCAGCTTGAGATAGATGGTCGAGCGTTTGAGGTGGAGCAGGGATTCCGCGCCGTCCGGGCCGCAGACCTTGCCGCCCGTCCGCTCAAGGACATAGCGCAGATAGCGCTCCTCAAGTTCGGGGATCGTGGGAAAATCCGGGATGATGAAGGCCCCCGCCCCCGATCCGGATGCGGCTGATCGGCTGGGTGACACCAGTTCGAGCAAGGGCGCGTTCAGGATGACCGCCCGCTCGATGATGTTCTTGAGTTCCCTTACATTGCCGGGCCAGGAGTAGTTCAGGAGGCAGGCCCGTTCCGCATCCGTAAGCCGGAGGGATGGCCTGCCGTAGCGTTGGCAGTAGGATTCCGCGAACGCCTCCGCAAGCCCGATGATGTCCTCCCGGCGCTCGCGCAGCGGGGGGACCCGCAGAGGGACCACGGAAAGCCGGTAGAAGAGATCTTCACGGAAGCGCCCTTTGGCGACCTCATCGCGCAGATCTCGGTTGGTGGCGGCGACGAGGCGGAACCGGGATATGATTTCGGCGGTGCCGCCCACACGCATGAACCGTTGGTTCTGGAGTACGCGCAAGAGCTTGACCTGCATACTCAGGGGCATTTCCCCCACTTCGTCGATGAAGAGGGTCCCCCCGTTGGCCATTTCGAAGTACCCGATTTTTTGGCTCGTAGCGCCTGTAAAGGAGCCTTTTTCGTGCCCGAAGAACTCGCTTTCGAAAAGCTGTTCCGGGGTGCTGGCCGGATGGACCGCCACAAAGGGCCCCTTTCGCTGGCTGAAAAGATGGATCTGCCGCGCGATGACGTCTTTTCCCGCTCCGGTTTCCCCATAAAGCAGGACGGCGGCGTCCGTCATACCCACCTGCCGCACCTGCGAGACGAACGGTTTCAGCCCTTCGCCGATGATGGGGGCTTCGCCCGTGTTTTTTTGGAGCGTCACGGCGTTGAATTTGGCGTTTTGCCAATGGATTTCCTGTTGCAGCATGTCGTCGAGGCGCAGTGCGGTCCGCACTTCCGCCGCGAACAGCCGCGCCAGTTCCCCGAGTTCGCTTTTTTTGAGCTGCGTCAGAAAGCCCGGCCCGAACCGTGTGTCGAGATACAGCAGCCACGGCTGCCGCCCGCCGACATTCAAGGACAGGCAGATCGCCTGCCGATCCCGGTCCCCCTTCCCATTGCTCAGGCAATCCGCGATCCACGCAATCCGGTCGCGCATGGCCGGGCTTTGCATCTCCGTCCGGGTAAGGTTCACCGAGGCGGCGCACTCCACGGAGTTGCCGCCCGCCGAGGGCCTGAACAGCGCGGCCCGCTCGGCCTTGAGTTCGAGCTGGGCGACGTTGACGATGCGCTGGAGGTTGTCCTCAAGCGTCTGCCGGATGGGGACGTCGTTGAAGGCGTCATGGCAGCGGTCCATGAGTTCTTCTTTCAGGAAGAGGGTGCCGATATTCGGGACGCCCGGCGAAAAGACGTCGCTGTCCCTGTCCCGCGTGGCGAGGATCGAGATTTCGAGGGGGTCCATGTCCGCGTGGGATGCCCGGCCTATGGACTCCGAAACCAGCATCCGGAAGGGGCGGGCCTCATCGTGGCGTCCGAGCCTTTCCAGCGTGTTCGCCAGCTCATGGCGGGACAGGGCCAATTCCCGCACGTCCTGGGAAGAGGCGAGGCAGCCCACGCTTTGGCGGAGGAGGCTTACGGGATCGGTTTCCTCCGCATCCCACAGGTCCGCCCTGCCGTCCCGCAGGCACAGGGCCTTGACGCGGAGTGCCGCACCACGCAGCTGCCGGTTGGGGCTGCGGAGGAGTGCTTCGAGCGTGTCCCGGAATGCGTAGCGGGGGATCTCGGGATACCCCGCCCTTGTGAAGCCATACAGCATATCCAGAATATAGGGATCGACAAAGGGGGAGTGGGGCGAACCCACGGCAATGGCGTTTTCTGTTTCGCGGCGGAGGATGCGGTAGGCGGCGTCGAGCCGTCCGTTGAGATAGTGATAGAGCGCCAGCCCGCGCACCGTGCTGGAGAAAATTTTGGGATTCTCTACCGGATGGGTGCAGGAAAACAGGAAGTCCAGATGGTTGAGCGCTTCGTCCCAATCGCCTTTGCGCAGCAGCAGGAAACAGAAATGGGTCAGCCAGAGCAGGGAGAAGGTTTTCTCTCCGGCAAGTTCGGCTGAGTGGCGGGCGGATTCCACGGTCCCGATAGCGAGGGTGTAACGTCCGAGGTACATGGCCGACTGGCTGATGCTCATGGCATGGAACAGCGCGATCCGGTTGAGCCAGTCGCCGGGTTCCCCCTGATGGACATGGCTGCGCAGCGAATCCGGATAGTTGCCGCTGATGGCATAGAGCAGGCCCGCGAAGCAGGCGATGTGGTTTTTCATCTCCTGTTCGCAGGCGTCCTTCAGGCGCAGGAATTCGGTCTCGATTTCGCTGATGTTCCAGGGCTCTTCGGGGAGCTCCAAGCAGAGCAGCCGCATATAGCTTTTGAGGATGCCGATGAGGGGGCGGAAGCGTTCGTTGCCGCCGTAGCCCGCCAGCTCGTAGGCGATGGACGAGAGCCTGAAAGCCAGAGGAATGTGGCGGTTGGCAAGGATGCACATGCTCTGAAAGGTCAGGGCGAGTCTGCCGTACAGGCAGCTTTCCGAGCCTCCGGCGGTGTACAGGTGGCGCTCGCCCCAGGCGATCAGGAAACGCAGCGCGCATTCCATGCAGATGATGCTGCCCGGCCGCTGCTTGCCGAGATCGTCGCCGATGGCCTCGGCGATGGCGGTGCAGTCGTCGAGGGCCATGTCCGGAGCCCCGAGCCGCGCGAGGGCATGGGTGAGGCTGCCCGGAGGGGCGTTCCGGACGAGAAGGCGCACGAATTCGTCCCGCACGGCATCCGGCAGGCCGGGGCAAACCCACGCGTCCGGGGCTTCGGTATGGGCAACGAACCCCGCGCCGAGGAGCGGTTCAAGAAGGGAGGCGATGGCCTCTTGCGGTTTTCCCGCCAGCACGGCGAGTTCCTGCGTCAGGAGTGGGCGTCCGGCGGCGTGCAGGGCGATGGCGAGGATGGCTTGGGGAAGATTCAGAGAGCGGGGCATGGATACCTCCAAAGGCCGGGGAGGGCGGCGCGTCCGTATGCGGTATATGGCGCATGGTGAGCGGCAGAACCGTATCTGGTCTTATAGGGATATCCGATGGGAATGAAAAGGACTTCATATGAAAATCAGCTATGTCGGAAACCAAACGTCGACACTATGTATGGCGCCTGAAGGATAAAAGGCACCGGCTGAAGGGATATGCCGGACGTGGCCAGCCCTATCCGTCTCTGGAATAAGGTATGCCAACGGCCCGAGGCATTGATTGGTGTGGCAGCAAAGGAAATATGCTTATTGCGGCTGGGGGGATCTGGATAGGAAGTCGGTTATCCTTCCGATTTCCAAGAGGGGATATAGCTTTTTATCCCTCTATCAGCCACCCCACAAAATCGCCAAGCCGGAAAGCCTCCACGGCATCGGGCCCCAACTCGCTGCGGTAGAGAGCCGAATATATCTCTAACGTATAGTGTCCTCTCCACTTCCTTGCTTCATGGGCCTCCCTTTCCACTTTGCAGCCGAATGTCAGCCGGGATGCTGTGGCGGACAGGGAACCTCTGGGGGGCTTTTCTTTATTTATGATGATGATTGCCCCGCCCGGCCTCATCTTGCTCCGCAATGTCGACAATAAAAGTTGCCGCGTCGAGGAGGGCAGGTCCATGAGCGTCAGGAAGGCCACCGCTACGTCGAAAGGTTTGTACGGATAACTGGCCACGTCCGCCATAATGGCCCTCCCCGGCCCGCGGTACGCAACCACGACGTCCCGGCTCCCGTCCAGGGCCACAAACTGTGCCTCCCGCTCATGCAGCGTCGGCGCCAGCACGCGTCCGACGTTCCCGACAGCGCATCCCAGATCATACACTTTGCCGCCCTGCGGGATGTAGGGCCGGGCAATCATGGCCACCGCCGCCGTAGCCATGGCATACCACGGGGACTGCTTCTCGCTGCGCCTGCCCGCTTGGCCGGGGAGCACGTTAAAGGTCCAGTTTCCCACTCCCTGCGTCATGAGCACTCTCCCTGGATGGGTGTTGAAACTATAATCATTACATTGTGTTATTTATGCCATGTGGGTAGCAGTAGTCCCATTGGACCTGCATTTTTTGTGGTGCTCGGCTGCTTCCGGGGCGTCAGAGGAACCCTTTGTGCCAGCCGCTTGAGAGGGCGCGACCATGTTCGTTTATAATAAAAAGTTACTTCAATGAAACTTATAAGTCAACGAAAACCGAACTACCGATGTAACATCGTTTCACTTATGTAACTAAAATGAACGCAGAAAAAGTTTTTGAACAGGTCTGGAGGGAGTTCATCCGGAGGCTTGAGGCCTTGCGCAACCAAAAGCCCAAAGTGACCTATGAACAGCTTGGAGAGATGTGTGGTGTCAGCAAAGTGACCACAAAACGTTGGCTTGAAGGTGCCGGCGGGGAAAAGACGTCCTTCCCGGACATGCTCCGGTACATGCAGGCGGTGGGGATGAATATCCGGGCCGTTATCCCGCAGAGCCAATCTGAAAAGGAGGCCGTCTTGGAGAGCCGGCTTTCCGAGATTCAGAAGGAGCTTGTCATATGCAAGGATGCGCTCAGGCAAGCCGAGAAAGAGCGCGACGCATACAAATCAAGATGGGAAGGTCACTTGGAAACAGTCCGCGCCCAAAGCGGCAACCATCCGTCCGGCCCTTTTGCGCATGGGCAAAAACCGTTGGGGGAAAAGACGGATTGATGGGGTGTGGGATCGAAGGTGTATGCCACGCCGTATCTTCGCCGGTTTCCGCCAGATGATGTTTCGGGAGGCTGACGCTGTCGCCGGAGGAACTTTTTATTTTTAAAGTTATGTCAAAGTAACTTTTTTTGTCGGAAAAGTCCTGTTCCGCAGCTTGGCAGAGAGGAACAGAGCAGGTGCGGCAAAACAAAAGAGGGGGAGTTGCAGACAGGTCCGTGTCTATAAGGGAGGAAAGCCTCACGCCGTGCGGAACAGGGGCCCACAGGTGTTCTAGTGGCTTTCCTCGGATTATCATCTCTGCCGGATGAACCTGTCGGGGGAGCTTGCCCCATCGAAAAAGGCAAAGTGGAAAGAGCCGTGTCTTTATTTTTGGATGATTCCAGTTTTCTGGAAACATGGTGAGGCATCGACGCAAGAAAGACTCTTTTTGAAAAGGATGAATGATTGTTAATGATTCAGGGAAAAGGGATTTTCCTTTTGTCCTTTTTCTACGCCGCTTCAGCGTTTTCTTTTTTCTCTTTTTTCCTGTTTATTCAACGTATTATTTTCACACTAACTCCGTTTTGTCCAAAAAGCTGGACTTCGGGGCCTCTGGTGCTTCCTCTCTGCGGGGGATGCGGGTGCCTTTTTTTAAGATAATGTAATAGAAACATGGGGATCGCTGCTAATAGGCTCCGCGTTTTCCGATTGGCATGTCGATTGCTCTAAAAAGATCAATCGCGTGAACAATCTCAACAGAGGAGCCAGCACTATGGGCAAGGCAACGCAGATCTACCGGAACGGTACGATATTGACGATGGATTCACGGGGAAGCGTGGTCAGCGCGTTGGCTGTTGAAGGCAACGTGGTCCTCGCTGTGGGAACGGACGATGACGTCATGGCCCATGCCGGGCCGGATACCGTGGTCACTGATTTACGGGGTCGGACCATGCTGCCCGGTTTCGTCGACGGGCACAGCCATTTCGTATGGGCCGGGCTCATGTTCGCCACGCAGCTTGATCTTTCCTCCCCGCCGGTAGGCAAGGTGAAGGACATCGCCGAAATCCGCGATCTGCTCAAGGAAAAGGCCGCCTCCACGCCCAAGGGCGAGTGGATTCTTGGATATGGCTACGATGACACCGCCCTTGCGGATCGCCGACACCCGCTCGCGTCCGACATGGACGACGTGACGCCCGATCATCCGGTGCTCCTGCGCCATGTTTCCGGCCATTTGTGCTCCTGCAACAGCCGTGCGCTAGCCTTGGTCGGTTATGACCGGAATACCCCCGATCCTCTTGGCGGGATCATCCGCCGCGACGGGCACGGCAACCCCAACGGCGTTCTGGAGGAACCCCCGGCGATGAATCCCGTTGCCGCGTTGCTGCCCGAAGTTTCCGAGGAAGACTGGATGCGCAGCATCGTAACCGCCTGCGACGCCTATGCCGCGAAGGGCGTCACATCCGCTCAGGACGGCTTCACACAGGAAAAGCAGTGGGCACAGCTCCGCAAGGCCCATGAAAAGGGACTGCTCCGTAACCGCGTGCAGATCCTGCCCGGCCTCGGCTGTTGCGATCTCAACCAGTTCACTTCTCACGCTTCCGGTACACCGCTGACCGCCGACCGCAAGATCAGCCTCGGCGCTGTCAAGCACCTCGTCGACGGCAGCCTGCAATGCTATACCGGCTGCCTGAGCAATCCCTACCACAAAATCATCTATGATCTGCCGGACGGCCCCATGTGGCGCGGCTATATCCAGGAAAACCCGGAAGGGTTCATCGATCGCATCGTGGCTTTGCATCGGCAGGGCTGGCAGATCGCCATCCACGGCAACGGCGATGAAGCCATCCAGCTCATTCTGGATGCCTATGAAGAGGCGCAGAAGCGCTATCCCCGCGCCGACGCCCGGCACATCATCATCCACTGCCAGACCGTGCGCGAGGATCAGCTCGACCGTATCAAGCGCCTCGGCGTGGTGCCTTCGTTCTTCGTGGTCCACACCTACTTCTGGGGCGACCGCCACCGCGACATCTTCCTCGGCCCGGATCGCGCCAAGCGCATCAGCCCGCTCCGCAGCGCCCTGAAACGCGGCATCCTGTTCAGCAACCACAACGACACGTTCGTAACCCCCATTGATCCCCTGCTCTCCGTGTGGTCTGCGGTCAACCGCCTCACCAGCAGCGGGCAAGTCCTTGGCGAGGAATACACCATTTCCGTCATGGACGCGCTGCGCAGCGTGACCTCGTGGGCCGCCTATCAGGCCTGTGAGGAAACGAGCAAGGGCAGCCTCGAACCCGGCAAGCTGGCCGACATGGTCGTGCTTGGGGACAACCCCCTTGCCGTGGACAAAAAGGCTATCCGCGACATTCCGGTGCTGGCGACCATCGTCGGCAACGAACTCGTATACGGGTCGCTGGAATAGCCTTGCCGGAAACCCGGCGGCATGGGGGCGTTCCTTCCCACCTTCTCCGTCGGGTTTCCCCGGCTCCTGTGGTTGCGGATACTCACAACTTTGACGGTTGCCTTACCAAGAGAGGGTTTCATGGAAGCGTCATTTTATCCGTATCTGGGTGCATTGTGTTGGATCGGTATGCTGCTCATGCTCGGGACGTTAATCCGTGCCAAAGTGCCGTTGTTCCAGAAGCTGTTGTTTCCTTCCTCCCTTATCGGTGGCCTCATTGGGTTCGTGCTGATCAACCTTGATTTGGTCGGGATGCCCACCTCCACCGGCTGGAAGGACATTACGCCGAACATTTTCAGTATGATCACCTTCCACTTGTTCGCGTTCGGCTTCGTAGGCATCGGTTTGCTGCAGACCAAGAAGCCCGCCAGCGGCAAGGTTGTGATGCGTGGCGCCCTGTGGATCGCGCTCGTGTTTGGTATGACCTTCTCTGTGCAGGCGCTCATCGGCAAGGGCGTTTTCGTGCTGTGGCAGGATCTGTTCGGGGGCACGTTTGAAACCGTCAACGGCTACCTCCTCGGCGCGGGCTTCACGCAGGGCCCCGGCCAGACGCAGGCCTACGCCACCATCTGGCAGACATCCTATCAGACCGCGAACGCCCTGAGCGTCGGGCTGGCCTTTGCCGCCGTCGGTTTCCTCGTGGCGGGCATCGTGGGCGTGCCGCTGGCCTTCTACGGCATCAAGCGCGGCTGGTGCACCGGAGGGCGTTCCGGAGAGCTGCCCCAGAACTTCCTGCGCGGCCTTATGGATCGCGGTGACAATCCCCCCTGTTCCCACAGCACCACCCATCCCGCCAACATCGACAACCTCGGCTTCCATGTGGGCCTCATGGCGGCGATCTATGGCGTGGCCTATCTTTTCGGGCTGTTGTTCTCCAAGTACATGCCCGCCGGCATCGCCGGGCTCGGTTTCGGCCTGACCTTCTGCTGGGGCATGTTCCTCGCCATGCTGTTGCGCAAGTTCATGGGCAAGATCGACATCCTGCACCTCATAGACGGCGAAACGACCCGGCGTCTGGTCGGCGGTTCCGTGGACTTCATGATCTGCGCCGTGTTCCTCGGCATTGAGATGAAGGCCCTTCAGGAGGTGCTGCTGCCCTTCATCGTCGCCATCGCCGTCGCCACATTCATTACCCTGATCATTTGCGTATGGTTCGGCCGCCGCTCTCCCGAGTACGGCTTCGAGCGTTGCCTGATCATGTTCGGTTACGCCACGGGCACGGCGGCTTCGGGCCTGCTGCTGCTCCGCATAGCCGATCCGGATTACGAAACCCCCGTCGCGGTGGAAGGCGGCCTCATGAACGTCTTTTCCTGCCTGACCTTCCTGCCGGTCACGCTGTCCATGCCGTTCGCGCCGCTGCAGGGATATCCCATCGTCTGGGTGTTCACAGCGGTCATCATTGCGACGCCCATCGCCATGTATCTCTTGAAGTTCATCCGCAAGCCCGCGTTCTGATCCCCCATCGGAAACGGATTGCACATGAGGGATGCGGGGGTTAGCCCCCGGAGGAAAGGGAATGCCGGGTTTCCCTCACCCGGAGTACGTTCAACCCAAAGGAGAGAGGAAGATGAAGAGACTGATGACGCTTTTGTTGGCCGCCGGTTTGGTTCTTGGCGCAACTTCCGCCGCGAAGGCGGTCGACTTCAAGATGACGGGCTTGTGGCAGAACCGTGTATCGTTCGCCGACCGCAATTTTGAAAAGCATAACGGCGACGATAAGATGCGTGCCGCTACCCGTCTGCGTACCCAGATCGACGTGATCGCTTCGGAATCCCTGAAGGGCGTGATGTTCTTCGAAATCGGCCACCAGAACTGGGGCAAGGCCGCCGAAGGTGCCGCCCTCGGTACCGACGGCAAGGAAATCAAGGTCCGCTACAGCTACGTGGACTGGATCATTCCCCAGACCGACGCCAAGGTCCGCATGGGCCTCCAGCCCTACGTCCAGCCGACCTTCACCGGCATCGGCTCCCCGATCCTCGACGCCGACGGCGCGGGCATCACCATCAGCAACCAGTTCACCGAAAACGTGAGCGCGAGCCTGTTCTGGCTGCGCGCCGAAAATGACAACGACCCCGAAATGACGAAGCACGATGCCCACGACGCGATGGACTTCATCGGCGTGACCGTGCCGATGACCTTTGACGGCGTGAAAGTGACTCCGTGGGGCATGGGCGGCATCATCGGGCATGACAGCTTCAAGGGCGGGAACTTCGACCTGAACTATCCTATGGCACAGGGTATGCTTCCCCTTATGGGCACGTCGACCATCGTGGCCAACAGCGATAAGGATCACGGCAGCGCGTGGTTCGGCGGCGTCTCCGCGGACCTGAGCTATTTCGATCCCTTCCGCTTTGCCCTCGACGCCGCCTATGGCAGCGTGGATCTGGGCACCAGCAAGCTGAACGGCAAGAACTTCGACGTGAAGCGCTCCGGCTGGTACGCCGCGCTCCTCGCCGAATACAAGCTGGAATCCTGCACCCCCGGCCTGCTGTTCTGGTATTCCTCGGGCGACGACGCCAATGCGTATAACGGTTCCGAGCGTCTGCCCTCCATCGACCCCGATGTGTATGTGACCTCCTACGGCTTCGACGGCACGAACTACGGCGGCGCGGCCCAGACGATGGGCTACGGCATTTCCGGCACGTGGGCTGTCATGGCTCGTGTGAAGGACATCTCGTTTATGGAAGACCTCTCCCACGTCCTGCGCGTCGTGTACTATCAGGGCACGAACAACAAGGAAATGGTGCGTCAGGGGATGATTTCGAATCCCCAGGATTCGCAGTACAGCATGATGTACCTGACCACGGGCGACAAGGCCGTGGAAGTGAACTTCGACACGGAATACAAGCTGTACAAGAACCTCTCCCTGTTCGTGGAACTCGGCTACATCCGCCTCGATCTGGATAAGGATCTGTGGAAGGGCGTGGGCTACGAAGCGAAGGAAAACAACTTCAAGGGCACCTTCAGCGTCGGCTATAAGTTCTAGACGATTGCGACGCGGGTCTTTGCCTCTCCTCCGGCGGAGGCTCCGCGTTTCAAGGCTTGGGCGGAGACGGTGCCCTTTGATCCGGGCGTTTCCCGCCGTGGGAATACATGACGGGAAACGCGCCTGGACGTGCAGGGGAATCATCCTTCTGCCGAGGGCTTCTGGGGCGGGCGGCCTTCGAAAGGCCAGCCCGTCACTCCGTATCGGGAATCAGCCGGACCCCTTCCTTGCCTCCCCGCTTGGGTGAAACAAGGCGCCGGGTATGGAAAAAGCCCTGCGGAATCCCGGCTGCCGATGCAATGTCGAAAACGGACGCTCTGCGCAATGGCGGGGGGCCGTTTTTGTATGGGGGAACGGCGTCGATCCCGTATCGGCTTGGAATGAATAGGCCGTCCGCACGGTACAGGGCGGAAGAGAGATATTTCTCTTTGCCCCACACCGTGCGGACGGCTTTTTTCCGGCAATGAGGCGAGGCGGCGTTTCGGGATCGGCCTTCGCTGGCTAGGAGGCGGCATTGCCGCCTTACCGGGATATTTGTGCGAGAGCCCGCAATCCACGCGGGCTCTGCCGTTCCGGTCACTGAAGGTCTGCCGGAATCTGCTTCCCCGGTGCGGCGGACGATGCTTCGGCTTCCGCCGGAGGCGCCGTCTCTGCCGGAAAGGTTTTCGTGCTGTCCGCCCTCTTCCCGGAGCGGAGTGCGTCAAGGATGGCGGGGAACGCCTCGTCGACCTTGGCGCGGACCTTTTCGTCGCGGATGATGGCGACGGGGTGGGGCACGGTGATGCAATGCAGGGGGCCTATGCGGAGATTTTGGCGGACGTTGTGAAAAGTCTTGAGAAACGGTTGGGTGAGGATGGTCAGGGTCGGGACGCCCGCGCGTTCGAGCTGGATCTGATCGATGGCGAGCCATGCGGAACAGGCCCGGCAGTCCCCGGTCGCCGCGATGACCAGATCGGGGCGCAGTTCGAGGAGCGTCCGCGCCGTGGCCTCGGATTCGGGCAGATCCTTGGAGACGCCGCTGAGGGCGGGGTCCGTTTCATACGCCTTGATGAATTCGGTGTCCGGAAAGGCGCGGGACAGCAGCGAGTGCAGGTAATCGAGCAGGAGATCGCCGTTGTGTTTGCCGTTCCAGCGCAGGATCACGCGCTTGCCCGAGAGATCGGAAGGCCACGGGGCCGGATCGTAGAGCGGCGGCAGATCGTTCCATACGGTCAGGCTTTCCCACGTCACGGCCTGCTCTCCACGGGCCGGAAAGGCCAGCAGGAATATGGTGCACAACGCGATCAGAACCTTTCCCATGTCAATCTCCTGCGCTTTTTCGGGAAAAAGGCCGCCCGATCCGTGTGCCGAAGGACGGATCGGGCGGGCGGTGAGAGGGTTACTTGAAGGAATCCATGCCGTTCAAGGTTTCGTCATACATGGCGGGATAGAAACGGCTGATGAAGTGGGCCGTGGAGCGGCAGGCCTTGCCGACCACGAGGTCGATGTGCTTGCCGCCGGCGCGGGTGGCAAGGTTGGGGCTCTTTTCGCCCTTGCTGTTTTCGATGTGCCACGCCTTCACGATCTTGCCGTCAAATTCGTCGATGACAATGGAGAAATGCTTGTTCGGACCAACAAACACGTTGTTGGCTCCCCCGTCGAGAACGATTTCCTTGTCGTTTTCAAGGACGATCTCATGGGGGAAAGTGCAGGTCGCTCAGGTTTCGGGACGGGCAAGGAACCGGGTATCGGTCGGCCACACGCTTCCGTCGTTGACTTCAACAACGTCATTATATGCGACGAGGGACACCTTGCCGTCGGCAATGGGCTTGTCGCTCTGGCGGATATTCAGGTGCACGGCGACCTTGCCGTCCTTGGAGAGCGTCCAGAGGCGGTCGCGGTCAACTACGGACATGAGCAGCATCTGGGTGTTCTCGGGGGTCAGGGGGCCGAGGACCTTGGTCACGGTGCCGGACTTGTCGGTCAGCTTCACGGTGGCGGCGTTGGCGGTCACGTCGGTGACTTCAACCTTGGCGTCGCCGATGGTGAAGGCGTCGCCCTTGCCGTAGCTGGCGACCACGGGCTCGTTGGGGGACACGAAGATGGCGGAACAGCTGTCGGTAGCGAGTTCGCGCACCTTCACGGAGTCGCCTTCAATGGCGTCTATGATGACATGCGTACGGCCTACGGTAGCGATGTTGCTGCCGTAAATCATTTCGCTCAGGCCGTTTTCAGCCGTGGGGACGGTATGCCCTTCGGGATCCTTGGAACCCTTGACGAGCGAGCCGTCGGCGGCGGCGTTGCTGATCTGTGCGCCCGCGTAGACCGGGAACTGGGAACCGTAGTAGTTGCCCGTGGTCTTCACGATCTTGAACACGGCGGAATTGCCGCCTTCAATGCCGTAGGTGTCGTTCTCCACGGAGCTGAGTTCCCAGCCGCGGCTCTTGTTGGCGTTGCTCGGAATGACCTGCCCCTTCTTCATGGTGACGTTACGGATGACGTCACGGACATAGCGATCCGTGATGGCATGGTACGTCTTGCCCGCGAGCGTCAGAGGCTCGTTGTCGAAGGGATGCCAGTTGGTGGAGCGGACCGTGATGTACAGGCCGGACGGCGGAATGATGATCTTGCCGTCTTTGATGGTGCTCTTACGGATGACCACGCCGTCGTTGATGGTACGGCTGAGGCCGCTGAGCGTCTTGGCCTTCCTGTTGTTGACGAGCCCTTGCATCTTGGCAAGGACCGCCGCGTCCTTGGCGGGCGATTGCATGACCACGCGGTCGGGCGCGTCGCCTGCCATCGCCACACCGCTCATCGCCACGGCGAGACAGATCGCTGCTGCGGTCTTGCCGATGGCCCGGAGTGAGATATGCGACATACATCCTCCTCTTGCGGCTCGCTCCGAGCTTGGGCGCGGTTCCGGCAACTGCCGAAAACGATCCGCGCGTCAGCCGCCTTCACTATGAAGGCGTGAAGCGATCCGGTTGCTGTTTTTGTCGGCCTCTGCGGCCGTCCGATGCGGGAACCCCTTGCCGGGGCCGCCCGCGATCAGCGTTAGCACGAGCATTCCGCGCCTTCGATGGCTTCGACGGTCACGGCCTGCTTGAGCTTTTCGAGCACTTCGGGCGTAACGCCCTTGACTTCCAGCAGTTCATCCATGCTTTTGATGTCGCCCACGTTTTCGCGGAATTCCACGATGCCCTTGGCCAGCTCGGGGCCGACGGCGGGATTGGCGGAAAGTTCCTGCTCGGTGGCTGTGTTGAGGTTCATCTTGCCGTCGGCGAAGGCGGGGGCGGCGCACAGCACCACGGCGGCGAGGACGGCGGAAGCGATGGTTTTGATGTTCATGGCGGGCTCCTTAGGAAAGGGTATTGGTGGTTTCTGGACGGATAACCCCTTTGCGCACGAGCTGTTCGTACCAGAGCGGGTTATGGTGCCGGATAAACGTTACGGGGATGAATCCCGAGAACATGGACCGCAGCGCGGGGCCTTCGCCGGGCGCGAACGCGGCCATGTAAATATGGATAGGCAGGACAACGGCCATTACGCCCGCGCAGAGCAGATGGATGAACAGGGCCCACTGGGCGGCGTCCTCGGAGCCCGGCGCGACGAGATGGAGCGCCAGCGCGGCGAGGAACAGCCCGGAGAGCGCAAGCCCCACGCTGCACAGCACGGCGGCCACGGCGGCGAGCTTCTGCCCGGCGTTGTAGAAGCCTTGCGGCGGCAGGGCGGGGTCAAGCCCCATGCTGCGCATGGCCTTTTCCCCAAGGACGAGACGCATACCCTTACGGACGCACCAGGTCATGTCGGAGGCCGGGGAGAGGTTGAATACTTCCTTGAGGAAGGGGACTACGTCGTGGCGCAACCCGAAAATGATGTAGAGGAAGTAGACCGCGAGCCACGCCGAACCGATCAGCAGGTGGAAGACGAGCAGTCCGTACGCGCCGAACACGCCGGTCCAGAGATCGGCCCACCACATGCCTACGGGCTGCATGGCCGGGTTGGAAAGCAGGGCGAACCCCGTGAACAGCAACGCGATCCAGCAGAAGGCGTTGAACCAGTGCATACAGACGGCGCTGAGGGAATGACGGCGGATCATGAGCCCTTCCTCTTTTCTTCGTGGGATGCTTCGCCTGTGGGGCGGATCAGCTGGCGCAGGCCCACGCCCACGACCCCGAACAGGGACAGCGCGCCGAGCCAGCGCATCCCGGTAGCCACGGTTCCCATGAAGCCCACGGGACCGGCGCTTTCGGCCTTGGGCCAGTGTTTGTCGGCCACATCGTTCAGATAGGCGAGGGTCGGCTTGGTGGGCGCGTCCTCGGCCTCAACGAACGTGACTTTGTGCGAGCCGAGCGCCTTGCTGACCGGGGACTGTGGGTCGTCCACATCCCCAAACACGCGGGCGCGGGTGGTGCATACGCTGACGCAGGCGGGTTCCATGCCTTCGGCGCGGGAGGACGCGCAGTAATCGCACTTGTCCACGACGCGGCGCGCGGGGTCGATGTGGCGGGCCTGATAGGGGCAGGCGCGCATACAGCTTCCGCAGGCGATGCAGCGGGTTTCGTCCACCATGACCACGCCGTCTTCGGCCTTGTAGGTGGCGTGCGTGGGGCAGGCGTCAACGCAGGACGGCTCGTCGCAGTGCATACAGGCTCCGGGCTGGTAGCGCCAGCCGGAGGGCGAAGCTGTATCGGGCGTTTCCCGTACCCAGTTGCGGGAGAGGCCGTAGGGCACGGCGTTCCGCTGCTGGCAGGCAATCAGGCACGCCTTGCAGTTCAGGCATTTGGAGGCGTCTATGGCCATCACGTAACGGGGCATGTTCTTCTCCGAAATTCATTTGCGGCGTCGCCGCCGGGCCGCCGGGAAGGATTCCGGCGCAGGGGGCGGGGAAAATCCCCGCTCCTCCTCCCCTTACGCCTTTTCCAGCGTGCATCCCACGCCGTTGAACTGGGCTGACACGCGGTCCCAGTAGTTGGGCAGGATGGCATTGATCGGCTTGCTCCGCGTCGCGGCATGGGGGCTTGTGCCCGTGAAATGCGACGGCGTGAAGATGATGCCGGGCCGGATGGAAGCGGTCAGTTCCGCCACGGCTTCTACGGAACCGGTGGCGGTCTTGATACGCACTGTATCGCCGTGGGCGATGCCAAGAGGCTTGGCCGTGTCCGGGTGGACCAGCACATAGCGCCCACGGGAGAATTGGGCCAGCGAGGCGGCGAAATTGGTCATGGTCTGCTGCCACTGGGTCACCACCTTGCCCTGCGTGAGGACGAGGGGGTATTCCTTGTCGGCGTCGGCCCCGTGGGGATTGCCCTTGGGCGGCGTCCAGCCGAACGCGCCCATCAGCTTGAGATCCAGCGGGATTTTGCCGTTTTCCGTGGCGTAGGTTCCGGACGTAAAGACCGTTCCGATCCGTTCCTGTGCGCCTTCCTCGGGCTGGGGCCAGATCAGGCCGTCCGGGGACTGGCGCATTCTGGAAACGCTCATGGCCCTCCAGCTCGGGACCGTATTGCGGAAGCGTTCGCTCAGTTCTTCGGGTCCGGTGAAATCGGGATAGGTTTCCGGGGCCAGCTTGCGCCCGATGTCGCGGTAAAACTGCCAGTCGGGGACACAGCTTCCGGGCGCGTCCACGCACTTGTCGCGCCAGACCACCTGCTTCTCGGCTCCGTAATGCGAGCCCGCGCTTTCCGGGCCGAAGGCGGCGGGCACGAACAGGTCGGCCACATCCATCTCCTCGGTCTTGAAGAAGCCGCGATGGACCACGAACCCCACCTTTTTGATCGCCTCGGCGACGCCGGTGCAGTCGGGGTAGCGGCGGTAGCTGGAATTGAGGAAGAGCACGTCGAGGTTGCCCTTCTTCATGGTGTTGAGCAGGCGGCGGAAGTTGACGCCGGAATCTTTGGCCGGGCCGCACACGGCGTCGACGAATTCCTTTTCGCCTTCGGGCTTGCCGCCCTCCATCGTGAGGAGCCCCCTGCCTGAGCCGATGAGGTTGTCGCGCAGGGCCTGAAGCGCGATGATCGCCCGGATGCTCTGCAACCCGTTGGTATAGCGGGAGAGGCAGCCGCCCATCCAGATGATGGTGCGGGGGCTCTCGGCAAGCGTCCGGTAGAAGGCGGTGACGGCGTCTTCGGACAGCCCGGTGGCTTGCGCTACCTTGTCGACGCTCCACGGCTGCGCGCCCTTTTCCATGAGCTCGAAGCCGGTGATGCTCTCGTCCACCCGCGCGCGGTCGAAGGCTCCGTTTTCGAGGACGAAGCGGATCGCGCCGAGGGCCAGCG
>NZ_JH114233.1:310475-329014 GCF_000224655.1 Bilophila sp. 4_1_30
GTCAAGCCAGCGTGTGTAGGGTGGGTAGGTTTCGCTGATGTTCGCGCCCCAGAGCACGAGGGTCTTCGCGTTGACGATCTCGTTGACCGTGGTGGTGGAGGTGTTCGCGCCGAGCAACATGCCGAGCACGTTGGACGCCGTGCTGATGCAGACTTCACCGGCGGGCATGACGTTGACCCCGCCCGCCGTACGCATGGTCATGAGCGCAGCGAGTTCGCTTTCGCGGCAATCCCACAGGGGGGAGGTGAGGGCAAGGCGCTCGGCAATCTTGTCGCCGTGCTTGGCGCGGCTCTGGCGCAGCTTGTCCACGACGATGTCCACGGCCTCGGCGTAGGAGATGGTTTTCCATTCCGAGCCCTGCTTGAGCATGGGCTGCACGAGGCGGTAGGGGCTGTTGAGCAGCTCGACGATGGACAGGCCCTTGGGGCACATGGCCCCGCCGGTCCAGCGGTTGCCGCGATCGCCGATGAGTTCGAGGATTTTGCCGTTGCGCACGCGCGCGTGGTAGGTGCAGCGGACCTGACAGAAAGGGCAGTAGCCCTTCACCAAATCGCTTTTGGGAGCGGCCGTTCCGGCGGGAGCCTGCGCCGCATGGACCGGCAGACTCCCGAGGGCCGTGCCCCCGGCGATCGCCGCCATGCCGTATTGAAGGAAATGTCTTCGGGAGAATGTGTTGGACATGGGTGCTCCG
This sequence comes from Bilophila sp. 4_1_30, assembly GCF_000224655.1. Lineage (NCBI taxonomy): Bacteria > Pseudomonadati > Thermodesulfobacteriota > Desulfovibrionia > Desulfovibrionales > Desulfovibrionaceae > Bilophila > Bilophila sp. 4_1_30. The sequence continues at coordinate 311,167 of NZ_JH114233.1, forward strand.
TCCTTGGAACGCCGCGCGCCACGCGAGGCCGTTCGTATACAGATCCGTGCTGCGGGAAAAAATCACCGGATGGAGCGACTATGCGGAAAGTTTGTAAAAAAAAGTTCAACGTTTTGTAAAAGTTTTGTAAAAGTCTATCATGATGTTATTACAGGATAAAAATGATTGAATCGGATCTCGTCAAAGACCCTTCCTCACAAACGGCGCAAGAGCTCACTCTCAACGGAGAGTGAGCTTTTCATGAAAAAAGGAGGAGCGTATGGATGATTCCGATGAAAAAAGAAAGTAAAACAATCTGTTTCAACGATTTTGCACAAGCGGTTTCCTGTTTGGATGATACAGAGGTAGGGTTATTTGTCACAAGCCTTGAGCGTAATGGAGACGGTGAATCCCTTGGGGTATTGATTGTAATAGTGCAGCTCGCCCCCGCAGGCTTCCACGCAATGCTTGACGATGGACATGCCGAGCCCGGAGCCGCCGGGATATTTCTTTGCTTGTTCGCCCCGGAAGAACGGTTCGGTGATGTGCTCCATTTCCTCGGCGGGGACGCCGGGGCCGCTGTCGCGGATTTCCACGCACACACGGTCCCCCTGCGGCCTTGCGGCAATGGCGATGGGGCCGTCTTCCCCGGCATAACGCACGGCGTTGCGCACCACGTTGGCGAGCGCCCGTCCGAGGCAGCTTGCGTCCGCCCAGACCTTGAGCCCCTCGTCGACGCTCAGGCGCACGTCGCGGTCCCGGGCCTCGCGGCGTGTCACATACTGGAGCAGCGGCGCGAGGGATACGGCCTCACGGGCAGGTGACTCCGGAATGGCCTCGGAACGCATGAAGCTCAGCACATCCTCGACCAGCAGGGAAAGCTGCTCCACCTCGTCGCTGATTTCCTGTACGCGCTGCTGGTTTTTCTCGTCCACACGGCTGTCCAGCACGGCGAGCCCGAGCTTGATCCGGGCCAGCGGCGAATCCAGCTCATGGGCGATGTGCCGGATGAAGCGGCGCTGCCCGTGGACCTGCTGTTTGACCTTTTCCGCCATGATGCCAGTGGCCTTGGCGAGGCAGCCGATCTGGTCCCCGCGCCCTTCGCCCACGGCCTTGAGGCTGATGGGCGAATCGTCGGAGAGCGAACTGTAATCGCCCGCCGCGATCCGCTCGGTCACTTTGGTCATGAGGATGATGGGCTTGGTGAGATGGCGCACGAAGGGCCACCACCACAGGAACGACAGACCGAGCCCGGACAGGAGCAGGGCCACGGCGAGGCGCAGTTCGAAGAAGTGCCCGTTTCCGGTGATGGACGGCGAAGACGCCGCGAGCAGCACGTAGCGGACAACGCCTTCGTCGTTGGAGACAAGGATGGTGCGGGCGTACCAGTATTGGGCGGGATCGCCGTCGCGCATGAAAATGACGTATTGTTGCGGGAGGATGCCCGCTTCAAGTTCCACGGCGGGCGTGATCGTGCTGAACGCGCCCGAATCGGGTTCGGCGCACAGGGAGTAGGGAGGGCGGGGAATGGTGCGGGCCGCCTCCACAACTCTTGGAGGCAGGCCGCCCGCAGCAAGCGGAGGGTCCATATCGTCGAGGATCAGGATGCCGAAATGGAGGCCGCACTCCCTGCCGCACTCCTCAAGGACCGAAGCCCATTGGTTTTCGGGTTTGTATTGCAGCTCCACGGAGGTCATGCGGAACGTGGAGGCGATACTGCCGTTGAACAGCATGGGCGAGTACAGATTGTTGTTGAACAGCAGCACCCCGCCGATAAACAGGGCTGTGATGACGCCGAGCAGGACGAGGTTGAGCATCGCCCAAGTGAAGAATTTCTGGTACAGTCCCACGCGCATGGTTTTTTCTCCTGAATGGAGGCTTGTTCGCCGGATTTTCTCGACTTCCACCGAGGGGCGCTGCCCCTTCGGAACCCCGTAAAGGGGCAGCGCCCCCTTGACCCGGCGGCTCCGCGCCGAAGCGGACGCTTGGCGGAGAGGCAAAGGACGTGGGAATGGCTCCCTGCCTTTGGGTATGCAAAGAAAAAGAATTCTCGGAACGGGTAGCGGAATGTTTTCCGCTTGTTGTTTAGAATTCGGGTCAGGCCTCTTCGGGAAGCAGGGTATAGCCCATTCCGCGTATTGTCTTCAAATAGGCCGGGTTATGGGGATCGTCTCCGAGTTTGCGCCGGAGCGTGGAGATGTGCATGTCCACGGAACGGTCATACCGGCTGAATTCGCGGCCCACGGCAAGCTCAAGCAGGTTCTCGCGGGTGAAGACCCGTCCCGGATGGGCCGCCATGCCGAACAGGATGCGGAATTCCAGCGCGGTGAGATCCATCGGGACGCCGTCCATGCGCGCCTTCATGGACTTGCGGTCCATCCACAATCCGCGCACCCGGACCACGCCGTCCTCTTCGGGCTCCTTCCGCTCCGCCTGTACGGGCTGCGCCCGACGGAGCACGGCCCGCACCCGCGCCAGCAGCTCGCGCGGGGAAAAGGCTTTGGGCACATAGTCGTCCGCGCCCATCTCAAGCCCCACAATCCGGCTGGCTTCCTCATCCTGCGCGGAGAAGATGACAATGGGCGTGGAGCCGATTTCCCGCAAGCGCCGCAGCACGTCAAGGCCGTCCATATCCGGCAGCATCATGTCCAGCAGGATCACGTCGTATTCGTTCGCAACGGCTTTTTCCAGCCCGGACGAAGCGTCCTCGGCAACGTCGAGCGAGAACCCAAATCCTTCAAGGTAGTCCCGCAGCAGACCGCACAGCTTGGCGTCGTCATCGACGAGGAGCGCGGAAATCTGCGAATGTTTGATGGTGGACATGCATCCTCCTTTGGATGGGGCAGCCGTTGGGCGGGGACGTATTGGGGGATACCCTCGCAAGGCATCTTTCAAATGCGGCGAGCGGATATCCGTGCTCGGTGTCACACTGGTTTGTTCTTTTTTATTTATACAAATAATACAGTGTATTAATGCATAAAGTCTATGTTGTGAACGTTGGCGTTAGACGTATTATTCCGTCAAACCGGAGCGTTTGACAAGGCGTTTCGCGGCCTTTTGTCGACAGATGACGGCATGTCGTGGTTTTTCTTCACAAACTGCCAAGGAGTGCAGAGGAACCCGCCATGCCCCCCAAGGGGAAGCCCCGCATATGGTGTGGAATGCCGATTCCGGTCAGGGTTGGGTTCTTGCCTGGTGAGGAGGGCAGGCCGCCGGGAAAAGGCACGACGGCTCATCGTCTTGCCGTTGTTCCATGTATTGGAAGGCGAAGGCGCCCCTTCCCGATACGTGCCGGGAAGGGGCGCTGGGGAGGTCTGTTCAACCGTCCGACAGGATTTTTTAGCCGTTATCCTTATCTAGCGGAAAAACCCAAGATACCCCGCCAAGGCGATTCCCGCGAGGGCAACGAGCATCCATTTGAGCTTGCTGATCCGTAGCGCTTTGATGAGCACGGCCTGTTCTTCGAGGGCCTCCCTTTCCGTTTGCCGCATATTGTAGGTACGGATCAGTTGCTCCCGGACGTAGGCTCCGGCGCTGGTAGGCGTTGTCGTGCAGAAATCCGCTATGATGTCCGCATACGTCAGGTTGCCGTAGTGCCCGAGGCCGGTGATCCTGTGCGCCGCTTTGCGCGCAAGGGCCTTGACGACGTCGTCGTGCTGGAATGTGGTGAACTCGGCATCGTCTCCGCCTCCGCGTATCAGTACGACGACATTGCCGCTTGCCTGATCTATCGCCCGGGCTATGGCGGACGGATCCGTCATGGCGGTCGGCAGGGATTCCACGTTGACGCTTTTCAGATCAAGTTCGTTCTTGAAGTCGGCGAAGACGTTGGCGGCATGGGATTTGGAATGGATCACGGAGATGGCGGTTGCCCGTTTCGGAAAGGGTATCCTTTTAAAGCCGAGTTCCTTGAGATGGCTGATCGTCCCTTCAACATTCTTTACGGGCTCTGGGCCGCGTCCTCCCGCGGAAGCCTCAATGACCGAGGCCGCATGGACATGGAGTTTGAAGAGGACGACGGATTTCTTCAAGTACACCGCCGGAATGCCGAGAACATCAACGCGATCCCCCGGCCGTATGCCGCCGCTTTGAATGACCTCAAGCGGCAGATCCACACAGATGCTTTTTCCCCCGTCAGCGAGCTCAATGCCGTAATGGACGCCATTCCAAAATGTCCTTTTGGCGGTCCAATCTCCGATGATCCCCTGTGTCCTGAAGACACAGCTGGAATCATCTACGGCATTTTTAAGGGCCGCCCCCGCGATGTCCTCGAAAACGGAACTCAGACGGGCAACGGACAATGACGGCATAGCGGGCATTGGCATAGCGGATTCTCCAGAAGGCGTTACGAAAAGTTCAGCATGGTTTCCCGGTCGAGTCAATCGGCATGGATGGGAAAACCTCCACCTTCTGCGGCGTATGCTGTAGGCATGGGAGTTGCCGCCAAAGACAAAGCTCATCCGAGGATGCGCCCTTAACGGCGTACTGTCCATGTCCGAGTGAGGAAGAAAGAGCCCTGTCCGCAGCGAATTGCCGCGTCGATTTCTTCTCGAAGCGGACGGGGAGGGCTATTGGGAGGGACGGGGAGGAACGCTGCGGACAGGATTCGACACGCAGAAAAGCCTTTGGAAAGGGGCGCGCGAACCGCTCCGGCAAGCCAGGGGAAGGGGCTTTCCTCAGAAAAATTCCCCTTCCCCAATGCCTCCGTGCCGTTTCAAAAGGAATATGCTCTAGAGATCCACGGGTTCGGGTTCTTCCTGAGCGGCACAGGCGAACAGGGCGTTGCTGGTTTCGTTCGTCGCCTCATCCGGGTTGGTGCACAGGCAAACCGCTACCATGACCAGCGCGTTCAGAATCATGGCGACAAATCCCTGATTCAGGCCCCAGAAGGTCACGTGCGTTTCCGTGAGGACGACGACGGCGACCACGCCCGTCAGCAGGCCGGCGAATACGCCCGTCCGGGTGGCCCCGCGCCAGAAGAACGTTGCCAGCGCCATCGGGAAACATTGGGTCGCCCAGAAGTACGCGATGTTGATGACTCCGAGCATCAGGTTGGGCAGCATCACCGCCAATACCACGCTGATCAGGAGAGACGCCCCTGTAGCCATATTCGTTACGAGGACGGCCTGCTTCTGAGACACGGAAGATCGGAACACGCCCCAGATGTTGCGGCTGAAAATCCCGCCCAGATTGAGGGCGCTTACCGCAATGACGAGGATGCAGGTCAGCGCGCCGCCCGCCGCCACCATGCCTACCGTCCATTCGGGCAGGTTGGCTGCGGCCAGCGCCATGAACGACGAGTCCGGATCATTCAGGTTCGGCACCGTCACCAGCACGAAGTACGCCGCCACAATCAGGAACGGGTACATGAACATGTACAACGGCATGATGATCTGGTTGCGCCGGATGGTGTCCTCCGATTTTGCAGTGAATATGAACTGGTACTGGAGCGGCGTCACGCAAAAGCCGAGCGCCTGAAAGATGATGGTCGAGAAGACGAATGTGGCGTTTTTGGTGATGGGCTCCGCGTCGATAACGACTTTATCCGGGAAATGGGCGATGGCCATATCGAAGATGCCCGAGATCCCGCCCGGCATGTTGTGGATGGCGACGAGCCCGCCGGAAACGATGGCCGCCATCATGAGGATATCCTTCATGATGCTGATCCATGCCGGGGCGCGGATGCCCGCCACTGCGATATAGAGGTAGGCGATCGCCGCGGAGATCCCGATGCCCACGGTGTAGCTGATGTCCCAGCCGATGTAGCGCAGGATGGTGGCCAGCCCCGCGAACTGCATCTGCATCCACGGCAGCAGGAACACGATGCAGATCACGGCGACGAGCACTTCCAGCGCCTTGCTCCCGTAGCGCCAACGGAAGCAGTCCGGCATGGTCATGGCGCCCGAAATCTTGCCCATGCGCCAGATCGCCGGGTTCATGAAATAGCCTACCACGAAGCCGAGCAGGATATAGCCGAGGAACCACAGCGAATAGCTGATGCCCTTGGAGTAGATGGCGCCCGGTACGCCGATCATGGTGCCGATGCCGTAGGTTTCGCCTACGGTGACGAAAAAGACCATGAATGCGCCGAAAGAGCGCCCCGCGACCATGACGTCATCCATCGAATTGGCAATGACGCCGCGTTTCGCCATAAAAGCCAGTACCACTGAAAAAGCCATAAGGGCTATGAAAACGAGAGCGGTCATGATGCATTCTCCTTCGGTGCGCGAGAAGAGGAAGCCCGTTTCTTGTTCCTGTCGGACTGGGGATCAAGGAGCCAGCCGATGCACATGCTGGCCGATACAAGGAAAAAACAGGCAAAAATCCAGGCGTAGATGAAAGGAAATCCCAAAATGCGCGGTTCCACACGGTTATAGAAGCCGAAACAGCCGATAACGAGCGCAAGGGGGATGAACAGGGAGAAGATATAGGTGGGGATTCTTGATTGCATGTGTCGCCTCACGGGGTTGAGAGTGGTACGCCCTGTTCAGGCGTGTAGACGGGCTCTCCGCTCCCTTTCGGGTGCCGTTCAACGGGTGCAAGGGAAGGGCAGCCTTATCCGCGAAGGCCCCCTCCCGGCCCATACGCTGGACGCGACAGGAGGAATGCTTGGCATGGCTCTTTGCAACTTGCCCGCACGCTATCCCTGGGAAAGGGAAGGCTCGGGAGGCCCGCACGCGGGGTGCACAGACGACGAAGGGAAGGGGATCAAAGGGAAGGTGGGGGAAGGGGGAAGGGCAGGAGGCCGCGCCATGAAGGGCGGGGGCACTCGGGGATGAGAGAACACAGGCGGCCCTGCGTCAGAGGAGGGACAGGGGGGAGAGGTGGACGCCGCCAGATGTGTGCCCTGGTCCGGCGGCGGAGCTTTTGACTTGAAGGATGGAACATCCTCGTCGGAACCCGGAGGGCATACCTCCTGTATGAGGAGAGGCTGGATGTATTCCGGCGCATCGAAACGGGCCGACCCGTTTGTTGGGTGCACGGGAAAAACGCGCGCAAATCCCCCCGCCCCCAGCAAGAGGGCGAGCAAAACAATGGAATGGAGGGGGATGCCGTAACGCTTGTTCATGATTTTTCCGTGCAACCCGTTTTGATATATAAAGAGAATAGAAAGATGGGCTATAGGGGTCAAGAAGAAAATGGATGCATTGTCCAAACGGTACCCAGGCCGTGACACTATAACAAGGAAAGATCGACCATTTGTGGCACAGCTTTCTTGAGCGAACGGGCTCCGGGTAAACACGGAGCCTCAGAAGAACCATCTGCAACTCCGTAAAACGATGTGGGAAAGGCCGTTCAAGACCTTTTTTGCTATGAAAATATTTGGGAACAGGAGAAAAACGGATTTGTTCAGCGCCTGATGAGGAAAAAGATGCCGTTTTTGAGAGGATATGCCGTTCCTTTCAAATTCGGGGAGAGCCTTTCTTTGTTGCAGAGATACGGTATTGCCGTTGCATAGTGATTCCGGGATGCATCCGTTCATGGAAGCGATATGGCGTTTTGATACTATCACGTTATATTGGCAGCTCGAACAAATGGCCAAACGCGACTGCGTCGAGATACGTGAGCGATGCAAACGCCAACTCTCCCAAGAAGGCCGGGATGCGCAAAAAGAGGGGCGCAGAGGGTTCCAGCAGTCTTTCCTGCACGGTAAAAAAATGTGGTAAAACAAAACAAACCGTGTATACTGTGACCGTATTTTACAATAACAGAAAGATGATAGGTTCAAGAACGAATGCGCGCCCCCAAAAGGGGTAAGCGTTGCTCCGCCGCTTTCCCCGGTTTTGAGGGCGGCTCATTGTCCATCAGGAGAGTTCCATGAAGAAGTGGCTTTTGGCGACGCGGCCTTGGTCGTTCACCGCGTCCGTGATTCCTCTGACGCTCGGGGCGGCGCTGGCGTGGGCCTCGGATGCCGCTCATGCCGGGCTGTTCCTGCTCACGCTTTTGGGCGGCGTCGCGGTTCAGACGGGCACGAATATGCTGAACACCTATGGCGACTACCGGAGCGGCGTGGATACCGAAGCTTCCGCCCACGGCGAATCGCCCATCCTCCTCGGCCTTATCAGCCCCGAAGCCATGCGGCGGGGCGGCCTCATCGCCTTGTGCGCGGCCTTTGCCGTGGGCATCGTGCTCGGGTTCGCCTGCGGCTGGCCGATCCTCGCCTTCGGCCTCGTGGGGATTGCGGGCGGCTACGGCTACACCAGCGGCTTCTGGCCTTACAAATACCATGCCTGCGGCCCGATTATGGTGTTCCTGCTCATGGGGCCGCTCATGGCGCTTCCCGCCTACTACATCCAGGGAGGCTCCCTTGACTGGCGGCCCTTTCTCGCCTCCCTGCCTATTGCGTGCCTCGTCACCAGCATCATGCACGCCAACGACATCCGCGACATCGCGCACGACCGCGAGGCCGGGATCACGACTCTCGCCATGTTGCTGGGCCGCAGGAAAGCCCTGTACCTGTACGCGGCCCTGTGCGTAGGCGCGTACGGCGTCCTGCTGCTTCTCGCCGCATTCGGCGTTTTGCCGCTTTCCGGATTGTTGCCTTTCGTGCTCGCGCCGGGATTGTGGCGTACGCTGCGGACGCTCGGGACCCGGCCTCTGCCCGAATCCGAACTCGTATCGCTGGACGGCGTATCCGCGAGGCACCATTTCCTGTTCGGGCTGCTGCTCATTGCCGGAATACTGCTGCCGCGGGGCCTTGAACTGGCGCAGGGCCTGATCAGGGGGATATTCGCATGACGCCGCGCATTCCCACAGCGGGACAGGTGTGCGGCACGCTGGCACTGGCCGCGTTCTTCTGGTGGGTGAATTTCGGCCTGCACTGGGTCAATTTCTGGATCGGCATGGGTACGGCGGCCTCGGTGCTGGCCCTGCTCTCGTTTTGGTTCGCGGGCGTTCCGATGAAACGGACGGAGTGGACCGGGCGGGCCGTGCTTATCGGCCTCGTTTCGGCGGCACTCCTCTATGCGATCTTCGCGCTCGGCAATACGCTTTCCGGCTGGCTGTTCCGCTTTGCGCCGCATCAGGTATCGGCCATCTACGATATCCGCCATGAAGGTTCGCCGCTCGCTATGGCGCTGGTACTGCTTTTCATCACCAGCCCCGCCGAGGAGGTTTTCTGGCGCGGCTTCGTCCAGCGCTGGTTCACGCACCGTTTCGGCGGAAAGGCCGGATGGCTCCTTGCGGTGTGCGTTTACGCGGGGGTCCACATTTTTTCAGGGAACCTCATGCTGGTCATGGCCGCCCTGACGGCGGGGCTGTTCTGGGGCTGGCTCTACTGGAAAACCGACAGCCTCGTCCCCTGCATCCTTTCCCATGCTTTCTGGACGGTCGCCGTGTTCATCCTCTGGCCCCTGACGCCGGGCGTCTGAGGGGGCCGGAAAAGGGTGTTGCCCATAAAAAAGGCGGGGTTGCTCCCCGCCTTTTGGTGCCGTTTGTTTACAGCGCCTTGAGCAGCATCCTGATGCCGACGACGATGAGCAGGAGGGCGAAGCATTTCTTAAGTTTGGGGACCGGAAGGGTCTGGGCGAGGCGCGCACCCAGCGGAGCGGTGAACATGCTGACGATGACGATGCCGAACAGGCTCGGAAGGTAAATGTAGCCGAAGGAATAGGGCGGCAGGTTCGCGGCGTTCCAGCCGTTCACGATGTAGCCGAAGCATCCGGCAAGGGCGATGGGAAAGCCGATGGCCGCCGAGGTGCCGATGGCTTTGCGCATGTCCAGATTGTTCCAGAGCAGGAAGGGCACGGAGAGCGTGCCGCCGCCGATGCCCACGAGGCTCGAAACCACGCCGATGATCCCGCCCGCGACGCTCATGCCTCCGAGACCGGGCAGGTGGCGGGACGGTTTGGGCTTTTTGCCGCTGAGCATCTGGGTGATCACGAAGAAGAGGAAGGCTACGAAAAAGAGCTGAAGGAACCGCGCCGGAACGTGGGAAGCCAGGAACGACCCGCAGAACGTGCCGATCAGGATGCCGGGGGTGATGTTCCGTACGGCATCCCACTGGACGCCCTTGTTGCGGCTGTGGGCCAGCGAGCTGGAAATCGATGTGAACATGATGCTGCCCATCGACGTCCCGAGGGCCATGAGCATGAGTACGTCCGGCGGGAAGTTTTGCCAGCCGAACGCAAACACGAGCATGGGCACGATGACGATGCCCCCGCCCACGCCGAGAAGCCCGGCCAGAACGCCCGCAATAGCCCCGAGCAAACAGTAAACAACCAGTGAAATCAGCATGTCAGTCCCTCACGGTGGCGAAAAGGTGTTTGTGGATAACCGTATCGATATGCTCTTCGAGGGCCTTGCGGCTGTCTTCCGGGGACCGCCGCTCAAGCGCGTCGATGATGCGCAGGTGGGAGGAAACCGAGAACTGGCGCCACGGCGTGTCCCGCAGCTCCGGGGTGCGCCCCTTGGCGTAGATGCGGTTCAGCCGGGCGACGGTGTCTATGAGCAGTTTGTTGCCCGTGCATTCGGCGAGGGCGAGGTGGAATCTGGCGTCGAGATCGCCGTCGTTCTCGCCGACGAGCAGGCGGCGCTGCTGATCGCAGGCGATGATCTTGAGGCGGTCAAGCTGTTCGGATGTATGGCGCACGGCAGCGATTTCCGCAATGCCCGGCTCCACGATGCGGCGGTATTCCGTCACCTCGTCGAACATCAGGCCCTCGGAATCCACGGCTTCAAGGATGGCCTCCTTGAGCGGCTCTATGTCGGGCACGCGGACATACGTCCCGTCCCCTTGCCTGCTTTCGAGGAGCCCTTTTTCGGCAAGGGCACGGATGGCTTCGCGGACGCTGCTGCGGGAAACGCCGAAGGATTCGGCAAGGGCCCGTTCCGGGGGCAGTTTGTCCCCGTCGCGGAAATGGCCTTCCTCCATGAATTGCCGGAGGCGTTCCGTGAGCTTCTGATAGCTCCGGCGCGGACGCCCGGCGGAAGAGTCTGTTTTGGGCATGATGCATTCCTCACTGAATTGGTAAGGCCAATATGACCATTGAAAGATTCTGTCAACCGTAAATAGACCACTCAGACCATTCTTGTTGCTTTTGCCCCAAAAAATTGGAATAGGGAAAAGAGTATAAAATACACTGTGATATACAGATAAAACCGGAAGAGGGCAGATGCGCGCGCGATGGAAAAGGTCTCTCCGCATAAGATCGTCCAGAATCGGCGTATGGCGTCACATCAAGCCATTTATGCCGTTGTTTCAACTTATTGAGAGGTATCCTCTCGGAATCGAGTGTGCAAGCAAAAAATGTGTTGCGCTTTATGATGGACTGATATTCTTTTTTTCACAACGGGTCATTAAGTTCATATTGGGTGAAAACGGATGGATACATGGACCTGTGCGCGGTATATGCTGAAAGGCACTGTATGGAGCCCATGTTGGATGCGGAAAAATGTCTCGGATGCCACTGTATGCCCGTACATTTCCCCACAGTGCGGAATTGGTCGGTTTTGTGCAAGCGGTAAATGGTCGGTATTGGGTCGGTATTGGTATGGAACGGAAACGATACCTTGCTTGCGGTTGCGGAAGGGGCCGAATGGGGACTGGCGCGGATTACCTTTTGAATGATATACCATTCCAAGAATCGTCCAGTCGAATGATAGATTTTTATTCATAATTTATAATATGTTATACTGTCAAAGGATTGCGTTTGGGTCAGGGGATTCTCATTTCGAAAGGCTCTAAGCCGTTTCATGTGAAATGTGCTTGAGAACCGGAAATCCACTTCAAAGCGCAGTAAAAAGGCCGTCTGAAACGGCCTTTCGGAGTTGGTCAGGTTATCGGGGGCGGCCATGCTGGAACACATCATTAAGGCAGCCGGACTTTTTGCGTCCAGCGCGTCACGGCGCGGCAGACGTCATCGCCCGAGTCGGTGCGGCGGATCACATGCAGCAGGCCATGCGGCGCTTGCGGGAACCCGTCAGGCGCGGTGGCGTCGGTTTCGTCGGGCAGGGGGACGCATTGTGAGGTGAGCGCATCGCCGGGGAAGCATTCGGCGCGGAATGTCACGTCCAGCAGGGACGGGATGAGGCTTTCACCGGGGGACCACGGCAGACACTCAAGCAACCAGCCAAGATACTTTGAGTTATTGACATGTCCGTTGATGTCGAGGTCGTCGCGCCGTACCAGCACGTCGGCGCTGCCTATCCCCTCGCGCAACCGTGGGATGGTACGGGACGGGAAGGGGATGCAAGGAATCGTGTTCACGGGATAGACGGCGGCAAGCTCTTCGGGCAGGGCCGTCAGGCGGCGGGTGGTGAGATCCAGCACCGTCCACGCGCTCACGGCGGCGACGGTCAGTTCACCGGAAGCGTTGTACACTTCATATCCTCTGTGCCCCAGATGTTCGAGCTTCGCGGGCCACGTGCGGATGTTCACCTTGTCGCCGGGCGAGGGCAGATCCTTGATACGAAAGGTCATCCGGGTGAGTATCCACGCCTTCCCTTCCGCGAAAAGCCGCTCGTCGCCGAAACCGAGGGCCGAGGCGTTGTGTCCGGCCGCCTCCTGAAACCAGTTCGCCAACGCACCGAGGCGTATCTTGCCGTCGGTCCCCGCTTCGCCGTAACGGGCTTGAATGCCTAGAGTATATTCGGGATAATCCAACATATGTTTCTCCGGGGGAAAAAGAGTACTTCCTGCCTGTAGCACGCCCGTAGCGCTTTCGTCCAGAACATGGCCTCCGGTTTGCCTAACCGTTGCGGCCCGGTCACCTTGGTGCCGGGTGCTGTACGGCGGGATTCACTGTGCCGCGTGCCGCTTGCGTATAAAATACCCGTTTCAGCCGGAGCGGCGCTTCCTGTATTCCCCATGTTATATAGACAGGCGTTTCCGGGTGACGTATATTGGTACAAACATTTGTAAGGAGAGATTTGCCATGTCTGATCGTGAAACCCGCAAGGCCAACGTCGTTGAAGCGCTGAACAAGGCGCGGAGCATGGAACTACATGCGATTCATCAATACATGAACCAGCATTACAACCTGGACGACATGGACTATGGCGAACTGGCCGCGAATATGAAACTCATCGCCATCGATGAAATGCGCCACTGCGAAATGTTCGCCGAGCGCATCAAAGAACTCGGCGGCGAGCCTACTTCCGAAGTTGCCGGGAAGGTGATCAAGGGACAGGAAGTCAAAGCGATTTACAGCAGCGACAGCGACAGTGAAGACGACACCATCTTCGTGTACAACGAGCTTCGCAAAGTCTGTGTGGACAACGGCGATATCCTGACCGCCAAACTGTTTGAAACGATCATCGGCGAAGAGCAGATTCACTTGAATTATTTCGATAATATCAGCGATCACATCGAAACCCTCGGCGATACCTTCCTCTCCAAGATCGCCGGTACGCCGTCTTCGACCGGCGGGACCACCAAGGGCTTCGCCATCGCTCCCGCCGCCGCGAACTAGAGCGGGTACACTTGAAAAGTTAGAGACACCGGGAAAGGGGCTTTCTTCAGCAAAGCCCCTTTCCCAAAATCTGTCAGCGCGGCTCGCGTCTCTCCCTTTCCAAAGACTTTCGACGTTATCGGATCTGTGCTCGCAGGCTTTTCCGGCACAGATTGTCTTCCATGCCGGCCTGAGAACGAATGCCCCCGTTGGAGTGGTTTCTTGTGCATTCCGCGCGAAAAAACGGTTCCGCATCCGGCTACGCCGCGTGTGGAACCGTTTTTTTGTCTTGATACCGTCCGTGCCTTCCCGGCAAGAGAGGTTATCTTCCTTCGGTGAATGTTTCTTCACTCCAGATTTCGAGTCCTGCCTCACGGGCCATGCGGGCGAAAACGCCTTCGCCGGGCACGTGGGTTCCGGTAAAGGAGCCGTCATAAATTTCCCCGGATCCGCAGGAGGGCGACCGCGCCTTGAGGATCGCCGCTGTGCAGCCGTTTTCCAACGCCAGCCGCAAAGCTTCCTCCGCCCCACGGATAAAGGCACCGGTCACGTCCGTTCCATCCTTGGCGACAACACGCCCGTCCCTGATTTCCGAGGGCACGCGCGGCGTCGGAAGCCCCCCGAGGACTTCCGGGCACACCGGCAGGGCCTGCCCCGTGCGGACCAGCGCTTGTACCGCCGGACAAGGAGAGCAGCCTCCGTCATACCGGCAGGATTCACCCGCCAGACACGCGCTGACCACATACTGTTTGGACATGTTCGACTCCATCCTAACGCTCTCTTACTCTAACAGAATTCACGTACCAACCCGGCGGCGTGGGGAAAGGTCTGCCCCAGAACGTCGGGATCGGCCATTTCAAAATCCGCAAAATCAAATCCCGGAGCCACGGTACAGCCCACAAGCGCAAAATCGGAGCCTTCCGCCGGAGTAGCGCCGAACCAACAGCCGCCCGGGACGGTGTATTGGAGGTACTGGCCGTTGAGTACATCCTGCCCCAAAAGGATTTCTTCTGCGGTCCCATCCGGTCTGACTATCGCCAGCCGCAGGGGCGCTCCGAGATAAAAATGCCACATCTCGTCCTGTTTCAGCCGGTGCAGATGGGAATATTCTCCCCGGCGCAAGAGGAACAGGATGCCCGTGGAGAAGTTCCGCATCCCTCCGAAACAGGGCAGGGCTTCGGAGGAGATCGCTCCTTGGCTGCGATATGTTTCGGTGAAAAAACCGCCTTCAGGATGCGGGGACATGCTGAAATGCTCTACCAGTTTCTGAGGGTCCATCGTTTCTTCCTAGGCGTGTGTTTTGGAGGCAAGGTGCCGCGGTGCATGTGGGCCATGTGTACGCCATATCCGATCCGAAAGGCAATCGCCAGATCGCGGAGCGGATTGATTTTGAAATTGTATCTGTTTCAAGGATGTTGTCCTTTGGGAAAAGATTTTCCCGGAATCTAGGGGGCGTCACGTCCGCAGGGACGAAAACAACCCTCGCCGTCTCTTTGGAAGAGAGGTACGGCGAGGGTTCGGAATGGGCGTGCTCGCCGTCTCGGCATGGGAATTCATGCCCTGCTGCTATTCAACGTGCTGTGCCCGGTGGTTGTGCTTCTCTACGCCCGCACGGGGTTCGGCATTTGGGATCTGGCGGGACGGCCCCTGCGCTCCCTGCGTAAGATGGAGTGTCCATCTGAGGCAAATCGGAAAAAGGAAAAATGAAAGCCCGCTCCAGTTGCAGCGGGCTTTTTCATGCATCAGGCGCGGACAGTGCCGGGTCGCTTTTTTCATTGCGCCACTGTGCTACGATGCGTCTTTGGGCTTTTCCCCGTTCGCCTTTGCCCGCAATTTTTTCGCCTTGATAATCAGTTCGGGGCGGTATTCGAAATGCATGAGGTCGAAATGCTCCCACTTTCCGCCCCAGATGAAGCCGTTGTCCTCAAAGAGTGAGACGATGGCGGAGGGGAAGGTCTTCTGCAACGGATGCGGGCGGAGTTTGCTCCATTGCCAATACGGGCCCTTGTCGGGATTGAGATCCACCGCAATCCCGAAGCTGTGCGGGCTCAGGCGGTTCGTTTTGGCGATGGCGCGCCAGAAATAGCCGTAGATGGGCGAAAAATAGCTGTTCAGTTCGGGATCGGCGGGCCTGAGCCTCCACGCCGTGTCGATGCGCTGGAACGCTTCGGCGGCGGGGGCGGCAAGGCGCACCTTGATCTTGCCGCCGAACAGCGTACGGACGATTCCCCGTTCCACGGAACGCTGGTCCACCCCGTACAAAGCCTTGAGCAGAGGATAACAGCGGATGCGCCCCGGCTCCTCATCGGGCGCGAAATCCGGGCGCTCGGGTTCCAGCGGGTAAGGCTGGCGCATGGCGTCCTCAATATCCGCGTTTTCCAGCAGTTCCGCATGGCTTTTCATTTTCCCGTCATTATAGAGGAGACGTCCGCCGTTCTTGGTGAGGAACCACACATGCCCCGCGTCGTCGGTTTCCGTGCCCGTGATGAATCCGGGGTAGGCTTCTTGCAGACATTCAAGATCCAATTCGAGATCGCCGGCACAGGCCGGGATGGCCCAGAGCAGGCAGCAGAGGCAGAAGATCAGTTTGCGCATCGGTCGTTCCTTGAGGGGCTTTTCGCTCGGGCAGGGCGTTCTTCTCTGTTTTCCGGAATAGCGCCCGAGAGCGGTTCTACTGCGGAATGCCGGAAATGTCGAAGCCCGTATATTTTTTGCCAGGAACATTGGTTTTCCGGTACGTGCGAGGCGGCACGGCGGATTGTTGGGCGACGCGCCGGAACGGAAAAAATCTTTTGATGCTCAGATCATGCCGTTGCCTTTGGGGGATCTTTCTCGAATGGGCTCCGGCGCGCCCGGCAAGGCCGCTTTCGGACGCGCGCTTTCTGTTGACACCCGCGATTATTCTTTCTAGAGCGTTGAGAAATGCTGTTCGGAGGTCCTTATGAAAACACGCAGAGCTTTTATCCAGACGGGCGCAGTGGCCCTGTGCGGTCTCGCGGCGGCTCCGGCCCTCGCCAAGCCCCGGAAACCCAAGGACGCCGACTGGACCGAGACCTTCGACGTCATCGTCATCGGCAGCGGCCTCGCCGCGTTCGTGGCGGGCCTGTCGGCCCTTGAGAGCGGAGCCAAGCGCGTGGCCCTGCTCGAAAAAATGGGCATGATCGGCGGTTCCACGGCTATCAGCAACGGGACCATCTCCGTGCCCGGCAGCCCGCTCCAAAAGGCACAAGGCATTGAAGACTCTCCCGAAGCCATGCTCAAGGATCTGCTCAAGGCCGGGAAAGGCTTCTGTCATCCCGAGCTGACGAAGACCCTCGTGAGCAACGGCGTCGAGGCATTCGATTTTATTGTCAAACACGGCGCGAAATTCAAGGATACCTTGATGATGCCCGGCGGCATGACCGCCAAGCGCCTGCTTCAGCCCGACTACAACGGCGCGACGGGTCTATTGGCTCCCCTGCGCGAAAGCTATCTTAAGATGGGCGGCCAGCTCATCTTGTGCTGTAAGGTCGACCGGTTGCTGCTCGATCGTGATGGACGGGTCGAAGGCGTTGCGGCGCGTACGGATTACCATTTCAATACGCGGCTCAAATCGGACGATCTCGAGAACAAGGGCGGGACGCCCGTGCGCTACCGGGCGAAACGGGGCGTAATCTGCTGTACCGGCGGCTTTGAGGCGGATCGCGCCTTCCGGTCGCAGGAACTGCCGCAGTTTGACGGCGCGTTCACGACCGAGCATCCCGGCGCGACGGCTTCCGGGTATCGTATGCTTGCCGCCGCCGGGGCCCGCATGATCAACGGCACGCTGTACCGCCCGGCCTTCCCGTGCACGGACGAGCAGCCGCTCGGCATGATGATCGACCCTGCCACGGGCAAGCGGTTCGTGAGCGAAAGCGCGGATCGTGTGGCTATCTTCCACGCCGCAAGCAAGGTATTGGCCTCCAACGGGCGCCGGATGCCCTTGTCCATTCTTGACGGTGATGCCTACGAACTGGTGGAAAACAAGCACCGCATGGAAAAGAACGCCGTTGCGGGTTATGTGACCAAGCATGACAGCCTTGAAGATTTGGCGGAGCATTACAAGATTCCGCTGGATGCGCTCAAGGCGACCATTGAGGAATACAACGCGATGGCTGAAAAAGGCGAAGATACGGCTTTCAAGGCCGATTTCGCCAAAACCAAGAACAACAAGGTGGACAAGCCGCCGTACTATGCGGTGATGGTGAAGCCGAACCTGACCTACAGCCTTGCGGGGGCGCTCATCACGCCCAAGGCTGAAGTGGTGAGCGTGCTCGACGACGCGCCCATTCCCGGCCTTTACGCGGCGGGCGAGGCCACCTCGGGCGTTCACGGGGCCATGCGTCTTGGCGGTTGCGCCATTCTTGATTGCTGCGTGTTCGGTATGCTCGCCGGGCGCAACGTCATGGCGAAGAAGGTGTAGTGGATTGGGGGAAGAAAGTATTGGGAGGGGGGAGGGG
>NZ_JH114233.1:329496-353339 GCF_000224655.1 Bilophila sp. 4_1_30
CCCAAACCCTCCCCTCTCCCTCCAAAGACTTTTGACGTTATCGAATCCCTGTTCGAGATGTTGCTGATTATTATGGAAGAATGGAGTCTTTTCCCCCAAATCGCATACAGCCATAGCCGAGGGGGTCTGGGGGAAATCATTTCCCCCAGCGGGTGCAGGGCAGAGCCCTGCCCGCCGGAGGCATTCTCCTTTTTATAGCGCGTGGGCCGTGCGGCTGAGGATGTCGTCCTGCACTTCGCGGCTGAGTTCGACGAAATAGGCGCTGTATCCGGCTACGCGGACGAGAAGGGATTTGTACTCCTCGGGGTGGGCCTGAGCGCAGCGCAGGACTTCGTGGCCCACCACGTTGAACTGGACATGGAACACGTCAAGATCAAGAAAGGACTTGAGGAACGCCGAGAGCCGGATGCGCCCGGCTTCGCCCTCGACGGACGCGGGCGTGAACTTGAGGTTCAGGAGCGTGCCGCCGTCGATGCAGGTGTGTGGGAGCTTGCCGAGCGAACGGAGTACGGCGGTCGGCCCGGTGCGGTCCGCGCCCTGACAGGGGGAACAGCCTTCCGCAATGGGCCGGAAGGCACGGCGGCCCGAGGGGAGCGCGCCGACTGCCATGCCCTGCGGAACATTGGAAGACACCGGATAGAGCGCGGGCAGCTTCTGGTTGCCGAGCAGCCCCCGGAACGCGGCGATCTTCTTGATGATGAATGAAGTCAGATCGATGACCATCGCATCGGCTTCGGGATCGTCGTTGCCCCACTTGGGGGCTTCCCCATCGATGAGGCGCAGCAGGGGTTCGTAGCCCTTGAAGTCGTGCTTCACGGCGTCCGCGAGGGTCGCCATATCCACTTTCTTCTCGTCGAAAACCAGCTTTTTCACCGCAACCATCGAGTCGGCGTAGTCGGCCACACCGTTGCCGTTCATGCCGGGCCCGGTGTTGTAGCGCGCCCCGCCGCGCATGAGATCCTTTCCCTTTTCCACGCAATCGAGGAGGACCATCGAGGCCACGGGGTTGGGCAGGTAGCGCTGGTGCAGGAGTTCCAGCAGGTTCTGCATACTGGAGAAGGTGCGGAGCAGGTGATCGAGCTGGGCGTGCACCGCGTCGCGGAACTGTTCAAAGGTCGTGAAGGATGCCGGATCGCCGGTTTCAAGGCCGAGCTTTTTGCCGCTCTTGAGATGGACGCCGTTGGAGAGCGCGAATTCGACGGCGGCGGCGATGTTGTAATGCCCCGCCGAACTCCATTGGGACATCTTTCCCGGCATGTTGGCTTCCACGCAGCCGAGCCCCACCCAGTCGCGGGCCAGCTCCGGCGGGATGCCTTTCTTCATGAGTTGCTTCATGCCGATATCATCACTGTAGATGGCGGGGAAGCCCGAACCCGTCTGGATGAGTTCCGCAATCTTGAGGAAGAAATCCTCGGGGTTCTTGCGGCTCAGGCGTACCGAAAGGGACGGTTGCACCATCTGTGTATCGATGGTCGCTTGCAGCATGAGGTAGGAAAGCGGATTCACCGCATCGAGCCCGTCCATGTCCACGCCGCCGATGCAGACGTTCTGGAACGCACAGAATCCGGCGTAGTGCGTCGCTGCGGGTTCATTCCAATACCAGATCTGTTCGCCGAATTTGATCCACATGCATTCGATGAGTTCCAAGGCCTCGGCGTCGGTGAGGATGCCTGCCTCCACATCGCGCTTGTAGTAGGGATAGAGGTTCTGGTCCATGCGGCCCGGCGAATAGCCGCCCGCGTTGCCTTCGATGAACAGGCCCACGAAGATGAAGTAGTGGAGCTGCATGGCTTCACGGAAGGTCTTCGGCGGGTTTTCGGCGATAGCGTCGCAGGCCTCGGCCATGCCCAGCAGTTCGGCCTTGCGGGTGCCGTCCTTTTCGATGGCGGCCAGCTCGCGGGCGGCCTGCGCGTGGCGGCGGCAGAGTATGGAAAAACCGTCACAGGTGATGGTGATGGCTTCCCAGAAGTCGCGCCGGTCGTAATTTTCCACATCGTTGAGATCGACGGTTTCGAGCAGGGCTTGCGCTTGCGCACGGATGCCCCCGAAGCCCTTGGCGAAAATGTTTTCCTTGAATTCAGGGACGATGTCTCCGGGAGTGCACTCAATCTTGATGTCGTTGTCGATGACGCCGCCCACCGAGATGATGTCGAGGATGGGCTTGGGGGCTTGCGCGTTCCAGTAATCGCGCAGGGTCTTGCCCTTCCAGTACGGATAGATCTCGTTGCGGAAGAGCATTTTTTGCTCCTCAGTGATCGCATAAGGGTCTTGCGGGCGCGTCGCCATCGTGTCCAGTTCTTCGTATACCCAGTTGTTGGACAATTCCGGGCAGATATGAATTGTCCGGGCGGTGCGTCCGGCATTGCCGACGATGAGTTCGCCGGGCTGGATGGTGATGGTCTTGGTTTCGCAGTGGCGTTTGAAAGCCTTGGCGCGGCGGACGATCATGGGTTCGCCCTCCGTTTCCTTGAATACGTGCGTCTTGGAGAGAGCGCCCTCAAGACAGACGGCGGGAACATGGGTAAAAAACTGCTTCTTGAGCTGTTCGATTCGGGGAGTCAGCATGGCGGCGTCCTTTGTGGATAACGGTAAAAACGGTTGGGAGTTCAGGAGAGCACAGTGCCTGCAAGTATTGAAAGGTTCTGCGCCGCAACACGGCGTGGGTTTTTCCGGGAATGATGTTTTCGGGAAAAGGGGCCTTTGGAGTGAGCCGTATTCCAAAGGCAGTCGGCTCTAGAACAATACCTTGGTCCCGCCGAGACGTTCCGCGACGAACGCTGCGCGGCGGGCAAGGTCTTCCTTGCTCATGGGCCCGAGGGATTCGAGCGCATAGGTCCGTCCGAGCAGGGCGTACTTGTTTTTGCCGAGGCGATGGTAGGGCAGCAGTTCCACGGCGTGTACGCGGCCCAATGCCTTGATGGTGCGGGCAAAGTTTTCGAGATGGCCTTCATCGTCGTTGAGGCCGGGGATCAGCGGCAGGCGTACGGTCAGCTTCCCGGCGGCTCGATCCAGCACGGCGTCGAGGTTGTCGAGGATGAGCCCGTTGCCCTGTCCGGTGAGTTCCCGATGAGCGTCGTCGTCAGCATGTTTCACGTCATAGAAGAGGCAGTCGGCGGCATCCGCGAGGGCAAGCAGATCCTCGCGTTTGCCGAACCCCGACGTTTCCAGCGCGAGGTGGATGCCGTAGCGTTTGCACGCTGCCATGAGGTCAAGGGCGAAAGCCGCCTGTGCGAGCACTTCACCGCCGGAAAGCGTCACGCCGCCGCCGGAATTGCGGTAAAACGCCATGTCCTTTTTGATATCTTCGAGCACGTCCTCCGTGTCGCGTTCGACCCCTGCGATCTGGAGCGCCTTGCCGGGGCATCCCTTCGCGCACAGCCCGCAGCCGTCGCACAGGGCACGGTCGAAGAGCACGGCCTCGTCTTCGCGGCTGACGGCGCGCTGCGGGCAGATCTCCGCGCAGTGGCCGCAGGAGAAGCATTTATCCGCATGGTACAGCAGTTCGGGCTTGTGCTCCTGCGTGGTGGGGTTGGAGCACCAGCGGCAGCGCAGGGGACAGCCTTTCAGGAAAACCACGGTGCGGATGCCCGGGCCATCGTGGATGCAGTAGTGCTGGATGTTTTCGAGAACTCCCTTCATGGTGGACCGTCCCGTGCGTTACAGGGTGTTGACCGTGCGGCTGAGGATGTCGTCCTGCACCTCGCGGCTGAGCTCGACGAAATAGGCGCTGTACCCGGCCACGCGCACGAGGAGCGAGCGGTATTCCTCGGGCCGTTCCTGCGCGCAGCGGAGGATGTCCTGCCCGACCACATTGAACTGGATATGGAAGATGTCCATGTCGAGGAAGGTCTTCAGGAAGGCTGACAGGCGGTGCCCGCCTTCCTCGCCCTGCACCACGGCGGGGGTGAGCCAGAGGTTCAGGAGCGTGCCGCCGTCGAGGCAGGCATGGGGTATCTTGTCCAGCGAGCGCAGGATGGCGGTCGGCCCGAAGCGGTCGCAGCCCTGCGAGGGGGAGCAGCCGTCCGCCAGCGGCTTTCCCGCGCGGCGTCCCGAGGGCAGCGCGCCGATGGACAGCCCCTGCGGTACATTGGAGGAAACCGGGTACAGCGCGGGCATCTTGGGGTTGCCAAGGATGCCCTTGAGTTCCGCATGGATTTTGATGATGAAGTCGCACAGCTCCATGACCACGGCGTCGACGTCGGGATCGTCGTTGCCCCACTTGGGCGCGTCTTCCGTCAGCATACGTTCCACGGCCTCATAGCCCTGAAAATCCGCCGCCAGCGCTTCGAGCAGGGTGTGCATGGGCAGCCGTTTTTCGTCGTACACAAGCTTTTTCACGGCAATGAGCGAATCCGCGAAATCGGCCACGCCGTTGCCGTTCATGCCCGGCCCGACGTTGTAGCGCGCCCCGCCGTGCATGAGGTCCCTTCCGTTTTCCACGCAGTCAAGGATACTCATGGAAATGAGCGGGTTGGGGAAGAACTGCTGTTGCAGCCGCTCGATGAGGTTCTGGGAGATGGAAAATTGCCGGATGAGCCGATCGAGCTGGGCATACACGGCGGCCTTGAACATCTCGTAGCTGGCGAAGGTTTCGGGATTGCCGGTTTTGAGGCCGATCCGTTTGCCGCTCTTGCGATGGACGCCGTTTGTGAGGGCGAACTCCACGGCGGCGGCGAGATTGTAGTGTCCCGCCGAACTCCATTGGGAGGTCTTGCCGGGCATGAGGGGTTCCACGCAGCCGATGCAGCTCCAGTCCCACGCTTTTTCGAGCGGCACGCCTTTCTTCATGAGCATCTTGAGTCCGACTTCCTCATTGTAGATGGCGGGGAAGCCGGAACCGGTCCCCACCAACTCGGCGATCTTGAGGAAATAGTCCTCGGGGTTCTTCTTGCTCAGGCGCACGGACACGGAGGGCTGGACCATCTGGAGGTCGATGGTGGCCTTGAGCATGAGGTACGTGAGCTCGTTGACGCCGTCCTGCCCTGTTTCGCGGTCGATCCCGCCGAGGCAGACATTCTGGAAGGAGCAGTACCCCGCGTAGTGCTTGATCCCCGCTTCGTCCCAGTACCACACGGCGTCATTGCTTTTGATCCAGAAACACTCGATGAGTTCGAGGGCGGTGGCGTCGTCGAGGATGCCCTTTGCCCGGTCACGCAGATAATAGGGGTAGAGATACTGATCCATGCGGCCCGGCGAATAGCCGCCCGCGTTGCTTTCCATGTACAGGCCCATGAACAGGAAATGGATCTGCTGGAGCGCCTGCCGGAAGGTGGCGGGAGGGTTGTCCGTGAGGGAGGCGCAGTCGGAAGCGATGTTGAGGAGCTCCGCCTTGCGGATCGGGTCACTCTCCCGTGCGGCGAGGGCTTCGGCGGCTTCGGCGTGCCTGCGGCAGAGGATGCGGAGCCCTTCGTTGACGATGACGGCCGCCTGCCAGAAGTCGCGCTTTTCATAGTTGGCGGGCACGGTGAGGTCCACGGCATCAAGAAGCGCCTGCGCCTCGTCCTGAATGCCCTTGAAGCCCTTGGGTAAAAGATGATCCGGAAATTCCGGCGTGGTTTCGCCGGGCGCGCATTCGATCTTGATGTCGTTGTCGATGACGCCGCCCACGGCGATGAGTTCGAGCAGATCCCGAGGGGCCTGCCCGTTCCAGCGTTCGCGCAGGGTCTTCCCGACCCAATACGGGTAAATCTCCTTGCGGTAGAGGCGTTTCTGTTCTTCGGTCACGTCATAGGGGTCCTGATCGCGCACGGGCATCCGGTCGAATTCCCGGCACAGCCACGTGTTGGACAGCTCGGGGCAGATGACCGCGCTGCGCGACCGGCATCCGGGATGCCCGACAATGAGTTCACGGGGATCGATGACGATGGTCTTTGTTTCGCAATGCCGTCTGAATCCCTTGGCCCGTCGCACGATGAGGGCTTCGCCTTCCGTTTCCCTGAACGTGCGCGTCTTGGCGAGCGCGCCTTCAAGACAGATGGACGGGCGGCGGGACAGGAACCGTTCTTTCAGGAAACGGGCGCGTTCCGGCTGCGCCATGCCCTGAGTGGTGTCGATCATGGAAACCTCCGCAAAGGGAAAGGATCAGGACGGGGTGCCGTCCCGCAGGGCGTAGAGGGCGTGAAGTTCTCCGGTCGCGCGCCGTTCGACGTCCGCCGTGCATTCGAGCAGCACTTCCATGATGCTGACGGAAGGGCCGAGACTGAGGAGCCAGCGCATGGTCGCGGCGATCTGCTCCGGCTGGATCATTTTTTCCGGGGGATGGACGCAGCCTTCGCCGGAGGCCATGTC
Source organism: Bilophila sp. 4_1_30 (assembly GCF_000224655.1). Taxonomy (NCBI): domain Bacteria; kingdom Pseudomonadati; phylum Thermodesulfobacteriota; class Desulfovibrionia; order Desulfovibrionales; family Desulfovibrionaceae; genus Bilophila; species Bilophila sp. 4_1_30. The sequence goes on from NZ_JH114233.1 coordinate 335,785, forward strand.
GGTATTCACCCAGCCCGGGCACAGGGTCGTGACCTTGATCCCCTGCGCGGCGAGTTCCCGGTAGAGCACTTCCCCGAGCCCCACGAGCCCGAACTTGGAGGCCGTATACCCGCCGAGCCCGGCCACGCCGATTTTCCCGTTGCGGGACGCGATGTTGAAAATGTAGCCGCTTCCCTGCCGCCGCATGATCGGGATGACGTGTTTCATGAACAGGAAGGGCGCGCGCAGGTTTGTCCGGTACAGTAAATCGAGGGTGTCGGCGTCGAGTTCCAGTGTGCCGGGGATGCTGACGCCCGCACTGTTGAACAGCACGTCGATACGGCCCCATTCCGCCGCCAGCCGGTCGACGGCATCGCCCACGGCCTGCCCGTCGCCCACGTCGAGGGCAAAGGTGAGGGGCGCGTGCTCCGCGTCCAGCCCAAGCGTTTCGACAAGTTCCCTTGCCGCCGCTTCGAGGCGTTCCGGCGTCCGCGCGATCAGGGCTACCTTGTAGCCTTCCCGCGCCAGTTCTTCCGCCGCCGCCCTGCCGATGCCGCGGCTTCCGCCCGTGACCAGCGCTACGGGTATGTTCGACATGACGATCCTCCGGTTTAGAAATTTATGTAGTAACCTTAACCTGATATAGTTCAAGCGAAGAAAAGGTTTCCCCGTTCTGGGGCGGTCCTTCCGCTCTTCTTCAGTTCCGACGTGAATGGATATTCCCCTTTCTTCCATGCCTACAGCGGCTTTCCACTCAAAGTACGCAACACTCTTTCCTTCAAGTATCCCTTTAACTTTTTTGCATTTCCCCGTCGGAACGAACTCCCGTTGTGCGGCCTCCCCACCAGTCAAAACATTTTGGGGGATGAGGGGAGAAGGAGACCCTTTCCAAAGGGTCCCTTCTCCCCTCCCCCGATTCTTCTCCTCCTTACAACACCAATTCGGACTCATCGATGATCTGTTGGCGGAGCCGGAGGAAAGCGCGGTCCGTGGGCTCGCGGGGGCGGGCCAGATCAACCTTGTAGGTGTTGCAGAGCGTGCCGGGGAGCTTGTTCTTCATCGTGTAGATGCGGTCGCCGAGGGTGAGCGCCTCGTCGATGTTGTTGGTCACGAAAACGACCGTACGCTTTTCCTGCATCCAGATGCGCTCGGTTTCCTTTTCCATGAACAGACGGGTCTGGGCGTCGAGCTGGCCGAAGGGCTCGTCGAGGAGCATGATCTCGGGGCAGTTGCAGTAGGCCCGGGCGATGCCCACGCGCTGCTTCATGCCGCCGGAAAGCTGATGCGGGTAATGGTCCTCGAAACCGTTGAGCCCCACCATGTCGATGTACTGCTGGCTGAGGCGGCGGCGTTCCTCCTTGGGCAGATTGCGGACGCGGGGGCCGACCTCGACGTTGCCGCGCACCGTGCGCCACGCGAACAGCATGTACGACTGGAACACGAACCCCTTGTCGTGGCCGGGGCCCTCGATTTCCCTGCCATCCATGAGCACCCGGCCCACGGAGGGCTTTTCAAACCCGGCGATCATGCGGAGCAGGGTGGTCTTGCCGCACTGCCCGGGGCCGAGGATGACCACAAACTCGTTGCGCCCCACGTCGATGGAGACGTCCCTGAGCACATGGACCTGCGTATTCCCCTTCTGAATGAAGGTCTTGCCGACGCCTTCACACTGGATTTTGGCTTCTCGCATGGCATATCCTTTCGCGGCGGCGCGGAGTTACATGATCTCCCGGCGCCACGGGCAAATTTTCTTTTCGAGGGAGTCGATGCCGTAGGAACAGAGCGAGGCGATGAGCGCGATGAGCAGCATCCCGGCGATGACCATGGACGCCTTGCCCGAGTTCATGCCCTGCACGATGACGAAACCGAGGCCCGAGCGGGCGCTGACGAGTTCGGCGGCGAGCACGCAGCTCCACGCCCCGCTCAGGGAAATTTGCAGCCCGGCGAAGATGGACGGCACGGCGGCGGGGAAGGAGACTTCCACGATTTCCTTCATGCGGCCTCCGCCCGCCATGCGGACCACATCATACAATTCCTCGTCGATGAGCCGGATGCCGTTGTAGGCGTTGAGCACGATGGGCACGAACGCGCCGATGGCGATGATGAATATCTTCGGCTCTTCACCGATGCCGAGCCACAGGATGGAAAGCGATACCCACGAAATGGGCGGCATGGGCTTGATTAGGTTGAAGATGGGATTGAAGAACGCGTTGAAATACTTGTTGATGCCCATGAAGAACCCCAGCGGGATGCCGAGGGCGCAGGCGATGCCGAACCCGATGAAGACGCGGCGGGTGGAGTCCCACGCGTGATCCCACAGCCCTTTCCCGGCGAGCCTCCGGGTCATGAGGTTCCCGATTTCCTGCAACACTTCATGGGGATAGCATAGCCCGCGCCCGAAAACGCCCATGTAGACGGTCCAGTACCACAGCCCGAGGAACAGGGAGACGGAAACCGTATGCAGGAACCAGCGGTTCATCAGGATGTCGTCGAGGCGCAGGGGACGCCGCTCACGGGATTCGATCTGGATTTCGTTGGCGATGGATTGGGACATGGCTTACCTCCGCATCCCGGCGAGGAGCTTCTTTTCGACGTAGTGGATGAGGATGCCGATGAACACGCCGGTCATGGCCACCGTCACCATGCCGAGCACCACCAGATCCGGCCTGCCGAGCTTTCTGCCGCACTGGATCAGGAATCCGAGGCCTCCGTTGGCAGCGAGGAGTTCCGCGCCCACAAGATTCATCCAGCACCACGCCAGCGCGATCTGGAGCGCGCCGAAGACCATCGGCAGGGCCGAGGGGATGCATACGGTCCAGAAAAGCTGCCAGTTCGTCGCGCCGTAGAGCCTGCCCATCTGGAGAAAGACCGGGTTGGTCATGCGCACGCCCACATAGGAATTGATGACGCAAGGCACGATGCCGCCGATCCAGATTATGAACACCTTGCCCGTCAGGCCGATGCCGAACCAGTAGATGGTCAGCGGAATCCACGCGATGGGCGGGATGGGCCGGATGAATTCGAAAATGGGGCGCACGAGCCCTTCGGCCAGCCGGAACCAGCCCATGGCCAGCCCCAGCGGGATGCCGACGGCGAGGGCCAGGAAGTAGCCGAGGAAGGCTTCCTTGATGCTGATCCACGCGTGTTCCTGAAGGAGCATCCCGTCTGGGCTCGCGTTGGTGAGCTTGGCGAAAAACAGCTCCACCACGGCGGACGGCGACGCCAGAAGCGTTTGCGGGACAAGTCCCATGTCCACGATCAGCTCCCACGACAGGAAGAACAGCGACAACGAAAGGAGCGGCAAAAGGATCAGGGCGCGCTGCCTGTGCGTTTTTACCTGCTGATACTGACTCATGATTCCCTCGCTTGTCCGGCAACCGGAACCGCCTTTTCCCGCGCATGGCCGCGAAACGTCCGGCTCTCTGGCTGCGATGGCCTCCCTTTTCGGAGGGGACGGTCTTCCGCCTCGGGCGGGCCGGGGATGCCCCGGCCGCCGGGCGTTTTTCCATTCAAGACGTGCGGAACATCGCCGCGCTAGTCGAGCTTGTAGCCGCCGAGGGGCTTTTCCTTGATGGATTCGGCGGCCATCTTGAGGAACGTGCCGTTGATGTAGCCGGAACCGCGGATCTTCTTCACTTCCTCGGGAGAGAAGCGCCCCTGCGAGGCAAAGAAGTCGAGCACCTTGTCCTGCCACTGTTCGACCTGGCTGGGGCCCTTGGAATCGTCAAAGATGGCAAGCTGCTGGTCGATGTCGAAAACAGGATGGTATTCAAGATCCATCTTGGCCATTTGCGGCTCGATGTCCTGCCCGGCCCACTCGGTCCAGAAGCGGTGATACTGCTCGGCGAGCTTGGGATTCTTGATTTCCTTCTTGATCATGTTCACGCCGCGCAGCCAGACGCGCAGGAACTTGACCACGATGTCGGGGTGGGCGTCACAGAAGGCCTTGTCGCCCACGAGGGTGAGCGTGAGGACCGCGTTCACGTCGCCGGGCTGATAGATGAGCTTGTTGCCGCGTTCCATGCCGATGTAGAGCCACATGGGCCAGATGCCCGCGAAGTCGCCGATGCCCGCGTCAAAGGCAGCCAGCACCTGCGCCGGGTCCATGTTCTGCATGACCACGTCCTTTTCCGTGAGGCCGAGGGCCTTCAGGTATTCGGACATGCCGAAGTGCTGCGAGGAGGACTGGGTATAGAGGAAGGTCTTGCCCTTCACGGTTTCGGGAGAGCCGAGGAGGTTCGGATACTCGGGGTTCCAGCCCTTCACCTTGAGGGCGGGATTGTCGGGCCGCACCGTGACGGCGTTGACCCACGATTCGTCGTTGGCGATGCCGATGAGGTAGGTATTGTAGCGGAGCGCGCCCACGAGGATGGGGACCGTGCCCGTGCCGCCCACGACCCATTGCTTGGCGGGGAGGGCTTCAAGCTGATCCATGCCGGTCTGGAAAAAATGGATCTGGAAATCCAGCCCCTCGTCCTTATCCCATCCCTGTTCCTTGGCATACCAGAAGATGAAGGATTCGTGTTCCGGCATGGCACAGATGTCGAGTTTGAACGGCTTTTCCGCAGCGGCGGAGGGCGCGGGGAGGCACATCAGAGCCAGCGCAAAGAGGATCGTCAGGGTTCTCAAGGCCTTCATGTGAAACTCCTTCGTGAAAGGGTTGCATGGGGGGAAAACCCCGCCGGGGCGTTACCACCAGCGGATCAGCTCGGTGACCTGTTTGCGGATGCGGATGAAGTCGTCGGATACGGTGTCCCTCGGGCGGGGCAGATCCACGACGATCTCCTTCTTGATGTTGGTGGGCTTGTTGGTGAGAACGAGGATGCGCTCCGCCACGTAGACCGCCTCTTCGATGTTGTGGGTGACGAAAAGGACCGTCGATCCGAGGGCCTTCCACAGCTTGACCAGCTCGTCCTCCAGATAGAAGCGCAGCTTGATGTCGAGCTGTCCGTAGGGCTCGTCCATCATGAGCAGATCCGGCTCGACGGCGAAGGCGCGGGCCACGGCGATGCGCTGCACCATGCTGGCGGAAACCTGATTGGGGTAGAGTTCGGCGGTGTCCGCGAGCCCGACGAGGGGAAGGATGGCGTCGAGCTTGTCTTCGATGAGCTTCTTGTCCCACCGCTTGATTTCCATGCCGTAGGCGACGTTTTCGCGCACGGTGCGCCACGGGAAGCAGGTGGGCTCTTGGAACACGAAGGAAATGTTGTGCTTTTGCGGATTGGCGGGTTCGCCGTCGATGTAGATGTCGCCTTCGGACGTGGGCATCAGCTTGGAGAGGCAGTTGAGGAACGTCGTCTTCCCGCAGCCTGTGGGGCCGACGATGGCAAGGAATTCGCCCTTGCGGATGGTGAAGTTCATGTCGTCGAGGACGAGCAGATCGCCGAAGCGTTTGGTCAGGTTCTTAACTTCAATCTTGATCGGCCGGGCGTCCTGTGTGGTCATGGCGGTTCTCCTTCTGGATGGCGCTCCTTCCTGCGGCGGGATCAGGCCTCAAGATCAAGGACGCAGAGGTAGTATTTCTTCACATACTCTCCGATGCGCCACACGGTCCGGGCTCCTTGCGGGATGATGAAGGCGTCTCCGGGTTTCACCAGCGTCTTGCGGCCCTGCGCGTCTTCAATCTCGGCGGAGCCTTCGGTAATGACGCACAGCTCCGTGCTCGCATGGCAGGGAAGTTCAAACGTGCCCGCCCGGCAATCCCATACGCCCGCGTGCATTTTCCCCGAGGGATGGGTGACGTTCCGCCAGACATTGGTGAGCGGATCGCCGTCCAGAACATGCTCGGGGCGGCCGGGCACATGTTCCACGGCCTGTTCCGTTCCCAGAAAAATCAGTCCTGTGTCCATTATTGCTCCAATTTTTTGAACGATGTTCTTTTAATTTGAACTTAGATGTATTATTTCCTAACCCCAAAAGCTTGTCAAGCCTTTTGTTCTTTTTTTCTTGAGCATGGCGAGAAATGGATGGATTGGTTTTGATGTAGAATATTATACTAATAGAATTCGTATGTTGTATGAATCAGAGAAACGAGTGGAGGTGACATATCCCGGTTGCGGGTGGTGAGGATGGACGTTTTTTCCCCGTGGGGTCAGGTTTCTGAAGTTGCTTCTCGTGGTATCTGTGGAGAGCGTCCTCCTTGTCTCAAGCAAGCAATCTCTCAGTTTTCCTCCTGTTTTTTGGACTGAGGCCGTTGGAACAATTTGTTCTTTTTATTTGAATATACTTTGTATATTTTATATGAATGAAAAAGGAAGGCTCTGTTCCGGGCTGTCCTCTTCGCAAAAGCCACCGAAGCTTGCGGGTAGAGGCCGGCGGATCTGCGCGCCGGAAGTGCAACACGGCGTGAGGAGGATGTATTCCCCGAGAGGAGGGCCGCCCCGTACTTCTTGCGTTTTTTGAGGAAGTATCATTAACTACGCTTGTTCGAATGCACGTTATTCATCATGTGATACAAGAGGATTCCATGAAGCCATCAAACCCTTCCCGCGTCCTGACCCTTGAGCGGGGGTTGCAGATACTCGAGTACATCGTGGAGCGCCGCAACGTGACGGTCACCAACGTGGCGACGGCCTTCGGCATCCAGAAAAGCGCGAGCCATCGTTTTTTGAATACATTGAAATATATGGGGTACGTCGAGCAGACACCCCAGAGCGACTATGCCCTGACAGGGCGGCTGAGGTATCTGGCGGAAGGGGTTGTGCCCCGGATCGAGGTGAGGAATTTTGCGCGGCCCTATCTTGAAGAGTTGTCCAAAGCCGCCGAACAGCCGAGCAACCTCGGGCACTGGGACGGCCGGGAAATCACGTATCTCGCGCAGCGTCTCTTCAATTCGGCGCTTGAAGGGTATGCCGCGGGCAACCGCATCCCCGCGTACTGTTCGGCTATGGGCAAGGCCGTGCTCGCTTTCGCGCCCCGTGAAGAGGTGGAAACCTATGTCGCACGGACGCAGTTTACCCGGTTCACGGAAAAGACCATCTGTGATCGCGCTATGTTTTTGAAAGAACTTGAAGCAATCCGTGAGCGGGGCTACGCGGTCATGAATGAGGAAATGGCTGCCCATCTGGTAGGCGTCGCCGCGCCGGTGTTCAACAAGGAAGGCTATCCGCGCTACGCCGTGAGCGTCGCCGGGCTGTGCTTCCGGCCCGTTGAGGCGTTTGTGGCGGAAGTTTGTGATGATGTCGTGCAGACCGCCAGAGAAATATCCGAATTCCTCGCCCACGCGCGTACAATGGAGGACAAGTAGGGATCGGGCAATTGGGAAGGAGAATCCTCCCTTGGTGGAAAGGCGGTTTGCCGGAGGGGTTGCCAGAGAAAGCTGGAGCAGACTCTCCGCGCAAGGCTGAACCCTTAGGTGGAGTTTGTGGCGGAACTCCAGAAGGGCAAGAGTCCGTGTCTTGTCTGATAAGCAGAACTCCCTTATGATCATGGAAAATCAGTTTGGGAGAACGCCATGCGCCACCGTAGTATTCTATTCCTTCTTGTATTGCTGTGCTGCGTCGCCGTACCCGCGTTGGCTGCTTCGGATCTGGCTCCGGCTTTTGTCCGGACCGTTGTGACCGCGCCTCTTGAGGGACGCGAGCCGTTGCGGGTGATCTTTGAGCCCGACGAAGCCGCGTGCAGAAAAGCTTACGGCGACGACTGGAGCGTGCGGTGCGCCGCCGCTCCGGGGCAGGATGGCGCGGCTGTCTCCGGCGTCCGGCTTTCGCCTGACATTCCCGGCGAATGGCGGTGGTCGGGCGGGGATACGATGGAGTTCCGTCCGAAGAACCCGTGGCCGGAATCCACGGCCTATACGCTTTCTCTGGCGAAGCTGCCGTTGCCGTCGCGCATGAAGCTGGCTTCGCCAAGCCTTTCCTTCTCCACGCCGCCGCTTGCCGTGCTCAAGATGGACGGCCGGTTGTGGATTGATCCCGATCTGAACGGTGAGCGGGCCGTTTCGTTTGACGTAAGGTTCACCACGCCGCCGGATCGTCAGACGGTGCAGCGCGACGCCGCGTTGAAGGTTTCCGACAAGAGCCTTATGCTTGCCAAACCCGAGTTCGTCTGGGGTGAAAACGGGACGTGCCTCATCAAGTCGCGGATTTTGAGCCTTGCCAAGACGTCCTCCACGGTGACGCTCTCGCTGCCCGGCGTGGCGGCGGAAGTCCGGCGCGACGGTACGCACTGGAAGATCCCCAAGGGCAAGGCGGAGGCCCGTCAGCAGGTGACGGCCCCGGGAATCTCGTCCCTGTTCCGTATCAAGAGTGCCTCGTTCGAAACATCCCGCGACGCCTCGCTCGCCGGGGAGTACCGCCTTACCGTCGAGACGAGTCTGCTTGTGCGGCCTGACGTTTTTGCCAAGGCGGTCACCGCCCTCCGGTTGCCCCGGGCACTTGAGGAAGGAGCCGTGGAGCCCACCCCGTGGACCAAGGCCCCGGTCATCGACGAAACGGTCCTCAACCGCGCCAAGCCCGTGAAGATCGAGCCGCTCCAGCCCGCCGATCAGCCTGCGGGCACGTTGCGCTTCAAGGTGTCCATACCGTCGGACAGCTACCTTTTCCTGAATCTTCCCCAAGGGTTCGGGCCAAGCCCGGCGTTTTCTCTGGCAGGGCCGTGGCGGGAAGTCTTCCATGCCGCGCCGTTCCAGCCGGAGCTTGACTTTCTCCAGCCCGGCAACGTGCTTGCCCTCGGAGGCGAACGCAAGCTGGATCTCCACGCCAGCGGCCTGACCGCCATCCGCTGGAGGGCTTCACGCGTCCTCAAGCCGTATCTCGGCTTTCTTGCTACGCAGCCGCAGCCGTTTACCAATACAGATATTCCGTTCGACGCCCTCAGCGACGTGCAGGAAGGCGTCATCGCGCTCAAGCGCACCGATCCGGGCGTACCGCAGTTTACGGTGCTCGACGTGGCTCCTCTGTTCAAAGATGGGCGCGGGCTCATGCGCATTGAACTGGCGGGCATGGACGGCGACAAGGAAGTCGCCTCCGCCAGCCGTTTCCTGCTGGTGACGGATCTCGGGATGATTGTGAAGAAGAACGCCGACGGAAGCCGCGATGTCTTCGTGTGTTCGTTGTCGGAAGGCAATCCCATATCCGGCGCAGCGGTGCATATCCTCGGAACCAACGGCCTGCCCGTGGCCGAAGCCGTGACCGACGCCGGGGGCAGGGCGGCCTTGCCCTCCGTGTCCGGCCTGAACCGCGAAAAGCGGCCCGTCGCCGTGACCGTTTCGGTGAAGCGCGGCGCGGACGAGGATGCGGCATGGCTGCCGCTCGACGATTACTCCCGCGTCGTGGACTATTCGCGTTTCCCCACGCAGGGGCAGACCAGCAACGCCGACGGCATCAATGCCTATGTGTTCAGCGAGCGCGGCATCTTCCGGCCCGGCGAGACGCTGCGTTTCGGTATGCTCATGCGCCGGGGCGACTGGAAGGCGTTGCCGCCCGACATGCCCTTCTTCGCGGAACTGTCCGATCCTTCGGAACGGACGATCCTGCGGCGGCAATTCGTCGTCGGGGCCGACGGCCTCGCCGAGCTGAGCTGGACCGTCCCCGAAGGCGCGCCCACGGGCCGCTATCGCCTCGATGTACAGACGCCCAATGCCGACGGCTTTGCGGTCGTGCTCGGTTCCGGGGCCGTGCGGGTGGAAGAATTCCAGCCCGACACCATGAGCCTGTCCGCAACGGTCAACCCAGCTCCCGGCAAGGGCTGGCTCAACGCATCTCAGGCCTCGGCGGACGCGGCCCTCAAGAATCTGTATGGCCTGCCCGCCGTGGACCGCCGCCTGCGCGGTCAGCTTTCGGTGCGGCCCGCATCGCTGTCTTTCCCCGGTTATGAGGATTTCACGTTCCACGATGCCATGCCCTATCGGGGGTCGGCTCTGACGCTGGATCTCGGCGAAGTCCGTACCGACGCGCAGGGCCGCGCCGTGCTGCCGCTGCCGCTGGAAAAGCTGCGCGGCGGAACCCTCCATTGCCGCCTTCTTGTCGAAGGCTTTGAGCCGGGCGGCGGACGTTCCGTGACGGCCGTGCGCGACTTCCTTGTTTCTCCGCTTCAGGCCGTGCTCGGCTACCGTCCCACCGGGGCCGGGGGCAATCTCGGCTTTATCCCCAAGGGCAGCGAATCCACGCTGGAATTTGTGGCGCTCGGCCCTGATCTCGGCCGCGCCGATCCCGGCGTGCTGACGTTCTCCGTGGCGGAGCGGCGGTACGTAACCAGCCTCGTCACGGACAAGGACGGACGTTACCGTTACGACGAAACCCCGGTCGACCGGGAAATCGCTTCCTCAAAGAGGTCTTTCGACGCGTCCGGCAATCTGGCGTGGCATGTGCCCACGGACAAGCCCGGCGAATTCCTGCTCAGCGTGCGGAACGCCTCCGGCCAGATCATGGCCCTCGTGCCCTTCACGGTGGCGGGCAACGACGACCTGCGCCTCGCCGGGCGGGACGAATTGCCCTCCGGCAACCTGCGCCTGCACATCGACAAGGCGGACTATGCGCCCGGCGAATCCATCCAGTTGTTCCTGTCTTCGCCGTACGACGGCATGGGCCTGATCACGCTGGAGCGCGACAGCGTTGCGGCCTCCCGCTGGTTCCGCGTCCGCGCCGGGAACAGTGTGCAGGAAATCGCGGTTCCCAAGGATTTCGAGGGCCGCGCCTATGTCAACGTGTCTCTGGCCCGTTCCCTGTCCTCGCCCGACGTGTTCATGCAGCCGCACAGTTACGCGGTGGCTCCGCTCACCGTGAATGTGGCGCGGCGGGACATGGGGCTCAGGCTCAAGGCTCCGGAACAGGTGCTGCCCGGCGGCGCGCTCTCGGTATCCCTGTCCGCCCGCCATCCGGGGAAGGCGTTGATTTTCGCCGTGGATGAGGGCGTGCTTCAGCTCACCGCCTTCGCCACGCCCGATCCTCTGCGTTATCTGCTCAACGACCGGGCGCTGGAAGTGGAGACGCGGCAGATGTTCGATCTGCTCATGCCCGATCACGGACAGCTCTGCATCCCGGCCTTCGGCGGCGATATGGCCTTGTCCGGCGGGCGGTTCCACAATCCTTTCAAGCGCAAGGCCGAACCGCCCCTGAGCTGGTGGTCCGGCATCGTGGAGGTGGGGGCTGAGACGTCCGTCACCATCCCCGTTCCCGGCTATTACAACGGCCGCGTTCGCATCATGGCGGTGGCGGCGTCGCCGGATACGGCGGGCCGCGCCGAAACCGACGCCACGGTGCGCGGCCCGGTGGTTCTGACGCCGCAGCTTCCGGTTCTGGCTTCGCCGGGCGACGAGTTCGAGGCCGCGTTTGCCGTCGCCAACAATACGGGACAGCCGGCTTCCTTTGCGCTGGCGTTGTCGCCTGACGAGGCCCTGCGCGTGGTTTCCCCGCCGCCCGTTGAAATAGCCGTAGGCGCGGGTTCCGAAAGGGTGATTCCGTTCCGCGTCAAGGTCGGGGATGTGCCCGGCAACGCGAAACTGCGTTTTGCTGTGACCGATGCCGCCGGAAACCGGACTGTCCGTTCCACAACGCTGTCCGTGCGTCCGGCTTCGCCCCTGCGCGAAAGTTTGAGCGTCGGGTCGGCCTCCGCCTCCACGGTTCTGAAGATAGGGCGCGAGCTGTACCCCTATGAAGCCAAGGGTTCCGCTTCCGTTTCGGCGCTGCCCCTGCCCGCGCTGCGTGGGCTGATCCGTTATCTTGACGCCTATCCGTACACTTGTGCGGAACAGCGCATCAGCCGGGCCATGCCTTACGCGCTGCTCATGAATCGGCCCGAACTGCTTGCCGATGCGGGCAGGGCGCCGGACGCGGCGCGCAAGCTCGCCCGGGAACGCATGGACGAGGCCGTGCAGGGCATCCAGTCGGCGCTGAATTGGCGGGGCGTGTCCCTCTGGCCCGGCGGGGAGCCCGACGTGCTGGTCACGGCCTATGCCGCCGATTTCCTGCTGACCATGCGGGAGTCCGGGGCGGCTCTGCCCGGCGGTTTGCTGGCCGAGGTCTTCGGGGCGCTTGAGAATGCGCTGGATCGGGTGCCGGATTCGCTGGAAGAAGGCCGTGCCCAAGCCTATGGGCTGTGGGTCTTGACCCGCGAAGGCCGCATCACGACGCAAGCGATGGAGCAGCTCGTTTCGCAGCTTGAGGACAGGTTCCCCGAGTGGCGGAAGGACGTGGCCTCCACGCTGTTGGCGGGAAGCTGCGCGATCATGCGCATGAACGACGACGCGCGTCATCTGATTGCGCTTTACCAAGCTCCGGGCCCCGATTTTCAGGCTCGCGGCTATCTCGACGCGTTGGGCGTTCAGGCATTGCGGGCGTCGGTTCTGGCCCGGCATTTCCCTGATATGCTGGATACGCAGCGCACTGAAATGGCACAAGAACTGCTCGATGTGCTGAATGGCGGGCGGTATGTAACCCTTTCCGCATCCCTTGGCGTCCGCGCCCTGCTCGACATGGGGGGCGCGGCGAACATGCCTTCCGGCATTTCTTTGCGCTGCACGTCCATGCAGCCGGGGTTCGAGCCCGTGGAATCCGCGCCCGCGGATCTTGGAGGCATGTTGACGCTTTCCGCGCCCGGGTGTGCGGCGTATGCGCTGGATATGCCCGCGGGTTCCCAGCCTCTGTACTGGGAAGTTTCGGCGCAGGGTTTCGACCGCAAGCCGCCGTCCGAAGCCTTGGCACAGGGGCTTGAAGTGTCGCGTGAATACCTTGATGCCGAAGGGCGGCCCGTGACGACGGTGAAGCAGGGCGATGTGGTGACGGTGTCCATTTCCGCGCGTTCGCATGGAGGGTCCGTTTCCGATGCGGTCATTGTGGATCTGTTGCCCGGCGGGTTCGAAATGGTGCTCAATTCTGACATCAAGGGCCAAAATCCAAGCGGTGAGCCGGGCTACAAGTCCGTCGATCGCCGCGAGGATCGGATGATTGTGTTTTCGGATCTGGCTGTGGAGCCCTCCGTGTTTACGTATAAGATCCGCGCCGTGAACAAGGGCGTGTACACGCTTCCGCCAGTGCAGGCCGAAGCGATGTACAACCGTAGCCTTCAGGCGCACTCGGCGGGCGGGGTCATGGTCGTCGAGTAGGAAGCCTCCGGCGGCAACCCCGCCCGGGGGCGAGCCGCCCCCCGGACCCCGGCGAAACCGGTGGTGCAGCGGTCAGAGGCGGTATTCGACATCCCGAGCGGCGTTACCGCTCGGGATGTTTGATATAATATCTGATTATATTGTGGTTGGATGATAAGGAAGTATGGCTGGGGGAAAAATCAGACCCAAAGGGCGGCAAAGTCATGACCGTTAGGCTTACGGGCATCGCACGTAGAGCGATTTCCCCGAACAGGGCCAAGGGGTGGAAGCCCTTTGTCGCCGGAGGCGTTTCCCAAAGGATTTCATGTGCGCAAAACCATCGCTTTCGCCCTCGTGCTGACGCTGCTGTTGCCGATCGCGGCGTTCTGGGGCTGGCTTGTCCTGAGTCCCAAACCGCCGCTTCTGGACGGCGTGCCGTTTTCGCCGCTGGTGCTGGATCGGGACGGGAATCTGCTCAGGCTGGGCCTTTCCGAAGATGAAAAATACCGTGTCCGTATCCGGTTGAACGAGGTCGCCCCCGAGATGGTGCGGGCGGTGCTGCTTTACGAGGATCGGCATTTCTACCGGCACCCCGGCGTCAATCCGTTGTCCCTGCTCAGGGCTTCGGCGGGGATGCTCGGCGGGGCACGGCGTATGGGCGGTTCCACGATTACCATGCAGGTGGCCCGGCTCCGGCTCGGCCTGTCCACAACCACGCTTTCGGGCAAGTTTGCGCAGATGGCCCGCGCCCTTCAATATGAATACCATTATGGCAAGGGGGAAATCCTTGAGGCGTATTTCAACCTCGCGCCTTATGGCGGCAATATCGAAGGCGTCGGCGCGGCGGCGCGCATTTATTTCCGCACTACCTCCGGACGCCTTACCCGGACCGAAAGCCTTGCCCTTGCCGTCGTGCCGCAGAATCCGGTCAGGCGCTCTCCGCTGAACGGCCCGGATTTCGAGGCCGCCCGTGCCCGGATGCAGATGCTTGCCGATGCCGAAGACGCTCCGGGCGGTGGGCAGGGGGCGACTGCTTCTTTTGGCGCGTCGGGTTTCGCCTTGGGGAGGGCCCTGCCGCCGCTCCGGGTGTATGGTCCGGCGCGGCTGCCGTTCGGGGCTCCGCACGTTTCGAGCGAGACGCTTCCGTTGTCGCGGGGTGGGGAGCCTGTGCGCACCTGTATCGACAGCGGGTTGCAGCGGCTTATGGAGAGGGCCGTTGCCGGATTCGCGGCACGGGGAAGGCGTTATGGCCTGAACAATGCGGCGGCGCTGCTCATCCATTGGCCGAGCATGGAGATCCGGGGGCTCGTGGGGTCGGCCGGTTTTTCTGACGCGGCCATATCCGGACAGGTGGACGGAACCCGTGCCCGGCGTTCGCCCGGCTCGACGCTCAAGCCCTTCATTTACGGCATGGCTCTGGATCAAGGGCTGATCCATCCGCAAACGTTGCTTCCCGATTCGCCGCGCAGTTTTGGCGGCTATGACCCAGAGAATTTCGACCGGGTGTTCCGCGGCCCCTTGCCCGCTCATGAGGCTCTGCGCGCCAGCCGTAACCTGCCCGCGATTCTGTTGGCCTCGCAGCTGCGCCCGGGTTTTTATGGCTTTCTGCTGCGCGCCGGGGTGGATCTCCCGTTCAGCGCGGACCATTACGGCCTCAGCCTCGTGCTCGGCGGCGCGGAGGTTTCCATGCGCGAGCTTGGCGGCCTGTATGCTATGCTGGCGAACAAGGGCGTGTGGCGGCATCCCCGTCTGTACGAGGGGGAAGCGGCTGGTTCCGCCGTGCCTCTGCTGTCGCCCGAGGCCGCCGTCGTAACCCTGCGTATGCTGGAGGATGACGCCCATTTCGTCAGGTCGAAAGAAGGGCCTGTCCCGCTGCGCTTCAAGACCGGAACCTCCAACGGGTTCCGCGACGCGTGGACGGCGGGCGTGGTCGGCCCCTATGTGTTGGTGGTCTGGGTGGGGAATTTCGACAATACGCCGAACCCGCTGCTTGTGGGCGGAGACGTGGCGGCTCCTTTGTTCACAGATATCGCGCAGGCGTTGGCGTCCGATGCCGTGCCGTTTGATGATCTCGTTCCCGTTCAACAGGAAGGCCTGAACATTACCCGCGAAACCGTGTGCACGGCGACCGGGGATCTCGATGTCTCCCTGTGCGGGGACACCACCGAAACGTGGTATATTCCCGGTTATTCCCCCACGCGATCATCGGGCGTATTCCGCACCATCCTCATTGATACGGAAACCGGGCTGCGCGCCTGCCGCCCTGTTCCCGGACGCACCGAGGAGCGCGTATGGGAATTCTGGCCTTCTGATTTGCAGGCGCTGTTCCTGCGGGCGGGTGTGGTGAAGCCGCCGCCACCGCCTTTCAGTCCGGAGTGCGGCCCGGAAACCGGCGTACAGCCCGGGCGTCCCCCCCGGATCATCACTCCAAAGGACGGAGTCATATATCAGCGGCGGCTGTCCGATCCGGAGCGGAGCGGTATCCCGCTCGTTGCGAGCACGGACGCGGACGCAAGCGCCGTGTTTTGGTTCGTGAAGGATCGGTTCATCGGGCGCGGCGTGCCCGGCGAGCCGCTGGTCTGGCACCCCGGCGACGGCGCGCAGATGTTGCGCGTTGTGGACAATTTCGGACGGGCGGCCATGCAGAAGATTGTGGTCAGGACTCTGCCGTAGAACAGATGTGTGTTGAAGGGATCTGGAGCCGTTAAGGGCGTGGCTGTTACATCTATCAAATACTCTTCGCAAAAGGGCGACACCGGTTCATGGTGTCGCCCTAGCCTTTTGTAAAGAGCCATGCCTTCGGCGCGTCCGTTCACGCCGGGGTCAGGGGCAGGGTTCGCACCCCGGGCAGGGGCCAAGGGACGTCAGTCCCTTGCCGCCGGGGGCATCCCCCTACGCCGAGCCGCAGGGGATGCCGTACTTCTTGAGCTTGGCGTACAGGGTGGAGCGCTTCATCCTGAGCAGGGTTTCCGCACCGCGGGGACCGCGCACGCGGCCTTCGGTGCGCTCCATGATGTGGCGCAGATAGCGCTCCTCAAGCTCGGAGAGCGTCGGGACGTCCGCAACGGTTTCGAGAAATGGGGAGGGGCGATCGGCGGGCTGATGCGCTGCGGGCGAAGTCCCGAGCACGAAGTCGAGCTGCCCGGCATTGTTCAGAATAACCGCCCGTTCAATCTCATTTTTGAGTTCGCGCACATTGCCGGGCCAGTCGTATTCGCACAGGCGGCGCTGCTGTTCCGGGGAGAGCGGCAGGGGATGCTTGTCGTGGCGCCGGGCGAAGTGCTCGATGAAGGCCTGTACCAGGCCGGGGATGTCCTGCTTGCGTTCGCGCAGGGGCGGGATGGTCAGGGGGACGACGGAAATGCGGTACAGCAGGTCTTCGCGGAATCGCCCTTCCCTGACTTCTTTCCACAGATCGCGGTTGGTCGCGGCCACGAGCCGGAACCGGGAAAGGATCTCCCGAGTGCCCCCCAGACGCATGAAGCGCTGATCCTGCAGGACGCGCAGAAGCTTGGTTTGAATGAGCGGCGGGATCTCGCCCACTTCGTCGATGAAGAGCGTACCTTGGTCGGCGAGTTCGAAGAGGCCGATCTTCTGCCGGATGGCCCCGGTGAACGCGCCGCGCTCATAGCCGAAAAATTCGCTCTCGAAAAGGGACTCCGGCATACTCGCCGGGTGCACCACCACGAACGGCCCGCTCCGCAGGCTGATCTGGTGGATGTTCCGGGCCATGATTTCCTTGCCCACGCCGGTTTCGCCGAGGATGAGCACGGGCGCGTCGGTTATGCCCACCCGCAGGGCCTGTTCGAGGGAGGCCCGCAGGCCCTCGCCGACGACAGGGATCATGTCGCCGTCTTTCTGTCGGGTAATGGCAAGGAGGCGATCCTGTTGCTGGCTGGCTTCTTCGGTACGGACGAGCTCAAGCCGCAGGCCGGACCGGACTTCAGCCGCGAACAGCCGGGCGAGATCGTGGAGCAGGGCCGGGGAGAGGCGTTGGAACATGCCGCTGGTGAAGGCGCTGTCCATATAGAGGAGCCACGGGTAGGGCTCGCCGACGTCGAGCGCGAGGCACAGCCGCTGGTGTTCACTGTGGGTGGAGGCGGCATTGCGGAGGATGCTTTCCAGCCACTCCATACAGCTCCGCATCCCGTCGCTTTCCAGCTCCATACGGGTGAGGTTCACCGAGGCCACGAATTCCGGCCTGCCGTCGTCGGTGGGGCGGAACAGCGCGGCGCGCTCGGACTGGAGTTCCTGTTGCGCGATGTCGAGCAGATGCTGGAACAGTTCGTCACTCCGATAGGCGGTCGGTTCGCGGTTGAAGGCGGCGTGGCAGCGGTCGAGAAGGATGCGGCCCGGCGTGTCCTCGGCCTCCGGCTCGGGTGTGGGGGCGAGGGCCGGGAACGCTTCCCCGGTCGCCGCGATGGCGGCGGTGCGGTAGGAGGCGTTTTCGTCGAGCGGGTGCCCGATGATCTCGGCGACGGACTTGCGCTGCTGGTGGGCTTCACGGTGCTGGCCCATCGCTTCGAGCATCTTGGCGAGTTCGTGATGGGTGAGC
>NZ_JH114233.1:353440-369647 GCF_000224655.1 Bilophila sp. 4_1_30
GGGATCTCCGGTGGGTTCCAGTTCGCGCAGGCTGTCGTGGAGGAGGGAGACGACTTCTTCGGCGGGCGCGCCCCGCCCTCGGAGGCGCAGGGCATGGGCCCGCAGCGCCGTGCCCCGGAGCTGGCGGTTGGGCTGGCGGAGGAAGGTTTCGATCGTGGCTTCCACCTCGTAACGCGGGATGGGCGGGTAGCCCCGCTGCTCGAAGACGTAGAGGAGATCCAGCACGAGAGGATCGAGGAAAGGCGAATGGGGGACCCCGCGCGCGGCGGCGCGCAGGGTTTCGTTGCGGAGGACGCGGTAGGCGGCGTCGGTGCGGCCCGAAAGGTGGTGGTAGACGGCGAGGGCGCGCACGGCGCTGGAAGCGATCTTATGGTTCTGCTCGGGAGGGACGCAGTTGAGGAGGTAGTCGATTTTGACAATCGCTTCGTCCAGCGCGCCTTTACGGAGGAGCAGGAAGCACAGGTGGGCGATCCAGAGCATGGCGACGAGGCGTTCCCCGGCGAGTTCGGCGGTCTGGCGCGCGGATTCGATGATGCCGGTGGCGAGAGGGTACTCGCGCAAGTACATGGCGGCCTGGCTGGCGCAGAAGGAGAGGGGCTCGAAAAAGCGTTTGTACCACCAGTGATCCTGCGCGGGGCGGCGCGCATAACACTGCAGGGTTTCACGGAAATGGCCCTTGAGGAAGTTTTCGATGCCTTCAAAGACCGGGATGCGATCCTGCATGTCCTGTTCCTTGAAATGGCGCATCTTTTCCGAACCGTGGAAAAAGCGGTCCGTGAGCGGCGGCTCTCCGCCCGAGAACAATTGCAGATACTGCCGGAAAATCCAGATCATGGGCATGAAGCGTTCGCTGTTGTTACGGGCCGCGACCTCGTAGGCGAGCGGGGAGAGTTCCGTGGCGAGCTGGAGGTAGTGATGTGAAAAAATACACATGCTCTGAACCACAAGTACGAGTTCGGCGTACCGCCAGCTTTTCTGGCCTGCGTCGTCCATATGCGCGCGCCCCCAGCGGAGCAGGAACTGCACGACCATCTCGAAACAGGCGAATACGGCTGGTTCGTTGTCCTTGAGGCGGTCGTCGATGAAGCGGACCACGATTTCGCAGTCTTCCAGTGTAGCGTCTCCGCCGAGTACGCCCATGTGATAGGGGACGCCCGTATCCGGACAGGCGCTGCACAGGGTTTCGGCCATGTCTTCCAGCAGATCCGGCTCGATGCGGGTGATGGCCCATGCCGGGGCTCCGGAACCGCCGTCAGGGGAGCCCTCTGCGGGAGCGGCGGCGACATGCTTCTGAAGGGAGAGCTCCCTCAGCGCGGAGCGGACACGGATTTCGGGCAACCCGGTGATGGCGGCGAGTTCCCGTTCGTTGAGCGGGCGTGCGGAAAGCTGGAGGGCGAGCAGGAGCGAAGCGTGGGGGACACTGGAGGAGAGGGTGGGCATGGCGCGGACTCCTTGGGTGGGGCGTCCTGTTTTTTAGACGCATCCTGGTTTCTGGACGCTGTTCATCCCGTTTTCTAGACGAGTGATAGTTCGCATTTTATCATGCTGTCAAGAACTTCTTGAAAAACGCTCGATTGCATGACTTGAGCCTTTTGGCATCCCCCTTGCTTTTTTAAACACATGTACCCGCTGGAGGGTGCGCATTCCAATGCCTCAAGGAGGATGTCTTCATGCAATATGCCAGTGTGTTGTTGTTCAACGCCGTGGTCCTGACTCTTGATGGAAACGATGCCGTGGCTTCGGCCCTCGCGCTGGACGGCGACCGTATCCTTGCCGTCGGCGATCGGGACGAGCTGGCTCCGCTCATCGGACCGGACACGGAATGCCGGGACATGGGGGGCGCTGCCGTGCTCCCCGGCTTTTACGACGCCCACGGGCATATTCTGATGACCGCGCAAGGACGCGGGCGCGTAAACCTCAATTCGCCGCCTCTTGGGACCTGCCGGACGCTCGGCGACATCCTTGCCGCCATCCGGGCCCGTGCGGCGGAAACGCCCGAGGGCGAATGGGTGCTTGCCTGCGGCCTCGACGATACGCTGCTGGCGGAAAAGCGGTTCCCCAGCCGTTGGGAACTGGATGAGGCTGCTCCGCACAATCCCGTGTTCGCACAGCATATTTCCGGCCATTTGTGCGCCCTGAACAGCGCGGCCCTGAAGCTGGCCGGGATTGACCGCCATACGCCGGACCCCGCCGGGGGCATCATCCGGCGCGATGCGGACGGCGAACCGGACGGCGTGCTTGAGGAAAGCCCGGTCTATGAAACTATCATGCCGCTGCTGCCCGCGCAGACGCGGGAGCAGCGGATCGACGACCTTGCCGCTACCACGCGGGATTACGCCGCGCGGGGCATCACCACGGCGGTGGACGCGGCCTTGTTCTCCTACGACGACGCGGAGCTTTTGCGCACCGTACAGGAGCAGGGGCGCCTCGCGGTCCGGGTGCACGTCAATCCCTTTACGTCGCTTGATCCTGACGATCCGCGGCTGGCGTTCGATGGGAAAGATGTGACCATCGGCGGGGTCAAGCTGCTCGCGGACGGCTCTTTGCAGGGCTATACCGGCTACCTCACCAAACCCTACCACACCCCGTATCAGGGCGACCCCGAATGGCGGGGCTATCCCACGCACAGCCGCGAGAATTTGTTCGCGCTGATCGAAGCCGCGCATGGGCGTGGGCAGTTCCTCATCCATACCAACGGCGATGCCGCCACCGACGACGCCCTTGATGCGCTTGAAGCCGCGCAGGCCAAACATCCCCGCAAGGATTGCCGCCACATCCTGATCCATGCCCAGACGATCCGCGAGGAACAGCTCGATCGCCTCGAAGCGGCGGGCTACACGCCTTCGTTCTTCACCGCCCATGTCTATTACTGGGGCGACCGCCACCGGGATCTGTTCCTTGGCCCGGAACGCGCCGCCCGGATGGACCCCATGCGCTCCGCGCTGGATCGCGGCCTCGTGATTACCGCGCACTGCGACTCCCCCATCGTCCCCGCCGATCCGTTGCTGTCCATTTGGGTCAGCGTCAACCGCCTGACATCCTCCGGTCAGGTCCTTGGTCCGGATCAGCGCATTTCCGTGCTCGAAGCCCTGCGCGCCCATACCTTTTACCCCGCGTGGCAGAATTTCCAGGAAAACGCCAAAGGCTCCATCGAGCCCGGCAAGCTGGCCGACCTTGTGGTCCTCGACGCCAATCCGCTGGAAGTCGATCCCGCCGATCTGCGCAACATAGGTATTCTGGAAACCATTGTAGGCGGGAAAACCGTGTACTCCGCCCGTGCCTGATTGACGCGCGGGCGTGCTCATCCGCCCGCGCCGTCTTCCTTCAACCGCGGGCTCCGCTCCCGCACGAACAAGAGGATCCGCCCATGTCCCAAGCCACCCAGACGACCCCGATCGAGGCTCCCGTGGAAGAACCGGCCGTTCCTGTCAGCCGCCCCCGTTTCATGTTCGCCTTTGTCGTCTTGTACATGCTGTTCCTGCTTGACTTCTCGGCGCGCCTCGGCGTGACTTCCGTGTTCCCCGCCATGCAGAAAGCCCTCGGGTTGACCGACTCCCAGATCGGCGTGGCCGGTTCCGCCGTGCTTTGCGGTATGACCCTGTTCGTGTTGCCGCTCTCCTTTATCGCGGACAAAACGTCCAAGAAAAAAGCCATCACCCTCATGTCCGGCCTGTGGGGAGTAGGCTGTCTGCTGTGCGGGCTCGTCTCGAACTTCTTCCTCATTCTGCTTGGCCGGTTCATGGTCGGCATGGGCAACGCCAGCTATGCCCCGGTGTCCGTATCCATGCTGACGAGCTGGACCAAAAAGTCCCGCTGGGGCTCGGTGATCGGGCTGTACAACTCCTCCATGTCCGTGGGCCTCGCCGTTGGGACGGCCGTAGCGGGCATCCTGGCGCAGAGCATCGGCTGGCGCGCGCCGTTCATCGTGATGGGCGTGGTGACGTTGCTGTTCATGGTACTTTCCATGGCTCTGCCGAAGACTTCGGCCAAGCCTGAAAACGCCAAAAAAGACGAGGTGAGCCTGAAGGAAGCCTTTGGCGTTACCTTGAAGAACAAGACGCTCGTCATGCTCGGTATAGGCGTCGGCCTCGGCAACATGGTCTATTCCAGCATGGTGGCGTGGATTCCCATGTTCCTCGTCCGCGAAATGGGCTGGACCAGCGCGGAAGTGGGGGCGTACATGAGCCCGGTATACCTGTTCACCGGCATTGTGATCACGCCCTTGTCCGGGATCATTTCCGACCGTCTCGGCCGGTGGAGCCGCAAAACCCGTGCGTGGCTCGGCGTTCCCTGTTTCGTCCTGTTGGCGGCCTGTTTCGGCTTCGGGTTTATGCTGAAGAGCTTCCCCCTCATCGCGCTTGGCGTCATGCTCTTCCTCATCCCGGTTACGGGCATCCATATCGCTACGCAGGAGCTCGTCCCCGCCCGCTACAAGGCGTCGGCCTACGGGACCTATGTGACGTTCCTCCAGGGGCTCGGCTTCTTCGGCCCCATGCTGGTGGGTGCCCTGTCCGATGCGTTCGGTCTGAACATCGCCATAGTGTATGTGCAGTTCGTCTTTGTGCTTGGCGCGCTCATGCTCCTGTGCGCGGGCTTCACGTATCAGGGAGATTTCGACCGCGCCCGAGCGCTTGAGAAGCGGTAATATCGGGAAGCAGAGGTCTTTTCCGCTCTTTCTTTTTGGATTTGGATAACAAAGCGGCATGACGGGCGTTCATGCCGCTTTGTTTTGGGTGAGCGGTGCGGTGCTCTGCTATGTATGAGACTAGGGAAAGCGGGAACGGGCCGCCGTGAGGTCGAAAAAGTTCAGAAAGGGGACGGTTCCGCGACAGTGTATATCAATACCGGCGCATGGTTTTGTGCCCCTCCATTTTTCCGTTGTTATTGCTGGGCGGCGTCTTGGGCCGGGTGGATTTCGACAATACTGGCATCGGTCGTTTATATGCCGAAACCTGTGGGTACGTGGACAAGGTGCATCACGAACGTGACAGTTCGGATGTGCGTGGCGCATCAGGCCGCAAGGCTGAATGCGGCAGCGGTTCCGTAAAAAGTGTGTTTTGTATTTGACAATAAATTTCAAAATCAATAATCTCCGCCAAAAGAGAACGCTGCTGCGATGGCTTGCACATACGCTCATCTCACGGGGATTCTGGCTCTTCAGGAGGCCGAGTTGACTTTTTCGTATAAACGGTGCGCGCGGGTACTAACGCTGGTTGCCGTGTCCTTGCTTGGATTGGCGCTGCTTGTCCGGGCTCTCGTCGCCTTTATTGAGGCGTTGGCCGTGCTTTTCCTTGCCGTGGTCGTGGCGTCGTTGGCACTGCCGAGGGGGATCAGCTGGTACTGGCGTCAAGCACGGCGGGAAATCCCGCGATTGTTGCGTAATCTTGGTGATTTGTTGGATAGTTCCGCGTCGGAACCGAAAGCGGCGGCTGACGGGCAGGCGAGAACGGAATGATCCGCAGGCTGCATCACCTGAGAAACGGGCAGAGTGGTTTTGTCGTTGCCATCGCCGCTGTGGGCGAACGTGCCCAGCACCTCCGGGATATGGGGTTGCTTCCTGGTGTCGGGATTACGGTCATGGGCCGTTCTCCGATGGGGGATCTCCTGTCTCTCCGTGTGATGGGAACCACGCTGGCCTTACGTGTGGCCGATGCTGAGGACGTCACCGTCAGCACGGATGACTGACGTTGCCGAGGTGAATCCTCCTTTTTTCGGTGTCGTGTGAGTCTCTAACGACTTTCCGAGACGGTTTAATGGGTTCTCCAAGGCACCTCCTTCCAGAGCGAAGCTCCCGAGATGCTGCTACAGCGGCAAGACCGGGTAATCTCTTTACATTTTTGAATAGCTGCTTATAGTTGATTAAGATTTTTATTATCAATAACAGAGATCGGCAATCGGCCGATTCTCAGTACAACCAGAGAGGAAGTTATGAACAATCGTTTCGGAACGACTTCGGACATGATCATTCAGACGGTGCAGGAAAAAGAAGGATGCGCTTGCCTCGCCATTGATGAAAAAGGGCTGTACCTGACCTCGCCGGAGTATGTGGATCGGCCCCTTGCCGATCCGAACCGCTACGCCGGAAACCGTAAAGATGTGGCTGCCCGATTGAATGCATTGAGCCTTGATGCGGGTAGCCTGCTTGAGCAGAATCAGCATCGCATCCCCAAGATTACAGGTGAATCCAAAAAGAAGGTCAACCCTCTTAAGGCATCCAAGCGCAGCATGAAAGGCTGATACGCGGGGCCATCGGTACTCATAGCAAAAGCGGAAGGGAAACCTTCCGCTTTTTTTATTAAAAACTGAATAAGGAAAAACAGCAGACAACTAACGAAGCGTACCATCTGAGGCTTCTGTCTCTGGAGCGGCGGCCGTGAATATATGGGAATGCCCGTTGAAGCCCACGTGTAAACCGTTTTGTACCCATGCACGGAAATATTTGTATTATCGTATGCGGTATAGAAAATGGAACATGTTGACGAGACAGGCGAAAAAAAGAAAAAGAGTCGCCTCGGGAATGTGCTTGTCAGAAAATCCCTTGTGAGAATCTTTACTAGGGAGGTGCAACAGGATAAGGAATCAGCAAGTGATATTGCCGCCCATTGGGATCGGAAGAAAACGGAAGGGTCCGGTTCCGCGTGGAAAAAGGTTCTTTTTAAGATGAGGAACCAATGGTGTATTTTCTATAATGGGCCATGCCGCGTTCTTGCTCTGAAAATGATTGTTGTGAAATAAGATATAGATATGCTTTTGAGCTGTTGGGGGCTCTACATGGGCTCAAAGCAGTATCCCGTGTTTTCAATTCTCCAACGGCCCATATCCGGTCTTGATGGTGGGATTGTGTGCTTGGATGCCATTGCCCTATGGCCAGCGCATTTGATGGTCCGGTTACGGTAACTGTTTTTTAACGTATTACTTTAAGGATGTTTGAACCACCATGAAGTACGCTTGGACACTGGCGATATGTCTGGCGGTCCTGTGTCTTGCCGCCGCTTCCGAAGCCGCGCCACAGAAGACGCTTCGGGATGCCCACGTAGATCTCGCATGTGCGGACTGCCACATCGGGCAGAAAAATCCAAAACAGGCTGGGGCGATGTCCTGTGCCAAATGCCATGATGCATCGGAGGTTGCCAAACAGACAGCCTCTCGTGGAAAGAAAAATCCTCATATTTCTCCGCACTGGGGAACGGAGGTTCCTTGTTGGGTCTGCCACAAGGAACACGCCGAAGATCAGAATTACTGCCTCATCTGCCATACGTGGTGATGCGGGGCCTCATTATACTGTACACGGAAACCTGATTTCCGTAAGAAATGGAACAACCCCGGAAGAGATCGCACGCGGCCTTGGTTGGCCGCCGCTGGTTTTCCCGGCGAAGATCTCCCATCCCCAAGCCTCTGGAGGATGCCTATGTCCAGCGCCCCGGCCTCGCAGCCCGCTACGCCCAATCCTGAAAAAGAAAGCGAACTGATTTACGGCCTCGAGTCCCATCCGCCTTTCGGCTCGTCCTTGCTGGCCGCCCTCCAGCACATTTTGGCCATGGTGCTCAGCGTCATGGCACCGCCCGCCATTGTCGCGGGCGCGTTGGGCGTCCCCCCGGAAGCCATCGCCTACCTTGTCAGTATGTCCCTGCTGTTCGCGGGCATCGGGATCTGGTTTCAGGTGTCCCGGCCCTTCGGTATCGGTTCCGGCATGTTGAGCATCCAGGCCACGAGCTTCGCGTTTCCCGGCACGCTCATTGCGGTGGGGGCCCTCCTCATGAAAGAGCAGGGCATGTCGTGGGAACAGGCGCTATCAACTCTCTTCGGCGTGTGTTTCATCGGCGGGTTTGTGGTCATGGCGGGCAGCCGTATCATGCCGTTCCTGCGCAAGATCATCACACCCACCGTGGCTGGCATCACCGTTATGATGATCGGCGTCTCCCTCGTGCGCGTGGGAGCGATCGACCTCGCAGGAGGTTTCGCGGCCAAGGCTGATGGAACATTTGGGGACATCTCCAACTTGTTCCTTGGCACGCTGGTCATTCTCGCTATCGTTTGCGTCAATCGCAGCAAGAACCCGCTGTTGCGCATGAGCTCGCTCATCGTAGGCATCCTTGTCGGCTTCGCAGTGGCAATAGTAATGGGCAAGGTCAATTGGAATATCCTTTCCGAACAGCATACGTGGTTCATCATGCCCGTGCCGTTCAAGTTCGGCTTCTTCGGCTTTGACTTGCATTCATTCCTTGTCTTGAGTTTTCTTTTTCTTGTTGTGGTCATTGAGGCCATCGGCGACTTGACGGCCACCAGCGTCGTCTCTGAACAGCCCGTGCGTGGTCGCGTCTACCGTAGCCGTTTGGCGGGCGGCATCCTTTGCGACGGCATGATGACCTCCCTCGGGGCTATATTCGGCTGCTTCCCCGTGGCGACGTTCTCCCAGAACAACGGCGTCATCCAGCTCAGCGGCGTCGCCAGCCGCAAGGTGGGCAAATTCTGCGGCGTGCTGTTTATCCTGTTCGCTCTGTTTCCCATTATAGTGGTGTTTTTCCAGCTTCTGCCCCGCCCCGTGCTCGGGGGCGCGCTGGTTGTCCTTTTTGGGACCATCGCCTGTTCGGGTATCCGCATCCTGTTGCAGCATGAAGTGAACCGACGTGAGTCCATCATCATTGCCGTGTCCATCGGGGTGGGCCTCATGTCCATGACTACCCCGGAAGTTTTTGAACGCCTGCCGCGTTTCCTCAAGATATTCTTTGATTCCGCCATTGTTTCGGGCGGCGTCACCGCCATGATCGTCCATCAGATCCTCCCCAAGGGCATCTGCCCTTACGAGGGGGATGAGGACGATGAGGACTGCAACCCGCATTCCGAATTCCTTTTCAACAAGCACGAATGATCCCCTGTTCCGCTTCCGTTCGGTTTTGCGGACGGGGGAGGATGAGCTTGGGCAACACGAAAAAGACGAGGCTTTCCCCTCGTCTTTTTCGTTGTGGAAAACGGGGGGGTCCGCGAGGGGAGGTGCCGTCTTCAGCAGCATCGGTGACGTACTCTTTTTAAGATAATCCGCAACGTTTCAACATAAGAAAAAAATGTTTTCGCAAGGGGTCCCATGCCGTTTTCAGAGGGCATTTGCCCTCTATACAGCCTTGGATTCTCCTGTTAGAGCAAGAAAGAGCATTCCCTCACAATCCCTTTTTATCCGGCGTGTTCCGGAGGTCCGGACAGGCCGCGCGGGGCCTCTATGTTCGAATCCAGCTCCCCCCTCGTGTTTTTGGCATGGTTTCTCGGCGGCTTCATCAACGGTGTCAGCGGGATGGGGGCAGCGATGGTCGCCTTGCCCATCGTGGCCTGCGTGCTGGAGATGAGCGAGGCTGTTCCGGCTACCTGCCTCGTAGCGGTGACCCTTGCGGTCTATGTGGCATGGATGTACCGCGCCCATGCGCGGGTGGCGCCGATCATTCCCATGCTGCTCGGATGCATCCCGGGGCTCATCATTGGCGTGTGCGTGCTTCGGGTGGTTCCGGGAATCTGGCTACAGGGCGGGCTTGGGGCGGCCTTGATCATATATGTGGCGTGGCAACTCTTGCACCGTGCCGGTACGGCGCACCCTGAGAGCGTGCGGGGCTGCGCCGTATCGGGGTTCGCATCGGGGTTCGCCAACGCGGCGATCAGCTTCAGCGGGCCGCCAGTGGCGATCTATGCGCTCTACGTTGGCTGGGACAAGGACACCACTCGCGGGACGCTCAGTCTGTATTTTCTTGGCATCAGTATCTGTACCTGCATTGT
Source organism: Bilophila sp. 4_1_30 (assembly GCF_000224655.1). Classification (NCBI taxonomy): domain Bacteria; kingdom Pseudomonadati; phylum Thermodesulfobacteriota; class Desulfovibrionia; order Desulfovibrionales; family Desulfovibrionaceae; genus Bilophila; species Bilophila sp. 4_1_30. Next base: position 363,200 of record NZ_JH114233.1, read on the forward strand.
TCAAGCCGCTGCCGGGCTGTATACTCCCGTCGTGGTCAAGGCCGCACTCTGGGGTATGCCCGGCGCATTGGTAGGACTTCTCGTCTCCCTGCCCGTCGCCCGTTTCGTCCGGGAGAGCGTTTTCCAGGGCATCCTGCTCGTCATGATCGCCTTCGCCGGGAGCGTCTGTATTATACGGGCTGTGGAGAGTTTTTTGTAACGGAAAAGAGTTTTATTGAACAAATTCAATAAAAAATGAGCACCAAGAGGCTTGGTGCAAACAGCAAAGAGCACCTTCCTGCCCTCTTGGCATAATAAGTTTGGATATACGGAAGAACATATGGAACATCGCCTTCTCGGTGCGTACCGAGAAGGCGATGTTTTTTTGTGCCTTTAGCCTTGTTTTTTATTTACAAACAGAACTGGTTGCTTGCATTCCGATTTTGCTTTCTTATCGGAATGGATGCGCCCGTTCGGTCATGTAACGGGATGCCGTCACTGCGCGAAGGCAGACAGGGGACTCCTTCGGCATCGCAATAAGAAAATCCTCATCCTCCTGAGTGAGTATGCTGAACATGATTCGCATGTGGGTTGGGTGAAGGCATCCACGCCAAGAGCAGGCAGACACTGGTTTCCGTTGAGGCACACACCAAAGCCCTGCTCATGGGGCTACAGTACGAAAACGCGAGCCCCGGCTACACCCTGAACACGTTCCGGAGGTGTGGATAAAAAGAAAGCCTCCAGAATATTCTGGAGGTTCGCATGTAATAAGGTCCGAATCGGCAAAAATAGTAGATCTACACTCAAAAAAATCTATAAAGTAAGCTTGTTATCTGGATAAACCTATAACCCTCTGTTTTGTGCAGACGGAACGGGAGACTTGCAGTGAAACATATTTTCAGCTTTTTTCTGACCCTCATGCTTGCCTCAACAGCGTTCGCGGCCGAAAAAGCTCCGGAAGCCAATGCTCCCCTGAATCCTTATGAGCAGATCATGGTTGGCAAGGTGTGGGTTACGACGGACGCCATTGATCAAAAGGGCGCAAGTGTACCCGCAACGGATGAAAAAGTCGCAGCATTCTTCGGTAAAGCGGAATATTTTCCCGACCACACCTTCAAGATAGCCTCTCTGGACGGCAAACCGAGGATGCATGGCCTTTGGAGCATATCGGCGGACGGGAAAACCAGAAAGCTCACCGTGCAGGACGACTCGGGCAAGACTCGCTTTACGCGAGAGGTAGAAAACGTGAAGGTAAATGATGGTGAATACACCTACCGCATTTACCCGAACGGCGAAAATAAGGCCGAACACATAGATATCGTACACAAGCCACAATAATATCATTGTGTTGAGCCCACAGGGGAAAGTCGTACAATGTTTCCCCGATCCGGTTACAGCCGCTTCATGCCCGGTTCCGGCCGCAAGTATGAGGCGGTTTTTCACGTGCAGAAGGGAAGGAGGGAATCATGAAGACATCCACAATGGAACTACTCCGCCTCTTTCCAGTTGTACCAAAATGGTGCAGAATGGTACGGAAAACGAATGGTAAATTGATTGTTTTCAAAGTGTTATAGATAGAACGCTTTTGTAACGGAAAGGAACGTCCCCGCGCAGTGTTGCCGGAGGCCGCTCAGAGGAGGGCAGATATGGAAATCAAACGGGTTCACATTGCTTATTTCAGTCCGACCGGAACGACGAGGCGGACGCTGCGGGCGGTGGCGGAAGGCTTCGGCTGTTCCGAGCTTTCCGAAACGGATTGGGCCGATCCCAAGAGCCGTGCCGCGATCCTGAAAACGGGGCCGGACGAGCTGGTGATCGCCGGGATGCCGGTTTATTACGGACGTATTCCGTCGTTGTTCCATAAGGGGCTGCCGTTGCGCGGCGAGGGCACGCCGTTCGTGCCGGTCGCGGTGTATGGCAACCGGCATTACGACGATGCGGTTCTGGAACTCAAAACGCTCGGTGAGGCGGCGGGGTGCGTGACGCTCGGTGCCGCCGCGTTCGTGGCGCAGCACTGCCTCAATCCCGATATGGGCCGTGGGCGCCCCGACGCTTCCGATCTCGCGGTCATGAAGCGTTTCGGCAGTGCTCTGCGGGCCAAGGCGGATGGCCTTGCCGGTTCCATGCCGCCTCTGAGCGTGCCGGGGGCTGTCCCGTACAAGGAGTACAAGCCGACGCCGTTCGCGCCCGAGTTGCTGGACGCCGAGACCTGTATCCGCTGCGGTCTGTGCGCCCGGACGTGCCCGGTTCGGATCATTGATTCCGAGACGTATGCCGTGACCGAGCCGGAACGCTGCCTGTTCTGTTTCGGCTGCGTGCGTATCTGCCCGGTCGCGGTGCGCGGGCCGCGTCCCGAAGTCGCGCCCATGTTCGCCGCTCAAATGGCGGGATTGGCAGCCCGATGTACGGAGCGCCGCGAGCCGGAATTGTTCCTTTAGGGAGAGCATTCCGTTAAATAAACAAGGGTTTGGCCTTCCTTCAATGATGGGAGGCCGAGCCGAGCCATGTGTCGGCCATATCCCTGACCGCCGCGACCACGGAAGCGATTTCCGCGCGGCTGATGCCGTCGAAATGGATGCCGCACACGGCGCAGACGCAGCAGCCGAGTTTGGATGCTGCGCGCTCGGCAAGCTCGGCGGCGAGTTCGCCCTCGCGGTGCCCGTTGCGGTCAAGACGGCGGATTTCGCCGTCAGCGCACAATGCCGCCGCGCCGATGTGCGGGGCGTCGCCTCCGGTCACGCTGACGAGGCAGTCTCCGCCCTGCCGCCGGGCGTTCAGGACGATTTCCTTGCCGCGCACCAGCCGGGTCAGTGTCGCGTCGCCGATCATGATCCTTCCCACCTCCTGAAGCCGGGGCCTTCCAGCCGGAATTCGCGCATGATCTTGCCCACGATGTGGGTGGTCATATCCTCTATGGATTGGGGGTGCTGATAATAGGTCAGCATCGGCGGGAGGATGGTCACGCCCATTTCCGCGAGCGCGGTCATGTTGCGCAGGTGGACGAGCCCGAACGGGGTTTCGCGGGCCACGAGCACCAGCTTGCGGCGTTCCTTGAGGGTGACGTCGGCGGCGCGGAGGAGCAGGTTTTCCGCATACCCGTGGCAGATGCCCGCCAGCGTTTTCATGCTGCACGGCACGACCGCCATGCCTTCCGTTTCAAAGGTGCCGCTGGCGATGGCCGCGCCGATGTTGCCGATGTCATGCGTGCGGAAGGCCAGCCCCGCCAGATCCGCCCCGCTCATGCCGGTTTCTTCGCGCAGGACGCGCTCGCCCGCCTCGCTGGCGACGAGGTGGACTTCCCAATCCTTTTCTCGCCGCATGGCCTCAAGCAGCGAGACGCACAGGATCGCGCCGCTGGCTCCGCTCAGTCCAACGACAAGACGTTTTTTCATGGTGTTATCCTTTTGGCGGAAGCGTTGGTACGCCCGGTGATTCAAGGACGCGCCCCGGAGCGGTTCCGGCGGAGGCGGCCGGCTCGTGCCGAGGACGCATCCTTGAGGTTCAGATAAGGAATTTTCCGGGATCGACTTCCATAAAAGGAGCCCTTTGGAAGCGTTCTTTCTGGTCAAAAGGCACTGTGCAGTCGAAGATGGCCTTGCAGCCGACCCCGCGTGCGGGGATGCGGGCATCATAGAGCGGCGACTGCGTGGGATCGAGGACGTGCCCGCGCACGCCGGGCAGGAACACGGTGTCGAGATTGCCCTGATAGCGGGTGGTCATGGCCCAGAGCACGTCGCTCATGTCGAAGGGGTCCACGTCGTCGTCCACGAGGAAGACATGCTTGAGTTCGGGGAAGGCCGAGAACGCGAGCAGGGCGGCCTGACGCTGGCGGCCTTCGTCGGCGCTGGTGGCCTTGCGGAACTGGAGCACGGCCATGAATTTCCCGCCGCCGCAGCTTGCGGCGTACACGTTGCGCACGCGTCCCGGCATGGCCCGCTCCACAAGGCCGAGGATGCTGGCTTCGGTGGGGATGCCCGCGAGATTCACATGCTCTTCGCTCGGGCCGATGGTCGTCTGCATGATCGGATGCAGACGGTGGGTTACGGCGGTCACGCGCATGACGGGGGTTTGCGGATCGGAGGGGCCGCAATAGCCGGGGAATTCGGGCATGGCTTTGCCGTTGCCGGACTGGGCGTCTTCGGCGATGCGCACATTGGGCAGGATTTCGCCCTCAATGACGTACTCCGCCCACGCCAGAGCCTTGGCATCCACAGTCAAACAGGCGCACTGCTCCACGGCCCGCCCGCGCAGCGCTCCGGCGATGGACAGCTCGTTGAAGCCGATGGGCGTCATGGGTGGCTCGAAGCACGCGCCGAGATAGACGGCGGGATCAAGCCCGATGCTGACGGATACGGGCAGAGGCTTGCCCGCGGCCTCGGCCTTGGCGCGGAACACGTCGATATGGCGGCCCGGAGAGAACCAGACGGACAGGGTATCCGGCCCTTGCAGGCACATGCGATGGATAGTCACGTCCTCGTCGCCGTTTTCCGGATCTTCCCCGTACAGGAGGCCCATCGTGACATACGGCCCGGCGTCCTCGGGGGTATTGGTGGGCGCGGGGACGAGGCGGCGCAGATCAAACCCCGGATCGTCGGCGCGGTGCACGACTTCCTGACAAGGGGCAGGCCCCTTGATGACGGTAGGCTGGATGAGGTGTTGAAGGGCATCCATGAGGAGCCAGCCGAGGCGCTTCGGCTCCGTGCCGAGCAGCAGGGCGGCGCGTTTGCGGCTGGAGAGCACGCCGATGGCGACCCGTGCGCCGGGATGTCTCTTCACCTTATTGAAAAGCATGGCCGGGCCGATGCGGGTGGGGCGGGCCACCGTGCCGCCCGCGCCGATATGCCGGTATGCGCCGCACAGTTCCGCCACGGGATCGGCTTCGACGTCTGTTTGGGCGAGCTCGCCGTGCTGGTCCAGCAGTTTGAGGGCGGTGCGCAGATCTGTAATATCGGCGGCGGTGAGGGACATGGGAAGCTCCTTGGATACGGAGGTTGGCGAATGTTTTTCCGAGGGGCTTCCCGCCCCTTGGACTCCCCCGGCAGGGAGCACTGCTCCCTGCACCCCCTGGGCCGTTTCGCCTTGCGGCAAAACGGCTGTGGGGCGTCTGGGGATTTTTTTGTATTCTTTTTTATTGTGATAATGCAGGGAGGTAAAATAGCGATACGGGTTAAAGGAAGTTTTTCGCCTTGTTACAGCATCATGGTCATCGGGAAACGGTAGGCGATGGACCCGGTGGGGCAGGCGATGCGGCAGCAGCCGCAGTGCCAGCACTGGGACGGGTAGGCTACCGCCGGGCCATCGTCGGTCATTTCGAGGATGTGTCCGGGGCAGCTTTCCACGCATGAACCGCATTCCATGCAGTGGCCGCAATGCATACAGCGTCCGGCCTCGGCAACGGCGGCTTCGGCCGCGAGCCCGCCGGAGAGTTCGGCAAACGCCAGTTCCGGGCCGTCGCTGGCGGCAGGAGGCAGGATCTGCCGGGCGGCGTGCTCGTGGTAGTCGGCGTGCATGATTTCCTTGAAGGCCACGACATGCGGCGCGGGCAGGGCGGGGACGTGATCTTCGCGGACCCGCCCGGTTTCATCGATCCAGATGTCGATGTTCTCGGCGGGGTCAATGCCGGAAAGGGCCTTATGTACGGCAATGGCGGCCTGTCTGCCGTGCCCGATGGCCCGGGCGATGAGCGAAGGGCCGTTGGCGATGTCTCCCGCCGCGTAGAGGCCGGGAACCGACGTGCGGAAGGAGACGGGATCGACGGCTACGAAGCCGCGCGGGGTGCGGGCCATGTCCACGCCTTCGAGCGGGGTCTCGTCGGTTTGCAGGCCACTCGCGCAGATGACCAGATCCGCGTTCATGCACAGGGGATCTCCGGAAGCGAATTCCGTATGCAGTGCGCCGGTTTCGTCAAAGGAGAACGAGGTTACGGGCCGGGCCTCGAAGCGGAGGCGTCCGCCTTCCGGGGCGACGGCGTGGCTGAGGTGGCTGTTGTGGATGACGATGCCTTCGTCGAGGGCTTGTTGCACCTCCTCGGCGGGTGCGCGCATGGCGTCGGTAGGTTCGAGGCAGACGATATGTACGGCATCGGCGTTGAGGCGGCGGGCGGTGAAGGCGCAGTCAAAGGCGACCCCGCCGCCGCCGAGGATGACCACGGTTTTCCCGGCGAGGGACTGGCGTTCGAGCGTGGAGCGCTTGAGCCAGCCCACGGCGGGAACGAGGTGTTCCTTGCCGGGGATGTCGAGGCGGCGTTCCTTCCACAGGCCGACGGCGAGGATGGTCGCGTCGTAGGTGTCGAGCAGGCTTTGCAGGGTGATGTCACGGCCCACGGTGACGTTGGTGCGGACCTGCACGCCGGAGGCTACTACGGCCCCGGTTTCGCGGTCCACCACATCCTTGGGCAGCCGGAAGTCGGGCACGGCATGGCGCGGCACCCCGCCCATGACCGGCGCGCTTCGTAAACGGTGACGGCGTG
>NZ_JH114233.1:369667-380951 GCF_000224655.1 Bilophila sp. 4_1_30
GAGCAGGGCGGCGAAGCGGGCGGCGGTGAGCCCGGCGGGACCGGAACCGACCACGGCGACGCGCTTGCCCGAGGCGGGCAGGGGAATGAAGCGGGTTTCATGCCCGGTGTCGGCGGCAAACCGCTCCAGCGCATGGATGGCGACGGGCTCGTCGTATTCGGCCCGGTTGCATTTGGTTTCGCACGGATGCGGGCACACGCGCCCGGTGATGCCGGGGAAGGGGTTGCGGGCGTGCAGCCGGGCGAGGGCCTTGCCGGTTTCTCCGGCGGCGATCAGCGTGTGCATCTGCTGGATGCCGTTGCCGAGGGGACAGGCATGTTCGCAGGGCGACGTGCGGCCCTGACGGTGATCCCCGCGTACCTGTATGGTGATCCTGTTCCATTCCTTGCTGTAAATCGGAGGCATGATGCGTTCCTTCGTATTGACCGGATGCTCCGGCGTTGCGTCTGATTTGAGGCGACGGTTTCGTTTTCCGCATTGAGCGAAAGCCGTTGGCGGAGAAATATTGAAATAGGTTTTCCCCGCGCCGGGACGAACTCCCTCCGCGTCACCTCCCCACCAGTCGAAAGTCTTGGGAAGGGTGGGGGGTCCGGGGGGAGGGATAACCCTTCTTCAGAAGGGTTTCCCTTCCCCCGGCTCGTCTAGCTCCAGAAAACTTCAGGCCCGTCCGCGCCCCGGCGTACGGCGAGCACGCGGTCGAGCGCCGGGTCCTTTTCGGGATAGTCGCTGCGGCGGTAGATGCTGCGCCCGCTTTCCCGGCGCTCGAGCGAGCACAGGGTGGACAGGGTGGAACTCTGGAGCAGGTGCAGGGACTCATGGGCAAGCATCAGTTCGTGCATGTTCGAAGCGGAAAGCTTGTCTGCCTGCGAAGCTATGAAGGCAAGGCGCTCCAGCGCGACTTCCATCCCCTTGCCGTTGCGGACGAACCCCATGTAGTAGGACATGACCTGCCGGATCGAGGCTTCAAACATCGCTTGCGGCAGGGCGTCCCCGCGCGGGGCCAGAGGTGCGGCAATCCGGGCGCGCTCGGCTTCGATCTCGGCTTCCAGCCCGTCGAGATCCGGCACCGCGCCGGCTTCACTTGCGGCGGAACGGCCCGCAAGGTAGCCGCTGCACATGGAGCCGGAGAACGTGTAGAAGACGCACCCGTTGTACAGGCCGGGCACCGTGCTCCTGAATCCGTCGTCCGTGGCGAGCATACCGCTGAACTCGATTTCGGAAAGCTCCACTTCCATCGGCGCGGTGGCGAAATCCACGCCGCGCTGTTCGCAGTAGTCAAGGAACGTGGCCTTGTCGCCGGGCATCAGCGTGTACTGGAGATGCCGCAGGCTTTCGGCATCGATATGGCGCATTTCCATGTAGAAAGGCGGCCCGTTGCCTTCGACCTGCTGCTGGTAGGTGCCGCCCACCTGAAACTGGCGGGGACAGTTTTCCATCATGGGATGGTAGCGGCCCATGAACCGCTCGCCGAGGGCGTTGAGCTCGTGCGCGCCAGCGCTGTTGATGCCGTTCATCCCGGCGCAGCCGAAGCCCTTGGGGACGAGCGTGGCCTGTTGCTTGATGTCCATGTTGATGATGTCCGCCCCGGCTTCGTAGGCCAGTACGAACTGGCTGCCGGTATTGAAGGGGCTGTGCCACGTGTTGTAGGGGTTGCCCGTGGAGTTGGCGGTGGCGCGGTTGCAGCTGTTGCCGAGCGCGAGGATCACCCCGGCGGCCCGGATGACGTAGAAGGTGCCGTCGAGCACGTTGTACCCGGCCGCGCCGACCACCCGCCCGTCCTTTTTGAGGAGCTTCGTGATCATTACATGGTCGAGCACGTCCGCGCCCATTGAGCGTATCTTGCGGGCTATGAGGCGTTTGATCATCTGCCCGTCGGCGATGTTGATGTACCACGCGGGTTCGCCGCGCCCCGCCGTGCGCAGGTAGCTGCCGTCCGGGTTGTGGAGCAGCTTCACCCCTTCGCCTTCGAGGAAGCCCACCATGGCGGGCATGACTTCGCCCCAGTCGCGGATCTGCTTTTCCGAATAGCCGCTGCTCGGCTTGAGGTAGGCCTTCACCAGATCGTCGATGGTGTCCTGCGGCTCGTCCGTATTGAGCACGGCGATGAAGTGGTCGTTGCCGCCGCCGAGGCAGCCGGAGCTTTCGAGTTTGCCCTTATCCACCATGAGAGTACGGATGCCCGCCTGCCGGGCCGCGAGGGCCGCCCCGCAGCCCGCGGCCCCGGTTCCGAGGATAAGGAGTTCGGTTTCAAGCCGGATGGTCTGTGATGCCGTCATAATCATTCCCCTTGGGGCTGCGCGAGGCAGACCGGATCAGGATTGTTCTTGCGGATAGCGTATTGATGGGCCGTGACCGCGCCGAGGATGGCGAAGCCGGTAAGGTCGGCCCACGTGTCGGGCCATACGAAGACCACGCCCGCCGCCATGAGCGCCAGCCGGAGCGGGAAGCGCAGGCGTCCGTGGAGATAGCCTTCAAGGCCGCTGGCGAAACTGTAGACCGCCGCTGTGGCGACCACCGCCGTCCAGAGGATTTCGGGGAGCGAGCCGTCGAGGATGAGCGCGGGCCGGTACATGAACACAAAGGGAACGATGTAGGCCGCGACGGCCAGCCTGACGGCCTGTACCCCCGTCGCGTTGGGGTCACCCTCCGAAATGCCCGCGGCGGCGTAGGCGGCCACGGCTACGGGAGGCGTAATGGCGGAGATGGCCGAGAAGTACACGATGAACAGATGCGCGCTCATGAGTGAAAACTTGAATTCCAGCAGGGCCGGGGCCGCCAGCGTAGCGGTGAGCACATAGGCCGCCGGGACGGGCATACCCATGCCGAGGATAATGCAGACGATGGCCACCATGCTGAGGCACAGGCCGCTTTGGCCGCCCGTCGCCGCGAATACGAGGCTGGTGAACTTCCCGCCGAGGCCGGTGAGCATGATCCCGCCGATGACCATGCCGGCGGCGGCCGAGGCGTTGGCCACGGTCAGGATGCCGAGCCCGGTCTTACGGATGACTTCGTATAGTTCCTTAATGCCCATGCGGTGGCCGGGAATGAGCCAGCTGATGACGACTACGGACGCGGTGGCGAGAAGGCCGACGACCGTGGGGTTCACGCGCTGGATGATCAGGGTCACGAGCAGCGCGATGGGAATGATGTAGAGCCAGTTTTCCTTGAGGACGGTCCACGCGCTTTCGTGGTCGGTATCTTCGGAAATGGGGCGTATCCCCTTGAGCACGGCGCGGTAATGGACCTGCATCATGAGGCCGAAATAGTAGATGATGGCCGGAAGGGTGGCGGCGATGGCGATCTCGATGTAGGGGATGCCTGCCACGTCCACCATGAGGAAGGCCGCCGTGCCCATGATCGGGGGCAGGATGGAAGCGCCGGAACAGGCCGATGCCGCCACGGCCCCGGAGAACGTCTCGCCGTAGCCGAGGCGCTTCATGAGCGGGATGGTGATGCTGCCGGTGGTGACGACGTCGGACACGGGGCTGCCGGACAGGGTTCCGTACAGGGCGCTGGCGATGACGCAGATTTTGGCCGGTCCGCCGCGCATACGTCCGGCGATGGAAGCCGCGAGTCTGAAGAAGAAGTTGCCGCCGCCCGCCGCGTTGAAGACCTGCCCGAACAGTACGAACATGAACACGTAGGTACAGGCCACGCCGACCGGGGTGCCGAAGATGCCGTCGTAGGTGTAGACCATGCGGTCAAGGAAGACTTCCATCGTGGAGCCGCGATGTCCGAAATAGCCTGGCAGGTATTCGCCCACGAAGTTGTAGACGATGAACACGAGGATGATCCCGAGCAGCACCGGGCCCACCGTGCGCCGCGTGACTTCCAGCGTCAGCAGCACGAAGGTCGCCGTGACCACCCAGTCGGCGGGCGTCAGGGGGTCGACGCCGGTCCAGCGGGTGACGAGTTCCGCCCCGTTCATCACCATGTAGGCTCCCGCCGCGAGGCTTATACAGGCAAGCAGGATGTCGAGCACGGGGACGTTCTCGGACTGTCCGGGCTCGGTACGGATCGGGGTGTAGCAGATGAACGTCAGCGTTATCGCGAACGAGACGAACAGCGAGCGCAGGATGAACGAGTCAATGAACCCGAACGGCGCTCCATACAGTTCCACCGCCGCAAAAAGGACGACGAGCACGCCGACGATCCTGCTCCATAGGGGGGACAGCTTTCTGCGTCTGCCTTCCTTGAAGAACAATCCTAGCCTCATAACCATACTCCTTGGGGGTGCCCCCCCTCCGCGCGGCGCCGCCTGCGGAGTTTCCCCGCCCGCGCGGGGGATTGGCGTTTTCCCTATGGGCCGTTTTTCAGGGACGAGTCGAGCCCTGCGGGGAAAATCCCCGCACATGGGGGCCGGTGAAGGCCCCCTGGCAGGATGCGACAGTTACTTCTTGAGTTCGCGGAAGAACTTTTCCGCTGCGGGATGCATGGGGATGGACGTGTTGGCCGACATCGTTTCGGGCGAGAGGTCGCGCAGGTTCGCGTGGACGCTGTGCAGGTAGTCGATGTTGGCGGTCATGGCCTTGAGGACGCCCGTGATCACTTCGTCGGGCTGATCCGCGCTGGTGATGAGCAGGAGCTGCGAGGAGACGGTGGGACAGTCTTCCTTCTGGAAGGAATAGGTGCCCGCGGGGATGGTCAGGGAAGAAGTGCCGAGTTCCTTGTTCAGCTTTTCCTGATTGGCCGGATCGATGGGCAGCATGATCAGGTCATGCTTCTGGCCCAGTTCGTAAAAGCGGCTGGTGGGGAACTGGGAAACTTCGACGATGGCGTCCATCTGCCCGGCGTCCCAGAGGTCGGTCGCTTCGGGCCCGGGGATCTTGTGGACCTTGCCGCCCCACTTGGCGATGTCGCTGTAGGTGATGCCGTAGGTCTTGAGCAGCTCTTCCGTTGCTACGTCGATGAGCGTGCCCTGACGGTTGACGGTGATGCGCAAGGGAATCTTCTTGTCCTTGATGTCCTGAATGGACTTGGCCCCGGTTTTGGCGTCCACGAAGAACTGGAGCGCGTTGATGGGGTTCATCACCGCGACGAGGCGGAGATTGTCGAGCTTGCGGCCCTTGAACGGGGCTTCGCCCTTGATGGCCTTGAGGGTCAGGACGTCGGTCGCCAGCGCGAACTGGACCTCGCCCCGGCTGGTCATGACCTGATTGGGGCCGTCCTTGCCGGGTTCGGTGGTCACGCGGACATTGGGCATACTCCGCCGCAGGGTTTCGCCCACGCCTTCTGAAATGATGGCCCACAGGCCTCCCGAACCGCCGCCGAGGATCGTGAGGTTGCGGGTATCCGCCGCCAGTGCGGCTTGCCGGACGCCCGGACCGAACGCCATCATCCCTGCCAGAGCCAGTGCACATGCGAGACTTTTACGCCATTCCATAAGATTCTCCTCCGGGGGGCGGTTTTGTGCCCTCCTCTTGCTTGTGTTTTTTAGAACATTTTGTGTATTCTGAGAAATATCTTTTTAGTCTGCATTGCATACTTTTTTGATATGCAGATGCGGGAGAGGCTGCTCCGCATGGCGTGTGATAAAATCATTCGTTATTTGAGCAGAATAGATATGCACAATGTAAGGGATGGATGCCGTGCGGCACGGGGCGGCGCGGAAACGAGGCGAGCATGGATTTGAAACGGCTAGAGTATTTTTGCGCGATTGTCGAAAAGGGACAGATCAGCAAAGCGGCGGAAGCCCTGCACATTTCGCAGCCTCCGTTGAGTATGCGCCTGAAGGAACTCGAAGAAGAGCTTGATGTCCAGCTTATTTATCGAGAGGGAAAGGCGTGGCAGGTGACGCCGGAAGGGGAGGCCCTGTATCAGCGGGCGCAGTTTATCCTTTCCTATGTTGCGGGTCTGGAAAAGGATATTCGGGAAAGCCGGAACAAGGTCTCCGGCTTGGTGCGGATCGGGGTGTGCCCGCCGTGCCTCTCGCTGGCAAGTACACCCATTCCGGCCCTGAACCGGGAATTCCCGGATCTGCGCTTCCGGGTCTGGGTCATGGACAACCAGTCCCTCGAACGGCACATGCAGGAGCGGAATCTTGACTTCGCGCTGGTCCAGCTTCCCGTGCAGAACGCCAACTACGCCATGCTCCCGTTGGCGCGGCAGGAATTCGTTGCCGTGTATGGGCAGGGGGTTCCCCCGCCCGAGGCACGATCCATCGGCGTTGAGGAACTGAGGGAAGCGCCGCTGATGCTCTCGCGGCGGCGTGACGGAGGAGGCGGCTATGATCTGATCATGCGCGCCTTTCAGGATAAAGGGGTACGCCCCAACGTGGTCCTGGACTCGCAGGATACCCGCCTGCTGCACAAGCTGCTCCGACAGGGCATGTCCGCCGTAGCCATACTCCCCGAGCGGGAAGTGGCCGCCGGGACGTTGGAATCTTTCCCGATGCGTCGGCTGGACGTGCCCGGCCTCGACCTTGCGCCCGTACTCATCTGGCTGGAACATGCCTATCTTTCCCGGACCGCCCGCCGGGTCATCCAGTGTCTGCACAAGGTCAACGCCGATCCCGGCGAACAACCGGATTTTGAGATATGAAAAAGGGCTCTCCGTCACGAAAAACGGTGGTCTGCGCTCCTTCTCATGGCAGATAGCCTCCTTGCATTTTTTTGTGTTTCAACGCAGCGGTGAGCGTATCGTAACACGTGCTGTTTTTAGGGCTTTCACCAGAGAAAAAGCGGCTTCCTCCGGGCAATCCGAAGAAAGCCACTTCTGCAAACAAACCGGGGCATCCCGTACTGATGGTCTGCCGAAAATCGGAAAGCGGCTCCACTTTGGAGTGCGAACTCCTTTTTCTGTGGGATGCCAACAGGTTATCGCCTTACACATTTCATGGTGAGATACGCCGTTATCTGCGGATCAGATCCATGAGTTCGGCTTCGCTCAAGGGCACGTCCGTGCCTTCGAGGACGTCGGCGGCGAGGGCGCGCTTGGAACGGTGGAGCTTGAGGATGGACTCCTCCACGGTCCCGCGCGCGACCAGCCGGTAGACGGTCACGGGGCGTTGCTGCCCGAGGCGGTAGGCTCGGTCGGACGCCTGATCCTCCACGGCGGGGTTCCACCACGGGTCAAGATGGATCACGTAGTCGGCGGCGGTAAGGTTGAGCCCCTGCCCGCCCGCCTTCAGGCTGATGAGGAAGAGATCGCCCTTGCCCGACTGGAATGCCGCCACAGCCGCCTGGCGTTCCCGGTCGGGCGTGGAGCCGTCCAGATACTGATATCCGTATCCGGCGGCATCGAGCAGGCGGCGGGCCTCGGAAAGGCAGCCCACGAACTGGCTGAACACCAGCGCCTTGTGTCCGCCCCGCACGAGTTCTTCCACCAATTCCATAAAAGCCGAGAGCTTCGCGCCCGTGAGGCTGGTGCCGGGATCGATGAGCGCGGGGGCGCAGCAGGCCCGGCGCAGCTTCATCAACTCGGTCAGGATGCTGAATTTCTGGGAACCTTCGGCATACTCTTGCTTGGCGGCCTCCAGCGAGGCGAGGGCGTTACGGCGCAGCGCCTCGTAGAAAGCCCGTTCATCGTCGGGGAGATCCACTTCGATAACCTGTTCCGTGCGCGGGGGAAGTTCCGTAAGGACTTCGCTTTTGGTGCGGCGCAGGATGAAGGGCCGGACAAGCGCGCGCAGGGCTTGCCGGGCGGCGGACTGGCCTTCCGAAACGGCGTTTTCCTCCGTGGACGGCGCGGATGCGGCGGCAAATCGTTTCTGGAACGATTGCCGCGTACCGAGCAGGCCGGGATTGATCAGGTTGAACAGGCTCCAAAGATCCTCAAGGCGGTTTTCGATGGGCGTGCCCGTGAGCGCCACGCGGAAGGCTGCCGGAATCTGGCGGCTGGCCCGGGCGCGGCGGGTGTCGGCGTTCTTGAGCGCTTGCGCCTCATCGAAAACGGCCACCTGCCACTCGCGTCCGGAGAGGCATTTGGCTTCCGTATGCAGCAGCCCGTAGCTTGCGACGAGCACGTCGCCGGGGCCGAGGGCCCCAACCAGTGCGGTCCGGTCGCCGGGGCCGAAACGATGCACCGAGAGCGTGGGGGCGAAGCGGTCGAGTTCGTTTTCCCAGTTGTGGCAGACGGATGTGGGCGCAATGATGATTGACGGCCCCAACTCGGACTGCGCCAGCAGCACGGCGATGGTTTGCACGGTCTTGCCGAGCCCCATATCGTCCGCGAGGCAGGCCCCCGCGCCCCAGCGGGCCAGCCGGGACATCCAGACATAGCCGTCAAGCTGGTAGTCGCGCAGCTCCGCCCGCAGCGTCGACGGCACGGCGGGCGTACCGCCGGGCAGCCGGATGCGGCCAAGCCAGCTTTCCCATGTGGCGTCGCCCTTGACCTCCGCCCCGTCAAGCAGATCGCACACCGTATCCGCCGCCAGCGGATGCACCCGGAGGCTTGCGCCGTCGCGTTCGGCCAGCCGTTCCAGCCGATCAAGCTGCTGCCGGAATTGCTTGGTCAGGGCGAGGAACGCGCCGTCCCCAAGGGGTACAAAACATCCTTTCGACTGCGCGAGGCGTTCCAGCACCTGCGCCATATCCAGCACCAGAGACTCGTTGACCGCGATCTGCCCGTGCAGCTGGAACCAGTCGCGTGAATGGCGCACATCCACAGTGAGCCGTGCCGTCGAAACCTGCGGGCAGACCCGTAGTTTCTCTCCTTCGGGCCATTCCAGTTCCGGGCCGGCCTGTTCCAGTTCGAGAAGGCAATCCAAAGCCTCTTCAATATCTTCAATGATCCACGGGCCGATGCCGCCACGTTCGCGCAAGGTCGGGCAGGCACGCACAAGGGCCCTCGCCGCGTGGATTTCCTCTTCGAAATCCCGTTCCGCGCGCACGGCGCGGCCTTCGACCTCCGCCAACGGGGCCACCGGGCCGTCGCCCACAGGGAATGCCGGGGTGCCGGGCATCCCGAACGGACGTACGTGCAATGCGGCTTCAATGCCTGTACCGAGGGGGCGCAGGCGCACCAGCAGCCGGACCGATGCGGATACCTCTTCGGCCCGGATGACCGGGCGTACGACGTCTTCGTCCAGATTTCTGATCAGTTCCAACACTCTGGGGCCGCCTTCCGTGGGAACGCTCAGGCCATGCTCTCCAAGCAGATCGGCGGTACCTTCCAGGCGTTCCGGAAGATAATAGAGAATATAGGATCGCGGGGCTGCTTCCACGCACTGCATTTCCCCGCGCGGCATCCATCGCGAGAGCGCAAGGCTATACCCGTTGCGTTCCTGCCGCACGACCAGTTCCACTGGTTTGCAGGCCAGCGAGATGGGCACGCGGTCCGACGCCCGGAGCAGGTTCGGATGGCCCGCCAGAGCGGGAAGCGCCCGGTACGGGTCGGCCTCGCAGGTTGTGCCGTTCCATGACCGCGACCAGCGCAAGGTGGCGAGCACGGAACGATCCTGTTCGGTGAGCCAGTCCAGCGTTTCGGATTCCTCATGCAGCCGTTTGAGGGAAATGGCGCGCCCGGCGGTCCAGTCCTCGCCCTTGGAAGACTGTTCCAAGGCTTCCACGCGGAAACGCTCGGTATCCACGAGCCACGCGATGCGTTTTTTGGCTTTTTCTTTTACCACGGGCTGTTGCAGCTTGTGCACCAGCGCTTCGAAGACCCGCTCCCAGTTTTCGCGGCGGTCCAGAAAATCGGTAAGCCGGACATGGCGTATCGGGAAGCCTTCGATCCATGCCTTCCACGGCCCTTGCGGGCGGAGGCGGGCCAGCGTTTCCGCGAACAGGCAGGCCGTGAGCGGCAGTATGCCTTTGAGCCGTTCAAACTGGCGTTCCGTGGGGCGGTCGTCGTGCGAACCGTCATCAAGGCTGGCGTCCACGGCCCGGAAAATAGCCTCGGAGAGCGGATCGGAAGGCAGCTCTTCAATGCGTTTGAGCATGGCGGCTTCGGAGCGTCCGTTGGCGAGGCAGAGGAGCGCCTTTGCAGCCGCAAGCCCTTTATAGGCGGGTTGGCGGGGGGACAGTTCGTGCAGTATGGCGGCGCATTCTTCGCGGAGTTCCGGCTGGTCGGCTCGGATCAGGGCCAGCGCGAAGCACAGCCCGCCGGGGCCCGGGAGGAGCGCCTTGCGCTTGCCGCTGGCCTTGCGGAAGCGTTTTTGTGCTTCCCGGAGCGCGGGCACGGCGTCCCCGCCTTCCAGGAAGGCGATGATGCCCTGAAACAGGGGGCCCCTGAATTCCGCCCTGTCGAGCAGCAGCGGCACAATCTGGGCGCGGGCTTCCGCGTAGCGTCCGGCGAGCGCGTCGAACAGGATCAGTGCCGGGCAGGGAGGCAGATCCGCCAGTGAGGAACGCAGTTGCGGCAAAACGTCCAGGCAGTTGCGTAGGTTTCTGGTGATGATCCCTGCCTCGACGAGCGGAATGAGGTTGTTGGTGATCACGTCCAGCCTCATGCGTGGAGGGAGTGCGGCCAGCCAGCCCGGATCGGTGGGGGTATCGGCAAACTGCCCGGCGAAGGGATGGTTGCCGCCTTCCTCCATCGCTTGTGCGTCAAGCCGGGCCCTTTCATAGGCCTTGAGATCCCGTTCATATACGGCAAGGCGCAGCCTCAAGGCGGCGGTATGGATGCCCGCCCCCCGTTCCAGCACCTTCCGCACCGCCGGGGCCATGCGTTGCAGGCCCTCTATACAGAGATCATGCTCGAATTCCGCAACGACGCGGTCCTTGTCGTCGGTGAGCCCCATCTGGCGCAGCGTGTGGAGTGCGGTTCTGATGTCCCCGGCGTTCCAGACCTGCCCGCGCGGCGGCTGGACACCCGCCTCGCGCAGGCATTCCGGCAGAAGCGAACGCGAGAACCCGCCCGTTACGGCCTTGAGCTGCAGCAGCAGCCGGTACGGTTCCGACAGCTCCACGTACCGCTGCCGCAGGGATTTGAGTGGATTCATGGGAGCTCCTTGGGTAGTGGGGAGGATATATCCCCCTCCTCTCATCCCCTAAACTTTTCGACTTTATCGAATCCCTGTTCACTGCTTTTGCTGTGAATGGAGGTGTCTTTTTCGTTGTTGCGGATTCGTAGAACCATGCAAAAGTACGGTCGGCTGCGGGAGCGGATGTGATACAGTACGCTGTTTTTGTATAATTAAGGGAACACCCGTTTTGAAATGGTAATGGTATTCCGTTTCAAAAGAGAGCGACCTTGAGGGGATATTGATTTCGGAAAGATGGACATGCCTCAATCCTCGAACGTATGCAATGGATGCTAAAAACAGTTTTTACGTTTTCTTTGCTCGGGTAAAGACGATGGTCGGCCCTTTACCCCAAACGGAGCCGACCTGATGCCCGCATAC
>NZ_JH114233.1:381452-384554 GCF_000224655.1 Bilophila sp. 4_1_30
AAGTCTTCTCTTCCTTCCCGTCTCTACATCCCGTCCCTCCTCATCAGCTCCGCGAGGCGGCGGGCGATTTCAAAGTCGGCGGGATAGTTGATGTTGAAAAAGGGCAAGGCTTCCGAGCGCGAGTAGGGGACATGGGTGCGCAGCTCTTCGGGGATGACCACGCTGAACTTGCGGATACCCTGTTCCCACGCGGCATCGAACCAGGGCAGACACGCGGGCTCGTACACCGCTACCAGCGCTTCGATGAATCCCGTTTCCTCTTGCTGATACGTGGTCATGATGGTGCCGGGCAAACGGGCTTCCCGAGCATCGAGCAGGCGGCGAAGCGTCGGGCCGTCCATGAACGGCAGATCGCAGGAGAGGACCAATACGGGCTTTTGCAGGCGGCGCAGTGCCGAATAGACCCCGCCGAACGGCCCCTGACGATCCACCTCGTCGGGAATGGCCTTGAAGGGGGCGGCGTCTTCGGGCGCGCGGCAGGAGACGAACACATCGTCCGTGAAGCCGCCGAGCAGCTCCACCGTACGCTCAAGCATGTCCTTGCCGTCGCCGTGAATCGAGAGACGAAGCTTGTTCCGCCCCATGCGGGACGACAGGCCACCCGCCATGACTATTCCGTACACGATGCCTCCCAGGCGGTACCCCTCAAGGGGATGGGAATGCGCTGATGTCTGGCTCTTTGTATCATATTCTCGGCTGGAGGCAAAACGGTTGCGGAAAAAAGGGCGTGCTCGTGACAAAGGGAACAGACAGGGGCTGGCCAAGTATTTTTTCCAGAAAAGTTTCTTTGGGCAAGAGGCGGAATCCGTTGCGGAGATGGAAATCGGCAAATGTCGGCGGACGGAGCAAAGGATCTTGAGAGCGGATACACCGGCCTTTTCCGAAACAAGGCGACTTTCCTTTGTGGAAAGCCGCCTTGTTCCATAGACGGGAATCCGCTATGGCGGGGGGTTAGTTCAACGTTTTTTCAGCAACGGCCGGAACCTTGGGATCCTTCTGGGCCTTTTCGTGGCAGGGCAAGCAACCCTTTTGGAACCCTGTGTACTGCTTACGCTTTTTGATATGGCAACCGTAGCAGGAATGATCGCTGTCCTTGGCGTGGAACGCCTTGAAAAGGCTCGGGGCAACGCCGTCGTCGCCACGGGGCACGGAGTGGCATTCCTCGCTCGCGCCGCAGGAGACGTACTTGGCGTCGATGTCCGAAGGCAGCGCGTGGTGACAGGTCTGGCAACGGACGCGCCGGTGCGACGAGTGGTTGAACACGACATCCATCTTCTGGTTTCCGCCGGTCGCCTCAATGGTGATGGGATTGCGGATAACTTTGCCGACCTCCTTGATGTCGCTGACGCCTTTGGGTTCTTCGTCATCGGCGGCGAAAGCGGGGACACACAGGAGACAGGCCACGGCAAGGGTCAAGAGTTCCTTTCTCACGTTTACAACTCCGGATGCTGAGGACTAAGCCACAGGTCGGCGCAGTTTCGCAAAAAGCTGGCGGCGCGTCATCGGGTTGGCGTCGTTCTGAGCGAATACGGCGAACTTGTGGTACAGATTGGGATCTTCCGCGTACAAGTATATCACGTGTACGATGCCGTTGTCACCCAATACGGCATTGGGAAAACGTTCTTTAACTTCCGCAAGCCGCTGCTCGGCGAGGTTTTCCATATCTTCCCGTTCGCCGAAATTCATGCACCCGGTGGGACAGGACAGGACGCACGCGGGGAGCATACCCTGATGCACCCGGTCGTTGCAGAAGTCGCACTTGTGGATCTGCTTTGTTTGCGGGTCAACACGCGGGATATCATAGGGGCAGGCTTCGCGCACGGCCTGGCCGTCAAGCTGGGCGGTCAGGGGCGTGAACAGCACCGCGCCCGTCTTCTCGTCCTGCACGATGGCGCCGTCGATGGTCGAAGCGGTCATGCACGGGGCCAGTTCGCAATGGCGGCATTGTTCAGGGAAGAACAACATCCTGAAGTCCTTTCCCTTGCCCACTTCGCGCATGTGCACGGTTTTGTAGGTCACGCTGGACAGGTCCGGCGGGTTCGTGTGTCCGCCGCGGTTCGTCGTTTCCTCGGCGGGCAGGTTCTTCCACTGCTTGCACGCGATTTGGCAGCCTCGGCAGCCCGTGCAGCGCGTCAGGTCGACAAAAAAGGCTTTCGCCATGATGGACTCCTTTATCGGGTGGAGGGGCGGGAGCGGTGAACTTGGGGGAGGAAGGGGAAGCCTTCTGAAGAAGGGCTTCCCCTTCCTCCCCCAAACCTCCCCCTTTCCCCTCCTAAGACTTTTATAAACGGGGCGGGCGGCGTTTGGGGCGGCCCGGCGGGTTTCCCTTGGTGGAAGTTTCCCGGAGCCGCTGTTTTCTTGTTACGTGGTGGAAGGGCCGTTGCAAAGGATAATGGCTTTTCCGCCCGGCAAAATTTTCGCCACGAACATTTTTTCGGTTGCCCGGAGGGAGATTTACTAGGGAACCTTTGCCTTTCAGCCGTCCAGTCAACGGAACTCCCGTCGCGCTGCCTCCCCACCAGTCAAAGTTTTTGCGGGAGGGGAGCGAGCCGCTCTGGCAGGTCCGGGGGAGGGGGCTTTTTACAAAAAGTTCCCTCCCCCGGTTTCCTAATCCCTCCTCAAGACTACTCCGGCAAATCCTGATCAGGCATCTTTTCGATGTTGACCATGAAGGCCTTGGATTCCGGTATGGCGGAGTTGGGGTCGCCCACGGCGGCGGTGAGAAGGTTCGCGCTGTCGCCGCCGCGCTTGGGCACCAGCCAGCCGAAATGCCAGGGAAGGCCGATCATGTGCACGGTCTTGCCGTTGGCGTTCATGGGCTGGAAGCGGTTGGTCACGATGGCCTTGGCAAGCAGGTTGCCGCGGGCGCTGCTGACGCGCACCACGTCGCCGTTGCCGATGCCGCGTTCCTTGGCAAGCTCCGAATCAAGCTCCGCGAAGACCTGCGGCTCGGCTTCCACCAGCCACGAGCAGCGGCGGGTCATGAGGCCCGTCTGCCAGTGCTCGGTGACGCGGTAGGTCGTACCGATGAACGGGAAGCGCTCGTCAGCCACGGCCAGCACTTCGCCGATGGCCTTGAACGCCACGGGGTTGCTGCGCTGC
>NZ_JH114233.1:384705-394273 GCF_000224655.1 Bilophila sp. 4_1_30
CTTCTCGAAGGGCGATTCCATCGGTTCGTAGAACTCGGGGAGCGGCCCGTCTTCGCGGCCCGGCCCGAAGAGCGCGCCCTGGCCGTCCTTCTGCATGATGAAGGGGTATTTGGTGCCGGGATCGCCGCCGCCGTCCACCACGTCGCCGACCCATTTGCCGTCACGCCACTGGATGACCGGCTTGTCCGGGTTCCACGGGCGGCCCTGCTTGTCCACGGAGGCGCGGTTGTAGATGATGCGGCGGTTCATGGGCCATGCGTAGGACCAGTTCGGGAACAGGCCGATCTTTTCCTGCTCAGGCGTCTGCGTTTTGTCGCGGCGGGCCATCATGTTGCCCTCGTCCGTCCACGAGCCCGTGTGCAGCCAGTTGCCGCTGGCAGTGGAGCCGTCGGCCTGCAGCATGGCGAAGGCGGGGACCTGATGCCCGGCCTTGTACTGCTTGCCGCCGATGGTCACGTCGCGCAGGAAGTAGCCGTTCATGACCTTGGCGGTGTTGGCGGGCGAGAACTCGTGCCCTTCCATCCACTTGTCGATGCCGAGGCCAAGGATCGGTTCGGGGAAGGCGCCGCCCTGCTCCTTATAGAGTTTGCGGATGGCGAGCATCATTTCGACCATGATATCGCCGTCGGGCTTGGTTTCGCCGTAACGGTCGGGGCCGGCATAGCGCCACTGCATCCAGCGGCCTGAGTTGGCGATGGAGCCTTCCTTTTCAATGGACGTGCAGCAGGGCAGGAAGAAGACTTCCGTGGCGATCTGGGTCGGGTCCTTGCCGGGGCCGCGCCAGAACGAACCGGTTTCGTTGTCGAACAGGTTGACGTTCACCAGCCACTTGAGCTTTTCCATAGCCCCGCGGCTTTTGTTGGCGTTCGGGCCGGAGCAGGCGGGGTTCATGCCCCAGGCGAACAGGCCGTCGAGCTTGCCTTCGACCATGCGGTCAAAGATGGACATCCACATGTAGTCGGTCCGCTTCTTGTCGGCGTCGAGGCGCGGGACGTAGCTGTAGGCCACATCGGGCGTCACGCCGGGATAGAGCGACATGAGGAAGCTCGCCGTGTACTTGGGCCGGTTGCCCCACCAGTTCACGCTCTTGGGATCGTTGGTCTTGGGCGTGGTGGCGTTGTAGTCCGCGAGGGTCGTCAGCGTGGAAGTGGGCACGGGCAGGTAGCCTGGCCAGATGTCCGCGAGGAGCGCCTGGTCGGTGGAACCCTGTACGTTGGATTCTCCGCGCAGCGCGTTGACGCCGCCGCCCGCCACGCCGATGTTGCCGAGCAGGAGCTGGATGATGGACATGGCGCGGATGTTCTGCACACCCACGCTTTTCTGGGTCCAGCCCATCGCGTACATGATGGTCCCGGCCTTGTCGGGCGCACCGGTGGACGCGAAGGTTTCATAGACGCGCAGGAGGTCTTCCTTGGGCGTTCCGGTGGTCTCGGACACCTTGTCGAGCGTGTAGCGGTCGTAGTGCTTCTTGAGAAGCTGCAAGACGCAACGGGGATGCGTGAGCGTCTCGTCGCGCACGGGAACGCCGTTGGCGTCCATTTCGAACGCCCACGTTTTTTTATCGTAGCTCTTCTTGTCGGCGTTGAAGCCGGAGAAGAGGCCGTCGCTGAACCCGAACTGCTCGCCGACGACCGTGGGGCCGTTGGTGCTGTCGATGACGTACTGCTTGAAGTATTTGTCGTTGTTCAGGATATAGTTGATCATCCCGCCGAGGAAGGCGATGTCCGTGCCCACGCGAAGCTGGACATAGAAGTCGGCCTTGCTCGAAGAGTGGGTGAAGCGCGGGTCGACGCTGACGACCTTCGCGCCCTTATCCTGAGCCTTGAGCACCCATTTGAAGGAAATGGGATGGTTTTCGGCAGGATTGCTGCCCATGATGAGGATACAATCACTGTTCGCCAAATCGTTCCAGTGATTCGTCATTGCACCGCGTCCGAACGACTCTGCCAGAGCCGTAACAGTGGCGCTGTGTCAGAGACGCGCCTGGTGTTCGATATACACCAGGCCGAGGCTGCGGAGGATGGACTGATAGGCCCAGCACTCCTCGTTGTCCATAGCGGCGGAACCGAACGAAGCCATGGCTTCGGTGCGGTTGACGAGCTGGCCCTTGTCGTTCTTTTCCGTGAACGACTTGTCGCGGCTTTCCTTCACGCGCTTGGCGATTTCTTCCATCGCCCATTCCCATTCCACTTCTTTCCATTCGGTGGCGTGGGGGGCGCGGTAAAGTGGCTTCTTGGGGCGCTGATCGTTGACGGTAAGCTGCCACGTGGACGCGCCCTTGGGACAGAGGGAGCCCTCGTTGATCGGGTGATCCGGATCGCCTTCGACGTTGATGGCGCGGCCTTTGCCGAGCGGGTTGTCAGACGTGCTGGTGCTGACGATGAGCCCGCAGCCCACGGCACAGTAACAGCAGATGGACGTGGTCTGTTTCGTCCACTTGAGTTTGAATTCCTTGGCCTGCGCGAAAGCGGGGCGCAAGTTGAATCCGAGCCCGGAAACGGCGCCCGCCAGCGCGGCCCCAAGACCGAACTTCAGAAAGCCTCGGCGTGATACGCTCATGGTGATCCTCCCGATATTGGGCGGAAACAGTGGTTCCGCCGCAGGAATGCCGATATATGCTCGTGTAAGCATATATAGTTTAAATCATTGCATGATTTGGTTACAGATACCCTACTGCTAGTCCAGCATGGGCCTTGTGTCAATCCTGTTTCGGAGAAAAAGGGGCTTGTGGAAATATTCCTTTGTAAAGCGGAAAATAAGGGGAAGAAAAAGGCGGTTTTCCCGTAAAACGGGAGGAGGCGTCTTGGCGAAATGTAATGGGTTCCCTACAGTGAAACGCCCAGGGTTATGGCCTGAATGGTATGGGCAACATGGATGGCGGACAGGCAAGGCCCGGGCATTCTCGGTTGCGTAGGGGGGAGTGAATGGCATAGACATGATGACCAAATCATGGGATGCCTCGCGTCTGAAGGCAAGGTTTTCCGGCATGGAAAAAAGGCGCTGAAAAGGCTCTGATGGGTCGGCGGTTTTCCGCTGTACGGGCCGGTGTCCGGGAGCCGGTTGCCGAGGTCTGGTGAAAACGGCCCTGTATGGTTGGGCCGCGTGCTTGAAGAGATATCCCGCCGATGAGGAAAGGAAGGCTGAAGGATGAACCCCTTTGAAAATATACTGAGCGCCGTGCGGCAAAAAAGGCCGCTGGTGCATTTTATTACCAATTATGTCACGGTCAATGATTGTGCCAACATGACGCTGGCTTTGGGCGGTTCGCCCATCATGGCCGATGATTTGCGTGAAGTGGAGCAGATCGTCGGGCATTGCTCCGCGCTGGTGCTGAACATAGGCACGCTCAGCGAGCGGACGGTACAATCCATGCTGGCGGCGGGGAAGGAGGCCAACAGGCTGGGCCGCCCCGTGGTATTCGATCCCGTGGGCGTGGGGGCTTCCCGTTTTCGCAATGAAACAGCAGCGATGTTGCTCCGGGAAGTCCGTTTTGACGTCATTAAAGGCAATATTTCGGAAATCGCGTATCTGGCGGAAGGGATCGGCACAACCAAGGGGGTGGATGCGAACCTTGACGCCCTGAGTACGGAAGGCAATCTGAGCTGGCACACGGATCTTGCCCGGAAGGTCAGCGCCCAGACTGGCGCGGCCATCGTGATCAGCGGCCCCATTGATATTGTCGCGGACAGCCATGAAGCATGGGCCATCCGTAACGGGCATCCCATGATGGCCAACATCACGGGGACGGGCTGCATGTCGGCGGGGGTCATCGGCTGCTGCGTGGGAGCCGACCCGCAGGCGCTTTTGCCGTCCTGCGTCTGCGCCATGTCGGCCATGGGGATTTGCGGGGAGCTGGCGTATGAGAAACTGCTGTCTGTGGACGGAGGTTCGGGGACGTACCGTGTCCTCCTGATGGACGCCATGAGCAAGCTGGACGGGACGACGCTGACCCACAGAAGCAAGGCGGAACGGCTGCGTATCTGAGGCTTCGCAGAGCAGGGGAGGCCCTTTGTATCCCGTGGGTCAGCGCAGAGGAGAATGTGCGGCCTCCATGCGGCGGTATCCTTCGGGCTGGAGTCGGGTTTTGCCGTCTGTGCGGCTTCTTATTCCGATAGGCGATGGGATCGCCCCGCAACTCCTTTTGGGGTGAAAAGGCTTTTTCTTCAAGGAACACTTGAACGATTAGGGAAGGATTGAGCCCTCCGCCGCTGGGAAGGGGGCTTTTTCAGACGCGGGTGAGAAAGAGTTTTTTCGTGTGTGCCTGTATATGGCTCATGGTTGGGCGATCCGGGGACGTTTTGACGAGGTGATCCCGGCGCTTGGATAAAGGAGAGTGCCAAAACGTCTTGCGCTGACACCGTTGGGCCGTTATGGATGAAGTTGATCAGCGGCGGGTGCCCCTCTTGGGCCTCGTCTTTTCGTATGCATTCTTGAGGTGCCGGCCCAGCGCCCGTGCACGGGAGGATAGATGGAAGCGTCGAAGAACGACAGATTGGTGAAGAAATTCACGGCACTTGAGGATAAAACGTGGTTTCCGCAGGAACTTTTGGAACTCGTAAAGGCCGTATGCCGCCTGCAAGGTGAGGTGAAGGCTTCGTTGGCGGTTTCCGTCGATCCGGCTTTGGTCTGCGGCGATTTGGAGCATCGGCAGGGGGCCCCGCTGCTGGCCAGGGAGCAATTCCCCGTCGATGCGGAGGGGGCCGAGAAGCTTTTCCGCGCTATCCTGGAAGTGGCGGAATCCCTGCCGCAGCTCCGCACGACTGCGCAGCTTGTCCGGGATAAGCTGATCCGGGGCGACATCCGGCCCGAAGAACTGTTCCGCGCCTACATGCTGGAAAACGCCGAGCCCTTTGAGGCATGGGCCAAGGAAGCGCCCGACGCGCCCAATTTGCTGCCGTTCCTTGTGTACAACAGCATGGAGCCGTGGCTCGAAGCGGCGGGCGAAGCACTTTCCGCCGCCTACCCGCAAAACGACGTTTGGCAGCATGGGCACTGTCCGGTATGCGGGAGCCCGGCTTTCATCGGGCATCTGAGCGGCCCGGAGCAGTCGCGCAACGAGGGCAGGGACATCAACAAGGGCGGAAAGCGGATGCATACGTGTTCGTACTGCCGGACGACGTTCCGGGCCAAGCGCATCCAATGCCCGTTCTGTCTTGAGGAAGATGCCAAGAAACTGGACTATTTCACGACGGAAAACGAACCGGGGTACCAGGTGCATGTCTGCCGCTCGTGCAAGAGCTATATCAAGATAGCCGACTTCCGAGAATTTTTCGGCCGGGCGAGCATCCCCGCGCTGGACGATCTCGAATCCCTTCCCCTCGACATCGCCGCCCAGAACGAAGATTTCCACCGGGTCGCGCCTTCGGAATGGGGGCTATAAGCACTTTGCGTTTCGCCTCGTGAAATACGGGCCGTCCCATGCCAATAGGCGGGGACGGCTTTTTTTGTTTTAGCCGAGTGGCGTATGAAACGGCGCGGGGTGGGCCCGGCCTCCTTGTCCGGAGGCGGTTTCGCGTAGCTCCATAACAAGGGCATATCCGTTTCCTGCAGTATTTATTGTAATTATTTACACGGGATAGGCAGTTGGTGCCGGATGGATATCCGGCAGGGCGTTGGAGTGTGCAGGGGCAGCTCAAGCTTTTCTTCGGATGATGCTTTGAGCGAGGTACAATCCGCTCTAACGGCGTTTCAAAGTGAATCCGCTTTGACGTTCTGTCTTGTGAAAAAAAGAAACTGAGTGTGCTGAAGTGCCGATCTCTTCAGGGTACTCACCAGGACAATCGATGCCACGGGGGTGAGTAGTTTCTTTTTAGAGAAAAAGAATATTCAATTTCAAATGATTATATATTTAAATGGTAATCTGTGTTCTTTTTCACTTGACAATCTTATATAAGACATCTTACAAAAGATTCACAGTGAGAGGGACAATACGCGCCGAACCGGAGTATCTCGGCCTTAAAGGAGGCGGAACATCGGGATTCGGAAGGAACCACCCGCGACCCCACGGGGAATCATGTTTCCCCGTGAATGGCGTTCTTGAAACTGATACCGCTTCAAGGATGGCCCGCTCAGGGAACGGCGCGTTGTCATACAGCGTCAGGAGTGTTGTATCACCGACAAGTAAGGAGAGCCTCTATGAAACTGTTGTCCTGTTTGCGTACGGCGTTGTGTCTGCTGGGGGTGCTGGCTATGCCCGCAGCGGCGGCCTATCCCGAGAAACCTATTAACATGATCATCGCCTTCACTGCGGGCGGTTCGAGCGACGTGCAGGCTCGGATTATGCAGAAGTACTGGAATAAGTATGCGCCGCAGCCGTGGGTGTTCGTGTACAAGCCCGGTGCGGGAGGCATCATCGGGTTCACGGAAATAGCCAAGGCCCGCCCGGACGGCTACACCATCGGCGGCCTGAACGTCCCCCACATCATCCTCCAGCCGCTGGCGCAGAACGCCCAGTTCACCCCTGACAGCTTCAAGTACATTTGTCAGGTCGTCAACGATCCCCAGTGCATCGCCGTCCGCAAGGACAGCCCCTACCAGTCGACCAGCGAAATCATCGCCGCAGCTCGTAAAAATCCCGGCAAGATCCGCGTCGGACTCGTCGGCCCTCTGTCGGGCCACCATCTGATGTTCCTCGACTACGGCAAAAAGTATCCCGACGCCAAGCTGACCAGTGTATTCTACAAGGGTGCCGCAGACCAGAACGCGGCGCTGCTCGGTGGGGAAATCGACATGATTTTCGGAAACATCAACGATGTGATGCGTTCCATCGACGAATTCCGGGTGCTCAATGTCGCCGCCGAAAAGCGCAATGACTTCCTGCCCGACGTCCCGACGCTGCGCGAAGCGGGCATCGACATGGTGTCCGACATCCGCCGCTGTTTTGCCGCGCCCAAGGGCATCAAGCCCGCCGAGCTCGACGCCTTGCGGGTGCTCTTCAAGAAGATTTGCGAAGATCCTGAGTATCTGGCCGATATGAAGAAGGCCGGGCAGCCCGCCGAATACATGGACGGCGAAGCTTTTGCGGCCTACATCGCCGGGCAGCAGGCGACCGCTCAAGAGGCCCTTTCCGCAGCAGGGCTGCTCAAGAAATAGTGCTTCCGCTCCCCTAGGGGAGCGGAGGGCTGCACCGCTTCGAAAGGACGTTTCGCATGACAGAATTCATTTTGCCGGCCACTCTCCACCTGTTTGAGCCGTTGAACATCATCCTGATGATCGCGGGCCTCACAGGCGGGATCATCATCGGGGCGCTTCCGGGGCTCTCCGCCACCATGGGGGTGGCGCTCATGGTCCCGGCCACGTTCGCCATGAACCCGACCAGCGGCCTGATCATGCTCGGCGCGATATACGCTGGGGCCATCTATGGCGGCGCGAACTCGGCCATTCTCATCTGCACGCCGGGCACGCCTTCCTCCGTGGCGACCACGTTCGACGGCTGGCCGCTGTGCCAGAAGGGGAGGGCGGATCTCGGGCTGTACACGTCGCTTCTGTCCTCGGCCTTCGGGGGCATTGTGGGCACGCTGTTCCTGCTCTGCCTTGGCGGCTCGCTGGCGCGGTTCGCGCTCCAGTTCGGCGGGCCGGAAAGTTTTTGGCTGTGTCTCTTCGGGCTCTCCACCATCGCGGTGATGACCCCGGACAACATGGGCAAAGGTATCGTTTCCGGCGCGGTGGGCATCTTGGTTTCCACCATCGGGCTCGACCCCAACACCGGCGCGCCCCGCTTCACCTTCGGGACCTATGACCTCTTGCAGGGCGTGTCCGTAATACCCTGCATGATCGGCCTGTTCTCATTCTCGCAAGTACTGTACCTCATCGGTACGGACAAGAGCTTCATTGCGGAGTACCACCCTCACAAGGGGGCGTTCGGCAAGGTGTTCCGGTATCTTGCCGCCCATTGCAAGACGATCCTCGTCCGGTCTTCCGTGCTCGGGACGTGGATCGGGATGCTTCCCGGCGCGGGAGGCGAAATCGCTTCGATCATCTCCTACAACGAGTCCAAGCGGTGGGACAAGGACCCTTCCCGCTATGGCAAGGGGAGCCTTGAGGGTGTCGCCGCCTCTGAAAGCGCGAACAATGCGGTCATCGGCGGCTCGCTCATCCCCATGCTGACCCTCGGTATCCCCGGCAGCGCGGTGGCGGCGGTTATCCTCGGGGCGCTCATGGCCCACGGCATCCAGCCGGGATTCAAGATATTCACCGCATCCGGAGATCTGGCCTATACGTTCATCATGTCCCAGTTCGCGGTGAACCTGCTGATGATCCCCGTCGGCTTCGTGCTGTGCCAATGTATGGCGCGCCTTCTGAGCATCCGGCTTACGCTGGTCGCCATCGGCATCGTGGTGTTGGCCTTCATCGGGGCCTACGCCATCAGCAACAGCCTGGTGGATATATGGGTGGTGCTCGCCTTCGGGCTCGTCGGGTTCTTTGGCGGCAAGGTGGGCATGGACACCGGTGCAATGGCCCTTGGCGTTATCCTTGGGCCGATGATCGAGGAGAACCTTGGAAAGAGCGTGGACTTGTCCCGTTCGGTGGACGGTGGCCTGATGTCCGTCATGTTCGAAGGCTCGATCAATAAGGTGCTCATTGCCGCGCTGCTCTTGTCGTTGCTGACGCCGTTTCTGCTCAAGCTGCGTAACCGTAAGCACGCCGCTCTGCTTCCTGAAGGCCCCCGTCCCGGCTGGAAGACGGATCTGTTCGCGGGGATTGGTTTCCTCGCCATCGCCGCCGCCTTCCTTGTCCAGTACGAAGGTCTGGAAGGGGTCAGCCGTGTCTTTCCCGAAGTGCTGACCATGCTGATCGGCGCGGGCGGAGCGTATTTCGTCGGCAAGGGGTTGTGGCGCCGCTCCCGTGAGGCCGCCGAACCCGAAGGCGGTGAGGCTGTGGCGTGGTGCAAGATCGGCATCATCTGCGCGACCTCTTTGTGCTACGCCGTGCTTATTCCGGTGTTCGGCTTCCTCGTCACCACGATGGGGTTCATCGCTGGCTCCACGCTCATCCTCGGCGATCACAGCCGCGGCCTGCCGCGTCTTGCTCAAACGGCGATCGTATTTGCGATCGGCTTCAGCTTGCTGGTATGGGCGGGCTTTACGCTGCTGCTCAACGTTCCGGTACCTGAGGGGATGTTCCTTTAGCCTGCCGTGTCCGTTGCCTGTTTCCGTGAAACATTCATAATCCGTTCTTAACCCCTGGCCTGACACGTTTTAGAAAGTATAGATTTATCTATATTAAAACGTTCGCATGGAAAGGATCAGTTGTTTACTTGACAGTCTTATATAAGACATAATACAGAAGATTCGCATTTGAACCAAACCCTAGGAGGCAATCATGTCAGTGCAATTTCTGGTTCATGAAGACGGCGACAGCGTCGGCGTCATCACCGTGGAAGGCGTGAAGGCCGGTCAGGAACTGACTGGCTGGATCATGAAAGAGGACAAGACCATTACGTTCAAGGTCCTCGATGATATTCCGATCGGACACAAGATCGCACTCAAGGATTTGAATGTCGGCGATACCGTCTTCAAGTACGGCACCGATATCGGGAAGGTTGTCAAACCCATCCGTCAGGGCAGCA
>NZ_JH114233.1:394967-409634 GCF_000224655.1 Bilophila sp. 4_1_30
CCGACCAAGGGAACATCGAAGGCGGCTTGACCACCATCGAAGAAAAGGCCCTCGGCAACATCCAGAAGATCGGTACAAAGGCGCCTGTCATCGGTACGCTGGACAAGGCCGTGACGCCTACCGGCCCCGGCCTGTGGTTCATGGACTCCTCCTCCGCCGCCGCCGAAATGATCACCCTCGTGGCCGCCGCCGGCTACGTGGTGCACTTCTTCCCCACCGGGCAGGGCAACATCATCGGCAACCCGATCGTGCCCGTTATCAAACTGTCCGCCAACCCGCGCACCATCCGTACCATGTCCGAACACATGGACGTGGACGTGTCCGGTATCCTGCGCCGCGAAATGAATCTCGACCAGGCTGGCGACAAGCTGCTCGACATGATGTTCCAGACCATCGCCGGTCGCATGACCGCCGCCGAAGCTCTGAAGCAGAACCAGTTCGTTATGACCCGTCTGTACGAAAGCGCCTAATATCGCTGGAATCCCTATAAAAAAGAAGGCGGGAGGGAAACCTCCTGCCTTCAATATATCAGTCTAAAGAATCTCCGAAACCCCGCTTCGGGGGCTCAGGGACGGAAGGGGCGCGTTCAGCGCAGGTCGGCGCGGTACACGTGGTTGCCCGTGTTGATCCGGCTGATGCGAAATTCGACGGGGCGGTCCTGAAGGTCAAAGGATGTGCGGGTCACCAGCAGCAACGGATGGTTCCGCTCTATGTTAAGCCGCTTGAGGTCTCCGCTGTCCGGCATGGTGACTTCGATCTGTTCCGTGGCGTGGGCCACGGTGATGCCGAAATGGATTTGATAGTGCTCGTAGAGGGTGTTCGGCACTTTATCGAACTCGAAGTTGAAATGGGGAAAACGGGCGGTCGGTAGCGCGACCCGTTCGTTGATGACCGGGAAATCGTTGAGCATACGTACACGGTCGATGTGGATGACTTTGGCGTCCGGAGCAAGCTCGAGAGCCGCCCGTTCGGCGTCCGACGGCGTGGCGAGCCGCACGCCGTAGATTTGTGAAAGCGGGTAGACGCGTTTTCCGTTCCTGTCGCTGAGAAGGAAGAACGGGAACAGGGAACTGTCTTCGTCGAGTACGGCCACAGCGGTTCCCTTGCCCTGGTAGCGGACCAGCCGTTTTTCGCGGGTAAGCGCATTGAGGGCCTTGCGCAGCGTTCCTTGGCTGACTCCGTATTCTTTAGCGAGCGCGATTTCACTGGGCAGGAAGCTTCCCGGCCCCCATTCTCCGGCAATGATGCGGTTGAGAATGGCCTTTTTCACCTGTTCGTACAGTGGAGCGAATGTGAGTTTCGATGATGGGGTCATGGTTCCTCCGGAGAATCTTTCAGTACTTTTTATCTTATATAATATAGAAGATCAAATGGCTTGAACGCTTTTTCCCCGGAAGGCGGGCGGGCCGGGAGTACGACATGGCAGAAATCGTTATTTCAGAGTTCATGGATGAGGCCGCCGTCGCCGATCTGAGGGCGTCGTTTGATGTTCTTTATGACAAAACCCTCGTGGACAGGCCCGAGGAACTGGCCGCCGCAGCAGCGGGGTGCCGCGCGCTCATCGTTCGCAATCGGACGCAGGTGCGTGGCGCGCTTCTGGAAGGCGCACGTCTGCGCGCAGTGGGCCGCCTTGGCGTGGGCCTTGACAATATTGACTGCAAGGCCTGCCGGGAACGGGGCATCGCGGTTATTCCGGCCACAGGCGCGAACAACACGGCGGTGGCCGAATATGTGCTCGCCGGGCTGCTCATGCTCGCCCGAGGCTGCTATTGCGGGACATTCGCTGTCGCCGCCGGGTCATGGCCCAGGGAACGTATGGTGGGCGGCGAGATATCCGGCAAGGTGCTCGGTCTTGTCGGATTCGGAGGGATCGCCCGGGACGTGGCGCTGCGCGCCCGTACCTGTGGGATGCGGGTCATGGCCTATGATCCTTTTTTGCCGGCGGACGCACCGGATTGGGAAAAGCTGGGCGTGGAGCCGGTGACGCTGGAGACTCTGCTTGCCGAAGCGGATGCCGTGAGCCTGCATGTACCGCTTACGCCTGATACCCGCCAGCTTTTCGACGCGGGACGGCTGGCGCGCATGAAGCCGGGAGCAGTGCTGATCAATACGGCCCGGGGCGGCATTGTGGAAGAAGCGGCCCTTGCGGATGCGCTCCGCTCAGGTCGGCTCGCCGGGGCGATGGTCGATGTCTTTGAGAAGGAGCCGCTCCCGGCGGGTTCGCCATTGGCGGACGTTCCCAATTGCCTCTTGACCCCCCATATCGCCGGGGTAACCCGTGAATCCAACGTCCGGGTCAGCGCCGTCGTGGCACGGAAGGTTGCCGAATGCCTGAGAGGTGCCGCATGATTTTGACCCCCGAACAGCTTCAGGATTTGGGCATGGCCGTATTCAGGGAAGCGGGCGTGCCCGAAGAGTCCGCCGCCAGCGTCGTGGAGGCGCTGGTGCGGGCCGAACTGGATGGGCTCCCCTCACACGGGTTCTCCCGCATTCCCTTTTATGTGGATCAGGCTCTGTCAGGCAAGGTAAAAGCGCAGGCCATTCCGCTGGTGCGTCAGCCTGCTCCTGCGGCCGTGCTGGTGGATGCAGGAAACGGGTTCGCTTTTCCGGCCATTCTGGCGGGGCTGGAAAAGGCCATACCTCTGGCGCGCCGCAACGGCGTGTCCGTATTGGGAGTCACCCGGTCGCACCATTGCGGCGTGGTTGGGCTGTATGCGGAACGGATCGCGGAAGCGGGGCTCATATCATTGATTTTTTCCAACACGCCGGCGGCGATGGCTCCGTGGAACGGATCAAAGGCGTCCTTTGGGACGAATCCGCTAGCCTTTGGCTGTCCGAGGGAGGGGAAGCATCCGCTGGTGATCGATATGTCCCTGAGCAAAGTGGCGCGGGGCAAGATCATGGGCGCGAAACAGCGGGGTGAGGCGATCCCCGAAGGTTGGGCTCTGGATGCGGCGGGCCGGGCGACCACGGACCCGGTGGCGGCGCTGGGCGGAACGATGATTCCCGTCGGGGATGCCAAAGGGGCGGCCCTTGCCCTGATGGTGGAAATCCTTTCCGCTACGCTCACGGGTGCCAATCACGCCTATGAAGCCAGCTCGTTTTTTGAGCCCACGGGAAGTGCGCCCGGCATCGGACAGACGTTCATCCTGCTGGACCCGAAACCGTTGAATCCTGATTTTTCGGCACGGCTTGAGGTCTTGTGCGGGCACCTGCTCGGACAAGAAGGCGTACGTCTGCCCGGGGAACGGCGTTTCGCGCTGCGGGAACGAAACCGGATTTCAGGCGTGAACCTGCCAGAGGTACTGTATAACGATCTCCGAAAAAGGGCCGGGGGTGCCTAAATCCGACAGAAGTTCGGTGGAACCTTTCTTAAAAAACAGAACAAATTGATGGAAAGGGTATCCTTGCTGGTTACCTTTTTCTTGATAGCCTTGTGGAGAGGCTTCAAACGATACGTTGAAATTGGAGTCCCATACACGAAAGCCTCTCCCGGCGGGCCGTGCCGCTCTCTCCCCCCGAGCGGTGCGGCCCTTTCCGTTGATAGCTGCAACCGGAAGCGGTGCTTCCGCCATCCCGAGGTTCTTATGTCGGTTGGTTTTCGCATTTTTACCCAACGTCCTCTGCCTGCTCCCGAATTGGTCCGGGCCTATGGAGCGTTCGCCACGGCTCCGGTCGCGGATGCCATGCACCGGATGTGCGTCTGCTCTCGGACCCGGTCGGAACCATGTCGGGTGTGGCCTTGACCGTGAAGGCCCGTCCCGGCGATAGCCTTATGATCCATAAAGCCCTCAACATGGCGGAGGAGGGCGACGTGCTCATCGTGTCTGGTGGGGAATCGGGGCGTTCCCTTATGGGCGAACTCATGTTCCGGTATGCCGCGTCCAAAAAACTCGCCGGGATTGTAGTCGACGGCCCGATCCGGGATGCGGATTGCCTGCGCGGTTTTCCGCTGCCCGTGTATGCCTCGGGATTTACGCCGGGCGGACCATACCGCGAAGGCCCGGGCGAAATCAACGTCCCCGTCGTGTGCTGCGGCCAGAGTGTGGAGCCCGGGGACATCATCCTCGGCGACCGCGACGGCGTCATCGTCATCCCGTCGGGAGATGCGGCCAGTCTGTACGACGCGGCGCGGCAATCCCATGAGCGGGATCTGGCGAAGACCGAGAATGCCCGCCGGGGGCTTTTTGATCGTGGCTGGGTAGACGGCGCGCTGGAACGGAAGGGCTGTGAGATTGTCGAGGGCCTGTGGCGGTAGCCGGGCACCACGGAAAACCTTTTTCTTGACTCCGTCCGCGCCTCTCGTATCCTTTTGCAGGAACGCCCGCGCCGTTTCGGAACAGGCAGGGGGGAGGGCGTCGTTCTTTGCTATCTTCTTTTCCAAAGGAGCTTTCATGAATATCGCGCTGGTGGCGCACGACAACTGCAAAAAGGATTTGGTCCGGTGGGCGCGGGAGCATGTCAACGAACTGAAAGGCCATCGCCTGACCTGCACGGGGACCACGGGGCGCCTTATAGACGCGGCGTTGCGCGAGCTGCTTGGCGACGAGAGCCCGTCGACACCCGTGGAGTGCCTGAAATCCGGTCCGCTCGGGGGCGATCAGCAGATGGGTTCCCGTATCGCGGAAGGCAAGATCGACGCCCTGATCTTTTTCTGGGACCCCATGCTGGCCCAGCCGCATGACGTGGACGTTAAGGCCCTGCTGCGCATTTCCAATCTGTACAATATCCCTACAGCTTGTAATGTCGCCACAGCAAACTGCCTTGTCTCGTCGCCGGCCTTCTTGCAGGAACATCCTCAATCGACATACGATTTTTCCGAGTATACCGAACGTTCGCTCAGCTAGCGCTGACCTTTCCCCGGAACGGCGCGGGCCGCCGGGCTTCCCGTAAGGCGTCTCAGAGGGCTTTCCCTGTGAGGCGTCTCCTTTTTTGCGAGTAACAGGGTAGAGCGGAGGCTTCCGGTGTGCCCTTTTCCCTCTGTGGTCCCCGTTCGGTACTAGTAAAAAGCCATCCGTGGGCACGGCTCCTCGCTATGGCCATTGTTTACGCTTTAACGGACTGGTGTTTACGGTCATTCCATTCCAATGCCGGAATCTTCTCTTGGGGGGGCTTCCAACATTCTGCCTTTGCGGACTGTATGATTCATTAACTTATGAATATTCAACGAAAAAAGAATTGTAGAACATCACTGTTTTATTTTTATCTCATAATCATAAATATTATGTTACTTTTTATCCATAGCTCTCAAGCCGAACCTAACCCAAACCGCAACAATACAGTAACGCATGGCCCTCGACCGAAATGTTCCCCTCATGTCCGCCCTGTACCGACCCCATCCTAATGGGATACCTTGTTCATTGTTGGGGCAACGTCCCGGAGCATTCAATTGTCTTTTATCGGTTGTAATGGAAGAAAAATTTTTTTCAGTACGTTCCGTGCCCAGTTTACCCCGAGCGCCCGTGTTCCGATCGGATCCAGAGGCCTTTTCTCCCTCCCCTTTAAACTACAATATATTGCCATAAAAATACTTTTCGTGGATATTTGCTTTCTCTCCGCTGGCGGTGTTGCGGAAAAGGGCGCTTGCCCAGACGGTGGGGAACGTCCTATGTAGTGTGGCAACCCCATGCAATTCCCATTGTCCCCGTGACGGAGCACGCCGCGCCCACCGGGGCCAGGTTACCGATTTTTCCGGCGCACGCCGACAAGGAGCAGGCAATGAATGCAGCAAAACCGGCCCTCACGCCGGAACAGCGTTCTTTTCTCGAAGCGCTTTTCAAGGATGACGCGGCGTTCGAGGAAGACGCGCTGCGTGTATACGCGTCGGACGCCAGCCTCAGGAGAGGCCCCGTGCTGGCGATGGTGCGCCCCCGTACGGTCGAACAGGTGCGGGAACTGATGCGCTGGGCCGAGGTCGAACGCATCCCTATCCATCCACGCGGGCGGGGAACCAGCCTTTCCGGGGGGTGCGTGCCCACCAGGGCGGGGGTGGTTGTGTCCATGCTCGGCATGGATCGCATCCTTGATATTTCCAGTGAAGATTTTGTGGCGGTCATCGAGCCGGGCGTCAACACGCTGGCCTTTCAGCAGGCCTGCGAACAAAAGGGGTTGTTTTACCCGCCCGATCCCGCCAGTGGTAAGGCCACGTCCGTGGGTGGTAACGTGATGACCTGCGCCGGGGGCCTCCGCGCGGTCAAGTACGGGGTCACGCGGGACTACGTGCTCGGCATGGAGGCCGTCCTCCCCGGCGGGAAGCTGCTCAAACTCGGCGGGCGGACCCACAAGGACGTGATCGGGCTGGATATCTCCCGTATGTTCGTGGGCAGCGAGGGCACGCTCGGCATTGTCACCAAGCTGTATTTGAAACTCCTTCCCAAGCCCGAATCCTCGGCGTCGGTCCTTGTCGGCTACCTCTCGCTCGACGCGGCGCTTTCCTCCATGAGCAAGGTCTTCGCCGCGGGCATCCTGCCCTGTGCCGTGGAATTCATGAACGAAACCGTACTGGAAATCCTGTCCAGAACCGGCGACGTGCCGTGGCCGGATACGGTCAGATCGCTGCTGCTCTTCCAGATGGACGGCAGCCGGGAGACGGTGCCGCTGGAAAACGCCCGCCTCGCCGCACAGCTTGACGACGCGCTTTGGAGTATGCAGGGCGTCGGAAAGGAAGAGGAAGATCGGCTCTGGGCATTTCGTCGCCGGGTCAGCTCCTCAGCCTATGTGCTCGGCCCGGATCGCATTGGCGGGGATATGGCCGTGCCGCGCGGTTCGCTCCTCAAGGCCGTGCGTCGTTTCGAGGCTATCGCCGCCAGTCACGGCAAGCGCCTCATCGGTTTTGGGCACGCCGGAGACGGCAATATCCACGCCAACCTGCATTACGACGCGTCCGACCCCGACGACGCGCGGCGCACGGCGGCGGCCCATCACGAGCTCGATGACGCAGCGCTCGAATTCGGCGGGAGCCTTTCCGGTGAGCACGGAGGCGGCTGCCTCAAGGATGTGGGCAAGCAGCTCGGCGCTGACGAGCTTGAAGCTATGCGTGCGGTCCGCCGCCTGTTCGATCCCCAAGGAATCCTCAATCCCGGCAAGGGCTACTGAGGCAGTACCGACAGTAGGGGTTCCGCAGCGGAAAGGATGCGGGGCGGGCATCCCTAGACAGTCCGCAGTAATGCAGCGGTACGTTCTGGCCGTGAAGCACCGGAAGGGGATTTGTTTTCCTTGCGGGCAGGCCCCGCGTGGGATGGGGTAACATGTTTCGATTCAGCACGGAGCGCACCGTTCCGGAGGATTGCCTATGAAGCGGGGATGTACACAGTGCGGCGATTGTCTGGATGTCTGTCCGATCTTCGCCCTTTACCGCCGGGAGGAATACTCCCCAAAGGGAAAACGTCTGCTCATGGAACCGCTGGACGGCTGGGGGGCGGGCGAGACGCCCCTGCCCTGGAAGACGATCCGCAGGCTTTCCCGGCTGTGCGCGGGCTGCGGACGGTGCGCCCGCCGGTGTGCCCGCAAGCTCTCCACCAGCGAGCTGCTGGCTGATTTGCGTTCGCAGCATCCCCATTGGACCCAGTTTGTCTGGGATATCTGGATTCGGCGGGTTGGCCCGCTCTGGCCGCTTGCCGGACGCATCGCCTCGTTGCCTTTCCTGCCGGGCGGTTCGTCGTTGGAAACCGCCCGCGCCCTGTTGCCACAGGAGCCCGCCGCGCCGTGGGTGCGGATCAAGCCCGCCGTGCAGGTGGGGGTGGGGACGCCCGTGGCTGTGTTCGCCGGATGTACGGCGCGCAACGCCCGCCCCGATTGGATTGCGCGGGCTGAGACGCTGTTGCGGCGCTGGGGCTATGTGGTTCTCGACGGCGGCGGATTCACCTGCTGCGGCGGCACGCTCCACCATGCGGGGCTGTTTGCGGCACAGGCCGAAGTCCGGCGGCGGAACATCGAACGCTGGCGGGATATGGGCCGCCCAGTCATAGCCGCGTTTTGCGCCTCGTGCAAACACGGTCTTGACGCCTATGCCGAAGAGGGCGGCATGGAACCCGAAGAGGCCGCGCTGTGGAAACCGCAGGTACGGGGCCTTTCAGCTCTCCTGACGGCACCTGTCTTTGAGACCGTGCCCGACGCTCCGGCCCGTATTGGCTACCATCAACCCTGTCACTGGGGTGAGGACGACCCTGATTTGCCGTTCCTCAGGCAGGCGTTCCCCCTTATCATGAAAGGTACGGGACTGTGCTGCGGCATGGGCGGTATCCTCAAGATGACCGACGCTGACGTGTCCGCCGCCATTGGCCGCCGGTGCGTGGAAGGCTTCGCGGACTGCCGTCATATCATCACCGGATGCAGCGGCTGTACGCTGCAACTGGCTTCCGCAGCCCCTTCCGGCGTGACCGTACGCCATTGGCTCGATGTGGTGGATATTTCAGTATAATACACTATTTTTATTTGTTTTTTGATATATGGCACAGCCCCTTCCCCCATTGGGGAAACGCCGCTGAAACTACATCCGGCGGGAAGGCGCTTTCTCCCTCAATGGGGTGTTCTACCCCAAAGAAGCGAGGCCCCTATGACAGAAACCCGATGCCCATTGCCCAAGATGGCGCGTATCCGGCAGACCTTCGCCCGTCCGCGTGTTGACGATGTAGCAGTGGAAATGCGCGAACAGATGCAGGTGCTCACGCCCCGGATCAGGCCAGGTATGACGGTGGGGCTGACCGTGGGCAGCCGGGGAATCCAGAACATCCTGACCATGCTGGAAGTCGCCGTTCAAGCTGTGCGCGGCTGCGGCGCGTCCCCGGTGCTTCTGGCGGCGATGGGCAGCCACGGCGGCGGTACCCGTCAGGGACAAAAGGACGTGCTGGATAGCCTCGGTATCATGGAGGAACGCCTCGGCGCGCCGGTCATCACCTGTGATGTGACCCGCGCCATTGGGGAAACGCCCGGCGGACTTGTGGCGTACATGCTGGAGTCGGCATTCGGTGTGGACGCCATCATCCCCATCAACCGGGTGAAAACGCACACGTCGTTCAAGGGCTGCGTGGAGAGCGGGCTGTGCAAGAAGCTCGTGGTGGGCCTTGGCGGACCGGGCGGGGCAGGGCAGTTCCACAGCCTTGGGCAGGCCGAACTTGCCCGCCTTCTGGTGGAGGTCACCAAGGTGATCCTCGGCAAGATGCCCGTGCTTGGCGGGGTGGCCATCGTCGAAAACGCTTATGAGGAAACCGCGCGCATCAAGGCGATTCCCGCCGAGGCGCTCATCGAGGAAGAAATCCGGCTGCTGGCGTGGTCGAAGTCGCTCATGCCCGCCCTGCCCACGGACAGGCTGCACGGCCTCATCGTGGAGGAAATGGGGAAGAATTTCAGTGGAACCGGAGTCGACACCAATATCATCGGACGGCTGCGCATTACGGGCGAACCGGAAATGGAAAGCCCGCGCATCCGGTACGTTTCGGTACTGGACCTTTCGGAAGCCTCGCACGGCAACGCTACGGGCGTGGGCCTTGTGGACTTCGTGACCCGCAGGCTGGTGGACAAGATCGACCGTAAGGCCACGTATTTGAATAACCTCACCACTACGTTCGTCACCCGCGCGTTCACGCCCCTGTGGTTCGATACGGATCGGGAAACGCTGGAAACCATGATGTTTTGCCTGCGAAGCGTCCCGCTCACCGAAACGCGGCTGATCTTGATCCCTAATACCTTGTACCTTGCGGATTGTTATGTATCCGAAGCCATCCTGCCGGAGCTGGCCGATACCGGACGTTTCGAAGTACTTGGGCCGTTGCGGGAACTGGCCTTCGACGCGCAGGGAAACCTGACCTCGCGCATTGGCCTGCCCCGCACGAGCTGAAGATGATGGCAATATTCCTAAATCCCGGAGTCATCGGCTGGATGTGGCCACGTCGCCGGAGATAGATAGGGTTTTATGGTGGAGCCCTTGGTGATAGCATAGCATTTCCGGTGGATTGAGTCCTGCGGTTGCGTCTTGTGGCGGATTCATCCGAACGGTTGGACGGGGTGGGCATTTGCCCGCATGTGCGGGCCGGATCAAGGGGGCTAGGGGCTCCGTACTTCGATCCGTACAGCGGGATCAGGACGGATCGGGGGGCTCGCCACACGTGCCATGGATGGGGATAAAGTCAGGAAAACCGCTCAGGCAGGATGTCTGCGACAAACCCTGATGGTTAGATCTGCCGAGGTCGTGTCCAGCGTGTTGTCGATAATGACGGAAGGGCTCCGTCTTGCCGGAAAAGAAGGGTTCGACGGAAACAAGGCTGAGTGGATGCTGTGTTTCACAGGGTGCCCCGTTCTGGAAAACTGTGCCTGTTCGGTAGTGGTATTTTTCCCAGTTGCTTATTTTCCTCCATAAGCGCCATAGCGGAAAGCGAGCAAGGGATGCGCCCTGTCGCATATTTATGGACTGAGGAGCAAAACCATGCCCGGTTTTGGGATACTGGCGCTGTGCGGATACGGAGCCTTGCGGGGTGGCGCGACAGGCGGCCCTCTCCGATGGCTTTGGCGGCGCAGAAACGGGTTCCTGTACGGCTTCGAATCCGCGCGGCCCCTCCCCCGTTCCGTGTGATGTCATGCAACGACGTTCCCGGCTTTTGGGATGATCATTGTGAATATAGAGACATATTCAAAAAGGCGTTGACGTAGTCTGATTTTGTGCTACGTATGGCTTAATGCTCCGTTGTAAGGCCATAGGGAGAACTCTTACTGGCCTGAAATCACTTCTCTACTCTTCGTTTCACCTCAGTATAGGGTGAAATTTCCTCTTTTTCCGCTTCATAATACCTCTTTTTCAGTATTTTTACTCGATTCAGCAAAAGAATCGCCCTCCCAAAGCGATATATACGAT
Source organism: Bilophila sp. 4_1_30 (assembly GCF_000224655.1). Taxonomy (NCBI): domain Bacteria; kingdom Pseudomonadati; phylum Thermodesulfobacteriota; class Desulfovibrionia; order Desulfovibrionales; family Desulfovibrionaceae; genus Bilophila; species Bilophila sp. 4_1_30. Next base: position 405,814 of record NZ_JH114233.1, read on the forward strand.
ATAAGGTATGTGCTCCTGTTCCGTTTTCTTGCGAGAACCCGGAGCAGGGCCGGAAAAGGTTCCAAGGCCGCCCCTTCCGAAGGAGGCTTGTCTCGGCGGTTTCGCCAGATACCTTGAGCTGTACCGGAATCCCCGCATCGTTTCTGTGCCCGTACCGCATGGCGGCTTGTCTCCGTGATGGGGAGTCCCCCCATGCCTGCGAATCCCTTTGGAGCCTTTCCTTTTCCCCGTGCCGGTTGTCAGGCCGTTTTCCGTCAGGCGAACGGGAAGCGGGGCGGATTCCGTACCGTTATGGGCAGAGTCGGCGGAGGCGGGGCCTCCCGTCCTCATAGAGGGGTTTCCGCCGTCCTGTTCGGAGCGGAACAGTTGCGCTTGCTGGATTTGCCGCAACGGGGAAGGGCCGTGCGCAAGTCCCGGCTAATGATGATGCAACTCCTGTGTATCATGGGCAAAAACACAAGATATGGCGGGGGGTGGCGAATCCAGCGGATGAAGCCTGTTCCCCGGTAGGTGTTCCGCCGGAGCCGACGGTTGGGAATGCGCGGCCTGCGGTCGGAAAGATTCGAGTCGGTTCAGTGCGGCGGCGGTTCCGGGGGGGCGCTGTCAGGGGGTACGGGATCTGCAACGGCGGGATGCCGGAGGGCGTCCCAAGGGGTAGGCGTATGAAAGTCCTCATCAATCTGCAATGGTGCAAAGGCTGTGGGGTGTGCGTGGCGTTCTGCCGTTCGGGTGCGCTTTCGCTGGACGGGGACGGGAAACCTGAATATGCCCCCGCGCTGTGCGTGGGCTGCGGCCTGTGCGAGTTGTATTGCCCGGACTTGGCGGTGGAGTGCCTTGGGGAAGACGGACCGGGCGAATCCGGGGAGGGCGCATGAACGGCGAAAAGGGCATTCTGTTTACTCAGGGCAACGAAGCCTGCGTGCGTGGGGCACTCTATGCGGGGCTGCGTTTTTTCGCGGGGTATCCGATCACCCCGTCCACAGAGGTGGCGGAACTGCTGTCCGAGGAGCTGCCGCATGTGGGCGGCAGGTTCATTCAGATGGAGGACGAGATTTCCTCATTGTGCGCCGTGTGCGCGGCGTCGGTGGCTGGGGACAAGGCCATGACTGCGACCAGCGGCCCCGGTTTTTCGCTCATGCAGGAGGCCCTCGGCTACGCGATCATGGGGGAAATCCCCTGTGTGGTGACCAGCGTGCAGCGCGGCGGGCCGTCCACAGGCCTGCCCACGAAGGTGGCGCAGGGCGACGTGAATCAGGCCCGGTGGGGGGTGCACGGCGACCATGCGATCATCGTGCTGACCGCTTCTTCGGTGCAGGACGTCTTTGCCATGACGGTGGAAGGCTTCAACATGGCGGAAACCTACCGCACCCCGGTGATCCTGCTGTTCGACGAGGTGGTGGGCCACATGCGCGAGCGCCTCGATATGCCGGAACCCGGCGAACTGCCCGTGGTGGAGCGGCTCCGCACCTCGGTGAAGGCCGGGGTCAACTATTACCCGTACCTGCCCCGTGAGGACGGCCGGCTCCCCATGTCCGACTTCGGCGGGGTGCACCGCTACAATGTGACCGGCCTCTACCATGACATCTGGGGTTTTCCCACGGAACAGCCCGAGGCCGTCAACAAGCTCCTCTATCACCTTGTGGACAAGATCGAGGCCAAGGCCGCCGAGATCGCCCGCTGGAAGGAATACTTCCTCGACGATGCGCAGCAGGTGTTCGTCTCCTACGGCAGCGCGGCCCGCAGTGCCCTGCACCTTGTGCATACGCTGCGCGGGAAGGGTATCCGGGCGGGCCTGCTGGAATTGCAGACCCTCTGGCCGTTCCCGGCGGAACTCGTGCGCGACCGCACCGAGGGGGCGCGCAACGTCTACGTGGTGGAAATGAACATGGGGCACATTATGGCGCAGGTCAGGCAGGCGGCCTGGAAGCCGGATAGGGTGTTCCTCGTCAACCGGGTGGACGGGCAGCTCATCACGCCCACCGACATCGGCAAGGTCATGCGCGTGATCGAAGGAAGGGGGTTCTGATATGGCCATCCGCTCGTTGATCCGGGAACGCTTCTTTCCGCACTTGTGGTGCCCCGGCTGCGGCCACGGGCACGTGCTCAACGCCATGCTGCACAGCGTGGACGATCTGGGCTATGATCCCTCGTCCCTCGTCATGGTGTCCGGCATCGGCTGTTCGGCCCGCATCGCGGGGTACGTGGACTTCCACACCATGCACACGCTGCACGGGAGGGCGCTGGCCTTCGCCACGGGCATCAAGATGTCGCGGCCCGATCTGCACGTCATCGTACCGATGGGCGACGGCGACGCGCTGGCCATCGGGGGCAACCATTTCATCCACGCGGCGCGGCGCAATATCAAGCTCACCGCGATCGTCATGAACAACCGCATCTACGGCATGACCGGAGGGCAGTACTCGCCGCTCTCCGGGATCGGGGTGTCCGCGACGACGGCGCCTTACGGCAACATCGACCGCGAGTTCGACACCGTGCGGCTGGCCCTCGGCGCTGGGGCGACCTTCGTGGCGCGGACGACCACCTACCACATGCGCGAGATGATCTCGATCTTCAAGAAGGCGCTCCAGCATGAGGGCTTCGCTGTCGTGGAGGTGCTGAGCCAGTGTCCCACGTACTTCGGGCGCAAGAACAAGCTCGGCGACGCCGTACGGATGATGGAGCGGTACCGCGACCATACGGCTCCGGTGGGCTCCCCGAAGTTGGCGGAAAACCCCACGCTGGTACCGCGCGGCATTTTTACGGATGAGGATCAGCCCGAATACTGCGCCCGCTATGCCTCGATCATCGCCAGCCAGCATCAGGAGTGAGTCATGGAAAAAGCGTATGCAGTCTCCCGTTTCCTGTTGTCCGGTTCCGGCGGCCAGGGCGTGATCACCATGGCGATCCTGCTGGCCGAAGCCGCTGTGAAATATGAAGGCCTCGTTGCCGTGCAATCACAATCCTACGGGCCTGAAGCGCGCGGCGGGGCCACGCGTTCGGACGTGATCCTGTCGCACAAGGCTATCTATTACCCCAAGGTGGAGCAGCCGAACATCCTCGTAGCGCTCACCGATGCGGCCTGCGCCAAGTACCTGCCGCTGATCCGCCCCGGCGGGCTGTGCATCTATGATACCGAGCTCGTGCATCCGGGCCGCAAGGTGGAGGCGCAGTTCAAGGGCCTGCCGCTCTGGGGCGCGGTCAGGGAACGCCTCGGTTCGGCGGTTTCGTACAACGTGGTCGTGCTCGGAGCGCTCGTGACGCTGACCGGAGCGGTGCGCATCGGCTCGATCGAGATGGTGCTGGCGGAACGTTTCCCGGCGGCACACCACGAGGACAATTTGCGGGCCCTGCATCTTGGCGTCGAGCTTGCGGAACCGTTGAGCGATTGATGCGGTACCCGCACGGAGGCGTTTGCCCCTGACGTCTCCCGCCTCTTATGCACGGGCGGGCGGAAGGGGCACCTTCCTTGCCGCAAGGTTTTGGCGGCCCCAATGGGCGCGTTTTGCTGCAAAGGCACCTGTCGGTCCACCGTGGGGGCGGGTTGCCCATGATCCGGGCTGTCGGCGCTTTGAGCGGCGCCTGTGCGTACGGAAAAAGGATAAACAAAGGGACGGGGCACCATTCATAACAGGGGGCACTTCCATGCATATCCACGAATATCAGGCGAAAAGGCTCTTGAGCGCATACGGGGTACCCACGCCGGAGGGACGGCTTGCCGCCACGCCCGGAGAAGCGGAGCAGGCCGCACGGGATCTGCCCGGCCCGGTATGGGTGGTCAAAGCGCAGATCCATGCCGGGGGCAGGGGCAAGGTTGGCGGCGT
>NZ_JH114233.1:410290-432540 GCF_000224655.1 Bilophila sp. 4_1_30
GGTCGGCGGCGTGACCCCCGGGCGGGGCGGGCAGTCCACGCTCGGCGTGCCGGTGTTCGATTCGGTGAGGCAGGCCGTCCGCGAAACCGGGGCCGACGTCAGCGTGGCGTTCGTGCCCGCGGCGCTGGCGGCGGACGCGGCCTGTGAAGCGTCGGAGGCGGGCATAAGGCTCGTGGTGGTCATCGCCGAGTACGTCCCGGTTCTGGATATGGTGCGGGTGAAAGCCTTCTTCTGGGAACGCGGCACGCTGCTCGTGGGCCCCAACTGCCCGGGAATCATCAGCCCCGGCAAGTGCAAGGTCGGGATCATGCCCGGCTACATCCACCGCCCCGGCAGCGTCGGGCTGGTGAGCCGCTCCGGGACGCTGACCTATGAGGCCGTGCACCAGCTCACGGCGGCGGGGCTCGGGCAAAGCTCTTGTGTCGGCATTGGCGGCGACCCCATCCACGGGCTGAGCTTCGTGGACCTGCTCAAGCTGTACGGAGACGACCCGGAAACCGAGGCCGTGTGCCTCATCGGGGAAATCGGCGGCGACGCCGAGGAGCGCGCGGCCGAATATATCCGCTCAAGCCGCTATCCGAAACCGGTATTCGGGTTCATTGCGGGTCTGACCGCCCCACCCGGAAAGCGCATGGGCCATGCCGGGGCCATCATCAGCGGCACGTCGGGCCGGGGCGAGGACAAGATCGCGGCCTTTGAGGAGGCTGGCGTAACCGTCATCCGTGAACTCGGCTCCTTCGGAAGCGTCGTTGCGCAAAAGCTGCTTTGAGCGGAGAGCTTTGTCGCCGTCAGCAAGGTTCGACTTCTTTCCCATTACGCATGGGGGCAAGGCTTCCCGAGACGCTGGCTCCCCCGCTCCGTGAAGGGATGGCACTATCCGGGCTTTCATTGTTCCGCTTCTTGCCAACCTTTTCACGGTCGGCACCGAATACGGCTCCACGTCTGCTGCTTGCCGTTCTTTCCCTGAAATGGAGGAAAGTGTCCATAAACGGCATAGTGTTTTTCAACTGCCTTGATTCTATGCAAAGAATAAAACTGTCCATGGAATTGAAGTATGGTTCTTGAACACATCCATTCAAGACTAAAGATACCTAGCAAAAATATAAAAAGAACCGCCGAAAATGTCCATATGATAAGTATATGGTATGAAAATTTCGGAAAAAGATTTTATTAGTATTCTTTGACGCTCATTCTTTATGTGATTTTTTTATTCAGATTGATCAAGTGAGCGTTTTACATTAACAATCATTATAAGGAATAATGTCTCTTCAATAATCCTTGCAGGAGAGGCAGAGCCTTTCTTTATACCTTTTTATAACGCCCTTTATGCGGCTTTGAGCGGCATTGCTGGACGTTTTCCTTACGGTGCAGGCTATCCTGCCCCATTCTGGCCGCAGGGGGGTGAGCTTCCGAGGATGCCAGCCTCGACAGTTTTTTGTGATCCGACGACATACTTCCCGTTTCAATGCGAAAGGAGTTCTTCATGGATCAGCAGATTGAACAGAAAATCGTAGAGCGTGGGCAAGAATTCTTCAACAGCATCAGCGGAGAGGCCCCTTCCATCTTCAACAAGGGCTGGTGGACTGGAAAAGTCATGGACTGGTCCATGAAAAACGAGGACTTCAAGGTGCAGTTGTTCCGCTTCGTGGACGTGCTGCCCTACCTGAACACCTCGGAATCCCTGTTGCGGCATATCCGCGAGTATTTCGCCTCCAGCGGCTCCGAAGTGCCCTCAGTCCTGCGCTGGGGCGCGGGGAAGGCCGGGCTCGGCGGCGCGCTGACCGCCAAGATCATGGGCGGGGCCATCCGTTCCAACATCGAGAGTATGGGCCGCCAGTTCATCATCGGCCAGAACGTCAAGGAGGCGATGGGAGGGCTGGCCAAACTGCGCAAGGACGGCTTCGCCTTTACCGTCGACCTGCTCGGCGAAGCCTCGGTCAACGAGGAGGAAAGCGACGCCTATGCCGCCGGTTACCATGAGGTACTGGACGCGCTGGCGGAGGAGCAGAAGAAATGGCCCGCCCTGCCCGGGAACGGGCCTGACAACGGGATGGATTGGGGATCCATGCCCAAGGTGAACATTTCCATCAAACCTTCGGCCCTCTATTCACGGGCGAACCCCGTAGCGCTGGAGGATTCCGTGGAAGGCATCTACCGGCGGCTGGCCCCTCTCTACCAGAAAACCATCGATATGGGCGGGTTCATGTGCATCGACATGGAACAGCTCAAATACCGCGAGATCACCGTAGAGCTGTTCAAGCGCCTGCGTTCCGCCCCGGAATTCCGCCACTATCCGCATCTTTGCCTTGTCCAGCAGGCCTATCTGAAGGATACGGAACAGGCCGTCAGCGATCTCATCGCTTGGGCCAGAAAGGAAAAGCTGCCCATCGCCCTGCGGCTGGTCAAGGGGGCGTATTGGGACGCGGAAACCGTGCTCGCGAAGCAGTGCGACTGGCCCGTCCCGGTGTGGACGCACAAGCCCGAAAGCGACATGGCCCATGAGAAAATTTCCCGCCTCATCCTCGAGAACCACGATATCGTCTATTTCGCGTGCGCATCGCACAACGTGCGCAGCATCGCGGCGGTCATGGAGTATGCGCGGCAGTTGGACGTCCCCGAAGAACGTTATGAATTTCAGGTGCTCTACGGCATGGCCGAACCCGTGCGCAAGGGTCTGCGCAACGTGGCGGGCCGTGTGCGCCTCTATTGCCCCTACGGAAAGCTGATCCCCGGCATGGCCTACCTCGTGCGCCGCCTGCTGGAAAACACCGCCAACGAATCCTTCCTGCGCCAGAGCTTCGCGGACGGCGCGGCGGTCGAGCTGCTGATGGAAAACCCAGCCGTCACGCTGGAACGTGAATTCGCCGCCCGGCAGGAGAAGGCACCGCCAAAGGAGGAAGGGCCCTTCCCGCCGTTCAGGAACGAGGCACCGGTGGACTTCACCATCCCTGAAAAGCGGAAGGCGTATGCGCAGGGCATCGCCGCGGTACGCGCGGCGGAGGGCCGGACCCTGCCGCTCTACATCGACGGCAAGGATGTGGTCACGGAAACCCTGCTGCCGACGGTCAACCCCGCCGATCCCGGCGAAGTGCTGGCCCAAGTATGCCAGGCGGGCCGGGAAGAGATCGACCGCGCCCTTGCCGGGGCCAAGGCCGCCTTCCCCGCGTGGCGCGACACCCCGCCGCTGGAACGTGCGCAGTACATGCACAAGGCCGCCGCCGTGGCCCGGCGGCGTATCTACGAAATGGCGGCGCTCCAGACGCTGGAGGTCGGCAAGCCTTGGGAACAGGCTTACGGCGACGTGGGCGAGGGCATCGACTTCCTCGAATACTACGCCCGCGACATGCTCCGCCTCAGCGTGCCCCGGCGCATGGGCCGCGCGCCCGGCGAGCACAACGTCCTGTTCTACCAGCCCAAGGGCGTTGCCGCCGTCATCGCGCCGTGGAACTTCCCCTTCGCCATTGCGATGGGCATGGTTTCGGCCGCAATCGTCACCGGGAACCCGGTGGTGTTCAAGCCTTCGTCCCTGTCCTCGGCCATCGGCTACAATCTTGTGGAAATCTTCAAGGAAGTGGGGCTCCCCGCCGGGGTCTTCAACTATTGCCCCGGCCAGAGCTCCGTCATGGGCGACTATCTGGTGGAACACCCGGACATCAGCCTCATCTGCTTTACCGGTTCGATGGATGTGGGCCTGCACATCGTGGAAAAGGCGGCCAAGGTGCAGCCGGGCCAGCGGCAGGTCAAGCGGGTCATCGCGGAAATGGGCGGCAAGAACGCCACCATCGTGGACGACGACGCCGACCTTGACGAAGCCGTGTCGCAGGTCGTGTATTCGGCCTTCGGCTTTCAGGGGCAGAAGTGCTCGGCCTGCTCGCGCGTGATCGTGCTCGACGCCATCTACGACACTTTTGTCCAGCGTCTGGCATTGGCGGCGCAATCCCTGCGGATCGGCCCCGCCGAGACCCCGGAGAACTTCCTTGGCCCGCTGGCCGACGCTTCCCTGCAAAAGAACGTGCTCGAATACATCGAGATCGCCGAAGCCGAGGGGAAGACGCTCGTCAAGCGCTCCGATCTGCCGGACAAGGGCGCGTATGTGCCGTTGTTGATCGTTGAGGATGTCATGCCGGAACACCGCATTGCGCAGGAAGAGGTCTTCGGTCCGGTGCTCGCCGTGATGCGGGCCAAGGATTTCGACGAGGCCCTTGAGCTTGCCCTGTCCACACGCTTCGCCCTGACCGGGGCCGTGTTCTCACGCAGCCCTGAAAACCTCGCCAAGGCGCGCGAAAAGTTCCGGGTGGGCAACCTTTATCTCAATAAGGGCAGTACCGGCGCGATGGTGGGCCGTCAGCCCTTCGGCGGGTTCAACATGTCGGGCGTCGGTTCGAAGACGGGCGGCCCCGACTACCTGATCCAGTTCATGGACCCGCGTTGTGTGACGGAAAATACCATCCGGCGCGGCTTCACGCCCATCGCCGAAGACGACGACTGGGTATAGCCGGAAAAGATGCGGGCGTGCCCATGCCGCCTTCAGGGGAGTATGGGCACGCCCCGGAATGGAGCCGCACCGCCGGATCGGGCGGGTAACGCTTCCCGCAACAGGGCTAAGGGGCTATAGGCCGCTTGAGCGCGGCACTCTGCTTAGAGGAAGGGCGGCGGATGCCGGGGCATGGCAGCGTAGGAGGGAAGGGCCCTCGAGGAAGGAATAAGGACTTTTTTTGCCTGTAAGAAGGTTGCTGGGCAAACCAAAAGCGGAACGCCATATCGCGTTCCGCTTTTGGTTTGCCCGGTGGGGGCTCAGTTTTCTTGCCCGTTTTCCTGCCCACCGCCAAGGTAGGCCGCCTGCACGTCCGGATTGGCGAGCAGCGCTTCCGAGGCGTCTTCCATGACGACCCTGCCCACTTCGATGACGTAGCCGCGCGAGGCGAGCTTCAGGGCGGCGCGGGCGTTCTGCTCCACGAGGATGACGGTCACGCCCTGGCGGTTGATCTTGCGCACGGAGTCGAAGATCGAGCGCACCAGCAGCGGCGCAAGGCCGAGGGACGGCTCGTCGAGGAGCAGCACCTTGGGGTCGGCCATGAGCGCGCGGGCGATGGCGAGCATCTGCTGTTCGCCGCCGGAGAGGGTTCCGGCAAGCTGTCCTTCCCGTTCCGCGAGGCGGGGGAAGAGGTCGAATATCCATTTCCGTATCTTGGCGGAACGGCCTCTGTCCTTGCTCGTGAAGGCCCCCAGATCGAGGTTTTCCCGTACGGACAGGGTACCGAAGACGCGCCGCCCTTCCGGGGACTGCGTAATGCCCAGCCGCACGATTTCATGGCTCGGTATGGTGTGCAGGGGCCTGCCCTGAAAAAGGATGCTTCCTCCGCTCGGTTTCCTCAGCCCGCTGATGGTCGTGAGCGTAGTGGTTTTCCCCGCCCCGTTGGCGCCGAGGATGGTGACGATCTCGCCTTGTTCGACGTGTACGCTGATGCCGTGCAGCGCTTCCACTTTGCCGTAGCTCACGCGCAGGTCGCGCAATTCCAGATAGGTGGTGGCCTCGCTCATACGACTCCTTCGGGGCGTTCCCCTGTCCCGCCCGCGGCGGGGTGGCCTCGGCGCGCATCCGCGCCGGGGCGGTTTCGCTTGGGGGCGGCACGCCGGTTCAAAACATGCGCTGCCCCGGGAAAACAGGCTGTTCCCTCCGCAGCGTCAACAGCCCCTAGTCTTCCGCGCCGAGGTAGGCCTCGATGACCCGCGGGCTTCTCTTGATCTCGGCGGAAGTGCCTTCGGCGATAAGGGCCCCGTTTTCCAGCACGACGATCTTTTCGCAGACGCGCATGACAAGGTTCATGTCGTGCTCGATCAGCAGGATGGTGATGCCCCGCTTCTGGATGGCCTTGATGAGCAGCATGAGATCCGCCGTTTCCTGATCGTTCATGCCCCCGGCCGGCTCGTCGAGGATGAGGAAGCGCGGCTCCGAGGCCAGCGCCCGCGCGATCTCCAGCAGGCGCTGGCTGCCGTAGGCAAGGTTCCCCGCAAGGTTGGCGTACTGGTCGTCCAGCCCGACGAAGGCCAGCTCGCGCATGGCGCGTTCCACGGCCTGCCGTTCCTCGCTGCGCTGCGCGGGGGTCGGAAGAGGGAGGGGAACAGCCCCGCCCGCATACGGCAATGGCATCCCGCCAGCACGTTCTCAAGGACGCTCATGTCCTGGAACAGCCGGATGTTCTGGAACGTCCGGGCGATGCCCAATTCCACGATCTTGTGGGTGGGCCTGCCGGTAATGTCCTTCCGATCGAAGATGACCTCGCCGGAGTCGGGGCGGTAATTGCCGGTGATGATGTTGAACGTCGTGGTCTTCCCGGCCCCGTTGGGGCCGATCAGCCCGACGATGCTGGCTTCGTCCACGCTGAAGGTGACGCTGTTCATTGCCACCAGCCCGCCGAAGGTCTTCAGGAGGTTGCGCAGGATGAGCAGGCTCATAATGCCTTCTCCCGTGCGGGTTCGGCCCGTTGCACGCCTCGGGGGAACCGGCCGACAAGGAACCGGGCGTTGTAGAACCTGCGTCGCGGCGGGAGCAGCCCCTGCGGGCAGATGATCATCATGACCATCATGGCCGCGCCGAAGATGAGCATACGGGCGCTCTCGAACTCCCGGAACACGTCTTGGAGCCCGATGAGCAGGAACGCGCCGAGCACCACGCCCGCGATGCTGCCCGAACCGCCCAGAATCACGATGGCGAACAGGATGACCGATTCGTAGAAATTGAACGATGTCGGCTCGATGGTTCTGATATTGGCCGCGAACAGCGTGCCGACCATGCCCGCCCAGAATGCGCCCACGGTGAAGGCCATGAGCTTGTACCGGGTCACGTCGATGCCGCAGCCCGATGCCGCGAGATCGTCGTAACGGATGTAGTTGAGCGCCCTGCCGAAGCGGGAATGCTCCAGCACGTAGAACAGGAACATGGTCAGGATGGTGAAGGTCCAGATGAGGTAGAACTGGCGCTTGGGCGACGAGAACACCATCCCGAACAGCGAAGGCCGGGCGATGCCGTAAATGCCGTTCGCCCCTCCCGTCAGCCCGAAGAGGTTGTTCGTCAGGGCGATGCGCACGATCTCCACGATGCCGATGGTGACGATCAGCAGGTAGTCCCCGCGCAGGTGGATGATGGGCTTCGCCAGCACGAAGGCGAAGATCGCGGCCAGCACCCCGGCTATGGGCATGGTGGCGAAGACGGGCCAGTGGTACACGGTGTTGAGGATCGCGGTCGTATACGCACCCATGGCGAAAAAGGCCGTATGCCCCATGTGGAACAGGCCCGTCTGCCCGAGGATGAGGTTGAGCGAGAGGGCCAGCGCCGCATAGATGCCGATCTTGTTCAGCATGTCGAGCTGGGCGATGCCGCCCCCGCCGAGCCCCGCCAGTTCGAGGATCGTGGGCACGCAGGCCATGACGAGGCAGAAGATGCCGCCCGCCACGGGGTAGAAATACCGTTTTGAAAAAAGAGAGTCGCTCATATCTTCTCAGCCACCCTTTCCCCCAGCAGACCTGTGGGGCGGAAAATGAGGATAAGGATGAGCACAAGGAAGGCTATGGCATCCTTCCATGCGATGGACACGTAGGCCGCGCCCATGGCTTCGAGCACGCCGAGCAGGATGCCCCCCACCATCGCGCCGGGGATGTTGCCTATCCCTCCCATGATGGCCGCCGTGAACGCCTTGAGGCCGAAGCTGAACCCCATGTCATAGGTGATCTGGCCGTAATACAGCCCCATCATGACCCCGGCGGCCCCGCCGAGCGCCGGGCCGATGAGGAAGATCATCGAGATGATGTTGTCCACATTGATGCCCATGAGCTTGGCTGTGTCCTGATCGATGGCGACGGCGCGGATGGCCGTCCCGATGCGGGTATGGTTGATGAACCCGTACAGCAGGAGCATCAGCACCACCGTGCCCACGAACATGACGATGCGCATGAGCGGGATGTCCACGCCGAGCAGACTGACCGCCACGGAAGGCAGGATGCCGTTCGGGTACACCTGGCTCCGCGCGCCGTAGACCAGCATGATGGCGTTGGAAAAGAAGATGGATGCGCCGAGGGCCGACACCACGGCGGCGAGCCGGTTGGCTCCGCGCAGGGGCCGGTAGGCCACCCGTTCCAGCAGGTAGCCCACGACGGCCACCAGCCCCATCGACATGACGATGAGCGCCCCGCCGACGAGGATGCCGCTCATCTTGCCTTGCAGCCCGAGCGAAAACAGGAGGGTCAGGCCGAGGTAGGAGCCCAGCGTGAAGAGATCCCCGTGGGCGAAGTTGATAAGCCGCAATACGCCGTAGACCATAGTATAGCCAAGCGCGATGAGGGCGTAGATGCCCCCGACGGCGAGTCCGTTGGTCAATTGATGAAAAAATTCTTCCATACTGTTGACACCCCCTGAGCTAGAGGTGGCGAAGGGCGCGCGTCCCCCTAGGAGAGAGGGGACGGAGGGGCCTCCGGAAAGGCGGCAATGCCCGTGCGGTGGGAAGAAGGCCCGGAAGTTCCGGGCCTTCGGAAGGATGTCTTACTTGGGCTGGAGGATGAATTCGCCCTTGGCATTCACTTCATAGAGGCGGTAGAGGTCGCCCACGCGGTCGCCCTTTTCGTCAAAGGATATCTGGCCGGTGAAGCAGTCGAGGTTCTTCAGATCGTTGTGGAGGTAGCCCGCAATGGCGGCGGGGTCGGGGCCCTTGGCCTTGATCGCGGCGATGAGCACGTTGTAGGCATCCCCGGCGAGCACGGACCAGATGGAACTGGGCAGGCTGTGGTATTTCGCCTCGTACGCCTTGAGGAACGCCTTGGCCATCGGGGTGTCGATGTCCGCGGGCATGATCGGGGAAATGAACCGATACCCGGCGGCCGCGTCCCCGGCGATCTTCACGAGGTCCGTGTTGTTGGTGGCGTCGCCGCCGATGATGGGCACGGCCCACTTCATCTCCTGCATCTGGCGCAGCAGCAGGCCCGCTTCAGGGTAGTAGCCCGTGAACAGGATGGCGTCCGGCTTGACGCCCTTTATCTTGGTCAGGATGGCGGAATAGTCCCGCTCGCCCGGTACCAGCGCGTCAAAAAAGACGATGTCCGCACTTTTCTTGTCCAAGATGCGCTGCTTGGCCTCGTCCGCGAGCCCCTTGGCGTAGGCGGAATTGTCGTGCAGGATGGCGACCTTTTTGAAGCCGAACTTCGCCAGCGTGCTCTGGGCCACACGGCCCTGCTCGTCGTCGCGCGGGCAGGTGCGGAAGAAGCGCTTCATTCCCTTGGCGGTGAGCCGGATGGATGTGGAGCCGGTACCGATCTGCACGATCCCCGCTTCGTCGTAAATGTCCTGCGAGGCCTCGGTCACGGCCGAGCCGTACGTCCCGATGGCGGCACACACGTCGGCGGCGACCAGCCTGCTGGCGGCGGTTGCGGCGGAGCGCGGCGTGGAGCCGTCGTCCTCTATGACAAGCTGCACCTTGTTTCCGTTGATGCCTCCGGCCTTGTTCAGCTCTTCCGTCATGAGTTCGCAGATTTTCTGCATGTCCTGCCCCTCGCTGGCGAAGGCCCCGGTAATCGGCGCCATGAGGCCGATTTTGATGGGGGCGGCAAAGGCGAATGAACTGCACAACATCGCGGTAGCCACTGCGGCGACTATACCCATTCGTTTCTTCATGCTGTCCTCCTTGGAGGAAATGTAAAGATGAGCAATGCGGAATACGCGACCGAGGATCGACCTCCTTTAACAGGTGTTGGAGGGTGAAAAATACGTAAAATCAGGTGAGTGGTACGTCGGATGGTACCAAGTCCGACGAGGATGCTGCCGTGCGGATACACCGCAGTGAAGAAGGGGATATCCCGAAAGGGAAGAGACGGGCCGTAAGATTCCTTGAATAGCCTATTCCAGACAGAGGAATCCTCTCTATGGTAACCTAGTACAATCGAATATTCTGTGCAATAAAAAGAAAAAAATCACATTGTGATGAGCATATTGCATCACTTTTACGTTTTACAAAGACGCATTAAAGTATTTTTTTGCCTTTTGTAAACATGGTGCAATCCGTAATAAACATCTATTTTCTGATACGGCGCAGGCCCATGCGGAAAAATGGCCTGTAGTGAATTGTCTTTGGCAGAACGTTATAACCGCGTACAGGCAGAGACCCGGGTACGATGTCCTCTGACCAAGAAAAAACGGAGAGCCTCCCGGTGGGCGAAGGCTTTTGGGCTTGGGGCGGGCGTGTGCATCAGGAAAATAAAAACAGTGAAGAACGATGCGGGGGATAGCCCTATGCGGCTTATGCCTATACTCCCCATTATGAACAGAATATATTGCGGAGTGTGGATGAGTTCATCATCCCTGTTAGGGGTAGGAACGGGAAATGAGAACGAAAAATTGGGTAATGAGTAAGTATTGGAATACAGGTAATATATTGATGGTTTTCAGTAACAATTACCCAAAAATACATTTGATATTTATCAATATATACAGCCATCATAATGTATAATTATAATATGTCTTATTTAAACATAGCAAGTATATAAACTATTGTATGAACCATCCACAACTGATATGCAGTGAAAGGCTATAAGTAATTTTACTAGATAATACATAAGTATTTATAACTATTTTTAATATACAAACTATGCATATAGATAAAAGGCCGTTTTTGTATCATCTGCACTTTATTGCATTGACTGTTCCCTCATAACCACGTGAATGGTATTCCCCAAAAACAGCAAGCCCCGTACCGAATTCATCATGCGGGGCTTGCTGTTTTTGCGAGGAATCGGGTGAGTCAAAGTATACCGGAGAGGCCCACTATCAGATGGGTGGACGTTCCTGTTTTTGAAAGGATTACCGTTGCCCTCGGGATTTGGGCGATGCCTTGCTTTTCTTTGCTTTCGGGGGGACGGAACTATCCGGCTGCGGCCTGACGGGGATAACGCCGGGTATAGCGGAAGCTGCGGGGGAAACCGGCGCGTTTGCCCCGAACTCCGCAATGAAAATCTGCCAGACGGTCACGAACAGCACGGCGAGTGTGGGGCCCGTGACGAAGCCGTCCATGCCGAAAAAGACGAATCCCCCCAGCGTGGACAGCAGCACGAGGAAGTCCGGCAGCTTGGTGTCCCGGCCGACGAGCAGCGGGCGGAGGATGTTGTCGGCGAGGCCGATCACGGTGGAACCGTACGCCAGCAGAATGCCGCCGTCCCAGTAGTCGCCCGTGAGCAAAAGGTAAATCGCCACAGGCCCCCAGACGAGCGCCGCGCCCACAACCGGGATCAGCGCCAGCGCGGTCATGACCACGCCCCACAGGAGTGCCGCGTGGATGTCGAGGAGCCAGAAGATGACCCCACCGAGCGCGCCCTGCGCGGCGGCAACGAGGAGGCTGCCCTTCACCGTCGCCCGCGTGACTTCGGCGAACTTGCGGAAAAGCAGCTTTTCGCGGTGATCCCCGAAGGGCAGGGCCTTGATGAGGAGTTCCTGTATCTTGGTGCCGTCCATGAGCAGGAAGAAGGCAATGTAGAGGACGAGCGCCAAGTTGGTCAGGAATCCCAGCGTGTTCTCGCCTAGGGTGACGGTGTTCCTGGCGAGAAAGCTGCTGGCGGAAAGAGCCGCCTTGGTCAGAAGGCTTTTGATGCGCTCGAGGTCGTACCCGGCGTAGTGGAGCCAGTCTTGGAGGAACGGATAGGAATCCTTGATTCGGTCGATGTAGCCGACGAAGGAATTCTGATCGGAGTGCAGCCTTTGATAAAGGAGGGTTGCCTCAACAACACAGTTATAGAGGATGTACGAGAGGGGTATGATGATCAGGACAAGGCAGAGTAGGATAGTTATGAATGCCGATAGGATACGTCCCATTCTCCATTTTTCGGCAATGGTTTTGTAGACGGGATGGAATAGGATGCCGATCGTCGCCGCCCAGAAGATGACGTCGAAGAAGGGCAGCATCATCCAGAGAAAAAGGGCCGTGACGCCGATAAGCAAGGCCAGAAAAGCACAGTCTTCCGTTTTCCGATTGGCTGTCAGCATGGTCTCACAAGGGTTGGGGGGTGGCAGAGGGGGGGGGCGGCTGGAAAAACCGCCCGTACGGAGCGGAAACCCAAACCATTTTTCTCTATTGCTGGCAACAGGTCAATCCATGAAACGGCAACACACGCCGCAGGATTGTGCCGTATAACGTGCCCCGTTCGGCAACAATGAAAAAGGCTGTGTGCTGAGTATAGGCCATTTACGCAATGTGACAATTGTTGTCACACAAATGTCATGCACTTGTTGGGTTGTCATTGCCACGTTGGACTGAAGGCTGTCGTCGGCCTTCCCGCATCCATCACATAGGAAGCCCACCGATAGAGGGAAGGGCAAGTGCACACTGGATGTAGGGATGGCTGCGCCCTTGTCCAAACCGATCGTGATGCATGAGGATCCCGTCCATCCCTTTCGAGCGGCGTTCAGTCCTCGACGATTTCTTCGGCGTGGGCGAGCAGGTGGAGCGGGTTGCATATCGTGATTTGGCGGTGGGCGATGGTTATCAGGCCCGCTTTGTGCAACTTCTGGAGCAGGTCGCTGACTGTGGGCTGCGTTGAGCCGGTCATGGAGGCGAGCTGTTCCTGGGAGATGCGGACCGGGAGTGCGACGGGCTTGGCCCATGCCTCGGCATCGGGCAGCAGGTCGTACACAAGCGAGATCAGCAGTTTGATGAGGCGGCTCATGACGCTTCCCGTGGCGAGATTGCTGAGCCTGTCGCCAAGATAGCGGACCCGGCTGCCCAGCATGGTGATCACACGGCGGGCCAGCACGTAGTCTTCCGCGAGCAGCCGATCGAATTCCACGCTCGGCATCACGTAGAGTTCCGTGGGCATCAGCGTTTGCGCGTTGGCCCGGCGGGGGAAGGCGTTCAACACTTCCGAGAGGCCGAACAGTTCTCCGGGGCGGCGTAAAAAGAAGATGGATTCCTTGCCCGAATCTGTAATGCTGAAAATACGGACAAGCCCGGAAGCGACATAAAAACAGGAGTCGCCTGTGTCGCCTTCAAAGAAGACGATGTCGTTTTTGGGAAGCGTCTTGCGGATGGCGCGCTGTAAGAAGCGCTGCCGCTGTTCTTCCAACCCGGCAAAAAAATCCCGATCCTGCAAATACCACAGATTTTCCATTACACCCCCAAAACAACGCGGCCCCTCCGCGTATGACGGACGGGCCGCGTTGATGAGAGCGCGTCCTGGCTAGCGGAGCCGGTTGACGTATTTGTATACGGACTCCCGACCGTGAATATCCCGGCACTTCCAAGTGATGCTGTCTTTCCCCATGATCGGCCGCAGTGTGGCCTTGTAGTAGCCTAACTGATAGGGAATCCGGGTTTCCAGAGCCCCGTAGGGGCAGGCCTTGACGCAGGACATGCAGTCCCAGCACTCATTCGTCGCGCGGCAGTAAGCCTTGCCGTTTTCAGGGGAAACCGCCATGAGATCGCCGGGGCAGGCCCGCTCGCAGCAGGATTCCGCGCTCCCGGCGCATCCGGTGCATTTCCGTGTATCAACTTTAGGTGGCATGGTAAACCTCTGGTTCGTTTTTCTCAGTAACATCAAGCGGTATGGCGATCGCCGGGGATGATCTGCTCATACGGGCGGGTAAACGTGGACACTTCGCCCGTCGCCGGGTCCCTGCGGCTTTCGATGAAGCAGTCGAAGTGCGCGTCGTCGCGCTCGGGGTAGTCGGAACGCGTCTGCCAGCCGGCCCAACGGGTTTCCTTGCGGGCCTTGAGGTGGTGCACCACGGCTTCGGCCACGTCCACACGATCGATGGTTTCCATCGCCTGCATCAGTTCGTGGCTGTCCGTGGCGCGGAGATAGCGGAACTGCGATTGCAGCACCGCGATATGGCGCAGGGCGTAGTCGAGGCGTTCCTCGTTGGTGCGGTAAAACTGGCTGATGCCGCCCGCGTACTCATCCATCAGGCGTTGCAGGCGTTCCTTCATTTCGACGGGACGGATGCCCTCCTCGTCACGGGAAAGCAGCGGGGCGTATACCCGTTCCATTTCCCCCTTAACCTGCGCCTCATCAAGGGGCGGTAGATCCAGACCCTCCATGTAGGCCACGGCCCCACGCGCGGCGAGCTTGCCCTCGGCGCAGCAGCCCCCGACGAATTTGTTGGGATTGCCGCCAGCCGTCTCCCCGGCGGCGAACAGGCCGGGCACGGTCGTCATGCGTCGCATGTCCACCCAGAACCCGCCGCCGGTGTGCCCGCCGAGGATGTAGGGATCGGAGCCGTAAATCTCGATGGGCTCCTTGGTGACGTCCTGCCCCCGGCTGGCGAGGAACAGCACAAAGGAAGGCCGCTCGTTGAGGTAGTCCTCCATCATGGCCTTGCTGTTTTCCGGGGTCAGGTGCGTGGTGTCGCAGTAGCACGGCCCGCGCCCGGCAAGCCACTCCTCCATGGGCGCGTTGGCCCGGATGTAGCGCGGCGCGGCGTCGCCGCCGAGCGCGGCATAGCGGCTCATGACCCGTTCGCCCTTGGCGTTGACGATCGGCGCGCCGTAGCCCACGGAAATGGTATCGACCGGCCCGCAGAAATCCTTCGTCCGGGTGGCGACCCATCGCTGTTCCAGGCTCGTCAGCTCCGCGCCCTGCCGGAAGCCCATGGCGTATCCTGATCCCACGCAGTAGGGGCACATCCATATCTGGGCGCCGCTGTCCGTGGAGTCCGCCGTATAGGACTTGTACAGCGTGCCCGCGCCGCCCGTGGCCATGACCGTAGCCTTCGCCCGGAACACGTAGAATTTCCCGTCGCGGACGCCGAGGCCCATCGCCCCGACACAGCGGCCCCCGTGCATGAGCAGCCCGGTGCCCGCGACGCGGTTGTACACGTCGGCGCCGCTCTCGAGTGCCTTTTCCGCCATGATCGGTTTAAGCTGCTCGCCGTGGATGGAAATGTCCCATTTGCCGCGGTAGCGCACGTTCCCGTCCCCGTCTCGCAGGATGGGCAGGCCCCAGCGTTCGAGGTCTTCCACGGACTCGTTCAGCTCCTTGGCATTGGAAAGGGCGAGATCCTCGCGGAGCGGTCCCCCTCCCACCTGCGCACGGCTCCACCGGACCAGATCTTCAGGCGTCTTCCCTTTGGGGATGTACGTGTTGATGGCGTCCATGCCTGCGGAACAGGCGCCGGAACGCATGATCTCCGCCTTTTCCATGATCACGACCTTGAGCGAGGGATCAAGCTTCGCCGCTTCCGTCGCCACGAAACACCCGGCGTTGCCGCCGCCGATGATCAGGAGATCGCATGTGACGACCTGCATTTCGATGTCTGACAACTGTTTCGGATGGAAAGGGTGCATCCGACTGGCTGCAATATTGGCCATAGTGGTTCTCCTGAAGACGATCTTTGAATGTGGTATCCATCTGGAGGCTAAGATACGGGCATACCTTCCTCTGTTCTATCAGTCAGGGAATAGTTTTCCGGACGGCGTTACTTTTTCCTGCCCGTAGCCAGCACCGACTTCCCGATGATGAAAAAGGTCATGAGCATCAGGACGACCGCCACCGGCCGCGTCAGGAACATGTACGGGTCCTGCTCCGAGGCGATGATTACCTGCTGGAGCGAGGTTTCCCAGATCGGGGCGAGGATGAAGCCGATGATTAGGCAGATGAAGGAATAGTCGAACTTGCGCATGAAATAGGCCAGCAGCGAGAAACAGAGCATCAACGTCACGTCGAAGACGGCGTATTGGGCGAGGTAGGCCCCCATCACGCATGTGAAGATAATGATCGGGTACAGAATGACCGAGGGGATCTGCACCACCTTGCAGAACAGGCGCAGGCCGAGCCGCCCCACGCCGAGCAGGAACAGGTTGGCGATGATCAGGCTCCCGTAGATGGCGTAGATGAACTGGGCGTTCTGCTCGAACATGAGCGGGCCGGGGATCATGCCGTGGACGACGAACGCGCCGATGAGCAGCGCCGCCGCCATGTTGCCGGGGATGCCGAGGGTGAAGAGCGGGATGAGGCTGGACGCAACCACCGCGCTGTTGGCGGATTCGGAAGCTGCGATGCCCTCAAGCCTGCCCTTGCCGAAGGTTTCTGGCTCCTTTGAGTGCTTCACGGCCTGATCGTAGGCGAAAAAGGAGGCGACCGGTGCACCGAGCCCCGGCAGCGCGCCCACGACGGTCCCGGCGATGGAAGACCGGATGAGCGTCTTGAGGCACTCCACGTATTCCTTCAGCGTGATGAAGCGATCCTCGGGCTTGGAGGAAAAGGTGATCACCTCGCGGGCTTCCTTGCGGCCGAGCTGTTGCTCAAGCTGGATGATGATTTCCGAAAAGGCCAGCATCCCGATGCCCACGGGGATCAGGGAGATGCCCCTCTCAAGCGGGACGATGTCGAAGGTCAGGCGGGGCAGAGCCGAGACGGGCTCGATGCCCACCGTCCCGAGCAGCACGCCGAGGGTGGCTGCGATGAAGCCCCTGAGCAGGGAACGGGTGCCCAGCCCCGCGATGATGGTCATGGCCATGCAGATGAGTGCGAAAATTTCCGGCGGCCCCATATAGAGGGCCACGGCCGCCAGAGGCGCGGCCACGAGGATGAGTACCAGCGTCGCGAAGGCGTCGCCCGTCACCGAGGCGTACAGCGCCATCCGGAGAGCCTTTTCGCCTTTGCCCTGCTTCGCCAGAGGATAGCCGTCCCATGTGGTCGCCGCGGATTCCGGGGTGCCCGGCGTATTCAGCAGCACGCCGGAAATGGAGCCGCCGAAGAATGCGCCCTTGTTGAGGCCGACGAGGAAGCCGATGGCCGCCACCGGGGACATATAATAGGAAAGGGGGATGCACAGGGCAATGGCCATGGGACCGTTGACGCCCGGGATGGCCCCCGCGATCATGCCCGCGATGACGCCGAGCAGCACGAACAGCAGGTTGGCGAGCTGCAAGGCCTCGGAGAGCCCGGCAAGAATCATATCCAGCATAGTCTTGATCCTTTGAGGAAGGAGGTCAGGGCATGGGGACGCCAAGCCCGAAACGCATGATCGCATACACGAGAAGCACGGGGGCGACGGCGACGAGCGTCATGGGGAGCCACCGCCGCTGCCCGCAGCCTATCTGGATGACGACCATGAACGCGATCCCGGCGGGAAGGAAGCCGAACAGCGACATGGCTGGCATCAGCAGCGCGCACGGGATCAGGAAGCAGGCCAGATGCCCCCACCGGACGGCTGTTTGCCCGCCTCTGCCGGATTTTTCGGCCTTCCGCCGCGAGAGGGCCGCCCGCCCCAGCCCGAGCAGGGACAGCGCCAGCATGAACCCGGCAGCAATGTCGGGGAGCAGGGAAGCGGGGACGCCGTACCCCGGATATTCCGGCGTATAGGCGGGGATGATCCAGATGAGGAGATAGGCGCTCGCCGCCGCGACGACGCCGTAGGCCAACGTATCCCTCTGCAATTCGGTCATAGGAGACTCCTGTGAAAATGGGGCACGCCGGGGGCAGCCGCGTCCCGCTGCAAGCGATCCGGGGCGGGTTTGCATCGAACGGGCATCCGTTCCCCGAGCGGAGCCGCCCCGGACCGCGTGGGGAACCCGTTTCCGGGCGCGGGCGTCCGTCCGGATCGCCCGCGTTTTGAAGTCGTCAGCGGGCTGCCTGTGCCGCGTACCGCTTGGAGGCTTCTTCCATGTACTGGGCGGCGTGCGCCATGCCGAACTCCACGGGCCGCATACGCAGCTTTTCGACGGCGAATCCGGAAAACGCCTTATCCCGCTTCAAGTCGTCCAGCGCGGCCTCTAGGCGTTGCAGCACTTCGTCGGGGAGCCCCTTGGGAGCAGCGAGGACCACGTACATCTCGATGGACTCGTCCCATCCCTGTTCGCGCAGCGTGGGGATATCGGGAAGCTCGGCAAGGCGAACCGGCGTGGACGCCGCCAGACAGCGGATCTTCCCGCTCTGCACGTAATCGAACAGGATCGCGCCTGTATGCCCCAGATCGGCATGCCCGCCCATG
The DNA here is from genome assembly GCF_000224655.1 of Bilophila sp. 4_1_30. NCBI lineage: Bacteria > Pseudomonadati > Thermodesulfobacteriota > Desulfovibrionia > Desulfovibrionales > Desulfovibrionaceae > Bilophila > Bilophila sp. 4_1_30. The sequence goes on from NZ_JH114233.1 coordinate 428,253, forward strand.
ACCGCCGAAATAACGGAAGGCCCGCCGGAACTGGGCATGAGCGACAGCTTGACGCCTTCCCGCTCGGCGATGCGCTTCATGGCGTCGCGGTCATCCGAGCCCTGGAACATATACGTGAGGCCCTTGCCTTCCTTCTTGGCCCAAGTGAAGGCCTCCTTCAGCGTCTTCCAGGGGCGATCGGGAAGGCAGATGATCCCGCTCTGGTTCAGCCCGAGCAGGGTGAGGAACTGAAAATCCCCGAGCCCGTACTTGGTGCGGACGAAGTGGGGGGAATAGGTGAACGCCGCGGTCGCGGAAACGCCAAGCGTGTAGCCGTCCGCCGGGGATGACGCCAGCTCGGTGGCCATGACGCTGCCGTGTGAGCCGCCGGGGACGTTACTGACCAGCACGGGCTGTCCGAGGCTGGCCTTTAGTTTTTCGGCCACGGCTCTGGTCAGCAAATCGATCTGCGCCCCCGGCTTGGTCATCGTCAGCATCTTGATCGGATGATCCGGATATGTTCCCGCATGGACAAGCGGGGCGCAACACAGGCTCAGCAATACGGCGGCACAAAGACGGAACGCTGGAAACCTACGCATGATGTTTCTCCTCATCGTTGGATGTTGTCGGCCGGAAACCGTACGGGACAGGTTACCCCATTTTTGGAAAAAATACATATCATGCTGCAATCAGAAAGACTTGTATGCAATAAAGGATACGCCGCGTCCTTTTGATTGGCGCACGGCAGGCCGCCCGGATTCCGGGGGCTCGCCCTTGTCCGCACCCTAGCAAAAGTGGAGGTGGCTTCCATAAGCTGGATGATAAATTGTGAAAAAAATGTTTAGCCTGGGGCGGCGCAGGATACCCTTTTTGAAATATATTCCTTTTAATTTCAAATAGATAAAATAATATAAGAAAGCGACAAGACAAAGCGTTCCCATGCGGAAGACTCAAGCTGAGGATTCCTCGTCCCCTATAGCGTGAATGAGTTTCTTTATGGACCGAATAACGCCTCCAAACGCCTACGGTATGGAACTCCCGTTGCAGCTGAAGTGCCGTTTGAGGAATGCTGAACGTATTTCTACCCCTCACGCCTAGGGGATTTTCCGGGCCGCTTTCAGGAAAACCCCCGATACCTTCCATGCCGCCGCTCCGGTAGAACGTCACCATGTGGAAAAAAGAACGTGCCGTTCCGGGCACGCCACGAGGAGCGAGCAATGGACAGAAAGGTATTCTACAACGGAACGATCCTGACCATGCAGGCCGAAGGGCATACGGTTGAGGCCGTATACACCATTGGCGACAGGATCGCCGCAATCGGGAACCGTGACGACGTGTTCCGCCAGATTACGGACGACACCGAACGCGTTGACCTTGAGGGCAAAACCCTCATCCCCGGCTTCATCGAATCCCACGCGCACGTCACCGACTGGGCGGAATGCGAATTTCTCCAGTTCACCTGCTACCATATCAAGAACATCGCCGAGCTTCAGGACATGATCCGCGAGAACGCCAAGACCAAGAAGGCGGGCGAATGGGTCATCGGGTACGGTTATAACGACAGCATGGTCGCCGAGATGCGGCACCTGGAGCGCGCGGACATCGACGCAGCCTGTGCCGACCATCCGGTCTTCGTCATGCACGGCAGCGGGCACCTCGCCTATGTCAACTCGAAGGCGCTGGAAATCTGCAACATCCATGCGGACACGCCGATCCCCGCAGGCGGGCAGGGCGAAATCCACCTCGGCGCGGACGGCCTCCCGAGCGGCCTGCTCATCGGACAGGCGTACAATCTCGCCCTGAGCGTCATCCCCAAGTACACCGTCGAAGAATATAAGGGCGCATTCCGCAAGGGCATCGCCGCCGCCAACGCCAAGGGCGTATGCAGCATCGGGGACGGCTCCATCGGCTACATGGGCAACCAGTGGCAGCTCCTCCGGGCTTTTCATGAGCTGGAAAAGGAAGGCGACCTCAATCTGCGCTTCTACCTCGTGATCATGGATTACGGGTACATCCCCTTTATGGAAGGCGGTCTGGTGACCGGGTTCGGTTCGGAAAGCCTTCAACTCGGCTCCATCAAGCTGCTGCTCGACGGCTCGATTCAGGGCCGCACCGCCAGCGTCAAGGAACCCTACCTCGGCACCGACGAAAAGGGGCTCCTTCACCATACCCCGGAAGATTTGCAGGCCCGCGTGGAGCGATACCACCGGGGCGGATGCCAAATCGCCATCCATACCAACGGCGACAACGCCATCGAGGAAGCCATCAACGCCATAGAGAAGGCGCAGGCGGCCTATCCCCGCCCGGACGCCCGGCACATGCTCATCCATTGCCAGATGGCGTCCGAGGAACAGCTCGACCGCATGGCGAAGCTCGGCATCATCGCCAACTTCTTTGTCGGGCATGTGCATGTGTGGGGCGACCTGCACCGTGACAGATTCATCGGCGAACGCGCGTTGCGCATGGACCCGGTCGCCAGCGCCAAGAAGCGGAATATGCCGTTCTGCCTCCACACCGACCTCCCGGTGACGCCCCTTGATCCCATCCTCAGCATGTACGCCGCGACCGCCCGCCGCACCAAGAGCGGGAAGATCCTCGGCGAAGATCAGCGTGTTTCCGTTTACGACGCCCTGCGTGCATGGACCGTAAACGCCGCGCATTCGATGTTTGGTGAAACGGTGAAGGGGAGTATCCGCGAAGGCTACCTCGCCGACCTCGTCATCCTGTCCCAAAATCCGCTGGAAACGGCCCCTGACGACCTGCTGGACGTGCAGGTTGTGCAGACCGTCGTCGGCGGCAAGACCGTATACCGCGCCTAACCCATTCAGGAGCCCATCATGTCGAATTTCCTCAAGTACATGCGCCTGTTCGCGCTCGGCATCACCTTCTCGTCGTCCATGGCTCTGCCGTATGTGCAGATCAAGTTTTACGACGTGTTCCGCGAAGCCACCCAAGCCAGCAACAACGAACTCGGCCTGCTCATGACCATCTTTACCGCGGTCAGCATGGCTCTCTATATCCCCGGCGGGGTGCTCGCGGACCGCGGGTCTCCAAAGAAGCTCCTGCTCCTTTCGTTGATCATGATGTGCGGCCTGAACGCCTACTTTGCCTTCCATACTTCCTACGGCGCGGCACAGCTCATCTGGGCGTTGCTCGCCATTGCCGCGAACACGGTTCAGTGGCCTACGCTGATCAAGGCCATCCGCGACACCGGCAGCAGTGAGGAACAGGGCCGCATGTTCGGCACCTTCTACGGCACCACCGGTATCTTCTCTTCCATTATCGGATTCGTAGGTGCTTGGATTTACTCCAATGGTTCGAGCAACATCGAAGGCTTCCACCTCATGCTCCTCGGGCAGTCCGCCTTCTGCGCCGTCGCCGCCGTCGCCGTCGGCTTCTTCGTGGAAGACAAGACCCCGTACAACAACAATGTCCCCGCGCCGAAGGAGAACCCCTTCAAGAGCGCGCTTACTGTCATGAAGCTTCCCGCCGTGTGGATGATGGTCGTCCTGATCTTCTGCGGCTACGGCATGTACATCGGCATCACCTACATGACCCCCTACACCACCAACGTCCTCGGCGCGTCCATCGCCTTCGGCGCCGTGCTCGGGACCATCCGCGCCTTTGGCCTGCGCGTCCTGACCGGACCCTTCAGCGGCTATATTTCCGACAAGATGGGCTCGGCCGCAAAGATTCTCGCCATCTGCTTCTTGGTCATCATCGGGATGCTGTTCGTCATCCTCTCCCTGCCCAAGGGCACGTCCAACGCCGTGATCATCCTGCTCACCATGATGTTCAGCTTCTTCGGCCTCGTCATCTACACGACCATGTTCGCCTGCATGGAAGAAGTCAGCATCCCGCCCCAGTACACCGGCATCGCGGTCAGCGTCATCAGTCTCCTCGGCTACCTGCCTGACGGCCTGTTCCCCCCCCTGTTCGGCCACTGGCTCGACGTGTACGGCAATCAGGGCTACTCGGTCATCTTCTACTTCCTCGCTGGCATCAGCCTTCTCGGGTGCTGCGTCGCCATCGTCATCTACCGCAAGGGACGCGCGCTCCGTTCCGGTCAGCTTGAAGTCGAAGCAGGGAACGAAGCTCAGGTTACGGCCTAAAAAAGTGAACCGAGGGAGGGGGAAGGTGACCCTTTAAAAAGATCATCTTCCCCCTCCCCGAACCTCCTCAGTCTTTTTTATCGAATCCCTGACAATATTCGTTCTTTTTTTAAATTATTACAACTAAATAGAATATTTTGCCAAGAAAATACGGAAATTCCCCATAACATAAACGCCCGGATGCATTCTCCCCCTTG
>NZ_JH114233.1:433106-441903 GCF_000224655.1 Bilophila sp. 4_1_30
GTTATGGCTGACGGAACTGAAAAAACTTGTCGTGGCAGTGAAAGGAATCCTTCAACCGTTAATTGAAGTATCATCCCTCCTCCGTACAACCAGCACATCTGACGCAATCGGAGCGCTCTTGATCCGGCAAAGGCCGGAGAGCGAAGCGACCGGCCTTTGCCGGATCAAGAGCGCCCTGAGGGGGGCCGGGGGGAATCATTCCCCCCGGGCGGGTCAAGGGCGGCAGCCCTTGCCGCCGGAGGCATCTACCCGCGCAACGCGGCAGCGTCCCAAACAACGGCGATGATGGTCCCCCTGCTAAGCTCCGATCCGATGGTCAAAACGCCGGAACTGAGCTGTGCACGCTCGCGGAGGCTCTTGAGGCCAAGGCCGGACTTCACGCTCACGTCGGCGAGCTTTTCCGCGACCGAAAAGCCCTTGCCGTCATCTCTGATGACGAGCCGGAGGGCGTCGCCGTCCATGCCGAGGGAAACGGAGGCGCGGGTCGCCCCGCTGTGCTTGACGATGTTGCTGAGGGCTTCCTGAATGATGCGGAAGATCACGATGGGCAGATTCGGCGGCAGTTTTTCCTCGTCGAGCGCAATGGAAAGCTCAATCGGCATATGCGCGAAAACACGTTCATATTCTTCGCAGAAGTCCGCGATGGTGGCCTCAAGCCCAAGCTCAAGCTGAGGCGGGCGGAGCTCGTTCTGGATGCGGCGGAGATGGGTCGCCAGTTTCTTGACCAACGAAACCGAGGTCGAAAGCGTGTCGCAGATGTCCGGCTGGAGTTCGTGTTCGGGCAGGGAGCGCACGGAGCGCAGGGAACGCTCCATGCCGAACTTGATCGCGCCGAGGGTGGCTCCGATGTTGTCGTGCAGCTCGGAGGCGAGCTTGAAGCGTTCGCTCTCCTGCGCCATGAGGAGCTTTTCCGAAAGCGCCTTGAGTTCGTACGTGCGTTCGGCAACCTGCTTTTCCAGATTTTCGTGGGAATGGAGCAGTTCCTGTTCGTGCTTCTCGATCTCCGATGTGAAGTACCGTACCGATGAGGTCATTTCCGCCAGCTCGTAGCGCACGGATTCGGGGAATGGCGTCGGGATGCGGTTCACCCGGTCAAGCATACAATTGTTCAGCCGCTTGATGGGGTCCACCACGTTGCGGACGATGGAGCGGTAGATAAACAGCGCGAGGAACACGGCAAGGAAGAAGGTCACCCCCACAGTGGCCACGATAATCGCGTAGCGCTCCGCGAGCGTCTTTTTGGACGCCTGAATGCTCGTCCATGACTGCTGGGAAACGGCGTTGGCCGACTCGATGAGGCTGTTTGAGGTATATTGATGGGTGATCTTGAGGGCATCCAGCGTGCTTTCCAGCGCCGTGTATTCCTCATACAGAGCAAGAAGGCCGTCTTCCGCGAGGGCCATTGTGGCCGCATCGCTGGAGAGTTTTTTCAGACGCCCGGAAAAGGGGCTGGCCTCCGCCGAGCGCAGCAGGCGTTTGACGTCGGTGCGGATTTCGCTCTTGAGGCGCAGGGAATAGGGCCGGTCATGGTGCATGGACAGCAGGAGCATGGCGGTGAGCACGTCGGAGTAGGCGGTCTTCCAGACGTTGAAGCCCGGATCGCCCGGCTTCATGCCCGAGGCGTACAGCTCCCGCTCAAGCTGCGGCAAGTCCGCGTTGAGGGTACGGATACGCTTTACGAGCCGTTCCGTATTTCGCAGATTGTCGATACGTTGGGCGACGGCCCGGTTCGTGCCCGCAAGGATTCCGTTCAACTCATCCAAGTTATTCTTTATCTTTTCTTTGACCCCCGGCTCGACGGCAAGCGCTTCGAGGCTTTCCAGCACGTTTTCGGGAAAACGCCGGGCCTCGATTTCCTGCACGACTCCGAGGTGGACGAAACGGTCGCGGCACAGGATGCTGTCGTGAAGGATGCCCTTCGCCCACTCGCTCTCCTTGCTGATGTAGGAAGCGATGGCCATGTTGGGCAAAGCGACGTTGACGGTTTCGTCCGCCTCTTCGGACAGCATCTTGAGGAGCTGGAGCAGCGAAATGAGGAACGCGCACAGCACGAGGCAGAACAGCCCGAGCAGCAGGGCGATGCGGGAGGCGATGCTCTTGTCCATGATGCTCATGGGCGTTTCCAACAGGCTTCGTCCAACGGTGAAAGGACGCCGAAAGGCTGATCCGCGACGTGCAGGACGTTGCGGTTGCGGATCGTGGCGTAGGGGATGGTGCAGAGCCAGAGGGCGACGTGCTCGCGGGAAAGGCGCTCCTGAAGCGCGGCGTACAGCGCCTTGCGCCCTTCCGGGTCCTTTTCGGCGGAGGCGGCGCGGAAGAGGGCATCCACTTCGGGATTGCTGTAATGGCTCATGTTGGACCACAGGATCGCCGCCGTGTTGGTCGCGTAGATGCGCTCGATGCCGATAGTGGGGTCGTGCCAGCCGTACAGCTCGTCCATCGTCACGTCGAACGCGCCGCTTGTGACGCGGTTCGCCCATGAACCCGGGTCTTCCGCCGTGCGTATCCGGAAATAGACGCCGATGGTCCGGATGAACTGGCTTTGCAGGTATTTGAGGATGGACAGCGAAAACTGGGCGGAAGGCTCATAATCGATTTCCACGGTAAAGCGGATGCCGTTTTCGTTACGCGGATACCCCGCGCGGTCGAGAATACGGTTGGCCTCATCGGGATCGTAGGGCGTGGATACGGGCGAATGCCACTCCGAGCCGGGCGGGATGGGGCCGTACATGGGCTGGACCCCGCCGGGCACGGCTTGAGCCAGCGCCTTATTGTCGATGCTCATGGCGAGGGCCTTGCGGACTTCGGGCGAGCGGAAAATCGGGTTGCGCACGTTGAAGGTCAGCAGAGCGAAGGGATGGAGCAGGGAGAACTCGTCCCGGGTGACTTCAATGGCCGGATTGGAGCGGAAGATGCGCTCTTCATCCGACAGGGAAGAGAAGGCGTAGAGATCGGCTTCGCCCTGCATGATCGCAAGCGGGATTTCGTTTTGGTCCCAATAGACGCGGAAGGTGATCCGGTCGAGGCGCGGCTTGCCGGGAAGGAAAAAGCCCTTGTAGCGTTCGAGGACGATGTTTTTCCCTTCTTCCAGGGAGGCAAGGCGGAATGGGCCGGAACCCACGGCCCGCAGGTTGGCGGGGTGGGTGTCGATGGGCGTGCCGTCCCCATAGATGTGGGCGGGCAGGACAGGGACCAGCGCGGGGATGAAACACTTGAGCAGGGCGGGCTGCGGGATGGACGTTTCCAGATCGAGCGTCAGGTCGTCTACCGGGACGACCTTGTCCACGGCTTCGAGCATGGAGCGGAAAGGATGGTGCCGTTGCGCCGCCCGGATGGAAAAGGCCACGTCATTGGCCGTGATCGGGGTGCCGTCATGGAAGGTAGCGCCTTTGCGGAGATGAAACCGGAACCGTTTGGCTTGGGAATCGATTTCCCATGACTCCGCGAGATAGGGTATGGGGCCGTCCTTTCCGGTACGGACCAGCCCGGCGAACAGCTGCGCCCCGATTTGGCTGGTCAGGCTGCCGCTGGCTACGGCGGGGTTGAAACCGGGCGGAAAACGTTCCAAAGCCACAATGAGGCTGTTGTCTTCCGGAGAGGCGGAGGCCGGAGCCGCGTACAGGGAGAGAAGCAGCAGGGCTGCGGACAAGAAGGCCGTCAGGTATGCATGGCCCGTGCGGACGGGGCGTCCCGTTCCGGGCGGGAGCGGAGAGGCCGCCGAAAGGCGCGGGGCGGCGGGGCGGGCGTCCGCACGGCGGAGTCGCTTAGTCAATGCCGTCCCCCACAAGCCCGTTCTGCATGGCGAAGCGCGTAACTTCGCGGACATTATGCAGATCAAGCTTTTTCATAAAGCTGGTGCGGTGGGTGTCGATGGTCTTGACCGACAGGTTCAGCTTGGCGGCGATATCTTTGTTGCTGTTGCCCTCGGCAATGAGTTTCAGCACCATTTTTTCCTTTGGCGTCAGGGAGTCGGCTTTCGAGGCGGCTTCGGCGTTGCCGTCCACGTATGAAATAATCATGGACCCGGTGAGCTCAGTGCTGATGTACTTCCTTCCCTTGAGCAGGGCCCGGATGGCGACGAGGAATTCGTCCTCGTCCGCCGTTTTGAGCAGGTAGCCGTCGGCTCCGGCTTTCAGGGCCGCGCGTACATGTCCGGCCGTGGCGTGCATGGAAACGATAAGGATGCGCGCTTCCGGCGCAACCTCCCTGATACGGGGTATGGCCTCCACGCCGCTGAGTTCGGGCATGGAAATATCCAGCAGGATGAGATCGGGCCGGAGCGACTGCGCGAGCCGGATGCCTGCGAGCCCGTCCCCCGCCTCGCCCGCGACCGTCAGGCCGGGCTCGATGCCGATGAGCTGTTTCAGGCCGCTGCGGAACAGGGCGTGATCTTCGACTATCAATACAGATGGCACGTCGTTTCTCCGTGTGCGGACGCTTTGCGTCCGGGATGCGCCGGTGCCGAAATGCCACGGCTTTTTTGAGTATAATGCAGTGCCGCGAAAAGGAAAAGGAGGCGCAGCCTCTATAGGCTGAGGGATACGGGCATTCCTGCGGCAGACCTTCCTCCACATGGTATCGGCAAGGCCGCCCCCATTTTTTTTCGCTGATCATGATGAAGTTTATCCGGTGGAAAGCTCTGGCGATTCGTTGTCCAGAGAGACGGCTGCCCCGCGCCTTTCGCCTCGGAAGCGGCATATCCGAAGCGGCTCTCGCTTGCCGGGAGGGGGGCATTGTGACATCCTATACTCATGAAGATGAGGAAGCATACCGCCGGGTTCCCTTTCTTTTCCGGCAACGAACCGAATCCGTACGCATCCCTCTGCCATCTTCGATCCCGCTCCGGCTGAGGAGCGCGTACGGGAGGAAGCATGACATCCCAGTTACGAAAAATAAACAACGTCATTGAACAATTTCTGCTGCCGTTGGCGGAAGCCGTTTCCGGCTGGTCCACGCTGGCGGCGATCCGATCCGCGCTCATCGTCACCCTGCCGCTCATGTTCCTCGGCTCTCTTGCCGAGCTGATGATCAGTTTCCCGTTGGATGCCTACAAGGAATTCATGTTCCGGCAGTTCGGCCCCGAGTGGCGGATGTTTGGGCAAATCCTGAAAGACGCCACCTTTTCCGTGATGTCCCTCATCATGGTTTTCTCCATCGGCCACCATCTGACGGACCAGTTCAACCATGATAATCCGGTCCTGCGGGCCAATCCGGTCATCGCGGGGCTTGTGGCCTTTACGGCGTTCTTCTGCCTGCTCCAGCAGGACGGGGACGCGCTCAACCGGCGTTGGCTGGGCGTCGCCGGGCTGTTTGTGGCGATCCTCGTCGGCGTGTTCGCCACCCGGCTGTTCCTGTATTTCTTTTCCATCAAACGGCTGCACCTGCATTTGCCGGGGGGGACTCCCGATATCGCCATCCCGCAGGCCTTCAACGCCTTCATCCCCGGCATGTTGACCGTGCTCGTGTTCGCGGCCCTTGGCGCGGCCATGCAGACATTTGTGGGCATGTCTCTGCATGAGGCGGTGTACCAGATCATCCGGATGCCTTTTGACGCCATCGGGGAAGGGCTCGGGCGGGGTATGTTGTATATCCTTTCGCTCCATGCCCTCTGGTTCGCGGGCATCCACGGGGCCAACGTCCTAGATCCGATCACCCACGACATCTACGGCGCGGCCATGCTCGCCAACGAAGTGGCGGCGGCGGCCGGGGAGCCTCTGCCGCACATTATGACCAAGACGTTCATGGACACCTTCGTATTCATGGGCGGCGCCGGGACCGGCATCAGCCTTGCCGGAGCGCTGATCCTGTTCGGCAAGACGCAGGCCAGCCGTAAAATCGGGATTTTCTCGCTTGTGCCGGGCCTGTTCAATATCAACGAAGTACTGCTGTTCGGCCTGCCTATCGTGCTCAATCCGCTTATGCTGATCCCCTTTCTGCTCACGCCGGTCCTGCTGGCGGCGATCAGCTACGTCGCGGTCGCTACGGGGCTGGTCCCGGGGACCAACGTGGCGACGGAGTGGACCACCCCCATCCTGCTCAACGGCTACCTGTCCACGGGCTCTCTGAGCGGTTCGGCGTTGCAGCTGGCGAATCTCGTGGTGGGTGTGCTCATCTATGCGCCGTTTGTACTTATAGCCAATAAAATCAAGGTAAAACAAATCAACGATGCCTTTAGGAGCCTGCTTCGCCGCTCCTGCGCCACAGCGGACTCTTCCCGGCGTTGCCTTGACCACAACGACGACGCGGGGTCCCTCGCCCGGAGTTTGATTACGGATCTTGAGTACGACTACCGGCATGGCGAAGGGCTGTTCCTCGAATTTCAGCCGCAGATCTGTTCCCGGACCGGCAGGGTTGTGGGCGTGGAATCGCTTATCCGTTGGAAGCACCCGTCCTATGGGCTGATCCCGGCTCCCATTACCGTGGCGCTGGCCGAGGATTCCGGGCTCATCCGACCCATCGGGCTGTGGGTCTTCGAGACGGCCTGTCAGGTGCGCAAGAGCTGGCTCGACGCCGGAATCACGGATCTTTGGATGGCGGTCAACGTGTCGGCCCTCCAGCTGGAGCGCTCCTTCCCGAAGCAGCTTCTTGTCATCGCGGCCCGTTACGATTTGCCGCCCTCTTTGCTGGAAGTGGAAGTTACGGAGTCGAGCGCGCTGGATTCCGATAAGCCGGAAAGCCATATCCTCTCCCGTGTCTACGACGCGGGGTTCCCCGTGGCCATCGACGATTTCGGCATGGGGCACAGTTCCCTTAAGTACTTGAAGCAATTCCCCGTCAGCGTGGTCAAGATCGACGGCGCGATCAGCCGGGAAGTGGGCACGAACTCGATCTGTTCGGATATCGTGGCTTCGATCACCCGCCTCTGCCGGGCGCGTAACATGCTCAGTGTGGCGGAGTTCGTCGAGAATGAGGAACAGGCCGCACTCCTCCGCGAACTCGGCTGCGACGTGTTCCAAGGTTACCTGTACAGCAAGTCGCTCCTGCCTTCAGATTGCCTCCAGTTCATCCAAAAGACGAACGGCGGGAACGGTGCGTAAGGTCGGCCTGAAGCAACGTGTTTCTCGGGGGGACATCCTGCGGGCGAACCCAACTCGGGAGGGACAACCCGGCTCTCCCCTCGCAACCCCCTTTTGGCGGGGGGCGCAATCTCTCAAGTTTTTCTTGAAGTTTTTGTTTCGGCTGACTAGGCGCGCCCCATCATGCCTTTCCGTCCGGGTGCCCCGCCTGCCTGCTTTTTCGGCTGGCCGGGAAATCGGAACGCTTGTTGCGGGAGTCATGACGCGTCTGCGCCTCTGCATTGTCGCGGTTGCGTACACGCTGCTGGCTGTCCTGACCGCTGTTCCCGCTGCGGCGAACGAAGATCTCGCGCCTGAAACGCAAGGGCTGGACTCGCGGGAAGCCTTCCGCACCGGGACGCGCTTTTTCGATGAAGCGGAGGTTTCGGGCGGCCTGTATTTCTTCCGGCGTGACCGCAGGCGTTACGACGTAGACAAAGGCCGATACGGGACGAACCTCAATCACGCCTCGGTGCAGGCGAACGCGGATTTTGTCTCCGGGTTCGCGGGCGGCTGGCTCGGATTCGATTTCGGCGTGTTCGGATCGCACGATCTTATGAACAAGGGCGCGGTGGATCACGAAATGGGCTTTGAGCCGTGGGGCGACCCGTGGCATCCCGACTGGAGCAAGCGCCGCACCGACGACGGCGTATCCGTGTACAAGGCCGCACTCAAGGCCAAGGCCGGCCCCGCATGGGCCAAGGCGGGATGGTTCCAGCCCACGGGGCCGGGCGTGCTTGGGGTCAACTGGTCCATCATGCCGGGTACCTACAGGGGCGTGAACGCCGGGGCAGACTTTGGGCGGCTGTCGCTGGCGGCGGCGTGGGCCGACGAATACAAATCCCCGTGGTTCGTCAACATGAACCGTTTCCGCAAGAACGACGGCGAAGCGTCCGTACCGTGGCTGTGGAGCGCCGGGGCCCGATACGCCTTCGAAAGCGGCCTGACGCTTGAACTTGGATACGGCGCATCCAAAGATCACCTGCAAAACGCGCATTTAAAAAGCAGCTATCGAACGGGAGGCGGTGCGGGCCCCCTCACCGTGGGCTACCATGCCTATTTCATGAACGACAGCGACGATTCAGGAAAAAGCGAGAACGACAATTTCGACGGCCTCGCCTCGCTGCATTATCTGTTCGGAAAATACGAGGCCCCGCCGTGGACTTTCAGGCTGGAGGGCACCTACGTCCGCGCTCCCATGTCCGGGCCTCAGAGCCAGGGGCAATTCGCGTACCGCCTGACCGACCGCAGCGGGAGTTCCAGCGGCGCGTTCGACGTGTGGTGGGATGCCCGTTCCGACTGGAATGCCGACAACGAAAAGGCCGCCTATTGCGGCGCAATGCGAACCCTCGACGATCTGCTTCCCATAGCCGGTTTTTCGGCGGGCGCGGGCGCGGCTTTCGGCTTTGACGGCAGAGGTTTTGGTACGGCGGAACACCTCAAGGAATGGGCTTTCACCTTCGATCTCAATTATGTGAAACCCGACGGCCCGCTTGAAGGGGGGTTCGTCAAGCTGCATTACACCGAATACCGCAACGGTACGTCCCAGCCGAGCTGGGGCACATACCGGAACGCCTTCCAGTCCGAACACGATCTCAAGCTGCTTATAGGGATTCCTTTTTCGCTGTGAGCCCTGTAATCCCGAAAAAGGCAGCGGCTCTGCCGGAACCGCCCGCTTCCGGGAACGCGGCGAACAGGGATTCGATAAAAGTGAAAGCCGTTGAAGGGGTAAGAGGGGAAAC
>NZ_JH114233.1:442387-479899 GCF_000224655.1 Bilophila sp. 4_1_30
TACTCCTCTTCCTCTTTCCAAATGCTTTCTCCGTTCAGTCCGTGCGTCTGTTGAGCGAGACAAGCAGGAAGGCTGCCACTGTGCCGATGACGGCTACAACGGTCATGCTCTGAATGGCGCGGGGCAGGCCGTAGCCGTCGGCGATCCAGCCGAGGAGCGGGGCGACGATGCCGCCCATGCTGGTGGCGAGCCCGAGGGTGACGCCGGAAGCGAAACCGATGTTCTTCGCCAGATATTTTTGCCCAAGCACGACCATTGAGCTGAAGGGCGCGTACAAGGAAAAACCGAGGGGCAGCAGGAGCGCGAAAGCGGCATAGAGATTGTCCACCAGACCGAAGAGGACGATGGAGGGGATCAGGACCACGTAGGAGAGCCGGATGATCCGCAGGTAGCCGAAACGGTCCGAGAGCATCCCGCCGATGAAGTTGCTGATGACGCCGAACGTGCAGAAGCAGGTCAGAGCCGCGGCCCCGGCAGCTTTGGACTGGCCGAAGTTATGGATCCAGTAGAGCGGAATGAAGGTATTGCAGCCCACAAACAGGACGGACCGGGAAATGATTGCCAGCGTCAGCTTGGAGAATTCCTTCCAGTTGTTTTTCACCTCTTCGGTTTCCCCGGCAGCTTTCGCGCTTTCGGTTTCGGTCTTCTTCATGCCCGAGAGGTGCGAGATCTGGTAGAGGAGGATGACCGACATGACGAGGGCTATGAGGCCGAAAACGGACGTGCCGGGCATACCGAACGCGCCGATGGCCGCTACCGCGAGCATGGGTCCGAATACGAAACCGCTGTTGCCGCCTATGGAAAAGAGGCTCAAGCCTGTGCCCTTGGAAGCGCCGGAAACCTTATTGGCGAAACGCGCGCCCTCGGGATGGAACAGGGCCGCGCCCACGCCGCTGAGGGCAATGGCCGCGAAAATGGCCCAGTAGCTGTGCAGGAAGCCGATGGAAGCCAGCCCGCCCCCGGCCAGCAGGACGCCCACGGGAATGAACCACGGCTTGGAAAGCTTGTCGGACAGATAGCCGAAAGCCGGTTGAATAATCGAGGAGAGGCAGGAGAAGGCGAACATCAACCCGGCGGCGGCCTGATAGTCGAAACCGTACGCGGTGATCAAAAAGGGCAGGATGGCGGGCAACGCGCCGCCGTTTATGTCGCACGACAGATGCCCGAGCGACACAAGGAAAATTTTCTTTTTGTCCATGACGATGACCTTTGTCCGCAGGCGGGGACGGATGAGGGGAAGCGGGCGTTCCCGGCGGCGCGAAGGGCCGACGCGGCAGCCACGGCACAGTGGATAGTGGGAAATCTCAGACGAAAAAGCAAGGCTCTTTCTGGTAAAAAACAAAGGTGCGCCGGGGGATTATGGAAGGGCGAAAGGGGTGATAGCGTCTATTGTGCCGGAGTGACGCCTTGTTGCGTGCTCTTCTGGACGTTCTGGCCCCACGAAAAGAGTAGGGGATAGGGAAGGCGCGGGGGCCTGAGAAGGCTAGTCAGGGTGCGAAGCTCACCGCTCCCGCGCGTTGTGGGGCGGCTATGGAGGGGGGCGTCCTTTCCCTCTTCATCAGTGAAAACCGCCTCCCGGATAAATCCTGGAGGCGGTTTTCGTGCCGGGCCGCGTGGAGGCCCGTTTATGGAAGGAAGATTACGGCCTGCTCATGTCGAGCCGTTCAAAGGTATGGGAACCATCCGTACCAACGCGGATCTGCATGTCGAGGATGAGCGGCAACGCCGGATCGGACGTGATGTCCACGAGGACGGAGCCGTCCTGCTGTTCCTTGGCGGAAACGGAGAAATTGCCGTGCTCGCTGAACTCCACGCCGGGGAAGCATGTACTGAGGACGCGGGGCATGATCAGCGGCGCTTGCGAGAAACACTGCATGACCCGGGCAAGCTGCCCTTCGGAGTGGGTCATGCCGCGCACCCGGCCGATGATCTCCGTGAAATGCGGGTTTTCCGATGTATTTTCCTCATCGGAGATGCTGAACGGGCTGGTGGCGAAGCCGTTCCCGTTGCGATCCTCGAATTGCATGACTGTATTCTTGCCCCGGCGACGGAAGTCCGTCACGAGGCCATACGCCGTTTCCTCATCAATGCCGCTCAGAGAGCCCATACCCGTAGCCACGGAGATGTCTTTCAGAGAGATATGCGCATGGGGGCGGGTCAAGGCGATGAGCTTTTTGGGGCTCAGGCCGAAACTGCTGCTGTTCATAAGTGCGGCGTCCATTACCGGCTGAGGCATATCCGGTGCCGCGGCCTGGAGCAGGCCCACATACATTTGGGAAACGGACTTGATGAGATCCGCGCCGAAGTGTTCGGCGCTGATGACCCTGGGCATGGGGCCGCCGACCATGGCATCCCAGATCTGCCGGTTGGAAAGCGGCTTGCCGCGGTTGGCCTCCAGAGCGGCGAGCAGGTCGGAAACCGAGGATTCCACCCAGTACGGAAGCAGGAAATCCTGCGCGCCCTGAGCTGTCTGGGCAAGCTGCGTATGGATGCCGCGAAGCTGTTCCCACTGCTGCGGTGTGAGCCGTTCGGCATGGCGATTCATCTGGACGTCGAAATCGGTGATGACGCCGGGGGCAAACCGGCCGAGACGGCTGAGAGGGGATTCCGCGTCGCCGGGCATCTCGCACAGATGATTGATTTCGTCGTTAAAATACATGGGATCGACCTGCGGATTGTGCCCGAGCCGGTATTCGGCGTTCTGGCGCAGGTTGTTCATGATCTGCGTCGCGCCCATCAGCGGGGCGGTATCACGCGGGGCTCTCGGGTGCCCCACAATATGGAGGCAGGCCCCGGCGAGCTTGTGTGCCATGTCGGACTGCATGTTGGCGGAGACATTGGCGAGTTCGTTCGGCGTCATGCCTTCGAGGATGAAGTCGCACATCATGGGGAGCAGATCTTCGGATCCGGGCAGTTGCGCATAGCGCTCATGAAACGCGCAGAACCGTTCGGATACGTCCATGACGGCCTGCGTGAAGCGCCCCGGAGTTTGATCGAGCCGCGCCAGATTGACGAGCCCGGTCGGCACGGGCAGTTCCTTCGCCGCCGTGAAGGCCTCGGCTATGGCTCCGGCATCGCGCACGCCGTAGCGCTGGGCGATCTCCTTCATGACATCCTTGTCCGCATCGCTGAACCGTTCGGCGGGCAGCGCGCCGATGTCGTCCAACGTGTCCTTGAGGCCCAAGAGTTCGGCTCCGATGACGTCTCCGGCGAGCTGGCGCAGTTGTGCCGCGTCGACGGCGTTCCCTTCCTCATTGGCCGCGTTGAGCAGGGGTGTAAGGGCCTGGCTGACGCCCTGATAGAACGGCCTCGGATTGATGGCGTCGGGCCTCAGGCCCGCGAGCGCGCCATCTTCGTTGATCGAATCGAAAACGGCCCGGAAGGCGTCCGTGTTGGCCTCGACGACGTGTCCCTGCTCGGGGATGAGCTCGTCCAGGACGGCGTTGAAGGTTTCCCGGTTGGCGCCGGACAGGGCGCTGTGCTGCGTAGTGCTGAGCCGGGGGATGTCAAGGCCGTGCGAGCGGGCGAACTCCCGCAGCATAACGGGGATTTGTTCCGTATCTCCAAATACCTCGAACTTTGATTCGAGGAATTCGCTCAAGAGCTCCCCATCCTGCCGTTGGATTTCTTCGGACTGCGGATCGACGTCACCGGGCGTTGCGATCCCCATGTCGACTTTCTGTTCGCGGGACATGAGGCTGATGAGCGCTCTGGCGTGTCCTTCGAGGCTGCGGAACTGGGTCATGCCTTCCTTGAGGAATTCCAAGCCCCGCATCCCGCCGAGGCCGCGTTGGATGGCCCCGTTGAGCGTGGCGAACTGGTTGGCGAGAGGGCCGAACTTGTCCACCGCGTTTTTCATGAGATCGGGGAGCATGTCCTGTGTGACCCCGCGCCGGGCTAACAGCATGGAGACGGAGTTGCGGAGCACGGCGGCGATGTCGTCCGCGCCGTAATCGCCCTTGAAGCTGTGAGCCGCCGAGTTAAGCGCGTCGGCATGGTCGGCGATGCGTTCGAGGAAGGCGGCATCCATAGGCACGCTGTCGTTGAGGAGCTGCTCCACCATCACGTCGCCCGCGAGCATGGCGTTGATGTAACGGGGCATGGTTTCCGCAGTGACCGGCGGATTCAGGTCGCCCGGCGGGTCCTGCGCCATGAGCGCGAACTCGCGGAGCAGGGGCAGGTTGTCTTCCACAAAGACTTGTACGGCGATGTCCATCGCCTCGGCCACACGCTCTTGAGACGGATAGACGCCGGGTCCGGGATTGTCGTTGAGCAGCGCCGTGCAATGTTTGATCACGGCAGGGTTGTTGGCGAGGGCGGAGCTGAAGTTCTGGGGCAATCCGGCGAGGGTCATGGCTTGGCGTATGCCCTCCGCCTTCCCGGCTGTCCGCATCATGAAGCCGCGCACGGCATCCTGCCGTTCGGCGGGCGTCGCAAGCGTGGGCATGTTTGTGGCGAAGCTCATGGCCAGCCCCTGCATGTTGTCCCGCCCGAGCATGGGAAGAGCCTCTTTGAGCGTGGCGATCATGTCCTTGCCGTTGGGAAGCTGCGGCAACAAGCCGAGCATATCGTCTTTCAGCGATGACAGGATATCGATGTCCGCCGCATTGGCGTCGCGGAAGGCCGTCTGGAGCCGGGTAAAGGCGCCTTCGGTCCCGTGGGCTTCCATATCGGCCCGCAACTGGTGGGCAAAGAAGCCGTTGGCGCCCGCGAGGGGCTGGTTGAGGCGAGTGAGGGCCGTGGTCATGGCCGCGCCGCGCGTTCCAAGGCCGGGAAGCTGCGTGAGGACACCGACATTTTGTGGGATGACCTTCTCGCAAAGATACGTCCGTACGGCGTCACGTTGGCCCTGCGGACTGCCGAGATCCAGATTGCGGACCAGCGCGAACTGGGCGAAGGAGGTGGCATGCCCGGCAGGAAGCGCGTTGCCGTCGGCGAGCTGGCGGCCTGCGGCAAGAGCTTCGTCATACAGGACTGAATCGCGCACGAGTTTGACGTCTTCCGCAGTGAGGGGCTTGCCCCCTTCAAGCTTCGCGTTGAGCATTCCCCGTATATCGGCGTTGATGTTGCGGAACTGCGGGGATTGATCAAGGGCGTTCAAGAATGCCGTGACCGTGGCACGGTTTTCTTCGGCCTTGGCGCTGCGGGAAAGCTTATGGATTCCGTGCAGCGAGGAAGTATCGCCGACGGATTCACCACCGTTTTGAAGAAAAAGAGACGCGGAATCGCCAACCGTGTTGGCACTATTGAAGAACTGCTGAAGGGAAACAGGCATACGGCCTCCTATAGCTGAAACAAGATGCGGTGTCCGGTACGAAGCCGAGAGCGGTTACCTTTGAAATACGCGCCGTTTTATGGCTTTCCTGCATCAATATCGTTTTCGGCTGGATGCACGCCATATTGCGGCGCACCGGAGATTCCGGCGTTGGGGCATTTCTGAAACGCTCTAGACGCGGAGGAATTGCCCGGCGGTGAAAGACGGCTCCGGGGCTTCCCCTCCTTCGAGGACGGCTTGCTGCGCCTGTTCCGTAAGGGCTTCCTGTTCTTTGTTCATGGCGTCGAGGCGGGCTTTCCATGTTTCCGAGAACAGGACGATGTTGTTGACGGTTTTGAGGAAATCCCCGGTGTCGAGCCCATAGGTCGGGATCGGGAAGTTCAGCCCCACCATGCCGGTGGCGTCGTTATAGCTGAGCGCGCCGCCTTGCGTGTCCGCGAGGAGGAAGTTCGAGGCCAGCAGCAGACGGCAGATTTCGCCGTTGCGCCAGCCGCCGAGAGCGCCGACTTCAACATATATGATGAAGGAGTGCGTCGCTTCGATCCATTGGATCAGCAGGTTCCGCCCTCCGAGCGAAAGGGCGGCGGCCCCGGATGCGGACAAGGTGATGTCCATGCCTGTTTCTTTGCCCAGTGCCTCAATGTACGGCGTCGCGTTCATGGTTTCTCCTAAACGGTGAGAGTACGGCATTCTGGGATGCCAATAATGTTGATGAACGTATCCTTATGAAAGGGAATTAGCAAAAAGCGATCCAGAAAATCGGAGGAAGCCGCTGCAGCGCAGAAATTTTGTTTGAGGGGATACCGGTTCCGGCTGTGGAGAAGTGTTCACGGATCGCCACGTGATTATGCCTGTTTTGGGGATGGACGTGAAGGGCCGGGGAGTGGCGGCGGCTTTATCGGAGGAGAGGGCCTCCGCCGCACCGGGACAGGCTTCTGGCCCCTTGCCGTGGCTGCCGGCCCTGTGGAGGCCCGTCGCGGGAACATTACGGAAACGGCCCGCCACCACGGAACGGGCCGATGCAGGTTGGGCTCCGGATCAGGAGCCGATGACATACCTTGAGCGGCGGCCGAGCAGTTTTTTGATGCCCATGATCAGGAGGAGGCAGAGGGCCACTTCGCAGAAAAACGTGAACAGGGACACGAAGAACAGGCTTTCCGGCAGGAGAATGCCGAAAAAGGAGAACAACAGGTTCTGGAACGTAAACAGGATGAAGTCGTGCAGGAAGTACAGGGCGAAACTGTACGTGGCGATGAGATCGAGGAGCGTGATCCGGATGTGTTTGATCTTTTCGAGGAAGTGGACCACGCACGCGCCGATGGCTATTTTCTGCATATAATAGGCGGCCTCGATGTTCGGCAGGATTTCCTCATAGGCATTGATGCCGAGGAGCACGGTGAAGACGAGGGAGAAGGCGACGAGGATTTTGATATGCTTGGCGATGGACGCGAGGATCTGGTCCCGGTTCATGGAGTAGAACATGCCGAGCAGGTACGCGGGAAAGAAGAAGGCATAGTTGTGGAAGAAACTTGTCAATTCCGTCCGGGGGATGAGCAGGGGAATCCAGACGGTGAACAGCGTGAGCAGGGCGAACCGTTCCTCACTGAGGCGCAACAGAAGCGGGCTCACGAGGAATATCGTGGCGATGAACGGGATGTACCAATAGGTCAGGACCACATCGCCGTACAGCAGCGCTTGGAAAAATTCCCAGCATCCCGTCGCCAGCTTGGTGAAACGGGGCACCTCTCCCGTATAGGAATGCCAAAAGAAGGCGTATCCTGTGAAAAAAACGGACAGGATCACATACGGAACAATGACGTTGAGCAGTTTTTTTCTGTAGTATGTCCGTAAGTCGAATTTCCTTTGAGCCAAAAAATGAAACAAATAACCTGAAATGAAGACAAAATACAACGTACTCGAATGAAACAGGACGCCACGGAGCATATCCAGAAAACGGCTCATGGATTCGTTGCCTTCAAGAGGCGGCACGATCCACATATGAACGCTTATAACGGAAAAGATGGCGAACGCCCTGAAATAGTGCATCGCCAGATCGAAGCCTTGTTTTTCCATGAAGAGCTCTCCTGTATACCGTGAAGCCCTTTGTTGCGCAGGGCTTTGAGTGGTACACCATATACTGGAGAGGCTCCCCGTGTAAACAAGGGAAACGGTGGGGTTTCACGGCGGCTTTTCAGGGAAAAGGGAAAAGCGCATCGGCCAGAGCTGAATGCCCGGCAGTATGCGTGGTCAGAGAGGGGGAAAGGTTCGAGCCGTGGGGAGCCCCGTTCCATCCTTTTTGATGCGTATCGGAACGCCCCTCCGGAGTCAGTCCCCCACCATTCGGAACCAGTTGGAAAAGAAGGAGGCCGGGGGAAGGGATAACCTGGGCGGGTGTTTCCCGCTCTCAGAGTTTCCCTTCCCCCGGCCCGCCGCATTTTCAATACTGTGCGGAGCAGGAAGGATCAGCCGGAAATCCCGAGCAGCTCGGCTGCGTTGTCGTACAGGGAGCGCTGGAGGGATTCAGGTTCGAGCCCGGCGTTTTTCCAGTCTTCAATGGCCTGCGCAAATCCACGGATGGGATAGCTGGTGGAGAAAAGGAAGCGGTATTTAAGGAATGAATTCGCAGCATTGGCGTATTCGTGGCGCATGGGCATGTTGCGCAGGAAGAAATAGCAGTCCGGGGCAAGGTAGAGGTTCGGGCAGAGCAGGGCTACGCCCACGGCCTCCTGCACCTTGGGCCAGCAGCCGTGCGGGATGACCACGTTGACCTTGGGGAACTTGCGGAGCATGGGCACGAGCGGCGTTGGATCGCAATAGCTGAGATCCGGGCCGCCGTAGGCGCTCATGGTGATGCTGACGAACACGCCGAGTTGCTGGCAGAGGTCAAGGATGGGCTCGATCTTGGGATCGGTGGCGTACATGGCGGGGCTGCACCATCCAGGATCAAGGGCCACGCCCTTAAAGCCCCAGTCGCGGACGCAACGCTCGATTTCTTCAAGGGCGTCCGGCGCATTGGGAGAGATGCCCGCGAGGGCTACGAACAGGCCCGGATAGCGGAGCAGCAACTCGTTGACTTCGGCGTTGCTCACGTCGCCGTAACGGGCGTTGCCGGTGTGCCGCCCGTGCAGCACGCCTTTAGTGACTCCGGCGGCCTTCATCTCGTCGACCAGCATGTCTACGGAGGCGTGCTCCATCGAAGGGACGGGGAGGCGTTCAAACCCGGTGGGGCGCATCTTGCGGGGATCGTCGGGCACGGACTGCCAGTTTTTGACGATGCCGAGGTTCATAAAGCCTTTGTACGGAGGGCGGATACGGAAATCAATGACCATGATGTCGTCCTTTTGCGGTGGTAGGCCCGGCGGAAGCCGCTGGACACGGGAGTGTTGCCGGATGCTTTCGGAAGCGCTCCCGGTCAAGCGGGTTCGGATGTGTGCCGGGTTTTCGTTGATTCGGGAAAAGATTCCCGACCCGTGGAAACAACGGGCCGGGAAAGGGAATCGGGCAAGGGGTTACTTGATGATGCCGGCCTCACGGTAATACTTCTCCGCACCGGGATGCAGGGGCAGGGCGAGGTTGTCGGCCATGTGCTCGGGAACCAGTGTTTTCCATGTGGGCTGGACGGCGTGCAGCTCTTTATAGCCTTCCACGATGGCCTTGGTGATCTTGTAGACATCGGCGTCCGGCATGTTCTTGCGGACGAGCATGACTGTGGAGTCGGTGATGCAGGGGACGTCCTTGCCCACCGCGCCGCCGTAGAAGTCGGCGGGGATGACGCCGATGGACTGCCCGGTCTTGGCGGTGACGCTCTTGAGCACCTTGTCGGACACGGGGAGCCACTTCACCTTGGCGTTGAGCACGAGTTCCTGAATGTGGGACTGCTGGCCGGGGCCGAGGGTCAGGTAGGCGTTCAGGGTGCCGTCCTGGAACATGCCCACGCGGTCGTTGGCGGAAACGGCGGTGTGTGCTCCGCCCCATTTCGTGATGTCGTCGTAGGTGTACCCGTATTCGGCCAGCAGCATGGCGCCGACCACGTTGTGCAGGGTGCCCTTGGCCCCGCGATCGAGGCGGACGGGCAGTTTCTTTTCCATGAGTTCGTCGAACGTGTTCACCGGAAGATCGGCGGAGACGATGATGGACAGGCGCGAGGTGTCGTTCATGTTGGCGAGCGAGGCCACATTCGTGAGGGGTTTCTTGTACGGGGCCTTGCCGTCGCGGGCCGCCACGGTGTTGAAGGTCTGGGTCAGGGTGACGTCGGCGGCGTTCTGTTCAAGGCGGAGAGGGTTGCTGACCGAAGCGCCCTGCAGCACGTTGATGGCGCTGCCGGGATAGCGGTCGTTGACCAGCTTGCCGACCCCGGTGAGGCCGACATTCCATGTGCCGCCGAGCACCGCGCCGCCCACGGCCCGGAAGTTAATGGGTTTGGTGTCTTCAGCGGCGGCGGGAGCGGCGAAGGCGAGCGTGAGGCCGATGGCGCAAGCGCCGGAAAGCGTTATGGCCTTGTGCAGGAGGGACATGATGGACTCCTCTGGGTATGTGGGCCGAGACCCGGTGGAAGGTTTGCGGGCAAGAGCCCGGAAGCGGGGATGGATCAGGCGGCGCAGAGCCGCTTCTTGCGTGCGATCTGGATGAAAAAGACGAGGCTGGCTGTGCCGAAGCCGATGAGGTCGGTGAGGAGGCCGGGGTACACGAGCACGATCCCCGCCACGAACATCATGACCCGCTCGGCGGGCGAGGATTCGGTGAACAGCCATCCCTGCATACTGGAGGCGAGGCAGACCACGCCGAGCACGGCGGTGAACACGGCCTGCAGGATGGTGGGCCAGTCGCCCATGAGCAGGAGCGCGGGCTCAAAGATGAAGATGAAGGGGACGATGAAGGCGGCGATGCCGAGCTTGAAGGCGGTGAAGCCCGTCTTCATGGGCGGCGCGTCGGCAATGGCGGCCCCGGCGTAGGCCACGAGGCATACGGGCGGGGTGATGCCGGACGAGATGGCGAAATACATGACGAACAGGTGGGCGGCGAGCACCGGGACCCCGGCCTGCACCAGCGCGGGCGCGCCGAAGGTGGCGACGAGAATGTAGGCGGGCAGGGAAGGCAGGCCCATGCCGAAGATCACGCATGTCCCGGCGAGCACCAGCAGGAAGATCCCGATATGCACCTGCGCGAGCGAGCCCATGAGGTTGACGAAACTGAAGCCGAACCCGGTCATGGTCACGACGCCGATGACGATGCCCACGCAGGCGCAGCACGCCGCGATCATGAGCAGGTTCGCCGCCGCGTTTTCCATTGTGGCGAGGAAACGGGCCGGAGTGAGGCGTGTTTCGGGGCTCAGGAAAGACAGGGCAACCACGGCGGCGCAGGCGAGCAGGGCCGAGAAGATGATGCTCCTTCCGGCGATCATGAGGACGATGAGCAGGGCCAGCGGCGCGAGGTAGTAGAGCTTGCGCTTGATGGAGCGCAGTTCGGGGATGAGGTCGGACGGCGTGCCGCCGAGCCCATGCCGGAGCGCCTCAAAGTGGATCATGGTGAACAGGGACAGGTAATAGAGCACGGCGGGCAGGAGCGCGGCCTTGCAGATGCTCAGGTAGCTGATGCCGGTGTATTCGGCCATGACGAAGGCGATGCTGCCCATGACCGGGGGCATGATCAGGCCGCCGGATGAGGCGACCGCCTCGACCGCGCCCGCGAATTCGGGCCGGTAACCCACGCGCTTCATGAGCGGGATGGTGAAGGTGCCGGTGGCGTAGACGTTGGCCGCCGCGCTGCCGGAAACGCTGCCGAAGAGGGCGCTGCCGAAGATGGCCGCCTTGGCCGGGCCGCCCTTGGCGTTGCGGGTGACGAGGCAGGCGAGCTCGAGGAACACGCTGGCCATGTTGGTCTTTTCGAGCAGCGCGCCGAACAGGATGAACACATAGATGATCGTGGCCGAAGCGCCGATGGAGGAGCCCCAGATGCCGTCGTTGAGCAGGTACAGCGATTCGATGATCTGATTGGGGGCGAGGTAGAGGTGCCCCATGTTGCCGGGCAGGAGGTGCCCGAAGAAGGCGTACAGCAACGCGATGCCGGACACGATCACAAGGGCGAGGCCCGCTACGCGCCGGGTGGCCTCAAGGATGGCGACGATGAGCCCGGCACCCCAGAACAGATCCCATGCCGTCAGCTCGTCGATGTGCGGCATCCTGTCTTGGATGTAGGAGAAGTTTGTGATGATGTACGCCGCAGCCCCGGCGCTCATGGCGATCATGAGGATGTCGAACAGGAACGACCATACGGGTTCGGGCCGGGGGTTCTTACGCAAGGCCCGGTTGGACGAGCGCCACAGGAACAGCATGGAGAGCACGAGCCCCACGTGCGTGGCCCGGACGATCAGCGGATCGAGCAGCCATGCGCCCGTGCAGGTCGTGAGCTGGAATACGCAGAGGGCTATGGCAAGGACGAGGATGAGCGGGCGCAGTTTCCTGCGGTCGAAAACGGGAACCATGATGACCTCCTCCGGTCCGCGGAGCGGCTACAGGTTATAGGCTGTGGTGTAGGCCTCGTGCATGGCGTCGAGCACCTTGCCCACGCGGCGGCAGTCGCCGATGGCGGTGAAGGGCACGCCCGCCAGCGAAAGTTCCGCGCACAGGGTGTTCGACGGGCGGTAGCCGAGGGCGAGGACGAGGGTGTCGAAAGGCGGGAGTTCCCGCTGGGAGCCGTAGGCGTCCTTCACGGTAACGTGCCCATCCGGCTCGACGGAAACCAGCTCCGTGGATGTGAGCGCCTTGACCTTATGCTCCCTGAGGCTTTCGAGGAGGAAGCTCCGGGCACGGGCCTGCATGTCCGCCGCAAGATCGGGCCGCAGTTCGAGGATGGTGACGTCCCCGCCCTTGAGCGCGAGGTATTCGGCGGTTTCGCTGCCCACCATGCCCCCGCCCACGACGAGCACACGCTGTCCGGCCTTGGCCTTGCCGGTGAGGATGTCTTCGGCGGTAACGGCGTTGGCGATGCCTTCGCAGAAATGGGGGATGACGGGTGCGCTTCCCGTGGCGACGATGAGCGTGTCGGGCTTGAGTTCGGCGAGCTCCGCGACGGAGGGCGCGGTCCCGAGGAAGACCTTGACCCCGGAAGCGATCAGCCGTTCGCTGAGGCGGTTCACGAGCACGGCATACAGATCCTTATGCGGCGGCAGAGCGGCGATGTTGGCCAGCCCGCCGAGGCGGGTCCGTTTTTCAAAAAGGGTTACCCGATGCCCCCGTTCGGCGGCTATGAGCGCGGCCTGCATCCCGGCTGGCCCGCCGCCCACGATAGCCACATGCTTGGAGACGGCTGCGTGCGTGCGGGAATACATGCCCTCACAGCCTGTGCGGGGATTTACGGCGCAGGCGACGGCCTTGCGTTCGCGCAGCCGGGCCACGCAACCCTCATTGCAGCCCACGCATGGGATGACCGCATCGTCATGGTTCGCGGCGAGCTTGTTGGGCAGATCGGGGTCGGCGATGAGCGCCCGCCCCATGACCACGAGATCGGCCTTGCCGGAATTGAGGACGGCGTCGGCGGATTCCCGGTCGATGATGCGCCCGGCCACGCCTACAAGGGCGCGATCTCCGAGGGCTTCCTTGATCGCGGCGGCGCGGTCGGCGTTCCAGCCCTTGGGCAGGCAGGGCGGCGGGCCGGTGAAACGGTTTGTCTCGCCAAGCCCCACGCTGACGTTGAACAGATCGATGCCGTTGTCCGCCACTGTGCGGGCGATGTCGCGGGCCAGCTCTAACGTGATGCCGCCGGGCAGGTACTCCTCGACGCTGCACCGGAAGAACAGGGGAAAATCCGGTCCGAGACGTTTCCTGATGCCCCGGATGACTTCCACGGATACGCGCATCCGCTTTTCGAAGCTGCCTCCATAGGCGTCCTCGCGGCGGTTGAAGAGCGGGGACATGAACTGCGAGAGGAGGTAGCCGTGCGCGCCGTGGATTTCGACAACATCGAACCCGGCCTCGGCGGCGCGTTCGGCTGCGGAACAGAAGCTGCCGATGACGCGTTCGATGTCGTCCTCATCCATAACGTGGATTTCGTCGTAGGTGGTGAGTCCGGGGATGTAGGAAACGAGCTGGCGGGGGTGGCCGGAAACGGCGGGCTGGGCCAGACGCCCGGCGTGGTTGAGCTGGATGCCCGCCTTGCCGCCGTGGGCGTGGATGGCGTCCGTGAGCCGGCGAAGGCCTTTGATGAAGTGATCGGAAGCGATGCTCACGCCGGGCCAATAGCTTTTGCCCGTATCGTCCACACTGGTGGATTCGAGCATGTTGAGCCCCACGCCGCCGTGGGCGCGCTCGGCGTGGTAGGCGATGAGGCGCTCGCTGACTTCGCCGTTGACCGCGCAGTAGTGCGTGACCATTGAGGGCAGCATGATGCGGTTTCTGAGGGTTGTCTTTCTGATGGTCAGAGGTGAGAGCAGGATGGAAGAGGACATAGACGCTCCGGGTGTGAAAGTACGGATCGGGCCTTTTTGTTCTTTTTTATGCAAGATATAAGGCAATGATTGTGCCAAATCATACAAAAAAGCCTTATTTTACATTTATTCATTTATTTAAAATGATTAATTGAAGATTTCCTTTCCATGTCTTTTCCTGCATGTTCAAAAAAATGACATGCGCTCATGACATGTCATTGATTTATACCACACCGGAAAGGACGGCAAAGCTTTTTTTGATTACGGGATATTACAGATGAATAGATATCTGATAAGGTGTCCATAAAGGAAAACAGCCCTGTTCCGGCTATCCGAAGCAGGGCTGTTTCATGGGATTTCAAACTGGTTGACTGTTTTTTTATGTTTTATTTTTCACCAAGAAGCCTGGCGGCGTTGTCGTAGAGCGTGTTCTGGAGGGCTTCGTCGGTGAAGCCGCGCGACTTCCAACCCCGGAGGCACTGGCTGAGGCTACGCACCGGGTAGGAACTGGCGTAAAGGATGCGGTATTTCAGGTAGGTGTTCGCGGCCTTGATGTACTCGTCGGACAGCGCGAACCCATCGATATAAATGTAACAGTCAGGCATGAGATACACGTTGGGGCAACGGATCGCCACGGCAAGGGCAGCGTGGACATGCGGCCAGCAGCCGTGCGGCACGACTATCTTCATGTTTGGGTATTTCATGGCGACGCGCTGGATGGCGCAGGGCTCGGAGTAGCTCAGATCCGGGCCGAGCATGAAACTGGAGGTCAGGGAGACGATCATGCCGAGTTCCTGACATTTCGCATAAATGGGATCAAAAATCGGATCGTCGTGGTAGAGCGGGCGGCGCAGCCATCCGGCGTCGATGCCTACGCCCCGGAAACCCATCGCGGCAACGCGTTCGATTTCCTCTACCTGTCCGGGAAGGTTCGGGTTGACGCCTGCGAAGGGGATGAAGCGGCCCGGATAGGCGCGCGCAAGTTCGTCGATTTCGTCATTGTCCACGGAACCATAGTCATCGGCCTTGCGGCCCATGATCACAGCGCGTTCGGTTTCGGTCTCGTCCATTTCCTGCATGAACAGTTCGATGGAGCGCGCTTCCGCCGAGGGGACGCGTTCCTTGCCGATCAGGAAAATCGACTGCTTGGTGGGATCGGAGGACGGTGCGGGCTTGTTGTAGAGCGAAGTAGTCAGATTGGTCTTGTACGGGGGGCGTACACGGAAATCGATGAGCATGGCGGTATTCTCCTTGGTGATGACGCGGGCGGTGCGTGTGGACGGCGGCTCCGCGAGTGTATACGGCTGCGCCCGGTGCGCGGACAACAGTCTGCGGACAGCAAGAAGCGATCCAGCACACGCCATTTGAGCCCGATCCGCATACCACTTATGAAAAAAGGAACAATAATTTCCCGGTTCGCCGGAAAAGGCTTGCCTTCATGTCATAATCTATGACATGTACAATTGACATATACACAAATGTCACATGCGCGGCGTCCGCGTCTCACGGGGACGCCGCAGGAGCCTTCCCATGACGGACACCCATGATTCGTATCTCCAGTCCGACGCCCGGCAGGAGGCCATTTCGGCCCAGAAGGAGCTTTTTCTCCGTGGCCTGCCCGTGGATACCACCGTGGTCAGCGATTTCGTCCTGCGCTCGTGGCAGCGCAGCCGCCTTGCCGGGGTCGATCCCGAAACCACGGTGCGCAAGAAGGTGGACGAGACCATTTTCCGGCATATCCTCGCCGCCAATGCCGATCTCCTCGAGTCCTCCCGCGTGATCATGAAGGAGTTGTTCTCGTCGCTGGTTTCCGGCGCGGGGTCCATGATCCTTTCCACCGCCGAATGCATCAGCCTGCATATGGAAACCAGCGGAAGGGACGGCGACACCTACCCCAGTTCCAAGCCCGGCATGATCACCACCGAGCAGCTCCGGGGGACCAACGGCATCGGGACGTGCGTAGCGGAGCGCAGGCCCATCGAGATCATCGGCGCGGAGCATTACCTGACCGTGGGGCACCGTTGGAGCTGTTCGGCGGCGCCGATTTTCGACAGCAAGAACCAGCTCATCGCCGTGCTCAACGTGAGCCAGCTCCGCGAGAAGTACCACTCCCACACCCTCGGCATGGTGCGGGCGGCGGCCTACGCCATTTCGGAACAGCTCCGCCTCCGCGCCCTGCTCCAGCAGCAACAGGCCATCATCGAACTGCTCGACGAGGGGGTCATCGTGGTGTCCCGTTCCGGCGAGGTGAAGCTCATGAACAGCAAAGCCGCCTCCATGCTCGGGCTTCCGGCCCCGCAGCAGGGCGAAAACATCTACAAGTTCATGCGGCCTTCGCAGATGCTCGACAACATCCTCACGGGCGATCCCCATATCATGGATCAGGAGGCGCAGTTCCCCTTGGAGTCCGGTTCGCTGTCCTATTTCTTTTCGGCCATGTCCCTGACCAGAGAGGCCTGCGTGGTGCTCACGTTCCGGGAGGCCCGGCGTATGAGGGGATTCGCGGCCCGCGTCGCCGGGTCGAAGGCCGTGTATACGTTTGATCGCATCCTTGGGGATTCGCCCCCGCTCATGGAGGTCATCGATCAGGCGAAAACCATCGCGCGGGGCAACACCACGGTGCTCATCCTCGGCGAAAGCGGCACGGGCAAGGAACTCTTCGCGCAGTCCATCCACAACGCGAGCCCTCGGGCATCGCGCCCTTTTGTGGCGGTGAACTGCGGCGCGCTGCCGCGAAATCTCGTGGAGAGCGAGCTTTTCGGCTATGAAGACGGGGCATTCACCGGGGCGAGCCGGACAGGGAAGCCGGGGAAATTCGAGCTTGCGGACGGCGGGACCATTTTTCTCGACGAGCTCGGCGAGATGCCGATGGACGCGCAAGTTTCGCTCCTGCGCCTGCTCCAGAACGGCGAGGTGACCCGCATCGGCGGCAAGTCGAGCCGTACGGTGTCGGTGCGCGTCATCGCCGCGACGAACAAGAACCTCGAGGAAGCCGTACGCCAGCACACCTTCCGCGAGGACCTCTACTATCGGCTCAACGTCTTTTCCCTTTCCCTGCCGCCGCTGCGCAGCCGGATGTCGGACATTGAGCTTTTGGCCGAGCATTTCCTGCTGAAATTCGCGGGCAGTCTCGGCAAGGATGTGCGGGGCTTTACGCCCGGCGCGTTGGCGCTGCTCCGGCGCTACCAGTGGCCCGGCAACGTCCGTGAGCTTGAAAACGTGATGGAACGGCTCGCCAATATCGTACGGCATCCTCTCGTTTCCGAGGAGGATCTGCCGCCTCAGATGGTGACGGTTCGCCAGCCCGCCAGTCCGCAAGGCCTCTTGCACAGCAAAGAGGCCGAGACCATCCTTGAGACGCTCCGGCAGACCGGAGGCAACATCCGGGCGGCGGCCGCACTGCTCGGGGTGTCGAGGGGCGGTCTGTACGTCAAGCTGAGGCGGCTGGGG
The DNA here is from genome assembly GCF_000224655.1 of Bilophila sp. 4_1_30. Lineage (NCBI taxonomy): Bacteria > Pseudomonadati > Thermodesulfobacteriota > Desulfovibrionia > Desulfovibrionales > Desulfovibrionaceae > Bilophila > Bilophila sp. 4_1_30. The sequence continues at coordinate 459,535 of NZ_JH114233.1, forward strand.
ATCGATGTGGCAAGCTGCCGCGGCGGCGAAGGATGAACGGAGAGAGGGGGGCGTTCCGATATGAGAGGAACCTTTATGGGTGGCCCTTCAAATGGACTTCATTTATGGGACACTGCGGACAGGGATGTGATAAGCGTAAAGGCGGGAGGTGCCAACCGTGCTGGCACTTTTGGAGAAAGGAGAAATATGGGGTGCCCCCTTTCCCCAAAATTTTCTCCCTCTCCCAAATACAGTGAAGCTCTCGCTCTAGATGCCGTAGAGCCTTTTGACCTCGGATGGGGCAAGCGTATCAAGGATCAGGCCGTGTCCTTCGTCCATGTGCGCAATGGCTTCCATATCCTGTTCATCAAGAATGAAATCCCAGATACGGGCGTTTTCTTCGATGCGTTCCCTGTGGACGGACTTGGGAATCACGGCGACTCCGCGCTGGACGTTCCAGCGGAGCATGACCTGTGCCGCCGTCTTGCCGTATTTTTGGCCGATAGCGCACAGGAGCTCGTTCTTGAAAATCCCGCGCATCCCTTCGGCAAAAGGTGCCCATGCCTGTGGCTGGACGCCGCATTCCCGCATGACGTCCAGAGCTTCCTTTTGCTGGCAGAGCGGGTGCATTTCCACCTGATTGACCATGGGAGGGATGCTTGCATTACGGCACAGATCAATCAGCCGGCCAGGGAGGAAGTTGCATACGCCGATAGCTCGGATCTTGCCGTTTTCGTAGAGTTCCTCCATTGCCCTCCATGAACCGTAATAATCCCCGAAGGGCATGTGGACCAGGTATAAATCCAGAGTGTCGAGCCCCAGACGGTTCAAGGACGCTTCAAAGGCTTTCTTCGTTTTCTCATAGCCCGCCTCTTGAATCCATACTTTGGTGGTGATGAACAATTCCTTGCGGGAGATTCCGCTCTTGCGGACGGCGGCTCCCACGGCTTCCTCATTCCGATAGACCGAAGCCGTATCGATAAGCCGATAACCTGCCGCCAGAGCCTCCGAGACGGCTTGCTCGCACAGGGTGGCATCCGGCACCTGAAAGACGCCGAAGCCTTCCAGGGGGATTTCGATTCCATTACGCAATGTCGTGGTCTGCATGGGTATTCCTTTTGAGGTGTGGGGAGTGTGGCAAACTGTCCATGTTATCCCCGTGTGTGTTTTGAGCAGCCATGTGGGATTTTTTATTCCGCCCGCTCGAAGGCAATCGAAAAGTCGCCGCGCATGGCAGCCAGCTTTTCTATGCCCGAAGTGATGCGCCCGAAACGGACCAGCCCTCTGGACAGGCGAAACTCCCGGTAAAAGATGGCGATGTTGCCCCACGGGACATAGAACGTCAGATCGCCCGCCAAAGGCTCAATGCTGTCCGGCATGCCTTCCGTGGCAATCTTGCGCGGCGGGTTGCCGATTTTCTCCGTCCCGTTGTAGTCCTTCACCGTCAGGGTGAGCGGGAGCATGCTCAAGAAATCGCGGCCTGCGGGATTGTCTTCCAGCACGGCGGGAAGGTTTTCCCCGTCTACGATCAAACGTATGCGCATGGGTTCACCTGCCGGAGCGGAATGGGGGAAAAGTGCCGCCAGTACCGCCAACAAAAAGGCCGTCATGGATAACAGACATTGCTTCAGGGGCGGTCTGCGGTCTTGTCGTATAGTCTGTTCGTTCATGGCTTTACGCCTTGCGGCCCAGCTCAAAGGCGGACTTCAGGGCAGCGGGAACCTGTAGGATTGTCCCGGCTCCGTCGGCGCCCGTACCCCGCACGACGCCCCTCAGCGCGGCCTTTTCAAAACAGGCGATCCAGCCCTCCAAGCCTTTGACGGCCCCGTCCATTGAACTCTCCGCGCTGTCCGCCGCCGTTGCCAGCAGGTAAATGTCCCTGAAGGCATAGTCCGACGGGAACAGAGGGTTGGAGCGGTCGAGCAGGGTCTTCATCTGCCCGCACATCTCATAAAAATAGATGGGGGTGGCGAATGCGATCACCTCGGCGTCCTTCATTTTTCGGACGATGGCATCGGCATCGTCATGGATGACGCATCGCTGCGTTTTCTGGCAGGCCAGACAGCCTTTGCAAAAGCCGATGGTTTTGTCGTGCAGGCTAATCAGTTCCACATTATGTCCGGCTTGCTCTGCGCCTCTGGCAAATTCACGGGCCAGCATTTCGGAGTTGCCGTTTTTGCGGGGGCTGGTCGAAAGGATCAGGATGTTTTTCGTTTTCGTCATGGGAATGAGTCTCCTTTCAGTGCGTTGCGGAAAATAGTTTTATTATTTTATTGCTCATTAGGTATGTTATTGAAGATGAGCATCGAAAAAGCGTCCCAGTTCGCTGAAATGGAACCGGGTTTCCGGCGCGTCTTCCGCCATGTGGTATTGGGCGTGTGACATGCCCTCGAACACGATGAGATCGGCGGGGACGCCCGCCTCCCGCAGTTTCAGGTGCATCCGCGCGGTGTTGCTGAGGAAGAGATCCCGTGTCCCCGAAGTGAGCAGGGTCGGCGGGAAACCGCTCATATCGCCGTAAACCGGGGACAGCATGGGGTCTTTCAAATCATGCCCCCCGGCATACAGCCGCGCGGCATCCCCCAGCCATCCGTCATAGCTGACGAGAATGTTGTCCATACCCTCGTTGGTGAAATACGAGTCTCCGGTTTTGGTCAGATCCGTCCACGGCGTCCCCGCCGCGATAGCCGCCGGGAGAGGCAGTCCTTCCGCTTTGGCGCGGAGCCCCAGAATCAGGCTCAGTCCCCCGCCCGTGGAGGTGCCGAACACGCCGATCTTTTGTGCGGGCTTGGTCTTGAGCAGTTCGCGGTATACGGTCATGGCGTCGTCGACTGCGGCCGGATAGGGGAATTCGGGAGCCATCCTGTAATCGGCGTATATGACCCGGAATTTGCCTATGCCCGCCATCAGGACGGCTTCCTGCGTTCCTGATTCCCCTTGTCCGAGGACATAGCCTCCTCCATGCAGGTTCAGGAGGACTCGATCCCGGTTGGCTTCCGGTAGATCCTTCGGGGTGAACGTGAAGACCGGCACGCCGCCGAGTTCCCCTTTCGCAACGCCAACCTTCAATTTTTCACGCAGGCCGGGGAGTGTTTTTGCCGCTTCCTTGGAAAAGGCATCGGCCCAAGTTTTCCATTCCTGAGCGGTGCCGGGATGGGTGTCCCAGTGAGGCGGCGGGACCTTGGCAATGAGTTCCCGAAGTTCGGGGCTGACCGTTTGCGGGACGGGAAATGGGCGGGGAAGTTCCCGTGCCCCGGCAGGGAAAGCGACGACACACGTCAGCAATACGGCAGACATGGCCTGTTTAAGACGGTTCATAGGCATCTCCTTATATATGAAGGTGAAGTGGGGTATGGGCATGTGCGAAGCGAGCGTTCAGGCCTTGTGCCCCGTGTCTCTGGCGAAGAGGGAAAAACTGACCGCGATCAGCAGGGCCGCCATGACGCTGATGCCCGCCGCCGCCAGAAAAATGCCGTTGATGCCGAGGTTGTCGTAGGTAAACCCGCCCACGGCGGCGGCAAGGCCGATGGCGAATTGCGTCGCCGCGACGGTGAGCCCTCCGGCGAGTTCCGCCTTATCGGAGAGGGTGCGGGCAATCCATGTGGACCAGCCCACCGGGGTAAAGCCGAACGCGAATCCCCAGAAGACAGCCAGCGCGACGCCGATGTCCGCGTGCCCCTGGGAGAGAAGCAAGGCGAGCGCGGCGGCTGTGAAGGCCAGATGGACCAGAATCATGGTTGATCGGAAGTGATTCCCGAGGAGCGCGCCCGCAATGAAGGTGCCGAGGACGTTCGCCACTCCGAAGACCAGCAGGATCACGGAAAGCGTATTGGCTCCCAAGGCGAGATCCAGCTCCAGAAAGGGCCGCAGGTACGTGAAGAAAATATGGTATCCGCCGAAACTCAGGATGTTCCCGCCGATACCCGCCAGAATCCATGTGCGCCGGAGCAGGGCGGACATGTCCCGGAAACCGCTGCCCGCGCGGGCCGGGAGGGAGGGCAGGGCGCGGTATTGCCAGACGAACCCGATAGCGGCCATGAGCGCGCCGAGGAAAAAGACATTTCGCCAGCCGATCAGATGGCCGATCCAGCTCGCCACGGGCAGGGCGATGATCGTCGCTACGGAAACCCCGGCGTAGACGATGCTCAGGGCGCGGGGAACGTCCTTCGTGGGGACGAGCTGCAGGGTGACGGCGGAGGCCAGCGACCAGAAGCCGCCCACGCAGATGCCGAGTATCGCGCGCCCGATGAGCATGATCGGATAGGTCGGAGCGATGCCGATCAGCATGTAGGATGCGGCAAGCATGGCGGAAAAAGCCAGCAGGATGCGCCGCCTGTCGATGTTTCCCGTCAGCGGGGCCAGCAGGAGGCTGGTCAGCACGGCGAATACGCCCACGGCGGTGACCGTCTGCCCAGCCATGCCCTCGGTGACGGCAAGATCTCGGGCAATGGGCGTCAGCAGGCTTACGGGGATGAATTCGGCTGCAATCAGGGCCATGACGCCCATAAACAAGGAAAAGACCGCCGACCAGCGGGGATTGCCGGTCTGAAAGACACCGTTCTGCATACTATGCCCTTTGGGATGCGGGCGGGGACCTCAACCGGGCCCCGCCCTCCCCGGAATGTTATTTCAGGTTTTTCGTGAAGAAGTCCGTGAGCTTGCCGAAGGGGATGAGGCTTACCCTGTCATACAGATCCACATGCCCGGCTCCGGGGACGATATACAGTTCCTTCGGTTCCGCCGCGAGCCTGTACGCGTCTTCGCTGAACTCGATGGAGTGCGCCTTTTCGCCTGCGATAAACAGCATGGGGCGCGGGGAAATCGTCTCGATGTCCGAGAACGGGTAGAAGTTCATGAACTTGACGTTGCTGGTGAACGTCGGGTGTGTGGTGAGCTGGGGGGAGGAGCCTTCCGGGGTGAATTCCCCTCTCGGGGTCCGGTAGAAGGCGTAGAATTCCCGCTCGATGGGCGTGGACGTTTCCGTCAGTTCATGGACGGTGCCGCTGGTGTACCTGGTTTCGCCGCCCGTGAACTCCCCATAGCGCTGTTCCGCCGCTTCCTTGAGGATCTGCTTTCGCTGCTCCAGGGTCATGCCATGCCGAAGTCCGTTCCGGTTGGCCGCGCCCATGTCGTACATGCTGATTGTTGCTATGGCCTTCAGGCGGGGATCGATCTTGGCGGCGCTGATGGCGAAACTGCCGCTGCCGCAGATACCGATGACCCCGATCCGTTCACGGTCCACAAGAGGGTTCGTGCCGAGGAAGTCCACGGCGGCGCTGAAGGTTTCGGCATACAGGTCCGGGGAAACGGCATTGCGCGGCTGGCCTTCGCTGCCGCCCCAGAACGCCAGATCCACGGAGAGGGTGACGAACCCCTGTTCCGCCATTTTGACGGCGTACAGGTTTGCGCTCTGTTCCTTCACCGCGCCCATGGGATGCCCGACGATGATCGCGGCGTGTTTCTTTTTCTGATCCAGATTCTTGGGCAGGAACAGGTTCCCGGCGATGTTCATCTTGTACTGGTTCGGAAACGTGACCTGCCGCACGGTTACGTCTTCGCTCTTGTAGAAATTGCTGGCGTCGGCGGGGAGTTCCTGAGCCAGAACCGGGGCGGCGGACATTGCGCCGATAATGGCGGCGGACATACCGAGCTGTTTCATTGCGCGCATCATGTTGTCTCCTTTGAGGTTTGAGTATTCTTGATCGGACCGGGGATTGAAAGGGACGCAGCAGGACTGTTTCAGCATCCCTTTTTCAGTTGAAAAAGAAGGTAATCAAGGCAATCCAGCTTGTTCTGATCCTTATGGAGGTCTTCAAGAAGCAGATTCCGCTGTTTTATAAGAATATGCATTTGGCAAAATATGTTCCCTTCCTGCCTGCTTTGCATGAATTGCTCGATGATCTGTTGTGAGCATCCGGCGTCATGCAGGTTTTGGATCAACGGATCGTCTTGTTTGGGGTTACCTTTCATAGTTGCTTTCTCCTGTGACATGCATATAAGAGCGGGGCCATTGAATAGCAAATACTTATATTGAATACTTTACCATGCTTGTTAAGCATGGTATGAATCGCCATATCAAAGAGTTTTCTCAGGCTGGCAAGCGATGTCATCACGTATCACCCAGATTCGGGGAAGGCATGCGGGCGAACGGCGCGCTGCGGTCTGCAATAACTGGAGATGAGCTATGGAACTGAGGGTGCTTCGTTATTTCCTTGCCGTGGCGAGGGAGGAAAGCATATCCGGGGCGGCGGAAGCCCTGCACGTCACCCAGCCCACGCTGTCGCGGCAGATGATGGAGCTTGAGGAGGAACTGGGGAAAACGTTGTTCCTGCGCGGGAAAAGGAAGATTTCTCTGACGGAGGAAGGTATGTTTCTCCGCAAGAGGGCGCAGGAGATCGTCACGCTGGTGGAAAAGACGGAATCCGAGTTCAGCGCGGCGGAAGAAACCATCAGCGGGGATGTCTATATCGGAGGCGGCGAGACCGACGCCATGCGGCTGATTGCCCGCGCAGCGCACAGGCTCCAGTCGGCATACCCCCACATTGCGTACCACCTGTTCAGCGGCAATGCGGATGACGTCACGGAACGGCTGGACAAGGGGCTTGTGGATTTCGGCATCTTCATCGAACCGGCGGATCTGTCGAAGTACGACTTCATCAAGCTGCCGGTGACGGACATCTGGGGCGTGCTGATGCGAAAAGACAGCCCTCTCGCGGCAAGGCCGACGATAAGGCCGCAGGATCTGCCGGGCCTTCCGCTCCTCGCTTCCAGCCAGCATCTGGTGAAAAACGAATTTTCAGGATGGTTCGGAGAAGGCTATGAGAAGCTGAACATCATCACGACGTACAACTTGTTGTACAACGCCTCGATCATGGTGGAGGAAGGCATGGGATACGCCCTGTGTCTGGACAAGATCGTCAGGACATCCGGCGACAGCCCGTTGTGCTTCAGGCCGCTGGAGCCGAAGCTGGAGGTGGGGCTGCATATCGCGTGGAAAAAGTACCAGTTTTTCTCGAAGGCCGCTGAAAAATTTCTGGAATGCCTGCAACGCGAGATCGCGGATCGGCGGGAGGCGGATAGCCCAGCGTAACAATGGAACTACAGGAAGCGGACGCAAAAGGGGAAGAGGGCCTTTTCTGGAAAAGCGCCTCTTCCCCTCTGGTCTATTCTTCTTTTGCCTACAGATTACATCCGATCCGGCGTCCGTCTTCAATGGCGTTCACGATGAGGCTGCCGACCTGCGCGCCGTTGACCGAGCCCGCGCAGAGCACTTCCTTGACCGAACCCTTGAGCGCTTCGAGCAGGCTGGTGTCGGGCTCCTGCGAAAGAAGCACCATCACCGTGTCGGCTTCGATGAGTTTGCGCTGATTGTCCTTTGTGGTGATCACCACGCCCTGATCGGTGATCTGGTCGCAGGTCACGCCGCCGAGCAATTGGACGTCCTTCTTGGCGAGCCACGGCTTGAGCCGATCAAGATAACGGGGCGGGATGCCTTTGCCGAACGTCTCGGAAGGTTCCAGTACCGTCACCTCACGGCCGCGCTTGCGGAGGAAGACCGCGCCTTGCAGCCCTTCGATCTGCCCGCCGATGATCGCCACGCGCTTGCCGATGGGCAGGAACAGTTTGGTCAGCTTGTTCAAAAGCTCGGGCCCGAAAACAAGCAGCGGCAGCTTGACCTGTTTCGACAGGCTGTTGACGCCCGCGACATTGCGGTTCTCGACGCCCTTGAGCGAGGGCAGTCTGTACAGGCCCCCTGTTGCGATGACCACGGCGTCCGGCTTTTCGGCAAGGATCTTGGATACGGTGGCTTCCTCGCCGAGCCTGACCTTGATGTTCAGCTTGCCGACCTGCGTGGTCAGATAGCTGATGATGGGGCGCACATCCTCGACCTCAACGCCCTTGATCATTGCCGCGAGGGGCAATTTCCCGCCGAGGCGCGAGCTTTTTTCAAACAGCGTCACGTCATGCCCGCGCAGGGCGGCGACGCGGGCCGTCTCCATTCCGGCGGGGCCGCCGCCGATGACCACAACCTTCTTTTTCTTTTCGGCTGGCCGGATGGCGAAAAGGCTTTCCCGGCCCATGGCGGGGTTGACCCGGCAGCGGCGCGGGCGGCCCACCGGCGGATCTTCGCAGGTCCCGCAGCGCGTGCAGCGCACGATGTCCTCAATGCGGCCTTCCGCGACCTTGCGGGGGAATTCCGGGTCGGCCCAGAGAACACGCCCGAAGGCCACGAGATCCGCCTTGCCTTCTTCAAGGATCTTTTCGGCCTTGGCCTCGTCGAGGCGGCCTACGGCGATGACCGGAATGTTCACCGCCTGCTTGATGGCGGCAGCGGCGGGGATGAGCAGGCCGTCGCCCATGAAATCCTTCAAGTAGGGCTTCATGTGTTCTTCCGGCTCGGGATAGGGCCAGTAGTCGGGCAGATAGCGGAACGGCAGCGGCCCGAAGCCGTAGCCGGACACGCTGATGTACCGCACGCCCGCGCCCTCGAAAATCTTGGCGATGGCCACGGTTTCCGCGATGGTCAGCCCCCTGTCGGCACCCCACTCCTGACCGTTCATGCGCAGGCCGAGGGGGTAGTCCGCGCCGAGGCGCTCGCGCAGCCCGGCGATGATCTCGAGAGGCAGGCGGGTGCGGTTTTCGAGGCTCTGGGGGCCATACTGGTCGTCGCGGCGGTTCCAGACCCGGCTCACGAAACTTTCCAGATAGTAGCCGTGCGCGCAGTGGACTTCGATGCCGTCAAACCCGGCGGCTTTGGCGCGTTCGGCGGCCTTGAAATAGAGTTCCTTGTCCTCCGCGATTTCTTCGGCGGTGAGGCCGCGCGTGGGCTTGCCCACCGGCGGGGGACATGGGATTTCATCCGGCCCGAGATCGGAGGGGCCGATGGGCAGGCCGCCGCCGTGCCCGGTCATGGCCGAGGCCCCGGAGTGGTGGAGCTGGCAGAACACGGGGCAGCCGTGCGCGTGGCAGCGTTCCACGAGGCGCTTCATACCGGGGAGGAACCGGTCGTCGTGGAGCGCGCCGTAAGCCCCGGCGGGATGGTCGGAACGCCATGTGATGGCGGATACGATCACAAGCCCGACCCCACCGGCGGCGATGGCTTCGTAAAAGTCAATGACCCTGTCCCCGGCCGAGCCGTCGTCCTCAAAAAACCAGCTTGACTGGGGGGCCTTGATCATCCTGTTTTTCAGGGTGAGGCCGCTTCCGAGCGAAAGCGGTGACAGGAGCTTATGGAATTGTCCGGTGCTCATGCCGTCTCCTTGCGTGTGTAGAATGTATGGTTGACCCGCGCTGGGCGGGATTTCGGGCAAAGTGAGGGCTCCGGCGGAGGAAGGGCCGCCGGAGCCGTGGGAATGGCGGGAGCCTGCTAGAAGGAGTAGAGAACGCAGACCGCGCCCTTGAAGTTGTTCTTCTTGGATTCGTAGTCTTTCCAGACGTTGGAATCGAGATCCATACGGATGTAGCCGAGTTCGAGGAACAGGCTGAGGTTCTTGTAAATCTTGTATTCCGAATCGACGTTCGCTTCCCACGCCTTGTCGGCGGTGGTCATGTAGTACATGGAGGAAACCGTTTCGGAGGGCTTCGTGATCATCTTCTGGCGGACATTTTCGGTATTGTTGGTACCGCGATAGAAGGCCACGCGGAGGGTGTGGCTGAGGTCTTCAAAGAAAGAAATGTCCTTCAAGTGGGCCACGATGCCGAACGTGCCGTCGACGCTGGTGCCGAGGACCTGCTGGGCGCGGCAGAAGTTCGTGCCGTCGAAGCCGTAGGAAGTCACCTTCACGTCGGGGTTGATGGTGGGCAGGCGCTCGGAACCGTTGTTGACGTTGGCGTCGTCGCCGGAGGAATACCATGCCGTGAGGCCGGGCGTGACGGATTCCATCTTGTATTCGGCAAGGGCGGACACGATCCAGCCTTCGCGTTTGACGTCGATCTTCTTGCCTTTGGTGCTGAGGCCTTCGCCGAGATCGACACGGCCATAGGTGGCGTCGAGGGCGAAGCGGAAGGGATCAAGCACCTTCAGTTCTGTCGTGAACCCGGCCCACCACGCGTCGCCGTGGCGATCGGTCAGGCTGTTGCCCGTCAGGGTCTTGTTGCTCACGCCGAGAGGCAGCAGGCCCTGCAACAGTTTCTTCTGGTCACCGGAGGCCCCGGCGTTTTCAAAGCTGTCGCGGCCCACAAAACCGTACATGGCCCACGGGGTCACCTTCACGCCATCGAACTTGAGGGGCAGGGTGATGCCCGTGAAGTCCATGGCGTCGCTGTAGTGGTATTGCTTGCCGTAGTCCGTGGCGCTGTCGGTGTTGTCGTTTTCGGCGCGCAGCCAGAAGAGGGTGGCTCCGATGTTCTTGGTGAATTGGGTGGACAGGGTGATGCCCGCGCCGTCCGCGCCGCCTCCGCCGAGGATGACGTGCGGAAGGGCGAATCCTGGCAGGCTGAAGTTCTGGAGGCCCATACGGACTTTGGCTTCCGTCTGGGGGATGACCCAGTCAACGTAGTTGTAGCGGACCTTGACCACCTTGCCGTCAGTGCCGAGGGACGCGCCGTCCGCGCCCTTGCCCCAGTTCTGGGGTCCGATTTCAAAATAGACGACACCCTTGAGGCTTTCCGACGCGATGACGTCGATCTGCGTACGGATACGGGTGGCATTCTGCATCTTGTCGGAGCCGTTGTGTTTTTCAAAATTACGGTCCGCGAAGGACATGGCATTGTGCCATAGGCCCTTGGCTTTGATGTCCACGGCGTTGGCGGCGGATGCGGCGCCGATCACCAGACCGGCGGCCAGCAGCAGGGTAATCACTTTCTTCATGGGATCCTCCTCAGTTTCTCCTCAAGCGTTTTGGATTGGTGCAACAGCTTGTGTCTTTTCGTTCAATCGGAGAGGCCGCTGCCCGCCACGCGGACTGTCCCACGACGCAACCACAGCGAAAGATTGAAAAGAACCTGATCCCCCACGGAAAGCCGTTTCTCTCCCGGATGGGGACCGGATTGCGCCTGTAACGGTATCCTGCTTATGAGAACAGCAAAGAGTGGGCCAATATCAGCATGTTACACGCATATGCGAAAAAGAGGAATCATTTTACAGCATTAGAAAGGCATATCGTGAAAAGTGTCTTCAATGCTGTTCATATTGAAACCATGTGTATATGAACATGTCTTTTTTATGGACACAGCTTGAAGAGGCCATTCATGAGAGGAATGGCCTCAAGGGGCGACCTGAAAGGTCAGGGGGAAGGGATTATGGATGAGGAACGCGATCCCGGCATAGCCGCCATGATCCGGAAGGATCGCAGAGAACATACTTCCGGTCACATCCGGAGGCGTCAGGCGGTATGGCTAGCGGTATTCATCGGGGTTGAGGCCGAGTTTTTTGAGCTTCACGTAGAAGCCACCGCGTGAGATGCCGAGGAGTTTGGCGGCTTCGCGGACATTGCCCGCCGTCCGTTCGAGCGCGGCGAGCAGGCGTTTCGCTTCGTGGCCGGGCAGCGGTTTTCCTGTGGGTGCGGAAACCTCGGCCGCGGAGATCCGGGCGTGAAGATCGGAAAGCCCGATGACGTCGCCTTCGGCAAGGGCCACGGCCCGCTCCAGAACGGTTTCCAGCTCCCGGACATTGCCGGGCCACGGATACCTGAGTAGGGCCTCCATAGCTTCGGGGGCGATGGGCTTCGGCTGTTTGCCGAGGGCCTGCGCGAACCGGGAAGCGCAACGGGCGGCAAGAGCCTCAATGTCAGAACGCCTTTCGCGCAGCGGTGGAACCGTTATGGTGTATTCCCGTAAAAGTTCATGCAGTTCTTTAAGAAAAAGCCCTTCGCGCACCGCGTCGGAAAGCCTCGGGCCTGCCCCGGCGATAAGGCGGACGTTTACTGTGCGGCCTTGTCCTCCGCCGACGCGGGCGGTTTCTCCGCCGCGCAGCAGGCGCACGATCCCCAGCTGTGCAGTCAGGGGGAGAGCTTCCACGCCGTCGAGGAACAGCGTGCCGCCATCCGCCAGCTCGCATTTGCCGGGCCTGCCGCCTTCACCATCGAATCCAAACAGTTCGCTGCGCATAAGGCTGCGCGGGATGCCTCCGCAGTGCACAGCGACGAAGGGGGCCTCCCGGCGGCGTCCCGCGTTGTGGATGGCCTGAGCGAAGTCGTGCCGCTCCGTCCCTTCCTCGCCCGTGAGCAGGACCGGAGCGTCATGCCGCGCGGCGCGGCGGATCGCCTCCCGTACTTGGGCAATGGCGGGGGAGTCGCCCGGAATATCGTCAAGCGCGTAGACCGCCCCGGCCCCGATTGTGCGGGCCGCGAACCCGCACAGGCGGCGCGATTCGCGCAGGGCCAACACACCGCCCTTGCCCATATCGAGCGGCGCGAAGGAGAGTACGCACGGGAGCGTGCCGTTCGCGGTGTGCAGCAGGGTTTCCCGATCCAGAAAGGCATTGTGCTCGTCAAGGATGTCGCGGCGCACGGCCTCGGAAAGTATGGCGTCCCGCAAATGGAGATGGGGCGGCAGCGCCTCCAGCCCGAGCATGGATAGCCCGCGTCCGTTGGCGAAACGGATTTCGCCGGAGGCGTCAACTTCGAGGATGCCCTCGTCCAGCACTTCCATGATCGCACGTTGCCTGCCGAGGATGGCCCGCAGGTGGAGCTGTTCCGCGATGGCATGGGCCGAAGCCTCCACCATGCCCCGCGTATGCGGATGATAGGATTCCCGGGCGATGGAAACATTGAGGACGCCTGCAAGCGTGCCGTCTTCGTAGCGGATGGGGGATGCGGTGCAGCTCCAGACATGATGCCGGGCGCAATAGTGCTGTGCGCCGATGATGGTCACGGTCTTCCGTTCGACAAGGCAAGTCCCGATGCCGTTGGTGCCGGATACGGCTTCCGTGGCGATCTGGCCGGGAAGCACGTCGGGCCCGTCGCCCTCACTCCGCAGGGTATGCAGCACGAGCCCAGAGCCGTCTGTCAGTGAAATGCTGCATCGCGTGGCGCGCACTACGGAAAACAGTTTATCCATGATGGAACGGGCGCTGCACAGCAGATCGCTGTTGAGGCGCAGGGCCTGCTCAAGGAGCAGCGCGTCCACGCGTACAATGCTGTTGGCTTCCGTGGTGATGCCGGATTCCCGGCAGCGCTCCCAAGAGGCGAGGATGAACGGGGGGATATATTCGGGATCCACGGGGGCGGTCCCGTCGCGGAATTTTTGCCATTCCGCATACAAGGCTGCGTGCAGGGCTGGGGATGCCTGATCCGGCGCCTGAATCATGAGTGAGGGCATGGAGTGACCATCCGGAGAAAAACCTAATAGCCTGAACACTGCGAAAAAAACAGATTATCGCCTTTCACATACTCGAAAGTGATACCGGAAAAGCCTCCTCCGGGCAAACGGAAAATGCGCGAGTCCCGTCGGGGCTCCGCCTCGTGCCTTGCTGAGAGGCTTTGCCCCCGGACCCTGCAAGAGGTTCCCCTGCCAATGCGGGCGCGCCGGAGTCGGTACAAGTGGGAGCGGGTGAATTCCTGCTAGCACGCAGGTTGTGCTTTGAGCTTATGCGTGTTTTCGTCGGCGGCATTGCCGCTCAGCGGAAAACGGGAGTGGGGGGTAAATGAAAGGCATCGCGGGCGGCATTTCGCCTATGGGAAAAAGCATGGGGAAAGGCATTCAGCGCAAACCGGAATGAATTCCCGGCGCGCCGTTTTCCCATCAGCGAAGCCTAATAGGGAAGTGGAGGGGCCGGAGGAGGCATACCCCGTGTGGGCCCTCACATTAAAGGGGTTCCTCCCTCCGGTGCCGTCCAAGGTGGCTGGAAACTCAGGCGCTCTTGGTTTCGCCTTCGCCCATTGGGGAAAAGACATCCGTCGCGTTGCCCCGGCTCTTGCCGAGGCCGAGCAGGGTTGCGGAAAAAGCGGTCACGAACATGGCCATGAACAGGATGAACATGGAGGCGTATTGTCCGATGCCGTAGGCGGCCTGACCGGGGGCCTGCGTTTCCATGATCCACCCGCTGGCGAGCTGAAGCAGGGCCGTCCCGATATAGGAGTAGATGTTGATCATCCCGGTGGCCGTGCCCACGATTTCGGGGGGGAAGTCCTCTTGTACCTTGGTGAGGGCGATGCCGCCGAACCCCCCGCAGAAGATGCCGAAGGCGAGACTCCAGACCGGGAGCAGGGAGGCGGGGAGCACGGGATGATCCGCAAGCAGCGGCGCGGCGAGCAGGATGGTGACGCCGCTGGCGGCGAGGAGCAGGGCTCCCTTGGACCACCGGACCCACGTCACGATGACCCCCACCAGCGACGGGCCGACCACCGCGCCGAGGGCCATGCAGAAAAGGATGCCGCCCGCCGTGCCCTTGTCGAGGCCGTAGCCCTGAATGAAATACGGCCCGGCCCAGAGCCCGGTCATGGCGTAGAACGACCCGTACATGCAGAAGAACCATGTGGATACGCTCCAATAGGTGCGGCTGCGGACGATGCGGAGCATGGTTTCACGCAAGGGCGGGGCGGGGTGTTTGCGGGGAGCGATGGAAACCCATGCCGGGGCGTACCCGGCCTCTTCGGGGCGGTTGCGTACCCACAGCCACGTGGCGCCGGCCACAAGCACGGTCGCCGCCGTAGCCGCAAACATACTGCCGCGCCAGCCCACGGCCTGCGAGAGCAGCATGAGCGGATAGGTGGCGAGGAGCATACCGCCCGTACCGAGGGAAAGGATCAAGCCCGTGCCGAGGGCGTGCCGTGCCGGAGGGAACCAGTACAGGATCACCCGCAAGGCGGGCACGAAGACCATGCCCATGCCGACGCCGATGAGCACGCGGCCGGCCGTCGCCGCCGTTACCGAGCCGGAAAGGGCGAACAGGAGTGACCCCGCAGCCCCGATGAGGAGGAACGAGGCGATGGTGTTGCGCGAACCCCAGCGGTCCGAAAGGATGCCCGCCGGGATCTGCATGAACCCGTACGGGTAAAAATAGGCGGAGCTCATGACCGACATGAGCCCGCCGCCGACGGCGAATTCGCGCATGATATCCACGGCGAGGGTGCTCGTGGATGTCCGAAAGAAACTGACGAGCGCATAGCAGATGGTCAAAATGGAAAAAATAAACCATGCATGTCGGGCCATGGCTTTGGATGAATGGGGGGACATAGGGCCTCCGTGAAAGCCGCGCCCGCCGGACGGGAGGGCGCAGCAAAGCCTTCCGGCGGAAATGCTTTCCGTCGTCGGCTTTTTCGGGAATAAGGGGGGACGTGCGTCCGGCGGGACGCCCTCAACAGGGGCTGAAAGCGTCCCGCCGGGGGATTACTCCTTGCACGGGATATCGAGCTTGAGCGCCTTGATCGCGTTGCGGTACAGCAGGTTGGGCAAGACTTCAGGCTTGAAGGGCAGAGCCTTGAACTGCTCCACGCCTTCACGGAAGCCGATGAACGGATAGGCCGTGCCGAACAGGAAACGCTCGGAGAGGAAGGTATTGGCGGCCATGACGTAATCGCTCACGCCGGGCATATTGTACATGTACATGTCAGGGCAGAGGTACAGGTTGGGGCGCTTGAAGGCCACGAACAGGATTTCCGTAACCCACGGATAGCCGCCGTGCGTGTTGATCACGGTCATTTCAGGGAAGTCGCCGCACACCCGGTCGATGATGATCGGGTTGCTGTGGCTGAGATCCGGGCCGTTGCCCCCGCCGCCCATGAGCAGCACCGGGATGCCGTGCTCGGCGCAGTATTCGTATATGGGGTAGATGCGGCGGTCATCGGCATACATGGGGCTGGTCAGCACGCCGGGCTCCATGCCCACGGCCTTGAGCGGCCCGTTCACCACGAAACGCTCGATCTCCTCCAGCGCCTTGGCGCGGTTCGTCGGATCGATCCCGGCGACGCCGATGAATTTTCCCGGGTAATCCGCGACGATGGCGGCGATGTCCTCGTTGGGCACGTTACCCATGAAGGCATTGGCCTGACGGCCCGGCACGACACCCAGCGTCACGCCGCCTTCCTCCATTTCCTTGAGCATCAGCTCCATGTCGCCCTGTTTGGCGGACGGCGGGGGAACCATGCCGAGCCTGCCGCTCCAGCTGGCGATGCGTTCCTGATTGCGGAAGATGTGCATATTCAGAAAACCGCGCGTGGCGGGGCGGAGCCTGAAATCAATGATCATAACGTTTCTCCCGGCCCTTGCGGGCCTGTTGGCGGTGCGTCCGCAGCGGGCGCTTACTTGATGGAACACCCGGCCTGGAAACCGGATTCGATGGCGGTCAGGATTTTGCCGACGGAGGCGCAATCCCCCACGCGGGCACAGGGACAGCCCATCTCTTCAAGCTCGGCGGCAAGGGCGTTTTCGGCCCGGTAGCCCACGGCAATCACGAGCGTGTCGAAGTCGTCAAACCAGCGTTCCGAGCCGGAAGGGAATTTGGCTTTTACCTTGCCTTCTTCGGTGACTTCAAGCACCTGCGTACTGGTAAGGAAGCGCGTGCCGTACTCCCTGAGGCGCTGCATCAGATAACGGCGGGTACGGGATTCCATATCCTTCGCCAGTTCGGGCTGGAGTTCGAGGATGGTCACGTCCGAACCCTGCGCGGCGAGGAACTCGGCGGTTTCACAGCCGATAAGCCCGCCGCCGATGACGAGCGCCTTTTTCCCGGCTTTGGCTTCACCGGAGAGGATGCTCTGGGCTACCACCGCGTTCCGGGCCTTGCGGCAGAAGCCGGGGAATACCGGGGCACTGCCCGTGGCAACGATCACGGCGTCCGCGCCGAGATCCCGTACCGCTTCGGGCGTGAGGGCGGCCCCGAGATGCAGCCCGACGCCCGCCCGCTTAAGCTGACGCTCGAACCAGCCCGTGACATGGCCCAAATCTTCCTTGTACGGCGGTTTGCAAGCCACGTTGAGCAGACCGCCGAGGCGATCCGATTTTTCATACAGATCCACCGCATGCCCCCGGGACCGGGCGGCAAGGGCGGCCTGCATCCCGGCGGGGCCGCCGCCGATGACCGCGACTTTCCTGGAGGACGCCACGGGATCGAGAGCGTACTTGCCTTCCGCACCGGACAACGGGTTCAGCGCACACCCGATACCCGTTCCGCGCGCGGAGCCGGCTACGCAGCCTTCGTTGCAGCCCACGCACCGGATGATGTCTTCGGTCTCGCCCGCCGCAACCTTGGCGGGCAGGAACGGATCGGCAATGAGCGCACGGCCCATCGCCACCATGTCCGCATCCCCGCGATCGATGATGCCCTGAGCCGTCTGCTCGTCGGCTACGCGGCCCGCAACGATGACAGGCACGGCGGCCTCAATGCCGTCGCGCACGGCGCGGGAAAGGGGCGCGTTCCAGCCCTTCTCCACGCAGGCGGGCGGGGAAACCATGAAATTCGTCTCGCGCAGCCCCACGGAAACATGCAAAGCGTCGATGCCGTCGGCTACCAGCCGCTTGGCGAGAGCGACGGAATCCTCCAGCGTGGTGCCGCCGGGAAGCCCTTCAACGGCGCTCATACGGTAAGTGACCGGGAAATCCGGCCCCACGGACTCGCGGACTTTGCGGCAGACCTCAAGGGCGAAGCGCATACGGTTTTCCAGCGAACCGCCGTATCCGTCGGTGCGCCGGTTGGTATAGGGGGAAAAGAACTGGCTGATGAGATAGCCGTGCGCCCCGTGGATTTCCACGGCGTCAAACCCGGCTTCGCGGGCACGGACGGCGGCCTTGCCCCAGCATTCCACGAGGCGGGCGATTTCCTCTTCGCTGAGGATCGCGCTGTTGTCGTAAGGGGTCACGCCGGGGATGGCGGATACGAGAGGCACGGCATGGCCCGAGAACTGGGGGAGCGCGGCGCGCCCGCCGTGCTGGAGCTGGATGGAGATGCGCGCCCCGTGCCGCTTCACGCGGCGGGCCAACTCGGTGAGGCCGGGCAGGCGCGCGTCGTCCGCGATGCTCAGGCCACGGGAGAAGGAGTTGCCGGTGGGATCGACGGACGTGGCCTCAATGGTGACAAGCCCGGCCCCGCCCTTGGCACGCTCTTCGTAGTAGCGGAGCATACGCTCCGTGACGCCGCCGTCCGGCGCGGCGTATTTCGTACACATGGCGGGGAAGACAATCCGGTTTTTGATCAACAGCGTGTTGATGCGGATTGGATTGGTGCAACAAGATGTGTTCATGGAACCTCCAGATGAGAAAGACATCTTGCCTGCGGCAATGCAAGCCATGTGCCATCTTTCCGGCGGATGAGGCGTGCCGCGCCGGGCCGTTTCCGCCTTTTTCCTGACCCCCGGAATTCATTCCGATACAGTGGGCGGCTCTGAATATTCCCGGTGTTCCCACATCTTCGCTTCCCCGTCCAGACAGTGTGCCCGGTGTGCAAAATGTGGGCATGTATTGGTAGACATGTTCATAGAATATGATTTATAATAGACACACGTAAACATGCTTTGTGCGGAGAGGAACATGGAAGAGCATATCGAGCGGAACAAAAGGGTCCTTGAACAGTGGGAGCGCTTCCACAGGCAAGAGCCCGTGGACGAATCCGCCGTCCGGCCCCTGATCCTGCGTTCATGGAAGCGCTGCCGCCTTCAGGGGGTCAGGCCGGACAACGCCTCCAAAGTGTCCCTCAGCCCCGCCGCGCTGGAAAAGCTGCTCGATCAGAACGAGGATCTTGTGGCGGTGGCCAAAAGCATCATGGAAAAGCTGTATAACCCCATCAGCACTTCGCGCAGTTTCATTTCCCTGTCCGATGCGCAGGGGATCGTCCTGCACGCGCTCTGGGACAATACCGGCAGTTATCCCATCCCGCACCTCGCACCGGGCAACCTCGCGGCGGAAAGCGCCTCGGGGACCAATGCCATCGGGACGTGCCTCGTGGAACATACGCCTGTGGAGACGCTGGCTTCGGAACATTACTGCCGCTCGTTCCATGGCTGGTTCTGCTCGGCGGCCCCCATCAGGGACAGCCGGAACGCCATCGTCGGCGTGCTCAACGTGACGCTCCCGAGCGCCCTGTACCATCACCATACCCGGGGTATGATGGAAGCGGCGGCCCACGCCATCGCGGAACAGCTCCGCCTGCGGCTGCTCCTTCAGGAACAGAAGGCCATCATTGAAATGTTGGATGAAGGGGTGGTCGTGCTGGAAGGCGAGGGCACGATACGGACGCTGAACAACAAGGCGCAAGCCATGCTCGGCCTGCCTCCGGACGCCGTGCACGGCAACATCCAGGACATCATCTTTTCCAGTGACATCATCCGGGCGATCCTCTCGGAAAGCGGCCAATTCAGCGATCAGGAAGCGTTCCTCCAGCTCAAGGGCGGTTCGCTCAACTGTATGCTTTCGCTCACCCGCTTGGAATCGGGGAAAGGCCGGGTGCTGACCCTGCGCGAGACCAAAAGGATCAAGGAATCCGCCGTGCGCGTCACCGGGGCCAAGGCCGTCTATACCTTCGATCACATTGTCGGCAACGCGCCTGCCACGCAGGAGGTCGTACGCATGGCCCGCATGGCGGCCCAGAGCGATGTGACCACCCTCATCCTCGGGGAAAGCGGCACGGGCAAGGAACTTTTCGCGCAGTCCATCCACAATGGGGGCAGGAGGGCCAACGCGCCTTTCGTCGTGGTGAACTGCGGGGCGCTGCCGCGCAACCTCGTGCAGAGCGAGCTTTTCGGCTATGATGAAGGCTCTTTTACGGGCGCGAGCCGTCTTGGGAAGCCCGGCAAATTTGAACTGGCGGACAACGGGACCATTTTTCTTGATGAAATCGGGGAGATGCCCCTTGAAGCGCAGGTAAGCCTGCTCCGCCTGCTCCAGAACGGCGAAGTAACCCGCGTGGGAGGCAAGCACACCCGCCTCGTCAACGTGCGGGTACTCGCAGCCACGAACCGCAATCTTGAAAACGCCATCCGTCAGAACGCGTTCCGCGAGGATCTCTACTATCGCTTGAACGTCTTCACCCTCAACGTGCCTCCCCTGCGCGAACGCAGTTCGGACATCGCGCTTCTGATCAACCATTTCCTCGATCACTTCGTCGCCTCCCTCGGACGCGGCCCCTTGCGGGTTACGGATCGGGCTATGGATGTGCTTCTCGGTTACCCGTGGCCCGGCAATATCCGTGAGCTTGAAAACGTCATAGAAAGGATGGTGCATATGTCGCAGGGGATACCCACCATCGACATTGACGTGTTGCCCGCGAACATCCTCAATCACGAGGGCATACCGGGGGTCGTGCCGCGTCCCGCCGTCCCTCGGGGGCTTCTCTCGCATCAGGAGAAGGAAACCATCGTCCGGGCGCTTCAGGAGGCCGGAGGCAACATCCGGGCGACCGCGAAGGCCCTCGGCATTTCTCGGAGCGGCCTGTACGTCAAGATGCGCCGTTTCGGCCTGTCGCCGGACGAGTGTCGGTAGGATTCGGGAGGGAATGGGAATTGAGAAATTTGGA
>NZ_JH114233.1:480260-483383 GCF_000224655.1 Bilophila sp. 4_1_30
CTCCTCGCCCCTCAGTCTTTCAGTTTTTCTACAGCCAGCCCTTTTCCTTGTAGTATTTCGCCGCGCCGGGATGCAGCGGCAGAGCGAGCCCCTGACCCGCCTTCTCGGGCATGAAGGACTTCCAGAACGGGCTGGCGATCACGATGTCGTCGCGCTTTTCGCACATGGCCTTGACCATCTTGTAGGCGATGTCCTCGGAGACGTTCTTGTTGATCATGAGTTCGGTGCTGGCGGATACGGTGACGATGTCCTTGCCGAACTTGCCGCCGTAGAACGACGCCGGGATCACGTCGCGCTGGAGGCCGTACTTTTCGCCCACGGCCTTGATGACGCTCTCGTCCACGGGCAGGATGTCCAGATCCACGCTGTTCATCATGTCCTGCACGATGAAGGCTTCGCCGGGTCCGATCCACAGGGCCACGTCAAGCTGGCCGTCCTTCATCATGCTGGCGGTGTCGTTGGTGGAAGGAGTGTAGATCTTGCCGCCCCACGCGGTGATGTCCTGCTGGCTGATGCCGTATTCCTCAAGGATCCACTTGCCGAACAGATAGGAATTCCCGGCGGTATGGGACATGGAGATGCGGATGGGCATCTTCTTTTCCTTGATCTGGGCGAGGGACGTAATGCCGGAAGCCTTGTTCACGATGAAGTGCATCCGGGTGGAGTCGTGCAGGTTCAGAAGGCCCATGACGTTTTCCGTGGGTTTCTTGTAGGGATCGATGCCCTTGGCCGCCGCGAAGATGACGCTGTGCGCGGCGATGCCGAAGTCGCTCGCGCCCTTCTCGACGTGCATGACGTTGGCGAGCCCGCCGCCGGGGAAGAGGGAGACGTCAAGCTCGGGATACATGGTGGAAATGGCTTTGCCCATCGCGCCCATGCCGACGTACCACGCGCCGCCGGCGGGCGATGCCGCGGCCTTGAGTTCGGTAAAGTTCTTGGCGAGGGCGGGAGCGGCACCCACGGCGAGGGAAAGGGCAAGGGCTACGGCCTTGAAGAAATGCTTGCAGGTCATGATTTATGCCTCCTCGGGCAGTTCGATGTTCAGAAGCTTCGCCGCGTTCTTATAGAGGAGCTTGGGCAGGACTTCAGGCTTGAAAAGCCCCTTGAAATGGCTCACGCAGTCCACGATGGGCATCAGCGGGTAGGCCGTGCCGAACAGGAAGCGATCCTGCATGAAGTTGTTCGCCGCCATGATGTAATCCGCCGCGCCCGAGCAGTTGAAGAGATACATGTCCGGGCACAGATAGATGTTTTTCTGGAAGAAGCACACGCCGAGGATCTGCTGCACCCACGGCCAGCCGCCGTGCGAAATGATGAAGTTGGTCTTCGGGAAGTCGGCGGCGATGCGGTTGATGATCTTGGGATCGCTGTAGGTGATGTCCGGCCCGGCCCGGCCTCCGAGCATCAGGATGACCGGGATGCGGTGCTGTTCGCACAGATCATAAATGGGATAGATGCGCGGGTCGTCGGCGTACATGGGCTTGTCCAGAGCGCCGGGCTCCATGCAGATGCCCTTGAGGGGGCCGTTCAGCACGGTGCGGTGGATTTCTTCCAGCGACTCTTCCCTTTTGGAGGCGTTGAGCCCGGCCATGCCCACGAAACGGCCCGGAAAATCACCCAGCAGGCTGATGATGTCGTCGTTGGAGATGGATCCCTTGAAGTGGCCGTTGCGGCCCGGGATGACGCCCATCGTCACCCCGGCGGTGTCCATTTCCTGAAGCATCAGTTCGGGGGATTTCTGGGCGACGGACGGGGCCTGTTTCATGGAAAAGCATTCGGTGAGCTTTGCGGTGCGGGCCACGTCGTCGTAGACGCCGATGTTCAGGAAACCCCGTGCCGGGGGCCGCATACGGAAATCGATGATCATCTTAAAACTCCTTGAAGCTGTTTATGTGAAATGATTGTGGGACCGAAACAGCCTTCCCGCGGGCGGGATGCCGGGTGGACCGCCCGCAGGAAGGGCTCCTGCCGGAGCGGGGTTATGCGGCGACGGGTGCTCTCCTGCGGCGGAGCATCTGGACGATGCCCACGGAGAAGAGGAGCCCGAAGCCGATGATGTCGGTGGAGAGGCCGGGATAAATGAGCGTCAGCCCGCCGATGAGCAGGAAGACGCGTTCCCATGCGGAGGTCGAGCACAGAAGCCAGCCCTGCATACCGCCCGCGATGCCGATGACGCCGATGATGGCTGTGATGGCGGCCCAGATGATTTCGGGTGTTTCGCCGATGCCGAGGAGCGCTGGCTGATAGACGAACATGTAGGGTACGATGAAGGCCACGATGCCGAGCTTGAGGGCGATAAAGCCCGTCTCCATGGCCTTGCTTTCGGCGATGGCAGCCCCCGCGAAGGCCGCGACGCACACGGGCGGGGTGATGAAGGACAGGATCGCATAGTAGAACACGAACATGTGGGCGACGAGCTGCGGGGCCCCGGCCTTGATGAGCGCGGGCGCGCCGAGGGTGGCGACCACGATGTAGGCGGGGGTGGTCGGGATGCCCATGCCGAGCACGAAGCTGGTCAGCATGAGGTAGACCATGAGCAGGAACAGGCTGTCTCCGGCGAGGATGGTGATCAGGTTGATGAACTTGTAGCCGATGCCGGTAAGCGAAAGCACGCCCACGATGAGGCCGGAGCAGGCGCAGCAGGCCGAAACCATCAGGGCCCCGCGCGAGGAGGCGGCAAGCGCGTCGATGAAGGATTTGAAGGTGAAGCGGGTTTCGGCCTTGAGCATGGCGAGCAGGACGATGCTCAGCGTGGCGATGTTAGCGCAGAAGACCACGCTCCGGCCCATGCCGAGCAGCAGGATCAGCACGGCGATGGGCACGAGGTAGTAGAGGCGGCTGACCACGGACTTGGTTTCGGGGACCATGTCGGGCGAGAGCTTGCCGAGGTCGTTCTTGACCGCTTCAAAGTGGATCATGACGAGCAGGGCGAGATAATAGAGGATCGCCGGGAGCAGGGCGGCCTTGGCGACGTTGAGGTAACCCGCGCCGGACAGATCCGCCATCAGGAAGGCGGCGGTCCCCATGACCGGGGGCATGAGCTGCCCGCCGGTGGAGGCGACGGCTTCCACCGCGCCGGCGAAGGGGGCGCGGTAGCCGACCTTCTTCATGAGCGGGATGGTG
>NZ_JH114233.1:483504-487020 GCF_000224655.1 Bilophila sp. 4_1_30
GGAAGGCGGCGGTCCCCATNACCGGGGGCATGAGCTGCCCGCCGGTGGAGGCGACGGCTTCCACCGCGCCGGCGAAGGGGGCGCGGTAGCCGACCTTCTTCATGAGCGGGATGGTGAAGGTGCCGGTCCCGTAGACGTTGGCGGCGGCGCTTCCCGAGATGGTCCCGAACAGGGCCGAGGCGAAAATGGCGACCTTGGCGGGCCCGCCCTGCGAGTTGCGGGTGAGCAGGCAGGCGAGATCCATAAAGATGGAGCTCATCTTGGAGCGTTCGAGGAAGGCCCCGAACATAATGAACCCGAACAGGGTCGACGTCGCCACGCCGATCGGGATGCCGTACACGCCTTCATTGAGCAGGAAAAGATGTTCGACGATGACGTCGAAAGTGAAGCCCGTATGCTTGACGGCGCGGGGCAGCATGTCTCCGAAGAAGGCGTACAGGATAAGCGTCGAGGCCACGATGACCAGCGCCCAGCCCGTGGTGCGGCGGGTGATTTCGAGGACGAGCAGGACCGTTGCGGCGGCGAAGAACTTGGCCGCCGGGGTCACGTCGTCGATGTAGCGCATACGGGTGGTGATTTCGGTCAGATGCAGGGCGAAGTAGACCGCCGTGGCGATGGCGAGACCCGCGCAGCACAGGTCAATAAGCAGAAACAGCGTGGGTTCTTTCTCGTTTTCCTTGTATTTACGGCCCGGTATGAACAGAAAAACGAGCACTGTGATAAACGACACAAACATGACACGCATCATGGAGCCGTCAAGCACCCCAAAACCCGTGGTAAACCAGATCTGGAAGAGGGCCAAAGCCAGCGCAAACCCCTTTGCAACCGGCTTTATCCCTTCCCGTGTCAATGCGAATGACATGGTGATCCCCTTCTTCACGCAGGCCGTGCGGCCTGTCCAAATGTTCAACCTCTGATGAAGCCTCGGACTATCATGTTGAAGGGAAAGCAATAATTGGGCCGGGCCGTATCTTGGGTGCCGCATTGTGAAAAAGAGAATAAAAGAGGGTGAGAAATCGGGATGTTCTCGAGAGAAAAGACGAAAGACGGCGTGTTCACGCTTGTAGAAAAAAAGAACATGTCCATAGACATGTATAAAATCTGATTATAACGCGACACTCCGCATTCTGGGTGATGGCTGGACCTGTCGACATTCGGATTCTTCTCCATGAGGCCGGAACGGAAAAAGCCCCGCAGACAATGCGCGGGGCTTCTTGTATGGAAAGAAGATGTTGGCTGGAAGTGCTGGAGCCTCCGTGGAGCACAAGGTACGATGCAGAGGGCCGCATCTTTCTTTCAGAAGCGGGCCTTGTTATCGGGGAAGCGCCGAACTGCCTTTATTCATAATACTTCGATGGTGAGGCCTTCCCACGCCACATTGCGCAAGCCGGCTTCCCAGGCCGGGGTCCGCTGCGAACGGGGCGTGTAGTCCAGACACCACCGGGCGAGGCTGAGGGGAAGGACCGCTTCAAGCGGGAGAGCGGCAAGGCGTTGCAGGTCCACCTTGCCGATGCCTCCGGAGGTGAGCAGTTCCAGCATACCCGCAGGGAAAAGCCTCCCGGCTTCTCGGGCTTGCATGGAAATGGCGAAAGCCGCCAGCATCGTCCGGCCCGGGAGAGGCGGGAGCGGTTCGCCGCACTCCATGAATTGATCGCGCACGGCGTGGAGCATGGTCGGAAGATAGCGCACGAGGAAAATCCCGCCGTGGCAGCAGAGTCCGTGCTCAAGTGCAAGCGTCATGTAGGAAACGAACAGCCCCGGATAGATGTTCCGGTCGCGCAGGGCTCCGATGACGGCTTCCGGCACAAGCGGCAGATGGAAGCCCGGAAATTCGAGCGCGCCGTTGTCCGGCGACAGGCGCAGAGGGTGCCGCCTCCCGCGCCCGTCTACGCCCCAGAAAAAGGCCGTGCCATTCCCGGCTGTCCGGGGCAGCTCGCCGCCGGAAGCCACGCAGGGGCTCCAACAGCCGCGCACGCCGGCCAGACGCCGTAAGAGCCCCTCGCGCAGGCGCGGCGTAAACAGCGCCCTGTGCAATACCGAATCGGGCCGGGCAAGGTCGTCAATCAGCAGTTCCCGTGCGATTTCCTCCAATTCGAGATAGGCGACTACGGGCCGGGCATCCGGAAACAGGGCGGCGTACAGCTTCGCATTGACCCGCGCGGCCTGTTCCCCAAAGCGTTTGAGCGCGAGCGTGTCCGGGTCAAGCAAATGGTGCAGCACCGTCCCAAGCCCGCGCTCCTCATAGGCCCGCGTCGGCCTCCAGCGGGCGGCGCTTGAACGCACGTCCTTTGTGGTCAAGGCGGGGGCGTTCAGTTCCACGGTGTCCTGCCAGGAACTCCGGAACAGCGGGAACCGTGCCGGGGCGTCCGCGTGGAAGGATTGCAGCCCGCGCGGGTATGCCGAACTTTGCAGGGATACGCCGCCGCAGGACAGCACGGGGATTACGGCCCCCGGTGTGCCGCCGGCCAGACGGTCAAGGCCGAAGAACGGCACTGCCTGCACCATTTCAGGCAGGCAGTCGATGCCGTGCAGATTCGCCGACAGGACGGCGCTGTTCCGGGAAAAATACCGCTTGACCGCCTCGCCAACATCGTTGCCGAGGCTCCGTGCCGCGTGTTTCGCCATGCAGTCCACGATGGCGTCGGAAGGCCGACGTTCCCCGTCCGCCGCCGCGTAGGCCGAAGCGGATATTTCACCGAGGCTCATGCCGCGCCATGCCGCAAAACAGCCGGGAAGATAGGGAAAGGCCTCCCAAAGAGGCTTGAAGACAGGCATAGCCAGCGGATCAATCATGTGTGCTCCTTTGCAAGGCGGCATCCAGCGGTGCCAACACTATTGCGCATCGTTGTCTCTTGCAAGGAACAAAGCAAAAAGCGGGCCGGAAAGGAACCCTCCCGCGTGAAATGCCTCCATACTGCGGCGCACAGAGGAGGATTCGGAGGGGCCGCTTTGCGGGAAACATGTGGCGGCTATGCAAAAAGCGGAAGCTGGTCCCCGCAAGGGGAGGGCGGCAATCCGTCATGCGCCAGCCTTGGCCAAGCGCCCGGTCAGGGCGAAAAGGATGTTCAGGACGGCGAGGACCCCCGCCATCCCGATCAGCCCCGAATTCACGCCCCATAGGGCGATCACCTGCCCGAGCGCGACCGGGCCGAGCATTTGGCCGAGCCGTTCGGTGATATTGTAGATCCCCACCGTCCTGCCGGATCCGACCTGCTGGGAAACCGGGATTTCGAGCGCATAGGTTCCCTGCGCGCTGGCGACGATGGCATTGCACAGGGCTAGCAGCGCCACGCAGGCGAAAGCCGCCGCGAGCCCGTCGAGAAGGAGCAGGGCAATGATGCCGCCGATGCACAGGAACCCGCCGCCCACGAGCCAGACGAGCTTGTTGGGCGACTTGTCTACGGCCTTCCCGAAGAAGGGGCCGAGGTAGATGATCACGAGGCAGAAAAGCAGGAACACCCGCCCGATGCCTGCCGGGCTGACCCCGGCCTGGCTGAGCGACACGGGAAGGAAGAA
>NZ_JH114233.1:487319-497210 GCF_000224655.1 Bilophila sp. 4_1_30
AAAGGCGCAGGGGAAGATATTGCCCAGCAGCAGGCCCGCCATCTTGATGTCCGAGAAAAAGGCGCCGAGCCCGCGCAGGGAGATGCGTCCTGAGGCGGATGGTTCGGGAGTCCACGCTTCGCGGGGCAGCGCGAAATGGAGGAAGATCCCGATGAGGGCCATCAATCCCGCCGAAACGAGGAAGGCCGACGCGTACCCGAGGTTATCCGCGATGAGCCCGCCGAAGGCGCTGCCGCACAGGAACCCGGCGTACAGGCCCGCGACGAGCGCGGAGAGGTTCCCGGCCCGGTGCTCGGGCGAGGAGTGCGACACGACGAAGACCTGCCCGGCGAGGTTGATGAGGCCGTAGCCGAACCCCGCGCCGCCTCTGGAGAGGATGTAGGCGAGGGAATCCGAGACAAGGCCGCTTGCGACGTTGCCGAGCGCCACCAGCAGCGCCCCCCATAGCAGAAGGGGCCGCCAGCCGCTCTTTTGGCTCCAGAAACTGCCTATGAGGATGCCTATGCCCACCGCGCACATTTCAAACGACAGCGGGAGGCCCATCACCACATCGGGCGGGAGCCCAAGCAGGCCGAGATCCATTTCCGCTATCCGCAGAGGGATAAAGGAAGCGGGCAGATCGATGGCGAACATGCACAGAAAAATGATCGGACGCATGATGCGCGGCGGCAGAGGTTCACCGGCGGACGGCGCGGCGGCCTGCAGGGGCACAAGCTCCAGCATGAACAGCATGGCGATGATCATGATGGTCAGGGTGTCGTAGACGATGGAGCGGAAGGCTTCCCATACAGTGCTCTCGTCAATGCCCACGGTCACGGAAACCGTGCTGTCGGCGGACAAGGGCACGCCCGCTTGGAGGGGCGTCCTCGGGTTCCCCGCCGTAAAGGTGGTCCCTCCGGCGTCGCTGACGGTGATGGACTGCGCCCAGGGCAAGCTCTGGCGTATGTGGTCCAGATAGGTCCTGACGGAAGGCACATCCGCCAGCTTCAACCCGAGATCGTTGATGTGCGCGACATCATGTCCAATGTAGCGGGCAAGCTGCGTTCCGGCGTCGCGGGCGTTTTCCTCCAAAAAAGAAACGACCGGGCCCCGGAGGAAAAAAAGGAAAGCGATCTGGCTGACGAGAAGGGGGATGATGAGGCATCCTTTTCCAAGCCTGGGGAAAGGGGGCTTGCCTTCCCGCAATACCAGCAGGATAAATAAAGAGCCGCCCAGTACGGCCACCCCGAGGAACAGGAACGCGTGCATGGAGGCGGCTTTGCCGACAAGCGCGGTCATGCCCGCCTCGTCGAACCCGGCGAGCACGCTCCCCACATCGGCTCCGGTCCGGTTCCTGATGGGCTGGACGATCCAGACCTTCCCGTCGGCGTCGAAGGTCTTCACTTCGCCGTGCAGCGTTTTGAGCTTGTTCTCGTCCTGAGGGACGGGCGGGGCCTCCGGTGCGTCGGAGGGCCAGGCGGCGATGCTCCGCCCTTTTCCGTCCAATACGGCAAGGCGGCTGACGCCCGCGATTTCGCAAAAACGGCGCACGCGCTCGGCCATGTCCTCCACACGTTCGGGATCTTTGCCGAAACGGGCCAGACGCGAGAGATCGAGGCTGAACTTTTCGCTGGCAATGGCCTGCACCGAAACAAGGGAAGTCTTATAGGATTTGTACAGGGTAGCCAGCGTGAGGATGCCATACAGGCACTGCGCGGCGAGAAGCGTTGCCAGACCGCCGATGAGCAAACGCTTACGGGATGATTCCATGTTTACTCGCCCGCGTTTTTGATGTCTTGATAGATCGCGTCCGCCGCCAGCAGGATCTCGAAAGGCGGGTCCCAATAGATGAGCCGCGCCATTTCCAGATTGATGGCAAGCCCGATTGCGCTGTCGAATACCTGCCCGACATCTCTGGGGCGTATACCGTCCATGACTTTGACGATGGCTTCGGCCCCGAAGCGGCCTTCACTGGAAAAACTGCTTTGGGACAGGCTCATCAGGACGCCGAGCTTCGTTTCCTCGATGCCGCTCTGGGAAAAGGAGGGGACGCCCGCTTCAATGAGCGGCTGGAGCAGTTCCCGCATCCGGTTCCACTGCATACCCGAGTTGGTGGTGAGGTACACGGCGTCAGAGGTTTCCGCCAGTTGGGAAACACACTGCCTGAGATTGGCAAAGCTCTGATCCGGAGGCACGTTCAACGCCGTGGTGCAGCGCACAAGCTCGATGCCGAGCTCATCGGCGGCGGATTCGATGGCGGCCAGCGAGACGTCGGAACGGCCTTCCGGGGTATCCTCATAAGGGATGCCCATTTTCTTGAAACCAAAAATATCATGGAAAACGGCGATCTGGCGCTTGTAACGCTCGGGGTCGATCTGTGCGTGCAGGTTGTCGCGCCCGGAGTCCTTCAACGATTTGGCGATACCCGCCTGTACGGCGTCGGTGACCGACATGGAGAACACCGGAACGGAAATATCGGCTGTGGCCATGTCCAGTCCGGCCCATGTGCCGAAGGCGAAAATCATGTCTACGTCGCCCTTTTCACGGATACGGTCGAGCAGGGCCTTTCTGTTGGCGGCACGTTGTGCCGCGTCCCAGTTGGCGGAATAGTAGCCGTCTTTCAAAAACACCAGCCGATCGCCTCCCGCATGTTCGGCGAGCCAGTCCCAAATGGGCCGGGTGTCGTCCGTCTTCTCCGGGATGGGCACATCGCCATCGGCAATGACCCCAAGTTCGGCAAGCCCCTTGGCCGTTGCGGCGAGGATACGCTGATAGTCCGTGTACCCGCCGCCCTCAATGTAGGCCACCCGCCACTTTTTTGCGAGATGGGCGGGAGCTTTTTCCTGAACAGTTTGGGTTCCGTCGCCGGCGGACGCGGGAACGGCGGCAAAGAGCAGACCGCCGCACATCAGCATAAAGAGAAACAAACGGCAAAAGCGATTCATGGCGACTCTGTTTTTCACAAGGTTAGACAGACGACCGTTCAGGCCGCGTTCCCGGCGGAGCGTGCACGCGGGACATCCGTATGCTCCCGAATCGTAAGACGTCAGAAGATGATTTCGCTTTTACGTGCATTCTCAAATACATTCAAGGCCAGCACATGGCCGGAAAGCCTTTCCCGGCGAACCGGCGGCAGGGCTCTCCCCGCATCAGTCTTTTCCATGAAATGCGCTATGAGCGATACTGCAATGAATGTCAGCATACTAGAAGGCTATCCCCTCTCTGCGCAGAGCTTCCGGGGAACACCCTTCAGCGCTCAAGCGTATGCCTGTGCGGAGGCGGGATACTCTCCGGAGCCTTTCTCCATATCGGCATTGTCAGCCTTGATGACAAAGGGGCTCCTTACGGCTACTGTACCGACGAAAGCGCTGGCGTACCGCGCGCCGGATGCGTACGCCCCGAACATGCCTGTGAGCGGCGTTCCGTGGGCAACAGAGGTTGAATCCAGCCCGCATCCCGGCAGCGCAAGTGTACCGAGGACTTCAATAACAGTTTGACAAGCAAGGAGACTGCCATGAAAACCGTGATTTCCACTTCCAAGGCTCCCGCAGCCATCGGCCCCTATTCGCAGGCTATCCGTAAAGGCGACACCCTGTATCTTTCCGGCCAGATCGGTATGGTCCCGGCCACGGGGGAACTCGTTTCCGATGATGTGAAGGAGCAGACCGCGCAGGCCCTCGCCAATATGAAGGCCATCCTTGCGGAAGCCGGAGCCACGCCCGCCGATGTGACCAAAGTGACCGTGTTCATCGTGGACATGGCCGAATTCCAGATCGTGAACGGCGTGTACAGTGAAACCTTCGGCACCGATGCCCCGGCCCGCTCCTGCGTCGCCGTCGCCGCCCTGCCCAAAGGCGCGCGCGTGGAAATCGAAGCCATCGCTGTCCTGTAAATTTTCCGCTTTTACATCTAAGCGGTTTTCTTCCCTCTTTTCCCTAACCCTCGGCCCGCCGAGGGTTTTGCGTATGGGGAGGTCGGGCCTTCTCCTTCCTGAGCGCTTGTCAGGACAAAAACGGGAAAAGAAAACCGCGTGTTTCCCCAGTTGCCTACAAGGGAACGTATCGGAACTTCGGCTAGAAACAAAAAGCCCCGCACGGGGCAGGGCTTTTATTCAGTGGGGAAATGGGCGCGGCGCTGGGAGCGGGCTGTCTTGGGTTTTTGTTCCGCTTCGCAGATTTGGGCCAGCCGTTCGGCGGAATCGGCATAATGCGCCCGCACGGCTTCTTCGATGGTGTACGGATTGCGCGTGAGAAACGCCTCATACATGCTGTTGTGCCGCTGAAAAAGTTCTTCGGTCGTGTACAGCGTACGCCATTGCTGAAACATGAGGTACTTGGAAATCACCCGGCAGGAGCTGCGGGCAATGGCGATAAGCAGGGGGTTGCTGGCCCTTTCGAGGATTGTTTCATGGAAGGCCGTTCCGAGCGCCGCGTGATCCTCGAAGGACGTACCGGAAAGCACGCCCTGCTTCATGCGATCAAGCAGCGCTTCCAATTCCTCCCACGGGCCTGTGGGCAAATTCAAGACTACATTAGCGGCGGCGGCCCCTTCGAGAAGCCCGCACAGTTCGTAGCGGTGGCGGATGCCGTCGCCCGTGAGCAGGGTTACGCATTTGCCCCGCTTCGGATGGGACATCAGAAACCCTTCCGTTTCAAGCTGATAAAGCGCCTCACGGACGGGAGCCCGGCTGATGCCGCATTCCTCGGCTATGCTGGCTTCGCTGATCCGATCCCCGCTGCGGAGTTTTCCGTTACGGATACGCTGGCGGATGAGGTTGACGACCTGTTCGCTGTATGTCGGTTTATTAAGCTGTTGCATCGCTCACCATAGTTCGTTGGCGGCGTCCGATTGTGAACGCCGTATCATATGTATCTGACACCAAATAGCCTCTCCCCATACACGTCGTCAAGGGCTATCGCCGGGGTCCGCCACTCAGAATGTCTCCGGCCACGGCCCCGGAAAGCCGCAGGGCCTCGGGCCGGATGACGGCGATGACGCCGCGCACGCCCGCATTGATGTACAACATCCCGAGATTGAAAAGGGATATCTGCGCGAATACCGGAAGCGGCGAGGGGAGCCCGAACGGGCAGATCCCGCCGGGTTTGTATCCGGTCAGCCGTTCGGCGTTTTCCGGCGAACTCGGCTGGAGATGCGGCACGCCCGAAAGCCGCTGGAGCTTGTGCAGGGATACGCGCTCGTCGCCGTGCATGAGCGCCATGACCGCCCGCCCTCCCTTTCCGTCGTCGAACACAAGGCTTTTTACGATGTCGTGTTCGCACAGCCCAAGCTGCCGGGCCGCGTCCTTCGTGCCTCCCCGTTCGACAAAGCGATACTCCAAACGCCCCACGTCCTCACCCGCTTCTTCCAAAATACGGATGGCTGGTGCCTCTTCTTTCCCGTGCATTCCTCTCCTCCAGGTTCGTCGTACCGGCAGGAGATACCTGATATCCTGCCTAGTGTCGACTGATTGAGTCGACTATTTCCGCTTTTCTCCTCTGATGCCTGCCGATGGCTCTTTGATACCCGGTTAGAGTGTTTTTCTGCAGGGATACTCCCGAGGGCATAAGGAAATACGGGGAACTACGCCCGGGTGACGGCGAAGTTTCCTTGTTCGAAAATAAGTCGACGGTATACTGTTGACCATTATGTTCGTCCGGGGTATTGTGCTTTCAGCAACAAGCTCAACCCTGACGACAAAGGAGAACCACATGGCTACAGTTACCGCAAAATACCTTGGCGATCTGCGTGTCGAATGCACCCATGTCGCGAGCGGGACCAAACTGGTGAGCGATGCCCCCGTGGACAACAACGGCAAGGGCGAAGCCTTTTCCCCCACAGACCTCTGCGTGACCGCCCTCGCGTCTTGCGCCATGACCATCATCGGCATTTACGGAAAGATGCACAACGTGGACGTTGTCGGAACGGAAATCGAAGTCGCCAAGACCATGAGCGCCAACCCGCGCCGCATCGGCAAGATCGAAGTGACCTTCATCATGCCCGATCGCGAATACACCGACAAGCAGAAGACCATGATCGAACGTGCCGCCCATACCTGCCCGGTCCACCTGAGCCTGCATCCCGATGTCGAGCAGGTGTTCACCTTCAAATGGGCGAACTAGCGCAAACAAGGAAAATGCCATGAAAACCGTGATTTCCACTCCCAAAGCCCCCGCCGCCATCGGCCCCTACTCGCAGGCTATCCGTAAAGGCGGCACCCTGTATCTCTCCGGCCAGATCGGTATGGTTCCGGCCACGGGTGAACTCGTTTCCAATGATGTGAAGGAACAGGCAGCGCAGGCCCTTGCCAACATGAAGGCCGTCCTCGCCGAAGCCGGAGCCACGCCTGCCGATGTGACCAAAGTGACCGTATTCATCGTGGATATGGCTGATTTTCAGGCTGTGAACAGTGTGTACAGCGAAACCTTCGGAGCCGATGCCCCGGCCCGTTCCTGTGTCGCCGTCGCCGCTCTGCCTAAAGGCGCGCGCGTGGAAATTGAAGCCATAGCCGTCCTCTAAGCTCCCTTTCCAGATATCGTCTCACAAATAGCCCCCGGTCCCGCCGGGGGTTTTACGTAGGAAGGATGTTTTCTACAGGATGACGGGTCCCTTCTGTGGACGGCTGCGGGAAACTGTATCAGTCGGTTTATTTTAGTCGACCATTATTGTCGACAATAAAACGGTTTTCGGTTATGCTCCCTACAGACCTTTTGGAGAAAGCAATGCGACCAGCGCTTCTTGGGATCATCGGATGCGGCGCAATGGGGCGGCTCATCGCCCGGCATATCCGTGAACAGTTGCCGTCCTATCGTCTTGGCGGGCTTTTTTCGCGCACCACGGCGCACGCCGAGGGGCTCGCGCTGGAGCTCGGAGACGTTCCGGTGTTAGGCCTGCAACCGCTCATAGAAACATGCGATTTGCTCGTTGAAGCCACGAGTGCCGCCGCCATGCCGGATATCGTGCGGGCTTGCCTTGCCGCCGGGAAAGCCGTCGTACCATTGAGCGTCGGCGGGTTTTCGCTTGATCCCGCTCTGTTGCGCGATGTGGAGGCGGCCCGCGCGGCGGTGCATGTGCCGTCCGGAGCCATCGCCGGGCTGGACGGCATCCGGGCCATGCGGGAAATGGGGCTTGATGCCGTTACCCTCACCACTGTGAAGCATCCCCGCAGCCTCGACCAGATGCCGCCTCTCTCGGAACTCACCCCGCCCACGGCGGAAGAAGCGCTGATCATGTCCCCCGAAGCGCGGCTGCTGTTCAGCGGCACGGCGGAAGAGGCGATCCGGCGTTTCCCCGCAAACGTGAACGTCGCGGTCAGCCTCGGCCTGGCGGGGCTCGGTTTTTCCCGTACGCGGGTACGCCTGTTCGCGGATCCCCGTGTGGCAGGGACTCTGCACCATATTTCGGCCAGGGCCGGGGACTGCACGTTGGAAACCATAACCCGCCCGGCCCCGTTGCCCCAGAATCCGCGTAGCTCGGCACTCGCCATGTATTCGGTCCCCGCTCTGCTGCGTGGGCTCGCCGCCAACCCGAAGCTGGCGGGGTAACTGTTTTCATGGACATGAAAGCCGGATAGGAACATTAATCTCCCGCCATCCCACAACAAACAAGGAGTCAGCAATGTCCCAAAGCATACAGGTTTCGTTCGTTCAAGAAGGCGACGTTTATACCCTCCATACGGGTTCACCTGTCCTTAAAGATATTGTCATGGACTATACGGGGGTCCCGGAAACGGAGCGGGGCGGCAACTCGTCCACCCTGCTCATCGCGGCGGCCCTGAGCTGTTTTTGCGGAAGCATCCGGGCGGCGCTCGTGGCGAGGGGGGTCCCTTTCCACGCTATCCGGGCGCAGGGAACAGGAACCAAGGAACCCAATGCGGACGGCGCGATGCGCCTTGTGGACATCGACATCGACGTGACTGTCGAAGCGGATGAAGCCTACGCCGCCAAGGTGGAACACTGCGCGAAGATCGTCAAAAACTGTCTTATTACGGCGTCCATTTTTGAAGGCATCAACGTATCGCATAGCGTCCGCAGAGGAGGGAGCGCGTCATGAAGCTGACCATCATCGGGGGCGGCCCCGGAGGTTACACCGCCGCATTCGCCGCCGCGAAAGCCGGAGCAGAAGCCACCCTCATCGAACGTGCCCACCTCGGCGGAACATGCCTGCACACGGGCTGCATCCCGACGAAGACCCTGCGTTCGTCGGCGGACGCGCTGGACACGGTTGCCCGGCTCAGGGAATTCGGCATTGCCGGGGATTGCACAGCCACACCGGACATGTCCGCCATCGTCGCCCGCAAGCGCAAGGTGACGGCAACCCTGCAAACCGGGCTCGAAAAGACCGCCGCCCAGCTGAAAGTCCGTGTCATTCGCGGCGATGCGGAATTTGTCGGTGCCGGGCTCGTCAGGGTTGCTTCCGTGGACGGATTTCTGGAAATTACCGGGGATCGGGTCATTCTCGCCACCGGGTCCTCTCCGCTGGAGCTGCCTTCTCTGCCAGTGGATCATCGGCTTGTCCTGTCCAGCGATGACGCGCTGGAGCTGCAAACCGTGCCCAAACATTTGGTCGTTGTCGGCGGCGGGGTTATCGGCTGTGAGCTCGCCTTCATCTACCGCGCCTTCGGTGCGAAAGTGACGGTTATCGAAGGGCAGGGGCGTCTGCTTCCCCTGCCATCCGTAGACGGCGAAATCAGCCGTTTGCTGCTCCGCGAAATGAAGAAAAAGGGCATCGCCGTGGAACTGTCCCATACGGTTTCCCGCGTGACCCCGTGTGACGGCGGGGCGGCGGTGGAAATAGCGCCTTTCCCCACAGGGGCGGGCGATTCCCGTGTCCTGAATGCTTCCGCCGTTTGCGTGACCGTGGGCCGGGTCCCGAACACCGCTGGATTGGCCGAAGCGGGGATTGCGCTTGACCAGCGCGGGTGGATCGTCGTCGACGATACGCTGGAAACGTCGGTTCCCGGCGTGTATGCCATTGGCGACGTCACCGGCCCACGGCGGATCATGCTGGCACACATGGCCGCAGCCGAAGCGCATACGGCGGTCCATAACATCCTGCACCCTGAAAAGAAAAAAGTACAATCATATACGGTGGTCCCTTCGGCTATTTTTACATCGCCGGAAATCGGCGATGTGGGATTGACGGAAGAGCAGGCCCGAGAGCAGGGGATAGCGGCCTGTTCGGCGGTTTTCCAGTTCCGGGAACTCGGCAAGGCGCAGGCTATGGGTGCGCTTTCCGGACTGTTCAAAATCGTTGCCGAAGAAGGCACTGGCAAACTCCTCGGTGTCCATATTGCCGGGGCACACGCCTCGGATCTCATTGCTGAAGCAACCCTCGCCCTTCAGAAGGGGTGTACGGCACGGGAGCTCTTTGAAACTATCCATGCCCACCCGACCCTTTCGGAAGGGTTGTACGAAGCCGCCGGGATGCTCGCCTAGCTCCCGTTTCCCTCAACCATGCCGCACAGGTCCGTCCGGTGCGGCGAACAGCCGGAGGCATCATGAACACGCAATCCCTGAACCTTCCTGAAGATCTCGGTTACACGGCCCGCCACGTATGGGCCCGCAAGGACGGCGACACGCTGGTCATCGGCATCACGGATTTCGCACAGGATCAGCTTGGCGAAATCCTGTTCGTCGATCTGCCCGATGCGGGCGCTTCCTTCGGAGCCGATGACGAATTCGGGACGGTGGAATCCCTGAAAACCGTCAGTTCGTTGTATATGCCCGTGGCCGGAGAAGTGGTTGAGCGCAATGAGGCGCTGGAAGGCAAGCCCACGCTCGTGAACCTCAACTGCTATGCCGACGGCTGGATGCTCCGCATCCGGCCCACGGAAACGCCCGCCCTGATGACGGCGGCTGACTACCGCAGCCAGCTGGAAGGCTAACGGCATCCATTCGGATGAATGCAAAAACG
>NZ_JH114233.1:497621-529879 GCF_000224655.1 Bilophila sp. 4_1_30
TTTCCGCGTTTTTGTTTTTCTTGGCACTGGATAGGTGCCAGACATCTTCTTCATCCACCCGGACCAGCTGTTGCCATCAAAAAAGCCCTCCGATCCGTTGGTGGTACGAACCGGAGGGCTTCCTGCCGCGTCGCCGCAGTTTGGCCTTATCATGTTAGGAGGGGGAACGCCTCCACCTTGCTACTGGATCAGCCCTTGTTCCTTGAGGGTCTTACGGGCCTTTTCCTTTT
This sequence comes from Bilophila sp. 4_1_30, assembly GCF_000224655.1. Lineage (NCBI taxonomy): Bacteria > Pseudomonadati > Thermodesulfobacteriota > Desulfovibrionia > Desulfovibrionales > Desulfovibrionaceae > Bilophila > Bilophila sp. 4_1_30. The sequence continues at coordinate 497,852 of NZ_JH114233.1, forward strand.
CCTGTTCGATGATTTCGCCAAACGCCTTTCCATCCTTATAGTAAGGGAGCAAACCGGCTCCGCGCACGCCCGCCTGATATTCTGGATCGGCGCATACCTTGGCGAGCGCGGCTTCGAGATATGCCTGCGCTTCCGCAGGGAAGTTCGGCGGAGTGGCGAGTCCGCGATACTTGGCGGATTCGAGCTTATAGCCAAGCTCGTTCATGGTCGGGACGTCAGGGCAGAGCTCATAACGATCCTTGGTTGCAATGGCGAGGCCTCGCGCGCCCTGCATACGCAGGAAGTTGGATGTGGAAGCGAAATAGCAGTCCACTTCGCCGCCAAGCAGCGCCGGTGCCGCCTTGCTGCCGCCGGGATAAGGGACTTGCGTGAACTGCGCGCCGGTGAACTTTTCCACGTTCATGAGAAAGATATGGTCGCCGGTGAGCTTGCCCACGGTCGCCGCCTTCACCTTGCCGGGATTGGCCTTGGCGTATTCGATCAGTTCTCCGAAACTCTTGAACGGGCTCTTTTCGCTGACGATCAGAATATCCGGATCGAATACGAGGCAGCAAAGCGGATTAAGCTGTTCCGTTTTGTAGCCCGGCTGGCCCTCGGGGCGCAGCATGGGCTGGAGCACGATATGCGGCAGATCCACGCCGCCGATATTGTACCCGTCCGCCTTCGCGCCGATCAGCCACGTCCAGCCGATTTCCCCGCCCGCGCCGGCCTTGTAGGTCACGACGATGGGCTGAGGGGTGACACCCTTGGCGAATTTCTCGATGAGCCGATGGCTCAGGTCGCTGCCGCCGCCCGCGTTGAATGCGGTCATGAGCATGATCGGCTTGGCAGGGTATTCCGCCATCGCCGGGAACGTGAGGCCAAGACAGATCCCCAAAGCAAGCAGTGAAGCATAGAACGTTTTCATAGCTACCTCAAAGATGGGTGGTGAAAAGACATTTTGTCGACCGTTGACTGTATTAAAACTCGGTCGACTGCCCGTGTCAAGTGCTGTTTGTCACAACACTTAAAAGTTCCTCTGAGTGGCTGTGACGAGCAGGTAAGGAGCGGTGCTTTGGGCGGCAACAGAAAAACCAGCGAGTCAGTAACCCAGAAAGACGGGAAGGAAGAGGCAAAGTGGTTTCTACCCGGCATCAGGCCGACGGCCTGTATGCGCGGTTTCAGGAAAAGGGGAGAGGCCGGAGCGGACGGCCGTTGTGCTCATTCCATGTATGGATTTTTGATTGCTGTAAATATGTTGCGTTCTCGTTGGTGAAAATCTAAAAGCCCTGTGCCGCGCAAAATCTCCAGTGGGAAAAAATGTGCGCAACGCTCAAGCCCGGAAGGTTCGGATTTCTGTTGCGCCGCCTAGAGCGGGGTAGTCTGCCGACCGAACCCGTGTGGAGTGCTGAAAGAGAACACTGGGCGGAACTCCCGATTTCTCCGTTTTTGGCGGCTCAAACATTTCACTGGGAGCCTGTTTCCGTAGGAACTCGGCACCGGCCATGTGAACAGCGGAAACATATTCTTTTGCATTTTGAGGGTATAAACTGCACTTATTTTGTTTATATAATTAGATAAATGAAGATGTTTCATTGAGTGGCGCATGACATGGTTCATTTTTGTCGACTATTTTTGTCGACAGAGTATTGACAGAGCGTGTTTCTTTTCACATACTGTCGACGGATGACAAAAAACGTCGCCAATGCTCGACCGTTGTTCGTACACGAGAGGCGCCAAGCCTTTTCCACTCAGGAGGATTTATATGCATACAGAATGTCTGGGGCTTGTTTGCCGTGAATGCGGGAAACGCATTCCTGAGGCTGAATGTGCCCTGTCTTGTCCCGATTGCGGCGCACCCATGCGCGTCATGTTTTCCGAGGCGTCGCTCCGTCAGGCACTGAGCGCGGGGCTGCCCGCTCCCGAAGGGCGTTCATTCCTCCGTCAGTGGCGGTCCATCCTGCCGATTTCCGATGCGTCGCTCATTGATCGCGTGAGCCTCGGTGAAGCTGAAACGCCGCTGTTGCCTTCTCACCGCTATGGTGAAAAACTTGGTATTCCGGATCTCTATTTCAAAGTGGAACAGGGGCCGACCCTGTCCTTGAAGGATCGCGGCACGGCCTTGTGCGTGCTCAAGGCACTGGAATTCGGCTGCAAGACCGTGTGCCTGTCCTCGTCCGGCAACAACGCGGCCAGCGTATCCGCCTACGGTTCCCGGGCCGGGCTGAATCCTGTGGTTTTCGTGCAGAAGCACGTTTCCGCAGCAAAAATCTTTAAAAGCCTCGTCTACGGCGGGCGCGTGGTCCGCATCGACGGCGACATGGCCGCCGCCAGCCGGATCTGTGGGGAAATGGTCAAGCGCCGCAAATGGTTCCAGTGTGGCGGCCCAAATCCTTACCGCATCGCCGCGAAGCGTACCTTCGCTTACGGCATCGTCCAGCAGCTTGGGCGGGCCCCGGATACGGTTCTTATCCCTTGCGGCGGTGGGGCCGGGATGGTCGCCGCGCATGATGCTTTCCGCGAGATGTTTGCCGCCGGGGTCATTGATCGCATGCCGCGCCTCGTCGGTGTGCAGCTGCAAGCCTGCGATCCCACGGCCCGCGCCTTCCATGAAGGTCGCGATGCCGTGACCCCCGTGGACAAGAAGCCTTCCCTTTCCGACGCCATCATGAACAACAACCCGTACTGGGGACGCTACTGCCTGCAGGCCGTGCGCGAAACCGGCGGTACCATGATTTCCGTTTCCGATGCCGACTTTATCCGCACCATCCGTGAACTGGGGCGGGAGGAAGGCTTGTTTACGGAACCGGCGGGTTCCGTCTCCGTGGCCGCCTTGCGGTACCTTGTGAAGGTGCCCGGTTTTGAAAATCCGGGCCTCACCGTCTGCAATCTCACCGGACATGGGCTGAACGTTCCGCAGGTCGCCACCGACGAAAGCGAAACGCCCGGCGTCATCCCCCCGACCGTGGAGGCCGTGGAAGCCTTCCTGCAAAGCTGAATCCCGGACAACGCACTGTAACTGCCACCTGAACACCTGTTGGAGGTAGACATGAAAAGCTTGTTCCTTTCCTCTCTTCTGGCCCTCGGCCTCTTGGCCGTTCCCGCACAGGCAGCCGAGTATCCGGCAAAGCCGATCACCCTGATGACCGCGTTCAACGCGGGCGGCGGCAGCGACGTCAGCCACAGGCTCCTCGAAAAATTCGCCAAGGGCGTTTTCGATCAGCCCATCGTCGTGACCTACAAGGCTGGCGCGGGCGGGGAAATCGGCTGGACATGGCTGGTCGGCGCAAAGGCGGACGGATACACCATCGGCGGCGTGGATCTGCCCCATATCGTGCTCCAGCCCATGCTGCGCCCCGAAGGGCAGCCGGGCTACAAGACGGAGCAGCTCAGCCCGCTTTGCGGCCTCGTTTACGACGCCAACGTGGTCATGGTCCCCGAGGACGGTCCTTATAAGACGTTTAAGGATCTCATTGAGTACGCCAAGACCAATCCCGGCAAGGTGAAGGTGGCGACAGTGGGCAAGCTCACCGGCGATCATCTCTTCCTCATGCAGATTGAAAAGCTCACCGGCGCGAAGTTCACGCAAGTCCCTTATTCCGGCAGCGGCAAGGCCATCCCGGCTTTGCTCAGCGGCGAAGTGGACGCCTATTTCGGTTCGGGTTCCAGCTTCCTGCGTATGGAAAAGACCCGCGGGCTCGCCATCGGCAGCAAGGAACGCTACGAGCTGTGCCCCGACGTGCCCACGTTCATTGAGCAGGGCTACGCCATTGAATCCGGCAAATATCGCGGGCTCGCCACGCCCCAGAACATTCCGGCCGAAGCACGGCAGTATTTGGAAACCAAGTTCGCGGAACTCTGCGCCAACCCTGAATACCAGAAGGCGGTCAAGAGCAGCGGCCTGATGCCTCAGTTCCAGACCGGCAAGGCCTTCGGTGAAATCATCCGTACGGAAGGCGAACAGGCCCAAAAAATCCTGGAGGCCTACGGTCTCCTCAAGTAGGTTCCGAGGGAGGGGGAAACCCCTCCCGCCATTGATGCTTCACCAATGAAACGAGCGAGATGAACATGTTTGATCCGTGGGTAGTCCTTTCCAATCTGTCCGACCCGGTCACGCTGCTGCTCATGACTCTGAGCGCCTGTTTCGGCATCATTATGGGGGCCGTCCCCGGATTGTCCGGCACGCTCGGCATCGCGCTGCTCCTCCCTTTTACATTCGGGCTTGAATCGGCAACCGCGCTGCTAATGCTCGGTTCCGTGTATTGCGGCTCAGAGTACGGCGGGTCCATCCCCTCCATCCTCATCAATACACCGGGAACGGCGGCGGCCCTCTGCACCACGTTCGACGGATACCCTATGGCCATGAAGGGGCAAGCGCAGAAAGCCCTTTTCACTGCGCTCATTTCGTCGGTGTTCGGAGGGATCTTCGGCGTTTCGGCGCTCCTGTTTCTGTCCGTGCCCCTCGCCAACGTGTCCATGAAATTCGGTGCGCCCGAACAATTCTGGCTGTGCGTGTTCGCACTGACTATCATCGCGTCCCTTTCTTCGGGCAATGTCCTCAAGGGCGTGATCGGCGCGCTTATCGGCCTCGTTCTTGCCTGCGTGGGCATGGACCCGGTCACTGGGTATCCCCGCTTTACCTTCAATACCATGGAACTCATGGGCGGGATCAACGTGGTCCCGGCGCTCATCGGGCTGTTCGCCATCCCCCAGGCCCTGTTGCTTCTGCGCCCCGCTGGGGAAAAGGGAGCCATGGCTCCCTATAATCCGGCCCCCGGTGTATTCTGGCAAACATTGAGGGATTTCTTCCGTCGTATATGGGTCACGCTTGTAGCCGGTGTGATCGGGGTCATTGTCGGCATCATGCCGGGCGCGGGCGGCAACATAGCGACCTTCGTAGCCTATAATGAAACCAAGCGTTTTTCCAAGAAACCCGAAGAGTTCGGCACCGGGGTCATGGAAGGCATCATGGCTCCCGAAGTCTGCAACAACGCAGTTGTCGGCGGAGCGCAGATCCCCATGCTCACCCTCGGCATCCCCGGCAGCGCACCCGCCGCCGTGATGCTCGGCGCGCTGATGACCCACGGCCTGAAGCCGGGTTTCGATCTGTTCTCGGAGCAGGGCGATATCGTATTCACCTATACGTTCGGGCTGATCCTGTCGAACTTCATCATCCTGCTGCTCGGCCTCGTGCTGGTACGCATCTTCGTGCGGGCGCTGAAAATTCCGCAGCATTTTCTGGTTGTGGCGATTCTGGCGCTGTCGGTGGTTGGTTCCTACTCCATCAGCAGCTCGTTGATGGACGTCCTGTCCATGGCGGCTTGCGGCTTACTCGGTTACGTGCTTGTGCGGTATAAGTACGGGGTCGCCCCCATGGCGCTTGGGCTTATCCTCGGCACCACGATGGAGGAAGGATTCAAGCTGTCGCTTCATCTCGGAGCGGCGGAAGGCAATATCATGCTGTTCTTCTTCTCGCGCCCGCAGAGCCTTGTGCTTATCATCCTTACGCTGCTTTCGCTCGGATATTCCATCTGGAAAGAATGCGGGGCCAAGAAAGTTTGATTTTGGGAACATGTCGCCTTTACTGCACAATGGCGTATACGGCTCAGTAAGAAAATGTTGGGATGCGGCGCAGCCCATCAGGAAGGATGCAGATGAAAGAACGTACCATAGATATTCTGACCGCTGTTTTTCTCATCGCCTTCAGCTTCGTCATGCGGGGCCAGCTTGAGGGCATCCCCCGCGAAGGCGTACTTTTTCCGCTGTGCGTGCTGTATTTGATCATGGCGTGCAGCGTCCTGTTGGCGCTCAAGGCCATTATGGCAGGCAAAGGGGAAATGTCCTTCTTCGGAGACATTCCCCCGCAGCGCTGGTGCCTTGTTTCCGCGATTTTCATCGTGCAGGTGCTTGGCGCAATGTATGTTTCATTCAAGATCAGCATGGCCGTCGGCATGTTTGCCATGCTGATTGTGCTGACCCCCCGCAAGACCGGCAAGGCACTGTTCGCCAATCTTGTGTTTACGGCGGCGTTTATCGTGTTTTTCCAGGTTTTTTTCACAAACATCATGCATATTTACTTTCCGGAGCCTTTCTTCGGATAATCCCCCTTTCCGAGAAATCTTCCGGTTCCTCCGAACAGGCGGTACGGTGCCGTCTCATCAACGTGCCGCCTGTTTCCCCTACAGACGAGGACGCCCCAATAACTGGGGCGTCTTTGTTTATGAACTGGTTGCCGCGTCTTCTTTTCACCCAACAAGGCGGTGATGAAGCTTGGCGGGACCATACCGTTACGGTTTCAGCCCCATCATGGATGTCCTGCTCGGGGAGAATCGAGAACAAGGCTCTCAGCTTGATTGTACAGCAGGGCGCTAAGATGCTGTTTTATTCCTCGTCAAAGATGGCACTTGCCGGAGACATAAGCTGGGCCGCCTCGTTGTAGTGCATGGTGGTTTGGATATTCGCATGTCCGGCAAGGGCCTGAATGCTTTCAAGGCGGGCTCCACGGCTTGCGAGCTGTGTGAAACAACTATGGCGAAACCAGTGCGGTGAAACGTCGCCTCTGGAGATGACAAGGGAAGACCATTTTTTGACGAGAGCATACAGCCCGTGCCGTGAGATAGGGCGTCCTCGGTGGCGGAGGTTTTCAAAGATCGGATACTCCGGACGAGGCGAGGTGTGACGCCGCAGTTCTTCAAGCGCCACTTGGGCTTTCTGGGGAAGATACACCCGCCGTGCCTTGCTGCCTTTACCCAGCACGTCAAGATACCAGCGCCCTTGCCAGTTGATCACATTCATCCATTTGAGAGATACCGCTTCTTCGGCGCGCAGTCCCGTCATGAACAAGACCCGAAAAAGGACAATGTCACGAAACGGTGCGCCTACTTCCTCCATGCCGGTGAAAAGGCGCTCCAGTTCATCACGCCCGAGGCTATGCGACAGATGACCCGGCAAAGACCCTTTGCCGTCATTGCGCTTTCGTTTCAAAAAAGCGGCGGGGTTGACTGTACAGACGCCTGAATCGACGAGATGCCGGAAAAAACTCCGGAGCGTAGCCGCCGCCGTGTTCCGGGAACTTGGTTTCAACCCTTTGTTTGTCAGATGCCGCAAATAGGCATCAATATCCCATGCTTTCAGCTGATTAAAGCTTTTCTTCGCATAATTGAAAAGGCCAATGATATACAGTGCATATAATTCTATTGTTTTTGTGGAATTGGCATACACCGCATGGAGGAAAAAGAGGATGACGCGTTCGTCGGGAAGGAGGTCCGACTGAAAAGAAATGTACTCTGCGATATTTTCATAATCGCGGCTGAGCATGAAATGTTCCAAGACACGCTTCCGATCAAGAGGTGCCCAATCAGGTATGGCTTTGGGGTGTTGTGCAGATGAGAGTGCCGGAAGGGGCATGAATAAAACCTCCATGAACAAGAGACAGCTACAGCCTATCGAACTTATGAGGGCACCGCAAGGCACATTCCCTTTGCATTTCATGAGATTGAGAGCATTGCGATGGGGCGGTATGTTGCCAGAGGCAGCTTTCAGGATAAAAAGCTTTTGAGGTATCGTTCGGCACAGAAAACAAAAATCACCAAAAATACCTAATGTGAGAACGATGTTGGCGGCATAGAGCTTTTACAAATCTGGACCGGGATCGCGCTTTCAGGAGATCCGTTCAGCAGGTCAGGAAAGTTTATTCCAGATAAATCGAGATATGGTTCGTATGACTCCAAAGAAAAAGTCTTGCAAAAATCGATTTTAAGGCGCTAAAAATTTTTTTATGATGTATGAATCGTAAAGCGCTTTAAAACGATTACAGCGCATTTTTAGCGCTTTTATTCTACTTTAAAATATTAGTTAACTTTATGACAGTAAAGTTAACTAAACTAGAAATGAACATTTCCCATGTTTTCTTCTATACGGACACCTCGTTTTTAAAATTTATCGTATGATTACATATAATTATACAAGAGATCCTATAGTATGCACCTCCTCTAAAAAATTGGTCATTCCACAAAAAAAGACGCGCGGAAAAACCGCGCGCCGCATATTCATCCTGACTGCCAACTAGTGTACCGAAGCCGCCATGCTCGAAAAACAATTGAGTGTCCGCGAAATGGCAAACGGAGTATCCGCGATAAACTCAAGACATGTTGGAGACAGGCGTTTTGCACCGGGAAGCATACAGAAAAGATCCGCATGGTAGGTCCGGACTGTGGAAACCTGTACGGAAAACGGCCCTGCAAGTTTGAACGGCTTGCATGAGACATTCCGCAGAGCCTTCTGGGCGGCCACGTGTAAAGCCTTATGGATCACCCCGATCGGCTGATGAACAGCCGCCCTCGTACTCAACGCCCGTTTCACAGTCACGATCTCCGCATTGGGGTAAACGGAAACAGCTTCTTCAGCGAGCCGGTCGTCACCGCTGATCAGACGGACGGGAATATCATACTCCCCGGCCAGCAATCCATTTAGATAATACTCACCCACAGGAACACCGTTGATACGGACCTCAGCGAACGCCGATCCGTTGATGGTGTGGGCCAGCACGCCATGCGCTCCGGCTCGCGCGTGATATCCGATCAGAAACAAACCATCCCACGGACCGCAATCAAGGCCGCCCATCATACCAAACAGGCGGGGCTTTCCAGAGACCAGGCACGCACCCGGATGCAGCTCTTCCAACAGGATATTGTTGTATTGCCCATGCCCGTCAGCCACCCATATCTCGGTAGCTCCGCCTTCCAATGCACCTTCGACGGCGGCATTGACTTCTCGGGTCATGAGCAGCCGCGCCCGTTCGTACTCGCCAGATCCGGGGCTCGTCTGCTCCGGGCTCATAACTCCGCTGATACCTTCAATATCCGCAGAAATCAAAATGCGCATAGCTTTCTCCGTATTCCGAATCAGAGCTGTTGCTGTTTTTAGCTTCGCACGATATCACGCCATTCCGGCAAAACTTCCTGAATGGAGGGCCGTCTATGACCATCGCGCCCGACAAACGGTTCCGCAAAAAACAGGGCTTTGAAAATAGCTTGTTCGGTCGCCTCTGCGGCAGCCTGAAACAGTCGGTCCATCCAGCCGTCCGGTGCATGAAGAAGCGGCACGGCGGATTCCGCCAACTGAGGGAGATGCTGGCTGGAAGAAAAGGCAATGGCTACGTCTCCGCTGCCATGTCCAAAAAGAGAGCCCGTCCGTGCAAGGCCATTCCCAGCCCGCCGGGCCAACCGTCCGAGCTGCAATACATCCAGCGGCGCATCGGTCGCCAGCAGCATGATGATGCTGCCCTTTTCCGGTGCAGCGGCGAGCGCGGCGGCTTCCGCACCGATACGGCCCAGCCGTTCTTGCAAAAGATGGCCCACGGGACGGCCAGACAGCAGGCAGTGTTCCGCTTTGCCGAAATTGGAGAGCACCAACGCGCCTACCGTAAAGGCTTGCCCGCCACACTCCGCTACTCGGGAGGCCGAACCGATGCCTCCCTTGAGATGGAAACAAGACATGCCCCGCCCGGCTCCAACACTTCCCTGCATGAATTCGCGTGAAGCCGAGGCGCAGGCTTCGATATAATGTTTTTCAGTTACGGCAAGAGCCTGAATATCGTTCAAATACCCATCGTTGCATTCAAGAACCAACGGGTTGACCGTCGACCACTCCCGGCCTACTTCCGGATGCGCGGACACTGCCGCACGGATTTGCGCCGTGGCGATTGCCCCCACGGAAAATGTGTTGGTCAACGCCAGCGGCGTTTCGAGACAACCGAGCTCCGCCATCTGCATCAGGCCGACACTTTTGCCGAAACCGTTGAATACACAACTGGCGGCAAGCGGCTTTTGCATCAGCGGATCGTCGTTGGGGAGCACCACAGTCACGCCGGTATGAACATTTCCTTCATCCAACGAGCAATGCCCGACGCGGACATCGCCCACGTCCGTGATCGCATCCAACGGGCCGCTCGGCAAAACCCCGATGCGGGGGAAATCCAATCCGTTCATGGCTATTCCTGATCGATCTTGGGATCAAGCGCGTCGCGCAGGCCGTCACCGAAAAGGTTAAACATGAGCACCGTCAAAAAAATGGCGAGGCTCGGAAAAATCGCCACATGCGGGGCCACCACCATATCGGCGCGGGCCTCATTCAACATCGCTCCCCACTCAGGTGTGGGCGGCTGCGCGCCAAGACCGAGGAAGGACAAGCTGGCGGCGGTGATGATGGACGTGCCGATACGCATGGAAAAGTACACGACGATGGACGAGATCGTACCAGGGAAAATATGGCGCAGCATAATCGTCATCGGACCGGCACCGAGACTGCGGGCCGCCTCGACAAACGTCTGGCGCTTGAGTGACAGCGTGTTGCCGCGCACCAAACGGGCGAATGCGGGAATGCTGAAGATTGCCACGGCGAGAATGACGTTCGCCATACCGCTTCCGAGAACCGCAACCACGCTGATGGCGAGGAGGATGCCGGGGAAAGCGAACAGCACGTCACAGACGCGCATGACCACACGGTCCCACCAGCCTTCAAAATACCCGGAGGTCAGGCCAAGCAGCGTCCCGACAACCGCGCCAACCAGCACGGAGGAAAAACCGGCAGCAAGCGAAATGCGCGCGCCCGCAAGGATGCGGCTGAAAATGTCGCGCCCGAGAGAATCCACGCCGAACCAATGCTGGAGCGAGGGTCCAGCATTCAACATATCGTAGTCAAAATAATTTTCAGGATCATAAGGCACAAGCCAAGGCCAAAAGATGGCGATCAGAACCAATAGGCCAATGAAACTGCCCGCAAACAGTGTCATGCGCTGCCGCTTGAACTTACGCCAGAATTCGCTCCACGGAGTACGGACTTTTGTGGGGCCGGATGCGACTGATACGTTGTTTTGCATACTCATATCACTTGAAGCAGATTCGTGGGTTGATGACGGCATAGAGGATATCCACCAGCAGATTGATCAGGATGAATTCGAGCGAAAACAGGAGCACTTCGGCCTGAAGAACCGGGTAGTCCCGCATTTCCACGGCATCCACGAGCAGACGGCCAAGGCCGGGCCAGTTGAATACCTTCTCAACCACGATGGAACCGCCGAGCAGAAAACCGAACTGGAGGCCCATCATGGTCACGACAGGGATGAGCGCATTGCGCAGGCCGTGCTTGACGATGACCGCCCACTCGCTCAGGCCTTTGGCGCGGGCCGTACGGATATAGTCGTCCTGCAGGATCTCCACAAAAGACGCGCGAGTGAACCGGGCCATGACAGCGGCGACGCCCGCCCCCAGCGTGATGGACGGCAAAATATAGTGTTTCCACGAGTCCGCTCCGACAGTGGGCAGCCAGCCCAGCGAAACGGAAAAAATTTCCATGAGCAACAGCCCGAGCGCAAAGGTCGGGAAGGAAATCCCGGAAACGGCAAGCGCCATCCCCGCGTGATCCTGCCATTTGTTGCGCTTTGTGGCTGAAATCATGCCGATGATCAGCCCGAAGAAGACCGACCAGACCATGCTCCAGACGGTGAGCCAGAAGGTCGCCGCGAAGCGCTCCCCGATTTCCACACTGACGGGGCGCTTGGTCCGCAGGGAGGTGCCGAAGTCGCCTTTGGTAATGATGTTGCCGAAATAGGTGATGAACTGTTCAGGAAGGGGCTTGTCCAGCCCAAGATCCTTGCGAACCAGTTCCACGGTGACCTGATCCGCTTCCGGCCCGGCGGCAAGGCGCGCGGGATCGCCGGGAAGCATGTGCACAAACAGGAACACGATCACCGCGACCAGAAACAGTGTGGGCAGCAACCCGAGGAGGCGTTTGAGAAAATAGTGGAGCATCCGTTGAAACCTCGCCGAAGGGCGGAATGACGGGCCGGGCATGACGCCCGGCCCTGACACTGGAATTATTGCAGATCGATTTCTTCGAAGAAGTAGTTGGCGTCAGGCATGACGTACATGCCGGTCAGCTTCTTGCTGGTCGCGTAGAGCAGCTTTTCGGTCACGAGGAAGGCCCAAGGTGCGTCCTTCCAGATTTCTTCCTGCACTTCGGTGTACAGCTTGGTCTTTTCGGCGCGGTCGGTGGTACCGAGCGCCTTCATGATGTCCGCGTCCACCGTGGGGTTTTTATAGTAGGAAATGTTGTACATGGAAGGCGGAGTCTTGTCTCCGGCGAACAGCGGGCGCAGGCCCCAGTCGGCTTCGCCGGTGGAGGAGGACCAGCCGGTGTAGTACAGGCGGACGGGCGCGGTGGCGGCATCCTGATGGCTTTCCACCTTTTCCACGCGCTGACCGGCTTCCAGAGCCTGAACCTGAGCCTTGATGCCCACCTGAGCGAGCTGCTGCTGGATGAACTGGATCACCTTCTGGCCGGTGGTGTGGTTGTAAGCGGACCACAACGTCGTCTCGAAACCATTGGGATATCCGGCTTCGGCAAGCAATTCCTTAGCCTTCTTGGGGTTGTACGGCCAAGGACCAAGCTTGACGGCATAGTCGACGCCCTGCGGCAGCGGGCCTTCCGAGGGGAAGGCGTAACCGCTGAAAGCCACCTTGGCGAGGGCTTCCTTATTGATGGCGTAGTTGATGGCCTGGCGCACACGGAGGTCGTCGAACGGCTTCTGGAGCATATTCATGTTCAGGTAGCGCGTCACGATGGAAGGCGCGGCGACCAGCTTGAGGTGCTCGTCCTTTTCCAGAACAGCGGCCTGTTCATACGGCACAGGGAAGGTGAAGTGGGCTTCGCCGGTACGCATCATCGCGGAACGGGCGTTGTTGTCCACAACGGGCACCCAGGTGATGGTATCGATCTTGGGCAAGCCGGGGCGCCAGTAGTTCTCGTTCTTCACACCCTTAAGATAGTCGGTCTGCTTCCATTCCACGAATTTGTACGGACCGGTGCCCACGGGGTGGAACATGATGTCCTTACCGTACTTCTTGAGCGCGGTGGGGGAAATCATGACCGCGGAGGGGTGCGCGAGCTGGTTGATGAAGGGCGAAAAGGGCGTCTTCAAGGTCACCTTGGCGGTGAGGTCGTCGACCACTTCGGTCTTGGCGATGTTGGAATACAGGCTGTAGCGCTTCAGCTTGTTTTCCGGGTTGGTAACGCGGTCGAAGTTGACCTTGACGGCTTCGGCGTTGAAGTCTGTGCCGTCGTGGAATTTCACACCTTTGCGCAGGTGGAAGGTGTACACGAGCCCGTCGGGGGACACGTCGTAACTTTCGGCGAGCACGGGACGCAGTTCAAGCTTCTCGTTGAAGCCGAACAGCCCTTCATAGAAGGTTTTCGCACAAGCGTGGGACAGCGTATCGTTGGCATCCCACGGGTCGGTGGTGGTCAAGGTCGAGGCGATGGCAAGCACTACGTCCTTGGACGCATGGGCCTGCGGAGCGCACAACGCCACAACCATCGTCGCGGCAATAAGCACTTTTTTCCATGTGTTACAGAAAAACATACATACTCCTCACTGATGCGCCTGAAAGGCGGGTTGATGACGACGCCCTGCGCCATCGCGGAACGTCGGACAATCCTGAACGTGTTGAACGAACTCAGCGCTTTCGCTCCAGCAGGCTCGAAAAACGCTCTTTATGCAGCCAAGCTCGCCATGAAAACGGAGTCCCGCCGAAAAACGTCCCTCGGCGAAGCACTCTTGAAGCGCGAAGCGTTAGACGATCCTAAAACCAGTTCGCCACCTGCTCTTCAGATACGAAATGGCCAGGGCTCACTTCTTTGAGGGGGGCCACCACGGGCTCATAATCCGCAGAACGGACAGGGCTTGGGATTTCGCCCGTCAGCAAGGTGTGTGACATGGTGCGCCGCGAGGGATCCGGAATAGGCACGGCGGACATGAGCCGTTTGGTATAGGGATGCAACGGGTTTTCAAAGACGTCACGCCGGGAGCCAAGCTCCACGATCTGCCCGAGGTACATAACGGCCACCCGATGGCAGACGCGTTCTATAACGGCCATATCGTGGGAAATAAAGAGGAAGGCAATGCGGAATTCTTTTTGGAGGGCCAGAAGGAGGTTGATGATCTGGGCACGTACGGATACGTCGAGGGCGGAAACGGATTCGTCGGCAATGATGATTTCCGGATTCATCGCCAATGCGCGGGCGATACAGACGCGCTGGCGCTGCCCGCCGGAGAATTCATGCGGATAGCGTACGGCCATCGCGGGATCCAGATCGACGCGCTCCAGCAGTTCCCCAACCCGGCGTTCAGCTTCCTGCCGGGAACAGACCTTATGGATCAGCAGAGGTTCCATGATGGAAAAGCCCACTGTAAGGCGGGGGTCCAGAGCCGCATAGGGATCTTGGAATACATACTGGATATTACGCCGCAGCTTTTGCAGCTGAGAGCCGGATACCTGCGTAAGTTCTTGCCCGTTAAACACAATACTGCCCGAACGCGGGGTTTCAAGCCCGATCAGCGAACGGCCGATAGTGGACTTTCCACAACCGGACTCACCCACCAGGCCAAGGGTTTCACCGGGATACAGGTTGAAACTCACCTGCTCCACGGCATGGACGCGGCGTTTCACCTTGCCCCAGAAACCGGTTTCCACATCAAAGCGGGTGATCAGATTATCCACACTGAGCACGGGGCCATCCGACACGGATGGCGCGGAAGCGACAGGTTCGGGCATGTCGACGGGCGTTTCATCCATGTCGGCGGTGCCCAGCTGTTCGGCTTCGGGATCAGTAATACGCAGCAGCGGGAAGGGAGCGGGTTCGTCAGTCCCCCGCATGGACCCGAGGCGCGGGACAGCCGCCAGCAGGGATTGCGTATAGGGGTGGCGCGGGTTGTGGAAAATCTGCTCACAGGTGCCCTCTTCCACCGCCTCCCCGTGGTACATGACGAGTACCCGGTCAGCGACCTCCGCCACCACGCCCATGTCGTGGGTGATGAAGATGACCGCCATGCCCATCTCTTCCTGCAGCTGCCGGATGAGCTGGAGGATCTGCGCCTGAATGGTCACGTCGAGCGCTGTCGTCGGTTCGTCGGCGATAAGCAGGGAAGGCTTGCAGGACAAGGCCATCGCGATCATGACGCGCTGGCGCATCCCCCCGGAAAGCTGGTGCGGATACCGCTTGAGGATCTGCTTGGCTTCAGGGATACGGACAAGCTCAAGCATCCTGAGAGCTTCGGCCTCCGCCTCCGCGTGGCTGAGCCCCTGATGGAGCATGACCGCCTCCGCTACCTGTGTCCCCACGGAAAACACGGGGTTCAGGGAGGTCATGGGCTCCTGAAAAATCATTGAAATTTCGCCGCCCCGGATAGTGCGCATGACACTGTCGGCGGCCTTGGCCAGATCGAGTTTTCCACCGTTCCTGCGGGTGAAGGAGATCTTCCCCGAGGCAATGGTTCCCCCGCCATGCTCAATGAGGCGCATCACGGACAATGACGTAACGGATTTCCCGGAGCCCGATTCACCCACGATGGCCAAGACTTCCCCGGCCCGCACGTGAAACCCCAGATCCTTTACGGCAACAACGCTTCGTTCGGACGTATCGAAGCGGACGGTCAATCCCTGGACTTCCAGGACGTTTCTGTCACTCGGCCCCATTCCCTTCTCCAATTCCCAACCTAAACGGTACTCCGCCCCTTCCGGAACGGTTCCCAGAGACGGACGCGGACAAGCCAACAACTTTATCGGAACAAATTCGAGGCTGGGGATTTCACAGGGCCTTGCCGAACCGGCAAAACCACGTTGGGAAAATCCCGCAGCCTTCGTTTTCGTTCGAGAATATCCATTAGAAGCCTAAACGACCCTGTTCTGTCAATAGAAAAAAAGCACTCCCCCTCTGCAAAAAGGGCTGAATGCCTTTTTTCTCTTTATCGTGAAAAACAGAACAAAATCACCGACCTCACTCATCTTCACGAATAAATGCAAACAACAGGCGGAAACGACATGCAGAATGAGCTCACCACCTGTTTTTTCCACGCTCAACAGCCTTCTTCCTGTCCATAAATGGCCACGAGCGGGGCCTCCGCCCCCCTGACACATCCCCGGTACATGCCTTCGGAGATGAACGGCAGCGTCACATGCCCCTTTTTATCCACGGCAATGAGCCCGCCCGTGCCTCCAAGCTCGCCCACCCGGGCCAGCACGGCGCGTACGGCGTCCTCAAGGCTCGCCCCCTGATAGCGCACGCGGGCCGCTACGTCGTGTCCCACCACCAGCCGGATGAAATATTCGCCGGAACCGGTGCAGGAAACCGCCACGCCATCATCGGCATAGCAACCCGCGCCGACGATGGGCGTATCCCCCACCCGTCCGGGAAGCTTGTTGGTCATGCCGCCCGTGGAGGTCGCCGCAGCCAGATTGCCCCGGCTATCCAGCGCCACCGCACCCACAGTGCCCATTTTCGTCTTCTCGTCGAGCGGATTCCCGGCGAAGGAAAGCTTACTCGCCGCAGCCGCGCCGTCGTGGTCGAGCACAGCCGCGCCGGGTTGCCTCGCCTGCGCCTGATGCAGCTGGGCCAAACGGTGTTCCGTGTCAAAGTACGCATCGGGCATAAATTCTACGCCGTGTTCGCGGAGGAACGCCATCGCGCCGTCGCTGGTCATCAGGACATGCGGAGACTGCTCCATGACCACACGGGCCGCCCGGATCGGGTTCTTGACGCCGTGTACGCACGAAAGCGCACCGGTTCGCAACGTGCTGCCGTCCATGATCGCGGCATCCATCTCGTGGGTTTCGGCGCTGGTGTAAACCGCGCCGCGCCCGGCATTGAACAGCGGGCAGTCCTCAAGCATGGACACGGCCAGCGTCACCGTATCAAGGGCGGAGGCTCCGGCGGCCAGCGCGTCCCGCCCTTTCTCCAGAATGGACTGAAGGGCGCCGCGGTATTCGCGCTCCGCCTCAGCGGAAAGGGCTTCCCGGTTGATTGTGCCCGCGCCGCCGTGAATAGCCAAAACAGGAACCTGTACCATGAACGTTTCCTCCAAAAAAACGGGAAGGAATCTCCCCGAAATATGGCGCATTCCTACCGCGCCTTCATCTTTTTGTATAGTCCGCTTTGACGGGATAACCGAGGAAGGGAGTTAGCCCCGACGCGCTTTGAAACGGTGTGGGGCCATTGAGGAAGAGGAACTTTTCCGAAGAGAAATTGCGGAGCCTCTCATTCAGCCTCTTAAAAGGCTTTGTCTGGAATCCCTGCTACGCATTCCAACGCGGGTTGTCCTTGGAAGGAGGCATGTTCAGAATGAACTTCCCCGCGCATGGGGCTCCTCAGGCGCAGGACGCCTTGAGCGCCTTGTAATCGGTCTTTCCGGTTCCAAGAACCGGGATAGACGCCAGCTTTTGTACACGGGCGACCGCGAACAACCCGGAAAGGCGCGCGGCCCGCAAGGCCGCATTGGCTTCTTCCCGGGTAATGTCGAGCGTAGTGAACAGGACAATGGCTCCGTCCTCTCCGCTTTCAACCGCAAGCGCGGGGCCCTGTTCGCCGGATTCTTCGGAACTTCCCCCGCCGAAAGCCGCCGCAAGCACGCTCTCGATCTGCGGGAGTGAAATCATCTCACCGCCGACCTTGACGAAACGCTTCAGGCGTCCACGGAAGGTCAGGCACCCGTCGGCAGCCTCGCTCACCAGATCCCCGGTGCGGTACCATTCCGTACCCTCAAAAGCCACAAAGGGTTGCTTGTCCGCATCCACGCCCATATACCCGCCGAAGACGTTGGGGCCGGACACCAGCAGCATACCTGTTTCGCCGGGAGCCACGCGGCGCGGTTCCCCTTCCGCAGAAACGACGGCAACCCTCACGGACGGCAGCGGCTGGCCGATGGTGCCGGGGAGGACGCTTTCGGGACGGTTCACACTGATGAGAGGGGAACATTCCGTCACCCCGTAGCCTTCGCACAGGACGCCGCCGGGAGCGGCCTCGGCAAAGGCCGCATACACGCTGTCGGGGCACTTCTCCGCTCCCACGAACCCGAGGCGCAGGGAAGCGAGATCCCCCGGGCGGGCCTTCCGCAACATGCCGTCAAGGAACGTGGGCGGAGCCACGGTGATCGTGGGCTTCCAGCGTCGGGTCAGGGCCGCAAGCCGCGCCCCTTCGGTGGGATTCGCGTGGTAGACGGCGGGCAGGCCGAAAGCCAGCGGCAAGGCGATGTTCCCGGTCAGCCCGAGGGAATGGAACGGCGGAAGCATGGACAACATACTGTCGTGCGACGTGATCTTGAGCACGGCGGCGATGTCCCGGCAGTTTGCAAGGATGTTCATATGGGTGAGCGGTACGGCCTTCGGCAGCGCCTCGGAACCCGAGGTGAACAGGATCGCCGCCGTTTCCGGCACGCGGCGCGGGATGACGGCCTCCCCAAGGCCGGGAATACCCAGCAGGCGAGACTTGAAGAACGCGCCGAGCTTCACCGGGAGCGAAAGGCGCTTCGCGTCTTCAAGCGCCACCCAGACATCGGCATGTTCGCCGACGGGGAACCCTTGCCCCGAAAGCTTGTCCAACAGGCGGGACGAAGTGAAGACGCGGCGCACGCCCGTCGCTTCAAGGCCGTGGGAAAAGTTGGCCGCCCCGCTCGTCCAATTGCACATCACGGGCGTCTTTCCGGCCATGAGCGCCCCAAGCCACGCGAGCACGGCTGCGGCCGAAGCGGGCAGCATGATGCCGACGCGCTCCGCGTCCCCCGCTTTTGCCTTGATGAAGGACGCCAGCGCAAAAGCCCGCATGATCATATCCCGCGCCGAGAGTGCGGCGGCGCCGTCGGCAAGCATAAGCCGCGAGGGAGCGCGCATGGCCTGCCGGAATGCCGTCTCCACCAGATTCCGTCCGTCCGGGACCGAAAGGGTACTCGCCTCGCCTGTGGGGAACCACGCGGCGGGCGGCTCGGCGGCTTCCCCGGCCGAGCCGAGCAACCCCGCCGCCGCGAGGATACAATCCCCTGCCGTGCGCAGCGCTTCAAGCTGCTCGATGGGCTGGCCGGAAACCTCCTCCAGCCGTACGCTGACATTGATGAGCGACAAACTGTCGATCCCCAGATCCGCGGCGAGCGTCGCCGTATCTTCGATAACCTCCACCCCGCTCTCTTCCCGCAGGATAGCCAATACTCTTTCCCTGATGGCCTTTGGTACGTCCGCCAAGGCAGCCCCGTCCGGGGTTTGCATTACGGGCGCGGGCAGTTCCTTCGGCGTGGAACCGAGCAGGAAATGATACGGCACAGCGAGCGCGGGCGTCATGTCCGCATTGTAGAAGGTTTCCAGCGCTTCGTTGAGCGTGCGCAGCCCATCGGCCTGTCCGGGCAATTCCGGTTCCGATACCGATATCCGCACCCGTCGGCGCGGCATAAAGAATATGCCGTTGAGCAGCAGTTCGAACACGCCCCGGGCCAATCCCTTGAGGATATCCGGAGCCGTACCCCGCGCCCAGCTGAACGAGCTTCCCCAGAGGCCAGTCGTCCTGACGAGTACCAGCCGTACATCCGGAACCAGCCCGCGCAAACTGTATACCCCCCGATTGCCGCCGAGCCGTTCCCGGCCCGTACGGGTAAGCCCCCCGGCGGGATAGAGAAGGACATTCCCGCCCGAGCGCAGGACTCCGGCCACGCGTTCCAACGCCTCATGCACCCCGCTCTCCGCCGTGCGTCCCTCCCGGCGCAGATCCGGTATGGAAATGGTTCCGATCAATCGGGTCAGCGTGCGGATCACCGGCTGTTCGACTTGGCGTTCATCCCCGAGGGGCCTCGGCGCAAAGCCCGCAAGGCTCGTGTAGACAAGCGCTGGGTCGATAAGTGCCGGATGGTTGGGCAGGAACAGAATCGGACGCCCATCGTCGCGGGCGCGCACGGCTTCAAGCCCTTCCACCTCTATCGTATAGCGCAGCCGCAACAGCCCGCGGACAAACGCCAGCAGCGCCCGAAAACCGGGACCATGCGCAACCGGGGGCAAGGACGAAGCCGCCGGGACTGGCTCCGAAAACAGTTCTTCAGGGTTTTGATGCCGCCCGAAACCACGCATCACGGCCAGAAACACACAGGCAACGCCCAAGCTGAGAATGCCGAGGACCACATGCCCGTGCGAGGGCCGCAACAATGACAGAGGCAGATACAGTTGGCCCGCAAGCAGAATGCCGGTGAAAGAAAGGCAGTTGTCGAGCCCGAGGATGCGCCCCTTGTCCGTGGCGGCGGGACGGACTTGGATAAAGCTGGTGATCGGGATGAGGTAGAGCCCGCCGCACGTCCCGGCAAGCGCGTACAGCCCGAACAGCAATGGAAGCCGGAGCGCGGGATCGGCAGCGGCGACGAACGGCACAAGACACAGCAGGACGCCGATGCCCATGATCGCCGGGACCAGCAGCATGCGCCAGCTTTCGGGCGTGCCTCTGGCGGCGAGCAGCGAGCCCGCGCAGATGCCGACCATCAGGGCTACGGGCAGGAAACTGGTCGCCGTATAGGACAGGCCGAGTTCCGCGCCCCCAAGGTTATTGATCTCGAGCAACAGCAGGGTCGAGAGGAAATAGAAGAACGCTTCCGCCCAGATGACAAGGTGCAGCGGGCCATCCTTGCGGAGAGTGCGCAGGAAGCGGAAGGAATCGATGACCGCCGACCACGGGAAAGGGTTGCGGCTTCCGGCTCCCGGGTACGCGGGAATGAAGGCCGTACTCACAAGCCCCCCGGCCGCGACGGTCACGGCCAATATCGCCACCAGCCAGCGGCCGAAGGGGTAAGCCGTTTCGATCCATGCCTGATCCAGCGCGATCCCGGCGAGGAACACCCCGAACAGGATGGACGCCGTGGTCCCGAGCTTGAACAAGGCGTTGATGCGGGGGACCTGGCTGACGGGAAACAGTTCGGGGATGGAACCGTTGAGCGCCGGGCTGAACAGCGTGGAGCTCAGGCCCATGCAGAAGGTCATGGCGAGCATCCAGTTCCAGTCGAGCGTCACCATGCCCCACGCTCCCGCCAGCATAGCCGCGAGTTCCAGCGTCTTCGCGCAGATGACGAGGCTTTTCTTGGCGAAACGGTCGGCAAGCCAGCCGCTCCATGCGGAGAAGAGCACGAACGGCAGCGCGAACAGGAACGTCACCTGCGACTGGAACACCGCGTTACCCGTGGTCACGGCAAGGAGCAGGCCGGCCTGCTTGAAGAAGTTGTCGTTGAAAGTCCCAAGGGCATAGCTGGTCCCGAGGGCAAGCGCCTGATATTTCCGATTCCCGCTGTCGGTACTCATGGAACGTCTCCAAAAAGGTGTGTCATTGCGCCGCTTCGGTCGCGGCAAGCAGTTCGTCGGCGTACGTCTTGACCTGTCCAAGCGCATGGACGGCACAGGCAAGGTTGAGCGTGTACGAAAGAGCCCGCCCGTGCTTGTGCGGGATCAACAATCCCGCCTGCTCCAAGACTTTGAGGTGGTGCACCACTGCCGAACGGCTCAGCGGCAAGATGTCCACGAAGGTTTTCAGTTCGATGGATTCCCCCGGCTCAAAGAGCAGCAGGATCGTTTGCCGTGTCCCATCCCCCAGCGCTGAAAAAACTTCAGCGATGGCGGTCCATTCCTGAGGCAGTCCGTTGAGGTAGTGTGTGTTCATAACTAAATAACTAGTTTTTTAGTTATAATAAGTCAAGCATTTTCTCCCTCACGTGCGTTTTTCTCACATATACGCTTGGAGGATTGTATTTTTATCTTTTTATTATACACTATTAGCTGGTTTCTGTTCCAACGGGTGCCTTCCGCTTCCTCTGAACAGGCCTTCACGATGTTCAAGAAACGATTTGTAACGCTATCGACAGAAACGGCGGCACACCGTATAAAAAATCTGGAACGCGATCAAAAAATACTTCAAAAAACGCGCATCCACCCTGCCCTCCTCCGGGCAGGATCGAATATGCAAAGAGGCGGTCTGCCATGAAAATAGGATTGGCACTGGGGAGCGGCTCCGCACGGGGCTGGTCGCATATAGGCATCATTGAAGCACTCGCGGAGCTGGACATCCACCCCGAAATCGTGTGCGGGACGTCCATCGGTTCGATTGTGGGCGCGGCGTACGCCACCGGAAACCTTGGTCGGCTGAAGCAGCGCGTGTGCGCGCTGACCAAACTCAATACGGCGTCGTACTTCAATTTCAGCATGTCCATCGATGGGTTTGTGAATAAGGAAAAACTCCGTGCCTTCTTCGCGGACTGTGTGACCCCGCCGGGTATGCTCATCGAAGATCTGCCCGTGCGCTATGCCTCCGTCGCCACGGAGGTGAGCACCGGCAGGGAATACTGGCTGAAGAAAGGCCCGCTTGAAGAAGCGATCTGGTCTTCCATCTCCCTTCCCGGTTTGTTCCCGCCCGTCTTTTATCATGACCGCTGGCTGTTTGACGGCGGGCTGGTCAATCCCGTGCCCATTTCCGTTTGCCGCGCGCTTGGGGCGGACATCGTCCTCGCCGTCAACCTGAACGGCGAGCTCATCGGGCGGCACTCCGCCAAGAAAAAGCCGAAAGAAAATAAAGAGGGCGAGGGAGATTTCGTGGAACGTATCGCCATGACCATCAGGCAGTACGGCACCACGCTGTTCGGCGAAAACGAATCCCCCGCACACCACCCGCCGAGCGTCTTCGGCACCATCGCCAGTGCCGTGGACATCGTGCAGGACAGGATCACCCGGAGCCGCATGGCCGGAGATCCTCCAGACATCTTTTTGACGCCGAGGCTCGCCCATGTCGGGCTGCTGGAATTCTACAAGGCCGAAGAGGTCATCAACGAAGGGAAGGCGTGCGTCAGCAGGGCGTTCCCGGCGCTTGAAACACTCTTGCATAGAGACTTCGGCCACGTGCACCAAGGCGATTGACATGACGGCCGATCCGGGTGAAAGGCAAGGCATGGGACATCCTATCCCGCCATGCAGCAACACCGAGGCCGTCATCTCAAGAGTTCCCCATGCCCACAGTTTTTTCCCACCCCGCACCCGTGCTCGCGTTGGCGGCACTCCTGAGCGGACGGGTTTCCACCCGGATGCTGCTCTTCGGCATCCTGTGCGCCGTTTTGCCGGATGCCGACGTCATCGGCTTCCGGTTCGGCATCAGCTATGCCGACGCGTTCGGGCACCGGGGGTTTTCCCATTCCTTCGTGTTTGCCTTGCTCATGGGCTGTATCGGCTTCGGAGTGTCCCCGCTGTTCCTGCGCGGTTCACGCCTCATGGGATTCACCGTCGGCTTTCTGGCCGTCTCAAGCCATATCCTGCTGGACGCCATGACCAACGGCGGGCTCGGCGTAGCGGCGCTCTGGCCCTTCGACCAAACCCGGTACTTCTGCGACTGGCGCCCTATCCGGGTTTCGCCGTTCGGCCTCAAGGCCCTCCTGTCGCAACGGGGGCTCGCCGTCATGCTCTCAGAATTACGCTGGGTATGGGCTCCGTGTTTGGCTGTCATAGCCGCCGCCTTGTTTTTCAGGAAGAAACCTATGCGCGCCATCCCCCGGAAATAACACCTATTCCGTTATGGAGAATCTCCCAAAATGGAATCATGCTCATAGCCATGATAACTTGTGGAACTCTCTCCATAAGGAAGCTCAACGCCATAAAAAGGGGATGCCCCATACGGAGCATCCCCGACCAGCGCCGTGCCGGGACTACCGATAAAACGGGAACACGGCGTTCGCCTTCCCCATACCTGCAGGGAAAGCCTTCTGGCCAAAACAACCCTGAAAACCTCTCAAAACCGTCTTGCCGAGAATACGGTGCCGGAGAGGGGCCGGGGTACGAATCATCACAGCGTAAAGCGCGGAGTCTCGGCGGTCAGCTTATGGATGGCCGTTTTGGCTCCAGTGAAGCGGCGGAGCAGCCCGGCGACTTCTTCGGCGGCCTGTTCGGCGGTCGCCAAGGGCAGAGGCGGCATCGCGTCCACATTGATCACCGCATTCGTGGTTTCGGGCATCAGTTTACTGCGGTTGCCGTTCTTCCAGCACCATGCCCGGCAGAACACATCTTTCGTCGCCGTATCGTAATAGATGACTTCGCCGGTCTGCGGGTGCTCCAGCACGTCGGGCTGACCGAGCGGCACATAGTTTTCGGTACCGTCCGCAATGCCGAGGCGCAGATCGCCCTTGATGACGTTCCGGTCGTCGCCCCCGCACGGCAACAAATATTTCAGGCTGATGCAGTTGAAGATCGCCACCAGCGGATTGATGAACGGAAGAGGTTTCCCCGAACGGCAGCGCTTGACGAGGTTGATCACGGACGGCGGGTTCTTCTTGGGTTTGATGCCCATGCCTGAGAAGGCCTCGGCCCATGTTTCCAGCACCGGGACATGCCAGAAATCCTCCAGATCATCACGGCGCACGCCTTCCTCACACTGGGCCAGCAGTTCGGCAAGCTCAGGGATTTCCCGGGTGTTGTCCACGCCTTCGGCAACCACAACCATCCGTGCATATCCCGGAAAACGTTCAAAAACAGCCTGTTCGATCTCATACAGCATGACGCTACCTCGGTAACGGCTTCCGCAGACGCGAAGGCCCGAAATAGGTGGTGGCCCACGTCAGGGCCAGGACAAAAATCGCCGCAAAAATGCTCGCCGCGATGTTCCAAGGCCAAGGGGCGGACAAGGACAGGCGCATGATCAGCGTCCCGATCACGAAGCCGGAGTTGCGGAACACGGCGTGAAAATCGGGCATGAACCGCTGCGAAATGAGCACCAGCGCGATGTCCGCGAAGATCAGGATGGTATAGATGGTTTCAAAGAAGTCAGCGTCATTGCCGGTCTGTACGAACAATATCAAATCCCGGACGGCAATGCCTACGAAGAGCAGGAACAGCACGAGCGAGATGAGCTTCTTCGACATGACGTACCGCATCTGTTCTTCTGGATTGGTGATATAATTCTGATGGGTACGGAGCTGATAATAAAAACCGAGGCAAATGAAGATGATCAGCGCGCCCAGCCCCGCAGAGGCGATGTGCACCACCGGCTCGATGCCTGATGTGAGGCTGACCGGCTCGGGGAGCTTGGATAATTCTTTAAAAGCGTCCCGGAGCAGGATGAGGGCCATGACTTCAAACTGCTTGCCGAGCGATTTGGAAAGCGATCCGGAAATGGTCAGGATAAGCTCCATCACCTCCATGCCGAGGATAAGCGTGAAAGCCAGATGGATCGCCTGAAAGTGGCTCATGGGCGTAATATGCTCCAGCCACGGAGGCAGCACCCCCTGCCGGTTGGCCTCGATACCCAGAAGCCCCGCAAGATAAATGAAGAAGATCAGAGTAGCGAACGCACGCTGCGTACGCCTGTGATCCCATAACTGATGGACAGCATCAAACAGATGGGTAATCGGTTCGCATTTCTCTATCACGGTTTACGCCTTCATTCCGGTCGGTTGTCGGAAGGGATGCGACTCGTCATCCGGGTCTCCCTCGCTGCACGGCGGCTCATAGCCGGCCCGTTCCGACATTCCGGGCAGAACGCCCGGCAAGCCTGTCCTCTTGTTCCCACTCCCTCATAAGCGGAACCCCTCTTTCCCGCCGTATGTCTCCGCATGGGCGGAACCTCCCTCGACCGGAATTTGCTCTACAAACGCTCTATGCAGACAACAAGGGAATACATTCGCACAGGCTCCCTAGCCCAAGGCTCTTCCCTTGTCAATCAGGAATCATTTTCAGTTTCTAACCCGGCACAGACTTTGGTTCTATACTGATCCCATTGTAAAAAGGATACTTCTCTCCAACAGGGTAGAGGAGCTGACTTTCATATGTCTTTTGATACAAGTCAATACATACTGAATCACTGACGAGCCCCCTTACCGCCCATCGGCACTGCGACCGGATTTCTTTTTCCGGAGAGCAGGAATCCATACGGCAAACGCATCGCCACCGATATGGCTTATCATTCCGAATCCTGAACAAGAACCATTGATGAACACTCTCCGTATCTTGTAAAGGATAATTTTTTTACCGCGTTGAGCAACAAAAAAGGGAAGGCCGAAGCCTTCCCTTCAGGGCAGAGGGACATCCGTTTACTTGTAGGAGGGTATGGGCTTCTTGATGAGCTTCAGGAACTTGTCCGTGGCGTAGGAGCCGTCTTCCACCTTCTTCAGTTCATCCTTGTTGATGCTGCCGATTTCGGCGAAGAATCTGGCCATTTCGCTCTGCCAGTACTGCGCTTTGCTCTGGCCCTTGGAGGCATCGAACATGGCGAGCTGTTCATCCAGGTTGGCGACGGGATGCGTCTGGAGATCAAGCAGGGACAGTTCGGCGGAGTAGTCCTTGCCCGCCCATTCCATGAAGAAGCGCTGGTATTCGGGGACGAGGGATTCCAGCGGCTCCTTCTGGAGCATGTTGGCGGCACGCAGGTAAATGGACAGGAATTTGGCGGTCACGTCGGGATGCGCGTCGGCGTACTTGCGATCGGCCACAAGCACACAGGGGCTCGCAAGTTTGCACAGCTTGGGGTTGCCCGCGAGCACCCAACCCTTGGCCTCACCCACGTAGGCATGGGGAGCCCACAGGACAGCACCGTCACCAATGCCGTTTTCGAATGCACTAAGCGCCTGCGCCTGATCCATATTCTTGATTACGATGTCTTTTTCGGTAAGCCCGAGGACGCGCAGCCACACGCTGAGCGCATAGTGGGCGGACGACACCGTGGTGGTCAGGAACGTCTTGCCCTTCACGGTTTCGGGGCTGCCGAGGACGTCAGGATAATCCTTGTTCCAACCCTTCACCTTGGCGATGGGGCTGTCGGGGCGGACAAGGACACGGTTGATGAGCGCTTCCTCGTTGGCGTTGCCGATCACATACGTATTGTAACGGAGCGCGCCCATCATGGCGGGCACGGCCCCCATACCGGCGAATACCCATTCACCGGCGGGAAGCGCATTCAAAATCGCCATGCCGGAGCCGAAATACAGGATTTCAATGTCCAGCCCGACTTCCTTATCCCAGCCTTTTTCCTTGGCATACCAGATGAGGAAGGTTTCATGTTCGTCCATCCACGCGGTACGGACCTTGGTCAGGGGAGCGGAAAAGGCCGGCGCGCTTATGGCAAGGCAGAGCAACAGGGCGATACAGCAACTGAAAAACTTTCTGAGGCGCATACGTTTCTCCTGATGACAAAAATTCTGGTGAACGCGACTCGTGCCGTCAGTTCGGAAGAGGTCACCTCCTTTGTGAGTGTTCCTGGCCCGGATTTGTCCGTGGCTACATGGCACAGCGGGCATAAGGAACCGCTGTTAGGTCTTTTAATTATTTTATTTCAATATGTTGTTTAATTACGACAGAAACAAATCTGATATTTATATATTTTTAGTGAAATATTTTAAAATCAAAATTATTTAAGATATTTTTCGTTATTTTTTCATTTTTATTAATAAAAACAAAATATTATTAGTATTCAATGAAAAATTAAAAACACAAGAACAGTATTTGCACAACAGTACTTTTATTTTTAGTATCATTGTGTAATTTAATATGAATCATTTTATTTGGATGTATCAGATAGCCAGTCTGTTTGTCTAGTGATATATTAGATAAAACTTTGTAGGGACCTCGAACGAACCAAATGTTTTTCGTATCCATATTAAAGAACATACAAAATTTTTTCTTCCCGTGTCTACTTCTGTATCGAAAAAGCCTCTCCGTAACATACTTTCATTTCTCAGAAATATGTCTTTAAAAACTCAATATACTTTTAATTATCAGATGGTTGTACAGAAAAGCTTCTCCACTCATCGGAACGCTTTTCCCTTCCTGAAAACGCCCTTCTTTCACAAGCAATCGATTACAACCATTCGGCCCTCCCTTTTGCCCACAAAAAAAGGGCAGCCTCGAAAGGCTACCCTTCTTTATGGAAAAGGGAGGACCACCGCCTAGTTCGGCAGCCTCCCCATTGGGGCTATGCCGTCGGGCAATCCCCCCTCAGGAGCATCACCAGCCTTGTGATGACCATACCACAGAAAACCACCGTCCACGCCCCCAGCGCCACGTACACGAAGACTTCCGGCAATGGCAACAGGAATTCCAGATTCAGGGACTTCGCCAGCATGGCCGTACATGCGGTGTACATCCCCAATGGGAACACCATGCCCCAGTATTCCGGAGTGTAGGCCGCCGGGTATTGTTTCACGCTGTGCCGCCAGAACCCGAGCAGAAAAAGCATCGGGATCCAGAAGGTCGCCGTGGCCCACGCCATGAGCGTCAGCCCTTTGATGAACGGGAAAAACTCCATCAACAGCGGCGATGCGCCCGGATGCGACAACAGTTCCGCGCCCGCCAGCGTCGTAATCGCCACGGCCCCGGCGTTGATCCAGTAGGTCGGGCTGAGCTGCGCCGGTTCCAGATCCTTGAACGCAAACCGGTAAAAAACCATCGTGATCACGAACAAGTACAACATGAATCCAAGCAGAAACAGCGCCGTGAACGCAAAGAAGGCGATTTCCTTGTCCCAGGGCATATGATCGATGAGGATGCAGCCGAGGATCACAATGGCCTGCGTGCTCACGGTGGCGACCAGCCACGCGCCGTTAATGCCTTTTTCCAGCGGCGGCTTGGGTTCGTCGGAGAACACGAAGTAGAATACGCCCCACAAAATCACGATCCACAGGCCGCTCCCTATCCAGAACAGCGCCTCGCCCATAGCCGGATCTTTGCCGAGCAGCACGAACTGGTTGCCCAGAATGCATATTCCCGCCACCACCGTCAGGAAGCCCGGCCCCGCGCCGTGGCTCCTGAAATCTTGGATGAACCGTTTCGGAAACACGAACAGCCGGATGATGTACAGGATCGCCAGCCCCACGCACAGCGCCGCGTTAAGCCAAAACAGCAGGCGTGCGCCGATGGGATAATCCAGCAGGTGCAGGGCCACGGACACGATGCCCGTGGACATGACCATTGCGAAGTTGGCGGGGGCCTGCGCTTCCAGCATGGTCAAAAAACGCCCGCCGACAGTGTTCTTAAAGTCCGGCATACCGCCTCCGATAGATCTGGAACGGACGCAGCGCGTATGTGACCGGCACGCTGAAGATGTGCACCAGCCTGCTGAACGGAATCAGCGCGAACAACGTAAACGCACTCACCACATGGATTTGCAGGAACAGCGGCACCGTTTCCATCAGAACCACATCTGGCCGGAAGACGACAAGGCTCCTCAGCCACGGTCCAACGGTCACAAATACCGGAAAATGCGCCACATACGCCTGATAAAACCCGGTACAGCCGTTGATCAGAATAAGCAGCACCACCAGCACGTCCATAGGAACGGTCGTGGCCCAGACATGCTCGTTCGTGATTCTCCGCCACAGCAGGATGCCGAGGCCCACCACAACCAGCGGAGCCAGAATCATGCCCATGCCCACTGCAACCACGGTATGGGCTTCTATTGAGATCCGCAGGGCGTGCATCACTCTATCGGGCGTGAGCAGGCCCACAATATGCCCAAAGAAAGACAAGATGATCGCATAGTGGAAAATGATTGATCCCCGGCGCAACCACGTCTTTTCAAAAATCTCGCTGGAACGCGCGTTCCAGTCGCCCGGAGCCGTCACGTACCGGAACGCCAGCCCCGCCAGCAGCAACGTTATGCAGATGTATGGATAGTACGCAAAGAAAAAATGCATATGACCTCCTTAAGAATACCTCCCGGCGTATGGGGCCATCGCCCATACCCGCCCGGAGGGAATGTTTTCCGACCGATGGGAAATGACTCTACAAATCCTCTCTATCCAATATATTGCGAATATATTGGAACGGCTGTAACCGGAACGGACCTCCGCAATTCCCCCATCAGCCGGAAACTTTGCGAAGAAAGGTGGAGGGAGGGAAACCGCACGGGCAAGCCCTACGCCCCAAAACGTTTCCTCCTCTTCCCCCGATATCCTCTCCCCACCTAAACTTGCTCCAAACGCTTCGCGGGAAGGCGTTGATCCGGGGCGAGGCCGAGAACCGCGACGATCGGCCGGAACAGAGAGACATAGGAGCTGTCGGGATGCCGGGCCTCAAGAGCGGCATAAATGCCGATAAGTTCCTTGCCGAACCCGTCGAGCAGCACCACACGAGCCCAGTCAGGCGCAGCCGAGAAGAACTCGAGCACCAGCGGCAGATAATCCGGCAGCAAGCCTTGTACGGGCTCAAAGCCCGCGTCGCGGTACAATTCGTTCAGGCCCGCCAGCGCGCGCCCAAGCCGGGGATCGTCCCCGTAGCGGTGCCATGCAAGGGACAGGCTGCACTTGCTGTCCATGTCGAAAATGGCGACGTGCTCTTCGCGCAATCTAGAAAGCCCTTTCGAGCGGGCCGACCGGATGAACTCCCGCAGCGGGCACGCCCGGACCACGGACAGCAAATCGCACAGTTCCTCAAACGAGCGCGCCTGAACGAAAAAATCGTCCTCGGGGTAATGCAGCAGCCCAGACACGGCGAGCAGAAGCTGACGATCGGAATCGTTCATGTCCTTTCCTCCATTTCACCCTGCGCCAGACCTTCCGAGCCTTTCATGGCCCAGACATCATCGTGATTTTCACGTCCCGAGGTCGGAACCACAAACCGGTCCTCATAGCGGGCAATGGCAAGAAGATGATACATCTCGGCAGCCTGTTCCGGCGTCAGACCGGCATCGGCCAATACTCCCGACGTATCGGGATGCTCGCGCAGGGACGGGAACGGCGCGGAAGCCGTGGACTGGAATTGACCGTCCCGCATGTGGCGGCGCATGGCGAGCAGACGGGAAAGCGCCGAGCGCACCGGCTCCTCATCGCCCGCCGCCAGCAGGTTGGCGAGGTAGCGGACGGGAATCCGCATCCGGTCAAGCCCCTTGGCGTCTTCAACGCCGCCCGAGACGAGCGGGCTGGTCGGCGGCACGTACCACACCATCGGCAAGGTCCGGAATTCGGGATGCAGCGGCAGGGCCAGCTTCCAATCCACCACCAGTTTGCGGATGGGAGAACGCCGGGCCGCTTCCATGACATGCCACGAAATGCCCTTGCGTTCGGCTTCGCGGCAGACGGCGGGATCGTTGGGATTGAGGAACACTTCAAGCTGTGACTGATACAGCCCCTGTGGCTGGGGATGAGAGGCGGCCTCGCGCACCCGGTCGGCATCGTACAGCATGACGCCCACGTACCGGATGCGGCCCACGCAGCTATGCGCGCACAGGGTCGGCTCGCCCGCTTCGATGCGCGGATAGCAGAACAGGCACTTTTCCGAGCGGTGCGTCTTCCAGTTGAAGTACACCTTCTTGTACGGGCACCCCGATACGCAGTAGCGCCACCCGCGGCAACGGGACTGGTCCACCAGCACGATCCCGTCTTCGTCTCGCTTGTACATGGCCCCGGACGGACAGGACGCCACGCACGCGGGATTCAGGCAGTGCTCGCACAGGCGCGGCAGGTGCATCATGAATACGTTCTTGAAATCAAGATACGCCTTGGCTTCGAGCCCCGCGAAGTTGCGGTCGGAAAGCCCGGTGACGGGCGCTCCGCCGAGGTCGTCCTCCCAGTTGCTGCCCCACTGCGGGTTGAACGCCTTTCCCGTAACCGCCGAATGGGGACGGGCCACGGGCTGATGCCGCGAAGCCGGGCTGTCCGTCAGCCGTTCGTAATCGTATTTCCACGGCTCATAGTAGTCGTCGAGGGCCGGCAGATCCGGGTTCGCAAAGATATTTGCCAACTTCTCGGTCTTGCCGCCCGCCCGCAGATGGAGCTTGCCGTCCCTGATTTCCCAGCCGCCCTTGTAACGGTCCTGATTTTCCCATTCTTTGGGATAGCCTACGCCGGGCTTGGTTTCCACGTTATTGAACCACATGTATTCCGTGCCGGGGGCCGTGGTCCACGCGTTCTTGCACGGGATGCTGCACGTGTGGCACGCGAGGCACTTGTCCAAGTTCAGCACCATGCCCATTTGCACCTTGATATTCATACGCACATCCTTTTAAGGGGAGAAAGCGCCGGGGGAGAGACCTTTCTTCAAAAAGATCCTCCCCCAGCCCCCTCCCCAAAGACTTTCGACTGATGGGGAGGGGACACCGAAGCTTTCCCGCCGCTGTTCGCTTGTTGATCCGCGTCTTCGGAAAAACGTATTTCCTGAGCACTCTTGATGCCGTTTTCCTTCTTCCTCCAACACTGTTCCCGCACTCCCTGCAAACAGGGATTCGATAAACACAAAAGCCCTA
>NZ_JH114233.1:530119-570140 GCF_000224655.1 Bilophila sp. 4_1_30
TCTTCAAAACCTCACATCCCCCTGCACCTTCCGCACGACGACGAACTCGTCTCGCTGACAGCCGGTCGGACCGTAGTAGTTGAAGAAATAGGAAAGCTGCCCGTACCCGCCGATCATCTGGGTCGGCTTGACGAGAGGCCGGGTGAGGCTGTTGTGCGTGCCGCCGCGCGTGCCGGAAAGCGGCGAAAGCGGCACATTGACGGTACGTTCCTGCG
Organism: Bilophila sp. 4_1_30; assembly: GCF_000224655.1. Lineage (NCBI taxonomy): Bacteria > Pseudomonadati > Thermodesulfobacteriota > Desulfovibrionia > Desulfovibrionales > Desulfovibrionaceae > Bilophila > Bilophila sp. 4_1_30. The sequence goes on from NZ_JH114233.1 coordinate 530,335, forward strand.
CATGATGGATGTACGTCTTGCCATGCGGGATACGATGGCTCACCACCGCGCGGCCCATGAACACGCCGTTCGCGTTGAAACACTCCAGCCAGTCGTTGTCGGCAATGCCTGCGGAGGCCGCATCGTCGTTGTTCAGCCAGATCTCCCCACCGCCACGGGACAACTCGCGCATGATGTGGTTGTCCGAATAGGAGGAATGGATCGACCACTTGCTGTGCGGCGACAGGAAGTTGAGCACCAGATCCTTGTCCGTTCGCGGAATGCGCGGTCCGGAGATCTCGCCGATGGCCGCGAGGGACAGCGGCGGACGGTACACGGGCAGGGCTTCGCCAAGACCGCGCATCCATTCGTGATCCATGTAGAAGTGCTGGCGCCCCGTGAGCGTGTGGAACGGCACCAGCCGCTGCACGTTCAGCTCGAAAGGCGCGTAGGTCCGACCGTGGACTTCAATGCCGCTCCAGTTCGGGCTGGTGAAGCCCTTTGTGGGACGGGCCGTGATGCCCTCAAAGGTCAAATGCTGATCCTGTACCGGGCGGGAAAGATCGTTGAGCTTGAAACCGGTCTGCTTTTCCAGCCCGGCCCACGAGCGCACCCCCACATCGCCATTGCTTTCCGGGGATAGGGCCAGCATGATTTCACAGGCGTCCTTGGCATTGTCGATGCGGGGCATACCTTCGCTGACGCCCGGCTCGGAAACCACGCCGAGACGCGCCTTGAGCTGTTCGTATTCCGGCGCGCACGACCACGACACACCCTTCGCGCCCACGCCGCCGGGCTTGGCGACGTTGGGGCCGAGCGCGGAGTACATCTTGTAGATGTCGGGATAGGGCCGCTCCACGACCTTGAGATTAAACATCGTCTTACCGGGTACGGGTTCCGCGTCGCCCCTGCGCCAGTCTCGGACTTCGCCGAAGGGCTGGCCTATCTCGCCGGGGGTGTCGTGCAGGAGCGCCGTCGCCACCATGTCCTTGCGGACGCCGAGATGCTTGCCCGCCAGTTCGGAGAATTTCTGGGCAATTGCCTTGAACTGATCCCAGTTGGTCCGGGCTTCCCACGCGGGGTCGGTCGCCGGATTGAAGGGATGGATGAACGGATGCATGTCCGTCGAGGACAGGTCATGGTATTCATACCAGTGCGCCGCCGGGAGCACGATGTCGGAATAGACGCATGTCGTGCTCATCCGGATTTCGGACGTCACCATGAGGTCAAGCTTGCCGCCGCCCACGCCTTCCGGGGAATCCGGCTCGGGCGTCGTGCGGATGGTTTCAGGCTGGCGGGCTTCCTCTCCGAGGAAGGAACTTTCGGTGCCGAGCAGGTACTTGAGGAAGTATTCATGCCCCTTGACGTTGGAGCCAAGCGGATTGGCACGCCAAAAGACCATGACGCGGGGCACGTTGGCGGGATCGTCGGGCGCATCCACGGACAGTTCGAGATCGCCGGACTTGAGGCGTTCGAGGGTATGGGCCACGATCTCCTCATTGGAAGTCGCCCCGGCCTTGACCGCCTTTTCGCAGGTTTCGAGGGAATTTTCCTTGAACTGCGGGTAGAACGGCAGCCAGCCGAGCCGCGCGGCAAGGGCGTTGCAGTCCGCCGGGTGATCGGGGAGGCTCCCCTTGCGGTCGGGCGGCGTGAGCTTGTCCATACTGAGAAGCTCGTGACGCCACGAGTCGAGCGCGAAATAATAGAACGAGGTGCCGTTGTGCAGGCGCGGCGGCCCCATCCAGTCGCTGCCCACGGTCACGGTGGTCCAACCCGCCAGCGGGCGTACCTTCTCCTGGCCCACGTAGTGCGCCCAGCCCCCTCCTGATACGCCCTGACAGCCACAAAGCGTGGTCAGGGAAATCATGGCGCGGTAGGTCACGTCGTTGTTGTACCAGTGGTTGACGCCCGCCCCCATGATGATCATGGAACGCCCGCCCGTGCGTTCGGCGTTGTCCGCGAATTCCCGCGCCACGCGGATCATATCCTCGGCGGGGACGCCGGTGATCGCCTCCTGCCACGCGGGAGTGGCGTAGGCCCTGGCGTCTTCGTAACCGGACGCCACATCCCCGCCGTGCCCGCGATCGATGGCGAGGCTTGCCGCAAGGATGTCGAACACCGTGGTGACGAGGCGTTCCTGCTGTATGCCGTCCGCGCCGGTGACGGCCAGACGGCGCACCGGGACAGCCCCCTTGCGCAGGGACGGCTGGCCTTCGAAGAAGACCGGGAACGCGGCAAGCTTCCATTCCATCTCATCGCCAAGATCCGCATAACTGAGGACCGGATCGAGATCGGCGCGGTCATAGCAGTCGCGCATCTCAAGGTTCCAGGTCCCTTCTTCGCCGTAACGGGACCCGATGGAGCCGTTGGGCACGGCCGGGCCCTTGCGGGTACGGTCGTGGATCACGAATTTCCATTCCGGGTTGTTGCCGCCGAGCCCCAGATCCGAAGCGCGTACGCAGCGGCCCGGCGCAAGCACGGTTTCGCCGTCCCGTTCCTCTTCATCGAGGAACAGCAGGAACGGCAGGTCCGTGAAGCGCTTGGCGTAATCCTCAAAATACGGCACGCGACGATCAAGATAAAATTCTTTCAGGACGACATGGTCCATTGCCATGGCCAGTGCGCCGTCCGTACCCGCGCGTACGGGCAGCCAATGGTCGGCGAACTTGGTAAAGTCGGCGTAGTCCGGGGAAATCGCGGCAATTTTAGTGCCCCGATACCGGGCCTCGACATAGAAGTGGGCGTCCGGCGTGCGGGTCTGGGGCAGGTTGGAACCCCACGAGATGATGTAGCCCGCGTTGTACCAGTCCGCGCTCTCGGGCACGTCGGTCTGCTCGCCCCAAATCTGCGGAGAGGCCGGGGGCAGGTCGCAGTACCAGTCGTAGAAGCTGACCATACTCGCGCCGAGCATGGACAGGAACCGCGCCCCGGATGCGAAGCTGGTCATGGACATGGCGGGCAGCGGCGTGAAGCCGAAAATACGGTCCGGGCCATGTTTTTTGATGGTGGAAATGAGCGAGGCGGCGATGATCTCGGACGCCTCATCCCACGAGAAGCGGACAAAACCGCCCTTCCCCCGCGCCTGCTGGTAGGCCTTGCGCTTGGCGGGATCGGACTGGATGGCCTCCCAGGCGGCGACGGGATCGTTGTTGTTGGCCTGTTTCGCGGCTTTCCACATTTCGAGCAGCTTGCCGCGGATATACGGATACTTCACGCGCAACGGGCTGTAGACGTACCATGAGGCCGAGACGCCGCGGGGGCAGCCGCGAGGCTCGTAGTCGGGGAAATCGGGGTGAGGCGTGGGATAGTCGGTCTTTTGGGCCTCCCACACGATGATCCCGTCCTTGACGAACACATCGAAAGAACAGGACCCCGTGCAGTTGACCCCGTGGGTGGAACGCACCACCTTGTCGTGCTGCCAGCGCCGCCGATAGTAGTCTTCCCACGAACGGCCGCCCTGCCGCTCTTCATAAGGATGGTGGGCATTCTCGAAATTATGAGCCAGTTCTCTGGCCCGCTGGCCGAAGTACCTGAGCGTTCGAGAGTTGAGGAAACGCATGAAGCCTCCTTGGACAATCGTGTCTTTTCAGAAGATTGTAGAAGGAGGGCCTTCACTTGCAATGAGTATCATACAGCGGCCAGCGCCATAGAACCATGCAGCTGCGGCTCCGTGGGGCTCAGTCCCCCGCCTTGAAATAGGCTTTGGAGGTTATGCCGAGCTTGTGGAGCTTGGAGACAAGGGTACTGGCCGGAATCCCCAGTATCCTGGCGGCCCCGCGCGGACCGCTGACCCCGCCCCGCGTGTATTTGAAGACATGACGGATGTATGGAGTCGTTACTTCCTCTCATGGACGGCCTTGAGGCCACGCGCATCCGTTCTCTGGCACATGATGACGCAAAGAGAGTACCCATCATAGCCGTGTCGGCCGAGGCCTTCGAAGATGACGTGGAAAAACCACTGGAGGCGGGGATGAACGCCCATATTTCAAAACCGGTGGACATCCCCGCCCTGTTCACGGCCCTGCGGCAGTTAAGAGACAAGCGGGCCGGATACGAACGCCCTCTTGGCAGCGCCGATGCTAGGCTTTGTCCTCATACACGACATGCCTGAGGCGAAATCCTGCCAGCAAAGAGCCTCACGAAAATTCCTTGGCAATCGTATCGTTTCAGGTGGTTGCAGGCGGTGAACCTCAGCGCGGGCGCCAGTTTCTTCTCCTTCGATTCAACCGTGGAGCCTATACCGAACGGGGCCGACCGAGCGGGGACATCCGTACCGTGCTGGAATCCACGGACACCGTGTCGTTTCATGAAAAAGTCCCTCCCAGTCCAGCCGGGGGCCTCTTCGCGTTCGCCTTCGATACGCCGATTAAAACCTTTGCTTTTTTCAGCGAAGAAAGGCCCTAAAACGTGTAGTAGAGCATGGCGGAGGCTTTATAGGCATCCGCCGTTTTCAAATCCTCATGCCGGTAGGAGGGATTCCATGCCCCCATGTCCATCTGATTGAGGACATAACCGAACTGGATATGGGCGGAGAGGTTTTCAGAAAAGGTATACACGGAATCCAGATTGCATTCGATCATGGAGTCGTGTGTGGTCAAGTAACTCATGCGGTTGCCCGCGCCGTCGGTGGATGCCAGGTACTTGATCATCGCCGGACTGTTGGTACCGGCCCAGCGGGCGATGCGCAGCGTATGGGTAAGATCTTCGATGAAGCTCACGTCCTTGATTTGAATGCCCAAACCCCATGTCCCCGCATAATTCAACTGTAGATCGTACGTTGCGTTCAGACCGCTGACCAACATGCCGAACCCCGTAGGGTCGTCGCCCACGAAGGAGGTGAAGTTGCCGCAGGGCGAGATGGCGGGCATCCGCTCGGAACCGTTCCCGACATTGCCGTCATCGCCGGAACCATACCAGCCAAACACGCCGGGAATGCCCCACTCCGTTTCGTATTCCACCAGCGCCTTGGCCAGCCAGCCCTCGCGCCGGGTCTCGGCGAACCGGGTGGCATGATCGCGGAAGTCGGTGATTTCGTAACGGCCCACGCCTTGCGAATACCCGTAGTTGAAATCCGCCTCAATGCGCAACGGCTCGAATACCTTAACGACAACGGGCAGGCCTATAAAGAGCAGCCTGCCGTAATCGCGGTCTTGGAACCTCCTGCCCATATTCCCGTTGGCTTCGGCGCGCAGATAACTGTACGGCAGGAGATTCATATACAAAATGGTGTTTTTGAAGTCGTACTGCCGCTCATCGCCCTTGAAGGTATTCGCACCGCTCATGCCCAACATGCCCCACGGCGTAACTTGCCAGCCATTCCCGCTCACGGGCACGGAGAGCATGAACAGATCCAGATTATCCAGCCGGTTTACGTTGGAAACATCGGCGGGGCTGTAGTTATCGTTGAAGGGGCGCAACCAGGCACCGGAGATGCCGACATTGTCGGTGACGCGGTAACTGGCGACGATGCTGGCCACTTCGTTGTTGAGGATGGAGGAACCGCCCGCCGTATGGGGCGCGGGCACGGTCTGGAGGCCCACACGCATACTGAGGCTGGTATCGGGTACGGTCCAGTTCATAAAGGCATGACGCACTTTCACGAATTGCCCGTCAGTCCCGAGGGCGGCCCCACCTCCGCCAAAAGATTCGTTGTTGCCCCAAAGGTTGTCCCCCACTTCCAGACATAAAAGAGAGGACAGCGTCTCGGAGGCGATGGCCTCCATTTGCAGACGAAAACGCTGCAGCGTGGCGAACTTGTCGGCGGATGCCGCTTCAGTGCGTTGCCCGTTTCTCTCGGTGATGAACGCACTGCTGAGGAAGCCGGTCCCAAAAAGGATTTCCCCCTGAAACCGGAAGTCCACGGCGCCAGCCATTGTCGTCCCCCCGAAAAGGAGGCTGGCCGCCAGTATCCCCCCCACTACCCACTTCATATCGCCCCTCCAAAGTTACAAAAGGCTAAAAAATCCCACTCCTCAAAGAACACGGCGGCATATACACTGCTCGGCAGTGACCATGCGCGTACCGCACCATCCCGATACGCCCGCCACGAATACATGCGTCATGCCGATAAGAAGGAAAAATATCTTATACAGCCATATAAAACGAATATACGCACGTTATAGTGTGAATTTTCGTCGTTATATATGAATACCCCACACCTGTACAGGAAAAGCCCGTACCGATCTTCCAAGAGCGCGGTTCCATATTCTTCAAGATATATCCAATAATATTTTATAGATATCGGATATCCTCAAAAGTGAACGGAACACATCCGTAATGTTAAAGGGAACATGTACTGTAATGGATATGACATGCACAAACGCATTGGAATCGACCGTACCAATGCTGAAAATGCCATATGTTGAATCCCAACTGCCCATGGTATAATCATCTAATAGATCGGAAGCAGTTGAAACCCTTCCCATAGACCTTCAGTATAAGATTATTCCTGTCGTCTTCGAGAACGCACTAAAGTGGGCAACAAGGCACACGGCATGGGACAGAGCCCTTCCCTTTACCTTTTACACCTTGTTCATCCGCTACAACTTTTAGGGTGGCTGTGGCCCCGTCTCTCCCGCTGGCTTCTGCCGTAAGACCCTATTCCGGGGCTTGCCGTAACGGGAAACGCGAAAACAGGGGCAGTGCTTTTCCGGAAAAACGAGGACGCAAGGGGTTGCTGGCCGGAAAGCTATCTCGCATTTTTCTTATGAAAAGGAAAAAAGGTATGTGCCCCAAACCAGGTATTCAGCATTTTTTTGCCCGGAAACTCTTTTTATCATAGCATTGTGTGCCACATCGTACTAGAGGAAGCCAGCCAATACGACGGAGCCCTCCAAACCATCCGGACAGCCTCATCCTTCAGACGGAAACGGGAAAAAGCGAGCAGACCGCCATGCATTGGGGGAAGGATGCTCCGGCCAGCGTCCCGCACGGTCAGCCATGAGACCGTCAGCGCGAGTGCCAATATTCTATATTGCATATCCTATTGATTATCATGATGAAATATAATAGACGAGCTGTTTTTCACACTTACAGTATGCTCATACCATACACAACAATCAGGACGTGACGATGAAAGACAAAAAAGAACCTATTGTACTCGATCTCGACATTTTCATCCATCTGATGACCAGCGCCTACCGTGAAGGCTTCAAGGCCGGAGCGGGCAAGAACATTCAGAGACTTGAAAACGACTGTGCCTCCGCCGTGAGCCAATTCCACTTTGGCATGGTTGACATGCTCAAAGAACCCGAGTCGACCGTACAGCACTAAGCCTCTACTCGGTTTCCTTTCCATGAAAGAAACCGTCCAAATACAAACGCCGCCCTGTCCCGAAATCCGGGAAGGGCGGCGTTCTGTAAGGTTTTCAAGCCATTGTCCGTTCTTTATCGGTTCTCAGCTTTCTCCTCTGGCGGCTTTCTTAAAGCGATACATGAGGGCATCGGCCCGGCTCAGGGTATTGTGCAAACTGCCCTTATCGAGGTCGGGATCATACGAGGCGACCCCATAGGCGAAAGTGACGGGCTCCCCATTGACTTCGGCCTGTGCCCCCGCCATGTGGAACAGCTCCAGCTCCCGCAACAGGGTTTCCTCCTCCTCGCCCTCAAACAGCGTCACAAATTCATCTCCGCCGATACGGAATGAAAGCCCCCGGCTTACCGGCTCCTCGCGCATCAGCAGGTGGGCCATATGTCGGAGATAGGCATCCCCCGCCGCATGACCGTAGGTATCGTTGATCCTTTTCATGTAGTTCAGATCATACGCGACGATGGTAAACGGGCGGGGAAGCTTCTTTTCCAGATTCTTCAGTTCCAATTCAAAGGCGGTACGGTTGCCGATGCCGGTAAGCATGTCCGTGTAGGCGAGCTTCTTATAAAAAGGCGTGGCCAGACGACGCAGGCAGAGCATCGTAATAAAGGTGCAGCCTCCCACGATCACCAAGGCCAGCGCCCCGCTGTACAGCATGGCCCGAAGCTTGCTTTTGTAGATAACGTCGGCGTTGAACTCCATAACCACGGCCCCGATGGGCTCCGCCTCGCCAATGGTATAGGCGGGCATACAGGTCAGGAAAATCGCGCCCCATTCGGTATTCAGCACACCATCCGATTCGATGAGTTCGCCTGACAGACAACGGTTCAACATGGGGACGATGTCTTGTTCAATGAGGTCGCCCGGACTGCGGAAATCCGAAGAGTTCGGCGGCAGGCCGTCCACCAGATACATGGGCTGGCCCCGGTCATTGAACTTGGCGGTGTAGAGATACCGGACATTGGCGATCTGCCGGATGTTGTCCAGCATGGACTGCATGTCCTGATAGGTATCCCGCCGCATGTCCTTAAGCGTATTGATGTGGACGAAGCCCTCAAGATTCAAATGGGATTCGGCATAGGCATTCACCACGCGCGCACGTGCCCGAATATCCTCCTGCAAGGCGTGGCTCATCATCAGATACAGAATGGTGAAGACCGATACAGAAGCGATCAGGATAGCCAACGCGATCGTCAGGACGATTTTCTTTTCGGCGCTATACCAGTCTGTTTTTCCGAGCAAAGCCATCCTCCATCCCCTAAAAAGGCACTAATCAGTGCGGGAAGACTCGGTATCTGTTTTAACAATGGTGGAAATCACAGAGGTTGTCAATAAAACGCACTACACTTCAAATCATATGGGCGGAAATGGGATTCCACAGGCAAGACATAACGGGGGTAGGCTCTTTCGGGATATTCCGGTACAGTCCATGAAAAAGGAGTTTGGCATGGCTACCATTACCGCAACGTATCTTGGCGACCTTCGTGTCGAATCCGTTCACATCGCCAGCGGCGCGCGCCTCATCACCGACGCCCCCGTGGACAACAACGGCAAGGGCGAAGGCTTTTCCCCCACGGATCTCTGCGCCACGGCGCTGGCCAGCTGCGCCATGACCATCATCGGCATTTACGGCAAAATGCATGATGTAGACGTGACCGGAACCAGCATCGAAGTCACCAAAACCATGAGCGCGAACCCCCGGCGCATCGGCAAGCTTGAAGTCGTTTTCACCATGCCCGACCGCGAATATACCGACAAGCAGAAAACCATGATCGAACGCGCCGCCCATACCTGCCCGGTTCATCTGAGCCTGCACCCCGACGTCGAACAGGTGTTCACGTTCCACTGGAAGCGCTAGCCCTCATCTGCCGAAAAAATCGCTGATCTATTTAGAAGAAAAGAAAAATCGTTGTTTTCTGAAAAAAACGTTGTTTTAAAGCGCGTAAAAAACGTATTTCGCCAGAGTATCGGCTGATCGGCCTTGCATCCTCCGCTGGTTTCTCCTAAAGAATTCCCACTGGCAGGAAGCGGGGACTCGTCCCGGCTGGAAGCGCATCAAACAGCACCTTTTGAGGAGACGATATGAAACTGACCATCATCGGGGCCGGGCCTGGAGGCTATTCGGCGGCGTTTGCGGCGGCGAAGGCCGGGGTAGACGTGACGCTCGTGGAACGGGCGAAACTCGGGGGCACGTGCCTGCACACGGGCTGCATCCCTACCAAAACCCTGCGTTCGTCCGCCGACGTGCTGGAAATGAGCGGACGGCTGGCGGAATTCGGCATCACCGGAGAATGCGCGCTCAAGGCGGACATGCCCGCCATTGTGAACCGCAAGCGCAAGGTTACCGCCACGCTGCAGACCGGCCTTGAAAAAACGTGCGCCCAGCTCAAAGTCCGCGTCGTCTACGGCAAGGCCGAACTCGTGAGCGCGAAGCTGGTGTGCGTAACCACGGCGGAGGGCATGGAAGAGGTCGAAAGCGACAACGTGATCATCGCCACGGGGTCCTCGCCGCTGGAATTGCCCGCCCTGCCCGTCGATCACGCCCGCGTGCTGTCGAGCGAAGACGCGCTGGAGCTGCAAGCCGTTCCGACCAGCCTGATCATCGTGGGCGGCGGGGTCATCGGCTGCGAGCTGGCGTTCATCTACCGGGCGTTCGGCTCCAAGGTGACGGTCGTGGAAGGCCAAAACCGCGTGCTGCCCCTGCCCTCCGTGGACGAGGAAATCAGCCGCCTGTTGCAGCGCGAAATGAAAAAGAAGGGCATCGCCGTGGAACTGGCCCGCACGGTGACCGCCACAACGCCCACCGGGACAGGCGTCTCCGTGGAGATCGGCGCGTCTCCGTTCGTGGAGATGGCCAACCCGCCCGCCCCGCGCACACTTGAGGCCGACGCGGTGTGCGTCACCGTGGGCCGCGTGCCGCATACGGACGGCCTCGGGCTCGACGCCGCCGGGGTCAAGGTCGATGCCCGGGGCTGGATCGAAGCCGACGATTTTCTGGAAACCTCAGTGCCGGGCGTGTACGCCATCGGCGACGTCATCGGGCCGCGCCGCATCATGCTGGCGCACATGGCCGTCGCCGAAGCCCACACCGTCGTACACAACATCCTGCATCCCGAAGACAGGAAGGCGCAGCGCTACGATGTGGTACCCTCCGCCATCTTCACCGCCCCGGAAATCGGGGATGTGGGGCTCTCCGAAGCGCAAGCCAAGGAACAGGGATTCGCCGTGAAAACTTCGGTGTTCCAGTTCCGCGAGCTCGGCAAGGCGCAGGCCATGGGCGAACTCGCCGGGCTGTTCAAGCTCGTCGTTGAAGAAGGCAGCGGCAAGCTCCTCGGCGCGCACATCGCCGGAGCCCACGCTTCCGATCTGATCGCCGAAACCACCCTCGCCATCCAGCGTGGCTGCACAGCCCGCGATCTCTTCGAAACCATCCACGCCCACCCCACCCTTTCCGAAGGGATCTACGAGGCGGCCGGTTCGCTGGTATAGCCCTCCTCCGATCCTGCCGCCGGCACAGGCCTGAAGGCAGCCGTACCCTTTCTTCTCCGGGTGCGGCTGCCTTTTTGTGCGCCGCCCCTTCGGATAGCCTCGGCGGGACGGCCTTCCGCGCCGTACGGTGAGGGGGAGTATACAGGAACGGAAAGTGGGTATAATAGGTTCGCCCCGTACATGGGAACACCATGCCGCCGGAGGATTGCCCTTTGAAACGCGATCCCGCTGGCTGGTGCAAAAAGGGGATTTTCATGGAAGAGGCACTGTTCAAAGTTCTTTCGTTCATCACCTTCATCATGCTCGGCTACCTGCTCCGCCGTTTGTCCATCCTGAAGGCGGAGACGTTCCGCGTGCTTTCCGGCATCGTGTTTTACATCACTCTGCCGTGCATCATCATAACCAGCATCAACGGCGTGCCCGTGACTTCCGAAATGCTCTGGCTCGTCGCGCTGGGCGCGCTCTGCAACGTCCTCATGGTCGCCACCGGCTACGGGATGACCCACGGCAAGGCCCGGCAGGAACGGGCTTTTTCCATGCTCAATCTTTCGGGCTACAACATCGGCACGTTCGCCATGCCTTTCGTCGCCGGGTTCCTCCCTCCCACAGGGTTCCTGGCAACCTGCCTGTTCGACGCCGGGAACGCGATCATGTGCACGGGCGGGACCTACGCGCTCGCCAACAGCGTCACCGACGCCTCACAGCATCTGTCCATCAAGAGTTTCCTGCGCAACGTCTTTTCGTCCATCCCTTTCTGCATCTATCTGATCATGATCGTCATGGCGTTCCTGCACCTCGCCCTGCCGCATCCCGTGATCATCTTCACAAAGATCGCCGGGGACGCCAACGCGTTCCTCTGTATGCTCATGATCGGCGTGAACATCAATCTGCAAATGGACAGCAAGAGCTTCCGGTGCCTCATCAAACACATCACAGTCCGCTATGCGCTCTCAGCCGTGCTGGCGTTCCTTTTCTACCGCTATCTGCCCTTCTCGCTTGAAATCCGGCAGGCTATGGCCGTCATCGCCCTCGCCCCCTCCTCTTCGCTGGCCCTCATCTTCACCATGAAGCTCAAGGGCGACGTGATCATGGCGGGCAACATCTGTTCCCTGTCCATCCTCCTGAGCACCATCACCATGACCATCCTGCTCGTCTACCTCTAGCGCGCGGCGGGTTTTGGTTTGTGGGGTGTTGGATGTTTGGTGCATGAGGCAGGGTTGATGGGTTCGGCAATAAAATTTACATAATGAAAAGATTATGGGAATATTGTAGCTGTGCACAAAAAAAAGCGGCACCCGAAAACCGGAATGCCGCGTCTGTCCGCCGTGAACCCGCTAGTCTACGAGGCGGCACATATACGACCCGAGAGGCGCGCTCAGGGTATCGAGGATGCGCTCAAGCAAAATCCCCTCCCGGTTGGGGAGGCCCTGCCCAAAGGTGGCCCGGATGCCCAAGGTGACGAATTGCACGGCCCGGTCAAGCGCAATGGCGAGGCTGTCGCCCTGCAGGAGGCTCCCCGTCAGCACGCTGGCGAACACATCGCCCGTGCCCGGGTAATAGGCTGGAATATATGAACAGTCCACACGCCAGAAACGATCCTCATCCCGTTCGTAGGCGAGGACGGAAGTACATTCGGGCTTACGCGAGGCCTGTCCGTCCGCAAGCGGCACGCTCGTCGCCACAACCGTCTTGGGGCCATTTTCGGCGAGGCGGCGCAGCCAGCCCTTGAGCGTAGGCAGATCCGCTTCCGGGCTGTAAGGCTCGTCAAGGAGCAGGCAGACTTCGGTGAAGTTCGGAGTGATCAGGTCCGCGCAGGTGATGAGCCAGCGCATTTTCTCCACCATCTCCGGGGTCATGGTCGGGATCAGCCTGCCGTCATCCCCGAGCACGGGATCGACCACAGCCAGGCCGCCGGGCGCGAGGCAATTCCGGATGCACCGCGCCGCCGAATCCATCTGCGCCGTGGACGCCATGAAGCCGGAGTACACGCCGTCAAAGCGCAGCCCGAGGCGCTCCCAGTGATCAAGGATGCGGACCATGTCGTCCGTCAGGTCGAGCAGCGTAAAATCGTTATAGCCCACCGTCTGCGTGGACAGAATGGCTGTGGGCAGGGGCGTGGCCTGAATGCCCATGCTGGACAGGATCGGGATGGCCGCCGTCAGGGACGTCCGGGCGAACCCGGCGAGATCATGGATAGCCGCCACTCTGGGAATGGGATTGCGCATTGTTTTTTCCAACTTTCTCAAGATGACTTTTCGTGGTGGATGTTCCAACTGCGGATTCCCCAAGCGGTTTTTCCGGGACCGGAACAAACGCGGCGGATTGTTTCATACCGCGCACGGCAAATCAAGGTGAAACCGTTTTTCCGGAGACGCTTATCCCCCCTGAACGGGCGGACGCACTGCGGTTTTCCGTTCAGGATTTGTCCGTCTTGTGGACGTTTGCTGGAAAAAGGGCGGCAAGGGCAGCGGAACCCCAAAATAACGCGGCTTGATTGTTGACAGATGCGGCGTGAAGGAATAGGGCATATGTCAAAAATGATCGATGGGGCGCTCCATGCCGAGGCCCCGGAACGGTTCCCGGACAACAGAGGAAGGGATCATGCCCAGACCCAGAAAATGGAGACGCGTCTGCCGCCTGCCTCAGAATACGCTTTTCGGACCTCTTGCCGGGATTGACGACGGAACCATCGTCATGACGGTCGAGGAATATGAAACCATCCGGCTCATCGATCTGGAAGGCTTGAATCAGGAAGCGTGCGCCGAACGGATGCACGTCGCACGGACCACCGCGCAAGCCATGTACCGGAACGCGCGTCATAAAATTGCCGACTGCCTCGTCAACAGCCGACGGCTGATCATCGAAGGCGGTGATTATTTGGTATGCAACGCGCGTGAAATGACGTGCGGCTGCCCTCACTGCCGACGGCTCATCCAGCCCGCCGAAGGCGAAACCCCGACAACAACATGAACGAAATCATCTGCTCAATCACCTCCGCCATCGAGGAAGGCCGCTCATGGGGCCATACCGATAAAGAGATCGCCGATTACATCTATGCCAAGCATATCCGGCCTCTGGAGACGAAGCTCGCCGAAGCTCCGGAACCGAGGGCCGCGTTTCTGGAAGGCTTCATGCTGACGACCAAGAACCGGAACGGGGAAAATCCCTTTGCCGGGGATTATGCCGAGGCATGGAAAGCCATCGCCTCGCACGCGGGCGTGAGCCAACGGGCTTTCGAAGCCATCGAAGGCGGCCCGGACGAAAGCAAAGCCTGACCTCCGGGGCATGGCACCGAACGCGGGCGATTCCGCGAGAAAAGGACAAAACATGGACACTGGCTTCAAACATGTGTACGGCCCGGTTCCTTCCCGGCGACTGGGCCGTTCTCTCGGCGTGGATGCCCTGACCTTCAAAAGCTGTTCTTTCGACTGCGTGTATTGCCAGCTCGGACGGACTACGAACCATACCATCGAGCGCAAGGAATACATCCCCACCGCGGATATCCTTGACGAAGTGCGCCGCAAGCTCGAAAACGGGGACAAGCCCGAATACATCAGTTTCGCCGGATCCGGCGAACCCACGCTGCACTCCGGGCTCGGCGACATCATCCGGGGCATCAAGGCCATGACCGATGTTCCGGTGGTGGTGTTCACCAACGGCTCCCTGCTGTGGATGCCGGAAGTCCGCGCCGACCTCGCCGCCGCCGATGTGGTGATCCCCTCGTTGGACGGAGGCGACGCCGCGTTGCTCGACAAGGTGAACCGCCCCGCCGCGTCCCTTGATTTCGATCGCATCGTCGAAGGCCTGATCGCCTTCCGCGATGCCTTCAACGGGCAGATCTGGCTTGAAGTCATGCTGCTCGGCGGCATAAGCGACGATGACGCCTCCGTGGACGCCATCGCCCGCCTGGCGGAACGCATCCGGCCCGACAAGGTGCAGATCAACAGCGTATGCCGCCCTCCGGCGGAAACCTATGCCCTGCCCGTTCCCGCCGCCCGGCTTCTGGAAATCCAAAAGCATTTCGCTGGGGTGCCCGGCACGGTCGAGATCATCGCGGAACATCTCGATGACATGGCGCATACGGCTTTCCGCACGCAGATCAAGGAAGAGGACATCCTCGCGCTCATCGAACGCCGCCCCTGTACCGCCGCCGGAACCGCGGCGGGCCTGAACATCCACATCACCGAAGCCATCAAACATCTGGAGATGCTCGTCGCCGACGGCAAGGCCGTGACGCAGCCCAAGGATAGGCAGGTCTTTTATTCCGCCTGTGAGCTGCGGACGGAATAGCCGGAAGCCTCGGCAAGCAACACCTCCCGCCGGAGAAGCGGTTTCCGCCGATGCGGTCTTCATCCCTCACAACCGTCTGGAGAAATACATATGGCATCATGTTCGGAACAACAGGGGCAGACAACGATCCCCATGACCGCCGCCATGCAGCGCAAGGTCATGTCCGAAAACCTGAAAGACGTGCGGCACAAACTTTTCGTCATGAGCGGCAAGGGCGGCGTGGGCAAGAGCTCAGTGACCGTGAACCTCGCCGCCGCGCTGGCGGCGCAGGGCTTCAACGTCGGCATCCTCGACGTGGATTTGCATGGCCCGAGCATCCCGCACCTGCTCGGCTCCCACGGGTTCGTCAGGGTGGATAACGAAGACGGCAAGCTCGTGCCCGTTTCCTGCGGCGAACGCCTCTCGCTCATCTCCATCGAATCCTTCCTCGAAGACAAGGACGCCGCCATCATCTGGCGCGGCCCCAAAAAGGTTGGAGCCATTCAGCAGTTCGTCGCCGACGTGAAGTGGGGCGCGCTGGACTATCTGCTCATCGATTCCCCTCCCGGAACCGGTGACGAGCATATGACCATCCTTGACGCCATACCCGACGCCAAGTGCCTCGTCGTCACCACCCCGCAGGAGATTTCTCTGGCGGACGTCCGCAAAGCGCTTGATTTCCTCAAGGTCGTCAAAGCGGACGTGCTCGGCCTTGTGGAGAACATGAGCGGCCTCTTCTGTCCCC
The DNA here is from genome assembly GCF_000224655.1 of Bilophila sp. 4_1_30. Taxonomy (NCBI): domain Bacteria; kingdom Pseudomonadati; phylum Thermodesulfobacteriota; class Desulfovibrionia; order Desulfovibrionales; family Desulfovibrionaceae; genus Bilophila; species Bilophila sp. 4_1_30. The sequence continues at coordinate 546,125 of NZ_JH114233.1, forward strand.
ATTGCGGTGAGGAGATCGATCTCTTCAAGAAGGGTGGCGGCGAAGCCCTCGCCAAACAGGAAGGGTTGAACTTCCTCGGCGCGATCCCGCTCGATCCCGCAACGGTCATCGCCGCGGACAGGGGACATCCCATCGTATCCATGCCCGCCGACACCCCGGCGAAGGCCGCATTCCTCAAGCTCGCCGAAACCGTGCGGGAAGCGACGCAAGCCTAACTCAGCAGTAAAGTGGAATATTTTTCCTAAAATCTCTTCTGGGGGAAGGCTAAACGCTTCCCTCGCATCCTCCCCTCCCACAGCAGGGGAGGATGGTGCCTTCCTTCAAAAGCCCCTTCTCGCCGTTATAGAAAACTCCCCGTCGACATCCGATGGGGAGTTTTTCTGTGCAACAGGCAAAAAATATCATTAAAATGAAATCATTCCGCAGAGAAGCCGTTGAGTGGCGAAACAATGGCGATGGGGTGTGTCTCCTGCTATCCGCTGCAAGCCGCCGGCGGTTTGTAATTTTCCGAAACCAAACGCTTTCTCTCGTATTCCACTCCGCTTTTTCTCTTCACCGGAACAGACGGCAATGGAGCCCAAAAGTCGGGTGTTCGAGCGATCAATCCGATGTGTTTTTCAAAAAGATAAGTTTTTTCCGGCTGTTTGAGCGCACAGAACAACTTGATTCCTCTCGGGCATGGTCCTATCAAGGAGACATGGCATACTTCGTATCCACATACTTCAAAGGAGAAATTCTTATGTCGACTCCCACCCGTGACACCGCCGTTTCCGTAAGCGAAAGCACTTTTCTCCGTGACAACATGGTCTGCCATCTGGACACCGTGACCTACGTCTCAGCCGAACACGGCGAGAAGGAGACCGTGGTTGAAGTGTGCGAGCCCTACGTTGCGCCCGAACCCAAGGACTGTACCCAGTCCTCTCAGGAACGCGAACCCGAGTCGCAGGTCTTCATTTCCCCGGAATTCGGCAACGCTATCGAAGCGCTTGTCTAGCCCGCAAGCCACCACGTTTTCATTACACAGTAACAACTTATAATTACAAATAGTTATAACCTGTTACGGTGTAATCCTCCTTTTCGGCCTCCGTTCCCCGCTGACAGCGGCAAAACAGGGCCGCCCGGTTTATCCTCTCCGGGCGGACCTGTTTTGCGTCGGCACCTTGCCCGAGGCGGTTTTTCATTCTAATAAAGGGTTTCGCGCCCTCCAAACGGCATCCTGCTGCAAGGCGGAACGCATTGCGAGCCTTGCTTCCTCTCCACGTTCAGCCATTCCATCTCTCCAGCCGAAAATATCTTCTGAGTTCCCTATCTGGGCATTGCGCGACTGGCGAAAAAAGACTTTCCCTCGGCTATCCCTCTCCGGATGCCTCGTTTTTGTACTTCGCAATCTTCCGGGCGGCCGTGGGCTGGCTGATCCCCAGCGCCTTCGCAACTCCGGTCGTGGTCCCGCAGCCCTTATACGCTTCCAGAATCATGCGCCGTTCAAGCGTCTCCAACGCATCGGGCAGGCTCTTGCCTATCGGGCTTTCCGGATTCTCCTGATGCCGGAACATATGTTCCGGCAATTCGTCCGTCTTGATGACGCCCCCTGAAGAGACGATCACGAGCCGTTCGATAACGTTGCGCAGCTCACGGATATTCCCCGGCCACGAGTAGGCGGCGAGATGCCGTTTCACTTCCTCGGAAAAAACCTTTTCCGTCCCGTACTTGGCGTTCATCTCCTCCAGGATGCTCAGGCACAGCGGCACGATCTCCTCGCGCCGTTCCCGCAGGGGCGGAATCCATAGCGGCAGGACATTGAGCCGGAAAAACAGGTCACTGCGGAAACGCTTCTTCTCCACCAGAGCCTCCAGATCCTGGTTTGTCGCCGCCACCAGCCGGAAATCAATGGATACGGGCTTTATCCCGCCGAGCTTGACGATCTGCTTTTCCTGGATCACCTGCAACAGCTTGGACTGGAGCCGCAGCGGCAGTTCTCCGATCTCGTCGAGGAACAGCGTGCCCTTGTCCGCCAGTGCAATCCGCCCTTCTTTTCCCTTCTGGCTGGCTCCGGTGAACGCTCCGGCCTCATAGCCGAACAGCTCCGACTCCAACAGCGGGGCGGGGATGCCCGCACAATTGATTTCGACCAGCGGCCCGTTCGTGCGGTCGCTCAGATGGTGCACCAGACGGGCGACCACGTTCTTCCCGACCCCGGATTCTCCCGTGATGAGCACGGTCGTATTCACCTTGGCCAGCTTTTCGATGGTCGCGGCTATGGCCCTCATGGTCCCGCTGAAAGGCAGGCCTCCGGAGGTTTGGGGCGCATTCGGGGACACCAGCGCGCTGATTTTTTGGTATTCCTCATGCAATCGGCGTGAATAGCGCATGTCCACGCTGTAGCTCACCACAAACGAGACATCCCCGTCATCATCATAAATGGGAACGCCGGTAACGATATTGTATTGTCCCGAGCGCGTGGCCTCGGTCAGCGTGACCACCCGGCGGGTTTTGAGGACGAGGGCCGCCACGGATGGTGAAAACACTTTTTCCGCCTCCAGTTCATAGGTGGTCCTGCCGATGATCCGGTCGCGGCTGATCCCGTAATTGCGCTCAAAGCAGCTGCTCACCCAGCGCATGACGCCGTTGTGGTCAACGATGGCGACGTTGTCGTGGATGGCCTCAATGACGGAAAACAAATCTTCCGTACTCGGTAAAGCGGCATCGAACGGCGACATGGCGGGGCCTCCTGCGGATGTATTCAATACTGAATAGGCTATTCATGTTTGAATAACAAGAGCTCCGCAGGGGATTTTTTTCTTTTTTGTGTTATATTACCGCATGATAGAGAAATCGATATTCGTTCTTCCTCCCCTGTGGAACAGCACATTATTCATACTTGAATAGCCTTTCACTGCTGCCCTAAGAACAATCTATTTTTATTTCAACATATTACACTATGGCATGTACCTTGCTTATTAAAAAATAAAACCACCTTCCGACAAGGAGCATGACATGGGCGTTCCCGTCAATTCACTGGCTTCCCCCCGTTTCTGCGGGGTCCGCACCTTTCAGCGCCTGCCGTATTCCGCCAATTGTTCCGGCAACGATTTCGCCGTGCTCGGCGTGCCTTTCGACACGGCGACCTCATATCGGCCAGGATGCCGGTTCGGTCCGGCTGCCATCCGGGACGCCTCCAGCATCCTGAAGTCCTACCACAGCGTTCTTGACGTGGATATTTTCGAGCACTGCCAAGGCGTCGATGCGGGCGATGTGGATATCATCCCCGGCTATCTCGACGAGTCCTTCGAGCGCATCGAAGCCGCCGTCGCGGGCGTGCTCGACGCCGGGGCCGTCCCGGTGATCATGGGCGGCGACCATTCCATCACCCTGCCCGAACTGCGCGCCGTGGCAAAGCGCTGCGGTCCCGTGGCCCTGCTCCACTTCGACGCCCATTCCGACACCGGCGACGACTTTTTCGGCAAACCCTACAACCACGGCACAACCTTCCACTGGGCCATCGAGGAAGGGCTGATCCTCCCCGAACAAAGCACACAGGCGGGCATCCGAGGCCCGCTCTATTCCCGGTCCAGCCTCGACTACGCCAAGGGCAAGGGGATGCGCGTCATCAGCGGGTGGGAACTGCACGACATCGGTGTGGATGAGACGATCCGCATCATGCGCGAGCGGATCCGCCCCGGAACCCCGGTTTTCGTCACCTTCGATATCGATTTCCTCGACGCCGCCTATGCGCCGGGGACCGGGACGCCGGAAATCGGCGGCTTCACCACCCATGAGGCCCTCAAGCTCATCCTCGGCGTGTGCCCCGGACAGCGCCTTGTCGGAATGGATCTGGTGGAAGTCCTTCCGGATACCGACTCCGCTGGCATCACCTCGTTCGCCGCGGCGGGGATCATGCACGCGTTTCTGGCCTGCCTCGCCGCCAACAAGAAGCATAACCCCTCATAAGGAGTCCACTATGCGCCTGAACAAGTTCCTCTCCGGCCTTGCCGCCGTTTTGTTGGCCTTCTCCCTGTGCAACGCCGCTTCCGCCGCCCCGCTCACCAAGATCCGCACGGCGTGGATGGATTCCTATGAAACGTTCGCCATGTGGTACGCCAAGGAAAAAGGATGGGACAAAGAGGCCGGTCTGGATATCGACATCCTGTTCTTCGATTCGGGCATGGCCATCCTCAATGCCCTACCCGCCGGTGAATGGCAGTATTCCTGCCTCGGCGGGGTTCCGGCCATGATGGGGAACCTGCGCTACGGCACCAGCGTCATCGGCGTCGGCACCGACGAGTCCGCCTGCGTCGCCGTGCTCGCCCGGCCCGACAATCCCGTCTTCAAGACTCAGGGCCTCAACCCCAAGCATCCCGACGTATTCGGGAGCCCAGAGGACGTGCGGGGCAAGACCATCTTCTGCACCACGGTTTCCTCCGCCCACTTCGCGCTCACAGCGTGGCTTGATGCCGTCGGCGTAAAGCCCACTGAAGTGACCATCAAGAACATGGATCAGCCACAAGCCCTCGCCGCCTTTGAAAACGGCATCGGCGACTTCGTGGCCCTGTGGGCGCCGCATATGTACGCCGGAACCGACAAGGGCTGGAAGATCGCTGGAAGCGCCGCCCTGTGCGGCAAGGGTACCCCGCTCGTCCTCGTGGCCGACACCAAGTACGCCGACGCCCACCCTGAAAACACCGCAAAGTTCCTCTCCGTCTACCTGCGCGGCGTCGAACACCTGCGGACGGCCAGCATCGACGACCTGATCCCCGAATACCAGCGTTTCTTCTTCGACTGGGCCGGAAAGACCTACTCCAAGGAACTCGCCCGGCTGGATCTGGAATCCCATCCCGCATGGGACATCAAGGGACAGCTCACCCTCTTCGATACCTCCAAGGGCATGAGCACAGTCCAGCAGTGGCAAGCCGACACAGCCCAGTTCTTCGCCTCCATCGGCAGCATCACCCCGGATGAACTCAAGAAGGTCGAAAACGCCTCCTACGTCACCGACAAGTTCCTCAAGCTCGTCAAGTAACCGTTCCCTGCCGGAAAATGCCCCTACCCCGCCCTCTCCCGTATCCCCGCGGGAGAGGGGTTTTCTTTCTCGCAAAGCCTGTTTTCCCCACAGTTCCGGCTCATTCCAGAGGCCCACACAGGGACTCCGCCCGCTCCCCGCCCCACCGGGCAGAAGTGTGTGTTTTTCAATCACAAAACATGCTGATATTATTTGGTTCTTTTTGTATGATAAACGCTTCGTAACCATCTTGACATCACTCGGGAAATTGCCTAGCCCGAAAAAATGAAAGCTCGCCACTCCTCCATCTGCGCCGTTGCCCTTCTCGTTGCTGCCATCGCGCTTTCCGGGTGCTCCTCCAAAAAGCTGCAACCCGCCTTTGAGCCGGTGTACGACGATCCGTACTCTTTTGAGGCGTATCTGGAAAACCGGAAGAAAGCCGATCGTTCTTCCATGTCCCAAGAGGAGCGCTTCGCTTACGACAACCGTACGGCGAGCCTGTCCACGATGCGGGAGTCGGGAATCCCTTTGCCGAACCTGCATCTTATCGAGCAAGCCAAAACAGCCCTCGGCACGCCCTACGTGCCCGGCGGTACCGATACGCAAGGCTTCGACTGTTCAGGGTTCGTGCAGTGGGCCTACCGGAATGTCGGCGTCACCTTGCCGCGCACGGCGCGCGAGCAATCCGTCATGGGCCGCCCCATCAAGTCCGGCTCCATGATGGCGGGCGACATCGTCGCCTTCAACCATCCCCGGCGCGGCTACCATACGGGCATCTATCTCGGCGGCGGCTCGTTCATCCACAGCCCCGGACGCGGCAAAAGCGTATCCATCGCCGCCCTGTCCGATCCCTATTTCAGCTCCACCTTCATCGGTGCCCGCAGAGTCCAGTCCAAGGAATCCGACGCCGAAGCCATCAAAAAGCTCATGGCACTGGACTCCCGCAAACCCACCCGCACCCACAAGGCCGCCCTTGCTTCGAGTCAAAAGCGCTCCGCTACACGAAAACAAACGTCCGCAGCGGTAGCCGAACACCGGACACAGGCCGATACCCGCCGCAAGGCGTCAGCCCCGCCCGCAAAACAGGAACCCGCGCAGAACAAAAAAAACGGCGGGCCAGCCGTTGCCGCCCGGAAACAGACGACGCCTTCACAAGCGACAGCCAAAGCCGCATCGAAAACCATCCCCCCGAAAAAGGAAGCCCCCGGGAAACAGGCAGCCCAAGCCCCAAATACCAAAAAGGGTGCCGTACCCGCAAAAAACACCCCGGTTTCGGAACCGGCCAAGGCCAAAGCCGCACCCGCCAAGGCGGGGAAGGAGGGCAAGGCGGCACAGCCCGTCGCCGGGAAAAAAGCAGTTCCGGCCAAGGCTGACGGCAAGACGACCGCGACAGCCAAAGCGCCCGTGAAGACAAAAGCGGAACAGCCCAAAGCCGCGACGCAAACGGCCAAAACGACCGCAACGGCCCCTGCCAAGGCGGCACAAACGCAGAAGCCGGCGCAGAATTCCAAGGCATCCGCAAAAGCGCCGACAAATTCCGCCCCGGTGAAGGCAAGGGCCACACAAGCGAAACCTGAAAAAGCCGCACCGAAACAGCCCGCCAAAACGGCCCAACAGAAAAGCGGCAAATAGGGGCTTTCCCGAGCCGGAGTGGGCGGCCCCCTCTGGCCTGCCCGCCTCAAATCGGCGACCTTTCCTGCCGCGCGAGTTCCCTTTCAGAAAAACCGTCCTTTCCTGAAAACAAAAAAGGCTCCCCGCCGTCAGTCCGGCAGGGAGCCTTTTTTGGGGGAATGTCGTCCCGAGTTGCTATCCTTCAACGGGGTTCACGGAGCCGACAAAGGGGTGAGGGCCAGAGAACGTGGGCGAACACGGGATCTGGCAAATATGGCTGTTCAGGACGCTGCCGTCCCAATGGTGTAGCAGATAGCCGGGGGTTTCCATGCGGAAGGTGTCTCCGCCCTCGGGGGAAAGATCGAGATCGATCTGCATGGACACGGCGGGGGAGGTCAACGCGATGCAGCCCGCCCACTGGGTCACGATGGGGCGGTGCATATGCCCGCAGCACAGGCGCACCCACGGCGAACGGATCAGGATATCGGCAAGGCGGCCCACATTCTCGAAGGGCTCGTCCATCGCGCCCATGCCGGTCACGAACGGGGGATGGTGCATGAACAGCAGGGTCGGGACGCCGGGCCGGGCCGCGAGCGTCCGTTCCAGCCAGCCCGCTACGGCTTCAGGGCAGTGCCCGGAATGCGAACCCGGCTGCATGGTATCCAGCATGACCAGGCGCACCGGGCCATCCTCCACGGCATAGCACAGGTACGGAGCCACGGAAGCATCGGCAGGGCACCAGTTCCCGAGCAATTCGCGCATCCGGTCGCGGCGGTCATGGTTGCCGGGCACGGCGTACACCGGCAGGGAAAGCGGTGCGAGCGCCTCATGCAGCAGGCTGTAGGCGTGCGCGTCCCCGCTGTCGGCCAAGTCGCCCGTGATGACCAAGGCATCGGGCTTTTGAACAAGCGTCTTGAGATGCTCCGCAACGACCCGCAGGCATTCAAGGGTATCCACCACCCTGAACGAAAGGCCACCGTCGCCGCGCAAATGAAAATCGGAAAGATGCAGGATACGCATTTCGCTTACCTTCAATCGGTTGTGCGGAAACGCAACGGCCTCCGCGCATCATCTAAAACCCCATGAACCTCGCCGAACCGGATGTGCTCCGTTTTTCCGGCGGACTCCCTCCACACGCAACGCTCTCCGTTCCCTATGCGCACGTTCTCCAGCCTTTCAAGCCAAGGCTCTCCAACAGGAACGAACCGTCGTCACGCGCCCTCTCCATCCCGTAACAATCTTTGGAAGGGAGGAATGGATGGTCTGGAGAAGGAAGATGCCTTTCCTCAGAAAAGCCCTTCCTTCTCCAATTCCCAATCCCGCTACAGCATCTTACACATGCTCAACTTCGCCGTCGACGCTTCTGCGGACCGCTGCGTTGTGCTTGCGCTGAATGATGAAGGCGGACGCCGCGCTCGTGAGGCCCGCAAGAAGCGTGAACAGACAAACGTAGAGGGGATCGCCGTCATTCCACTTCATGAACAGGGTACACAGGCCGGGCACGATGCCCGCGACGAGGAAACCGGGGAACTGGTATACGATGGAGATGCCGGTGTAGCGTACGTCCGGCGGGAACAGGTCGGAGAACAGCGCAGCCTCGGGACCGAACACGCCCGCGTAGAATACGCTCAGCGGGATGACAATCGCAAGCCCGATGAGGAACAGGTTGCCGCCGCTCCCTTCCATCAGCCAGAAGGAGGGAAAGATGGACAGCCCGCAGAGCAGACTTGCCAAACCGTACACTTTGCCGCGCCCGAAACGGTCGGCCAGACGCCCGGCGAACAGGATGAACGGGCACATGACCAGAGCGGCAATCATCACCACGGTGAGCGCTTCCGTGCGGGGCACATCCACATACTGCACGAGATAGGTGATCACGAACACCGCAAGGACGTTGAAGAACACGCCGTCGATCCAGCGCGCGCCCACGCCGAGCGCGATATTGCCGGGATGCTCCTTACAGACGCGTACGATGGGCAGGCTCTTGTGTTCGGTCTTGCCGCGTTCCTGCGCCTTGCGGAAGTCGGGGGTTTCAAGGATATGCATACGGATATAGAGGGCCACGCCCACCAGAACCACGCTGAGCAGAAACGCGCAGCGCCAGCCCCATGCCATGAACTGCTCGTTCGTGAGCCCCCACGACAGGAGCGCCACCACGCCGGAGGAGAGGCACAAGCCCGTGGCAAGGCCCATTTGCGGAATACTGGCGTAGAAGGCGCGTTCGCGCTTGCTCGCGTATTCATAAGTCATGAGCACCGCGCCGCCCCATTCGCCGCCGAGCCCGAGGCCCTGGCAGAGGCGCAGTGTCTGGAGGATGATCGGCGCGGCAATACCGATCTGGGCGTAGGTCGGGACAAGGCCGATGCCGATGGTCGCCAGCCCCATGATGAGCATGGTCAGCACCAACATGCTCTTACGTCCGAGCTTGTCGCCGAAGTGGCCGAAAACGAACCCGCCGAGGGGACGGGCCAGATAGCCGATGGCAAAGGTGCTGTAGGCCAGAATGGTGCCTATGAACGGGTCGGTGGTGGGGAAGAACAGCTTGTTGAAGACGATGCCCGCCACAACCCCGTACAGAAAGAAGTCGTACCATTCGATGGTGGCTCCGAGCAGACTGGCAAGGACGACCTTGCGGATCTCCTGCTTGCTGGGTGCGCTCATGCGATGCTCCTTGGGACGGCCTTCCGCCGCCCGGGTTGCCCGTCCGCCCGTTCCGTGGCGCCGGGTGAGGGATTCGCGGGGCGAGGCCATCTGGTGGGATCCGCCGTCCGCTTATTAAAAATTTAATAAAAACTCCGCCTCATTTTTAAATGCCAAAGAGGGCTCCGTTCTGCCCGCACTGGCATAACACCGCTGAAACCATGCCATCTAATCCGAAATATGGCAATATATCGTCCGTGTCTTTTTGCTGAAAAAATGAATTTTTCAAAAATATACTTTTTAAACCTCTTTTTTTCACATAGTATAATTAAAAATTTAATAAATCTAAGCCCGGTTTGACACCCGAAAGTTCTTGTGCCTATATGTTCCCCATAACAACGAAAAAGAGGATGTCGTGAGCCCCAGAACCAGAGTCACCTTGACTGATATAAGCAGGCAGTCCGGGTATTCCCCCGCCACGGTCTCAATGATCCTCAGCGGGCGGACGGACGTTTCCTTTTCCGCGGATACCGTCCGCAAAGTGCGGGAAACCGCCGAGGCCCTCGGTTACGCCCCCACCGCCAAAAAGCGGCCTTCCCTCTTTGATCGCAAGACAGTCCTCATCGTCTGCCCGAACGTCCTCAATCCTTATTATTCCACCATCGTACAGGCCATCCAGCAAGCCGCCGCCGACAAAGACTGCGACACCCTCGTCTACACGACTTACCGCGACGCCGAAAACGAAATCCGCATCCTGAACGCCGTGGCCGGTTCGGATCTGGCGGGTGTGGTGTTCACCATGATGCCGCAGTCCACCGAACTGGTGGAACGCGTGAACAGGCTTGTACCGGTCGTGGTCATCGGGGACCGCAACACCAGCCTCAACGTGGACACCGTGGAGATGAACAACTACAGCGCCGGGGCCATCATCGCACACTATATGATCGGCCTCGGGCACAAGCACATAGCCTATATCTCCACCACGCTGAACGAGGCCAATTCCGCCCGCGTCCGCCGTCTGGAAGGCGTGCGCGACACCTACCGCGACGAATGCCCCGAAGGCTCCGTAATCGTGCGTTCCCGCGAGGTGACCCCAAAAGAGGAACGGGACAACATTTCCATCGAGCACGCGGTCGGCTTCGAGCTGACCCGCAAATGCCTCGGCGAGCGGCGCATCACGGCCTTCGTGGCGGTCAACGACATGGTGGCCTACGGCGTGCTCGACGCCATCCGTGCCGAAGGGCGCCGGGTTCCGGAGGACTACAGCGTGTGCGGGTTCGACAACATCTTTCCCTCGCAATTCCTCCCCGTGGGCCTGACCACTGTCGAGCACTACATTGCGGACAAGGGACGCAACGCTTTCGAAATCCTCCACTCGAAGATGTCCGGCGAGTCATCCGACCGCAACATCACCCGCGTCGAATTCAAGCATCATTTGATTGTCCGGGATTCTACAGCCGCCCCGCGTGGAGAGGAAAAAACGGGGTAAGGAACTGACGAATGGGAGGCCGGGACTCTGTGCGGCCCTCCGTATCCTTCCGACCTTTTTCAGATGGCGCATGGCTGCGGCCTGGCCCGGAAAGCTCCGAAAACCGGGACTCTCTTGCAGATTATACATGGAATATCGGGTAGTTTTGTATAACAGGATAATGTGCGGACAACTGCGTGTTGAGGATGTTTTTCGCGGCATACCGTTTTTATCAATATAAATGTGGCATACCTCTCATTGGATGTGTTTTTTAATATTACGCCGCTAATAACGCTGGACTGCACCATACCTGCCGCATTATATTGCCTCTCATCCTTACTGCTGCATTTTTGGGGTGCAGAAAAGATAAGATGGATGGAAGCCTCGCCAGCCTTTCCCGAAGAGGGCAGCCGTGCGCATCCGAGCAGGCGGCATCAGTTCTTCCTCAAATGATAAGAGAAAACCTTGGACTCCGCAGAGCGTGCTTCTCGGCATTTCTGTAACCCTGTGCGAATACGGTAGGCACTATGCAGCTCAAAACGAAACTCCTCGTGTATATCACAGTGCCTATTGCTCTCGCCGTCTGCATTTCATCTTATATGACATACAGAACACATTCCGCAGCCATGCGGCATGTCATCGAGAAAGATATAAAAGCGACATCGTTCTTTGTCGCGGAAAATATCAATCTGACCATATCGGATATAAAAAACAGTTTCCGCGTTGCCGCAAAGTCGGAAACCATCAAGGCGTCGCTGGAAAACACGGGACAACGGGAACATGAACGCGTTGTCGCCTTCTTTGAAGCCATCAAGCACGTCATGCCGACAATCACGGACGTCTTCCTCCTTGATGAAAACGGCAATATCCGGGCGAGCCTCAATTCACACGATTACGGCAACAACTATGGGGATCGCACATACTTCCGACAAGCAATCGCCGGAGAAACGGCGATCGTCGGCCCTTTGGTCTCACGCGTCACTCAAAAAGAATGTGTTTATATCGCTGTCCCTGTGGGCAACGAGCGGAATAAAGGCGTTCTGGTTGCCTCCGTGGGACTGGATAGCATATCGGTTCTCTGCTTTAACCATGATATCACTTCGTCCCGGATAGATATTTTCCTGCTCGACAATACGGCCCATATCCTCATGGCCAAAGAGAGCACAAATGACGGCAAACACCCGGACAGCATAAAGCTGGACGGCCACACCTTAAGCGACGGGACTCCACAAGGGTATGTCACGTATGCCTTCAACGGCAAAACCTATACGGGCTTTTACAAAAAAATCAAAAACCTGAACTGGTATGTCCTGATTGCGATGGATGACACGCAAATCAATAAGACAGTGCTATCATCCACGAAGAACAGTTTTCTGCTGACCCTTCTGGCAATCCTGATTGGCCTGCTCATCGGATCCATTCTTATTTATAATGTAGTGAAGGCCCTGTACAAGATTATCGAGTATGCCCACAGGATTTCCAACGGACAGTTGGAGGCGACTCTGGACGTCTATGGCCAAGGCGAGCTTGGCGTCTTGGCCAATACGTTGCGGTCAATGGCCAGAATAGTGAAGCAGGATCAAGACAGGTTGAATCGCCTTGTTGAAGAGCGCACGGATCAGTTGAGGCTTTCTCAGGAGAGGCTGCTTAAAGAAAGCGCTCTGTTGAAGACTATCTTAAATACCGTTCCAGATCTGATCTTCTATAAAGATATGAACGGAATATACAAGGGATGCAACAAAGCGTTCGGCGCTTTCATAGGCAAGAGCGAACAAGAGGTTATAGGCAAAGACGATGTGGAGCTTTTTCAGCTTTCAGGAAATGCCGCTCAGAAATTTATTGAGGACGACCTTCAGGTCATGAGGGGAAAACTCGATACCTTGATCCGCGAGGAAGAGGTGCTGTATCCCGACGGGAAAAGGATATACCTTGAAACCATCAAGACACTGTACTACTCGGAAGACAATGCGCCTTTCGGCATGGTTGGCATTTCCCGCAACATCCAGCTGCGAAAGGAAACGGAAAAGGCCTATGCCGAAGCCATCCAACGGGCGCACGAAGCCAGCAAGGCCAAAAGCGAATTTGTGGCCAGAATCAGCCATGAAATACGGACGCCCCTCAATGCCATCATCGGCATGAATTATTTGCTGAAACAAAGCTGTACAGACCCTGTGCAGGAGAGCTACCTGCGCAAGATGGAACTTTCTGCCAAAAATCTCTTATCCATCATCAATGATGTGTTGGATTTCTCAAAGATAGAGTCCGGGAAGCTCGAGATAGAGAAGAATACATTGTCAATAGAGAAGCTGGTGCGCGATGTCGTCAGCATCAATGAGCCCAAAGCCAAAGCGGCGAACGAATCTTTCGAAACCCATATTGATCCGGGCATTCCCGACGTACTGATCGGCGATACGTTGCGCATCAGCCAAATCATGCTGAATCTCGTTTCCAATGCCGTCAAATTTTCGCATCACGGAACCATCAAAATCGAAGTCCTCTGCGAACGTGTGCACGGTGAAAACGTCACGCTGCTCTTTTCCGTCCGCGATCAAGGTATCGGCATGAGCCAACAGCAACTGGACAAACTCTTTATCCCCTTTACCCAGGCGGACGGCTCGACGACACGGAAATACGGCGGCACGGGGCTTGGCCTCTCCATCTGCAAGATGCTGGTGGAGCTCATGCATGGGGAAATATGGGCTGTGACTGAGGAAGGCGTGGGCTCAACCTTTTTCTTCAGGCTCCAACTTGAAAAGAAAGCCGCGGCGGCCCCGGCGGCGCAGCATCCCGAAACGGAACAGAGCGCCCCCGTTGAAGCCCTTCCCGCTTCCAGCTTGAAGGGGAAAACCGTCCTCCTAGCTGAAGACAATGAAATCAACCAGGAAATAGCTATTGCCATTCTCAATTCCTTTGGGCTTGAGGTGGATCTGGCCGAGAACGGGCTGGAAGCCGTACAGAAAATTCAAACAAACCAATACGCTTTAGTCCTTATGGATATCCAGATGCCGATCATGGATGGCTATCAGGCGACGCGGTTAATCCGGAAAGATAACCGCTTCAACGCCCTCCCTATCATCGCCATGACCGCCAACGCCATGAACACGGACCGAGCCGAGAGCCTAAAGGCGGGCATGAACGAACACATCGGCAAGCCCTTTGACCCGGAAGCATTGAAACGATTGCTTGAAAAATGGTGCCGCTGAAGCATACAGCCGCTCTCTACTGACAGCGGGTACCTTGAGAAAAACTTCCTGTCCGGGCGGGTCCAGATTGCCGAAACAGGGGGAACAATCCCCTAGGGGCAGGAACATTTGAAGTGATATAACCGCATTGAGTGAAGCGACATTTTTCTCAAGAAAAGCTTCCCCAAGCCTGCCAACCAGCCTCGCGCCCATCTCTCCGTTTCAAAGCCTTTTATGCATATCGGCTCCCCATCCGGCTCCCTAAAACGGGTTCCCTTCAAGAAAGTCCTCTTTAGGCATGAAAACCGTAGCCTGTTAAGGTGCCCTTAAGCCTGTCGAGTCAAAAGACATCCGGCAGGGGAATTTCTGCGTAGAACACCGTTCCGATGGACGGTGTTTTTACTTTTTATTGCAATGTATTGACAACAAAAGCCTATCGGAGGAACAGCTCGCCCGGAGGATCTCGGCGGAAAAGGATTGACGGCGTGGAAAGTTCATGGTGTAATTTAGTCATTGGTTAACTTTCATCAACATACACTTTCAAACAGACTGCGGAACATCTCAGGAGACCTGCCATGCATCTCAGCCACGTCGTTGAAACGATTGATACGCATACCGCGGGCAATCCCACCCGCAACCTCATCGCCGGGGTTCCCCGCATCGAGGGGAAAACCATGCAGGACAAGATGGCCTATGCCGGGGAGCATCTGGACTGGCTGCGCACCGCCGTCATGATGGAACCCCGCGGGCACAGCAACATGTCCGGCACAATCTGGGTGGAACCGTGCCATCCCGAGGCCGACATGGGCATCCTGTTCATCGACGCGGGCGGGCACATGCCCATGTGCGGGCACAGCACCATCGGCTGCGTCACCGCCATGTTGGAGAGCGGCCGGGTGCCCATTACCGGGGAAGTGACCGAAGTGAACATTGATACCCCAGCCGGACTCGTGCGCACCCGGGCCACCGTGGAAAACGGCAGCGTGACCAGCGTCGCGTTCCGTAACGTGCCCTCCTTCCTGTTCTGCTCGGGGACGGTCGAGGTTCCCGGTATAGGGGCTGTCCCCTTTGATGTGGCTTACGGCGGCAACACGTATGCCATTGCCGACGCCGCGTATTTTCCCGGCCTTGAACTCCGTTCCGGCCACCGTTCCGCCATCGAAAAAGCCGCGCAGGCATTCGGCGATGCTGTGCGCGCGGCGGTGAAGTTCCAGCATCCCCTCCAGCCGTTCATCAATGTCATCACGCACGTCATGTTCTATACGAAGCCGGATGATCCCACAGCCACTTACCGCAATACCGTCGTTTTTCTGCCTGACTCCCTCGACCGTTCACCCTGCGGTACGGGCACGTCCGCCCGTGTGGCCTCGCTGTTCGCCAAGGGCGAGCTCGGCCTGAACGAACCTTTTGTCCATGAAAGCGTCATCGGCACCCAGTTCCGGGCGCGTATCGTCGAGCCCGCAATGGTCGGACCGTACAAGGGAGGCATCCCTGAAGTATCCGGTTCGGCTTACGTGACCGGCCTGCTCAAACTGGTCATCGATCCCGCCGATCCTCTGCGGCATGGCTTCCGACTGGCGTAGCGGGTTGGCATGGTTGAAATTGGGGAGGCTACGCAAAGGGAGTTCGTTCCGCTGCGAGATAAAAAAACGTAACTCATCGTTAAAATAAATTTATCCTGTGTTTCCCGCTGCCAGACAAGCGTTTTCTTTCGGCGGCAAGCCGCCGAAAGAAAACGCGCAGCCGGGTCAAGGGGCGGCTCGCCCCTTGCGGAGTGCAGAGGCAGCGCCTCTGCCGGGGTTCCTAGGGGCGGAGCCCCTAGGCAGGAGATGGCGGGGAACACGAGGCTTGCAGAAAAACAGGACAGTCCGACGCCATGCGCGCAGGACTGCCCTGTTCTCATTGCGGCGGCTGAAAATCAGCTTTCCGGTGTCATCAGCGAATCGAGCATGACGGCAGGCGTATCCAGCAGGCTATCCAGCTCATCACGCAGCTTGTCGATCTTTTGCAGCAGTTTGAGGGCTTGGCGATGCACGGCGTGTACGGAGGCAAGCATCTCCTCGTTCGGAATCGGAATCGGCAGTGCCGCGATATCCGCAACCCGAATCTGCGGGATGCTCGTTCCTGAAATGTTTGAGCGCAGATAGTTCAAGGCCCGCGGAGAACGCAAATAATGGAACAGCCAAATCGGATCGATACATTCCGTGCGGATCAGATAAAACGTCTGGCTCGGCAGCCAGTTATCGCCGCACTGGGTCACGATGCCCACCTTGCCGAGGGATTGCAGCGAGCCCTTGCAGGTCAGCAGGAGATCACCCTCCCGAAGCCGGGCGATCCGGCGCGAACGCGGCAGGGGCGCGGCATCCGGCACGAGGCGGCTGGCATCGGTAACGAATCCGCTTTCATCAATATCGGCAAGGGTGACTTCTCGATAGATGTTGGAAAGTTCTCCATCCCCGGCCTTGGCGAGCATCTGCCCTCGTACCAGCGCCGCACACCCGCCGAGGGATTCCTCCCGTAAGGACGGGGCAGAGGTCTGCACCAGCGGGCTCGACTTGAGGCGCAGATCGCAGCCACGCTGGATCAGAGCCTCATAGTCCACGTTTTCCGCCGGGGGCTTGGGCGTCCAGCGCGGCAGCCGCCCGATGGGGCGGTCGCACGCCTGCGCAAGGATGGGATCGAGGTAGCTGATCTCCAGCCCCTGACGGCTCGGCACGCACCAATCTTTGGCATTGACCAACCGTACCGTGCGGCCCGGCTCGGAAGGGCCGAGCTGGAGCAAGGCGGGAAGGGTACGCGGGATGATCCCCCCGGGAAGCTGTGTGACGGAGTAGAGCGAGCCGTTTTCGATGAGCCGCTGCTTGAGGTGCAACGTACGGGGGCTGGCGCTGCTGAGGAACGACCAGTTCGTCATGACCACCGCCCCCTGATAGGATTGGTGATCGAGCTGGCGCAGGAACGTGCCGAGTTCGGCGTTCCGGGAATCGGAATCATGGATGGCGATGTGTCCCGCGTTTGCCGGGTACGGGCTGGAAGGGCCGAGGCCTTTGACCTGCCCCCCCGCGATGGCTGCGATGTGCGGGACGAGGGCGCTTTCCCCAGTAAAACAGACTTCCCGCCCCTTGGAGGCGAACCAGACGGCGAACTGGAGCGTACGCGAGCCGTGGCAGACCACCGGCGCGTCTTCGTCGCCCGGAAGCATATGGCTCATCAGGTCCGCAAGCTCAATGGGCAGGAGCTGCCTCCATCCGGTCAGGCGGTCCATTTCGCTGAGCGCCGCGATGAGCATCAGCACGGGCGACGCACCATCAAGAGCCGGCGAAACAATGTTCTTACGAATATGATCGCACTGGTTTTTCCCCGCGATGGGCAGGCCGCTGAAACAGCCGAGCAGAATATCCCTCAAATCGATGGGTGAAAGCTGGCGATGGACGGCACACAGCTGAGCCGCAAAATCCATGCCTTTTTTGAGCGTGACGTTATCGAAAAGCATACTGAGCCTTTGTAAGACAGTTGGGAAAACCGAGGAAAGAAAAAGACTGGACCTCGAACGCACTTCTACGCGTTTTCTGTTGTATAGCCAGTCTCAATGGAAAGGGCAAGTTTATATTTTGAAAATTATTTTGTTAAAATATCATATGTTATCATATTTAGATTTCGTAAAATAAAATTATCTGTTGACTATTTTTTGCTTATGACTGAAAAAGAACCCATGCTTCTTCGGACACACGGATTCAGGCACTCCAACCGAAACGCCGGAGCACCGCATGAGCTTTCCGCTTTCCATCGTCATTTGGGATTATGACCCCGGACGCATTGCGGAAATCGACCGCAACCTTCACCTGGCCCTGCGTGAGCTGAACCTCCGGGGCACGGTGTCCAGCCTGTCCGAACCGCCGCTCATGTCCCGCGAAGGGCTTGTCGGCCGGGAACCCGTCCTTGAAATCGGAGATGCCTACTGGTCCTTACGGCCGGGAGAGACCATCTCCAAAGAAGCCTGCCTCAAGCTGCTTTCAGGAATCGTCCAAGAAAAGGGCTGAAGCCCTAACCGTATAGGAGGTCCTGTGAAAATGCTTCTTTCTGGTAGAACCGCGCTTGGCCTGCTCTTTTTGGGCATCGGCGCCCTGCTCCTCCGCGAGGCGTACGCGGTCGACGTCGGCGCGTTCGCCGTCCCCGGCGAAATGGGTACGATGACCTACCCCCGCATCCTGCTGTTCGGCTGGATCGGCCTGTCGATCCTGTATCTGCTCAACCCCGGAAAGCCGTTCAACGCCCACGATCTGCGGGCCAGCCTGCCGGGCGTTTCCAAGGTCGTCGCGTCCATCGCCATCTATATCATCCTGTTCGCTACGGTGGGGCTTCCCCTCGGGACGTTCCTCTTCCTGCTCCTTTTCTTCTATCTGATGCGCTACCGGGACATCCGGCGCATGATCCCCTTCGCCCTGCTCGGCGCGGGGCTGACGTGGCTGGTATTCGAGAAGATTCTGGGCGTCGTCGTCCCGCAGCCCTTCTGGGTCGGCCTGTTCTAACCCACGGAGAATCATATGTTTTCCGATATCATGCATGGCATCATGATCACGATGAGCCCCGACAGCCTGCTGGCCTTATGCATCGGGGCAATGTTCGGAACCGTCGTCGGGGCGCTTCCCGGCCTTGGGACGGCCGTGGCCATCACCATCTGTATCCCCTTCACTCTTCAGATGGGCAACGCTTCGGCCATTGCCCTGCTGCTCGGCGTTTACGCCACGTCGATTTACGGCGGCTCCATCTCCGCCGTGCTGTTGAACACGCCGGGTACGCCGCAATCGGCCTGCACCGGGTTTGACGGCTATGCCATGGCCAAGGCAGGCAAGGCGGAAAAGGCCCTCGGCTGGGTCACCATGTCCTCCGTCCTCGGCGGCCTGTTCTCCTGCGTGGCGCTGGTCATCGCCGCCCCCCAGCTTGCGGATCTGTCCGTAAAGTACGGCGGCCCGCTGGAAATCTGCGGCCTCATCTGCCTCGGCCTTGCCTGCATCACCAGCCTGTCCGAAGACAACCAGATCAAAGGGCTGCTCATGGGCGTCGCCGGGCTGTTCCTCGCCACCATCGGCGTGGACCCCCTGAGCGGCGAAATGCGCTTCACCTTCGGCTCGCCCCAGCTCGTCAGCGGCATCGACCTCATGCCCATCGTGGTCGGCGTGTTCCCGTTGGCGGAACTGTTCTACCGGGCCTATGAGGTCCACGCCAACGTGGAGCCCACGGCCATCGACTGCAAGCGCATCAGCTTCCCCACGTGGCAGGAATGGAAGGGGCGCGGCCTCATTCTCCTACGCTCATCGCTCATCGGCGTGGGCCTCGGCATCCTCCCCGGCACCGGCGCGACGGCGGCCACCTTCGTCAGCTACTCTTCCGCCAAGCGCCTTTCCAAGAATGGGGAAAACTTCGGGAAGGGCGAACCCGACGGCCTCGTCGCCGCCGAATCCTCCAACAACGCGGTCGCGGGCGGCGCGATGGTCCCCACGCTGGCCCTCGGCATCCCCGGCGAGCCCGTCATGGCGCTCATGCTCGCCACTCTGACCCTGCATGGGATCACCCCCGGCGTACGGCTCATGGCGGACAATCCCGACATCGTCTATTCGACCTTCCTCTCCCTGATTCTCGCCAATCTTTTGATCATCCCCACCGCCATCATCACCGTTCGCGGCTTCGGGAAGCTCATCAAGTTCCCCACAGCGATCCTGCTCAGCATCATCGTCATCTGCTCCCTGCTCGGCGTGTACCTGCCCCGCAGCAACATGTTCGACGTGTGGATGGCCCTGCTCATCGGCGTGATCGCCTTCCTGATGCGCTTTGCGGATTTCCCCGTGGCCCCGTTCCTCATCGGCTACGTGCTCAGCGCGCAGCTTGAGTACCGTCTCGGCCAGGCCGTCATCTACAAAGGCGACATGCCGTTGACCGAATACCTCTTCAACGCGCCCGTCGCCCTTGTCCTGTTCGCGGTTTCCGCCTGCCTGCTGCTCGCCCCGATGCTGCGCCCGCTTTGGGCCGGCCGGAGAAAGTAAAACCCTCAAGCCCCAGGAGTGTCCCATGTTCAGAAAGCTGCTGTTCGCCCTCGCCGCCGTATGCCTCATGACCGGCTCCGCCGTAGCCGCCGATGCGTTCCCGAACCGCCCGATCACCATCGTCGTGCCCTTCGCGGCCGGAGGCGAAACGGACCTCGTGGCCCGTATGCTCGCGGACGGCATGAGCAAGGAACTCAAGCAGGTCGTGGTCGTACAGAACATCGTAGGCGCATCCGGCGTCGCCGGGATAAGCGCCGTCACCGGGGCCAAGCCCGACGGCTACACCCTCGGCGTAACCCCGAGCGCGCCGCTGGCCATGCACCCCCACATGCGCAAGGTTCCGTATACGCTGGATTCGTTCGACTTCGTGGGCCGTATCCTCAAGGCTCCGTACATCGTCATGGTCGCCAAGACCGCGCCCTGGAACACGCTTGACGACATGCTCAAGGACATGAAGGCCAATCCCAACACGTTCTTCTTCGCGTCGTCCGGCGTGGGCAGCGTACCCTACTTCGCCATGATGGACCTCTTCAAGAAGGCCGGGGCGCAGGTCCGCCACGTCCCCTTCTCCGGCGACGCCGACGCCTTCCAGGCCATCGCGGGGAACCGCGTGCAGGTCTACACCTCCACCGCCGGATCGCTGGATCAGTATGACGTCAAGGGGTTGGCCCTCATGGATGCCACCCGAGATCCGCTGCTGCCCAACCTGCCCACGGTGAAGGAATGTGGCGTCGAAGCCTATTACAGCCAGTGGATGCCCCTTCTCGCCCCCAAGGGCCTGCCCGCCGACGTCAAGGCCACGCTTTCCGACGCCATGCGCAAGGCCATGCAGTCTCCCGAGTTCGTGGAGCGCCTCCACAAGCTGAACCTCGTTCCCGGCTATCTGGACAGCAAGGACTGCCGCGCGTTCGTGGAAGAGGAATCCGTCCGCAACGCCGAAGTCATCAAGGGGCTGATGGCGAAGTGATCGCCCGCCCCCTTACTTTCAACCCGAAAAACCCAAAGGTGTTACCATGCGCGAAAAGAAGAATGTCATCGTCGTGATGTTGGATACGCTCCAGTTCAACTATCTGGGCTGCTACGGCAATACGCGGGTCAAGACCCCGAACATCGACCGCTTCGCCACCGAAGGCGTGGTCTTCGAAAACGCCTATACGGAAGGCCTGCCCACCGTGCCCTGCCGCCGGGCCATGCTCACCGGGCGCTACACCCTGCCGGTAAAGGGCTGGTCGCAGCTCGACGTCAGCGACACCACCATTGCGGATCTGTGCTGGGGGCAGCCCATCGACAGCTACCTGATCCACGACTCCGGGCCGTTCCGCCTGCCCAAGTTCGGGTACTCGCGGGGCTTCGACAAGGTGTTCTTCCTGCACGGGCATGAGACCGATCACCAGTATTATGCTCAGGACGAACTCGGCGGCGGCCTCAAGGCCGAGGACTACTATGAAGATCATGTGATGGAAAAAGCCGACGAGATCCTTGGGGAAAACGTCATGCGCCCACTCATGAACCAGGTTGAATGCCACCTCAAGGAGCGCCAATACTGGAAATCCGACGGGGATCAGCACGCCGCCCAGATCATGAAGGAAGCCGTACGGAACCTGGAGCGCGTCGACCGCAACAAGTCCTTCTTCATGTGGATCGACTGCTTTGATCCGCACGAACCGTGGGATGCTCCCTCCGTGTACGATCCGGATCTGAAGTGCCCCTATGACCCCGACTACGAAGGCAAGGACATGTTCCTGCCCATTCAGGGCCATGTCGACGGCCTGTACACCGACCGCGAACTGGAACACATCCGCGCCCTGTACGCCGAAAAGGTGACGATGGTGGACAAATGGTTCGGGCATCTCATGAACAACATCCGCACGCTCGGCATGGAAGACGACACGCTGGTCATCCTCGTCTCCGACCACGGTTCCCCGATGGGCAAGGGCGAGCACGGCCACGGCATCATGCGCAAGTGCCGCCCGTGGCCCTATGAGGAACTTGCCCACATCCCCATGATCATGCGCGGCCCCGGCCTGCCCCGCAACCGACGCGTGAAAGGCTTCGTCCAGTCCTGCGACGTGGCCCCCACCGTGGTGGATTGGCTCGGCATCGGCGTGCATCCCTCCATGCAGGGCCATTCGCTCCTGCCGCTCGCCAAGGGCGACGTGGAAAAGGTCCGTGAATTCGCCATTGCCGGGTACTTCCGTTACTCGTGGTCCATCATCACCGAGGACTGGTCCTTCATCCATTGGTTGAAGGATGACGAAAAGAGCGTCGCCGATGCCCGGTTCGGCATCTACGGTAAAGACCTCGGCGAATCCACAGCCCACATCCTCCAGATGAAGAAGGCCAACGCCGTCGAGGACCGCGACACCGCCTTCTACAACCGCGCCTACGAGGAACACAAAAAGGCCGCCACGCTGGACGGCGAGGATCAGTGGACCTGCACCGCCGCCGCCTCCAGCGAAGTGCCCGCCCGCGACGAGCTGTATTGCCGCAAAGACGATCCGTTCCAGCTCAACAACATCTCCGCCAAACATCCCGAGGTCGCCAAGGAGCTGTTCGAACAGCTGAAGCTGTTCATGGCCGAACTGCGCGCCTCCTGATGATCCGCCGGGGAGGGGGATTGGGCAATACCGTCCTGCCCGTGGGGATTCCCCTCTCCGGCCTTTCGAAAATACCGACATCCCGCTTTTCCGAAATGCCCTTCGGGAAAACCCCTGTTTCATCGTTTTCCGCAATCCGCAAAGGAACCGGTTATGAGCGAAGCTACCCTGTTGGATTCCATTACTTTTGATGAATGGATCAAGTCCCACGACGGCATTGTCCTGTTCCACAAAAAGCTCTGCCCGCACTGCAAGGTCATGCGTACCGTGCTCGACAAGGCTACGGCCGAACGCCCCGATATCCAGCTCGCATCCGTCGATTCCGAAGAACAGCCGGATCTCATGGCCCGCTGTTCCGTGGAACGCGTGCCTACCCTGATCGTCTGCCGGAACGGGGCCGTCGCCGCCCGCAAAAGCGGCATCATGAACCCGCGCGAACTGCTCGCGTTTTACGAGTCGGCGTCATGAACGGGCACAGCGACATCCTGATCATCGGCGGCGGCATAGGCGGCATGACGGCGGCGCTGTACGCGGCCCGGGCCAACCTTTCCGTCCGCATCGTGGAGAAGGAAGTGTGCGGCGGGCTGGTGAACTGGACCCATACGGTGGAGAACGTCCCTTCGTACAAAAGCATCCACGGCATGGATCTCATGACCGCCTGCCGGGAGCATGTGGAGTCCCTCGGCGTCACCATTGAAGAAGTCAACGAAGTGGAAGAGGTCCGGCTCGTCGGCCAGCCCAAGGAAGTACGCACTTCGGAAGGCGACAGCTTCACCGCCGACGTGGTGGTCATCGCCACCGGGCGGAAGCCCATCCCCCTGCCGGTGGAAACGACGTTCGAAAAGCTCCACTACTGCTCGGTCTGCGACGGCACCGCCTACAAGGACAAAGACGTGCTCGTGGTCGGCGGCGGGAACAGCGGGTTCGACGAATCCCTGTACCTCGCGGGCCTCGGCGTCCGTTCCATCCATATCGTGGAAATGTTCCCGGCCTGCGCCGCCGCGCAATCCACACAAGACCGGGCTCTGGCTACCGGCATCATCAGGGCAAGCGTGAACACCACCATCACCGCGCTGGAACCGCTGCCGGACGGACGCTGCCGCGCCTCTCTCAAGGATACCGCATCGGGGGCCGCCTCCGAGGAAACCGTGGACGGCGTGTTCTGCTTCATAGGCCAGAAACCGAATACCGCTCTCTTTGAAGGGCTCATCGATATGGAAAAGGGCTATATCCGCACCGATGAAGACATGCGGACCTCCCTTCCCGGCGTGTTCGCCGTGGGAGACGTCCGCGCCAAGCGATACCGCCAGATCACCACGGCTATGGGCGACGGAACCATCGCCGCACTGGAGGCCGAACGCTTCATCCGTTCCCTTCGCTAAACTGATTGGGGCTCCGCCCCACGCCCCGGCAAAGGCTCCGCCTCTGCACTCCGCAAGGGGGCAGCGCCCCCTTGACCCGGCGATAAAGAAATGAGATTC
>NZ_JH114233.1:570428-572907 GCF_000224655.1 Bilophila sp. 4_1_30
GGCTCTCCGCGCTTGCTCAATCCTTCAGCTGACACAACTCTCCATTGCGTCCCATAACAAGCTCACGAACAGAGATGCCGCACGACTCGGCTGCTTCATGGCAAACCGCCGCAATGCCCCGGCAACAGGGGACTTCCATGCGCAGGACCGTCACCGAGGCCGGGCGCGCCTCCGTAAACAACGCAACCAGACGGGCACGCATCTCCTGGTTGTCCTCAAACTTCGGGCAGGCGATCAACACGACCTTTCCTGACGCGATCTCGCAGAACCGGGCGGACGCGGGAGCCGAACAGTCGGCGGCAAGCAGAATATCCGCGCCCTTGAGGAACGGGGCGGACGACGGTACAAGACGCAGCTTGACGGGCCATGTCTGCCTTCTTTCACCAACCGGCCCTGCCGCCTTGCTTTCCTGCCGCTTCCGTGGAGCGAATTCCTGCACGGTGGTCCCGGAGCATCCGCAACCGAGCGTTCCGTGAGGCTCGTGCTTACCGAGCGGCTGAAAAAGTTGTTGCCTGCGCTCTTCCTTCTGCCTGGCGACGTGGCGCATGGCTGCCTCTTCGTCGAATGGCACGGCTTCCCGGCGCACTATGGTAAGCGCATTCTGCGGGCATCCGGAAAGGCACGCTCCGAGCCCATCGCAATAGCTGTCCGAAACCACAGTCGCCTTGCCGTCGATGATCGCAATGGCGCCTTCCGCACAGTCCAGCACGCACTGGCCGCAGCCGTTGCAGCGTTCCCTGTCTATTTCAATGATATTTCTGTATTCCTTCATGACGGATTCCTCCGGGGTTTTCTTTCTGTAAGCCGATTCCTACACCGTACGGAAGCCCAGCGCCGTGATCAAGATCACGATTTTCCGTTTGCCGTAAAAAAACATGAAAAAAGCGGACATCCCGGCAGAAAAGCGAAACGCCCCTCCCGGCGCAGACCGGAAAGGGGCGAGGAAGCTCTGTTTTCAGATGACTTACTTGATGGCTTCGAGGAACCGGGCGGCGACTTGCGTCTTGCCCTTCATCTTGTCGATCTGTTCCGGGGTAAAAGAGCCGTGGCTGATGGAGAAGTCCACGATCTCGTTGAGGGCCTTCTGGACACTGCCGCCCGGGGCGAACATGGCAAGCTGTTCCTCAAGGGTAAATACCGGATGGCTCTGGATGTCCGCAACAGCCATTTCAGGCGTCAGATCGCGGCCGGTCCATTCCTTGTAAAAACGGACGTAGTCGACGGCAAGCTCCTTGGCGGGCTTGGCGCGCAGGGCTTCGATGCCGCGCATATACATCTTGAGGAACGCCTGCACCTGCTCAGGGTGCTGATCCGCAAACCGGCGGTTCGCTACCAGCAGGACAAGCTGCGTGATGCCGCAATCCTTGGAATTCGCCACAGACTTGAAGCCCTTGGCCTCCGCTTCATAGGTCAGGGGGGCCCACAGGGCCACAGCGTCGCCAACGCCGCCGGTAAAGGCGCTCAGGGCCGGGGTGGGTTCCATTTCCTGAAGCTTCACGTCCTTTTCGCTCAAGCCGAGGATACGCAGCCATGTAGCCAGCAGGTAGTGCGCCGACGTGCTTTTGGGATACAGGATATCGGCCTTTTGCACGGTCACAGCGGAACCATACACATTGGGATAGGACGGATTCGTCCCCTTGGCTTCAAGGATGGGGCTGTCCTTGCGCACATAAATGGCGTTGTTGGCGGATTCGTCGTTGGCGACCGCAATGATGTACAGGTAGTCGCTCAGCGGCGTGGTCAAAGCGGGCACGGCGCCGCACCCGGCGACTGCCCAATCGTAGGCGGCAAGGCTTTCGACGATGTTCTTGCCCGAATCAAACGGCATCATCGTCAGATCAAGCCCGGCTTCCTTGTCCCAGCCCTGCTGTTTGGCGTACCACGCCACAAAGGTCTCGTGTTCGCCCATCCAAGCGCTTGAGAGCTTGGCGGGCGCGGCCTGTGCGGCGGGCGCCAGCAAAAGAGCCAGCGCCAGCACGGCAAGCAGCGACTTCATCTTTCCGAAAATCATGACAAAAACTCCGCAAGGTTGACATGAAGGGAATCCCCCCGCGCGACGGATGGGCAGACCCGCCGCACGAGGGGCCCCCGGGAGGGGCTACATGAGCAGATTCGGCAGGAACATCACCAGCTGCGGACAGGCCGCAATGAGAATGATCAGCAACCATATCGTGCACAAGTAGGGGAAAGCCTTCAGCGCCACTTCCTCAAGCTTCACGTCCGTAATCTTCATGGTGATGAACAGGTTCGCGCCGAAAGGAGGCGTCAGGAACCCGGTTTCGCAGCACACCACGAACAGCACGCCGAGCTGGATCGGATGGATGCCGAGGGCGTTCGTGATGGGCAGGAACACCGGCGCGAGCACCACGACCATCGCCAGCGTATCAGCCACAAAACCGCACAGGAAGATGAAGAACGCGATGAGCAGCAGAGTGATCGTCGGGTCCGTGGAGATGGAGCCGAGGAACGCACCCACGCT
>NZ_JH114233.1:573098-581446 GCF_000224655.1 Bilophila sp. 4_1_30
CCGAGGGCGTTCGTGATGGGCAGGAACACCGGCGCGAGCACCACGACCATCGCCAGCGTATCCGCCACAAAGCCGCACAGGAAGATGAAGAACGCGATGAGCAGCAGGGTGATCGTCGGGTCCGTGGAGATGGAACCGAGGAACGCGCCCACGGTCTGGGGGATATGGTACAAGGTGAGCAGCCGCGAGAAGGCCATCGAAACGCCGACAAGGATGGTGGCGGAACCGGCAAAGGCCGAGGTGCGGATAAGCGCCGAGGAAATGTTCTTCCACGTCAGCTTGCGGTAAACGAACAGGCCGACGAACAGCGTCCAGAGCACGCCCACTTCGGCGGCTTCGGTGGGGGTAAATACGCCGCAGTAGATGCCGCCGAGGATGATCACCGGAGTCGCCAGCGCCCACTTGCCGTCCCAAATCGCCTTGAGCAAGCCGTAGACGGAAAACTTTTCGCCGGTACCCTTATAGCCGCGCTTGCGGGCGATGCAATAGGCGGTGATGCACATGGAAGTGGTCATCACGAAACCGGGGATGAAGCCCGCCATGAACAATCCGGCGATGGACGTGTTGGCCACGACGCCGTAAATGATCATGGGATTGCTCGGCGGGATCAGGATGCCGAGCGTCCCGCCCGTGGCGGAGACAGCGGCGGCGTCGTCCTTGCGGTATCCCGCGCCGATCATGCCGGGGATCATGATACTGCCGATGGCCGCGGTAGTGGCGGGGCCGGAGCCGCTGAGCGCCGCGAAGATCATGCAGGCGAGGATGGTCACCATGGCAAGTCCGCCGCGGATGTTGCCCACCGCCTTCTTGGCGACTTCAATGATTTCACCGGTAATCCCGGCGGGCTCCATGAGGAACCCGGCCATCACGAAACCGATGGTGGCAATGAGCGGGAACTGGTCCATGCCCGTGTACAGGTTCTGGGGGATGAACTCCATCGGAAACGGCATCCCGATCATCGAAATGATGGACGCAAGCCCGATAACGCCGAACAGAGGCAAGCCAAGCAACATGAAGAAGACGAATGACAAAACAAGCAGCATGGCTTAGTCCCCCCTGCCCTGGAAGTGGAGCGTATGGTTCCGGAAATCGCGGTACAAGCCCTGCAACACGCGGAACGTCGTAACGGCCATGCTGATCGGGATGATCAGGTACGCGTACATTACGTTGATTTCAAGGGAAGCGGAAACCTGCTTAAAACGGGTCATGTTCTCGAGCATATTGATGCTGTAATAGAAAACAAGCACGCAAAACACAGCGAACGAGAGCTCGGAAACCACGTAACAGACTTTCACCAGACGCGGGAAATGCTTTTCCAGCGTATCCATAAGCATGAGGACGCGAAGCTGTTCCTTGCGCTTCACCGCGATGGCGACGCCAAGATAGGATGCCCATACAAACAGATACCGGCAGAGTTCCTCGATCCACGAAAACGACTTGCTGAGCAGGAACCGGGAAAAAACTTCGGTTCCCAAAAGCAGGATGAGCAAGGACAGCATAATCGAAACGCAAAATTCTTCGGCCCATTCGTCGAGCCAGCGCAAAACCTTCATGATACCTCCCGGAGAATGGCGGGAAGGGCTCCCTTCCCGCCGGGGAACAGCTTACTTCTTGGCAAGAGCTTCCTTCTTGGCCAAAACGACGTCGATGACCGCCTTGCCCTTGGCGGCGTCGCCATCGCCTATCACCTCATAGCACTTGGGCCATGCGGTACGTCCGAGACGGACCCATTCCGGGAGGTCTTCAACCACGCCGAGCAGCTCCATGCCGTGTTCCTGCATGAGCTTGTCGTCGGTGGCGAGCATGTCGGCAACCTTGGTGCGTTCGTACAGCATGGCTTCCTTGCCGGCGCGGATCAGAGCGTTGCGCTCCTTCTCGGGCAGGCTCTGGAGCCAGCGTTCTCCGACGATGAAGTTGCAGCTGTGTACGGAGTAGTTGATCATGGTGGCGTACTTCTGCGCTTCGTAGAACTTCAGGGTCACCACGTTGTTGAAGCAGCCTTCCTGACCGTCCACCACGCCCTGCTGGAGCGCGTTGAACGTTTCGGCAAAGGAAACGGCGGTGGGCTCAAGGCCAAGAGCCTTGAAAGTCGAGACCATGAGCGCGTTCTGCGGCGTGCGGATCTTGATGCCCTTGGCGTCGGCGAGCTTGCGGACCGGGTGCTTGGCGCTGGTGGTCAGCTGGCGGTAGCCGATGTCGAGAATGCACAGCAGACGGCAGCCGCCTTCCTTGATGGCCCATTCGTTGTTCTGATCCCACATGGCGTCTACGAGGGCACGGAATTCTTCCAGCGAGTCGAACATGTACGGCATGTTCACCCAGCCGCAGGAAGGCGCGAACGGGGCATAGTTGTTGGTGGCGAGGTTGGCGATGTGGATGGTGCCGAGCTGGATGCCGCGCACGGTTTCCTGTTCGTCGCCAAGCTGCATACTGGGGAAGAACTGGAAGTCAAAGGCGTTGTCCGAATACTGTTGAGCCAGTTCGATGAATTTGTTATAGAAGACGTTAGTGTAATTCTGCGGGTTCGCGTCCACGGAGGACGCCACGATCACCGTGGTCTTCGAGGCGGCTTTCGCCTGACCGAACGCAAGGCCGATCACGGATGCGCACAGCAGGCAGGCAACAAGCAATTTCTTCATGTCATTTCCCCTTGAACTGACATCGTTGCGGGAAAACTCCCGCTGAAACATTCCGCAAACGGCTGCGGAAACCTCCTCAACACCCCCGGCGGCTCCCTTTTCCGCCGGGGTCCGGGGGAATGACTCCCCCGGATGCCCCGGAAAGGGCTACTTCTTCGCCAGAGCTTCCTTCTTGGCGAGGACGATATCCATAACGGCCTTGCCCTTTTCGGCATTGCCGTCGCCAATGACTTCATAGCACTTGGGCCACGCGGTACGGCCAAGGCGGATCCATTCGGGGAGGTCTTCGACCACGCCGAGCAGTTCCATGCCGTGTTCCACCATCAGCTTGTCGTCGGCCTCAAGCATACCCGCGACCTTGGTGCGCTCATATTCCATAGCTTCCTTGCCGGCGCGGATCAGGGCGTTGCGCTCCTTCTCGGGCAGGCTCTGGAGCCAGCGTTCGCTGGCGATGATGTTGGCGCTGTGCACGGAGTAGTTGATCTGGGTCGCGTACTTCTGCGCTTCGTAGAACTTCAGGGTCACCACGTTGTTGAAGCAGCCTTCCTGACCGTCCACCACGCCCTGCTGGAGCGCGTTGAAGGTTTCGGAGAAGGAAACGGCGGTGGGTTCGAGGCCGAGAGCCTTGAACGTGGAGACCATGAGGGCGTTCTGCGGCGTGCGGATCTTGATGCCCTTGGCGTCGGCGAGCTTGCGGACCGGGTGCTTGGCGCTGGTGGTCAGCTGGCGGTAGCCGATGTCGAGGATGGACAGGATACGGCAACCGCCTTCCTTGACGGCCCACTCGTTGTTCTGTTCCCACATGGCATCGAGCAGCGCGCGGAATTCATCCAGCGTATCAAACAGATACGGCATGTTCACCCAGCCGCAGGACGGGGCAAAGGGCGCGTAGTTGTTCGTGGCGAGCATGGACATCTGAAGCGTGCCGAGCTGGAGGGCGCGGACGGTTTCCTGTTCGTCGCCAAGCTGCATACTCGGGAACAACTGGAAATCGAACGCGTTGTCGGAATACTTCTGAGCGAGTTCCACCAGTTTCTTATACGTGACATTCATGTAGTTCTGTTCGCTGGTGTCCACGGACGAGGCCACAATCACAGTGATCTTTGAAGCGGCCTGCGCCTGCGTCTGAGCAAGCAGCATCGCGGTACACACCAAAAAGGCGACGAGAAACCGTTTCATGCAAATAGCTCCTGTGGATAAAGTTACCCAAAATGAAAACCAACCGAAGGGTTCCGGCATCAGGGGCGGCCACCCCCCGCAAGAGAGCGCAGCGCATCCTCAAGCACCCATGCCCCCAAAGCGAGGTGCTCAGGCGCGGTGGCCTCCTGCGGACAATGGCTCAGCCCCTTGATGCTCGGAACAAACAAAAGCCCGACCGGCACTCGGCTCCCGAGGCTGGCGGCGTCGTGGGCGGGACCGCTCTTGAGGAAGAGCGGCTGGACACCCCGCCTTTCGGCCGCCTGCCGGAACACCTCGCCCACTTCGGAGGACGTGCGCACGCCCCCGCTGGCGGAAAGCCGGACAAGCTCCAGATCAAGCCCTCTGGATTCGGCGACGGAACGCACGAGCGATTCGATGCGCTGCCAACCCTCCTCCAGAACGGGCACGTCAACATGGCGTATATCAATGGTAAACGTCACCGACTCGGGAACGACGATCCCCACATTGGGGGAACAGGCCAATTCGCCGATGGTGCAGGAAAAATCTTCGGGCAGCTCGCCGTCCTTCCAAAGCTGCTCCATGCGGAAGGCCAGCTCGGCGAATCCGGCGGCGGGATCGCGGCGCCCCTGCATGGGGCTGGCGGCGTGATCCGAATGGCCTTTGTAGACGATGCGGTGCAGGCGCATCCCGGAAATGGCGGTAACGATGCCGAGCTCACGCCCGGCGTCTTCGAGCATCGCGTTCTGCTCGATATGGACTTCAAGGAAAGCTTTAACATTCGCGGGATCGATCTGTTCTCCGGGCAGGGCATCCGGGTCGAGCCCGAACGCACGCAATCTATCGTAGGCGGACCCTTCGGCGTTGCTCAGGCGTTTCAAGCCCTCCACGTCGATCTGCCCCGCGATGCCCTTACTGCCGAGGCATGTGGAACCGAAATTCGCCCCCTCTTCCTCCGCGAAGGCGATGAATTCGATGGCGCGTTCCGGCTTGTATCCTTCATCATGGAAGGAACGCAGCGCCTCCAGCGCGGCGACCACGCCGTATGTCCCGTCATAGCGTCCGCCGTTACGCACGGTGTCGAGGTGGGAACCGGTGAGCACGGCGGGAGCGCCGGTCGAGCCTTCAATCCGGGCGTGCAGGTTCCCCATGCCGTCGGTCCAAGGTTCCAGCCCGATAGCCTTCAGTTCGCGCTCAAGCACGCGGCGGGCACGGCTGTCCGCTTCCGACCATGAGAACCGCGTTACCCCGTTTCCGGGCGTCGCGTTGCACGTGGACAGTTCTTCAAGCGTATCAAAAAGGCGCTGTGCCTGCATGGAAACCTCCTTGAGTGTCTTCGGCAATGATGGTTCGCTTCGCCGCAATATCCGCTGGGGCAAGGGGGAGGGGCTTGTCTTGAAAAGCCCCTCTCCATGTCATCCTACGTTACGCTTCGTACACCACACGCCCGCCGCAGATGGTCTTCAGGACCTTGATGTCCCTGATGCCGGACGGATCGATGGCTTCAATATCACTGTCGAGCAATACAAAATCGGCAAAGCGGCCCGGCTCGATGCGCCCGCGGTCGTGTTCCCCGCCGCAGCAAAGGGAAGCATAGGTCGTGTAGGCTTCCAGCGCCTGACGCGGGGTAATGCGCTGATCGCCCCCGAACAGGACACCGCCGTCGCTGATACGGTTTACCGCCGCGTGCATACTGCCGAGGGCGGTCACCGGAAGGACGGGTGTATCCACATGCAGCGAGAAGGGCATATCCAAACGGACGCAGGAACCGGCAGGGTCCATACGCGCGGTGCGCTCGGGGCCAAGGAAAATGGCGGCGTGCCGATCGCCCCAGACTTCGATGTGCCGGGCGAACAGGCTCGGGATGATCCCGCAAGCCTTCATGCGCTCAAGCTGCGAGTCGGAAACGAGCTGCGCATGGATAAGCATGTGGCGCAGATCCGTGCGCGGGCACCGCTCCACGGCCTTTTCAAAAGCTTGGATGACCGATTCCGAGGCGGCGTCGCCGTTGGTATGCACGGCGACCTGAAAGCCGAGGCAGTGGTACTTGATGATGATTTCGTCGATCTCTTCCTGCGACCACAGCAACGCGCCCTTGTAGCCGGGGCGGGTGTAGTAGTCTTCAAGCAGCGCTCCGGTGAATCCCTGAATGGAGCCGTCGGTGAAGTATTTGACCCCGCCGATCTTCATGTGGTCGTTGCCGATCCCCCACAAGCCGAGGGGGATGAGCTTGTCCATCTCGGAAGGCAGAAGCTGCAAATAGGCTCGGGCGTTGAGCCGGCCTTCGCGGGCAAGCTCCATGTAAGGCCGGAGGAAGACTTCGGCTTCGCCGTTGATCCCGAGCCCGCCATCCTGAAACGTGGTAAAGCCTTTCTTATTGTATTCGGCGATGGCGCGGACGAGGCTTTCGCGCACCTG
The DNA here is from genome assembly GCF_000224655.1 of Bilophila sp. 4_1_30. Taxonomy (NCBI): domain Bacteria; kingdom Pseudomonadati; phylum Thermodesulfobacteriota; class Desulfovibrionia; order Desulfovibrionales; family Desulfovibrionaceae; genus Bilophila; species Bilophila sp. 4_1_30. The sequence continues at coordinate 579,314 of NZ_JH114233.1, forward strand.
ATCTTCCGTGGGAACGGGCAAGCGGCCCGAGGCTTCGATGATGGCGTTTTCCAGCAGCAGGCCGGTGGGCACGCCGTTCCCGTCAAGGACGATCTCGCCGCCGGGGACCTTCGTATCGGCGGTGAAACCAAGACGTTCGAGGCCGATGGTATTGACGTACCCCATATGTACCGAAATATGGACAACCATCACGGGCCGATCGGCGCAGACGGCATCAAGATCGTGGCGGTTCATGTGGCGGTTGTCGGAAATGCCCGAGTCGTCATACCCGTAGCCGATCACCCATTCGTCATCGCTTGCGGCGGCCTTGTCGCGCAGTGCCTGCTGCACGGCGGCGATGGAACCAAGCGAAGCGCCGCAGTACACCTGATTGAGGCAGCGGCTGAACGAGGACATATGGCTGTGGGTGTCGATAAAGCCGGGATAGAGGGTCCCGCCGCCGAAATCCACGACGTCGTATTCGCCCGCTTTGGCGTATCCGAGGACCTCTTCACGAGTTCCGACGCATTCGATGCGCCCATCCGCGATGCAGACGGCTTCGGCCTTGGGAGCCTTATCGGACATGGTGACGATATCAGCCCCGACATAGACGGTCTTTTTGCTTACCAACATGAGCTTGCTCCTTTGATGGTTCGTGCGTCGTATGGGGGCGTTCGGAACGCAATGCGAAAAAAATCCCGAAAAAAACACGCTGCCCAACTGTCCATTTTGAGCTATTGTGCTTTTTCGAACGAAATGGTTTTCAAAAAAGACCGCACAGGAATATCTTTGTAATCGTAAAGAAATAAAACCATTATGCGGTCAAATGAAAAGCTCTTCGCTCTTTCTAAGAAAAATACGGCATGATATTCCTGTTTACTTGCGAAGGATGGACAAAAAATAACGCCAAATGGACATTTTCTGTTCCAAAACGGAACAAAGTACAAACAATAAATAATTACACAATGTTATCGATACAACCTATTTTACATGTCCTCCATTGTCCATCCGCAGTATTCGATGTCGACAAGTTGCACACCGGGAATCCCTTCTGATACAGGCAAAGGTATGACAAAATCAGTTCCGCGACTTCCATAAGACGGGCTTTCACAAAGCCACCACCGCAAAACCAATCCGCAAGCATAGACTTGCCTATTTTTGAATGGAGTGTTTTCATTAAGAAAAGAACCGGCATCTTCAATTGACGCAATCCGCCCGTTGTCAACACATATTGTACATTAAAGAACAATTTATCCGTATCAAAAGGCCCATCCCGTCCGATACGGTTCAGGGGGCATCATGGCGCTGCGGCAGCATTATTGGAATCCCCGGACGAACGAAGCCTGTTTCGTTGATGAAACACAACTCATTTATGCCTTTAATGAAAGGCAGGATGCCGGGACATGGAGCGACCTGCATGTCCATCCCGACTGGGGGGAGCTGCTGTTCGTAGCCACGGGCAGCATCGTCCTGTGTTCGGACACGGGAAACTTCCTCGGGCAGGGATACCGCGCCACATGGGTCCCGCCGGGCGTCCAGCATGAATGGTACCTGCCTGAAGCCTCATGGAACCGCTCGCTTTTCTTCCATGCTTCCCTGTTTGAGGGTTCGCCCCGTTTCCGGCAGTGCCACGGTTTGGAAATGTCCCCGCTGCTGCGAGAGCTCCTCTTTGCGGTGGACGACCTCAAGCCGGACTTCACGACGGAAGAAGGGAAACGGCTCGCACTGGTGCTTATGGATCGCCTCAAAGCCAGCAAGGAAGTTGGCGGGCCCCTGCTCATGCCTTCCGAGCACCGTCTGGTGGAGCTGTGCGCGGCAGCCTTGGCCGCACCCGACGCGCCGATATGCATGGCTGATTGGAGCCGCCATCTCGGCATGTCCGAAAAAACCCTCGCCCGCCTGTTCATTCGGCAAACCGGGCAAACGTTCGGACGCTGGCTGCAAATCATGCGCCTCCAACACGCAATGACCGAAATCGAGCAGGGGCAAAGCGTCACCGCCGTCGCCCTGAACTGCGGCTACAATTCCGTCTCCGCCTTTATCTCGGCTTTCAAGAAGCATTTCGGCAGCACCCCCGGCGCCATCGCCAAGCGCCGCCACGATACGGAAGAGAGAGAGAGAGAGAGAGAGAGAGAGAGAGAGAGAGAGAGAGAG
>NZ_JH114233.1:581593-585161 GCF_000224655.1 Bilophila sp. 4_1_30
GAGAGAGAGAGAGGCATAGGCCGATGAAGTGGCCCGCCCCCGCCCCTTCCGCCTCCCCTTTCCGCCCGATTATTAAAAATGCCCGCAGGATGATTCCGGCCTCGGGCATTTTTCAGTTATGGCAGCGTCTCTAATAAGTTTTAGTTGTCAAAAAGAACATTTTTTTCCGTTTGTGCCTTTTCCATGAATGATGCTAGACAGGATTCACGACGAAAGGGCGTTCTCTACAAACTTTTGTACGGATTTTTCTGCTGTGTGTTTCCTTTTTCTGAAACCTATAACGATAAAGGAGTCCACCATGTCCATGTTTCCTATTATGATCATCGCTGGTGCTTTCATGCTCATCTCCGTTGTCGTCGGTATCTATGGCGTAAGGAAGTATAACTAGCAGGTTTTTCCATGTGGAAATCAGGAAAAAGCCCTGAGCACTCGATGTGTTCAGGGCTTTTCCTTATTCTTATTCCTCAAAAATATATTCATATTTCATGATATATTATCATTCATTAGCATACAAACTTAAAATGTCACCTTTTCTTATCGACCGAATTCAACAGGTTCATATCCTCGCTCACACCAAGGATACGCCCGAAGCGCAAACCCCGTCACAGATCCCCAGACAAAAAAAGACCCCCATTCGGGGTATATAATACGAGTTAATACACTTAAATAATTATATTTATACTCAGCAGAATGTGTCAAAATGTGGCGGAATCGGGCACAAATATGTGTCAGAATATGTGTCTAAAAAAGCCCTCCCGGATTACCACCGAGAGGGCTTTTTCTATCCCTCAATCAACCATCCCGCAAAATCCCCGAATCGGAACACCTCCACGGCATCGGGCCCCAACTCTCCCTTGTACAAAGGCCGCTGCACGCCGGACAGCGAAAGCTCTTTCCGCATCACCGCCCCCGGTTCCGCGCCCTGCCTGAGCTTGCAATCCCACGTCAGCCGGGACAGCACCGTAGCCGGATAGCCGCCGGGCGACTCTTCCTTGTCCACGACGATGATAGCCCCGCCCGGCTTCACCTTCTCCCGCAGCGTCGCAAGCAACCGCCGCCGCGCCGGGACGGGCAGGAACATGAGGACGAGGAAACAGACCACGACATCAAACGGCTTATAGGGGTATCGGGCTACGTCAGCCATGACCGCCCTCCCCGGCCCATTGTACGCCTTCACCATATCCGGGACTTCATCAAGCGCAATAAGTCGTGCGTTTCTCTCTGCCAGCGTCGGCGAGAGAGCCCGTCCGACGTTCCCCGTGCTGGCCCCGAGGTCATAAACCAGACCTCGCCGGGGAATGTAGTGCCGCGCAATCAGCGCGACGGATTCCGTCGCCATCCCATACCACGGCAACTGCTCCCGCACATGGACATCAAATTCTGGGGCAAACCCCTGAAACGTCCAATCCTGCCGTTTATTCTGTTCAGCTCCTGTCGTCATGGGCACGAACACTGGCGGAAACTCTGCACGATATGTCCTTATCGTGTGGGGCCGTGGTCCGGTGGTCGTACACCGGGCCGGTGGGGGAGGCTCCAATCTCCCCCGCCTCTGCCTGAACATACTCTAACGTTTTACGCTTCCGGGGTCACGCGCCGTAACTCCGGCGGCGATTGCCTCCCTTCCCTCTCGCTCTCATAACTGCTCTTGCAGTGCTCCCTCTGCCAGAAGAACAGCCCGTCCACCACGCGCCGGGGCCATGCCCGCACGCCGTCCCTCGCCCAACGATAACAGCGCGAGGACAGGGTTTCGTCCGGCCAGCCGCCGAGGAGCGTATTGATGAGCTGGTCAACGGCGATCAACGTTCGCTTGCCGTATGTCATGCTTCTCCCCCGCCCTGCATTGAGATGTTGACGGTGATGCCCTGCACCTCTTCCATCGTCGTACAGGCATCAAGCCGATCTTCCAGTGCCTGACGCTGGCCGATAATTGAACCGGAAGCCATGGCAAAGGCGTCGGCCTTGGCGAGCACCCTGCGCACAAGCTCATCGGGAGGGACACCCCGAGCCTGTGCCAACGCCGAAAGGAGTGGCGTTGAAGCCGTAGAATCGACGGCATAGGCGCGGGCCTCGGATTCCTGCTTGTCGAATGTGCTGATTTCGCGGTCCGGGTAGGTCGCCGTGAGTGTGGCTATGGCGGCATCGGCGGCCTTATTGATCTCGGAAAGCTTTGCAGCTTTCGTCTGCTCAAGCGTCGGTACGGGCGGAACATACGGTTGTTCTTCGGTCACGCATTCGGGGTGCGCACTTACGTATTCCGAAAATGACGAGAGCAAGTGCCGGTAGTCATCAATATCAGACGCAATGTGATAAGGAATTCCACTGCACTTCACGATCGCAACATATGATCCATCTTGCCTATGAATGACGTTCGTAAGATCAAAATCAGCAATAGCATACATAAATGACTCCTACAAAACTTTTATACCGATCCAAGTATAGCCAGTGCCATCAAAGCTCGAATTGAGATATGTTCCGCCAGCGGCGAAAGTTGGCGTGGCATTAACGCTATCATGAGATAGATCAATATCTAATATACAGAAAACAAACCAAGAACCACCATTGGGGAGGGTAAAGCCATTACTAGCCCTGCCGTAAGCGAAACTGCTGTTATTGATTCTATCCGCCGCGTATACTTTTAACATGCTCGCATTTACGGGCCTCAGCTGATCACTTACCGAACCAAGCAGCCAGTTCGGGTTGTCATTATGTAATCCCTCCATCCACGGCCTTCCGGCAAAAGCTAACGCGTTGTCAGCTGAAACCGCAGAATCGGCTTTGCCGGTTAGATTTCCTACAAACTTCCCGGTTTCCAGATTGACAGCTACAGGAGCTCCCGGCCCACCAAAAAATCTGATTTGATTTCCTGTGGTATCGATTATCGCGAAGTAGCTCCCATCCGTACCATTTGTCAGATGTATCTCACCTCCTTCCGCTGATCCGGCAGGGGCTTTGACCGTAAATATTCCTGTCACGTCCATGTTTCCCGAAACAGCCCCACCAGACTTGGGGAGAGCCTTCTTGGCCAGCTCATAGGCCGTCTTCACGGCCTTGGCGGACGCCACCGTCGTTGAATCCGCCAGACTCACGCTGTCGGAAACCTTGGTGAGCGCGGGCTTGTACTCCCCGCTTCCGGTCAAAAAGCTTTCATGCTGCCCGGCGGTTGCGGGCGGCACAAGGCCGCTCGTCCCGGCAGTCGATGCCGTTGCACCATCGTATTCGGGGACGGAGATGATGCCGTTGGTGTTGCGGAAACCGTCGCCGAATTTGTTGTACGAAACCAATTCGACCCACGGAAACCACTCACGGGTTACGCCCCACGACTGAGTGCGCACAAAGATACGTGCGGAATCCGCACGAGTAGCACCACCTATAATAGTGAGACGTTGCATTAATCTCGCAAATGAAGACACAAAACTTGCCGATCTATTATCTCTTACTTCTAGTACGCCATCTGCATATTGGTTTTTGTTCTAGGATGCCGTCAGGTGCGGATGTTGTTGTATATCCACAGGACATGAAAATTGCCCGGCGTCGTAGCATCGTCAAAGCTCGATAAGACGGTACGGGA
>NZ_JH114233.1:585894-587792 GCF_000224655.1 Bilophila sp. 4_1_30
CGGTTGCGGAAGAGGATGCCGCATTCTTCGAAGCAAGGGCCGACGTCTCGGACGTCTTCGCAGCCTTAGCGGATGCGGCGGCTTCCCCGGCCTTCGTCGTCGCCGTGCCCGCGGACGAGGCCGCGCTGTTCTTTGACGCGAGAGCCGAGGTTTCGCTGGCTTTTGCCGCGTCGACGCTGGCGTTCACATCCACGGCAAACTGGTTCAGCGCGGGGATAAGCGTCTTGTTCAAGTCCTCATTGACCATCTTTTTCTGTGCTTTCAGACTGTTGAACGTCAGCACGTCAAACCGTCCCTGATCGCCCACCAGTCTGTCCGGCGGTTCCGGGAGATCCGAAATCTTTGAAATCTGATTCACTGCCATTATTTCAACCCCTGTATATCAATGGTCATGCTGATTTCATTCGGCCCGATGACGGTTGCGTTCCAGTCCTCAAGCCAGCCCCACACGGTCAGCGACTGGTAGGAGCCGATCCCCTCGTTGTCGTCCCCGAGCCAGAGCGCGGGAAGGCCGTGCATCCGGGCGAGGATTTCCCGCACGCTGTCCAGCCGGGACGGGTGTAAATACAGCGGCAGGCTCGTGCGCTTGGCGTTGGCCCGCTTGACCAGCCGCGTGTTGCCAAACTCGTCGGTGTCTTTTCTGGAATAGTCCCGGATGCCGAGGCGGGTATTGTACTGCGTCGTGCCGATGGGCCACGCCTGCCCCGCGATGACCTGCCCGAGCGCCGGGCCTCCCTCCTGTGTGAGCGAGACATAAAGCGTGGCCACGGGCGACACGGGGATATTGGTCACGGCCTGATCAACGATGCGCTCAAGAGGCAGGAAGTAGTAGTTCCAGTAGCCGTCAACGTCCTTCAACGTATTCACCGTGCGGTCGTACATGACGAGGCCGTCGCCGTCCTTCACCACGGCCCGGATGCTGGTGGCCTTGAAGTTCAGGAGCGCGAACGCCGTACAGCGGTTGAACGTCACCGCAAACGTCATGACGCCCTCAGCCGCGACCGTCTGCGTGGACACGTACTGGTCGAGCATGGCGTAACGGTTTGTCGGCCCCATGAGCCGCCAGAAAGCGTCGGTTCCCTCACTGTGCTGATCCGGCTGTTTCCCCGTGCTGGCGGTCACGGCCTTGTAGACCCTGTGCTCATGGATGACGGAATCCCCGATCTCATAGGCTGTGCCCGCACCCCACGCCGGGGCGTCGTTCTCCGGCACGGTGCTGGACAGCAACCGGATCGCCTGCGGCTCTATGAGCTTCATGCCCGCACCCCCGGCATCCCCTCGGCGTCCCACGCTTCCACCATGTCGGACGTGCGGCGGGAAAATCTGGCGATCTCGGACATGGAAATGAGCATGTCCCGGCGAAGCTGGTAGACTTCCCGCCGCAGCGCCTTGACCTCCGCATCGCTTCCCGAATCGGTGTCAGCCGCCCGGGGCGTCGCGCTGCGGAACAGCGCCGCCGTATCCGCCGCCGTGTAGACGCGCCCCGGCTGCGAGAAGTTCACCAGTTCCGGCCCTTCCTCGCCCACAAGGGACCAGCCCGGCATGGCAAGCCCGCCACGGGCGAACGCCTTCACCCCGGCCTTGTCGCCGGCCGCATCCAGAAGCGGCCTCAATTCCGCAATCTGCTTTTCGATTTCTTCAAGCGTCGCGCTCTGGCCCTGAAGCTGTTCAAGCGCGGCGTTCTGGACATCAAGCTGGCCCTGCAACGCTTCAAGCTGCTTGTCGGCTGCGGACACCTGCGCGCCCGCCGCGTCCTGCGCGGACTTCAACTGCGCGTTCACCGCCCAGAAAGCGTCGAGGTATTCCTCTTCCGTCCCCGCCGTCTGCTTCACGATGTCGAGCAGAGATGTGCCCACGCCCGCAAGCTGGCCCGCCGCGTCGGAGTCGCCGCCAAGCGC
>NZ_JH114233.1:588439-615717 GCF_000224655.1 Bilophila sp. 4_1_30
CTCCCGCAACTCGTTGGCTTGCGATATGGCCCGGCCCACCTCATCACTGTTGCCGTTCACCGCCGCCCACCGCTGCGCGACGGACTGGTCGAACGAGCGCAGCATTTCCTCAGTGGCCTGTTTCACCACCTCGGCGCGCATGGCCTCGACCTGCGCAAGCTGCGATTCCGTCGCCCCGATGATTTCAAGCGCCTTCTTGCGCTGGTCCACGGCCTCGTTCGCCGCCTTCACCGCCTGCGCGTAGGCCGAAAGCGGGTGCAAGGACTCGTCTAGCGTCTTGATGTAGTCGTTGATGAAGGCCGTCCGGTACTCATTGATGAGCCCCGTAGCGTACTGCGCGTTCACGCCCGAATCCTTCATGCCCTGCGTCCATGCGTCGAGCTGCGCCTTGGCGGACTGCGCCTGTTGCTCCATCTCGGACAGTGGGCTCGTGATGGCATCGGTCGCGCTCTTCACCGCGCTGATTGCGGAAAGCGCCGTAGACGCCTTCTGCAACCCCTCGTCAGTGGTGACATCAAACGAATCAAAGAACTGCGAGATGCCCGCGTTCGAAAAAACCTGTTGGGCTACGGCGGTCATCCGGTTGCGCATATCCTGCGCCGCTTCCTCAAGCCGCTCCTCGGCCATGCCTTCTTCCCACCACTGAAAATTCCACGACGCGTCGGAGATACCCCGTCCGGCGGACCATGTTGCCGTCTCAAGACCGGACAGCGCCTGCTGGCGGATCTGCTCAGGCAACGCCCCGGCAATATCCAAAAGGCTCCCGGCGGTCTGGCTGGCGACTTGGGCGATACCCTGCGCGAACGGCTCGGCTTCTTTCTTCCCGGCCCGGTCATACCAAGCCCCGCCCATAAAGGCGTCAATATATGTCTGCTGGTCACGCGAGAAGCCCACGTCCTCCATTTTGCCGTACACGCTGGCGTGCGTCCGCCGACCACCGCCAAAGAGGGAACCAATCCCCCCACCAAGCAGGCTGCCGATTGCGCCGCCAAGGAGCGTACCGATGCCGGGCACCACAGAACCGATGGCCGCGCCGAGCCCGCCACCAATCCCCGCGCCTGTGCTGATGTTTGGCTGGTTGGGGAAAAGCAGGCTGCCCGCAAGGGAACCGAGGCCGAACCCTGCACCGGCCGCTCCGAGCGTGCCGAGAAGCGTGGAACCTCCTACCCCCCAACCCCCTGTAATGCTATTCGCCAATGCATTGAATTGAGCCTCAGTTGCCGAAGACGCGAAAAAACCACCCGTCAAATTTGAAGCGAAACTGTTGATTCCCCCGGTTATGCCGGAAAAGAGGCCTGCCGTGCCAGACGTCCACGAATCGGGCAAAAGGCTGGAGAACGGCAAATTGCCGAGCCCTATTCCAGAGCCGCCACTCCCCCCCGACGCATACGCCACGCCGCCCGTGCCGAGCATCCCCGACACCACGCCCGCAATCTGGACGGTAATGGGCCGGGTGATGGCCATATGCATCAAATCGGCAAGGAAGGACGCGAACACGGAACGGAACGACGACAGGGACACCTTGCCCGTCTCGATCATCTGCTCCCATGCCGACTTCCAACCGGAATCCATGCCAGAGAACAGGCCACGGAAAGCGTCGTTCATGGACTTGGCCTGATTCGAGGCCTCGACCTGATAGTCGCGCAAGGCCACCTGTGCGCCGTCCATCGCCTCGCGGCTGGCACGCTGGATCTGGTCACGCTTCCATTCTTCAAGGCGTACCAGCTCCTCGGCGGCGTTCTCTCCGGCTTCTATGGCCTTCCGGTACTCTTCCGCCTGCTTGGAGATAGATTTGGACACGGCTTCAGACGACAGGCCCACCATGTCGGCATATCGCTTCTCAAAGTCGAGACGGAGATCGGCATATTTTTTATCCTGTTCGGCGCGCTTGGCTTCCACCTCAGCCAGCTTCTGAGTCGTCTTTGCGGCGTCCTCACGAACCTTGAGGCCCTTCCACTCTTCCGCCTGCGCAACGGTGAGTTTCTTGGTGGCCACCATGCGGGCGGCATCGGCTTCAATGGCAATTTGAGTTTGCTTGGATTGCTCCCGGATTTTCTCCGCCATCTGGTCAAAGGACTTGGCGGCAGGGATATTCGCGGCCTCCAACGCCTCTACGGATTTCCGCAGCTCATCAAGATTGGTGGCCGACAATGCCGCTTTTTTCGCGGCATCTTCAGCGGATTTCATGCCTTTCTTGTTCAACGCTTCAAGCTGACGATCATATTCTGCGTCAACCTTCAAAAGCTCTTTTTGAAGACCAGAAAAATCCTGTCCCTGTTGCTGGTACAAAATCATTTTTTTGGTAAGAGCTAACACCGTTTCGTCATAATCTTTATTCAATGCGGCGATTTTACTTTCAGTAGTATTCTTAAGAAAATCTGCCGTCCTAGTCTCCCCTTCTGCAAGAATTTTATTCGCTTCCTCCTGTACTGATTTCATTTTTTGGGCATCTGCTAAAACAACTTTTTCGTATTCTCTGAATATTTCTTTCTGTTCTTCAGTATACTTTTTAACTGTTTCACCAAATGGGACACCCCACATGGGCATTGTCGTAGCCTTTTCCCAGCCCGCAGCCTCCATCCTTTTCTCAAGCTCTTGTTCTCGTTGTGCGGCATTGGCCTTACCCATAGCATCTGTAATAGCATTAATAGCCGTGATGACAGGGCCGTTGTCCATCACCGTCGCTTTGAACAAATTCCATTCCGTGCTCAGGCGGTTCACCGCCCCCTGTGCACCTTGTGCGGCCTGTTCCGCCGCTGGCCCGAACTCATCCTTCAGAACGGCGGCTAGCTTGGGAAGCATATCTTCCGCAGTGACCTGCCCTTTCTTGAGCATATCGTCGAGCTGTGCGGTGGTGACGCCCATTGCCCTGGCCGCAAGATTGAAAGCACCGGGAAGGCGTTCACCCAACTGCCCGCGCAGTTCTTCCGCCTGTACCTTCCCTTTGCTGATCATTTGCCCCAACGCGAGGAATACGCCGTCCATCTGTTCTGTGCTCAGGGACAAAGCGGCACCGGCTTGGGATACGCCTTCAAAAATGCCGTTCAGATCTTTTTGGAGCGCGCTCCCCTTCCCTGCGGCAAAGAACCCCTTGGCCGCTTCTGCTGTCGACTGGAATTCGAGCCCGAGCTTGTTGCTGATCTCATAGATGTAATCGAGTTGGGAGACGGCCCCTGAGGTGGAGCCTTCAATGGTGGTGTATGATTTGACTAGCCTGTCCATTTGCAGCGAGGCGTCAAAACAAGCTTTTCCGGCATAAATCGCCGCCGCGCCGATGGCCATGACCGGAACGGCGGCGGCCTTCGCGCCGCTCCAAAGCGTAGACATAGCCCCGGATGTATCGCCCAACTGCACCCGCAATTTAGCAAGCTCAAGCGTGGATAGCCCGGCGTTCTTCTGCAAATACTCGAAAGCCCGGTTCGCGGTAGCGGCGGCCTGAGACTTGAGCATGGAATTGGTCAGGCCTTCAAGGTGCTTCGAGCTGACCCCGGCGGCCTTGGCAATCTCTTCCAGCCCCGAAACTTGCCCCTTGAATGCACCGGCAGACAAGGCCGCCTGCGCCGTCTTCAGTTCCCGCGTCAGCTTGTTGATGCCCCCAGTGAGATCCGCCTTGGAAACCGCGTTGCCAATACTTTTCGCAATCGCATCACCCTGCGCCTGCGCCATTTTTTTGGCGCGGTTCAAATCGGTTTCAAACGCGGAGTAATCACCACGGATCGCTATATAAATGCCGGGCGTTTTTCTTGCCATGCCTCACTTCCTGTCTGATACGGCATGGCGATTTCTGCGAATGAAAGTTGACTTTCTCTGTAGGTTATGGTTCGAAAAAATAAGAAAACCTATTGTAGAGACTCATGTTAAGAAAAACTAACAGGGGGGGAAGTGACAAATGGTTTCTGTCATTCAAGGAATATTGATACTCTTTGGAGCGTTCGCAGCACTTGAAGCTTTTCTGGCATATCAGAACGCACAATCAGCCATGCATCAGGTTTATGCAGGAACATGGTTCATTGTTTTGGCTATCTGCATATCTGGAATTGGCATTATCCAAGCTATTTCGAGTCTGAAATCACAGAATTCGATAGTGGAAAATTCGAGGAATAAAATTGAGGGAGAGTCCAAGTAGCTCTACCAGATTTTACTATGGAAGTGGTGTTGAACCCAAAAGCCATTGAACAATCAAGGCCGGGACCCCACATCCCGGCCCTTTCCATCCGCAAAAATCGCTATGCCGTTGTCAATGAACCGCTCACCGCGTAGATGCGGAAGCCTGTTGCGTTTTTTCAGCCTGTTTCGCGGCGTTGCGGCGGATGACCGTTTCCACGGCCTGTACCTTCCGCCACATGCCGGGCGTCAGTTCGATGCCGAAAGCTTCCGCCACCAGCGCCAGCGCGTTGTAGTCAAACCCCACCGGGCCGCCCATGCCGGACATGTGGAGTTGGGTAGCGCCCGCTTGGAGCAGTTCCCACGCATCCGCGTTGTCGGGCATGAGATCCGGGCAACGCCCCTCGCACTCTTCGCAATCCAGATCGTCGCGGTTCCGGGAGGCCTTCCGGCAGGTGGCGCAGTATTCCGCACCGTCGCCGGAAAGCCACTCCCAGACCGCCGCTAGTTTTTTTCTTCTTCCGCCACGCCGAAGGTTTCGTTCACGATGGCCTTGTGCAGGGCGAGGATGTCGGGGAAGGGCAATTCGTCCGTCTGGGCCGCGTCGAATCCGGCGGTGGCGAACACCGCGTCTATGCCCTCGGAAATCGAATACCCGCCGCCCATGAGGTCGAAGCCCTGCGCCTTGAGCGCCTTGATGTCCTTGCCCTTGAGCGGGTTCACGATGAAGTCCTGACCGGAAAGAGTAACGGTACGCATGGTGTTTTTCCTTTTGATGGTTGATGGTTAATAGGATTCCACGTCATTGACGAGGGTAACGACGACAGAGGCGTTATCCGCGTTGTCGTTGTAGTAGGCCGAAAAGCTCTGAGCCATCTTGATCCCCGTGGGGCCGTCCACGGTCGGGCCGTCATAACTGAGCTGCACTTCCGGGACGCTGAACGTCAGCTTGTTGCCCTCATCGATGGCGAACGACAGATCAAGGCTGAGTTCCTCGCTGTTCTTGGCCTTCATGAGCAGGGTCTTGTCCGTGATGAACACGGTGAGGCTGCCGGTAACCGCCATGACGCCCTGAGGCAGATCATAGACCCGCCCCTTATCGCCGAGCTTGCGGATGCTCGAATCCAGCCCGAAATCAATATTGAGGCTGCAATCCGTAACCACGCCGATCTCCGCGCCGCCGCTCAACAGGGAACCCTGAAAATTATTGAACCGCTTCATGGCTACAGCCGGAGCACTGGCGTTGTAGTCGGCATCCACATACTCGGCGTCGCGCCCGAGCATGTTGACCGTGGCGGTCAATTCCCCGTCGCCGCCCGCCTGCATAGCCAGAGACGACACCTTGCAGCCTACAAACTGGCCGTAGATGTCCCCATAGGTGGCCTGCATGACGAGGGACGGCATGTCCTTGTTGGATTTCCAGACATGGGTGAACGGCGCGGCGGCGGGCTCTCCCGTCCCGACCGTGGCCGGAGCCCCGAACATGGCCCTGAGCCAGTGGCCGAAAGCCCGTGCGTCAACCGGGACGACAACGCCGCCGGACACTTCAAGGTTCCCGTCAAAGGGTTCCGCCGGGTCATAGCGGCCCGTCAGCGTCCCCGGGGTGTTCTTGGCGCGGGACGGCTTCAGGGAAAACGAGTTGATGGGAAGCAAGACGCCCCCCGGCGTAGTCGGCGCCACGCCGTAGGACGTTTCCACGTCCATCAGGACTTTGGTTCTGGCGCCGACCGCAATCTGTTTGTTGGGCATGTTTCAATCTCCTATTCGGTTTCGAGGAACCAGACCTTGAACTCCATGTTCACGCGGAAGTAATTCGTCCCATCCTCGTACAAATCCTGATCCTCGATCAGATGCGCGCTGAACCACGGACCGCTCGGCGGCATGGCGGCGCGCACGGCCTTGGCCACGGCTTTAGCCTCGTGGTAGTCCCGTGCCCATGCGTCGATCAGAAGGTCGATCTCCTCCAGCCCGGAAGGTCCGGCCAACGTGTTGGCGGGCCTCCCGCCGAGGCGCTGGAAGGTGACGCAGGGCAGATAGTTCCCGGCGGGGATGGCGAGCGGGAAAACCTTGTTCCCCACCAGCGCGGACAGCCCCGCATCCTCCCGCAGCGTGCGCAGGAGGGCTGTTTCAAAATCAACGGCGCTTGCCAAAGTGAGCATCCCCCAACATGCCGCGCAGGGTTTCGTCCACCGTGCGGCGGACGGCGTTTCTGGCCTTGCGGAGGAAGAACTTGCCCGGCACCCGGTGTTCAAGGACTTTCCCGTCTTTGGCCACCACGGCGTGCCCGAACTCCACAAGGTGGCTGTGCGGGGCCTTCACATAGACCACATAGCCGCCGTCCTTGTACTTCGAGCGGTAAATCCAGATGGATTGCCGCAGCCTTCCCGTCTTGTCCCTGAACGCCGTCGAAGCCTTGGCCTTTTCAAAGACCTGCGCGGCAATGCCTCCCAAATCGGAATCAATCTCCGCCCGGACGCCCGCCCGGATGTCTTCGATGGGAATGTCCACCACGACGTCATTGCTCACAGCTCACCTCCCGGCACATCAGCACCAGCCGCGTGCCCCTGTTGTCAGGCAACGGCGCGACAATGCCGAATACCTTACCGCCGTGCACAATCCGCATGTCCGCCGCCACGCCGGGCCGGAAGCGGATCGTGACCTTGTGCGTCACTTCGGACTGCACCTGCTGCGAGGCGAAAAACTCCCGCCCGCTCACGGCATCGACCGATGCCCACACCGTGGCCACGTCCTTCCACGACTCCCGCCTTAACGGTGCGCCGTACTCGTCCACGACAAGCTCATACCGCTGGATGGTCACGCGGTGGCGAAGGGAACCGGCACGCATCAGAAGCCCCCCGCGACGACATAGGGATCAAGCAGGCAATCCACGAATGACCGCCCAAACTCATTGAAGTTCGACCCCACGGCGAAGCTCTCCCGCTGTTCGTACAGCGTCCCGATCCGCACCAGCATCCACTGGCGGATCGGTTCCGGGAACCTCTCGGCGGGATAGCCCGCCCTCACCGTCAGCACGGTTTCCCCCTGCGGAAAATCCGGGCCGGGGATGAAGGCCGCCCGCAACGGTTCCCGCAGGGCCATCCCGGAAGGGACGAAACCGTACTGTTCGGGTTTGACCGCCATGCCGTCCACAGCCGCCCCCACAAGCTCCGTGCAGGGAACCAGCGGAACCTCAAGCATACCGGACAACGAAGGGAGGGAAACGGCCCACGTCGATTCCCCGAGTGCGCGCCCGGTGATTGCCTCGGCTTCCTGCCGGGCCGCTGTGATAAGCAAGGACAGCAAGGCGTCGTCCGCATCGGTATCCACTCGGACAAAGCCTTTCGCCTGTTCCAGCGTCACTGGTTCGGATTCGGGCGGGGTCAGCTGACGGATGGTCATGGCGGTCATTCCTCGGTTTTTTTATCTTTGGGCGGTTCGGGCTTTTTGGCGGATTGGGCGGTGCATCCGCACTGCTCCGCGCACAGCGCCGCTTCCTCGTCCATTTCGGCCTCCCCAGCGGGGTAATCCTCCGGGGCATACCCGTGCCGCCAGTAGCGGAACGGCTTCGTCAGCGTAACCTTCATGGCCCGCCCCTTACGCAACCGCGCACTTGAGGATCTTCACAGCCTCGGAATCCACCAGCATGCCGCCCACCCGCTTCGTGGTGTAGAAATGGACGTAGGGCTTGTTGGTGAACGGATCGCGCAGGCTGCGAATGCCGATACGATCGAAAATCCAGTAGGCGCGGGCATAGTTGCCGAACAAAACCGGGGTGGCGTTGGCGCCGACATCCGGCATGTCCTCGTTCTCCACGATGCCATAACCAAGGATCTGGGAAGGCTGCCCGGCGAGCAGGCCCGGCTGCCACAGGTAATTGCCGTCCGTGTCCTTCCATTTGCGGATCACGGAGAGCGTCTTGCCGTTCATCATCCACTGCGCTCCGGTACGGTGGCCCTTTTTGAGAGCATAGATGAGGTCAACGAGGTCATCGGCGGGATTGGAGGCCTTGAAACCATCCGCCACTCCCGTCTTGAGGCATTGCAGCGTACCGAACGCACGGGTGCCGTCGGCTTCCTCGCTCTGCGTATGGTCCAGCAACCCCTTGGGCTTGTCCGTCCCGTTTCCGGTAAGGAACGCGGCCCCTTCCTGCTCCGCGAACTGAATGGCGATGTCCGCCGCCAGTTCGGACTCCACATTGAAGAACAGATCGTCCAGCGCCTTCTGGGTCACGGCGGGATTGGCATAGATTTCCCCGAACACGGGCTTGAGTTCCGCGAACTTCGCCGTGGCCGTTTCGGAACGGGCCGCCTTTTCGCCCACCCAGCCGGAAGCCGTGCCGCCGAGATTGACCAGCTTGCGGAAGTCCTCAGTGCCGATGGTCACGACGCGGCACACCTGACGCATGGGCGACTGCTCGCGCAGCAGGCGCAGAATTTCCCGATCCTGCTCGACGGGAACGGCGTAACCGCCGTCCGCCTGCGTACCCACGCTGATCGCCTTCGCTTCCAGCCCGGAAAGCCCGGCATCGTCACCCTTGCGGATCCATTTCAGCCAACCAGCCTTGTGTTCGGCCTCGATATGCACCTTTTCGTCGTTCCCCGCCGCGCCGGGGCGGTTGGCCTTCTTCGCCACCTCGTCCAGTTCCTTGGACAGGCGGGCGATCTCGGCTTCGGCTGATCCCACTTTGGCCTCAAGCTCGGAAACGGCCTTGCCCTCGGCCTTGGCCTTCAACAGTTCGTCGTTGGATTTCTTGAATTCGTCGAACGCCCTGTTCTGCTCTTCAAGAAGATCCTTCAGTTCCTTATCCATGAAAACTCCTACCCTCTGAGGGTCATGATGTTGCGCCGCACCAGCGCGGCAAGCTCCCCAACACCGCCTTCCTCGGCATCCCGCAGAGGCATGGCCCTGAAACCATCGGCAAGGATGGCCTTTGCCTGTACACGCGAAAACCCGGCATCCCGCAGGGCTTTCTCGGCGTCGCGGATGGACGGGCCGTCCGCATCGCTCTTGATCCCCGTCACCCGCGCCTTGCCGTTGGCCGGGAAGGTGACAAGGGAAAGTTCCACCAACTCCACGCGCTTCAACGTGCGGCGCGGCTCATCCGGCTTGCTCCGGTTCGCCCATTCGATGGCCCGGAAGCCGATGGACATGCCGTTGATGGCAGGACGGGGCTGCATATTCATGAGCGCGTACATCTCGCGGCCTCTCGGCGTATCCGCAAGCCTGCCCTCGACGTACAGCCCGTGTTCGTCCTCCCGCATCTCCGTCCACACGCCGATGGGCGTCAAAGACTCCGCGCTCATGTCCCAGCCGCCGTGCTGCGAAAGCATGGCCGGCCAGACGCCGGACGTCTTGAAGTCGGCTATGGTCTTGGTGAACGCGCCGTTGGCGATCACGTCGCCGTAGGCATCCATGTTCCCGAACACAGCCCCGTACCCGCTGAAGGTCATGGAATCGGCCCCGGCATCGGGAGCCGCCTTCAGCTCGACAAGGCCGCAATCAAGCCTTTCCATCCTCGTCTCCTTCCATTGGGTTCTGCCCCGGCTCGGCCATATTCAGCGGCACACGGTATTCGTCGCCGCCCACATAGGGGTTCATGTCCTCAAGCTCCCGGATGTCGTTGGGGGACAGCGCCCCCACGCCGTACAGCCGCGTGTAGAACTCGGCCCGATCCTTCGCCGCCCCGCGCATGAGGCCGTTGATGTTGAACTTGAAATAGTAGCCGTCCCGTCGCTCCGCTTCGCTCAGGAGCCACCGGGACGCGCTCTTTTCGAGGCAGGCGTACCAAGGCCCCAACGTGTGGACGGCATGCTGCAAAAACATCTGTTCCGCGCTGGCGTAGGTGCTGGCCTTGTCCGAACGCCCCACCATGATCGGCAGGACGCCGAACGCCCGGCACACCTCTTCGACCTGATACTGGCGGGATTCAATGAACTGCGCGGCGTCGTTCGGCATGGAAAGCTGCGTCCACTTCATGCCGGAACCGAGTACGGCGGCCCTTCCCGCGTTCTCCGTTCCCGCAAAGGCCGCTTCCCACGCCGTGCGGAGATCCTTGCGCTGATCCTTGTTAAGGCCTTGATCCGTGGACAGGATGCCGGATGGCCTGACGCCGTTGCGGAACGAGGATGCCCCGTGCGTTTCCAGCGCGAGGGACAGCCCGATGGCTTCCCGGGCCAGCACCACCCCGTCGAGGCCGGAAACGCCGTCCCACGACAGCCAACGGACATGCCACATGTCCTTGCGCGGGACCGTGATGTACCGCTTGTCCTGCGTGGTGATCCGGTAGGTCAGCTCCCAGCCGTCGCGCTCGATGGACACGCAGCCGGGCGGGTAAGGCAGCATCTCGACGATGCGGCCCCCTACCCTGTTCAGCCAGATGTAGGCGTTCCCGGTGAGGCACAGGTGCAACGCCAGCATGTGGCGGAACTCGAACGCCGTCTGAAATTCATTGGGGGCCATGTCCATAAGCTCGTACAGCCCGTGCCCGACAGCGGGGTTCCGGTTCCTGCCTTCCGCCCGGTAAAGCTTGAAGGGGACCTGCGCCAGCCCGTTGGCGATCACCCGCACGCAGGCCAGCACAGCGGAACACTCCAGCGCCGTCCGCGCGTTCACGGCCACACCGCTACGGGCCGCCACGCCGCTGAACAGCGCGACAAGCTGATCGTAACCGCCCACAGGCTCAGGGCCGGACTTTCGGAACCAGTCTAACAATCCCATCACCACACCTCGACAAAAAAGGTATCTTCCTCGACCGGAACCCCGCCCACGGCCCCGTTCATGGCCATCGCCAGCGCGACAATCCCGTCAATCCGGCCCGTACTCTTGATCTTGTCGAACTTGCGGTTCCCGCTCGGGTCCTGCTGCACCCGCACGTTCGAGGCACACATGGTCAGAACGGGATGCATCCCGTGACGCATGGCTCCCTCGGCAAGCACGTCCTCCAGCGTTTCCACCGCCGGGTTCATGTCCCGGAAGCCCTGCCCATGCGGGATCATCCGCAAGCCTCCGGGCATGGGCTCGTCCCTGCCTTCCACCCATGCGTCCACGCCTTCCTCGCGCAGGGCCCGCACCATGTCGTCGATGCGCCAACGGTCGAATTTCAGCCCGGCGATAGTCATCCTGCCGTGCAGTTCCGCGATGTTGCGGGCTACGAACCGATAGTCGATGGTCCGGCCCGGTGTGGTGTTCAGAAAGCCTTGCCGCGCCCAGAGGTCGTACCGGACGTGATCCCGCTCCGAACGCTCCCGGATGCCCTCGGCGGGCGTCCAGAACAGCGGCATGACGTGCCTGTCCCCCTGTTCGTCCTGAACCGTCAGCATCAGCGCGGTAAGGTCGTTCTTTCCGGACAGATCGAGTCCGCCGAACACGGGCAAATCCTCAAACAGCGCCAAATCCGGTTCCCCGCCGCTCCGCCGCCAGACTTCCGGGGTGATGAAATGCGCCGCGCCGTCCACGCGCTGGTTGAGATAGAGGTTACGGAATGCCGCCTCAGCCGCGGGCATCCGTTTCGCCTTCTCCGCCATCTCGCGCATGTCTTCCAAAGACCGGAAATCGCCAAGGGCGGGGTTCGCCAGATACCAGTTGGCCTCATCCCACGGATCCGCATCCATCGGCACCGAAAAAAGGAACGTCTTGAACTTCGGGTCTTCGATCTCGCCCCGATTCACCTTCTGGCCGTAGTCAATGAGCTCGGAAAGGACGGCGTTGTCGCTGGCGGCCTGTGTCGAAATGCACCACACCAGCGGATCGGCGTGCGCGCCCCGCGAGGTCATCATCACATCGTACAGCTCGCGGTCCGCGCCAAACTGCGCCAGCTCGTCGAACACGATGAAGGATGACGACTTGCCGTGTTTGCCCCGCGTCTCGCTGGACAGGGCCGTGAATTCGGAACCGCTCACCGGATCGACCAGCCTCTTGCGCGACTCGACGACGTTCAGGCGTTCGGACAGCTCCTCGTCCATGTAGATCATGGCCGTCATCAGCTTGAACAGCACGGACGCCTGTTCCCGGTCGTGCGCCAGCGAATAGAGCTGGCCGTTCCTGACGGCTTCCGGACCGCACAGGTGCGCAAGGCACAGCCCAGCCACCAACGCGGTCTTGCCGTTCTTGCGGGACATGGACAGCACGGCCTGGCGCACCACGCGCCGCCCTTCCCCGTCCTCCGCGTCGTAGACCTCCCGGATGATCGCCTTCTGCCAGCCGCGCAATACGAACGGCTGCCCCACTCCGGCGCCGTCCGGCGTCCGCAGGGTTTTGATGAAGGCAATCACTTTCTCCGCTCTGGTCATCCGGCTACGCTCCAAACATCAGCCCGGACCGTTTGGACTTCGGCTTCTCGTCATCCTTCCCGGCAGCCTTGGCGTTGATGCGGCTGTTCACGCACAGACGCAGCTTTGTCGCCAGCTGGCTCAGAGAACTGTTGCTGTTCACGAGCACCTCGTGCCAAGGGTTGCGCTTCACCGCGCCGGAAGCCGTCTCAATGACCTCGCCCTGCTCGGCAAGCATCCGTTCCGCACGGTTGCGGCGCGCATACTCTTCGCAGTAGGCCCGCAGTAGGGGCACGTCCCCGGCCTGAAAATAGCCTCGCGGGTGCGCGTCCACGATATGCCGCCACAGTTCCGCCGCATCCTCGGACATACCCTCCGGGTGCGGGAAAAAACTCCCGGCGGGCGTCATCATCCGCAGCCGCCTTGACTGTTCAGGTTCCGGGCCCCGCGCTCCCATCACATCCCCGCATTCCAAGGATGCGACTTGTCCGTGGGCATCCCGTTCTCGTCATGGCCGCCAATGATGCCGCCGTGCTCCACCCGCTGCTTGCGGGAGTCGTGACAAAACTTGCAGAGCGCCTGCCAGTTGTTCTCGTCCCAAAACAGCACGGGGTCCCCTCGGTGCGGGCGGATATGGTCGACCACGGCGTCGGCACCGCGCAGGGCCTTCCCGCACATCGCGCAAAACGGATGCTCCCGCAGAAAGGCAATCCGCGCCTTGCGCCACTGCGCCCCGTACATGCCCCCATGCTTGCCCACAAAATTACCCCCCTAAATTTTCCCGAAACTGTGCGTAAAGGGGCACACGCGGTCATGGGGCTGTGTGCTCCAGAGATCCGATTCCCTCCCCTCCCCACTTTCTTCCCCCCTTCACGCTCATGTCGCCACAATGCCGCAAGACACAAAAAAAGCGCACCCTGAACAAGTTTCGGATGCGCTTGATGATTCTTCCCAAGTAAAACAAAAAGGCCCTCGGAATGTTCCAAGGGCCCATAAGTTACTGTCAGGCTATTTTATTTACCTTCACCATCAATATCAGGCAACCCGGCAACTATCCGATTTGTTTCCAAACTGACGCGGATGATGCGTTTCACAAGATTGTAGATATAGGTCGGGTCGTTGTGCTCTCTACACCAGTCATTGGGGTCGTTACGGATGCCGCTGTCCTTGTCCGTCGTGATCGCATAGCGTTCCATGATCCAATTCAGTGCACTTTTACCATTTACAACGTAATCATAGGCTTCCAGTGGAATGCCCTTGAAGGTGATGTTGCCGTTGTAGATGATGGTTCCCCTTTCACCCTTTTTGGGGAAACGCATCTTCTCCACATGGTAATAGGTGAAGTCGTCCATATCGCCTTGCGGCTTGCGTTCTTCCTCTACAGGCCACGGCTCCACCTGCTCATAGTCCAGATGCCAGTGCGCAAGTTCCCGGCCTGCCTTGCTGAATCCCCAGAAGTCCGGGGCCAGCGGCACACGGGGCAACATCTTTTTGAGATCGGCGGCGTACTTTTCGCGATACTTCGGGGAATGCAGTATCCCGTAGACGTAATAGAACAGGTCTTCCTTGGTGATACGGTTGTCTTCATAGTGCGTCTGGAAGTGTTCCAGCCCCGCATCAGTAATGGCATCCTTACGGGTATATTCTTCCGTCACTGTTTTGGGCAGGGGCAAACCCAACTGTTTCGGCTTGCTTTTCTGGGGTATCAGAAAACCTTGTTCCGTAGTTTTCCCTTTCGGTTCATTTCTTTCATAATAGTATAGAGGGAAACATTGACCACCCTCCTGCATGTACAAATCAGGAAGTACATTTACAAGAATACAGTTAAAATCTTTTCTACCTCCAACACCCGGAACAACAATAGCCAAATTTTTATGGTTGGCAGTAGGAAAAATAGAAGGTTGACGCCCAGGACGCTCATTAAGCATACTATCAAAATACACACATTGCTTTTGAAATGGCCTATACAGAGATTTCACTATATGGTCTTTATAAAAAGAACAAACTATATTTTTATAAAAATATAATTGTAAATTTACAGTCCATTTTATTCTGTGTGCACTTATAGCAATCAAATTATCAACATTTTTTTCGGTATACGATCCAATATATTGGTTGTAACAATCAATCATATCCTTCATTGTAGATGTCAATTGCTCGTTGCTAAAATTATAGCACCACGCATCACGGTTGGTTTTCAATCCGCCAGAACGCATACAGAATATCGCCGTATCCCCATCATTGAGCGGGACAAAGTCATCAAAGTCGCCGCAACGCTGGTTGATCCAGTCATTGTGTTCGTTGGGGTGCAATTGTTCCCACGGCATGACGGCATAGTCAGCAAAGGTCTTCACCTTGTGCAGTTTCTCTTCCCGTGTCAGATAGTCCCCTATATCATGATAAAAAATCTGTGCCTTGCCCGTGTGTCCCGGTTTCTTGATGAGCAGGGTGATGGCAACAGGGGTACGGGAGCCGGAACCAAAAATTTTGCCACCTTCCCTACGGGACAGTTCGCCGGATGTCCGTTGATTTCCCCGCAAATTGAAGACATAGACGGCGGAAAATTCTTTTTCCAGCTCATGGCGGAAACCGTCCGCCGTATTGCTGTCCAGCCAATAGCCATTGGTAACAAAACAGATCACACCTTTGTTGCCGATGCGATCCGAGGCCCAGCGGAACGCCCGAATATAGGAATCATACAGACTGTTTTTCAGCGTAGCTGTAGAGTGGGCGACATAGGTTGCAGCAATACGTTTATCCAGATTCGGATATTTTAAATTCTGATTGTTGTCGTTGGCGTTGTTCTGCCCCACTGAATAGGGCGGATTACCGACAATGACGCGAATGTCCCGACGTTTTTGCTCTTCCACACGCTCGGCATTTTCAGGTAGACCAATATCTATCTTGCCATCCGTTTCATTCAACTGAAAGGTATCCGTCAGGCAAATGCCGGGAAACGGTTGATACGGCTTTCCGGTCACGCGGTGATAGGCTTCCTCAATGTTGATTGCCGCAATGTAATAGGCCAGCAACACAATTTCGTTGGCATGCAGCTCATAACGATACTTCAAGGGCAGCATGTCCGGAGGGATGAGTCCGCTTTCCATCATGCGGACGGGGAACGTCCCAGTCCCCGTGAAGGGGTCAAGAATATGGATGCCCTCATCCTTGAGACTGCAACCAAAGTGTTCCTGCAACGCCTTGTCCGCGCTGCGGATGATGAAATCCACCACCTCAACAGGCGTGTAGACGATGCCGAGGCGTTCCACCATCTTGGGAAACGCCGCCTTGAAGAACTTGTCATACAGCTCCACAATGAGCTTTTGCCGGGCGGTTGGGTCATTGACGCCTTTTACCCGTTCCCGGATGCTGGCGTAAAAGCCTTCCAGCGCATCAAGGTCCTTCTCCAGAGCCTGCCCTTTCAGTACGTCCAGAATGCCCTGCATGGACTGCGAAACCGGATTGTGTTCCGTAAAGGCGTAGCCTTCAAACAGCGCATCGAAAACAGGTTTGGTAATGACATGCTGCGCCAGCATTTCAACGGCCTGTTCCCGGTCAATGGACGGGTTCAGGTTGCGGCGTAATCCGTCAATAAAGGTGTCAAAGGCGGCCCGCTGTTCATCCGTAGGGTGTTCCAGCATAGTGCGGATGCGCATCTGATGCCGTTCCGCAATACTGGCGATGTCCTTTGCCCACGTCTCCCAATACTGCCTGTCCCCACACTTGTGAACAATCTTTCCATAAATGGCATCCTGCCATTCCCCAAACTCCTGCGAGGCAAGGGGAAGCGTAAGCCATTCGCCCGGAATGCGATCCTGTTTATCCTCACCATCGCCGCCAACACCAATGATCTGCACAACACCGTTGCTTTTGCCCGTCAGGTCAATCTTGGCAAACTGATTATCCAGCCTGTCGTCATGCGCCCGCAACGCATTGAGCACCTGCCACACGGTGCGGTATTTCTTGTTGTTATTCAGAGCATTTTCCGGGGATGCCCCCATCGCTATGCCGATGGGCAGAATGACATAGCCGTACTTTTTGCCCGGAGCTTTACGCATGACCCGACCAACAGACTGCACCACGTCCACAACGGAATCTCGCGGATTCAGAAAGATGGCACAGTCCAGAGCCGGAACGTCCACGCCTTCCGAAAGGCACTTGGCATTGGTCAGAATGCGGCACTCATTTTCTTCGCTGACGGCATTGGCCTTGAGCCACGAGAGTTTCTGGTTGCGCTCCACCACGTTCATGGTTCCGTCAACATGTTCGGCGAAAAGCCGGGGCAGATTGACCTTGCCGCCAAGCTCATCGGCGATGCGTGAAAATTCCTTGGCAACCAGTTTGGAATGCTTGATGTTACCAGCAAAGGCCAGTGCGGTACGCATGGGTTTGGGATCGGACGCCACATCCGCCTTATCGTCTTCGGCAAGCCGTTTGCCTAATCCTGTCCAGCAACCCACAATTTTGACGGCATCGTCAAGGTTCAGCTCATCCCCGCTGTCCCCGATGCGGGATTGCAGGCTCAAGTTGACGTGGCGCTCATCCACCGCAATGATCAACACCTTGTAATCCGAGAGCAGGTCACGCCGCACGGCTTCATCAAACCGCAAGCGATGGAAAAGCGGCCCGAACTTCTGCGGATCGTCCATGGAAAAAACTTCCGTCCCCAGATCCTTTGCCCTGTCCTTGCTTGCTTCGGCATAGATACGCGGCGTTGCCGTCATATACAGCCGTTTTTTGCCCCGGATATGGCTGTTGTCGTGTACCTTGACGAAAGCGGAATGGTCTTCATCCTTCGCGGTATAACCCGCCGTCCGGTGCGCTTCATCACAGATAATCAGATCGAACGTGAAGCCCGCCGCTGCTTGCGCCTGATGCACTACATCAATGGACTGATACGTGGAAAAAATGATCGTTAAAGCGGTGTTGTCCTGCGTCGATTCAAAGGCTTTTGCCAGCTTGTGCGGGTTGGTGGTGGAAGGATAGGCCATTTCCGAGATGCGCATATCTTCTTCATTACGGCTGGCCTTGGAGTCCGAACAGACGGCAAAACACCGCAGGGGAACGGAAGCGTCCGCCGTCCATGCTCGGAGTGTCTGGGAGAGTAGAGATATGGATGGAACCAGAAAAAGCACCGTGCCGCCGGGCTTTACCATTTTTTGCGCGATAACAAGGGAGGTGTACGTTTTGCCCGTTCCGCAGGCCATGATGAGCTTGCCCCGGTCGTGAGCCTCAAATCCTTTCAAAACGGCTTCCAACGCCTCTTCCTGATGCGGACGCGGCGTCTTTTTCACAGTGCTGCATTTTAGCTCGTCCGGCTTGTCCAGAGAAAAGGCCGTCCAGTCTATGGGGGCCTCTTCCATATCTTCCAGCGTAATCAGTGAAACCGGGATGGTCTGTCCTTCCAGCGCATCGGCAGCATGTTTGGTGAGGGGAGCCGTGGCTACGATAATCCGTTGGGAGAATCCTCCCTTGCCCGACAGCGTAAAGAAGTTCCCGAGGTCACTCATGGCAACCGGGGAGTCATAAAACTTACACTGGATGGCACAGTAGGTTTCGCCTTCCCGGAACTTCGCTACAAGGTCAATACCCGTATCGGGAAGCGTGTATCCCTGTTCCTTGCGTTGGGGCCAGTCTTTCCAAAGCCATACATCAGAAAAAATAGATTGATACTGCGGATCACATTTCAACCACGCACAGACAAGGCGTTCAAAAGCATCACCTTTATCCTTATTAAACTGCTGCTTCCGGTAATCTTCCAAAATCTGGCGTAACATAGTCTCCCCCCATAAAGAAATGGAGGTTATCAAGCCATATTTCAGGAGTACCTGTCAATCGAGACTCAAAAGCACCTCACCTTGGTTAACCAAGGAATTCAATCTATTTTAGACAAATCAGAAGGGCAAAAAAAAGAAGCCTCAGAAGTAACGCATCAACCTTACTAGGATTTTACAAGAGTTGGGTGTATTGATAAATTCAATACTCACCCGGCACTTTCTCTACGCATGTGGAGGTGTTTCCTTCTCATTCTCAATGCTGTACTTATGGGCCTTATCTTCCCCACACACGTGGGGGTGTTTCCAACATGAACGCCACCGCACCCGCACTCGGCGAGTCTTCCCCACGCATGTGGGGCGCGCAACAAAGCCCCCTTCCTCACGGTCGGGGGCTTTTCCTCTTTTCTATTCCCGGCAGCTCACATTGGACCGATCAGTTTCATGATGAGCGCGCCGAGGCTGCCGGCCGCAGCAGCCACGCCAGCAAGGACGGACAGCCCCCCGGCGCGTTTGTTCTCGGCAGCTTCAAGCGCGGCGATACGGACATCCAGTGCTGCGAGGCGTTTTCCATGATCCTTAAGCTGGGTGATCACGATGTCGTCGAGACGCTGGTTAGTGCCCGCGACCTCGGCCTTGAGCCCGGAAAGCTCGGCCTTCACTTCCCCGATCTCGCGGACAAGCTGCACGTCGTCGTTCATCGCCCCGCCTCCACGCCCTTGATCCACAGGAGCAGGTTCCCGGCCTCGCCAGCGGGCAGGTGCACCCACTCGCCGGACTCGGTGAACGTCTCGCCCCGGTAGGTGTAGGACCATTCACCCGTCACGACGGCCCCCGGCGTCAGCGGAGCCGGGCTTGTCGCGGCGGTCGGTTCCGCCCATCGAGCGCACCCACTCGCCGCCAGCGTCATCACGAACAGCAGCGCGATCAGCCTCGCGGCGTTCGCCGTACCGTTGACGCAGCCACAGCTTGATGAGTTCAACGAACGAGGTGAGGAACTCAAGGACGGCCCGCACATCACTTCCCCGTCACGGCCTTGACTTCGGCCTTCACGGTTTCGGACTTGCCGTCAGCCACGGCGCCCTTGTTCTGCCCGAAGTGTGCGGCAAGGGCATGGGTCCAGCGGTAGAAGACGGCATAAAGCCCAGTCGGTTCCTTCGGCACGGGCATCCATACGGTGGCCACGGCGCACAGGCCGCACACGGTCATGACCACGCTCAGGGCGGTGACGAGCCACGCCGCGTCGGGGTACTGCGCGGAAAGGCTCATCAAGGTCGAAAAGATGAAATCAATCACGGTCGCTTCCATCAGTACTTGCCTCCATGCTGGTAAAAGGCCACGTCACGCGGCTTGTCCGGGTCGTTGTCCACATGGATCCACGTCGGAGCCAGCTCGACGCGCCGGAATCCGGCCTCAAGCAGGGCTTGCAGCATGACGAAACGGGAATGGGAATCCACGCAGCGGATATCCACGGCATAGCCGCGAGTGTGCGCGGAGGTGGGCACGCCGCCGACCGCCTTGTTGTGCTTCGGGCAACGGTACGCGGAAGAAAGGGGGAACGGGATGCCCGCCAGATCACGGGCCTCGTCGAGCATCTGGAGCAGGTCGGCGTCCATCTTCTCTATGCCTGCGCCGCACCCGCACTTGCAGCGGAACTCGACCGGGGAGAAGTGACGCAAGGGAAGAACAGCCATAAAAAATCCTCCTGCGCTCACTGTGTCACGGTGAGGCAGGAGGAAATACCCTGAACGAATTCAGATGGAAGGCGCTACTCAGTGAATCCACTCCATAACTTCCAACTTGGATGGAATGCGCCCCGTACACATAATTGTGCCGTCGATTATCACCGCAGGAGTGGACATGACGCCGAGAGCCATCATTTCCTTAAAGTCAGTAACCTTTTCGACTTTGGCAGAACTGCCGGACTCTTGGACGACAACGTTGATAACCTTTTCAACTTCTTTACATTTGGCACAGCCGGGGCCGAGAACCTTGATCAACATAGCGGACCTCATCAGGTTAGAAATTTTGCATGTGAAGAAGGTTAAATAACCAACCTACAAGCGTAAATATAATCAATAACATGCCAAGAAATACCGCCAGCAGCTTCCAGCTCATGACCTGCTTGAGCATGAGCACTTCCGGCAGGCTCGCGGCCACAGTGCTCATGCAGAAGGCCAGAGTCGTTCCCAGGGGCAACCCCTTGAGCAGTAGGCTTTCCATAACCGGAATAATACCCGTGACATTGGTATACAGCGGAATGCCCACGGCAACAGCCAGAGGAACAGACCACCACTGACCCGCTCCCAAGTTTTCCGTAAACCACTCCTGCGGTACAAAACCGTGCAATAATGCTCCGAGGCCTACACCGACGATCACCCATAGCCAGACGCGACGGAAAATGCTGCTTGTCTCGGAGTAGGCAAAAGTATGGCGTTCCATAAGCCCTATTTTGGGTACTTGCCCCGGTTGTATGTCCATAGCCTGAGGAGGAGCATTCTTCATAGCCTCCAAAAGGAAAGGTTGCAGCCAGCGTTCCGCACGGATTGCGTCCATGAACACCCCGCCAATAATGCCCGCAACCATACCTACTACCACATAAATGATTGTGAACTTCCATCCCAAAAGCCCCCACAGCAGCACCACGGCAATTTCATTGATCAGCGGTGAGGTGATCAGAAAGGACATGGTAATGCCCAGAGGTATGCGGGCTGTGGTGAACCCCAAAAAGAGAGGGATACTGGAACAAGAACAGAACGGCGTAATTGCCCCAAAGCCAGCTCCTAAAAAATATCCAACGCCCCGTCCTTTCCCCATCAGGTAATTTCGTACTCGCTCAACATGCATCCCAGCCCGCAACCAAGCGATGACGTAAACCATAAGGACAAGCAAAAGGAGAATCTTTGCCGTGTCATAAAAAAAGAATTCGACGGAATCCCCCAACGGACTACCCTTTTCAAGGGGAAAGAGGTCGTAGGCAATCCATTGGGAAAGCGGCACAATACCTGAGTACACGACCCACCAGACAGCAAGAGCCACAATACCGATCACAATATAGCGGATTTTATTTATTTCCCTTGTTTCATGGTGTTGCTGCAACGAGGTAGCTTTTTGGCCTTCACACTGACAGGAAAAGGAAGATTTTTTCCTTGCCTCTCCTCCAGTACAACAGTTTGACATATCCAACTCCATTAATTTCTTTTTTGGCTAAATTGACAAATATTAGGCAAAAATTTTTATTTGTTTTATTAAGCTGTTAACGGGTAGTTAACATATCGATTTGGGATCGTACACGTTTTTCGACAAGTTCCCCTGTACACCCCAGAAAAGTTTCGAGGCAACAGAGAGAAAGCTTGTAGTAAATGTTCGTGCCTCTCTTGTTGGAAGAAATGATCCCGGCTTCCCTCAACACGGCAAGGTGCCTCGAAATCGTTGACATATCATCGCCAACGAGAGACTGCAGTTCACAAACACACTTTTCCCCATCCCGAAGTGCATCCACCATCAAAAGGCGCGTAGGATGCCCAAGGGCTTTAAATATTTTGGCTTGTTCAGCTATATACTGCTTGTTATGAACCATCTTTTGCGCTCCATATTTGTCTTTTTTGCAAAATAGACATGCTAGAGTACTGTGTCAAGCTATCTTATCGTTCCCACCTCTTTCTCAATCTAACAGCCTCACCACAACCTGAGCTGCACCTGCGGCTTAGGCTGTTCCTTGACCTGCCGGGCGAGGATGCGCACGTAGCGTTCCGTTACGCCGAGTTCGAGGGCGATGTTTCCCGGCGACTTGCCGGAACTCAGCATACGGACGATCCTGTCCTTGAACGGCTCACCCTTACGCCTGTTCGGAAGCGTCACCCGGAGCCCGCCGAAGGCCGCACAAAGCCTTTCCATACGCTTCATCCCAAGGACAGCGGAAAGCGGGGAACCCGCAACGGGCTTGCGGGGAATATACGTGGACACCCCACCTACGGCCCTGCATAAGAGATCCGCGCCGTCTTCCCCAATGGCGTCGGCCAGTTCATCATGGCTTACCCACAGTTCACCCATCACAACCTCCCGCTCTTCATCCCCCGTCACAACGTGACCTTTTCCGCATTCCGCTCCCACACGTAGCGCATGGAATCCCCACCGAAATCGCGGGCGACGCGATACACGAACAGTCTGCACGCGGGCCGCACCTCGACATTCGGGCCGAGCACGGCTATTTCCCCGCGTGATGCCCGCCATTCCCGGCGTTTCCTTGCAATGACGCCTTGAAGGGACGTGGACACTTTCGCCAACGCCTCAACTTTGCCCATGCTCTCGGGAATGACGATCTCAACCTGTACGGCCGTGCTCATGCCCCACCTCCAAACGTTTCATACTGCCACCCTGTCTTCCCTGCCTTCACAGCGAGGAACCGGAACCACGGATGCTGTGTTGCGGCGACCTTGATTTTCACGCGGGCGTCGTCTTCCCAATGCCCCTTGACCTCATGCAGCTCGATGCCCCCGTCAGCCCGGATCACGACGAAATCCGGCGTGTAGAACGTCTTGTCCGCAAGCCGCAGCTTCACAGCCTCATACGCCCACGCGACGACCTCGCCCGTGTGCTTCATCCCGTCCAGATACCCGGCATAGCGGGCCTCGGTCTGGTTCATGGCGTCGGTCTGGTACGTGCGGCCATTCCGGGGAAGGCGGGCCTTGCCGAGAAGCTGAGACTTGGGCAACGGGCTGGAGCCGGGCTTTACCGTCTTGAGAAATTCCCGGTACTCTTCGGGGCTCACTGCTCCACCCCCAACGCCCGCAAATTGGCAAGCTGCTCATCGAGCGGCGTGTCCAGCCTTCCCTGCTTGCGGGCGTCCATCTTGTCCCACAGGGCTAGAATCTTCGCGCACCACTCGCCGTTGAGCATCCGCTGCTCCTCACGGGTCAACGTCCTGCCGGGCAGGGCCAACGCATCGGCCAGCGCCGTTTCTCCCCGCCGTAATTCATCGCAACGCGCCCATATGTCGGCCACGGTCGGAAAGTAGGGGGACTCGCGGCGATACCGCTTCACGGCCTTTTCCACCGTGCCGGGCGAGAACTCCGCGAGGTCTTCAGCCCAGTCCTCGGCCAAAATCTGCAGCTGGGCGGGCGTCCTACCTGCCTGCGGGTAGTGCAGCGCCAGATTGACCAGCAGTTGAAGCATGAAGTCCGGGTTGTGCATGTTGAGCCCTCCGTGCCTGTAAAAGCATTTTCGCCATGTCGTCGTTGTCCTGCACCCGCTGCTGCGCTACGGTAGCCGCCCGGGGCCGCGCCTGATTGCCGTTTCCGCCCCGCTCCACGGGCTCGGGAGGTTTTCGCAGCCAGTATTCCCGCCTGAGGAAGTTCGCCGCCGTTGGGATGTATCTGCCGCCCTGCCGCTTCCATGCCTCAGAGTCCTCCCACTGCCCTAGAGCGTCGAGGATGCGGGGCAAGCCGGGGAGAGCACGGCTGGACTCAAGGGCTACCCATTCGCCCGCGGCTTCGCTCCTGCCTCCCCGGTGCTGTTCCGGGAACGCCTCGAAGAACTCGTCAAACGCCAACGAGGGCTGACGGGAAGGGACGGCTTCCGGCTTCCGAGATTCGGGGGCCGGGGTCTCTTCCGGCTCGGGACGTTCAACGCGCGCGCACGCGTTAAACACACACTCTTCTTTCTTCTCTTCTTCTGGAGAAGGAAAAGGAAGAGGGGCATTGCTCGAATCATGCTTGGGCAATGCTTGAGCATCCGTTGAGCATTGCTTGTTGAGATTGTTTGCTTTTCCCCAGCGTGCCTGAGCAGCTTTTTGGGCCTTCTCGGAACGTGCCAGCGCTTCTGACTGCCACGGGTTATGCTCCTGCCAATCGTGCAGAACGTAGCCGTCCGAGGTTTCATCAACCCACATGCCAAGGCAGGTGTCGAAAAACTTCCGTTCTTCACCCTGCCAGTCTGCGGCAAGCTCAATGTCCTCCCAATCCATGCCGGAAAGATTGCCGTCAGGCCTGTATTGGGTAGACCAGAGCCACAGAACTTGCAGGGAACGTATCCCCTCAAGCCCCAGACGGCGGACGGTCTTCTTCGTCTTCGGGTGTTGCCAGAACCCGACGGATAACCTGATGTCCGTATTCATACCTTCCCCCATACGGCGATCATGGACGGGAACGGCGCGGAAGCCGCCGCCCCTTCAAACTTCAAGCGTCCCTTTAAAAATCGAATTTCGGTTGCGGCCCGGTAGACGTGCTCATGGAACCACGCCGTATCGGTACGTGCCGGGAGAAGCCCGACGACCAGCGCGCCACGTTCCGCTTCCCGGCGGGCCTTCTCGACCCATGGGCCTATCTCGCGGCCGTAGGGCGGATTCATGTAGCAGCGCTCCCCGGCCCATGAGTGCGCGAGGCCATCCACAAGAGCGTCAGGGAACAGTCGGCGGAACGTCGTTTCCCCCCACACCCGCAGCGCATGGGGCGGCACGCAGTACCGCCAGACCTTTGCCGACCACGGCACGGCGCATACGTCCAGCGTGAAATCGAACTCCAGATCCAGATTGTGGAAGAACTCCCACGGCGTCGGCCAGTCGTCTTTGACGCTTGAGAAGAGGGCCCGGTTCAGCATGTGATCACCCTCCCCTCTTTGAACGCCAGACGAATACGCCGGAGCCGCTGCCGCCGTTCCCGGGCGGCGCGCTTGCTGCCCTTCTGGTCCCGCCATGCCGAGATCACGACACAGGCCGGGCCTTCAAACTCGGCCACGACCTTGAGCCGTCCGTGGGCCATAACAAAGCGTTCGCCGTCCTTCATGCCGCTGCCCTTCACACATGTCCCTTGGCGCAGGGCATCAAGTATCCCTTGCAGAGAGATGCGCCGCTCAAAACAGCGATCGAGCGCGTGGGCGGAAAAGGTGAGGTTCATAGTCACACCTTTGTAATACATAAAAGTTACTGATTTTCTTTTGTGCCGGGGACATACTCAAGCTCAAGGGAACGGAGTTCCGGGCACGAGAGCATCTGAGCGATTCCGAGCTTGGCGGCCTTCCTGAGACAATCAGAGACGCCCATGTCCATCAGATCCGCAGCGTCTCGGAACTGTTGAGACTCGTCCTCGGAAACCCGGAACTGAAGCTGCTTTTCACGCTTCGGGGGCATGACTGATCTCCTTCTGGCTACCATTTCTCACCAAACGGAACATTGCAGCACGGATATTGTCCTGATTCGGTCCCAATAGATGTTTCCGCTTTCCCTTCAAAAGGTTGCATATCGTAGACGCGGGGACTCCAGACTCAACAGACAGCCTTCGCTGGGTGAACCCGGTTTGGTCTAAGAACTCACGGATTTCAGTAGAGATTGTTTTCATACTTTTTTTATTAACAATTGTTAATGAAAAAGACAAGCCGCTTTTGTAATGAAAATTGACAGAAGATAACTTTATGCTTGGATTATGCCATGACATTCAGCGAAGACATAAAAAAGGTTCTTCTCCAGATCGTCGAAGACTGCGAAGGGAACAAGGCTGCGGCCGCCAAACGACTTGGTGTAAACCCAGTAACCTTTTGGATGTGGATCACAGGTGAACGAGATCCCGTCAAGCCTGCTATCAGTAGCGCTATAGATGCGTCAGGGGCATATCTTGTCTTTAGAGGTGAAGATTTAAAAAAAGCACATAACTTTGATGAATCAAATAAAAAAATTGAAGAATTAGAAAGGCAAGTTGAAGAATTAAAGATATATAAACATAAATGGGAAGGGCACCTTGAAACTGTCCGTGCTCAAAGTAGCTCTGCCCCTTCGCCTCAACTTAAAGGATACGATTCTTCAAAGATAGATACGGCATGATCCATAGCATGATATGGGTAGAAATTGAATAAAAACCCACCGCGCTGAGAAAAAGGATGCAAGAAACACTAAAAATCCTGATGGATGAACGAAACAGTAGAATTCTCGGCTTATCATCCGCAATTTCAGCTTATGGTATCGCCGCTATTCGAGGAGCTTTCATCCTAAATGGTAGTGCCGCTGTTGCTGTCATGACAAAACAAGGAGTACTTACTCCTGAAAAAGAGTCTCTCATATTGGTTTGTGCCATTGGTGCAGCTCTTGCTGTCTTAAGTGCTGGCTTCAGCTTTCTGTCTCAATGGTGGCTCAAGGAGGCATTCTTGGAATATACAGGGCAAGCAATATACTCACTTCAACATACTGGTGTGGCATCACCTTTTATGAAGTCCCCAGAAGCATCGAGAGCGCGTTGTGCGTTTTATGGAGCTGCGATGCTGTACTGCCTTTCTGTAACGTTTTTTATATTCTCTGCGATTAAATTCATTCAGTTGTCGTAAAAATTCAGTTCTGCTTGTAAAGAAATGTTCATCACCATCATAAATTTTAGAAAACAATAATAAAAATAAAGATACTATAGCGCCAGCCAAGAAAAATAATATATAGTAAATATCCATAGTGCTTCTCTTCCTCGCCCCTCCCCATGAGGGGTTTTTTCGTATCCGCTGCTCAGGGCATTTGTGAACCGCAGATCTCATTTGGGGTCACGGTATTTCTTGTGTAATTTAAAAATTATTTTTTGAAAATATATATTGATCTTTATATTAACATTTGTTAATTATCTCCTCACGACAAACGCACAAGGAGAACGCCATGCCCACCGCCCCCTACCTCGTAATCGGAACTTCCCCCTTCAACGGGATGGACACCGTGGACGAATGCGACTCTCTCGAAGAGGCGCGGGAGTTCGCCAACGAGCACGGCGGAAAGGTGGTCAAGGCTTCCGAGTATCACCCCAAGGGGCTGCTCGAAGACTGGTTCAACAACGAGTCCGAAGACTTCGGCGTCCGCCCCGGCATCGACTTCCCCGCAACACTCCACCGCGCTTGGTAAAGCGCCTAGCCCCGCACCAGCCCGGAAAATCCGGGTTGGAAACGGGATTGGGATTCAAAGCCGAAAGAAACGGAGGGAGTAATGATAGGACTCCATGAAAAATTTCAGATGTCTTTAGGAAGAATCATAGAGCTGCAAGAAAAAGAAGAGGATTTAGCGCGGGCACAAGCTCTTATAGCCCGCCTACGTGCTGAGAATAACGTATTGAAAGAAGACAAAAATGTATCCTGTCATTTATAGATAGTCTGAACAACATATTAGTATCGCTGG
>NZ_JH114233.1:616196-686529 GCF_000224655.1 Bilophila sp. 4_1_30
CAGATGTCTTTAGGAAGAATACATAGAGCTGCAAGAAAAGAAGAGGATTTAGCGCGGGCACAAGCTCTTATAGCCCGCCTACGTGCTGAGAATAACGTATTGAAAGAAGACAAAAAATGTATCCTGTCATTTATAGATAGTCTGAAACAACATATTAGTATCGCTGGGAACCATCATAAGAAATGGGCCGTGACTTTTGTGAAGTCGCGTCTTCAAAATAGGTTTGAACTCTGACAATGCCAATCTCCAGCCTAGCCCCGAAGGAACCCCGAGAAATCGGGGGTTTTTGATCGGGTTTGGGACCCCAAGCCAAAATTCAACGCAGGAGAGAGGAACCATGAAGGATTTGAACAAGATGACCGCTCAAGAACTGGGCTCTGAGCTTTCCCGGCTGGTGCATCTCCGCACCGCAACCTGCCACATCACTCCAATCTTTGAACCGCAGGGCCTCGGATTCGTGAACGACATCGACGGCAACGAACTCGCCCACTGCACCTACGAGGACGTCCGCGACTACATCGTCACGTTCGACCCCGCCACAGTCCGCGGACTTCTCGACGTCGCCATCGATGCCGTATCCGCCAGACTCGACGCGGTTGCCGAAGCCGAACGCAAGAGGGACGCGGCATGAAGTGGATAGAGCAATACCCCGTCGCGTGGCGCGTCGCCCTGATCGTCCTCTGCTTCCTGCTCGTGGGCTATTTCGAATGGGAAGACCAAGAACTCTTCAACAACATGGCACCCCTGAGCGTAGAGGCGGAACAATGAATATCAAGGAACCGATTCTGATTCGCGCTTCCAGCCTCGCCGGACTGTTCGAATGCCCGGCCCGATGGGAAGCTCAAAGCATCCGCGGACTGCGGACGCCTTCCAGCGGTTCCGCACGGCTTGGAACTGCCGTCCACACCAGCACGGCGCTGTTTGACACTTCGCGCATGAACGGAGCGGGCATCACCCCGGACGAAGCGGCGGGCGCGGCTGTAGACGCCATCCACAAGCCGGATGAAGAAGTCCTTTGGGACGACCTCCAGCCCACGGAAGCCGAGCGTATCGCCCTCTCCCTGCACCGCCTGTACTGCTCCACCATCGCGCCCCGACAAACCTATGCGGCGGTCGAGGCCACCTGCGAACGGCTGGACATCGCGGATCTCGGCATCGCTCTGACGGGAACCGTGGACCGCGTGAGGCGGACGGAGGACGGCTATGGGATTGCCGACATCAAAACCGGGAAATCCGCCGTCGGCGCGGACGGAACCTGCAAGACACAGGGACATGCCGCCCAACTCGCCGTCTACGAACTGCTGGCAGAGCACAGCACGGACATTTGCATCGAAGCCCCGGCCCAGATCATCGGGCTGCAAGTCGCCAAAACGGAAAGAGGCCAGCGCGTGGCCACAGGGACAATCTCCGGCGGGCGGGATCTCCTCATCGGCGACGAGGAATTTCCCGGTCTTCTTGAAATGGCCTCGACCCTCATCCATAGCGGCAACTTTTACGGCAACCCCCGTTCCAACGGATGCGGGGAAAAATACTGCCCTATCTTCAACATCTGCAAATGGAGACGATAACCCATGAGCCAGACAACTACCCTAGCCACCCTTCGCCAACCTGAAACCTCTCCTGCCATTGCTGTTGGTTTCGACACGGTTGCAGGCTTTGAAGCCTTGCAGCGGATGGCAAAAATGTTTGCGAAGTCCCCGATTACCCCCGATCAATTCAGAAAACCATACGTAAACGAAAAAGGTCAAGCAAAGGGATGTGGAACTGAAGACGAAGCTGTCGGGAATTGCACCATAGCTATGGATATGGCCATTCGTATGAGAGCCAATCCGCTTATGGTCATGCAAAACATCTACGTAGTCCACGGACGCCCCGCATGGTCCGCACAATTCCTGATCGCCACCCTCAATCAATGCGGGCGGTTTACGTCCATCCGCTACGAATTTCAGGGCGGAGAAGGCAAGGATGAATGGGGATGCCGCGCCGTGGCTACCGAACTCGCCACAGGGGAAAAGCTGACCGGCCCGCTCATCACTATCGGGCTGGCCAAAAAGGAAGGCTGGTACGGCAAGAACGGGAGCAAGTGGCAGTCCATGCCGGAACTGATGCTCCGTTATCGGGCTGCGTCGTGGTTCGTCCGGGCCTATGCCCCGGAAATCGCCATGGGCTTGAAGACCGCCGAAGAAGTGCAGGACACGTATGATCTCGAACCCGCCGAAGACGGGACATATCGCGTATCCGTACAGGAAATGAAGGAAGAAGCGCAGGACAGGGATACCCCGTCCAAGCGTAGCCGCCCCACCAACGCCGAAATGGAAGCCCGACGCAAAGAAGCCGCGGACGCATGGCTGGCCACGGGCAACCCTCTTGAGGACGTCGAAAAACTGGTGAACGCCTATACCCGCAACTGGACCACTGCGCAGTGTGAAAAGGCCAAGCAACTTGCCGCCGAAGCCATGCGGAACGGAGCGCAACAGGACGCCCCGGAAGTACCCGCGCAGCCGGAAGCGCAACCCGCCCCCGCCGCCAACATGATCACCTGTCCGAAAACCGAAACGCAGGTCAGCGACTGGACGTGCTCCGACTGCGAACAGCGCGCCGGATGCCCGGCGTGGGCCGAGTAAGCCCCCAAACCGCCCCGCACCTTCCTTCCAGTGCGTCACCATAAAAGCCCTGCCGGGGGCTTCATACCCGCAAAGGAACACCACCATGCCCAGAAAGAAAAAAGCCGCACAGCCCGCCGATTCTCAGGAATCGCGTACCGTGACCATCTATGCCGAAATCTTACAGACCACCGACAGCGCCGTATTGATCCGGTGCGGGGAAAGCGAACTCTGGCTTCCCCTCTCGCAGATACCGGACTTCAATGCGGAGCGCGGGGATACCAACGTCGAGATCACCATTCCCGAATGGCTGGCGGAAGAAAAGGGACTGTCCGAAGGTGATGGTACTCCTCTCGAATCGCCCCCCGTGCGTGACTGCTCCACCTGTGGAAATCTTCCTCTCGAATGGGAGGCCAAGATGGATAAAGGCAAGCTGACGCTTCTCTGCCCGGTATGCGGCGAGCGGACACCCCACGGTTTTGATTGTGCCCTCTGCGCAACCACGCTTCCGGCGACGCCAGCCCCGTGTCTCGAGTGCACCCGCAACCCCGACCTGTCCGAAGACCTGAGCCTCGGCCTTTCCGACCGTTGGGAACGCCGCAGGCGCACCTTCGGCGACAAGGTCACATGGCATCGGGAAGAACACATCCTGATCGCCCAGCCGCTCACCGAACAAGAAAAAATCGAATACGGTCAGGAAATGGCCGACGCTCTGGATCAGATCGAAAAGTACGAGGCCGAACTCGACGGGCAGCGCAAGCTATACAAGCGTCTCATTGAGCAGCAGGAGAAGATCGCCAAGGATGCCGCCAAGCTCTACCGCGAAGGCAAGGAAGAACGGGAAATCTTCTGCGACTGCCTGAAGGACTGGAACACCTTCGAAATGGTCTGGGTCGAGGCCGAACCGCCTTACGCCGAAGTGCAGCGCCGCCCCATGACTCCGGAAGAAAAGCAGCCTTCCCTGCTCGACTATGACCATAAGCCGGAAAGTGCCGAAGTCGCCAAGGCTGCCGATGCTGCCAAAGCCCTTGAACAGGAACCCGCAGAATGTCTGGAGGTGCAGTGATGAGCGAACCCCGCCGCGCAACCATCACCATTTCCGAAACACCAAAGGAAAATACCCTCAGCATCGATGTGGAGTTCTTCCCCGAACTGAACCTTCAGGACGATGCCTTC
The DNA here is from genome assembly GCF_000224655.1 of Bilophila sp. 4_1_30. NCBI lineage: Bacteria > Pseudomonadati > Thermodesulfobacteriota > Desulfovibrionia > Desulfovibrionales > Desulfovibrionaceae > Bilophila > Bilophila sp. 4_1_30. The sequence continues at coordinate 619,976 of NZ_JH114233.1, forward strand.
TCAGGTCTGGCACATCTCGTTTGCACCGCGCTTGAAGCCATCAACAAGGAAGCGGAACGCCATGTCGGATGAAGCCCCGAAATCACGCAAGCAAAAGAACTTCGCCCAGATAAACGGTGCTTGCAAAATGGCCCACCTCAGCGACGGACTGTCTCCCAAGGCTTGCCCCGTCTGCGGCACCGTCAGCAAGCTCAGGGTATGCCCGTTCTGCCGCCATCGGCGGGGGAAGAAATAGAACCGCTATCCGGGGGCGCGGCCGGACAACAACGCGCAGGGAAAAATGAAATGGCCAGAATCACCCCCGAAGAACTCGACTACATCCGAACCGCCGCCATCGGCGACATGCTCGGAGACTCCCGCGCCTTTGATGGGATGGGGCCGTCCGCCGTCGTTTTCAGATTGTGCGTGGAGATCAAGAAACTCCGCAAAGAGTGCAACGAAAACAGCGTGTTAATCCGTTTCATCATCGGTAGATTGGAAGCCATAGCCCAAAGAGGGAAGGCCACCCGCAAGACCGTATAGGAGAACAGCATGGAACCGGAACTCCTGACGACCAAACAGGCCGCTTCCGTCATGAACATTGGAGAAGAGAGAGCGCGGGCAATCCTACTGTCCCGTGGCGTCCAGCCTGTGAGCCTTCCGTGGGGCAAGGAACGCAAAACCTTGCGCTGGTCACGGCGCGCCGTTATGACGGTGATCGACACATTACATGCTGAGGCTCAGGCAAAGGCAGGAGTTCCCAAGCGCCGACGATCACTCAAAACAGCAGGGTGCGTCATCGGAAAATCCGCAGAGGAACTTTTCGCAGAATTCAATATGGGGGCCGTCCAGTAGTGGCTGGCACGGCCCCCTTTGCTCAGGAGCTATTCAGTATGGCCATCAGACAAAGGGTAGGCCGTAAAAAGCCGTGGGAAGTGTACTGGAACAACCCCTTTACGCTCAAGCGTGAGTCACTTTACGTCGAAACGGAGGAAGAAGCAAAAAAACAGGATGCTCTCAAGAAGTTTCAGCTCAAGTATGAACGGGATTTCTTCCGGCGGGAGGAAGCGGAAGCGCCGCAGGTGGAGCATACCTTTGAATCCGCGTACTACCTGTTCCTGAAAGACAAGCGGTTCTCCGAAAGATCACTGAAAAGACATTTGAAGAACATGAAGCGCTCGCTCGCTTTTCTGAAAGATACGCCTCTTTCCGATATTGATAATACGAAATTAAAGCAGCTGATGAGCCATTTCCTTTCTTTCGGGATCAGGGCGTCGACCCTAAAAAGATGTATCGGACAGGTCTTTTCAGTCATCCGTTGGGCGTATCAAAACGAATTGCTGCGTGAGCTTCCAAGGATTCCCAAGCTTCCCCATATCGAATACGAGCACTTCATCCCTCCCACACAGCAAGAGCTTGCTCTGGTGTTTGTCCATGCACCGGAGCATGTCCGGAGGGTTGTCATCCTTGGCTCGCAAATGGGGATGCGTGTAGGGCCGTCAGAGCTGTTTGGCTTGATGTGGTCCGATGTGGACTTGGAAAACAAGGTAATACATCTCCGTGCCGCCCAAAAGAACAAGGCAGAGCCTGTCAGGGATATTCCAATCAGGCAATCCCTCGTGGAGGAATTGAAGGCATGGCAAGAGGTCGATAGAGCAAAGAGGGTTGCATCTGTCATACATTATGGAGGGAAACCCGTAAAATGCATTCACGGAGCCTGGCATAGAACCCTCCTCCGTGCGGGTATACAAAGACGGATTCGCCCTTATGACCTGCGCCATGCTTTTGTTACAGAGGCCATTGCCGCAGGCGTCGATATCGGGACTGTCGGGAAACTCGTGGGACACGCCAATCTGACGATGATCCTGAAGCACTATCAACACGTCCTCAGCTCACAGAAAAGAGCCGCTGTGGAGGCAATCCCCGAACCGCAATATGTGGCAAAAAATATGTGGCAGTCCGAGAGCACTCCCGAAAACATCAAGCAATAACCTGAAATAATTGGTCTATATTTTTACCTTTGGGGTAAAAAAAGACCCCCATTCGGGGGTCTTGTGCTTCGCCTTGCGGCTATAGGCTGTTTTGTCCTTATCCTTTCGAACCGGCTTTGCCGTCGCCTTCCGCACCTTAGGTTCCGGGATAACCAGAACCATCACTGTTTTGCCCATCGGAATCGTCTCCTGTTTATTGTTGCTCAGGTTTTGGGGGCCTCCGCCTCCGCCTCCGCCTCATCATATTCCGCAACTTTATACATTGGATTAGACCTCCTTTCCTAAAGTACAGGTCAAGGCCTGCACTCAACCTTTTCATCCTATTCCCCTTCTTCCTTTATTATAGATCCTTTTCTGAAAGATGCAATGAGCCCACCTTTGTAGAAAAGCGATCAAAAGGCACCGCATCCCGCACGAAAAAAGGGAGGCGAACCTCCCTTGCCATTTCAGCTTACGCATGAAGTAAAGCGTTGCCGCCAAACTCCGCTGAGGACACATCAAGATCCGGCAAGCATCCCGACCTCGGCATAGCCGGAGGACAACACATCAACAACGACATCCCCGCAAGGGGAACCGAGCACATCCGCGCCAAGGAACAAGGCCCACAGCGCGAGTTCCGGAGCATTGAGCGTTCCGAAGCCGGAGAACTTGATGCCAACGTGGGCGGGGAGCGCCTCACGCATGATCCGGATATGTGAGAGCGCCGGGGCACCCGCCCTGCCGGTCGAGGTCTTCACAAAGTCCACACCCGCTTCGGCGGCACAGCGGCAAGCCGTGCGGATTTCCTCCGCGTTGAGGAGCGACGTCTCGAGGATCGCCTTGACGATGATGCCCCGCCCTTCCACCGCCTTGACCACTGCGGCGATATCCCGAGTGTAGTCGTCGAAATCCCCTTCCTTCAACAAGGCGATGTTGGTCACCATGTCCACGGCGCAGGGTTTGCCGTCGACGCGGGCCACGGCATCCATGACTTCCGCGACCTTAGCGTCGGTAGACAACGAACCGAGCGGAAACGCCGCCGAAATCCCCGCCGCAATGCCGCTGCCGTCCAGCAGTTCGGCTACCAACGGCGTCCAGTACGGGTTCGTGAACACGGCCTTAAAACCATACGCCCGTGCGAGGACACAGGCGTTTTCCATATCCTTGCGCGTGGCATCGGGTGCCAGCACGGTATGATCAATGCGCGCCGCAATGTCCCGCGCGTTCCAGACGGTGCCGTTGATTCGCATGGAACCTCCTTACACTATTGGGCGTTCCTTCCATACACAGACTTCCGCCGTACTTCCAATCGGGAGCGGCAAGAATCTTCTTGGCAAAGGTTCTTGCCGCCGGAACCCCAACCATTACAAAGAAATGATGAACCCGCCGTCGATAAAGATCACCTGCCCGTTCACGAAATCCGCTGCGGGCGAGGCGAGGAAGGCCGCCACCGAAGCCACTTCGGACGGCTTGCCCCAGCGTTTCGCCGGGGTATGGCGCATGATGTAGTCGTTGAGCTCCTTGTCTTCCATGAGCGGGATGTTCATGTCCGTGGCGATAAAGCCCGGCGCAATACCGTTGACCTGAATGTTGTGTTCCGCCCATTCCGTTGCCAGCGCCCGCGTGAACTGACGCACCGCACCCTTGGTGCTCGCGTAGGGCGATACCGTGGGACGCGCGATTTCGGACATCAGCGAGCACAGGTTGATCACCTTGCCGCCCTTTTCCTTGAGCATGGGGAACGCCGCCCGCGATACCCGGAACACGCTGGTCAGGTTCGTGTCGAGCATCTTCTGCCACAGGGCGTCGTCCATGTCCGCCACGGGTTCCCGCAGGTTGATACCCGCATTGTTGACGAGGATTTGCAGGCCGTTCCCGGCATCCCTGATGGTCTGCATGGCGCTTTCGATCTGCGCCTTGTCGGTCACGTCGAAGGTCAGGCCGCGCACGGCCACGTTGGGATATTGCTCCGCCAGTTCCCCGGCTGCCCGCTCCACAACCGAGCTGTTGATGTCGGACAGGAAGATGTTCGCGCCCTGATGGGCCATCGCCTCCGCGATGGCGAGGCCGATGCCGCGCCCGGAACCAGTAATGAGAGCCGTCTTGCCGTTCAGAGAAAACATGATTGCATCCTTACAGTAATGGTTGAAGGAATTCCTCGGGATATGCCGCACCGAAACATTCCAGCAAAAGAAAAATGCCGCCTGTTTGCTAACGGATATTGCCTCACACGCCCAGCGCGCGGGTGAAGGCCAGACCGCTGCGGGCCTCTCCTTCCGGATCAGAGCCGGGGATGGCTTCGATGCCGAGGAACCCTTCGTAGCCCACGGCCTTGAGGCAGGCCACGACATCCGGCAGCGCCATGCAGCCCATGCCGGGCACGGCGCGGGTGTTGTCCACGAAATGAACGTGCCGCACGAGCGATCCGGCGCGGCAGATGGCTCCGCACACGGACGCTTCCTCAATATTCATATGGAAGAGATCAAGAAGGAGCCCGAGATTGGCGGGTTTTCCGGCACGCTCGCACAGGTCGATGGCCTGATCCGTTGTATGGATGGAGTCGATTTCGTAACGGCAGATCGGTTCCAAGAGCACGTCCACACCGAAGGACGCCGCCAGTTGACAATACGCGGCGAGGCCGTCCGCCATGCGGGGCAGGCTGTTCTGATCGTTGCGGTGCCAGCCCCGGATGAAACCGATGTTCGGCATGGCCCCAAGCACGGCGCACTGTTCCAGATGGTACTTCGAGCGCTCGAGCAGTTCGGGCAGCCTTCCGGCATCATTCAAATACAAGCCGTCGGCCATGAGATCGCCCTGCGCGGCAAGCATGGTAGCCCGCAGTCCGTTGCGATCCAGCGCTGCTTTGGCGGCGCGGGCATCCGTGCACTGCGGATCGGGGAAAAACATATCGATGCCGTCATAGCCGAGCCCGGCGAGGAGCGCACAGCGCGCCTCCAGATCGCCCGCGAACATGATCTGCGGCATGGCGCACGGCGTGGCGGCGACGGAAATACTGATATTCATAACAACCTCACAGTGCCGGTCCGGTCAGGACGACTTTCATGGATCGGGTCTTGTCGCTGGCGGCAAGAATGGCCTCTTCCGCCTTTTCCAGCGGATAGGAAGCGGTAATCAGGGGCGACAGATCAAGCCGCCCCGATTCCACGAGGCGGGCGGCAAGCGGGAATTCCTGATAGGCGCGCAGCGAGCCGCAGACCGTGACTTCCTTGCGAATGACCATCGTATTGATCGGATAGGCAACCTTCTCTTCACCGAGGAACCCGACATGCACGACCGTCCCGCCGGGCGCGGCGCTCCTCAGGCAAGTGTTCATGCCACCCACGGAACCGGACGCCTCAAAGCAGGCCTCACAGCCATTGGCGAGATCGGCCAGCGTGGGATCGGTGGCCTTGAACACAGCGTCCGCACCGAGCTTCACCGCCACGGACAGCGGGAACTCCTCCATATCGCTGACAGCCACGGACGCCGCACCGCTCAGACGGGCAACGGCGGCGATGAGGCAGCCCACCGGCCCCGCCCCGCTGACGAACACCCGCTTGCCGAGCAGATTCCCGGCGCGGGCCACAGCGTGCAGGGCGATGGCGAGGGGTTCCACGCAGGCGGCCTGATCAAGCGGCATGGCGTCGCTGACCGCCACGCACTGCCGGGCCTGCACCATCGGGTATTCGACCATGATCCCCTGTACATGCGGAGTCCGGGCCGCCGATCCGTAATAACGCAGATCCGGGCAGAGGTTCTGGTGCCCGGACCGGCAATAGCCGCACGTTCCGCATTCATCGGTAGGGTTGATGATGACCTTCTGGCCCGGCACAAGGCCGGATACGCCGGGGCCGATTGCATCGACCACGCCGCTCAGCTCGTGCCCGAGGATCATGGGCTCACGGACCACGGCGTTTCCGACGCGCCCGATATGGTAATAATGAAGATCGCTCCCACAAATGCCCACGCCGCCCATGCGCAGACGGACGAAACCCGGCTGCGGCTCGGAGACGGGGCGCTCCTCAATGCGGAGGTCTTTAGGACCATACAATACGCATGTTTTCATGGCGCCGTTCCTTTCAAAGTGCCTTGGTTCGGGCGTCCCGCAGGGGGAATGCGGAACGCCCGGGGTTGGGGTGGAGGAAATTTTGTTTTGTTTGTATTGCGTATAAAGAGGCAATTCCCTCCCAGCGCTTCCCGCAGCCTTGCAGCAGGAAACTTCACACCGGGTCAAGGGGGCGCTTGCCCCTTGCGGAGTGCAGAGGCAGCGCCTCTGCCGAGGGGTACGGGGGCGAGCAACCCCCGAAAAACTACCCGTGCCTGCGCCCGTTCCACGCGCGGGCCAGCCGCAGGAAGCAATCCCGCATGGTCGCCACGGCGTCCTCATCGGACATCTGCCCGGCAAACCACTTGCGGGCCGGTTCGAGGAAGATGCTCCGCCCGATGGCGAACCCAAGCGCGCGCGGCGATTCGGGCAGCGCGGCGAACCGCTTCACCAGCTCGGCTTCCGCCACGTTGAGCCCGAGGAACAGAATGCCCCGGCAGTACGGATCGTATTCATCAATCAGTGCTTCGATGGCTTGCCATGTACCCGCATCGGCCACGGGCAGTATCTTCCAATAGTCGGGGTACACGCCAAGCTCGTAGCAGCGGCGCATCCAGCGTAGCAGGCAGGCGTCCTGCTCTTCCCGCGTCTGCGGCTGGTCGACGATGATTTCCAACAGGAGATCATGCCCGGTGCTCCGCGCCCCCGAGAAGAGGCGGCACAGCTGGCGCTCGTTCTCTTCCACGACCTCGGGCGTATCCTTCGCACCGGGGCGGAACAGGCATTTCACCACATGGTTCTCAGGCCACGCCTGAAGCGTCGAACCCACGTCGGCCTTGCCCTCAAACATGAGCGGATTGACGCCGGTCTTTTCAATGGAACGGCCCACCCAGAACGGATAGCGGTTGCTCTCGAACAGGACGGACTGGCCGTACGTGTCGTCCACGAGAATGCCCACATCATTCTGGCCTTCAAGCTCCGAGGAGGCTTCCGCCACGGCTCGGAAAGCCAATTCCTTGAAGGCGGTAATAACCTTGGCGTCACGGCCCGTTTCAGCGGCCAGCGCGGAGAAGGGCTCACGGTGATCAAAAGCGAACACGGCGAGGTTCTTCCACTTGTTGCGGCGGTTGGTGGCCCAGTGGATCTGTTCCAGCATGGCGTCTTCACGCAGCCACTTGTGCTTGCTGCCGTGATTGATGAAATATTGCAGCTCGGTCCAGCTCGGATAGGCGGAGGAGCAGCCGAGGCGGGACACGGCGAACGCCCCGGCGGCGTTGGCGTAGCGGCAGCAGGAGGCCAAATCCTCATTGCGCAGCCAGCCGCGCAGGAAGCCGGACATGAACCCGTCGCCCGCGCCGATGGAGTTGAACACCTTCACCGGGAAGCCCGGATAGACCACCTCATCCACGAAGCTGTCCGGAATATCGCCGGGCAGCGCGGCGCAGCCCTTATCCCCGAGCTTAAAGACGAGGAGCGCCTTCGAGAGCCTGCGGACTTCGCGCAGGGCTTCCATCGCTTCGGTCTTGCCGCCCGCGATGAAGAATTCCTCCTCCGTCCCCACGATGAGGTCGAAGTACGGAAGGACTTTCTTGTATTCGGCGGTCACCTGCTCGGACGCCTCGGCCCAGCGGCTGGACCCGGCGTCGTGCCCCTGCAATCCCCAGAGGTTGGGGCGGAAGTCGATGTCGAGGATACACTTGAGGCCAAGGCGTTTTGCGGTTTCAAGCACCTTCATGGTCGCGGAGCGCACTCCCTCGCGGGAGAGGTGCGTGCCCGTCACCAGCACGGCCCCGGCCCGGGCCAGATAGTCAGGCTCGATATCCTCGGCGGTCAGGCCCATGTCGGCGCAGTTTTCCCGGTACTGGATGAGCGGGAAGTCGTTGTCGCCCCGGATGCTCAGGAGCACCATCGCGGTGAGCCGCTTGGGATCGGTCTTCACGGCGCTGACGTCCACGCCTTCGCAGGAGAGCTGCCACTTGAGGTAACGGCCGTTGTCCTCCTGCCCCACGCCGGTGATCGCGCCCACCCGCAGGCCGAGCCGGGACGTGCCGATGGCGATGTTCATGGGGCTTCCGCCCACGGATTTGGTGAAGGTCATGGCCCGCTCCAGCGGGACGCCGAATTCGCCGCTGTAGAGATCCACGCACGACCGGCCGATACAAATCAGGTCAAAGTCCTTTTCAGACATATCCGAAACTCCCTATCAAACTAGTATTGCCCCGTCAGGCGCGGAAGCCACAAGGGCAGATCCTGCCACAGGATCAGCATTATGATGAAACAGATGATCAGCATCATGTAGGGGAAAGCGCCCTTGGCCACCCGCTCGAAGCTGATGCCCGACAGGTTTTGGGCAATGAACAGGTTCACCCCCAGTGGCGGCGAAAGCAGCGCCACCTCGTTGGTGATGACCCAGAAGATGCCGAAGAACACGGGATCGATGCCGACCTTGGTGATCAGAGGCAGGAAAATAGGCGCGAGGATGACGATGGTGGCGAGGGTTTCCATGAACATCCCGAGGAACAGCAGCAGAAGCCCGATGAGCACCAGAATGACGTACGGATTGTCCGTCAGGGTGATCATGGCGTTGGCGAGCTGGTGCGGGATGCGCTGCATGGTCAGGATGCGCCCGAACAGTGTGGACACGCCGAGCACGATGATGATGCTGCCTGCCGAGACGTTGGTCAGCTTGATCGCGTCCCAGAGCTGGGCGATCTTCAGCTCGCGGGTGATGCACGTCCCGACGAACAGGGCGTAGAACACCGCCACCACCGAGGCTTCCACCGGCGTGCAGATCCCGGCGTAGATGCTGCCGAGGATGATGACCGGGGCCATCAGGGAGAAGAAATTCTTGCGGAACATGGGCCAGAAACGGGCATCCTTGTCCTCGTCCACGGTTCCGGTGAACCCGGCGCGGCGGGCGAGGAAATAGGCCATGAGCATCATCATGAACCCGAGCAGGAAGCCCGGCACGAACCCGGCGGTGAACAGCGCCGCGATGGAGGTGTTGGCGATGATGCCATAGATGATCATCGGGTTGCTCGGCGGGATCAGGATGCCGAGGGTGCCGCCCGTGGCGCACACGCCCGCCGCGTATTCCGGCGAATAGCCGCGCCGGACCATCGTGGGGATCATGATGCTGCCCATGGCGGCGACTGTGCCCGGGCCCGAGCCGATCATGGCGGCGAAGAACAGGCAGCCCAGAATGGTGGTGATGCCGAGGCCGCCGCGTATCCGGCCCACGAACAGCGAGGCCACGTCGACGATCTGGCGGGCCATGCCGCCCTTTTCCATGAGCGCGCCCGCGAAGATGAAGCCCACCACGGCGAGCAGCGGGAACATGTCCATCACCTTGAGCATGTCGAGCGCGACGATGCGCATGGGGATATTGGTGAGGATCAGGGCAAGGGTGGAAGCCACGCCGAGCGACACGAAAATGGGGCAGCCCACAATGAGGCAGAAGGCCATAACAATCCAAAGAACGGCATCGGCGGACATGCTACACCTCCTCCTGCTGGCCGAGGACGGAAACGCCGCCCCGGAAATGCCGGTACCACCGCTGGAGGATGCGGAAGCTCTGGAGCGTGAAGGCGGCGGGGACGGCGAAATAGACGTAACGCAGATCAAGCAGCATACTGCCCGACACCATAGGGCGGGTGGACATGCTGTCGATGAGCAGCGCGCCCTGATAGATCACGGTGGCGTTGAACCCGAGCCAAAGCAGATCCGCCAGCATGAGCAGGCCGACGCGCACGGGCGCGGGGAGCTTCTGGGTGTGCGCGGTCACCCGGATGTGCGCGCCCTTGCAGGCTACGAGGCTCGCCGCGAAATACACGAGATAGAGGAAGGAGAAACGGCACAGTTCTTCCGAAAACGTGAGCCCGTGCCCGAACGCGAACCGGACGACCACCTGCGCCATGAGCATGATCATGATGCCGACGAGCAGGACGCCGCAGAGCGCGTCTTCAAAGTGAACGTCGAGCCATGCAAGCAGATTCTTCATAGCGGAACTCCTGAGGGGAGGAGCGGCCCGAAGGCCGCCCCGTCAAACCTGGCTTATCTGGGGAGCTGGCGTCCCAGCGTCTTCATGAACGCCTCAACGATTTCAAGGTTCTTGATCTGGGGGTAGAACTGGGGCCAGATGCTGACGGCCCGCTTCATCCACTCGTCCTCATCCGTGGGCACGCCGCAGAAGACCATGCCCTTTTCCTTCAGGAACTCGCGGGAGGCGCTTTCCTGCTTGTCGAGCAGGGCGCGCATTTCGACGGTGGTTTCGCGCCCCGCCTCGATGATGGCCTGCTGCACGTCGGCGGGCAGGGAACGCAGCCAATCCACATTCACGACCACGGGGCCCGTCCACAGCTTGTAGTGGGGTTCGGTGATGTACTTCTGCACTTCATAGAAGCGGTTGGTGGCGATGGACACCAGCGGGTTGTCCTGACCGTCCACGACCTTCTGCTGGAGGGCGTTGAAGGTTTCGTCCATAGCCATGGGAACCGGGTCCGTGCCCCAGGCACGGTACACGCCGATCATGATCGGGTTGTTGGGGGTACGGATCTTGACCGGGGCGAGTTCGGCCAGCGTGCTGATGGGCTGCTTGCTGTTGGTGATGAAGCGGAAGCCCTGCGAATGCCACGCGATGGCGACGGTGCCGCTTTCGGCTTCCATGCGCTTGTTGATGAGATCCCAGTTCTGATCGACGCAGTCGTCGAATTCCTTGACGCTCTTGAAGATGTAGGGAAGGTCGAACGCGCCGAGGGAGGGGGAGAAGATCGAGGCGTTGTTCACCGCGAGCACGGTCATCTGGAGGATGCCCTGCTGCACGTCCTGGAAGCTGCGCTCCTCACTGCCGATCTGCCCGGCGGGGAATTCCTGGATCTCGATACGGTCAGCGCCGAGCTTCTTGACCAGCTTGTCGCTCATCTTCGTGACGAGCGCATGATAGGGGTCCATGTCCGAAGGCGTGTTGCTGTGCGCGAAACGGATGACGATCTTGTCCGCCGCGTTCGCGGGGGCCGGCGCGGCCCAGATCAGGCCGGCGCAGACAAGGGACAGAAGGGTGAAAAGACCTTTGCGCATATGAAACTCTCCGGTTTGAGGGTGGCGCCGTCATGTTCCGAAAGGAACAATCCGGCGGACTAACGGGATTGCCGTCACCAGTCCGAGAACCAATACTGCGTCTATTCTGTTTCATTCCATCTCCGAAACGTCGTTTTGTGTCAACACATTTTCAAAAAATGTACAAAAAAATACAGCACCCATTCGGCATGAACGGATGCTGTATTTTATATTCATTTAATTTCAATATATTAAAAAAATATAGAATCCTTTCCAAAAATATTGATCGCCATATAGTTGTAAAATTTATTCCATCAACAAGCGATCAATTCCACGCCCGCGGCTTGCGCGACCTCCTCCAACCGGGAAGGGACAGGGCTGTTGGTGAACAATACGTCCACGGTCTTGAGCGGGGCCACCCTGACCACGGCCTGCCGCCCGATCTTCGAACGGCTTGCCGCCAGCAACACCTTGTTTGCATTGCGCATCATGCATTGCGCCACGCTCACGTCCGCCGTATGGTAATCAAGCAGATGACCGTCCGCCTCGCTGATGCCCCCGGTGCTCGTGATCACGTAATCGCACTGAAAACCGTTGACGAATTCGATTGTGCTTTCCCCCACAAGGCCGTTGCTGCTCTTGCGCATATAGCCCGAAGCGAGAACCACCTCGAAGTCGGTCTTCTTGTTCAGGGTAAGTGCCGCCACCACATTGTTGGTGATGACCATGAGCCCGGAGCGCTCAAGCAGCGCGTACGCGATGACCTCCACGGTCGTCCCGAGGGTCAGGAAAATGGAACTGTTGTCGGGGATATACTCCGCAATGGTCCGGGCGATGCGTTCCTTGTCCTTAAAATCCTCGACCTGCCGGGCATCGTAGGTGCTGTTCAGAATGGTCGTGCGGCAGCTCGCCCCGCCCGGCCTGCGTTCCAGCATCCCCGTCCTGTCCAGCTCGGAAATGTCCCGCCGGATGGTCTGCGACGACACCCCGAGCTCCTCAGCCAGCGATTCGATGGAAACGTACCCTTGCCGCATCACGGCATAGAGAATGGCCTGATGCCGATTTTCCTGCTTCATGCAATCCTTCCTTCATGCAAACCGGCGGCTCCGCCGGACAGCCGGACCACGCGCGTCCACGCCTCATCCTCAATGACGAAATCCGGCCCGGTTTCGAGCAGCGCCCCGCGCCGCCCATACCCGTACAAGGCCGCAGCCGTGGCCATCCCCGCCTCCTGCCCTCCCCGCATGTCAAGCGCCGAGTCCCCGACCATAATCGCCGTCCCCGGCTCCACGCCGTGGCGCTCCATGAGCAGGGCCAACATCCCGGCCTTGGAGAGCCGTCGCCCCGGCACTGAATCGCTGCACGCGAACCCGGTCAGATACGGCAGAAGACCCCGGGCGTCGAGCAGACGGCGGGTTACGTCCTCCGGCTTGTTGGTAGCCACAAACAACCGGCAGCCCCGCCCCGACAGCCGCTCGAACAGCAACGGTATGCCGGGGAACGCCGGGCTTTCGTCAAAGGGGCAGGCGCGGTAGCGCGCCCGGTAGATGCGGACGATGCGCTCCAGATCAGCAGGGGCCAGATCCGGGCAGATCCCGCGGATGATGTCTTCCAGAAGCGGCCCGATGCGCCCCTTGTCCAGTTTGGGCACGGCGAGCCCTTCCTCCCGCAGCACGCCGCCGAGCAGCCGCAGGATATCGGGGGCGCTGTCCACCAGCGTCCCATCCAAATCAAAAAACCAGTCGGCGTAGCGTTCCGTTCCACATCCCGTCATGGGGCCTCCTGTGTGTTGCGGTGAGCGGCAAAGCCGCCTCGGCAGAATAGACGCAGCACGTTCGGAAACGGCGAGGCAAGCGCAGACACCAGCCAGCATATGGTCTTGCTTCTTATGTACCCCGTTGGCGGTTGTCAATCGCCGCACAAAGCCGAAAGGCCCTAGATGCAGTCCCCATACGTGAAAAAGACGTTGCCCACAAAAAAGCCTCTCCGCCGTAAACGAAGAGGCTCTTGAGGATGCTGCGCAAGCGGTTACTTCTCGGGCCGCTGGGTATAGTGCAACCCCATGGACATGGACAGATCCCGGTAAAAATCAAACTCGGACTGGAGGAACGCATCGGCCTCGCTCGGGGGCAGCCAAGCGAGAATTTCGTAATTCTCCTCGGCGGACTTCTTCATGGCCGGGCTGTTGAGCGCCTGCTCGGAAGCCTTGGCGAGCTTTTCCACAATGGCGTCCGGAGTATCCTTGTTCACCACGAGGACACGCCAGCTCGTCTGGGAGAAATCATAGCCGAGCTCACGCAGGGTCGGCACATCGGGCAGCATGGCGAGGCGTTCCGGCGCGAACGTCGCCAGCGGAACGAAATCCCCGCGCTTGATGTAGCGCATGATATCCGGCGGATGGCTGATCAGCGCGTCGGTATCGCCTATCAGGCAGTCGATGGTCCCGCGCACGGGGCCGTCCGGCTGCTCCACAAGCTCCACATCCAGCTTGGCAAGATCCTTGATAAGGTGCGTCATGCCGATCTGGAGGGAACTGGGGGCGTTGGTGATCCCGATCCGGGCCTTGCCGGGATGGGCCTTCGCGTAGTCCCTGAACTCTTCAAAGGTCTTAAAGGGCGCATTCTTGTTCGCCACGAACAGGATCGGCAGCAGTGTCGCACGCCCCACGGCCCGGAAATCCTTGGGCGAGGCGGACGGGCCGACCATGCTGGGCTTCAGGACCATCGGGCCCATCGCCGCGAAATACACGGTGTAGCCGTCGGGCTTGCCGGTGAGCGTCGCTTTCGCCGCCTTGCCCATCATACCATATTCAAAGACAAAGGGCACACCCAAAATCTTCGACATTTCCGCATTGTAGACCTTGCTCAACGCGTCATACGGCGTGGGCTCGAAGGGATGATACACGGTTACGGGGTGTTCCGGATACTCCGCGAAGGCCATCTGGGGCACGGCGGCGCAGAGGCAGAACAGGGCAATGCAAAGTGATTGGATCTTTCTGGAAAACATAGCACTTCCTTGTCGTGATCCGTTCCAAAGGATTCAGAAAAAGGCCTTTGCCATGTCAGGGGACATTACCATCTGTGGAGCGCGCGCAGGGTCACAAAATCCGGATTGAAAGCCACCACGCTCTCGCACAACAAGGTATCCTGTATGCCGTAGTTCAGCTCATGCCACAGAATGATCGGCGTACCCGGAGCAAGCCCGAAAGCGAAAGCGATCCCCTTCCCCGCGCACCACGGGAGGAACGCCATCACCGTGTGCGACAACGTGCCGCCCGACAGCAGGTTGATCACATCCGTATAGGCCAGTTCCTGCGCGAACCCCTTTCCATTCCATGAGCCGTTCGACGTGAACACGTTGCAGGTCACAATGGCCTGCGCGCCTTCCACAAGATGCGCCGTCCGCTGGATCTTCCACGGCCGGGGGATCGTCAGCCTGACCGGCAGCGTCGGATCATCCAAAAGGATGTCCTTCCCCCCGGGGCTCACGGGCATTTCCCGGATCGTGGTTGCCTGATATCCCGCGTCTTCAAGCATCCGACGGAGCCCGCGCTCCAAATCGAAACGCATCGGCGTATCAAGCACGCTGCGGTTGACGAGGTTCCCTATGCCGTGCCTTTTGGAGACGAACCCTTCGCGGCAAAGGATGCTCAACGCTTCCCGCACCGTAGCCCGGCTTACGCCCAACAGGCGGCACAACTCTTCCTCGGAAGGAAGCCTGCGATCCGGGCCGCACTGCGTACGGGCCAATTCGAGAATGGCCTCTTTTACTTCCACATACAGGGGTTCCCGTTGTTCCCTAACTCGTCTGACGTCTGACGACTTTTCCATAGCTCACCCTATGTGGCCTGTCAATGTTTTCCCTCTACCAAAAATACGGCGGAAAGCGGACATATCCTCTTCCCGTTTTTGCGGAAAAGGATGCCATGCCATCCCACGCGGCTCCAGTTGTGCCCGTTAGGTTAGCAAAGCCACCAAAGAAATGGCAAGCGGCTTTCCCCCCATCGTGCCAGCATATGCCGATTCATCCGCCTTCTCAGCAAAGACCGTGTTCCTCTTTTTTGAAGCTTGACAATTTTTCAGCACCATGTTTCATGGTACAATTGGATGAAACAATTTTTTACATTATTTTAATAGGTTAAGTATTATGATCGGACCAATTACAGACAGTAGCGCTCTTTTCATCGGCGGGCTCGCCGGGACCCTCTTCTCCGGGCTTATCCCGAATCGCGTCAAGGAAACGCTTCCCCTCATCTTCGGCGTGATCACGCTGTGTATGGGCTCCACCCTCGTGAACAAGGCTTCAGCACTTCCCGTCGTGGTCATGGCCCTCATCGTGGGTTCCGTCATCGGCGAACTCGTCTTTGCCGAATCTTTTCTTGCCAAGTGCATCAGGGCGCTGTTCCGCCTCGCGAAAAGCAAGCACTGCGGCAATGAGACGTACATCGTGAACATCATCACCCTTGTTTCCGCCTTCTGCTTCGGTAGCATGGGCATCTTCGGCGCGATAAACGAAGGCATCACCGGGTCCACGGACATCCTCCTCACCAAGGCCGTTCTCGATCTGTTCAGCGGCATCGTGTTCGGGACGCTTTTCGGCCTGTCGGTCAGCCTCATCGCCATACCCCAATTCGCCATCCTCTCCCTGCTCTATGTTTCCGCCGCCTTCCTCGCCCCGTACATGACGCCGGGAATGCTCAGCGACTTTACCGCCTGCGGCGGCGTCATCTTCGTCGCTACGGGGCTGCGCATGTGCGGCATCAAAATCTTTCCCGTGATCAACATGCTGCCGTCCATGCTCATCATCATGCCGCTCTCGGCGCTGTGGGCACGCTATGTCGGGTGAACACCAACAAGGAATCCGCCGTATCTGCCCCTGACGCTTGCGGCGGCACCCCGGCGGGAAACATCTGCTATCCGCTCCTTTTCACGAAAGCGGTATTCCCTATTGACGAAACGCCTACGCCTCTCCCGAAGATTCCCTTCTTCGGGAGGGCTTCGTCTTGTCTGTTCCATGCCGTAACAATTACCGTAATTGAGTGTGCCGACATGCGCGGGGGGATACTTTCAAACAATATGATAGCATTAATTTGACGAAAGTAACACTTTGCCCTATACAAAACCCTCTCAAGTCGCCCACCAAGAACCGCCAGACAGGGTAATGGAGTGTTTTTCTCACTCTGTTTTCTCTTTTTATATCAGGATGTAATCCGTTTATGGCTATGGAGGGAATCCGCCCGAGGCCAGTGCCCGCTTGATGCAAAAGACCTCTCATTGACACCGTCGGCGGTGGCCGGTATACCTCGTATTACATTTTTTATACACGTAACACTATAATCTACATCTAAGAAAACAACGTGTTACGAAACAGTATCGGAACAGTCCGAAGGATCGCGCTCCAAGGAAGGCAGACTATGAACAGCAGACAACTGTTGGCTTCTCTCGCACGGAAAACGCTGGTGTTCATCGCTATGATGTTTCTGTTGTCGCTGATCGTTTTCTATGTATCCCGGCTGACCCCCGGCGATCCTCTCCAATCCTTCTACGGCGACGCCATGCAGTCCATGACGACCACGGAACTGGACGCCGCACGGGAACGGCTGGGGCTGAACGGCCCCATCTGGATGCAGTACGCCAAATGGATCGGGAACGTCATGCAGGGGGATTTCGGCATCTCCTTGAAATACAAACGCCCCGTCCTTGATGTCGTTTCTCCGCTTATCGGCAATACGCTCATGCTCGGCGGCATCGCCTACGCGCTGGTCTTTCTGCTCGCCATCGCGCTTGCCCTCTTCTGCGCCCGGTTCGAGGACACCTTCATGGATCGGTTCGTCTGCCGCATCGGCACGGTGGCCTTTTATGTGCCCGCCTTCTGGATGGGCGTGGTGCTGGTGCTCGTTTTCAGCGTCAACCTCAAACTGCTGCCGAGCAGCGGAGCCTACGGGATCGGGAAATCCGGCGACGTAGCCGACCGCCTGCGCCACCTCGTCCTGCCGCTCATCGTCATGGTGGCGAGCCACCTGTGGTATTACGCCTATATGATCCGTAACAAGCTGCTGGATGAAATCCGCCGTGATTACGTGCTGCTGGCGCGGGCCAAGGGGCTCGGAAGGACACGGGTCCTGCTAAGCCACTGCCTGCGGAACGTGCTCCCCACCATCGTCAGCATCATGGCCATATCCATCCCCCACGTCCTGAGCGGCACCTATGTAGCGGAATCCGTATTCAATTATCCGGGCATCGGCCTGCTCGCCGTATCCAGCGCCAAATACCATGACTACAACCTGCTGATGCTCATGGTGCTGATCACCGGGGCGATGGTCATGCTGAGCAGCCTTGTCGCGCAGGCCGTCAACGAAGTCATCGATCCGCGCATGAAGCCTTCTGACGGGGTCGTGTGCTGATGGACGCCTCTTCCAACGATGCCTTCACGATCGTCGGGGCCGGGTACAGGGCGCACCAGCCCGCCATACGGAAAAAAGGCTTCTGGGCGCGGCTGAAAGGCAAGCCCACCCTCTCCGTCGCCGTGTTTTCCGTGATCGCCCTCGGCTGCCTTTTTTCCAACCTGATCATCAACCATGATCCCGCCGAACTCTTTCTCATGAACGTCAATGAGGCTCCCAATGCCGAATTCTGGTTCGGCACGGACTCTCTGGGGCGGGACATTTACTCGATCATCTGGTACGGAGGCAGGGCTTCCATCTTTATCGGGCTGATGAGCGCCGCGGTCATTACCCTTATCGGGGTTTCCTACGGCTGCCTGTCCGGGGTCGCCTCCGGCGTGGTGGACAGCGCCATGATGCGGGCGGTGGAACTCCTGCAAAGTGTCCCGGTCCTTCTGTCCCTGCTGCTGATCCTTTCCCTCATGGGCAAGCAGAACGAGCTCACCATCGCGCTCGTCATCGGCGTCACCGGCTGGTTCGCCCTGTCCCGCATCGTCCGGAGCGAAGTCCGGCAGATCCGCAACAGCGAGTACATCCTCGCCTCGCGCTGCATGGGCGCGCGGTTTCCCTTCATCATGCGCAAGCACCTCATCCCGAATTTCGTGTCGGCGATCATGTTCGTGGTCATTTCCAGCATCAGCACCAGCATGGCGATGGAAGCGACCTTGAGTTTCCTCGGACTGGGCCTGCCTGTGGATGTGCTCTCATGGGGGAGCATGTTGGCATTGGCCGACCGGGCGCTCCTCCTCAACTCGTGGTGGGTCATCCTCATCCCCGGGGTTTTCCTTGTGGTTACGCTGCTGAGCATCACCAGCATCGGCCATTACTTCCGAAAAAGAAGCAACCAAGGGCCAAGCAACCTGTAACCACAGGTCGCCTTTATAAATACAGGCAACGTACGACAATCCGAAAAGGAGAACTTCGTGAAGAGGAACGTATTGACCGCTCCGGTCTTGAAAATGGTTCGCTGGGGCCTCATGTGCCTTGCGCTCTGTCTCGCCTCAATGCCCGCCAACGCCGACGACGAAATGGCGAACACCCTTGTCTACGCCGGAGAAAACGAGGACACCATCAATCCCCTGCTCAACAACCATCAGGAACTGCCCACAATCATTTTTTCCGGCCTGATGAAGTACGACGCCAAGGGCCAGCCGGTTCCCGAGCTCGCCGAGAGCTTCACTTATGATAAAGGGACGCACACCTATGCCTTCAAGCTGCGCGACGGCGTGAAATGGCACGACGGCAAGCCGCTGACCGTGGAAGACATCCTGTTCACCTACGACGCGCTGACCAAAGACAAGACGCTGGCCTCATCCATCACCAGCAACTACGAGGACATCAAGTCGATCACGGCGCCGGACGCCCAGACCGTGGTCTTCACCTTGTCCAAGCCCAACGCCGCCATGCTGGACAACTTCACCATCGGCATCCTGCCCAAGCACCTGTTCGCGGGCAAAGACATCAACACAGCCCCCGCCAACCAGCACCCCGTGGGCACCGGACGTTACAAGTTCGTGGAATGGGACACCGCCGGCGGCATGATCATTCTGGAAAAGAACAAGGACTACTACGGCAAGGTGCCGAACATCGACCGGATCGTCTACAAGACCGTCGCCGTCGAAAGCACCAAGGCCCTCATGCTCCAGTCCGGCGAAGCGGATCTGGCGTGGCTGAACGCCAAGTATGCGGACACGTTCCGGGGCAAGGACGGCTACAAGAACATCGACTTCGCCACCGCCGACTACCGTTCCGCTGCTATGGATTTCCATACCGACTTCTGGAAGCGAAACGGCGACTCCATCGGCGTTCTGAACTACGCCCTGAACAAGGACGCCATCGCCAAAAGCGTACTGAACGGCCAAGGTTTCCCTGCGTTCAGCCCCATCCAGATGAACGCCTACGGCGGCAACAAGGCTGCGGACATCTATCCCTACGATCTCAAGAAATTCGCCGCCGAAATGGAAAAGCTCGGCTGGAAGAAGGGCAAGGACGGCATCTACGAGCGCAACGGGCAGAAGTTCTCGTTCACGATTCAGGTCCGGGACTATGAGGAAGAACGCGTGGACATCGCCAAGGTCATCGCCAACGAATTGAAGAAAGCCGGGGTCGACATGCAGATCGTCCTCGTCACCAAGTTTGACTGGAAGGCCGGGTACAACGGGTTCCTCGCCGGGTTCGCCGCCGAATTCGACCCGGACGGCGTCTACAAGGATTTCGTCACCGGAGCCAGCGACAACACCATGGCCTATTCCAACCCCAAGGTCGACGAACTGCTGAAAAAGGGCCGCGCCACCGAAGATCCGGCCCAGCGCAAGGCCATCTACGGCCAGTTTGAGGAAGCCTATGCCGAACGCCCCGGCCACCTGCTGGTCGCGTACCTGAACGGCAACTACGTCAGCATCGCCGGGCTGCAAGGGCTTGATACCGCGCGCGTTCTCGGCCACCATGCCGTGGGCGTCATGTGGAACATCGAAGACTGGACGCTGAACCGTTAACCGCACGCAGCAGGGCCGTCCGGGACATCCGGGCGGCCCCGGCTGCCTTTTCGGAGCACCGAGGAAGACATGGACACCGTATTGGAACTGGAAAACGTTTCCGTTCATTTCGACACGCCCGACGGAACCGTTCAGGCCGTCCGGGACGTTTCGCTGTCCCTCAAGAGCGGCGAAACGCTTGCCATCGTGGGCGAATCCGGATGCGGCAAGTCCGTTTTGTGCAAATCGGTCATGAAACTCCTTCCCGGCAATGCCCGGATCAGCGGCAAAATGCTCATCGACGGCAAGGACATTGCCCCGTATACCGAAAAACAGATGCGCAAGCTGCGCGGTTCCCTGTTTTCCATGCTGTTTCAGGACCCCATGACCACGCTGAACCCCACGATCCCCATCGGGAAGCAGATCACGGAAGCAGTGCTGAAACACCGCAAAATGAGCCGGGAAGATGCGCAAAAACTGGCCGTGGAGATGCTCCACCGCGTAGGCATCGACGATCCAGCCCAGCGGATGCTCTTGCAGCCGCACTATTTTTCCGGAGGGATGCGCCAGCGGTGCGTGCTTGCCATCGCGCTGGCCCTGAACCCGCACATCCTCTTCGCCGACGAACCCACTACGGCGCTGGATGTGACCGTACAAGCGCAGATGCTCGACCTGCTGCGTGATATCCAACGCAAGACTGGCATCGGCATCGTGCTGGTTTCGCACGATCTGGGCGTGGTCGCCCGCATCGCGGACCGGGTCGCCGTGATGTATGCCGGGAAAATCGTCGAGATCGGGACCGCCGAGGAAATCTTTTACGACCCGCGCCACCCGTACACATGGGGGCTGCTAGGCGCCCTTCCCTCTCAGGCCGTGGAAAACGGGGAGCTCAGGGGGATTCCAGGTATGCCGCCGACGCTCCTTGATCCGCCTCCGGGTGACGCCTTCGCCGAACGCAATCAGTATGCCATGAAAATCGATTACGAGCGGATGCCTCCGATGTTCCCCGTTTCCGAAACCCACAGCGCCGCAACATGGCTTCTGGATGAAAGGGCGCCCGCGGTCACGCCTCCCGTCACCATCAAACGCCGCGGTATGGTCCATTGAAGAATCCGGTTCTTTTATCCGTCAGAAACTACAAGCAGCATTTCCCCATCAACAAGTCCCTGACGGTGTACGCCGTCAACGGGATCTCTTTCGACTTGCGAAAGGGGGAAATCTTCGGGCTGGTCGGGGAATCCGGCTGCGGCAAGTCGACGGTGGCGCGCGCCATTATGGGCATTTATACCCCGACGGAAGGCGAGATTTACTTCAAAGACTTTCTGATCTCGGAAAAGCGCTCCTACCGGGAGCACAAGAAAGATATCCAGCGCAATATGCAGGTTATCTTCCAGGACTCCGCGGCGGCCCTGAATCCACGCATGAAGGTTGCCGACATCATTGCGGAACCCCTGGTTATCAATCGTGTTTATCCCGATAAGGTCCGGTTGCGGGCCGAAGTGGACAAACTGCTCACGCTTGTCGGGTTGGACACCAGCTACGGCAACAAGTTTCCGGCCGAGATCTCCGGCGGACAACGCCAGCGCGTCGCCATCGCCCGCAGCATAGCCGTCAACCCCGAACTGATCGTCGCCGACGAGCCCGTTGCATCACTCGACGTTTCCATACAGGCGCAAATCGTGTCCCTCTTTCAGCACTTGCAGCGGCAGCATGGCTTCACGTTCCTGTTCATCGCGCACGACCTGTCGATGGTCCGCTACCTCTGCGACCGCGTGGGCGTCATGTACGAGGGCAGGCTGGTGGAGCTCGCCCCGGCGAAAGAGCTTTTTGGGACCCCCCTGCATCCCTATACCCGTGCGCTGCTCTCCGCCATTCCCGTACCGGATCCTGTTTACGAACGCTCAAAAAAGATCATCCCCTACACGCATGAAACGGCGGATCTGAGCGGGGAATGGCGGGAAATCCTGCCGGAACATTTTCTGCTCGCCCGGAGTGAGTAAGGCCATATCGCGGGCCGGATTTTACATTCCCGCTATGCCTTTCCCTGAACCATCCCGCCGGTAGCGCGGGGAGGCTTCATCCGTACAAGGCACGGACATGGCGTGATCTCCTCTTCCGGATAGGAAAAACTCCTCGGGATGTCTCGCATGGCGTCACCTTGAAGGGCATTCCTCTCCGGCGGTATCCTTTTCAATCTCTTTTTTCCGTGCGCTCAACGATATACAGTCCCCCGGCTTTTCCCCTTTCATCATCAATAAGTTCGTTCCATTCGGCAAAAAAGATTTCTTTATACGATTCGTATCCCCTTTTATGTAATTCATTTTTCAACCATCCTTCATCCTTTTCCATCATTTCCAGAGCGCCTGTATCCATTGTCCCGTTCGTTATGAGTATATTTGATGTTTTGCGGGCATCTTTTTTCTGAATGGTGGCCTGCCCATTCGGCTCAATCTGCGCATTCCATATATCATAGAGGGAGTGAACGCCCTGGATTCTGGATAATGTCGCAAAATCAGCGATATCAAGACCCAAGAGTTCAAATTTATCCTGTAAATACTTGCCTTTTATCACAACAGGAGTAGGCCTTCCCACTATCATCTTCTGACCGGACTCCGTGTGTATGCGCAGGGCATTTACCCCTAATACCAGAAGCTGCCATATCGCCAATACGATTATGAATTGTACGGTAGTTATGTCCTGATTATAAATAACACCGCCAATGATGCCGCCCATCACAAAATTGCCTATAAGGTCGACCGGGGTCATCTGTGCCAATTGGCAGCGATTGGTCGTCCGCAGCACCCAAAGAAAACCGATCAGCCCTACAGCCAATTTGATCGCAATGTTCCCGTATGAAAGAAGCGAAGCTGTCATGGCACTATCCATTGAACTCTCCAGAAACGTTCTCTCTCAAACCCTCTAACGGCCTAGGCGTATTCCCTTTGCTCTCCCTTGCCTGTTCGTGGTCCAAGGATACGCCCAGAAAATCTTGCTGTCCGTTATCTTATTCCAGAGGAGGCGATAAACGGTCAGGACAAGGGAGCGAAATGACGCAATCCAAACGGGAAAAGGCAATCCTATCCGTCATCTATGAAAATCAAACGCTAAACGCCCTTTACATTCCAATGGCCAGCGATTATTGCTTTATGAAAATACTGAGCAAAGGTACCCCATGTCTCGTTTCCGCCATCAGATTTCAGGCATGACCTGACGCCGTCTGCGGTGGGGCTGTATGTCCCCGTCACAGTTGGCGGTGTGCTGATAGCGGCATCTTTCCCGCCTTTCTTTCCTGACGGACATTCCCCCATCGCTTTTCCCGTATGGTTGCATACGGGCTTTTTTGTGTCTTGTGCGCGATACACGTTTCACTGCCGCGTCGGAGGCTCCGGAATCCTTTCGGAGCGTTCATACACAACAAGTATTGGGGAAATGTCCATGTTCGCACCCTTCCGTCGGGCACCCCTTGCCGGGCTTGCCGCACACGGCCTGTTCGGGAAACCCTCGGCCGAGCTTCCTTCCTTTGAGGCTGCCTCGTTTTCACGGCGCGCCACTCCCCGCCCCTCGCGGCCGTGTCCAAGGACAGTGCCTTCAAAGCTCAATGC
Source organism: Bilophila sp. 4_1_30 (assembly GCF_000224655.1). Classification (NCBI taxonomy): domain Bacteria; kingdom Pseudomonadati; phylum Thermodesulfobacteriota; class Desulfovibrionia; order Desulfovibrionales; family Desulfovibrionaceae; genus Bilophila; species Bilophila sp. 4_1_30. The sequence continues at coordinate 643,543 of NZ_JH114233.1, forward strand.
GTCTGCCCTGAGCCTTTCGCCGATCGGGAAAACTACGCGCTTGTCGAAAACGGTAAGCCCCTCGGCGTTTCCTGATACCCCTGCCTCGAAGAGTTCTTCCGGATCCGCTTTCTTGCGTGCCCAGAAGCATACGGACATGGGCACGCCCGTGAAGAGCCTCTGCCCGTTCCGGACGGAAGGGCAGGCTCCCGCCGTCCCCAAGGGTTCCGCATCCGACGCCGCCCCCATAAGGAGAACCGTATGCCTGTAGCCGGTGTCGATGTCGGCTCCGTAGCCGCCAAAGCCGTTATCTTCGATCCCCAATCGCGTTCGCTGTTGGGCAAGGCCGTCCTGCCCACAGGATGGAACGCGCGCGAGGCCGGGGAAAAGGCTCTGGCCGCCGCCTGTGCCGACGCGGGCGGGATCGCGGCATCCCGTATTGTCGGAACGGGGTACGGGCGCATTTCCCTGCCCTTTGCGGACAAAGTGGTCACGGAGATCACCTGCCACGCGCGCGGTGCCGTCCACCTCTTCCCCGGAACGGGTGTTGTGCTCGACATCGGAGGGCAGGACAGCAAGGTCATCAGTACGGCCCCGGACGGCTCGGTGCAGGATTTTCTGATGAACGACAAGTGCGCGGCGGGCACGGGCCGTTTTCTACAGGTCCTTTCCGGCATCCTCGGCATGGAGCTGGCGGAACTCGGCGAAGCCGCCGGACGGGGAAAGCCCGCCGCCATTTCCAGCATGTGCGCCGTATTCGCGGAGACGGAAATCATCGGCCTGCTTGCGCAGGGTACGCCAACCGCCGATATCGCCGCCGGCGTCTTCCGCTCCATCGCCCGGCGTATGCGGGGTCTTGCCGCCCGCATACCCTTACGCGGCGAATGCACGTTCACGGGGGGGCTGGCGACAAGCCCTTCGTTCAGCAGGCTGCTTTCCGAAGAACTCGGCGTCCCGGTCAACGTGCCGCAGTATCCGCAATTCGTCGGAGCCATCGGAGCGGCCTTGATTGCCGCCCGCATCTGAACGGCTTCACCACCATACCTTGAAGGAGAACTTTCATGGCATACGCAAGTCTCGAACGGTTCCGCGACATCACCGGGCGCAATGTGCTGGCGCTGCAACAAGCCAAAGAAGCGGGGAAAAAAGTCGTGGGCCAGTACTGCATCTATTCGCCGCTGGAAATCGCCCTTGCCGCAGGAGCCATTCCGGTTTCGCTGTGCGGCACGAAAAACGATTCCATCCCGGTGGCGGAAACCATGCTCCCCCGCTCCCTTTGCCCGCTGATCAAGAGCAGTTTCGGTTTCGCGCTCCAAGACAGCTGTCCCTATCTCGCCGCCTCGGACATCGTGGTGGCGGATACCACCTGCGACGGCAAGAAAAAGATGTACGAACTGCTGGCCGCCTACAAGCCGGTCGTACTGCTCCAGCTTCCGCAGATTCAGGATGGGGACGCCAAGGACTACTGGCGCGCCCAGTACGCCAAGCTCGCCGCGAAGCTGGAAAAGGATTTCGGCGTCACCATCACCACGGACGATCTGCGGGATGCCATCCGGCTGACCAACCGGCTCCGCCGCGCCCTCAAGGATGTCCTTGACCTTGCCAAGCGCAAACCGTCGCCCCTGACGGGCATGGATCTGCTGGATATCTGTTTCCGGGCTTCCTTCATGCCCGATTACGAGCAGGCCATCGCGCTCCTTCAGGACATCGCCGCCGAGAGCGGCGGGGCAAGTGACGGGGCCGTTTCCCCGGACGCGCCCCGCGTCCTGCTCACGGGCGTCCCCACGGGGCTGGGCTCCCACAAGGTCATCCAGCTCCTCGAAGAGTGCGGGGCGAGCATCGTCTGCATCGACAACTGCACCTGTTATAAAAAAGTGCGCCTGATGATGGATGAAACCGCCGATCCTCTGACCGAACTCGCCGGACGGTATCTCGACACGCCATGCTCTGTCATGTCGCCCAACCCCAACCGCTACACGGCGCTGCGAGAGCTGACGGAAGCGTTCCAGGCGGACGCCGTGGTCGATCTCACCTGGCAGGGATGCCAGACCTACGATGTGGAATCGTGGTCCGTCAAAAAGTTCGTGCGTGAGGAACTGGATCTGCCGTTCCTCCAGATCGTGACGGACTACTCGGAGGCGGATACCGAACAGCTCAAGGTTCGTATCGAAGCCTTCCTCGAAATGCTCAACTAAGCCTTTCGGCGGTATGGAAGCGCCGTCCAGCGTTTGTGCGGACGGCGGCCGTTTCATGAAAAAACAGAAAAGGATAGTCATATGACCAAGGAATTGAATTGCTGCGGGTTGGCCTGCCCCGAACCAGTCATCCGCTGCCGCAGGATGCTGGAAGAAGAAAAACCCGCCTCGCTGCGCGTGTTTGTGGACAATACGGCGGCTTCGGAAAATGTGAGCCGCTTTCTCGGCCGCAACGGCTATTCCGTGGAAGTACGGCAGGAAGGAGCCGCCTTGTGGTCCGTTTCCGCCACGGCGTGCGGATGCCGCGTCACCGAGCCGGAACCCGCCGCCGCAACCCTCACGCCCGGCAAAACGTTGGTGCTCATCACCACCGAAACCTTCGGGCGCGGCGATGATGAGCTGGGCGAAAAACTGATGGGGAATTTCCTGGCCACCCTGCCCGAGCTGGGGGAGAGCCTGTGGCGCGTCATTCTGCTGAACGGCGGCGTGAAGCTCGCCGCCACCCCCGGAAAAGCACTGGACAGTCTGAAGGCTCTGGAAAACGCGGGGACGGACGTCCTCGTCTGCGGAACCTGCCTTGATTTCTACGGCCTCATTGAGGCGAAGCAGGCCGGACAGACCACCAACATGCTGGATGTCGTGACCAGCCTCGCACTGGCCGACAAGGTCATCCGCCCGTAAAATCCCTTTCCGTTTGCCGAGGCACGGGTTCAGGCCCCGCTTCTGGAGAAAACGGTTCGGCAGACAAAAAACTCCCCCTCCCGGCGCAAACCAGGAGGGGGAGTTTGGACACATATTCCGACACACAGCTACACGCTCTTTAACCGCATGTTATTGAGGATAAAGAAGTGTATTCAAGTGGATAGAATATGCGTGCGTCCCCCCGAGGGAACGTCTCTCCCCGCCGCCCGTTCATGCGGGCGGCATGGCGGGGGAGGACGCCTTTCCCCAAACATCCTCCCCCGGAGTCATACATAACCTTATTTCTTGCGGCTGCGCAACCAACGCTCGGCGGCGAGAGCGGCTACGGTGCCGTCGCTGACCGCCGTGGTGATCTGGCGGTACAGCTTGTGGTTGATGTCGCCCGCGCCGAACACGCCGGGAATATTGGTAGACATGTCTTCGCCCGCAAGGATGTAGCCCTTGTCATCAAGGGCGATCGCATCCTTGAACCATTCGTTGTTCGGAGACTGGCCGAGGAAGACGAAAATCCCGTCCACGGGCAGCGCGGTGCGTTCGCCGGTCTGCGCGTTTTCGAGGATGGCGGCGGACAGCTTGCCGTCCGTGACTTCCACGTCCACGACCCTGGTCGTCTTGAAGCCCTTCACGCGGGGATCGCCGAGCAGGGCGTCCTGCGTGGCCTCCGCCGCGAAGAAGCGATCCATGATTTCCACCACGGTCAGCTCGGCGACGCCGAGATTCAGGAGATACAAGCCTTCGTCGAAGGCGCTGTTCCCGCCGCCGACCACGAGCACGCGCTTGCCTTTGTACGGAGCGCCGTCGCAGATCGCGCAGAAGTGCATCTGATCGCATTCGGTGGGCACGTCCAGCGCAATGGGCTTGCGGCCCGTCGCCAGAATGATCGCCGGGGCCTTGTAAACGATACCGTCCCCATGCACGGCTTTCTCGTCTTCGCCAAGCTCAAGGCCGGTGACTTCGAACACTTCCTCCACTTCCACGCCCATGTGATCCACGTGTTCGCGCATCTTTTCCATGAGTTCCATACCGTGGATCTCAGGGTAGGAGGGAAAATTCTCCACCGTATACGTCGAATTCACCAGCCCGCCCGTCACATTCGTCTCGAGGAGCACCACATCGAGGTTCGCGCGTTTCGCGTAGATCGCCGCCGTCATCCCGGCAGGCCCGCCGCCCAGTACGATGATGTCACAAGTACGTTCTTCCATTGCAAGCTCCTGATGGAAACTCCTGATTTGCCGAGAAAAAGGCCCCTTACAAAAAGCCTCCTTTCCCGGCCCCCACCTCAACACGTTTCGGCTGGTGAGGAGATGACGCCACGGCTTTCCCGCATGGGAACCGCCGCCTTTTCCGAGACAGACGACGCGACGACCGGCCCCGCCTTTGCCCATGCCTTGCCGCCGAAGGGAATTCGGCTCACGCAATCATTGGCAAAAACAAGAAGCCATCGAAACCTTCATCGTAACGGATGTACAAGAGAAAAAGACAATGCGAAGGGAAGGAGGAACACGAATCAGCGCACCGTTCTCGAATCCCCCTTCCCCCATTCGGCAACTTAGGCCTTCTCGAAGAACGCGGCCATTTCGCGGGGGTTCATGAGGCCGACCTTGGAAGCTTTGACCTCACCGCCCTTGATGACGAAAATCGTCGGCGGGCGTTCCGCGCCGAGCGCGGCGGCAGCGGCGGCGTTCTCTTCAATATCGATGCCGTACAGCGCGATGCCGGGTTTGGCAGCTCCGAACTTCTCAAGCACCTTCTCCATGTTCTTGCAATGCGGGCACAGCTTCTTGAAGAACAGCAGCACGCCCTTTTCCGTCGCGGCAAGGCGATCCTTGTAGTCGGCTTCGGTGATGATCTCGATCATAATGTCACTCCAATGGGTTTCATGCGGTTCTCTCGTCACGAAAGGGGGATTCCCCTCCGTGCCGCCTCCCTTCCTCAAAAAGGTGTGGGAAGGCGGTGTATCCAGGGAGGGAGAAACCGTGCGGGTACCTCCGAAAGTTCCCTCTCCCCGGCTCATCTTATTTTCCTCCCTCGCTCGGGTTGCACAACTCCGCGAGGGCTTCGCGGTCGAGGATCTCAAGGGAACACCGGGTAAAGTGCCCCAGAACGCCCCGATCGCGCAGCGTCCGGATAATGCGGCATACCGTGCTCCGATGCAAGCCGAGCACAAGGGCCAGCTCGGACTGCGACACGCCGGGGTTGACCACGCGGGTCCGGCGCTCATCGGCCAGCCGGTGCAGATACCGGCATACCTGCGTCTGCGGGTCCAGCTCGACGCTTTCGGTTATCTGGCTGTAAAAGGCCCCGGCCTTGGCTCCGAGCGAGTGGACCAGATTGCTCATCAGCGCCGGATGGTGCCGCACGAATTCGGCATCGTCCAGCAGGGTCCGGGGAAAATTATAGACTTCACAGGATTCCAGCGCCACCAGCGACGCGGGATGCGAAGGGGAAACATGCAGCAACACGATTTCGCGGAAGAGGCACCCCGGCTCGATATAGAGCACGATGCGCTCCTTGCCCGTTTCGGAAAGATTCAGGAGCCGTACCCTGCCCTTCTCCAAAAACGAGAAGGTGGAGGTTTCGGGATCGTCTTCCCACTGGTAGGACTTGCCTACCATCTGACGCTGGCCTAGATGCAGGACCGAACGCCACGGGCTGTTGAGATCCCGGATGCGGAAAACCGGGCCTTCCTGCTTGCAGAATCCGAAACGGTTCATGTTTCCTCCTTTTCACCCCTCCCTACAGGTTCATCATAGGCCAGATAAAGGTGGCAACGAACGCCACGATCAGGCTGGCCAAAACCATACGCGTCAGCATGATACCGATAAGGTAACGGACGCGGACGTATCCGGTCGCGAACATGATCAAGGCCGGGGCCAGCTCATACGGCAGGAAGAACTGGTCAAGCCCGTACAGGAAGCTGTACAGGATGGGCTTGATCCCAAGGTTCAGCGAGGTGGCGATTTCGGCCATGGGCACGCTCAGGGACGTTGCCGCCGCGACAGGCGTCAGCACGAGGTTGGCGACGACGCCCACCCAATAGGCGAACATGGACGAACCGGCATTGCTGTCGATCTGCTGGAGGTAGGGCACCAGCTTCCCGGCCAGCCATGCGGGGATGCCGAGGGTTCCCGCCACAATGCCGATGGCCATGCAGCCCGCGATAAAGAACAGGATGGGGAACTGCACCTTCTTGAGATCGCTGGCTTCCATCAAGTTGAAGATAGGGGTGAATCCAAGCAGGACCATGCTGCAGAAGGCGAAGTAGCCGGGGATACCGTGCCACGGTTCGCTGATAAAAGCCACCAGCGCGAGCAAGGCCAGGACGAGGGTCTTCTTTTCGTCGCGGCTCATCTTGCCGAGAGTGGCGAGTTCCGCTTCGGCACAAGCGCGGCAGCGGGAAATGTGCTCGCCAAGCTCACGCCCGCCGAAAAGGTGCAGGATGGTATAGGCCAGCAGCGCGTGCCCGATCTGGTAAGGCAGATTTTCGCTGTAGAAGCCCAGCCATGTGAACGGGACGCCCATGTCCTTGACCATGAGCAGGCCGATGATGCCCGTGTTGTTGGGCAGGTAGGCAGCCGAAGAGATGGTCGCGCCGAAGAAGGCGGCAAGGACGATGGTGGTCGCGGAACGGGAAGTCACGGACAGGTTGAGGCTCTGGCACATGCCGGTGGCGATGGCCATGAACAGGATGTCGACCGTGATGACGTCGGGGATGATCGCGCTGACGATGAATCCGGCGAGCAGGAACGCGATGTACATGCGAATGGGGGTGGTCCCCACGCGGCTGATGGTGAACAGGGCAATACGGTTGGCGAGGCGCGTCTTTTCCATGAGCACGCCGATGAGCATACCGCACATGCACAGCCACGGGATGGGGGTGGTCCAGCCGACGAAAGCCACATCCGGGGCCGCGATGCCCGTCAGGATGTAGTACATCAGGAGCAGGACGGCGGTGACGAAGTTCGGCAGCAGGTCAAAGGCGAACATGCCGATCGCCATGATCGTCCCGAACCAGTAGAGGTTCACTTTCGGCGTGCTCGGGTCATAAAAGCACCAAGCCACAAAGAGGCCACCGAGCAGGCTCGTCAGCCAGCCTATCCACTTTCCGGACAGCTTGTTGGTCGCAACGGCAGTTGTCATATGCGCTCCGCGCAGTGCATGGAATAGAGTGAGATATATGGAAAAGGAAGCCCCGCAGCCCGGCAAGGATCCGGCACCTCCCCAACACAGTGAACAAGGGTTCGCTAAAAACAAAAACCTTAGGAAGGGGAGGGATTGGGGGGTGGGGGAAGGGAGGGGAACCCCTTCCCCCAGTTCTCCCTTTCTTCCTATCCTCAGCTCGTGCGGATTTCGCCGATGACGAGCTTGAGCTGCTGGAGCATCTCGCGGGCCTTGTCGGGATTCTGATCCGCGATGTTGTTGAGCTGGAAGGGGTCGGCCTTGCGGTCGTACAATTCATCATGATCGGGCACCTGCACCTTCGCGCCAGCCGTGCAGGTCCACATTTCTTCCTTCATTTCGGTGCCGGAACCGGCGATGCAGTCCACGCTGTCCTTCACGTCCTCGCTCACCAGCCAGTGCACGTAGGAGTAATCCTCGGTGATGAGGGACCACGACATGCCGTAGTACCCGGCGATGGCGCAGTCGCGCACGGTGTCGGTCTCGCCGCGCATCACGGGCAGGAGGCTGATGCCCTGCATTTCCGAGGTGTCGTAGGTCGGGAAGCCGAAATCGCTCGCCTTCTGCGGCGTGCCGAGCTCCCCGAGCGCGTCCATGATGGTCGCGGTCACGTCCACGTTCTGCACGAAACTCTTGATGCGCTTGCCGCCTTCGATGCCGGGGACGTGCATGATCAGAGGTACGTGCACGAGTTCCTCATACGGCCAGGGACGGCACTTGCGCATGATGCCGTGGCCGTGCTCGCCTTCGCCCATCGGCTGGCCGTGGTCGGACATCAGCACGATAAGGGTTTCATCCCAGAGCCCCTGAGCACGGATGGAGTCGAGCAGTTCGCCCACCCACTTGTCCACCTGCGTGATCTTTTCCATGTACAGGGCGCGGATGTGCTCGCATTCGCGTTCCGTGATGCGGCCCTCGATGGGCGTCCACGGCGCGAGCACCAGCGGGTTGCCTACGTATTCGGGATCGTAGGGGCAGGGTTCGCCCTTCCACACGGATTCCGGGTCCCAAGGTTCGTGCGGATCAAAGGAGTCCACCCAGAGCAGGAAGGGGCGGGTCTTGTCGCGGCGGTTGGACAGCCAGTTTTGGGCATCCGTCATGACGCGGGAAATATAGCTGTCTTCGGGCTTGCGGAACTGCTGCTGGCGCAGGAAGCAGCCGATTTCGTCGAGGAGCTGCGTGCTGTCGTCGTCGATGACTTCGCCTTTTTCATTGAAAACCATCGTGGGGGAGGTGTAGTCTTCCGGCTTCAGCGCGGGATCCAGCGGCACATCGGCAAAGCTGGTGTGGTCGAGCTCCTGGCCGGGGTTGAAGCTCACGAAATCGAAACCGCGGGAATAGCCGTACTTGGGCAGGCGCATGGGCGGGGTGTCGTAGACGAGGGCCGTCTGCATGTTCTTGCCCCACATGATGTCGGCGACGGTGGTGTCGTCAGGAGCGAGAGGCTGCCAGCCGCCGTAAGGCAGGGTGAAGCGGCCGGTCATGAGGGCGCGGCGCACGGGCACCGTGGGCAGGCCTTCACTGTAGGCGTTTTCGAAGAGGAAGCCCTGACGGGCGAGGCGATCGATATTGGGGGTCTTCACAACCTTGTTGCCGTAGCAGCCAAGATAGTTGAACTGGAGCGTGTCGAGCATGATCAGCACGACGTTCTTGATCTTGCGGTCTTCTTTCATGGCGGTTCCTTCCGTAGAGAGGGTTGGAGGGTCGCTGTGCGACCTTGTTCTTGCATTCACAATACGGATTTCAGGGACATTTTCTGTCTCCCAAGAGACACTTTTCACCTTTTCCGATTTTTTTCACGAAAGCTCCGGAGGAATCGAGAAGCCGGAACAGGGCCGTTTATAAAGTATAATACTATATGTTCATTAGCTTTTTTATGATAAAAAAATGAACGCTCCGATTGGCCGAAAACCCTTGAGCCACAAAGGTTTTGAGTGGAATGGAGTCATTCAGCAAGGATCTTTTCTTCACATGACAAAAGAACGAAACAACTTGCGGAGATGATGGTATGTTATTCAGAATCGGGAAGCGGAAAGGGCGGCCCGCCCCCCCCCCGAAGGGGACACCTCTTTCGGCTGGATGCATTGTGCAGCTCCCGACGCCACCCCATACGCGGAAACCCGCCACCCTGTTTCGCCCGGCGGAGAAACCTTTTCAATCGGGCCGATCATACCCCCAGAGCACCCGGCTCTACCGCGCAGAGCGGGCACATCAGCAAGCCAAGCGTCTCTTGACCACAACAAGCGGGCGGCATCTTGAGGATACCGCCCTGCTGCCTCCGCCCAAGAACCGTATCCCTCCGCAACGGGAACGGTTGTGGAATAACTTCCGGCATCAAGCGGCATTTCCGCTTGATGAATGGCACCCGTAAGCCTATACTCTATGCTATCGGATGTTTTGCCGGCTTTTATATTCTTTGATACGATGCGTGCCGGACTTTTTCCGACATGCGGGGGGGGCATCCCCCGGAGTGTCTCCACACCCTATCCAAGAGAACAGTGGAATGAACAGGCTCCAGGAATTCCTCGACAACCCGCACATAATCACCGGAACTGCCACCGTTGCCGCGGATCCGCAACTTACCTTGATCGCGGCGAACAAGGCCCTCTATACGCTTGTCGGGGAAACCGCCGAGTCGTGCCGCCAACAGGGCAACTCCCTCCTTCATTGGATCGAACAATCTTCCGCCGTGCGCCTCATCGGGCTCCTCGCCGGGCACCCTCCCCTTTTCGACTGGGAAGGGGTGCTCGTCCGCAAAGACGCCACCTCCGTCCGCATCCGCCTCTCCGGCACGCGCATGGAAGGCGTCCTCCACGAAGGCCAGTACCCCGTTTACCTTTCCGCCTTTACCGATCTCGCCTGCGTGGAGGAGATGCTGCGCAGCGCCGAATACGAGCGCCGTAAATACGCCCTCATCGCCGACATTTCCGAAGATCTGCCCTTTGAATACGACTTTGAGACGGATACCATCGCCTACACCCAAAAGTACCATAAGGTCTTCGGGCACGAACCCGTTATTCCCCGTTTCCGCGAACGGCTGGGCAGAGGCGAGGCCATCGATCCCGTAAGCGAGGGGTTCCGTGAACCTTTTCTCGCCCTCGACGCCGAAAAAGCCTCCACCGAGGCCGCACCCGAACGGTTCCTGCCCACCCACTCAGGCCGCAAGCGCTGGTTCGCCCTCTACAGCACCAACATCCTGGACACACTCGGCAAGCCCGTCAAATCCGTGGGCGCGCTGCGCGACATCGACCGGCAGAAGCGCGAACAGCTCAGGCTCCTTGATAAGAGCCGCACCGACTCCATGACCGGGCTTTACAACAAGGTCACGACCGAAGAGGAAATCCGCATCGCCCTGCGCGACGCAAGGCCCGGCAGTTCCGGCGTGCTGTTCATGATCGACATCGACAATTTCAAGGACGTCAACGACAGCATGGGGCACCTCGCCGGGGACTCCATCATCATGGAAATCGCCCGCCAGCTTCGGCGCACCTTCCGGCAGGACGACATCATCGGGCGCGTGGGCGGCGACGAATTCCACGTCTACATGCGCGACGTTTCTGAAATCGCGGGTATCCGCACACGCGCGCAGTCCCTCTGCTCCTCCATCCGCAACCTGTTCAAAAACAGCAATATCGACAACGCCGTCTCCGTCAGCGTGGGCATCGCCGTTACCGAGCGCCCCATCGCCTATGAGGATCTGTTCCGGCAGGCCGACGTCGCCCTGTACCACGCCAAAGGGAACGGCAAAAACCGTTACGAATTCTTCGGCCAGTCCTCCGGCGGAGACGCCGACGGCGTCCAGACATCCGCGCCCCTCGCCGTCAACACCGTCCGCAACAGCATCATGGTGGACATCATCGATATCCTCTTCAGCATGTACGACATGCACGAAGGGATCGACAAGGCGTTGCATTTCATCGGAAACGCCTTGCGCGTGGACAAGATTCTCATATTTGAATACTCGCTCGACGGGAAGGCCGTCAGCATCGCGCATGAATGGTGCTCCGATCCGAAATGGAGCACCAAGGAGCAGCTCCAAAACGTCCCCATCGACAAAATCGAGCTGCCCAAAACACGGGACTCCAGCGGCATCTATTATTGCAGCGATTTTTCGGAAGTCCCCCCGGAAGAAAAAACGTTCATCCTCGACGACACCATCTCCTCGCTCCTCCAGTGCGACATCGTGCGCGACGGGCACGTGGTCGGCCATATCGGCTTTGAGGAGCGCGGCAACCGCCGCATATGGACGCAGCAGGAAGTGGACGCCCTCATCCTCATGTCCAAAATCATCGGGGAGTACATCCGGCAGCGCCGCTCCGCCAGCCTTTTGCGCGAAAGTTACGAATCCACCCGCAACATCCTCAACAGCCTGCCCAATACGGCGGTCTATGTCATCGACGCCAACCACCGCATCGTCTACTTCAACGATACGGTCGCCCGCGCATATCCCAATGTCAGGCTCGGGGTGACCTGCTTCGAGGTATTTTGGGGCAAATCCGATATCTGCTCCTTCTGTCCCGTGACAAAACACGGCGGCGGGGAGGCGTTCACCACTCTGCATGAACACCCGCCCTTCAAGGGCATCTGTGAAATTTCGGTTTCCTGTATCCTTTGGGAAAACAAGGAGCCCGCACACGTCGTGCTCATTTCAGAGCGCCTTCTGACGCCCGAGGAGCGCGAGGCCAAGGCCAAGCGCGATTCCTTCGCCCGCGCCCTCTGCGAGAGCTATCATTATGTCGTGGACGTGGATCTCGGCACCGGCCATTTTGAGCTTCTGGCCAACCGCAATGGCCTCGCCACCGACACTTCGGGCGATTACGCCGCCCATTTCGAGCTGTTCTTCGGTCATATCCTCCCACAGTACCGTGACGCCTTCCGTGAACGCTTCTCCCTCGAAGGGCTGCGGGCAGCCTTCGCGGCAGGCGTAAACGACAGGAATATCCATCTCGAATACCAGTTCGCCGAGGAGGCCGGACCCCGCTGGCGCACCCGCATCGCCTTCGCCTATACGCAGGACGACGGATCGCGCCACGTCCTCCAGTGCATCCGGGACATCGACGATCAGAAATCCGCCGAATCCACCCGCAGGCAGGAAGAGGAAAACCTTCAAGTCGCCCTTCAGAACAGCTACGCCAAGATCTACAGGATGGACCTCGCCGCCAACCAGCTGACCTGCCTGTTCTGCAACACCAAGCTGCTCGCGCCCATTGATGTCAGCGGCGAATTCGACAAGGACATCATCACGGTCATGAAAACCCGCGTCCATCCGCGGGATCGGGTGATCTTCCTGAATTTCTTCACCGCCGAAAGCATTCTCAGAAAACTCGACGCCGGGGAAGAGCTTTCCGCCGAATACCGCAAGCTCGGCCTTGACGGGACCTATCACTGGATGCTGGCCCTCATCGTGCCCCTGCCGACCGGCAAACGGGGAGAGGCCGTCCTCCTCGTGCGCGACGTCACCGAGAGCAAGGAGAAGCAGGACAACTATCTCCTCGCCCTGCAAAACAATTATTCCGAAATCTTCTCTCTTGACATCAAGAACCGCTCGGTCACCCCGCTGTTCTACAACAGCGAACAGGTAGCCATTATCAAGGGAGGGGCCGACTATTCCTCGTTTGTCCACCAGCGCGTCGTCGACCGCGTAGCTCCCGGATCACTCGAAAGCGTGCTCGATTTCTACGAGCGCCGCCTTTTCGAGGAACTGGAACGCGGCGGCCACCCCGAATGTGAATACCGCAAGCGTTCGTCGGAAAACGGCCCCTACCGCTGGATCGCGGCCTCGGCGCAGCCTGTCCCCGGCAACGAGGGGCACGCCCTCATCCTGCTGCGCGACGTCACCAAGAAAAAGGAAGAGGAAAACAACTACCTCCTCGCCCTGCAAAGCAACTATACGGAAATTTTCCGCCTCGATCTTGAGGCCGGGCTTATCGCCCCCCTCTATTACAACAGCGAACAAGTCACCATTTCTCCGACCCTGATGCCCATCGAGGAATTCGTCCTCGATCGTGGCAAAAACCGCGTGCACCCAGAAAGCCTCAAAAGCGTCCGCACCTTTTACGACGTGCCGAACATCACGGCCCGGCTCGACCTGGGCGAGGCCCCACAACTCGAATACCGCAAACGGCAGGACGCTGGAAAACCCTACCGGTGGGTCAACGCCACCATCCGGGCCATCCCCGGAGCGTACCACCATGCCCTGCTCCTGCTGAGCGACATCACCGAACAGCTCAACGAGGAGGCCGATTTCTACAAGGCTCTCCAGCACAGCTATTCCGAAATCTACGAGGTCATGCTCGATACGGATTCCATGCGCATCGTGCACCGGGACGGGGATTCCACGTTGGCGAAACCCGAGCTGACCCATTCGTATTCGCGGGACACCCGCACCATCGCCAACCGGTACATCCACCCCGATGACCGGGAGTCCTTCCTTGACCTGTTCTCCCCGGAAAACGTCAGCAGGAAGGTGGCCGACGATCCCCGGCTGTCCACAGAATACCGCGTCCTTGCCGTCGACGGGACCTATCATTGGATCTCGATACTGGTGCTGCCCATGCCCGGATCGTCGGGGCGTCTGCTCGTCCTCTGGCAGGACATCAACGAACGCAAAAGGATGGAGGAAACCGCCGCCCGTCTCGAACGCCGTCAAAGCGCCGTGTTCCGCCAGTCCGGGGACTGCATCATCGAAATCAACCTGCGCACGTGGCAGTTCCACCGCAACGCCTCCGCACCGAGCCTGCCCAGCGAACCCCGTTCCGGCGACTACCGCACATTCCACGCCGAAACAATAGCGATGATCCATCCCGCCGACCGCGAACGCATCAACCGCACCACCATGCCCAAAGCCCTGCTTGAGGCCTGCCGCGCACATTCCCGCACCCTCGTCGATCAGTATCGGGTGCTCTTTGGCGAAAACGAACAGTTGTGGCTCGAAAACCGCGTGTTTTTCCTTGAAGAAGGCGACGATATGACCGCCTTTTTCATCATCCGGGACATCACGGAGCAGAAGCGCGTCGAAGAGGAACGCGCCCTTGAGGAAGAGCGCTACAACATCGCCCTGCGCAACACGTATACCGAAATCTACGAAATCGACCTCAGCACCGATACGCCCCACCTTGTCTACGCCGCCGACACGCCCATGATCCCCGTAGATCACGACAAGAACGGCAATATCCACACCATAGCCGCCACCCTCATCCACCCTGAGGACCGGGAACGCTTCCTCACCGCTTTCATCGGGAGCAACATCAGCAAGGAGTTCAGCGAAGGCCGCATGGAAGTCCCCGCCGAATACCGCCGCCTTGGCAGCGACGGCAAGTGGTACTGGGTTTCCGCCTTCATCGTTCCCCTGTGCGGGCACGAATCCTGCCGTACCGACAAGGGGATACTCCTCGTCCGCGACATCTCCGAACAGCGTGAAGAAGAACAGCGCCGCCGCATCAGTGAGCAGTACGATCATGCCCTGCGCAACATCTACGACGAGCTGTACGAACTGAACATCACGCAGGACAGCTACCGTATCGTGTACCACGTGAAGGGCAAGTATGTGACCCCGCCCGAGCAGGGCCGCCTCAGCCAGTGCATCGATCTTGTATCGCGCAACATGATCTTCCCTGAAGACCGCGCCCGCTTCCTCGAATTCTTTAATCTCGATGCGCTGCGGCAGAACTTCGCGGCGGGCCGGGAATACCTTATCGGCGAATTCCGCAAGCTCTGGCACGACCGGAAGTACCACTGGGCGTCGATCACCATGTTCCCCGTGGCCCAGCCCGACGGCGGCGACGAGATCTATCTCGCCTTCATCATGGATATCGGGGACAAGAAGCAGGCGGAGGAAGTCGCTCAGCAGAACATCCTCCTCGAGCGCCAGCGCCTCGACGACGAGCGCTACCGGACCATCGTGGAGCAGACGGACACCCTCGTCTTCGAGTGGAACCTCGAAACCGATACCCGTTACATCTCGCCGGAGATCGGCGCCCGTTTCGCCGGGAACTACGACCACCGTGATCTGATGCACGTCTGGCGGGAAGACATTGTGATCCATCCTGACGATCTGCCCCTGCTCACCGCTTTTCTCAAGGATTCGCGCACCCAGCGCTATACCGAGATGACCGCCCGCTTCCGCAAGCGCGACGGCGTGTACATCTGGTGCAAGGCGGCCCTCACCTGCCTGCGCGACGACAAGGGCAATCCCAAGCGCTATATCGGCACGCTCAACGACGTCGACAGCGCGACCCGTTCCGTGCTCGCGCTCAAGTACCGGGCCGAGTTCGATCTCCTGACCGATCTGTACAACATGCACACCTTCTACTCTCAGGCGGCACAGGCCGTGCACGCCTACCCCGAGCGCCGCTACAGCATCGTCCGCATGGACATAGACCGCTTCAAGGTCATCAACGACCTGTACGGCCTTGAGGAAGGCGACAAGCTCCTTATTGCCATTGCGGATCTGCTGCGGGAAAAGATGGCCGGGACCCACAGCGTCTACGGACGCCTCGGCGGGGATGTGTTCTGCCTGTGCGTGGACTACTCCCGTGAGCGTATCCTCGCCCTCATCAAGGAATTGACGGACAGGCTCGCCGACTACCCCTTGCCGTACAAGGTCGTGCCTTCGTTCGGCATCTGCGAGGTCGACAACATCGACACGCCCATCAACGTGCTCTGCGACTGGGCCAACCTCGCCCTCAAGACGATCAAGGGGAATTACCTGAACAGCTACGCCTTCTACGACGGCAAGCTGCGCGAGAGGATCCTTGAGGAAAAGAAGATCGAAAACCAGATGCACGACGCCCTTCTGCAGGGCCAATTCGTTCTGTATCTTCAGCCAAAGGTGCACATCCCGACCTCGCGCATCATCGGCTCGGAAGGGCTGGTGCGCTGGATACACCCCACCGAGGGGCTGATGCCGCCGGACCGTTTCATCCCCCTGTTCGAGAAGAACGGCTTCATCATCCGGCTGGATGAGTACATCTGGGAGCAGGCCTGCATCACCTTGCGCAACTGGATTGACCACGGCCTCACGCCCACGCCCATCTCCGTGAACATGTCGCGTATGCATATCCACGATCCGCGCCTGCGTGAAAAGCTGCTCGACCTGATGCGCCGCTACGAACTGCCGCCGCACCTCCTCGAACTGGAACTCACCGAAAGCGCCTTCCTCGAGAACGAAAGCGGGCTCTTCGAATCCATGAAGGTTTTGCAGGCTTTCGGGTTCCAGTTCTCCATGGACGATTTCGGATCAGGCTACTCGTCTCTGAACATGCTCAAGAGTATGCCCGTGGACTTCATCAAGATCGACCGGGGATTCCTCAACGAGGTCGTCACGACCGAACGCGGCAAAACGGTCATCCGGTTCAGCATTTCCCTCGCCCGAGAAATGAGCATCAAGGTCATTGCCGAAGGCGTGGAAACCGAGGAACAGGCCGCTTTCCTGCTTCAGGCCGGATGCGCCTACGCGCAGGGCTATTTCTATTCGCGCCCCCTGCCCATCCCGCAGTTTGAGGCGTTGGCCTTTGGGACAGAACATCCTTTCCCCGTCGCCCCGAGCATCAAAGCCCTTGCCGAAAAACTGGAAAAAGACAGCACATGATGGAAGGCCTCCTGCGGAAACATACCTCTGGAGGAGGCCTAAGCCCATAGCGCAACACTATCAGAGTGCCGCCATTTTTCTGTTGCCAGAGCCATAGGATCCCATTAGAGTCTATTGGTTGGACGAACAGTGTCATAATATCCCACCGACAGAACGTCTGTCTCCGCCATTCCGCGCCGGCTACCCGTAATCAGGCCTTCTATGAAAAAGAAACTCTTCAGGACCCACGTCTTCATCACGGGTATCGTGCTCATTGGGTTCATTTGTATAACAATCATTAACTACTGCACATACGGCGTGGTCATCAGGGATGACATCAGGAATATCTCCCGCCTTACCTCCCTGAACATCTTTTCTTCCATCAGTAACGAACTGACCAAGCCGATTTTCGTCTCCCTGACAATGGCCAATGACAGCTTCCTCAAGAGCTGGCTCCGGGGAGAGAATGATTCACCGGAACAAATCGCGGAGCTGCAAGACTACCTCAACGGCCTGAAGAGGAAATACAACTACAGTTCGGTGTTCCTTGTCTCGGCAAAGACAAATATTTACTATCATTATAATGGGATAAATAAGATCGTCAGCAGGGATGACTCCCACGACGTCTGGTACTACAACTTCGTCGCTTCCGGGATCCCCCACCGGCTTGAGGTCGACACCGACGAAATGGCCCGCAATGAGCTGACCGTGTTCGTGGATTGCCGTATCGAAGACGATCACGGCGAACTCATGGGCGTGGTGGGCGTCGGGGTCAAGATGCGTGAATTGCAGCAGATCCTCGCCTCGTTCGAGCTCGATTTCGATCTGACGGCGTTCCTCGTCAACCGCGAGGGAGTGGTACAGGTCCACACCTCCGACGCCATGATTACCAACGCCACCATCGACGACCTGCTGCCCGTATCCGAATACCGCAAAAAGATCTTCACCAAGAGCCGTGTGGAAAGCTCGTGGTATAAGTACAACGGGCAGGAAACCTGCCTCGTCACCCGTTACATCGACGATCTCGACTGGTATCTCATCGTGGAAAAAGATACCGCCATCATTAAGGAATCACTCCTCTCGCAGCTTTGGAAGGACATCCTCGTCGTGGCGTGCATCATCATCCTGATCCTGCTGCTGGTTTCGGGGACCGTATCGCGCTACGACAAATTCATGACCCTGTTTGCCACCACGGACAAACTCACCGGGCTCATGAACCGGGAACGCTTCAATGCCATCCTGAGCCGGAAACTCTGGGAACGGCCTCTCGTATTCATGTTCGACGTGGACCACTTCAAACACATCAACGATACCCGCGGCCACCTTTGGGGCAATGAAGTCCTTGCCCGTGTGGGGCATAAGGCTGAGGAAATCGTCGGTAAGGCCGGTTGCGTGGCCCGCTGGGGCGGGGACGAATTCATCGGCTTCATCGATGCGCCGGGCGATGCCGAGGAAACCTTGAGATGCCTTCTGGAAAGCGTGCGCGATCTCGATAACCACGTCACCATCAGCATCGGCGCGACCCGCATCAACCCCGAAGACGACATGGACGCCATACTCATGCGCGTGGACGACGGCATGTACCGCTCCAAAGCCGAAGGCCGCGACCGCATCACCTACGTTTGAAGCCCAAGCTGATGGGAACCTCGATCCCATAGGCTTCACGGAAGGAAGCCTATGCTGGAGCAGGAAAAGCAGATCCGCGCCGTCAGGGAAAAGCCGAGGCGGACGCCGCCATGATGTATGGTTCCTTCACGCAGGATGGCGGAAATGCTTATTCAACACGGCAGATGCGGGAGCCGGATGTTCCTTTGTAACAAGCTGATAAACAATGCTATTCGGCCCTCCTGTTCCGCTGGGAGGCCATGTCCAGCAAATATGCGGCCATATCGCAGGGTTCCATGCGCTCCCCATCCATGTACGGGGCATGGAGCATGTGCGTCCCCGGCAGAACGGAAACGCACTGTGCGGGGCAGCCGCATACAGCCACCCGTATATCGGCCCCTGCCTCGTTGTCCGCGAGCACAATGCTCCCATCAAGAGCGCGCATGGCGGACAGCACCCCCCTGAACCACGCCACACGATCGTATCCGGAGCGGCACCCCCCGCAATACTTCACATGGAGGGAAGGCATAGCCCGTCAGCCCCTTTCCACCAGCATGGCGATCCCCTGGCCGCCGCCGATGCACAGCGTTGCCAGTCCCCTGCTCTGCCCCTTCCGCTTCAGCGTATGCAAAAGCGTAACGAGGATACGCGCACCGGAGGCACCAATAGGATGCCCAAGGGCAATGGCACCACCGTTGATATTCACGTTATCAAGGCTGAACCCCAGTTCGCGGCCCACGGCGAGGAACTGGGCGGCAAAGGCTTCGTTGGCTTCGATCTGATCGAGATCGGCCACTGTCCAACCAGCCTTTTCCAAAGCCTTGCGGGTGGCGGGGATGGGGCCAAGGCCCATCACGTCGGGCTCCACACCGGCACTGGCCCAGCCCACGATGCGGGCGAGAGGCGAAAGGCCCCGTTCAGCGGCCAGTTCGGCATCCATGAGCACCAGAGCCGCCGCGCCGTCGTTCACGCCGGAAGCGTTGCCTGCCGTCACCACGCCGTCCTTCTTGAAGGCGGGGCGCAACTTGCCGAGCACTTCCATGGTGGTGCAGGGACGAGGGAACTCGTCGCGAACGAAGTCGAAGGATTTTTTCTTCTGCTCCACGTGTACGGGCACGATCTCTTCGTCGAACACGCCCGCTTCCAGCGCGGCTACGGCCCTCTGCTGGGAAAGCACGGCATGGGCGTCCAGCTCCTCACGGGAAAGATGGTAGCGGGCCGCCACGTTCTCGGCGGTGATGCCCATGTGATAGTCGTTGAAGGCGTCCCAGAGGCCGTCCCTGATCATCTCGTCCACGAGCTTGACATCGCCCATGCGGCTTCCCCAGCGGGCGGAGGGCATGACATAGGAAGCCAGAGACATGTTCTCCATGCCGCCGGCCACCACACAGCGGGCCTCTCCGGCACGGATGGCCAGCGCAGCTTCCGCTACGGCCTTGAGGCCGGAACCGCAGACCTTGTTCACCGTCCACGCCGGGATCTCCACAGGGATACCGGCCTTGACGGCGGCCTGACGTGCGGGGTTCTGGCCCAGCCCCGCTTGAAGGACGTTGCCCATGATGACTTCTTCCACCATGCCGGCATCCACGCCACCCCGGGAAAGGGCTGCGCGGATGACCTCGGCCCCCAGTTCAACGGCAGGGACAGAGGCAAGAGAACCGCCGAAGCTTCCAAGTGCTGTACGGGCTGCGCTTACGATGACCACTTCACACATAATGACTCCTGTCCGGCACAGTGCCGGCTCTCCAAGGGCTTTCGCCCGATGATGCTGCGCTCTTTGCGAACGACATGGTCCCGACGTCTTAGTAGCGGAAGAACCCTTCTCCGCTCTTGCGGCCCAGCCTGCCCGCACGGACCAGCTTGCGAAGCAAGGGGGCGGGACGATACTTGCCCTCGCCCATCTCGTCGCGGAGCAGTTCCATGATGGCGAGGCACACGTCGAGGCCGATGAGGTCGGCCAGAGCCAGCGGGCCCATGGGATGATTGGCTCCGAGCTTCATGGCGGTGTCGATGTCTTCAGCGGAGGCCACGCCTTCCTGCAGCATGAAGACCGCTTCGTTGATCATGGGGATGAGGATGCGGTTGACCACGAATCCGGGGTATTCATTCACGGTGACCGCCGTTTTGCCCAGCCTTTCGGAAAGCGCCTTGGCGGCTTCGTAGGTTTCGTCTGAAGTGGCGGCACCGCGGATGATCTCGATGAGGGCCATGCGGGGCACGGGATTGAAGAAATGCAGGCCCACCACCTTGTCGGGACGGCTCACGGCGGAGGCCACGGCGGTGATGCTCAGGCTGGACGTATTGGTGGCAAGGATGCAGTCGGGGGAAATAATGCCGCTCAACTTCGAGAAAAGGGAACGCTTGACGTCCAATTTCTCCACGGCGGCCTCGATGACCACGTCGGCCTTGGCGGCATCCTGCATGTCCAGCGTGCCGATGATGCGGAGGAGGGCCGCATCACGGTCTCCGGCGGCCATTTTGCCCCGGGCCACGAGCTTGTCCCACGCGTCGGCGATGCCCTCCAGTCCTTTGTCGACAAGTTCTTTTTTTATATCATATAGATATACTGTTAAACCGTGCAGGGCGGCCACCTGAGCGATACCGCCGCCCATGGTCCTTGCACCTATCACAAAAAGGGCCTTCATAACCATCTCCTTTTCGGCATGAAGCCGTTCTTGACCTATCCCGTTTCCATCACCCGAGGATGCCGGACGCGATGATCATACGCTGGACTTCGCTCGTGCCTTCATAGATCTGGGTGATCTTGGCATCACGGTACAAACGCTCCGCAACAGCTCCATGCAGATAGCCGCTGCCGCCGCATATCTGCACGGCTTCCGAAGCGCACCACACGGCCGCTTCCGATGCCATAAGCTTGGCCGCCGAAGCTTCCGCGCGAAACATTTTCCCTCCGTCACACAGGCGGGCCGCATACAGAGTGAGCTGGCGGGCGGCTTCCACCTTCGCCCACATGTCCGCAGCCTTCCAGCGCAGCCCTTGGAAGTGCTCCAGGGTGCGGCCAAACTGCCGACGTTCCTTGAGCCGCGCACGCACCTCGTCAAACGCGGCATCCGCTATGCCCACCGCCTGTGCGGCGATGCCCAGCCGTCCGCCGTCCAGCGTTTCCATGGCGATGCGGAAACCGTCGCCGGGCCTGCCGATGAGACGGTCGGCAGGGATGCAGAGGTTACGAAAAAAGAGTTCACAGGTCTGGGCACCACGGATACCCATCTTGCGCTGAGGGGCGGAGATGAGCAGCCCGGCGTCGTCACTGCACACCACGAAGGCACTCAGACCTTCCGTGCCCTGCCCGCCGGTACGGGCGAAGAGGATGTAGATATCGGCTCTGCCAGCATTGGTGATGAATATCTTGTGGCCATTGATGATGTAGAAGCCGCCGTCCAGCTCCGCCGTGGTGGCGATGCCCCCCACGTCCGACCCGGCCTCGGGTTCCGTGAGCGCAAAGGCCCCCAGCTTGTCGCCGCGAAGCATGGGACGAAGGAACGTTTCCTTCTGCATGGGCGAGCCGAAGGCATGGAGCGGATGGCAGGCAAGGCCCACATGCGTGGCATAGGTGACGCCCACGGAAGGGCAGGCCTTGGAAAGGCGCTCCACACAGCGGACATACGATTCATGGCTGGAACCGCGCCCTCCCAGCTCGGGAGGATAAGGAAGCCCCATGAATCCGGCATCGGCCAAGGCTCGGACAGACTCCCCGCAGAAAAGGCTTTCTTCATCACAGCGCGCGGCCATAGGCCCCACGGTCTTCGTAATGATCTCATCAAGGCGTTGCCAGAGCGTTGCTTCCATTCTGTCCATCCTTCGAGGGTTGCGGAGCAGAGCCCGATCAGCGGCGGCGATTGACGAAGGCGTCCATCCTGTCCTTCTGATCCTTCGTGGAGAAACAGAGGCCGAACGCCTGCGCTTCGTACGAAAGGCCGGATTCGAGGCCGGATTCGAGGCCATGCCGTATGCAGCGTTTGGTCTGCTGGACGGCACAGCGAGCCTGACGGGCGATGCCTTCCGCCAGCGCGGAAACTTCCGCGGCAAGGGCATCGTGGGGGACGATCTTGTCGACGAGGCCGATGCGCAGGGCCTCTGCGGCATCGATCATCTTGCCCGAGAAGAGCAGCAGGGAAGCCGCGCCCCTGCCCACCAGACGGGGCAGGCGCTGGGTACCGCCGAATCCGGCCGTGATGCCGAGGCCGACTTCGGGCTGGCCGAAGCGGGCCTTTTCGGATGCGATGCGGATGTCGCAGGCAAGGGCCAGTTCACAGCCGCCGCCAAGGGCAAAGCCCGGGATCATGGCGATGACGGGCTGGCGCAGGGCCTCTATCTTGGCGAATACCTTTTGTCCAAAGGCACCGAAGGCCATACCTGCTTCCGCTTCCATGGACTGCATCTCCGTGATGTCCGCTCCGGCGGCAAGAGCCTTCTCTCCGGCCCCCTTGACGACGAGGACGCGGATCTCGGCATCGCCGTCGATCTCGGCAAGGGCCTCGTCAAGTTCCTTCAGCACGGCACTGTTCAGCGCGTTCAGCCGATCGGGACGGTTCAGCGTGAGGTAAGCCACACCGTCCTTTTTCTCAAAAAGGATGTTCTCGTACATAACCCCCTTCCCTCGCTTCAAGCAGTGGCCTGCCAAGGCCCCAAAAGCCACGGCAGGCGTTTTCAAATCAGAACAGGCCGTCGGGATCGATGCCGCACAGGCGGCGTGCAAGGGCCTTCTTCGCTTCCATGTTGGCCTGACGGCCGATCATGATGCGCTGGGCCTGCGGCGAACCTGCGCCGTGCATGGATTCGGTGAGGTAGCCCACCGCCACGGAACCGATGGTCATGGCCTCGATGAGGCGGAGGATGCGCTGGCGGTCTTCCACGGAATACCGGGCATCGCCCACCATGAGCTTGCGGCACCATTCGCCCACTTCGTCGGACGTGAAATCGGCATCGGAAGGCATGGTCACCATGAGCCCTCCGGCGATGTCCTGCGCGAGGCGGGCGATCTCGTAAGGCAGACGGGTGACGTTCTGCTTGCACACGTTGGCAAGGAGCATGTCGATCTGATAGTTTCCGGCCCGCGTGGGGGCGCCTTCGCAGGAACAGGCGATGCCGCAGGAGAACAGCGTCTCGTTCAGATGGATCATCTCGATGATCTTGTCCTTGATGTGGGACGCCTTGGCACAGCCGTTGCATTCGGCCGCCGTCTGGGAAGCGCCGATGAGCACGTCGCCGTTTCCGACCTTGCAGCCGCCGTAGGACTGGCGGTGATAACCGGCGAAGCGTTCCACCAACATGCCGGTAAAGTCGATCTCGCCCAGCATGTACACGTTCTTATAGGGAATGAAGGTGTCTTCAAAAATGATGATGACTTCCTGCCCGCCGTAATTCGCGTTGCCTACGTCCACCTTGCTGGCTTCCAGCTTGCGGGTGTCACTGGCCTGACGACCATAGATGTAAAGGATGCTGGGGTCATCGGCGGGGACGGAGAAGGCCACGGCATAGTCCCGGTCTTCCGCGCGCATGGTCTGCGTGGGCATGACGAGGATCTGATGGGAGTTGAGGGCGCCGGTCTGGTGCATCTTGGCGCCGCGCACCACGATGCCGTCCTCGCGGCGTTCCACCACGCGCAGGAACATGTCGGGATTCTTCTGGGCGTGGGGCGCGAGGCCACGGTTGCCCTTGGGGTCGGTCATGGCACCGTCCACAGTCCAGTCCTTTTCCTGCCATTCTTTGACGAATTCCACGAAACGCCGGTGGTATTCGGTGCCGTGGCAGGCATCGATCTCGTAGGTAGTGCTGAACACGGCGTTGAGGGCGTCCATGCCCACGCAGCGCTGGAAGCAGGCACCGGTCATGCTCCCGCAAAGCCGCTGCATCTTCACCTTGTTCACCAGATCGGCCGTGGACTGGTGCAGATGGCAGAAGCGGTTCACGGGCTTGCCGGTGAAGCTGGAGGCGGTCACCATCAACTCGCGGTATTCAGGCATCTCGGCCAGCTTGTAGGTCATGGCGCAGCAGTTGATGGAAGGACGGATCAAGGGGTGGCCGACGCAATCCTCGATCTTCTCGCCAAAGGCATAAACTCTGCGGGGGCGCAGATCACGGAGGGACTGGATGTACTCCTCGGCGGTCATCATAACGCATATCCTGATGGTCTTCGCGACCGCTTTCGGAACAGCGGCGGCAGGTCTATAAAAACGGGCTCCCGCGAAAGGAGCCCGCATACGCTCAGTCAGCTCTTATGGCAGAAGCCCCAGCCACCGTCGGACTGGCACATGGGCATGAGCTCCATGTCGCACACGTCCATGTGGGCGGGCAGATTCACAGACCACCACACGGATTCGGCGATGTTTTCAGGGGTCAGGGGATCCAGGTTTTCGTAAGCGGCTTCCGAAGTCTTCAGGTCACCCTTGAAACGCACGGCCAGAAATTCAGTGTGCAGATGACCGGGCTTGATGTTGGTCACGCGGACGGGAGTACCCAGAAGGTCGCAGCGGAGCATCCTGCTAAAATGGTTCACGAAAGCCTTGGTAGCACCGTACACGTTGCCGCACTTGAAGGCGCGGTTGCCGGCGACGGAGCCGATGTTGACGATGTGACCGGTACCGCGTTCGATCATACCGGGCAGAACGCAGCGGGTGCAGTACAGCAGGCCGTTGATGTTGGTGGCGATCATTTCGTCCCAGTCGTCCATGTTGCCCGACTGGGCGGGATTCTGGCCGATGGAACTGCCGGCGTTGTTCAGCAGCACGTCGATGTCCTTGAACCCTTCGGGAAGGTTGGCGAACATTTCCACCACGACATCACGCTTGGCGACGTCGAAACAGAGGGGGAGGAAATCTCCGCCCAGTTCAGCGGCGAGTTCGTCGAGGCGGGACTGACGGCGACCGGTACCGATGACCTTCCAGCCTTCCTTGATGAAGCGGCGGGCGGTTTCGCGGCCAACACCGGAGGTAACACCAGTGATAAAGATGATTTTCTTGGACATGTCTGACTCCTCAGAAAGATTAGAAGTGAGTATGCTGCAACATTGAGGAGGGGGCCCGAAAACCGCTCCGGGCGGCAGCGGCTTCCGGGGATGGGGGAAGGGCATTGCTTACAGCATCTTGAAGGTCGCGGTGAAATTTTCTTCGCCGTACTTTTCAGCGGTGGCCGCAAACACTTCGCGGGCGCGGGACATCATGGGCACACGCTGTCCGAGGGATTCGCACATCTCGATGCCCAGGCGCACGTCCTTGAAGGCAAGATTCACAGTAAACACCGGATGCTCGAAGTCTTCGTCGAAGGTGCCGGAAGCGGTGTTCTTGAACTGGAAGGAGAAGGCGCCGGAGTTGGAGATCTGTTCGATGAACTGTTCCTTGGGGATGTTGGTAAGCTTGGCAAGCTTGATGCTTTCGGAACAGACGGCGTTGATGCTCATGCCCATGAGGTTCTGGATGAGCTTCAGAGCGCAGCCGGCCTTCACATCGCCGATGTAGGCGGGCTTGCCCATCTTCTTGAGCAGGCATTCCTCATACTTGTCGTAGGTGGCCTTGTCGCCGCCGCCGAACAGGGGGCAGGTGCCGTCCGCGGCAAAGGCGGGGCCCTTGCCCATGGGGATGACGAGGTACTTCTTGCCCCGCTTGGCGGCTTCGGCTTCGAGCATCACCACCGTTTCGATGTCCAAGGTGGACAGGTCGAAATGCACGCCGCCTTCGGGGAGGTTTTCAAACACGCCGTCGGGCCCGAGCAGAACGCCCTTGGCGTCTTTGGGCATAGGCACACAGGTGATGCACACTTCAACCTGGGCAGCCAGTTCCTTCACGGTAGCGGCGGAAGAGGCACCCATATCCACGAACTTCTGAACGTTGGCGGGGTTGATGTCGTACACCACCACATCGATGCCGTTCTTGACGATGTTGGAACAGATGCCGGCACCCATCTTGCCGAGACCGATAAAACCAACTTTCATGACAAACTCCTAGTCAATTACATGGTTCCGCAGCAGTCGCGTCGTCATTTTTCAGCATCCATAAGAAGGCGGTACACAGAGATGTAGTCTTCCTCTCCGTAACCGGCTTCCGATGCGGCCTTATAACGATCCCTCAGCATGGCGAAGGCGGGGCAGGAAACTCCCGCCTCTTCCGCCATCTCCACGCCGAACTTCATATCTTTCCAGGCGTTGTCGAGCGTGCCGCGCATGGGCAGGAAGGCTTCATTGAACAGCTTATGCCCCGAGTTCCGCATCTGGTAGGACCACGCACCAGTGGACTTTGCCCCATTGAGGAAGGCCTCTTCGGAGAGGCCCATCCTCTTCGCGAGGAACACGCCTTCGGTAAGGATGACGTTGTTGGAAAGCCCGATGAGGTTGGTGATGAGCTTGAAGGCGCAGGCCGCCTTCACGTCGCCGAGGTAGAACACTTCGCCCATCTCGGAGAGGAACGCCTTATCCCGCTCATACACATCCTTTGAGCCGCCGAAGAACAAGGGGGACTCGCCGGCCTCGGCCGCTTCGGGCCCCTTGCCCATAGGCATGTACACGTAGCGGACGCCGCGCCTCTCGGCTTCCGCCTCCAGAGCGAGGACGGACTTGATGTCCCACGTGCCCATATCGTAAAAGGCCATGCCCTTCCCCATGCAGGAGAGCACGCCGTTTGCGCCGCCCGCCACGGCCTTGAGTGCAGCCACGGAAGACAGGCAGCTCATCACCACGCCGGCGCCGCGGGCAGCCTCCTGAGGCGTGGCAAAGGCTTCCGCGCCCCATCCGGCGACCTTGGCCGCCTTTTCAGGGCTGCGGTTCCATACCTGCAGGGCATATCCCTTGTTCAGCAGGTTGCGGCACACGCCGCTCCCCATGCTTCCAAGCCCCAGAAAACAGACCTTCATGGCATCCTCTGGCTTACAGGGTTCTCAAAAGGCGGCTGGCGGCCGTTTCGATCTCGCCCAGCATGTCGGAGCTGGTCATGGCGCCCCAGCACACGTCCACCAGCTTGTCCTGCACGATATCGGTGGCCTGATCGAGGGTGAGCCCCTGATTGATGACACCGGACACGTCGACGTCAATATTGTCGCGCATGGACTTCACGGTCATGGGATTGCCGGAAATCTTGATGACGGGGGCCACGGGATGGCCGATGCAGTTGCCCTTGCCGGTGGAGAAGATGACGGCGTGGCAGCCGCCCGACACGATGGCGGTGAGGTTCTCCACGCCGGGGGCGGGAGCGTCCATGATGACGAAGCCTTTCTTCGTGGGACGTTCGCCCTCTTCGAGGACTTCGACCAGAGGCTTGGTTCCACCCTTCTTGATAGCACCGAGAGCCTTTTCCTCAATGGTGGTCAGGCCGCCGGCAATGTTGTCGGGAGCGGGGTTGGCACCCATGATGTCGAGATTGTGCTCAGCGGCATAGTCGAGGGTGCGCTGGATGATGCCCTTCACCTTGGCGGCCACTTCGGGGGTGACGGCACGGCGGCCGAGCATCTCCTCGCCGCCCAGCAGTTCCAGCGTTTCCGACATGATGACGGTGCCTCCGGCGTCGATGACGCGGTCGGCCAGACGTCCGGTCACCGGATTGGAGACGATGCCGGAAGAACCATCGGAACCGCCGCATTCCACGCCGAGGACGAATTCGCTCCAAGGCATGGGTTCGGGGCGCAGGCGGCCCGCATCGTGAAGCATCTGGATGGCGGCCTGAGCGGCGCGGTACGCCACTTCCACGGTGCCGCCCTGATCTTCGATGGAAAAGCCCACCACAGGCTTGCCGCCCTTCGCGATCTCGCCGGTGATGTATTCGGCGGTCTGATCTTCCAAAGCCACGACGATGACGCCGTACACGTTGGGATGCAGAGCGGTATTGATGGAGAGGAGGTTGTGCAGGGCAAGGTCTTCGTTCATTTCGCCGCGGCCGAACCCGGGGCAGAAAGGCACGCACCCCTTCACCAGAGAGCATATGCGCCGCACCGTAGGATTGGCGTTGTCCATCGTAGCGATGACAGCGATATGGTTGCGGATGCCGAAACGGCCATCGGGACGCCTGTAACCCATGATTTCTGGCAGCATGACAGCGTTCCTTATTCTTTTACAGTGTGGCGACCGCTGATGACGTTATGCACGTGAACGTGTTCACCGGGGGCGATATCGGCGGTCGCTATCCCCACAGGCTCTCCATATTTAACGATCTGACCACCCTTGGGGATAGCCTTGATGGCGACCTTATGGGCAAAGGGGAGTTCGTTTTTGGCACAGACCGTCTTGCCTCCCACCGTAAATTCGCTTCCCACAGCCAAGGAAGGGGCCATGACAATGGCGATGTTATCTTTGGCGTGCATCATAATAACGTGTTCCATTAGGCAACCTTTTCGTTAAGTGTATGCGGATCGGTTTTTCGATTTCTCTTTTCCAGCACTTTGTGCAAAAGGTTTGCCAAAATCCCCTTTCTGCCGAAAAACCTTCAGTCAGGCCTCGCCAATCCTCTGGAAAAGTCGCAAGCATCACTGTTCGCCCCGCCGAAAGCCCTGCGTAGGCATCTTTCATTTCAGTTCGATGCATTTCATTTTGAACCATTTCATTTTGAGATAATGAAAGAACCAGCCTTCCAAAAGGCTTCTCCCGGCACCCCAAAAAACGCTATCCATATCTTTCCTTTTTTAAAAAAAGCTTTCTGTATATATAACACCAGATAGTTCCATTGTTTTTTTATTCCGAATCTGTCACAGTAAGCGATTGGAATTTCATTTTATGAAATTTCATATGTATAGTACAAAGTCCATCCCTTTGCTGAGGTGGTCGACCAACAAAAAGAATTAAAAAACATTATATATTTGCCATTCTGTAAAACCGTATCAGTCTCATTCTATGGCAGAGCCTTTATTCTTTATGGTTCATTGCATCTTTTGGCACTATGAATCGATGATTCAACATCGATATGAACACCTTATTTATTATCGTGTTCTAAAATCATATTGCTTCTTGATAAAAAATTTCCTTTTATATGCAAAAAAAACATATCGTGTAACCTTGAAACGTGTAGCAGGCAAACCGCTTTCCACCCCTATTATTTTTGATATTTTCAATTTTGAATATTTTATTTTGAAATCACAAACCATTCCTCCGCCTGAAATCCTTCCCGATCGCATATCCGAACCACTTCAAAAGCCCTGCCTTCTCACGATACCACGTGCAAGGCCCTTCCTCTGCGGCCATACTCCGGGCCTGCGCCCGTTGACACAGAATTTGCAAGAAGAAAAACACAAGCGGCGTTCCGACTGTCGAACCAGACCTTTCCTCGTCCCGAACATACGAACTCTGGAGGTTGTCATGCAGCGAGTTGAAAGAAGCGTTTTTGGTGAACTCAACGGTAAACCGATCCACCTGTTCCGTCTGGCCAACGCCAACGGCATGATGGCCGAGCTCCTCGAATTCGGCGGCCGCATCAAGGCCCTGTGCATCCCCGACGGCCAGGGCGGCCTGGACAACATGAGCGTGGGGTACGACACCTTCGAGCCCTACCATGCCCGCTTCAATCCCTGGCTCGGCGCCCTCCTCGGCCGCACCGCCAGCCGCGTCACCGGCGCGCAATTCCAGATCGACGGCAAGACCTATAATCTGTCCGCCAACGGCCCCGCCGGCAGCAACATGCACGGCGGCTTCGTGGGCTTCGACAGCCGTGTGTGGGCCGGCGAAGCCGACAGCGACGCCAACGGTGCCACGCTGAAGCTCACGTATCTCTCGCCCGATGGTGAAGAAGGCTATCCCGGTAACGCTTCCGTGACCGTCACCTACCGCCTCGACGACGACAACCGCTTCCACATGAACTGGGAAGCCACCACCGACGCCACCACCATCATCGACATGTCCTCTCACGTGTATCTGAACCTCAACGGCTTCAAGAACCGTGACATCATGAACGAGTACCTAAAGGTCAACGCATCGTATTATCTGGAAAAAGATGCCACAGGCACCCCCACCGGCAACTTCATCCCCGTGGAAGGCTCCGTGTTCGACCTGCGTACCCCCAAGCTGATGGAAGAACTCTCTCAGGGCGCTGTGTACAATCCCATCATGGCTCTGGACGGCGAAGGCGGCACCCTGCGCGAAGTGGCCGAAGTGAGCATCCCGGAACAGGGCCGCTCCTACACCCTGCACACCACGGCCCGCGCACTGCAGGTGTACAACGCCTATAATATGGCCTCGTTCTATACTTCCCGCGGGCTGGAATCCCCCTTCGCCCCGGCCCCCGGCCTTGCCATCGAACCGCAGAATTATCCCAACGCCATCAACATCCCCTCCATGCCGTCGCCCATCCTTCGTCCCGGCGAAATATACAGCGCGCGGCAGTTCTTTGCCTTCAAATGGTAAGCAGTTAGCATGAAAGGATGGAAGCTTTGAAGAGCTTCCATCCTTTCATGCTTTTGCCGGTCATCAATGCAGCACCATCCTGCCAGGAGGCTCCCATGACCACCCGGAACATCATCGATCTCAGCCAGCCCATCACCCCGGCATCGCCTGCCCCTTGCGATCTGCCTGTGGAATTCCGCACGGTGGCCAGCCACAGTCCCGATTCCCCCTATCAGATGATGTGGTTCGGCATGACCGATCACACGGGCACGCACATCGATGCGCCTCTGCATTTCGTCCCCGGCGGGAAGCCCATCGATGAAGCAGATCTCTCTGCCCTGTATTCCATGCCCGGCGTCTTCCTCGACTTCACCGCCGTATCCTGCTTCCACAAGATCGATGCGGGCGACGTGGAACGCGAGCTGAAGCAATACGGTTCCATCCCGGAAGACGCCTTCATCATGCTCCACACCGGAACGGGTTGGTATTCCAATACGCAGGAATATTTCAATTCCCCGTTCATCACCCCTGCCGCTGCGGAACGCATCATCCGGCTCCGTCCGGTGGCTGTGGGCGTCAACGGCCCCACCGTGGACGACCGCAGGGGGGAAGGGCGCCCGATCCACTGCGCCTTTCTTTCCCATGGCGTGCATATCATCGAAGGCATCGTGCATTCCGAACTTCTGGCAGGAAAACGATTCCACTGTACGGCTCTGCCCTTGAAGCTCGCCGGCTTCACGGGTTCCCCGATACGCCTCGTGGCGGTTCTGGAAGGACCTGCCTGATCAGGTATTCGACTGCCCCTGCGGATGCCCATACACGGAAGACTGAATAAAAAAGCCCTCATGACAGAGGGCATACCAACAGGAGGTTCCATGAAGCCGGATTCCCCTTTCCGCAAAGCAATCAACGCCATCGAAGTCTGGGTCAGCGTCTTCGCCATGCTGCTCCTGATCCTCGTCGTCTCCATTCAGGTGTTCTGCCGCTACGTGCTCCAGGACTCCCTCGCCTGGACGGAAGAGCTGGCCCGTTACCTCGTCATCTGGAGCGTGCTTTTCGGATGCAGTTTCGCCATGCGCACCGACTCCCACCTCGAGCTTTCCATCCTTTCCAACTTTTCCGGCCCCCGCATGAAGAAGTACGTCAAGTGCTTCTCCTGCATCGTGTGCCTCGCGTTCAGCATCATCATGGTCTATGCCGGCATGGAGTCCGTCATCAACATCCACTGGAGCGAACAGCTCACCCCCGCCATGCAGCTGCCTGCCTGGATCATCTGGATGGCCATGCCC
This sequence comes from Bilophila sp. 4_1_30, assembly GCF_000224655.1. Taxonomy (NCBI): domain Bacteria; kingdom Pseudomonadati; phylum Thermodesulfobacteriota; class Desulfovibrionia; order Desulfovibrionales; family Desulfovibrionaceae; genus Bilophila; species Bilophila sp. 4_1_30. The sequence continues at coordinate 675,373 of NZ_JH114233.1, forward strand.
GCAGGCTTCGGCCTCATGGGTATCCAAGCCATTCTGCGCTGTGTCGATGAGATAGCGAAGAACGTCTAACATAGAATAATAAAAGGAAATAATATGGATCCTGTTCTTCTTACCACATTCGGCACCCTCATCGTCCTGCTCATCTTCACCGTGCCCATCGGCGTTTCCATCGGCACCGCCGTCTTCATGGGCATGATGGTGGGCGGTCTTCCCCCCGTGTTCCTCGCACAGAAAATGTACAGTGCGCTGGACTCCTTCCCCCTGCTGGCCGTCCCCTTCTTCATCGTGGCTGGCGATATCATGCAGAAAGGCACCATCGCCAACTCCCTGCTGGCCGTTTCCCGCTGTCTGGTCGGCCACATCAAGGGGGGCATGGCCCACATCTCCATCCTCACCAGCCTCTTCTACGGCGCGCTGAGCGGCTCCGCCGCCGCCACCGTGGCCGCCGTGGGCGGCATCATGATCCCCGCCATGGAGAAGGAAGGCTACCCCAAGGAGTTCGCCACCGCCGTGAACTCCACCTCCGGCTGTCTCGGCATTATGATCCCGCCGAGCATCCCGCTCATCCTTTTCGGCTCCACTGCGGGCGTTTCCATCAGCGACCTCTTCGTGGCCACCATCGTTCCCGGCATCCTCATGGGCTGCGCCCTCATGCTGGTGAGCTACGTCATCTGCGTGCGCAGGAAGTACGGCAAAACCGTGGCCCGTGCCAAATTCTCGGAAATGCTGAAGGCCCTGTACGAAGCCAAGTGGGCCATCATGGTGCCCGTCATCGTTCTTGGCGGCATCTACGGCGGCATCACCACCCCCACCGAAGCCGGCGCCATCGCCGTGGTCTACGCCCTGTTCGTGGAAGTGTTCATCACCCGTTCCATGACAAGGAAGCTGTTCTTCGAGATCATCAAGAGCTCCGTACGCATCAACGCCGCTATCTTCCTCGTGGTGGCCTCCGCCACGGCACTCGGCCAGATCATGATGTACTACAACCTTTCCGCCGCCGTGCTCGATACCATCATGAGCATCTCCACGAGCAAGGTCGTCATCATGGCGCTCATCCTCATCGTGCTGCTCATTCTGGGCACCTTCCTCGAAGCTGCCGCCATCATCATGATCGTCACTCCGCTTCTGCTGCCCGTTATCAATGCCATTGGCGTGGATCCCGTACACTTCGGCATCATCATGCTCACCAGCTTCGCCGTAGGGGGGCAGACTCCCCCTGTGGGCATGACGCTCTTCGTGGGTGCTTCCATCGCCAAGATCAGCATCGAACGCCTCAGCATCGCGAGCATCCCCTACATTCTCACACTCGTGGTCATGCTGTTCATCATCGCTTTTGTCCCGCAGCTCTCGCTCTGTCTCATCTAAGTCCTTAACGTTGGGAAACCATTCTCACAAACTGTCTGGAGGATCTCTATGAAACTGTTCAAGGCCATGCTCTGCTCCGTCGCCGCTCTGAGCCTTCTGCTCCCCGCCGCCCACGCACAGGCTGCTCCCACCGTGGTGAAGATCGCCCTCACCCAGCCCACGGGCCACCCCACCACCGACCTCATCCGCGGCCAGTTCAAAAAGACCATTGAAGAAAAGACCAATGGCCGCTTCCGTATCGACGTGTTCGACAACTACTCCTTCGGCAACTTTGAAGCCGTGGTACAGGGCCTGCAGTTCGGCATGTTGCAGTTCGCTCAGGAATCTCCTTCCAACCTGTCCATCTACGATCCCAAACTGATGATCTTCGACCTTCCCTACCTCATGCCCGACTACGACGCCGTCAATATTCTGCTCGACGGCAAGGTTGGGAAGGAACTGAGCCGTTCCCTCGAAAAGATCGGCATCAAGGGCATGGGCTGGATCGCCCTCGGCACCCGTTTCTACTGGATGAACAAGCCATTCCACACCATGGCTGAAGCCAAGTCCATGAAGATCCGCGCCACCGCTTCCAAGGTTCATATCAGTATGACCAAGGCCTTCGGCATGAACCCCACCCCCATGGCCTGGAGCGAAACCTTCACCGCTCTCCAGCAGGGCACCGTGGCCGGCGTGGACGTTGACATCCACTCCGCCGTTTCCGCCAACCTGCACGAAGTCGCCCCCCATCTCGTGCTCTCCGGCCACTTCTATACCCCCCATCTGTTCATGGCTTCCGCCAAGTTCATGGACTCCCTGTCTCCTGAAGACCGTAAGATTTTTGAAGAAACATTCGCTGAAGTCCAGAAGATCCAGCGTAGTGCCATCCACACCGGAGAACAGAAGCTCATCGAAAAGCTGCGCGCTCAGGGCGTGGACGTAATCGAGTTCTCCCCCGAAGCACGCGCTGAATTCATGAACGCCGGCAAGGCCATCTGGAAGGACTTCGATAAGCAGGTTCCCCCGTCCCTCATCCAGCAGGTTCTCGACGGCTACAAGGCCGCTGGTAAGAACTACTAAACCATATAAAAGCTATCCGGCGAGGAGAAGCTCCGTTAGGGAGCTTCTCCTCCTTTGTCGTTTCTGCTTAGGCAGTTGAAAAGTTAGCGTGTTCAGGTATCCTGCATCCATTCACCAACTGCTCCCTCATCCCTGCCGAGTGCCCCCTATGCCTAAGCATCCCTTCATCTGTGCCATCGTTTCCGACAACAGTGCGGCAGAGCAGATAGAGCTCTGCCAGCACTCCATATCCTCGCCTGTCCGAATCATCACTACGGAATCCAGCAAATGCATAGTAGCCACGAAGCGGGTCATCGAGGAAGGTGCCGCCGTCATCGTCAGCCGCGGCAGCGTGTGGAGCACGATAAAAAAGGCTTTTCCCCTCGTACCCACGCTACAGACACCCATAACATGCTGTGATGCCATTGAATTTCTTACCAAAGCGAAGCAGTACGACACGAACATCGGCGTGGTTTCCTTTCCTTCCCATATCGCCAAGATGGTCACGGTGGCCCCACACCTCGGGGTGAGCCTCACCGTCCATCAGGTCAACAACCCCGACGATATCGAAAAAGGCTGTTACGAGATGAGGGACAAGGGGATGAAGGTGCTCGTTGGCGGCGGTCACGCTGTGCAGTGGGCACAGAAACTGGGACTGCATGGCGTACTGCATACGGTTTCCGCGGACGGCGTGATACAGGTGCTGAACGAAGCCGACCGCATACTCAACGCCATCATCAGCGAACGCTCCAAGGACGCCCGCGTGCGTACCATGCTCAACGCCCTGAAAGACGGCGCCATCTCGCTGAACGAACAGGGCAAGGTGCTGGAATACAATCTGCCTGCCCAAAAGATGTTCGCCAACGGCGAATCCACCATGAAAAGCATCCGCACCTTTTTGCAGGATACGGGCATCATTGAGGCGGTGCAGCAGCAGCTCACGTGGTCGGGAGAAAGCAAGAAGTACGAAAAAAAGCAGTATCTCTGCAATATCATCCCCGCCTACAGCAACGATATCTACTGCGGAGCCAGCGTGATCATCCAGGATGCCAGCCATATCCAGAGCCTCGAACACAAGATGCGCCGGGAACTGCACGCCAAGGGGCATGTGGCGCGCTATACCCTCAAGGACGTGGTAGGGCATTCCGCGGAGATGCGCAGCCTTGTGGAACACGCGGAGCTTTACGCCAACAGCCCTTCTTCCATCTTCATCTACGGGGAATCCGGAACCGGCAAGGAGATCTTCGCGCAGGGCATACATATGGCAAGCCCGTTCAGGAACGGCCCCTTCGTGGGCATCAACTGTACGGCCCTGCCTGAATCCCTTCTGGAAAGCGAGCTTTTCGGCTATGCCGAAGGTGCCTTCACCGGCGCGAAAAAAGGCGGCAAAGTGGGCCTTTTCGAAATGGCGCACAACGGCACCCTCTTCCTCGACGAAATCGGCGAGATCCCCACCTCGGTGCAGGCCAAGCTTCTGCGCGTGCTCGAGGAAAAAATCGTCATGCGCATCGGTCAGGAACGCTATATCCCCATCAACGTGCGCATCGTGTGCGCTACAAACAAGGATTTGGCGGAATTGGTGCGATGCGGCAAGTTCAGGGAAGACCTTTTCTACCGCCTGAACGTGCTCCGGCTCAACCTCCCTCCCTTGCGGAAACACCCGGAGGATATCGAGGAACTCGTCGACAGCTTCCTCAGCTGGCTGCCCCAGTCGCTCTCTCTCCCCCGGCCCCTGATCAGCCCCGAGGCTCTGGCCGTGCTGAAGCGCTATCATTTCCCGGGCAATATCAGGGAACTGCGCAACGTCATAGAAAGGCTGGTGGTGATCGCAAAGGGCAGGGAAATACGGGAAAGCGACATCTCGCGCGTGCTCCTGATGAACGAGGCCCCGTGCGGGAACAGCCACAAGAAGGCCGTGACCGTGCCCCCGTCGCCTTCCGCACCTGCCGATGCGAACAGACGAACCAAGCAGAGTATGCTTCGTGCCCAGATAAACAGCACCATCCTTCAGGTACTGGAGGAAACACAGGGCAACAAGGCGGAAACAGCCCGGCGTCTGGGCATCTCCCCCGCCACGTTATGGAGAAGGCTGAAGGAGATCGCCGCACAAGAGAAGAAATAAGACGGGGCACGTCCTCAAAATTGCGGTTTTGGCATGTTATTCGCATTCAGTCTGTATTATTTCTTCAGATTGGGAGGCTTTTTCATGAGTAACCGCAGGACACAGACTATAGACGGCAACACCGCTGCCGCCTATATCTCCTATCCTTTCACGGAAGTTGCTGCCATTTTTCCCATCACCCCCTCTTCTCCCATGGCGGAACTCACAGATGCGTGGGCGGCTCAGGGCAAGAAAAACCTTTTCGGAGCCCCTGTGCGCGTGGTCGAGATGCAGTCCGAAGGCGGCGCGGCAGGAGCTCTGCACGGCTCCCTGCAAGGCGGCGCCCTCACCACCACCTACACAGCCTCGCAGGGGCTCCTGCTGATGATCCCCAACATGTACAAGATAGCCGGTGAACTCCTGCCCGCAGTCTTCCATGTGAGCGCGCGCTCCCTCGCCTCCAACTCCCTGAGCATCTTCGGCGACCATCAGGACGTGATGGCCACCCGCCAGACCGGCTTCGCCATGCTGGCCTCCAGCTCCGTGCAGGACGTCATGAACCTCGGCGCCGTGGCCCACCTTTCCGCCATTGAGGCGCGCCTGCCCTTCATCCACTTCTTCGACGGGTTCCGTACCTCCCACGAAATCCAGAAGATCGAGCTCCTTGAGCAGGAAGAACTTGCCGACATGCTCGACTGGGAAGCCGTGGAAGCTTTCCGCCACCGCGCCCTGAACCCCGACCATCCTCAGCTGCGCGGCATGACCCACAACCCCGACGTGTTCTTCCAGCTGCGTGAAGCGGTGAACCCCTTCGTGGACGCCCTGCCCGCCATCGTCCGGAAGTACATGGACAAAATCAACGCCATCACCGGCAAGGGCTACGACTTCTTCAACTATTACGGCCATCCCGAAGCGGAACGCCTCATCATCGTCATGGGTTCCGGTGCCTCCGTGGTGGAAGAAACCATCGACGAGCTCATGCGCCGCGGCGAGAAGGTCGGTATGGTCAACGTGCGCCTGTACCGCCCCTTCCTGCCGGAAAAGCTGCTGGAAGCCGTCCCCGCCTCCGTAAAGCGCATCGCCGTGCTCGACCGCACCAAGGAGCCCGGCGCCTGCGACCCCCTGTGCCTCGACGTGCGCAACGCCTATGCCTCCAAAACCGATGCCCCCGCGATATATGCCGGCCGTTACGGACTCGCCTCCAAGGACTTCACTCCCGCCCAGGTCCTTGCTGTCTTCGATAATCTGGCCGCCGGACAGCCCCGCGACAACTTCACCGTGGGCATCATCGACGACGTGACCCACACATCCCTCGAAGTGAAGGACTTCCACGTGGTGGCCGAAGGCCAGACCGCCTGCAAGTTCTGGGGTTTCGGTTCCGACGGTACCGTTGGTGCGAACAAGCTGGCCGTGAAGATCATCGGCGACCATACCGACATGTATTCTCAGGCCTATTTCGCCTACGACTCCCGCAAGTCCGGCGGCGTCACCATATCGCACCTGCGTTTCGGCAGCCAGCCCATCCGCTCTTCCTATCTCATCGACTATGCCGACTTCATCGCCTGCCACAACCAGTCCTATGTGGACAAGTACGACCTTCTGCGGGGCATCAAGGAAGGCGGCGTCTTTCTGCTGAACTGCATGTGGAAGGACGGGGATCTGGAAAAGCATCTGCCCGCTTCCCTGCGCCGCACCATCGCCCGCAAGAAGATCCGCTTCTACACGCTCAACGCCGTGGATATCGCCATGAACCTCGGCCTCGGCGGACGCATCAACATGCTCATGCAGGCCGCCTTCTTCAAGCTGGCCGGCATCATCCCTCTCGATGACGCCGTCGCCTACCTGAACGAAGCCATCGTCAAGACCTACGGCAGGAAGGGCCATAGCGTCGTCGACATGAACCAGGAAGCCGTGCGTCAGGGCATCGCCATGCTGCACGAAGTGGCCGTGCCCGCCGCATGGGCCGACGCCGCGGAAGACGCCCCCGCCGCCTGCGACGAACGCCCCGACTTCGTCCGCAACATCGTGGACGTGATGAACCGTCAGGAAGGCGACGAGCTGCCCGTGAGCGCCTTCCTCGGTTATGAAGACGGCACGTGGCCTGTAGGCATCACGGCCTTTGAAAAGCGCGGTGCCGCCATCATGGTACCCGTGTGGGATGCCGAAAAGTGCATCCAGTGCAACAAGTGCGCCTTCGCCTGCCCTCATGCCGCCATCCGTCCGCGTCTGCTCAGTGCCGAAGAAGCCGTCGCCGCGCCAGCTTCCATCGAGCATCGTCCCTGCCGTATCCAGAAAGGCTTTGAGTTCCACATGGCCATTTCCGTCCTTGACTGCACCGGCTGCGGAGTGTGCGTGGGCCAGTGTCCGGCCAAGGAAAAGGCCCTGACCATGACCAAACTGGAGAACGTGATGCCCGAGGGCGCCCGGAAGTGGGACTACGCCGAAAAGAACATCACCTACAAGAAGCCAGCTCAGGGGAAGCTCAACGTAGCCAACAGCCAGTATCTGCGCCCGCTCAACGAATTCTCCGGAGCCTGCGCCGGCTGCGGCGAAACGCCCTATGCCAAGCTCGTCACCCAACTCTTCGGCGACCGCATGATGCTCTCCAACTCCGCCGGCTGTTCCACGGTGTGGGCAGCCGGTGCTCCCTCCGTGTCCTACACCACCGACGAGAACGGCCACGGCCCGGCGTGGGGCTTCTCACTCTTTGAAGACAACGCCGAATACGGCTTCGGCATGTTCCTCGGCGTAGCGCAGATCCGGGCCACCCTTGCCCTGAAGATGAAGGCTCTACTGGAAGGCGGGGACATCAGCGCCGCTCTCCGTTCCGCTATGGAAAGATGGCTGAGAGACAAGGACCTCGGCGAAGGCACCCGCGAAAGGGCCGCCGCCCTCACCGCCGCCCTCGACGAAGCTCTGGCGGAAAAAGACGACGCCGAACTCAAGGCCCTCCGCGAGAAGAGCGACTTCTTCGTCAAGCGTTCGCACTGGATCTTCGGCGGCGACGGCTGGGCCTACGATATCGGCTACGGCGGGCTCGACCACGTGCTGGCCAGCGGCGAGGACATCAACGTCCTCGTCTTCGACACCGAGGTCTATTCCAACACCGGCGGCCAGTCTTCCAAGGCCACGCCTACCGGTGCGATGGCGCAGTTCGCCGCCAACGGCAAGATGAACCGCAAGAAGGATCTGGGCCTCATGGCCATGAGCTACGGCAACGTGTACGTGGCGCAGATCGCCATGGGCGCCAGTCAGGAACAGACCCTCAAGGCCATCTCCGAAGCGGAAGCCTATCCCGGCCCTTCCCTCATCATCGCCTACTCCCCATGCCTGAACCACGGCATCAAGGGCGGCCTCGGCAACAGCCAGATGCAGGCCAAGCGTGCTGTGGAAGCCGGCTACTGGTCGCTGTACCATTATGATCCCCGCCGTATCGGACAGGGCGAGAATCCGTTCGTGCTTGATTCCAAGGAGCCTTCCAACGACTTCAAGGAATTCCTGCTGTCCGAAGTGCGCTATTCCTCCCTCAAGCGCCAGTTCCCCGAACGTGCGGAGATGCTGTACGAAAAGGCCGAAGCAGATGCTAAAGCCCGCCGCAGCAACTACACGCGTCTCGCCAACAAGTAAGCAGGACGCATAATATCAGGAAGACGCTGGAGGAATTTCTCCGGCGTCTTTTTTCGCCCCAATTCGGAAAGCATTCCGCCAGCGGCGAGGCGCGTTACTCGGTGACCCCATTCAAGGAGGCCGAAACGGATCTCCCGCCGGAGGCATACGCGGCCTTCCGGCGTTGCACCGCCGCCCTTGATCCGCACGCCATTGCTGACGCCTGCCGAAACCTGCTTGAAAAAGCCGTGCACCTCCATCCGCCCCTTCACGACCGTTACGGTATGGAAGGCTTCCACGGGCTGTTGGAAAAACTCCAAACCCACCTTGCCGGGTTCCAGACCCAAGCCTGACGCCCCGACCACCGGGTATGCTTACATTTTTGTGAAACATACCTGCCCGTCTTCCGGCGTGCCCCCTTCACCTTCGAAAAATTGATTGACAACCCAAACAGCTCGCGCGTATCTAACGCGGAGATACAGGAGCTATTCATGAGCATTTCCGCCACGCTGCGCACCCTCTTTTCCGCCGATGCCGAAGGGCATTTCGGTTTCTATTACTTTATGCGGAAAAGCGGCTCGCTCAGCGCCTGACGGTATGGATCAAGCGCAGAAGTGGAGGCCGCGGGCGAACAGTCCGCGGCTTTTTTATTACAAGAACGGAAAATGCCCGCCTCCCTTCCCAAAGGGAAATGGCTTAGGCGAAAATGGCGGAACGTACCGGAGAGCGCTAAACGGCAATGTGGCCGGAGGAACACCCTCCCCAGGACGGCACAAGACCGGAAAACGGATTCGCGGAATCGTAAACAGGGTGAACGCCCCGGCCAGTCACCGGGGCACAGCACAGACGAGGGGGAACATGAACGGCAACGATGCAAAGGAACAGGCCGCCAACGCGGCGCACGTGCACGCCGTGGAGCAGGCCGCGGCGCAAGCGCTGGTAGAGGAAAAAGAAAGCGAATCACGCTTCCGGCATTACGGTAAAGGCCCGTGGGCGGCGGCCATCTCCGCACTGGCGGTGATCTTCTCGCTGTTCCAGATGTACGCGTCCACGTTTTCGGCCTTCGACGCCATGACACTGCGCTCGTGGCACATCATTTTCCTGCTGATGCTCTCCTTCCTCATGTATCCGGCGTGGAAGGGCGAGCGCCGCAGCCGTACCCGCCCCACCCTGTTCGATGCCCTGTGTATTGCTGCTGGGCTGTTCTCGTTTGGCTATCTCATCATCAATTATACGGAAATCACCTTGCGCGGCGGCTATTTCCTGCCCGTCGACTACTTCGTGGCCTCCGTCGGCGTGATCATCTGCTTCGAAATGGCCCGGCGCGTGGTCGGCAGCCTCGCGGCGCTGGCGGGCGTGTTTTTCCTCTACAACTTCGCCGGGGAATGGATTCCCGGCGCGTTCGGGCATACCGGGTTTTCATGGGATCGCGTCGTCGAGCACATGTTCTGGGGCAGCCAAGGGCTCCTCGGCGTGGGCGTCGGCGTGTCCGCCACCTATATTTTTCTGTTCGTGCTCTTCGGGGCTTTCCTGAAATACAGCGGGTTCAGCGATTTCATCAATGATCTCGCGCTGACCCTCGTGGGCCGCACGGCTGGCGGGCCCGCCAAGGTTTCCGTGGTCGCCAGCGCGCTCATGGGTATGATCAACGGCAGCGCCCTCGCCAACGTCGCCACTACGGGGGCGATCACCATCCCGCTCATGAAAAAGACCGGGTACAAGCCCGAATTCGCCGCCGCCGTCGAGGCAGTCGCCTCCACCGGGGGACAGTTCGCACCGCCCATCATGGGCGCGGTGGGCTTCATCATGGCCGAATTCCTCGGCGTCCCGTATACCAAGGTCATGCTCGCGGCGGCGATCCCGGCGTTCCTGTATTATCTCACGCTGCTCATGGCGGTGCACTTCGAGGCCCGCAAGCTCGGCCTCAAGGGGCTTTCCCCCGAGCACATCCCGGCGGCGGGCAAAGTCCTGCGCGAACGCGGGCATCTGTTCATCCCGCTGATCGTGCTGCTCTGGCTGATGTTCGACGGCTACACCCCCCTGTTCGCGGCGGCGGCTTCCATCTTCGCCACCGTCGGGGCTACATGGCTGCCTTTCCTCATCGGATTGCTGCGGACGAAAACAGCCCGCACCTTTGCCTTCGTCCTGCTGCTTGCCGTCCTCGGAGGTCTGGCCCTCTCTGGGCTCCTCAGCCTTGGCGCGGCGATCCTCACGGCTCTGTGCGTGCTCGCTTCCGCGTGGTGTTCCGATCGGTACCGTATGACTCCCCGCGTGGTGATCCAAGCGCTCGACGAAGGCGCGCGCGGCGCGGTGGGCGTGGGTGCGGCCTGTGTGATCATCGGCATCATCATCGGCACGGTATCCCTCACCGGACTCGGCCTGACCTTCGGGTACGAGGTGCTCAAGTACGTGGGTGAAGGCCAGCTCTACCTCGGCGGCCTGTTCGTCATGATCATGAGCACCATCCTCGGCATGGGCGTGCCCGGCGTGGCGGCCTATGTCATCGTGGCGGCCGTGGCGGTCCCGGTGCTCACGGGCGTGGGCGTGATGCCGATGGCGGCGCACATGTTCTGCCTGTTCTACGCCTGCCTCTCCAACATCACGCCGCCGGTCGCCATGTCGTCCTATGTGGCAGCGGGCATTGCGCATTCGGATCAGACCCGCACGTCCCTCATTGCGGTAAAGCTCGGCCTGACCGGATTCATCCTGCCCTTCTTTTTCCTGAACAACCCACTCCTGCTGTACAGCTCGGCCAATCCGGCTCTGGCGACGCTGTGGGCGTTCGCCACAGCCTGTCTCGGGGTGAGCGCGCTGGCCGCCGGGTTGCAGGGCTGGCTGTTCGGGCCCTGTAATTACGTCATGCGCGCCCTGCTGCTTGTGGCGGCCTTTCTCGCCATCGATCCCGGCCTCAAGACTGACCTTGCAGCGCTCGCCCTGTGCGCCGTGGCAGGTGTGTGGAGTTGGAAGGCGAGAGGGAATGTGTAAGAATTATTGGGAATTGGAGGGGGAAGGAGGCCCTTTTCTGGAGAAAGGGTCCTCCTTCCCCT
>NZ_JH114233.1:686587-698069 GCF_000224655.1 Bilophila sp. 4_1_30
GGAGGGGAAGGAGGCCCTTTTCTGGAGAAAGGGCCTCCTTCCCCCTCCAAACCACCCCCATCCTCCCCAAAGACTTTCCACTGGTGGGGAGGCGGCACGGAGGGAATCCCTGTCACCTCATGGAAAAGCCGGAATGGAAAGCCTGTAGATGAAGGTGTCGGCGGGGATGGAAAAAGTATGGAAAGATCCGGTTGGCGCGAAGTCTTCAGTGCCGAGAGGAGCCGGAGCTTTACGGGTATTCCGATAACAAATGCAACATGCAAAACGAGGAGAACGTCATGAAAAAATGGTCCATGTTTTTGGCTGCAGCGGCGTGCGCGTGCGTATTGGCCTCGCCCCTTCAAGCTGCGGAGCGCAAGAAAGTGAATATAAGCTTTCCCACGGCGGCGACGACCGGGGCGTTGTATCCCCTCGGCGCGGGCATCGCCAATTTGTGGAATACCAAGCTTGGTTATGTAAACGCTCGGGTGCAGGCCTCCAACGGCGGCATTCAGAACCTCAACCTGCTCAAAGCCGGGAACGCACAGGTTTCGTTCGCCGTGTCGAGCATTACCTATGAGGCGCTCAACGGCGAACGCGGGTTCAAGGACCGCGCCTACAAGGACGTCCGCGTATTGGCGGGCCTGTACTACAACCCGAATCAGGTCGTGGCCCGTGCCGACAGCGGCGTGGCTTCGCTGGCGGACTTCAAGGGCAAAAGTTTCGCGCCGGGCGCGGCGGGCGGTACGACCGAAGTGGAATCCCGCATCCACTTCACCGAAACGGGGCTCAAGTATCCCGACGACATCAAGGCTCATTTCGTGGGCTTCACCGAATCCATCGACCTGATGCGCAACAAGCAGCTTGACGGCGTATGGATCATGGCCGGGATGCCCACCGCCGCCGTCACGGAAATGTGCTCCACCGCCAACGGCAAGCTCGTGGGCATGGACGACGAGCTGATTGCCAAGGTACAGGCGAAGTATCCGTGGTATTCCAAGTTCACCATTCCGGCGGGAACCTATGACGGACAGGCCGAACCCGTCCAGACCACGGCCGTCAAGATGCTTCTCCTCACCGATGCTTCCATGCCCGACGATGTGGTGTATGATCTTGCCAAAACCTTCTGGGAAAACCTTGATTCTCTCGGCAAGGCCCATGCCGTCATGAAAACCGTCGACAAGGAAATGGCCGTCAGCGATCTTTCCGGCATCCCGCTCCATCCCGGCGCTGAAAAGTACTACCGCGAAATCGGGTTGCTGAAATAAAACTCCCATCCATGTTTTCCGGGAGGTATCTTCCGTATCCGCACCATCCCCGTTCTTCGCACACCAACACAAAACGGGGGCCTCCAAACGGATAGAAGCAACCACCGAAGACTACAAAAAACATGGAAAGGAAGGCTCCACCGTGTTCCCTGCATGGGCGGAACCCGGAAATAAGGAAGAAAAACTTTCCTCCAATAAGAGAGGCACCCGATCCCTCGAATCGGGTGCCTCTCTTGTTGCCCTTCCCAACGACTTTCCTCATATACCCTCAATGTTGCGCCAACGCCAAAACGTTCAACGCCCGGCCTCAACACGAGAAAACAAGGGAGAAACACCATCAGGGATTCAATAAAGGGGAAAAGTTTAGAGGGATGAGGGGAGGGGGTCCGGGGGAGGGGGAGGGAACCTTTAAAAAGGTTCCCTTCTCCCCTCCCCCGCTTCTCTCTTCGTTACGCCCCGCGCGCGGCAAGCTCACGCTTGAGGGCGCGGGCGAGCTGATCAGGGCAGGACGTGGGCTTGCTGCCGCACTGGATCCCTTCGAGCCGGGAAATGACGGCTTCGGCGGGAAGCCCTTCAGCAAGGCGGGCGACGGCTTCAAGGTTGCCGGGGCAGCCGCCCGCGAAACGGATGCCGGTCACGCGGCCGTCATCGGTGATATCATACTGGAGCGCGCTGGAACACACGCCCATAAGTGGAGCAATAGTCATGAAAACAAATCCTTATACTATCAAAATGTGACCAGAAAACGGGAACCGCGGGTCCCGCAATCCCGATATCCCGAACCGGGAAACCCCGCAACAGAAGACCACCCCGCAAAACGCCGGGACAAGGGCCTTAGCTGCGGGCAAGATCGGGGAGCGTGTTAATCGTCATCGCGGTCATCGTCGCGGCGATCATCCTGAGAACGAGAGTTCCTTGGCATACGCGACGGATTGGAATCCCGACCGATTTCCCCGCCATTCCAGCGGAAGCCGTATTGCCGCGGCTGCACGATGCGCCCAAACGAATGCCCGACACTGTCCACGGACTTGACCAGGTCGTCAAGGTTCTCCAGCGCTTCCGAAGCATCTTCCAGCGGTTCTGCGGCATGAGCCGGGTACGCGTACAGAACGCCGAGGACGGCCAGAGCGGGAAGCCATTTTACAAACACGGTAAACTCCTTGTTCGATTGCACGGCACAGAGAGCGCCGGTCAGCAGCATACTCCAAAACGGGCCGGGGGAAAACAGGGCGGGAAAAAATCTTCTTTATCAACAAGAACACTATGATAGCGCCGAAAGGAAAGGGGACGTGCGGGAACCTTGCGGCATGAGGCGGGACATGCCGGGGGCGAAGGCGGGCAAGCCGCTTCTGTGAAAGCAGTCGGCGCAATGGGCAAATGCGGATATTGCGCCCAAAAACGCAACATTGCGTAACAGCCCAAAATTGGTGCTGGAACACGGAAAACCCACCCAATAGCACCCTTGACCCAAAATCGATTTTGCGGGAACACGGAATGGGCGTTTCTACGCATGACATGATACGAGGTGCGATATGGCTCATCATTATTCCAATTCCCTTTATGACCGCCTTGCGGATCGGCTGAACCAGTTCCCGCAGGGCGCGCCGCTTTCCGACAGCCTCTTTGCCATTCTGAAAATCCTCTTTTCCGAAAAAGAAGCCGGGCTGGTGGCGCAGCTGCCCATCAAACCCTTCACCGTAGACCGCGCCGCCGCAATCTGGAAGCTCGACAAGGCCACGGCCCAGAATATGCTGGAAGACCTCGCGGGACGGGCCATGCTGCTCGACATGGAGCAAAACGGCCGGCAGATGTTCTGCTTGCCCCCGCCGATGGCCGGGTTCTTTGAATTTTCCATGATGCGCGTGCGCGGCGACGTCAACCAGAAAGCGCTGGCGGAACTGTATTACCAGTATCTCAACGTCGAAGAGGATTTCGTCAAGGCGCTGTTCGTCGAGAACGGGACGCCGCTTGGCCGCATCTTCGTACAGGAAGCCGCGCTCCCGCAGGACGGCAAGCTCGAGGTCCTCGATTACGAGCGCGCTTCACACATCATCAGGACAGCCTCGCACATCGGCGTCAGCATGTGCTACTGCCGCCATAAAATGCAGCATCTCGGGCGGGCGTGTGATGCCCCAATGGACATCTGCATGACCTTCAACACCTCGGCCCGCTCGCTCATCAAATACGGCCACGCCCGGCAGGTGGACGCCGCCGAGTGCCTTGATCTGCTCGCCGTGGCGCAGGGGCACAACCTCGTCCAGTTTGGCGAAAACGCCCGTGAAGGCGTGAACTTCATCTGCAACTGCTGCGGGTGCTGTTGCGAGGCACTGCTGGCGATCAAGCGGTTCGCCATCGCCCGGACCATCCATTCCAACTTCATCGCCCGCGCGGGGAACGATTGCCGGGGGTGCGGCAAGTGTGAAAAGGTCTGCCCGGTCAATGCGATCCACATGGAAGACGGTCCGGCCGGCAAGCGCTTCGCTTTCGTCGATCCGGAGCGCTGCATCGGATGCGGCGTGTGCGTACGTTCCTGTGCCTTCGGCCAGCTTACGCTCGAAGCCCGGCCCGAACGCGCCATCACCCCCCTCAATACCGTGAACCGCGTGGTCGCCATGGCCGCCGAACGGGGCATGATCAAGGAACTTCTCGAAGACAACGACGCGATGGGCAATCATCGGATCATGGCGGCGGTCATCGGGGCGATCATGAAGCTTCCCGGCGCGCCGAGGGCGCTCGCCGTGGCGCAGCTCAAATCCCGCTATCTGGAAAACCTCATCGGCAAAATGGGATGACGGAAGCGAAAGACCCAAAAGGCCAGCGGACGATACTTTGCAAACCATCGCCCGCTGGCTTTTTTTCCTGGTTACACGCGGCATCGGAGGTACCGCGCAAGCCCTAGACGCGGGATGGCCCCGCTCCCCCGCACGGCGCGGCTTTTCCGGCAATCCCGATACACTTTGTTACATTCCGCTGCATTCGGCACATCCTCATGAAACATTCCACGGGTAGTTTCGCTTCCACAGGGCAACGAGCCCTAAAGGAGCAACTACCATGTTGAAGCATACATCTTTGATCGTCGCCGGGGCTCTCGTCCTCGGAATGGGGATTTCCACCGCTTCTTTCGCTGAAATGCCTTCTCTGGACAGCCAGTCCTACACGTGGCCCGGTTCCACCATCAACACCAGCAGCGATACCGACAAGATCGCGCCCGATCCGAAGACCGGCAAGCGCCCCGGCATCCTTGATTGGGAGGGCATGGGTGCCGATGTGTCGAGGCATCCCGACAAGCCCGGTCATGATCCCAGAAACTGCGGCATCTGCCAGTAGCCTTTCCGGGGGAAAATGCCGTCCTCCGGGAAAGTTCCCCGCGTCCCCTCGGTCGTAACGGGCCATCCTCAAGGGGGGGCGCTGAGGAACCCCTCACCTCCGGACGGGCCGAAGACAAGGCCTTTCCGGTTCCGTCCAAGAGGAATCTTTCTTTTTGCCTGCAAATGGAGCATGATCGGATTGCCCCGGACGGAGCCATCCGGCGACACGGCCACCGTTGGCGGATCGGAGGGCCCGGCGGGATGGGAGGTGAACCGTGCCAGACCAAACACGCCTTCTCGTCGTCGACGACGACGCGGACATCCGAGAACTGCTCTCCGCCTACCTCGCCCGTTACGACATGGCCGTCGAAACCGCGGCGGACGGCGCGGGGCTTTTCGAAAAGCTCGATCATGCCCACTTCGATCTCATCATTCTCGACATCATGCTCCCCGGCGAAGACGGCCTCAGCCTGTGCCGCCGTCTTCGGGGAGCGTCGTCGATCCCGGTCATTTTCCTGACCGCGCTGGACAGCTCCACGGATCGGGTCGTTGGGCTTGAACTCGGCGCGGACGACTATGTGGTCAAACCGTTCGATCCCCGTGAACTGCTCGCCCGCATCCGCACGGTCCTCCGCCGCGCTTCCGACAAGGGGCAGGCAGCGGCGCAGTCCGATATACGCCGTTTCGCCGGATGGACCCTCAACGTCCGCTCCCGCGAGCTCTCGCAAGGTGACGAGCGGATTGCCCTCAGCGACGCGATGTACCGGCTGCTGCTCGTGTTCCTTGACGAGCCGTTCGCCGTATTGAGCCGCGAGTATCTGTTGCGGCAAACGCAGGGGCGCGACGCCGACGTATTCGATCGCAGCGTCGACATACAGGTGAGCCGCCTGCGCGGGGTGCTCAAGGACACGGGCACGTCCAAAATCATCAAGACCGTACGCGGCGGCGGGTACATGCTTTCCGTCGACGTGGAGCACGACGCGTGAACCTTGACCGTCTGCTTCCGAAAACCTCCTTCGGACGCTTTTTCCTGATCAACGTGATCAGCCTCGCCCTGTTCTGGCTGCTCATCCAGCCCATGGCCAACTATTGGCGCAACCAAGCCCTGTTCCGCATGGTGGCCTCGAACGAAAGCCGCCTCTTCCTCACCCATATCCGCCTGCTGGACAAACTGCCCACGATTGCCGAGCGCAACGGGCTGTTCAATCCGAATGACGACGTATTCTCAATCCGGGTTTCGCACTTGCCGCCGGATATGCCGCAGGACGGCTCGAACTACTCGCGGAGCCTGCGTAGACGCCTCGAGCGGGCATTCAAGCAGGAAAACATCCGGTATACGGACCTTCTGACCCGGATCGTAGTGTCACATGCACCGATCACGGTCATGAACAGTGAAGAAAAGTACAGCGATCTCGAAACGTTTTTGACGCACCACTATATGCAGGCCGAAATCGCCCTGCGCAGGCCCGACGGGATCTGGATTTACGCCAAGCACCAGATAGAAATCATGCCGCAAAACCGGCTGTGGCTGAATACGGTGGCGCTGGCGATAGAATTCCTCTTGGTCATGGGCGGGGTGGCCTTGGCGCTGAACTGGCTGCTGCGGCCTTTGCGCAAGCTGGTGGCGGCAACCGACCGCTTCGGCAGGACGCAGCGGATCACGCCGCTGCGGACGGATTCCGGGCCCGTGGAAGTACGCGAGGCCGCGTCCGCGTTCAACAGGATGTTTTCGAGTATTCAGCGATCATTCGAGGAACGGGAACGCTTCCTGACGTCGTTTTCGCACGACCTGCGCACCCCGTTGACCCGGCTGCGGTTGCGGCTCGAACAGGTGGCACAGGACGATCTGCGGGAAAAGCTGTGCGCCGACGTGGACGATTTGACCGATACGCTGAACCGTACGATTACGTTTTTGCGGAGCGCGCGGAGCATTGAAGACGTCCGGCGGCCGATTGCGGTGATGCCGCTGTTGGAAGCTCTGGTGGAGGACAGGCAGGGCATTGGGGAGCGGGTAACGCTGAACGGGAACACGGCCGCCGTGCTTCAAAGCTGGAACCGTTTGCGGAGCGCCTTTGAAAATGTCGTGGACAACGCGCTGCGCTATGGGGATTGCGCCGACATTGAGGTCCATCACGAGAGAGACTCCGAAGGCCGGGAGTGGCTGTACATCGACTTCCGGGACAACGGGCCGGGCATCCCCGAAGAAAAGCTCGAATTCGTATTGGAGCCGTATGTGCGACTGGAGACATCGCGTAACCGGAAAACAGGCGGGCATGGGCTTGGGTTGTCCATTGTGCGCAACCTCGTGGAAGCGAGCGGGGGCAGGGTGTTCCTCATGAACCGCCCGGAAGGGGGGCTTCTGGTCAGGATGCTGTTCCCGCTCTAGTTCCGTCGAAAGGGCCGTATGGACACGGGGACTGGACCGCCGCATCCGCCTTTCCGCTCGTCCTTTTGCGGATCTTCGGCCTCCCGGCTTCCGGGTGAAACGATTCCGTCTGAAGCTTTCCGTCAAAGACATTAAAACTCAACGCCGCATAGCTTACCCGAACCTCAACCGCGCCTTTTCCGTATCGCATACAACCTCCGATTGTATCGGGGTAGGCACCATCTCCTCTCTGTTTTTCAACGCATACGGATACCCTTTTCCGCGATCATCGCCGCCGGCCTCGACGCCCCCCTTTCAAGCGTCCTCCAGCCGAAAAAGGGCAAGGTAACCGCACCGACATCCCCGTCCCAACGCTTTGGGAAAGCCGGGAATCAGCGATCCCTTTGCCGCCGGAACCACCGAAGTGAGGTGCTACGGGCTATTCATGCCCATCAGGAAAGACGGCAAAGCGATCGGCATCTGCTTTGCCTTCCCCCTTTTCCATGCCCAGCGAACGCCTTAATCGGCTAACCGCAAGGACAATTCCCGTTGCCCGACAGCACCGAGAGCGGAGTCCCCATCAGAAACTCCGCAGTCTACAGCACACGGTTGAAAAACAAACGCTCCACCCCCGTCATCGGTTGTGGCCGCTCATGTCTCCACCCTACGAAGCACTCAGGGGCGGAGACGGGCCAGTTCCTCGCGCAAACGCCCGTTCTCCTGCAACAGCCTGCAATTTTCCGCATAGAGCTGACGGTTTTCGGTGGAAAGCTCCCGCCGCTCGGCGCGTTCCTCTTCCAGCTCCTTCAACAACAACGGGCACTGGCGACAACCGCATCCTGAAGCGAGATGCTCCTTTGATTGCTCGCGCATCGCGCCGCGACCGAACAGCAGCCAGCCAGGGGATACATCAAAAACGGTGCATACGTTGATGATAAACTCCAAATCTGGCATATTGGCACCACGTTCGTACCTCCCAAGCGTGGTGAGCGGCGTCCGCAGACGTGTGGCAAATTCGCTCTGTGTCATGGCGCCCCGTACGGCCTTCAGCCGTTCCTGCAATGATTCCATAGGCAGCGTGCATCCAAAGCCCGCAGCCCCTCTGCTTTTCTCCGGCAGGGCGCACCATCGGATCGTCGTTGCCGAATCCGGCCGGGAAATTCCATTTTTGATTGACAATAATCCAAAAATGGTTAATAAAGGGCGTGGGCGGTTGAGAAATGATGTGACAACAGAACTCTACCGAACCCCTACCAAATGATCAACGTACCACAAGGAGTGTGGCCGAACTGGACCCTCTCTTCTCCGCCTCAACAGTCTCCCCGACAGCGTCTGTACCCCTTCCGGGCAAGCGCGGCATGTTGTGCCTCTAGGTGTGTCGGCAATACATGAATATATATACAACCTATTCTGTATTTGCTCTTTAGCGCGGAGCATGTTAATTCCTGTCTGTCATGAAGAGACACATCTGTAAGGACGTTCAATGACAAGGCAAGTTCAGAATCCGTTGACTTGCGCCTCTCCTTCGGACGAGGTTTCTGAGGTTGCAACCTCCTCTCAACAGCGGGATACAACCCTGCAAAGGACCGCATCTTCACTTAACCTCTATAAGATCATTGGGGATAGATCATCCGAAATCGTCTGGGAACAGGCATCCGCACCGAATGCAGACTGTATTTTTTCCGGTGATTCCCGCTTTGCCTGCGCCAACAAGTGCCTCACCGTCGAAGAAGCTTACGAAACGGTTCATCCCGACGATCAGCCGCTGCTCCGTTCCGACATTGATTCGCTCCATTCCGGAGAGCAAGACTCTTTTTCGCGCCGTATCCGCGCCCTTGGCTGCGACGGGAGCTGGATTCCCGTGGATGTCTGCGCCCGCAGCCTGCGCGACAGCAACAGGAAGCCCCTTTACCTTATCGGCGGCTTTAAGGACATCTCCAACCTTCCTCCCGTCTCCTCCGCTCTTGCATCATCCCGCGATCCCCTCATATCCGACATTATCTGGGAGCGTTTCGTTTCCGGGGACGGCTTCGCCATTTCCGACGGTGTGGAACGGCTCCTCGGCCATCCGCGCCACCATTTCAGGAGCGTGGAGGACCTTGTCTGCCTGCTTCACCCCAGTGATCTTGCCATCGTCCATGAACGCATGGAAGCCGTGAGCAGCCTGACCGGCTGCGACTGCCTCTCCGTCCGGATGCGCCATAATGACGGCACATGGCGGCAAGTCGAGGCCCGGGTGGTCGTCTTGCTCGGCCGGGCCGGTGAAGACAGGATCATCGGCGCACTTAAGGACATCACCCCCAAGGCCGTGCGGGATCTCCCGTCGCTCCAGCCCGCGCAGATTTCATCCTTGACGGGGTTGTACACGCTCGAAGCCGGGCAAGCCATTATTGAAAAAAACCTTCTCACAGGCCTCAACCTGCAGGCTCTCATCCTCGTGGATTTCCGCAACCTCGACGAGATCGAGCAGCGTCACGGCAATCGCTGGAAGAACCTTTTTCTCCAGCACGCGGGGGCCATCCTCCGCAACCTCGCCCGCGAGAACGATGTGCCCATCCACTGCCGCGCCGGTTCGTTCATCCTGTTTGCGGATCAGTACGAGTCCTTCCGTGAGGTGACCGACCTTACCCGCAACCTCCAGCGGACGCTCGGAGTCGTCTGCGCGTTCGACGGCGAATCCGATTCCGTGGAATTTTCCATCGGCATCGCCGTCGCGCCCTATGATGCCCTCACTTTTTCCGGCCTCGTAGACCGCGCCGCTCAGGCGTGCAGCCAGCGTTCGGGGGTCAACTTCTACGACAAACAGGCCGCCGATCGTTTCCGGCTTGACTCGGAACTCCTCGAAGAGGAACGACGCCGCGAAAAAGAGCAAATGCGCGAAGCCCTCCAGACCATCATGGATAATGTGGACGCCTACCTCTTCGTCGTCCACCCGTTCCGCCATGAGGTTCTGTTCGCCAACCGCCAAATCCGCAGCATCCGGCCCGAATGTGTGCCCGGTTCAGTCTGCTACCGTTCCTTTTTCCGTTTCGACAAGCCCTGCGTCGACTGTGCGATCCTCAATGGGCAGGATTGCCTTATCGAAAAGGACGGGCAACAGATTTATCTCCAGCTCCGCCATAAAAAAATCCGTTGGCTCAACGATGAGATGGTCTATCTCGTCAGCGGCACCGATATCACCGAGCGTATGCTCCATGCCCGCAAGCTCGAGCACATGGCCTATCACGATTCCCTGCTCGACATCCCCAATCGGCAGGCCGCTCTCAGGAACCTCCAGCACATGCTGCGCGAGGGCAAGCGTTGTGCCGTCGTCCTGTTCGACATCAGCGATTTCAAGCTGTTCAACGAAACCTTCGGCCACGCCAAGGGCGACCTGCTGCTCAAGGACGTGAGCCTGTCCATCGCCCGTTTCGTGCCTGAAGGCAGCCTCTACCGTTCCGGAGGGGACGACTTCCTTGTCCTGCTTTCCGGCGCTGACGGCCCGCAGGCCGAACGCCTCGCCCAGTCCGTCAGGAACTCCTTCCTGCGCGTGCTCACCATTGAGGATCTCGAATACACCTGCAACATCGACGCCGGGATCAGCATTTCACCCCAACACGGCACCAATCCGAGCACCCTCATCACCCATGCCGAGCTCGCCCTTGCCGAAGCCCGCAAGGAAGGCCGGGGCATCTACCAGTTCAACAAGGAACTCGATCAAATCCTCTCCCGCAAGAAACTGCTCCAGATCCTCATCCGATCCGCCCTGGCCAACGGTGACTTTGAGGTGCATTTCCAACCGGTCTTCGAGATCAGCACGGGCTTGTTTCGCAAGGCCGAGGCCCTGTTGCGTCTGCGGGACGCTGCGGGCAGCTTTATTTCACCCGCGGAGTTCATCCCTGTAGCCGAAGAGACTGGCCTCATCGTGGATGTCGGGTATCTTGTGCTCGATACCGTCTGCCGCCAGCTGTTGAGCATGGCGAGCGTAGCGGGGCTTCCTTTCCAGATCGCCGTGAACATTTCCGCCATCCAGCTTCTTCAGACCAATTTCGTCAGCAGGGTCGTGGAGATCATCCAGTATCACGGCATCAACCCGCAGCAGCTTGAATTTGAAATCACCGAGAGCGTGCTCATCAATTCCTTCGAGCAGGTCAAGGGCGTCATGCAGCAGCTGCGGGACAAGGGCATCCGGTTTGCACTCGATGACTTCGGCACGGGCTACTCCAGCCTGAGTTATCTGACCCACCTTCCCATCAGTACCCTCAAGCTCGACCGTTCGTTCATCAGGAATCTCGAAACATCCGAAAGCAACCGGCAGGTATGCAAGGCCGTCATCGACATCGCCCGCCACTTCAATATGGCGATCGTCGCCGAAGGTGTTGAAAACGCGGAACAGTCTAAAATCATTTCAGAACTTGGAGCAACAAGCATACAGGGCTTCTACTATGCCCGGCCCCTGCCCGGCGGCCAGCTTGTCCCGTGGCTTTCCGAACATGAAGATCACGATATCCCAACGCCCGAACGAGACAGGCCGAGAGAGAGAGAGAGAGAGAGAGAGAGAGAGAGAGAGAGAGAGAGAGAGA
>NZ_JH114233.1:698780-709579 GCF_000224655.1 Bilophila sp. 4_1_30
GAGAGAGAGAGAGAGAGCTCTGGACTCCGCCAAAACTGATCGGGGCACGGTCCACCTTCCGGGCTGAGCCACTTTCCCTTTCCCCAGACTCTCTTCAGGATATAAACCATGTCCAATAGCCCCATTTCTTCCAACGGGATCGACAGCAAAGACGAATCCTGGCTCCTTCTGTTGTCCGATCCCTCGGCTGAAAAAGCCAACATGCGGTCAAAGCTGGTTTTCTTTAGCTGCTGCACCTTGATTACCATGATCCCCGCCATTGCCGCGCTGGTGCTCTATCCCTTAGGACAAATCTTTGCGGCGCTTATCTCCCTCATCCTCGCCGGCGCCGGGCTCGCGGGGGGATTCTGCCTTTACCTCAACCGGATGCTCCGGCCCACCCACCATATTGCCACAGCCATCGAGCGGTTCCGCAGGGGAGATTCCGCCGTGCGTTGCCCGGAAAAGGCTCCGGGACTGCTCGGACTGCTCGGAGAACGCGTCAATCTCTTCCTCTCCCAAATTCAGGAAGGGCGCAAAGAACTCATGCGCGTGGCTCCCCACATCGATATAATCGCCCACAACCTCCCCGGGGGCCTGCTCTGCTGTGCCGAGGATTTCGAGCTGCGCTTCATCAGTGACGGCATGTTGCGGCTTTTACGCTGTTCCCGCGAGGAAATCACGGGCCGCTACGGAAACAACTGGAAGAACATCGTCCACCCCGATGATCTCGCCTTCACCGTGGCCCACCTCGATGAGCAGCGCAAGATCCAGCCCGAATACCGGCTCAGTTACCGTATCCAGCGCGCGGACGGCTCATCCTGCTGGGTGATGGAAAGTTCCCGGCTGACGGTCAACGCCGACGGCATCCCGGAATATGTTTGCATCATTATCGACGATACGGAACAAAAGATCATCGAGAACCGCCGCATCGCCGTGGAGCGGCAATATCGCCGGGCACTCCAGTCCGTATGCGAAATGCTCATTCAGGTGGATCTCACGAACGATCTCGTGTTGTCCGAATACATGCGCTGGGGAGCCTCTTCCCGGTTCCCCCGGGGTGAGAACTACAGCCAATGCTGTGTGGAATTCATGCAGGAATGTGTCCATCCCGACGACAGGGGGACATTCAGCGCGGCGTTCTGCCGCAAAAATCTGCCTCTCCAGAATATGGATGAGGACGCGCCCGTCACATACCTTGAATACCGCATTAAAGAACCTTCGGGCAACTATCACTGGGTCGCGGGCACGCTGGTCCCGCTCGAGGATGAAGCCACGCACACGATCACCGCAATCTCCTACGTGGTGGACATCGACGAACGCAGACGCCGCGAAGACGCCGTCATCGACAAATCCCGCCGTGACGGTTTGACCGGGCTGCTCAACCGCAACGCCATGTTCGAGCTCATCGCCTCCACCCTTGAAGGCCCGGGGCACAAGGGGCGGCACTCGCTGTTCATGATTGATCTCGACAATTTCAAGGCGATCAACGACAACTTTGGGCATGTCTTCGGCGACGCGGTGCTGCGCGAGGTGGCGGACGGCATCCGCTCCGTCTTCCGTCCCACGGACGCGCTGGCGCGTATCGGTGGGGACGAGTTCCTTGTGTTCCTCGAAAACGTGGACAAGCCGGACGTCCTCGCCAGAAAAGCCGGCGAAGTGGTCAGCGCTCTGCACAAGTCCTATATCGGCCCCGGCCAGAACTTCCCTCTCTCGTGCAGCGTCGGCATTTCCGTCTACCCCGACGACGGGCGCACCGTCATCGACCTCTTTAAGAGCGCCGACGCCGCCATGTATGCCTCCAAACAGCACGGCAAGGACCGCTATTCTTTTACGGAGTGATCCCCGTTTCTTTGCGTTATCCTTGCCTTTCTACTGTGAGATGTATCCTTTCACCCGACTGTTCAAAGAGCCTCGCCAAGGCCGGGGCTCTTCAACCCATTCCCGCCCCCAGCCAATCAGACTTTGTCAGCATCCCGATAGGTGGAAACCCGGTTTCTGCCCTTTTCCTTGGAAACATACAGCGCCTCATCGGCATGGCGGATAAGCGTATCCAGCATCGCTTCAGGCAATTCGTCGCCGCCCGGCTCGAATGAAGCCACCCCGAAGCTTGCCGTAAACCGGATAGTCCCGTCCAGATGCGGGACCGCGTTTTCCTCACACGTCCGGCGCAGTGCCTCCAGCACGCCAGAGGCTTCTTCCAGCGTCGTGTGTGGGAAAAGAAAAATGAATTCTTCCCCTCCGAAACGGGCCACCATGTCCGACTTGCGGACATTTTTCCGGATAATCTGTGAGAGGCCCCGGAGTACGGCATCACCGGCCGCGTGCCCATAGGTATCGTTGATGGCCTTGAAGTGATCGATATCAGCCATGCCCAAAGCCAGCCGGTGCCCATAACGTCCCGAGGCGCGTATTTCCTGCAAGGCCATTTCCGTAAACTGACGGCGGTTCCAAAGCCCCGTCAGCGGATCGTGCATGGAGAGCGCACGCAGTTTATGGGCGCTTTTCTGAAGGACATCGAGCATACCATCGAGCGCCCGGCCCAATATGACGATCTCGCGGCAGCCCACGACCGAACCGCAGCGCACGTTGGCATCCCCCTCTCCGGCCTTGAGCGCCACGCCCGCCATGTGCCCGAGGCCGTCCGCGAAACACAGGCTTCCCAACCGGTTTGAAGTGTAAAGCAATAAAAACGTAATAATGCTCAAACCGATCAATTGAAGGATATGACCTTTTCCCAAGAAAGCGGCCCATGTGAGCTGGTTGTCGAACGCAAGGATGGAAATATACGGACGCTCTTCGTTGCCCTGATACAAAAACGTCATTGCCCCAACAAGCGCCTCTCCCTCCGGCCCCTGGAAGGAAAAAACGCTCTCGCCCGGGTTGCCTTCCGTGTGCCGGAATGCCCGAGGATACAGTTCCCGTTCGACGTATTCCTTGGAAAAGGCTTTCCCCACCGCTTCGGGGTGTTCAAAAAGCAGCCTCCGATCCCCGTCAAAGAGCACAACCTTGCCTCCGCTCTCCTCCATGAATGTATCCAATGCCTTGTGTTGCTGATCGATGCCAAGCGGCAGCAAAAGGATGAAACGCGGTTCTCCGTTCTGATCCAACACGGGCATAGTCATGGGCAGAATGATGCCCCCGTCGTTCGTCGTCAGGGAGTTGCCCACGGAAAACCCCCGTCGGGCGAGCGCCTGAATAAAATACTGCTGCTTCCGGATCGTTTCGGCGGGCACCACATGCGTCTTGCCGTTCAACACCCCGGCCACGCCCGACCCGTCCGGGCGGAACAAGGCCACGCCGACATAATCTTCTTCCAACTGATTAAACAGGACAAGAAACGGGAATACTTCCTCCGGGTCCCCGCGTTGTATTATCGGGGTGAAGCTCAAGGCCTTCAGCCGGGATTCCGAGCCTCGGGTGAGCGCCGTCTGGCGGGCCGCCAATGCCTTGACCGTATGCAACAGTTGGGAGCGCTGCGTGGTCTTTTCGTAATTCCACTCCGCCCACATGCTGTATCCCACGATGGGGAGCATCAGCAAACAAAAGGAAAGCACCTGTCCCATGATGGCTCCCCGCGCGGAAAGCCGCCGGATCAGGGAGGCCCCCACAGACTGTTGCGGCGTACTCATAAATCCTTCCCAACGTTGTCGTTGCTGTTATTCGTTATTCCAGCTTCCCTTTTCACCACGAGTCCCCCCGCCCGTCAATGACAAGCTGACGGCGTCGCACTCTTTTCATCGCCAGCCCCACGGACGGCCCTTTCTCCTTCTTTCAGAGGGGGCTCATATCCTTTCCATACGGCTCTCTCCTAAACCGGACTCCCGGCCTTTCCCGGATACCGCTCTAACAAGGTGGTGACATGCGGCAACAGGCGTGCTACGCAGGGCGAGAACTTCAGGAGGGACAGGTCGTATGTCCGGATTCGGTGTTTTTCTGGCTATAGCGACGGCCTTTTCATGGGCCCTTGGGTGCGTCGTCCATACGACGGCCTCAAGGGTGGTGGGGATACCGGCGGTCATGCTCATCCGGCAGCCGCTGGCGAGCGTGGTGCTCGGCATCTTTTGCCTGATTATGGGCGATCTATTGCTTCCGTCGCTGCATTTGTTTTGGCTGGCGGCGGCCTCCGGGGTGTTTGGGATCATCATAGGCGACGCCTGCCAGTACGCGGGCGCACTGACCATCGGCCTGCGTCCGGCGCAGGTGTGCCAATCGCTGTCCTCATGCTTCACCGCCCTGTTCGGATCCATTTATCTGAACGAATACATCGGGCTGCAAGGCTGGTTCGGGATGTTCGTGGCGACGTGCGGGGTGATCCTCGTGGTCCTCTCCGAACAGCGGGATGCCCATAACCCTCCCGTATCCAGCAAGCAGCGCAACAAAGGGGTCATCATTTCGCTCCTTGCCGCCGTCTTCGTCGCGCTCGGCATCGTCTTTTCCAAACAAGCCCTCCAAGAGGGCATCGGCGCGCTGCCGCTGGCTTTCTACCGTAACGCCATTTCCACAGTGGGCATCTGGGCGGTAGGCCTCGCCTTCGGAGCCATCCGGCCAGCCTTCGGGAACCTCAAGGCCAACCCCGGCATCCTCAAGCTTTTTCCGCTCGGCTGCCTCTTCGGTCCCGCCGGGGGCATCTGGCTTTCGTGCGTCGCCCTCGACTATCTTCCCGCCGCCGTCGCCGCAATGCTCATCGGGCTTCAACCCATCGCCCTGCTTATCATCACCGGCATCATGGAACGCCGCATCCCCGCCCCCAACTCCATCATCGGCTCCATCATAGCCTGCACCGGGGCGGCAATCCTGCTGCTCCGATAACACAAAAAGAAGCGCCCTCATCAGGCGGATTCCGTTAAAACGGCCTCCCAAGGTGCCCCGCTCCAACAGCGCGGCACCTTTTTTCGCGCGCTGCGTCAATCCGTTCATGCTTTCCAGCGGCATTCCCGCCCTGAAGCGTATTCCCTCTCCCATACCTCATGAGAATCATTCAAATAATCATGGGAGTTCGCCCAAAACGAGCTATTCCTAAAAGAAAAGGGCTTCCTGTTCCTCCAGCATTGCTTGAAGCCTTGACGTGATCCTTTTGCATTCAGGATGCCGTATGCCAAACAACGTATTCTCTACTGCATTGGCCTGTAATCACTACCTATTCAACAGCCGTTCCTCTCGAGTGCGATCACACTGGCTCAGGGCGGGCATCGCCAAATCACTCATCGTGACGCTATGCCTGCTCGGGGTGCCGGGGTGCTCCACATGGAGCGTGGGGCCTGATTTCGAACGACCCGATATGCAAAACATGCCGGAAAAATGGAATGCGGACGACCCGCAACACCCTCTCGTCGGCAATGTTTCCCTGGATACATGGTGGCAGAGCTTCAACGACCCCGCCCTGAACCAGCTTGTGACGCGGGCGCGCCTCTCCAGCCCCACCATCGAGGCGGCCCTGCTGAAAATCGTACAGTACCGCGCGCAATATGCCATTGCCATAGGCAGTTTCTTTCCGCAGACGCAGGAGCTCACCGGAACATACAGCTCCGAACACCCCAGCCGCCGCTCCGCCGATGCGCCCCAACCGGACGAGCCCTCGCAGCCCGGCACCATCCAGCAACTGAACCTGGGCTTTCAGGCGACGTGGGAAATCGACATCTGGGGCAAGTACCGGCGCAACGCCGAAGCCGCCAAGGCCGCCCTCCAAGGTGCCCATGCGGGCTATGAACTCGCGCTCGTAACGCTCAGCGCCGATGTCGCCCAACAGTATTTCAGCTATCGCATGACGGAAAAACAACTGGAAATCGCACGGCGCAACAGCTTGGCGCAGAAGGAATCCGTACGCCTGACCGAAGCCATGTTCCGCTTGGGAGCCTCAAGCGGGCGGGACTACGATCAAGCCGTCGCCATGCAGAAGAATACGGAAGCCGACATCCCGCAGTTGGAAGCCCAGCTGATCACCAGCCGCAATGCCCTGTGCGTGCTGCTCGGCATCCCTCCCGGCCCCGTACCGGAACTGGCCCCGGGCTGGGTGCCGCAACCGCCTCAAACGACTTCCGGAGCAGCGCGGGCGTCTTCCGGGCCCACAGCGGGGAAAACGCTTCCTCAAGGGGCAATGCCATACGCGGCGGAACGCACCGCCCAGTCCTTTATCCCTCTGGACATAGCCATAGGCGTCCCGGCGGATCTCCTGCGCCGGAGGCCCGATGTACGGCAGGCGGAACAGGAGGCGGCGGCCCAGTGCGCGCGTATAGGCATCAACAAGGCGGCGCTGTTCCCTTCGTTTTCCATCAGCGGCTTTCTGGGATTCCAAGGAAGCGACGTCGGGGCCTTCACGCGGGGAGACACCTTCTCGCACAACGCCTTCACCGCAAGCGCCTCGCCATCTCTGGTGCTGCCCTTCCTCAACTACGGACGGCTGTACAATGCCGTGCGCGCGCAGGACGCCGTTTTCCAGCAAAGCCTCGTCACCTACAAACAAACGGTGTTGCGGGCACTGCAGGAAGCCGAGAACGCCATGAGCTCCTTCATCCGTTCCCGCCAGCGCCTGACCCTGCTCCAGCAGGCTGCCGAAGCCGCCGGGCGCTCCACCAAACTGGCGCTTGAGCAGTACAACGCGGGCAGCACCGATTTTACCACGGTCGTCTCGGCCCAGACCACACAATACCAGCAAGAAAACAGCGTTGCGGCGGCAGCGGGAAACACGGCGCTGCAAGCCGTGGCCCTGTTCCGGGCCCTGGGCGGCGGCTGGCAGCCCCAGCCCCTGCCGTTGCCCAAGGCCACCATCGACGCGATGAAAAAGCGTACCGACTGGGGCGGCATGCTGCGCGATATGGAAAGCGCCCCCGTTGCCGGACAGTCCGAGATCCCACAAGCCGAAACGCACAGAGGTTACTGATATGCACAGCTGCGACTCCCAAACAGCCCTTCGCCAAAATCCCGCCCGCGTGCCCGCGTTCCTCCTGCCCGGACTGCCGGGGATCGTTGTGGCCCTCTGCCTTGTTCTGGCCGGCT
The DNA here is from genome assembly GCF_000224655.1 of Bilophila sp. 4_1_30. NCBI lineage: Bacteria > Pseudomonadati > Thermodesulfobacteriota > Desulfovibrionia > Desulfovibrionales > Desulfovibrionaceae > Bilophila > Bilophila sp. 4_1_30. The sequence goes on from NZ_JH114233.1 coordinate 705,756, forward strand.
GCAACGACACGCCGCATAAGGCCGAAACGGATGAACCTCTGCCCGTGGCCGCCGTCAAACCGGAGCGGCGGAACGTGCCTTTGCTGGTGGAAAGCACGGGGATGACGCAGGCCGTGCGCACTGCGGACATTGTGGCCCGGGTGGAAGGCACGCTGCAAAAAATAGCCTATGCGGACGGTGCGCTCGTGCAGGAAGGGGACACCCTGTTCGTCATTGATCCCACGATGTACAAGGCCAAACGGCAGCAGGCCGAGGCCACGCTGGCGGCGCAGAAGGCGGTGCGGAACAGGGCTGCGGTCGAATACGCCCGCAACCAGAAGCTCTACGCGGAACGGGCGGCCTCACAGGCCACGGTGGTCAGCTGGCGCGAACAGTTGAGCAATGCCGAAGCGCAGGTCGCCGCCGCGCAAGCCGCCCTGACCCAAGCGGGCATCGAATTGGGGTATACGGTCATCAAGGCCCCGTTCACCGGGCGCGTGTCGCGCCATAAAGTGGACGTCGGCAACGTCATCAGCCCGCAGACCGGAACGCTTGCCTCCATCGTTTCCCAGGATCCCGTCTATGCCAATTTTACGGCCCCGGCGGACAGCATTCTGCCGCTTCTGAACAGCTTCGACGATGCCAAGTCCATCCCCTTGGAACTGGCCGTCGGCGATGGGCCTTATTCCATCAAGGGGAAGCTCGACTACATTTCCCCGCAAGTGGACGCCTCTTCCGGGACGCTCGCCCTGCGCGGCGTTTTTCCCAATACGGACGGCAAGCTGCTTCCGGGCCTTTTCGTACGGGTTCAGGTCCCCACGGAGCGTGAGAACGAAGTGATGGTGATCCCCCGGCAGGCCGTGCTGGAGAATCAGGGAAAGTCCTTTGTATACGTCATCGCACAGGACAGCCGGGCCCGCATGGTCCCCGTGGCGACCGGGCCCGCCGTGGGCAGTGACCGTATTGCCGTCATCAGCGGGATTAGCCCGGAATCGTTGGTTATCTATGACGGCATGGCCCATATCCGGCAGGGCATGGCCGTCACCAACACCGCACAATGACGCCCCCGCCGCACGCTATCGGCACCTCCCCCGCAGTATGAGGAATGTCCTATGTTTACACGCCTGTTCGTCCAAAATCCCATTTTTACCAACGTCATTGCCATCATTGCGGTCATTCTGGGCATCGTGTCGCTGACGCGCCTTCCCATAGCGCTGTATCCCGACATCACCCCGCCGACGATCGCCGTTTCCGCCAGCTATCCCGGCGCGGACGCGGAAACCGTGGCCAAGACCGTCGGCGCGCCCATAGAGTTGCAGGTCAACGGCGTGGAAAACATGATCTACATGTCCTCCACCAGCGCCGATGACGGCACCTATTCCCTTACCGTCACCTTCGCGCTGGGGACCGATGTCAATATCGCCATGGTATTGCTACAAAACCTGGTCAACAACGCGCTCCCGCTTCTGCCGGAGGTCGTACAGCAGCAGGGGGTCACGGTCACCAAACACTCCCCCTCCATCCTGCAGGTCATAGCCCTCGATTCCCCCGGCGGCTCCTACGACAACCTTTTTCTGGCCAACTACGCGAACCTGCAAATCGAAAACGTCCTTTCCCGCGTGAAGGGGGTCGGGCAGGTGCAGGCTTTCGGGGCCGGGTTCTACGCCATGCGGATCTGGCTGGATCTCGACAAGCTCAACTACCTTGGCGTGAGCGTGGACGAGGTCAATCAGGCCATCAGCCAGCAAAACGTCCAGGTAGCCGCGGGCAACGTCGGCGGCAGGCCCAATTCCGACAAGCAGGCCATGCAGTTGACGGTGCTCATGCAGGGACAGTTGGACACGCCCACGGCATTCGGCGACATCATCGTCAAGACGCTGCCCGGCAACCAGATAATCCGGCTGCGCGACGTGGGCGAAATCGAAATGGGGGCGCAGTCCTACGGGGCACAGTCCCAGATCCGCGGGGACAACGCGGCGCTCATCGCCATCTACCAGCTGCCCGACGCCAACGCCCTTGAAACCGCCGCCAACATCCGCAGCGCCATGGAAAAACTGTCCAAGGATTTCCCGCCCGACATGCGCTGGACCATGCCGTTCGACACGTCGCACTTCGTTTCCATCGCCGTGACGCAAGTATATCTGACCTTTGTGAAGTCCATTGTGCTGGTCATGCTGGTCGTGCTGGTCTTCCTCCAGAACTTCCGGGCGGCGGTCGGCCCGGCGGTGGTCATTCCCGTGACCCTCATGGGGGCGTTCGTTTTCCTGAACATCGCCGGTTTTTCGGTAAACATGATATCGCTTTTCGCGCTCGTGCTGGCGATAGGGCTCATCGTGGACGACTCGATCATCGTTGTGGAAGCCACCATGTCCCATCTGGAGCGGGGGCTTACACCGCAGGAGGCCGCCCTCGCGGGCATGAGGGATCTGTTCCTCTCCATCGTGGCGGTGATGTTCGTCTTTGCCAGCGTATTCCTCCCGGCGGCCACGCTCCCCGGCATCACCGGGCAGCTGTACAGCCAGTTCGCGCTGGTCATAGGCGGCGCGGCACTCCTCAGCGCCGTTTTCGCCATCTCGCTCACGCCCACGGAATGTTCCCTGCTGCTCCGCCAGCAGAAAGCCGTGCGCCCGGCCTCGTTCGACGCCCCGCAAGGCGAACGGCCCGATTTTGCGGAAGACAAGGCCGACGTGGCGACGGGCAATGTCTTTTGCCGGATCTTCAACCGCGGGTACAACGCCCTGCACGGCTTTGCCATGCGCATTGTGGGGATCACCCTGCGTTCGCCCGCCATCGCCCTGCTGACGTACGGCGTCCTCGCCGCCTTTGCCGTCTGGGGGCTGACAACCCTGCCTCAGGGCTTCCTGCCCGAAGAGGATCAGGGGTATGTCCTTGTGAGCGCGCAGCTGCCCGACGCCGCGGCCAGCCCGCGCACTTCGGGATTGGCGGGCCGTATGGATGAGGTGTTCGCCAACACGCCCGGCGTGGAAACATGGGTCACCATCAGCGGTTTTTCCATGCTGGAAGGCGCGGCCCTGCCCAATGCTGTGACGGCCTTCGTGATCTTCGAAAGCTGGGCGAAACGCGGCACCAAACTGAACCAGTACGCCATCATGGACGAACTCTACCGGGGATTCGGAAAAATCCCCGAAGGCGAATTCATGGTCATCCCGCCACCGCCCATCATGGGCATCGGCAATGCCGGGGGCTTCGACATGATGATCGAAGACCGGGCCAGCCGCGGGCCTCAGGCGCTGGAGGCGGCGGTACGGGCCTACGAGGAGGCGGCGGCGAAAGATCCGCGCCTTGAGCATGTCATGTCCCTGTATTCCGCCTCGACGCCCAAGCTCTACCTGAACGTGAACCGCACGCAGGCCATGACGGAAGGCATTGCCCTGCCGCAGCTTTTCACGGCCATACAAACGGCGTTCGGAGGCCAGTACATCAATACCTTCAGCAAATACAACCAGAACTATCAGGTGCGCGTGCAGGCCGCCGAACGCTACCGCAGCACGGCGGACAACCTTTTGTCCCTACGCGTGCCCAACGGCAAGGGCGAGGAAGTACCGCTGGCGGGCTTCGCTTCCGTCCAGCAGGTCAGCGGGCCGAGCATCGTGACGCGCTACAACCTCTACTCTTCCGCATCCATGCAGGGCAGCGCCGCCCCCGGCGTCAGCACGGGCGCCGGCATGGAGGCTATGGAAGAAATCGCCGGGCGGGTACTGCCCCAAGGTTTCGGCTACGAGTGGACGGGGATGAGCTTTCAGGAAGAGAAAAGCCACGGGCAGGCCGCCATTGCCGTCGGTCTGGCGATCCTGCTGGTCTACCTGATCCTCGCCGCGCTGTAT